>NZ_JAQFBD010000001.1:0-1354575 GCF_027691175.1 Streptococcus halitosis
TTTCAACTCTTTCTATTATACCTACTTTTCCTACTTTGTCAAGATCTTTTTTCAGTGAAGTTGATTTTTTCTTTTCTTCACTAACTTAACAACTGCTTCTGTCCGTGCAGTGTGGGGAAACATATCAACTGACTGGATATACTGGAGATCATAGACTTTTACCAGTTTAACTAAATCTCGTGCCAAGGTCGAAACATTGCAGGATACATAGACCATCTTTTCTGGAACATAGGTCAGAATGGTATCCAATAGCTTATCATCTAAGCCTGTACGAGGAGGGTCGACTATCAGGGCATCTGCTCGGTAGCCATCACATTAGAACATAAAAAGAGAGGTCGAACCTCTCTAAATTTATTTTTCTTCACTCATTTTTGATTTTACTTCATCATAAGATAGTGCATGAGATTCCTCTTCTACTGTCTCAGGCATTTTTCCTGTTTCATAAAGAGATTTAATCTGTGTACTATCCAATGTTTCGTATTTCAATAACGCTTCTGCAATCAACTTATGAGTTTCACGATTTGATTGGATAATTTCAGCAGCTTTGTTTCGTGCCTCATTTAATAATGAACGAACTTCCTCATCAATCTCATAGGCTGTTTGTTCTGAAATTGATTTTTGAGGACTTTGTGCACCAAACATAGCATGGTTACCTTCGTATTGAACTGGGCCAAGTTTTTCACTCATACCGTATTCAGTGACCATTGCACGAGCCATCTGTGTAGCTTGTTCAAAGTCATTTGAAGCTCCTGTCGTTTGGACATTAAAGATAATCTCTTCAGCTACACGACCACCCAGCAAACCTGCCAATTGCTCTTTCATGTCTTCTTTAGATAGAAGCATTTGATCCTCTTTCGGAAGTGCAATCATGTAACCACCTGCACGTCCACGTGGTACGATGGTAACTTTATGAACAACACGGGCATTTGACAGTACTAAACCAACAATGGTATGTCCAGCCTCATGATAAGCAACCAATTCACGTTCTCTTTGTGATACTGTTTTATCCTTCTTAGATGGTCCAGCAATCACTCTGTCCTCTGCCTCATCAATATCTGAAGCATCAATGATTGATTTGTTGCGACGGGCTGCAACCAAGGCTGCCTCGTTTAGAACATTTTCTAAGTCAGCTCCCACAAAGCCAGGGGTTTGTTGGGCAACTAGTTTCAAATCAACATCGTCTGCCAGAGGTTTATTTTTAGCGTGAACTTTCAAGATTGCTTCACGACCTTTAACATCAGGGCGACCAACCAAGACTTTTCTATCGAAACGTCCTGGGCGGAGAAGAGCTGGATCAAGAACATCTGAACGGTTCGTCGCAGCGATAACGATGATTCCTTCATTTCCCTCAAAACCATCCATCTCAATCAAGAGTTGGTTCAAGGTTTGTTCACGTTCATCATTTCCTCCACCAAGACCAACACCACGTTGGCGACCAACAGCATCAATTTCATCGATAAAGATGATGGCTGGCGCTGCTTTTTTTGCATCCTCAAAAAGAGAACGAACGCGGCTTGCACCAACTCCGACAAACATTTCTACAAAGTCAGAACCTGAAATACTAAAGAATGGAACTCCTGCTTCTCCAGCAACCGCCTTAGCAAGTAATGTCTTACCTGTTCCCGGAGGTCCCTCCAAAAGAACACCCGCAGGAATGCGCGCACCAAGTTTTGTAAATCGTTTTGGATCTTTTAGGAATTCAACAACTTCGACTAATTCTTGTTTTTCTTCCTCAGCACCTGCAACATCTGAGAATCGTACCTTGATATCTTCTTTGTTAGCAGCTTTAGCCTTGCTACGTCCAAAACTCATTGGATTTCTACTATTATTTCCTCCCATATTTCCCATCATAGAGAATAGGAAGAAGAAGAGAATAGCAAATGGCACAACAGACACAAGGATATTGATCCACATACCACTTGAACTCTCATGTTTGACTGTAACCTCAGCCTGATGTTCAGAAGCAAGTTTTTGCAATTCTGAAACTGTTGAATCAGACGGAAGAATAGTACTTGAGAATCTTTCTACTGTTGTAGCTGTAGGAGTAAAAAATTGAATTCCTGTTTCTTCTTTACTAGTCTTAGGATTTTTATAAACACCAGACACTTCAATGATGCTACCATTTGGCTGATAGGTTAATTCTTTTACATTGTCTGCTGTAATTTCTTTTACCAATTCTGTATAGTTAATTTTTTCGCTTCGTCCAGCAGTATTTCCAGAGTAAAAATACTGAAATCCTGTCACAAGGAAGAAGATAATTAACAAGTAGAGAAATGGATTTCTAACTAAACCGTTATTTTGTTTTTTCATTAAAGATAGATCTTTCTAATTTGAATAAACTTCTTCTTTCAATACTCCGACATAAGGAAGGTTACGATAATTTTCTTTATAATCTAGACCATAACCTACTACAAACTCATTTGGAATAGTAAAGCAAGTATAATCCGCTTCAATTTCAACAACGCGTCCCTCTGGTTTGTCCAACAAAGTCGCGATTTTAACAGAAGCTGCTTCTCTTGCAATAAACATATCTCGCAAATTCTTCAAGGTTTGACCTGTATCGATGATATCCTCTACAAATAAAACATGTCTTCCTTTGATATCTTGAGTCACGTCTTGCTTGATATTGATGACACCACTACTTGCTGTTCCACCATGGTAACTAGATACCATCATGAAGTCCATCTCAATATGCGTATCAATATGTTTGACCAATTCAGCCATAAAAGGAATCGATCCTTTCAAAATTCCAATAAGAATTGGATTTTTCCCCTCATATTCTTTTGTTAGTTGCGCACCTAGCTTTTTAGCTGCTTCTGTAATTTCATCATGTGAAACGAGGATTTTTTTAATATCGTGTTCTAACATCTTTTTACCTATCTATTTTTTCTATATAAATTACAGTGTTCATTATATCATTTTTCGTGTTTTTACTCAAATCACTGGTCGCAATTCCTAAAATTGAGACAATTTCTCCAAATTGCTCAATAATAGGGGTTGTTTTTCGTTTTTCAATGGGGATTTTCAAATCTATAAATAAGCGTCTCAATTTCTTTCGATGACCATTCAGGATAAGAACATCGCCAGGTTTTCGACATCTAATATGTACAGATGTTTCCCGTGAAACCGTTACTTTTTGAATAAAATCCCCTTCAATAGGAATGCCAAAGGAAAATAAATAGCCCATATATCGAACTTGATTTTGATAGTGTAACACAAGTTCATCTTCCTTTTCATCGGCCTGTGGACTGATTTTGCAAACTCGAAAATTCTGATACTCTTTTATCAATTCATAGCCATTTTTAAGAGAATGACGATACTGGCTTTTCCTTGCTAAAATCTGTCGAACTTCAGAAAACTGAGCCTTTGTCAGATTTAAGTCTGGAAATTGATTAAGATAGTTCTGGAGCAAGATTCCTTGAGTTTGTTGAGAGTATGAAAATAGCTCATTCAAATCTTCCACATCAATTTGTTTCGAAAGCTCCGTTATTGTTGCTTGGTAATCTGAAATTTCCCTTCCTAAATCTAAAAGGGCGGATTTAAGACGAGGATTTTCTTTTTCAAGCTCTGGTATATACCTATTCCGAATGCGATTGCGAAAATAGGTATTTTCCTGATTTGTTTGATCTTCAAAATGAAAAATTGGTGGAAAATCCTTTTTATGAAAAGGTAACAAGGGACGGATGATTTCAATATCATCAACTACTTGACCTTCTTTTATTCCTGTTAAATGACGTAGCCGACTTCCTCGAATCAAGCGCATCAAAATCGTTTCAACTTGATCATCTGCATGGTGGGCAGTAACCAAGGCGGTCGCTCCAACCTCTTTCATGATTTTCCTAAAAAAATCATAACGAAACTCTCGAGCACGCGCTTCTGAAAAGTCTCCTGAAAAGCTTGTGATATAAATAGGAAGTCCAGCTTCATCAGCTAACTTCCTTAGTTCATTTTCCTCCCAGTCAGACTCCCTTCTCTGCTTGTGATTGACATGTGCTACAATCAGCTCAATTTCTAACTCATTTTGATAAGTAGACAATAGATGGAATAAAAACATTGAATCCAGTCCGCCAGACAAAGCTAACACGACTTTCGAATGTTTTTTGAAATACTCTTTTCGGAGAAAATGATTTAAAAAATCCTGTTCCCTCATTTTAAAACCTCATAGACATCCTTAGCTATCTTAGCAATAGTGTCATAATCAGAATTTTTAGTGAAAATAGAAAGAACGAAAGGAGAATCCGTATAAACAATGGCAGTGTCATGTTTATACTCGTCGGCATCTCCAATTTTATGAGCTACCTTAACCGAAACACCTTTTGCGATTCGTTGGTTGTCAAAATCGGTCTTACCTAGAGACTCTAGAACAAAACCATTCTGATTATAAATAGCTTCCATGACCTTTCCAGCCATTTTTGAAGAAGTCAATTTATCATTCACATCCCAATCTTCACCCATAATGGTGGACATTTTTTCTTTGAAAGCCCCGTCAGATTGATTGGTCACGTAATAACCTAAAATATTATGAGCAACATTATCAGACTCTTTTGTTACCTTGGTAATTAACTGTTGAAGACTGTATTCTTTGTTATCTTCTTTTTTAGGCAAGCTACCACTACCCTCTGGTTTATAGGACCCAGGGAAACTATTTACTTCTGGGACATACTTAAAGCTACTATCTAGCGTATACTTTCCTTGATTTATCTTATCTTGAGCATAATAAAGGTAGGCTAGTTTCAAGATGCTAGCTGCATAAAGTTTGCTGTCTTCATTCACACCAGCCTCTTTACCCGTACTCAGTTGTTTAACATAAATAGAATAATTTTCATTCTGATAGTTGTTTGATAAGATTTCTTGAACCTTTTGGATGCGATTGTCTTCTTCTGAGACGAACTCTTTTGATACCCACCCAACTTGATCAATATGAAGAAATTCTTGTCCCTCAGCAAAGAGGGTTCTGTCCACTGTTACGCGTTGATAGGGAGAGAGGGATGAAGAAATTTCTTTAGCATCATAAGGACTATTATAAATAACAACCCCCGGCTCCAACCATACCTGTCTAGTTTGAATTTCAACTTGACTTTGATCATAGACCAAACGCTTATCTGCAATAATAAACTGATGATTGTCTAATTTAAAAACAGGAATACCTTGTCTATTCAAACGCCATTCTATTATTTTAAAGGCGTTTTCAGGAGTCAATTTACCAGACTCCTTAACAAGATCCTCATTAGCATAGACGGCTGTTTCTCCATAAACCATTGGAGATTCAAGAGTTTCCTTATAGTAGAATCCATAATCAGACTCGGTTAGATAATAAATTTCTTGTGAAGAGTAAGGAAGCTGTTTTTCTGTGCTAACTGCTCTTGAAGTTATAATAAAAGCAGGTAGCAATAAAACTACTAAGAACTTACGCATTCTTCTCTTCCCTTTCTTCTTGTAATCGTAATAAATGGTTTTTAGCTGCCAATTCCTCTAATTTTTCATCTGATAAACTTAAAAATTGCTCAACAACCTCTAATAAATTTTCCATGACATTACCTCGGAAGCAAATCAGGAATTGTGTAAATTGCTTCTCGTTTCTTTGAGTAATAGTACTTTGCGCGTGCATATTTTGCTACATAGTCTTCATCTTTCAACTTTGTAGCAAAAGCGGATTCCTTATCCTTTTCATCACTAAGAGTTTGGTATTGTTCTTTCAACTCTGTCAATTGCTGACGGCGTTGCAGTAACTGATCATAGCTTTGGGCCAAGTTATAAGTTGGTAAAATAAACAACAAAATCATCAAAATAAGGACCCAACCCATAAAACGATTTCGTTTTTGTCTCTCCTTCATCAGGTAACGACGACGTTGATGTTCATTTTGAATAAAAGAATTATTCATCTGTACAATATTTTTAGACATTTTCTTCTACCCGTGTTTCACTGAGAATTTCATACATGCCTGCTGCATCTTCTTTTTTTGTACTATCTTTCATCTCTAGTACTTTAACAAGCAACAACTTATTTCCAAATCGAATTTCAACTTGGTCATCAACTTTCAAATCCGTTGAACTTTTGGCCAAGATTCCATTCACCTTGATTCTACCTTTATCTGCTACTTCTTTTGCGACTGTGCGGCGCTTAATAATTCGTGATACTTTTAAATACTTGTCTAATCTCATTTTTATTACCTCAAATTATTATTGTACCATTTTTATCCTTTTTATAGAAGAAAAATGTCATATGAGATTTGCTTCCTTTGATTCTTTTATCTCTAATAAACTTTCTCCAAAAATCAGCAGACCTTCTAAAATTTCATAATTTTTCTTGTTCCGGACATCAAATACGACTTCCATTACTCCCTTATTCTCAGCTATAGTTGCTTTTAAGTTCGTTGCGGATAAGGCTTTAAAATAATCTTGAGCCAAGAACAGTCGTTGAGTGACTTTTTCAAATTGAACTGTAATCTTATTTTCTTTTCTCTCTACACGTTCTACAAAGACCTTGTCAAAATATGACTTAACCAAACCAATCTCTAAAAGATAGGCTACTACATCTGGGTATTCTCCAAAGCGATCCATCAATTCTTCTTGTAGTTCTTCATAGTTGACACGATTGTCAATTTGACGAATTTTCTTGTAAATTTCAATCTTATGTCGTTGATCAGAAATATAAGTGTCAGGAAGATAGGCGTCGATTTGTAAAATCAACTCAGCATTTCCTTTGGTTCTTGTGTTTCCATTGCCATTCCGTTTAGCAATAGCTTCCTCTAGTAACTGCGAATACAATTCAAAACCAACAGAATCAATGAAACCAGACTGCGATTTTCCTAGGAGATTTCCTGCTCCACGAATCGAAAGATCTCGCATCGCAATCTTAAATCCTGAGCCCAATTCTGTAAATCCCTTAATCGCTTCTAATCTCTTCTCAGAGACATCACTGATTGATTTTTCTGGACGATACATGAGATAGGCATAAGCAATACGATTGCTACGACCAACTCTTCCCCTTAATTGATACAAGGTTGACAAGCCCATATGGTCCGCATTTTCAATAAATAAGGTATTGGCGTTCGGAATGTCAACTCCTGTTTCAATAATAGTAGTCGTCACCAAAATATCATACTGACCTTCAATAAAGTCCAATAAAGTGTTTTCTAACTGAATTTCACTCATTTGTCCATGAACATACCCAATCGAAGCCTCTGGAATCAACTCCTGTAATTCTGAAACCTTCTGGTCAATCGTGTCAACTTTGTTGTAAAGATAGTAAACTTGACCTCCACGCTCCATTTCACGCAAGACAGCATCACGAATCACACTATCATTCTTTTCCAAAACATAGGTTTGCACTGGATAACGATTGGTCGGAGGTGTTTCAATAACAGATAAATCTCGGATTCCCAACATAGACATATGAAGAGTACGAGGTATTGGAGTAGCTGTCAAGGTTAGGACATCCACTTGTTTCTTCAGTTCTTTCAATGTTTCCTTATGCTTAACACCAAATCGTTGCTCTTCATCAATAATCATCAAGCCTAAATCTGAAAATACCACATCTTTTGACAAAACACGATGCGTTCCAATCAAAATATCGACTTGACCATTCTTTAATTTTTCAAGTGTCTCTGCCTGCTCTTTTTTACTTCTAAAGCGACTCAACACATCAATATTAACAGCAAAATTTTGGAATCGTTCCTTAAAATTCGTATAGTGCTGTTGCGCTAAAACCGTCGTTGGAACTAGAACGACCACCTGTTTGTGATCATTGACTGCCTTAAAAGCAGCACGCATTGCAACCTCAGTCTTCCCAAAACCAACATCCCCAACTAAAAGTCGATCCATGGGATGAGAATCCTGCATATCTCTCTTAATTTCCTCAATACTACGAAGTTGATCATCCGTTTCAACATAAGGGAAAGCATCATCAAAAGCATGTTGCTCATCATCATCAGTTGAAAAAGCAAAGCCTTTCAATTGACTGCGTTCAGAATAGAGTTTGATTAAATCGTCAGCTATATCCTCCACCTGGCTCTTAACTTTTTGCTTGGCTTTTTTAAAATGACCATCATTTAATTTATTAAGTTTTGGAGGTTTCCCATCACTTGAAACATATTTAGACAGTAACTGAATCTGCTCTACTGGGATGGAGATTTGGTCACCATTTTGATACTGTACACTGACATAATCACGGTGAATGCCTTGGATTTCAATTGTTTCGATTCCTAGATATTGACCAATTCCATGGATATGGTGAACAACATAGTCCCCTTTTTCAAGTTCATTATAATCTTTTAATCGCTCTGCGTTTGAAGCATGTTGTCTTCGAAAACGACGTTTTAATTTCTTTTGAAAAATCTCATGTTCAGTAATCAAGAGAATTTTTTCATCTACAAAATGAAAACCATGTCTTAGATTACCCTCAATCAAGTTTACAGATTCTTTACAGATACTTGACTTATCTCTGGAATCCAATTTGATCTGATATTCCTCTAAAACATCCTCCAACGTCTTACTTCCCATTGAATTGCTAGACTGCAAAATAATAGTGTAGTCCATTTTTTTGTATCGCTCAATTTCTTCTTTAAGAAAAGAAAACTGATTGAAGAATTCTTGCATGGGGTATTGATTAAATTGATAAATGTGATCAAACTTAAGATTTCCTAAGCCCTTTTGCAGATTGGAGAAAAAGGTAACTGGACTTTGTCTTTTATAGGTTTGCTCTGTATCTGCAAAATACTGCATCCCAGAAAATGATTTACCATTCTGTAAATCTTCTGTAAAGTATTGTGCTAATTCTCTTTCAAAGGATTCATACTGATTCATCAATTTTTGATAGTCATCAAAGAATACTGGTGTATCTTTTTCAATATAATCAAATACAGTCCATGTTTTATCGTAACATAAGGACAAAAACTTTCGACTATCTGAATGTACTTGTTTTTGATGAAAACTTGACAAAATTTCTTCTAGATAGGATTTCAAAATCGGCGATAGAGTCTTCGAAATTTGCTTTTCTAAAGCTGACTGACCTCGTTGATAATCCTTTTCTCTCAAAAGCATATCACTAGCTGGAAAGATAGTGAGGTTTGTCTGATTTTCTTTCGATAATTGTGTTTCAACTTCAAAAGTCCTAATTCCATCTACTTCATCACCAAAAAACTCAATTCGAAAAGGTTCTAACTGAGACATCTCAAAAATATCTAAAATATCTCCTCGAATACTAAACTCCCCTTGGGTCTGTACTTGTGTAACTTTTCGATAACCGATTACCTTTAATTTGTGAAGAAGGTCATGTTGATCATATTCTTCACCAACTGCAATTTTTATAATACTTTCTTTAAATCTAGTCGGAGAGGGTAAAATCAACCGACTCGCTGCGATATTACAAACTAAAATCCCTTTCTTAGACGGATCACTCAAAAAACGCAAGGCCTCAACCCGCGAAATGATTTTTTCTTGTGAAGACATCAAAAACTCTACCATAGGAGAGTCATCGACCAAAAATGGATAGACAAACTCCTCTCCTAAGAGAGAAAGAAGATCACTGATAATTCGTTCTGCTTCTCCATAAGTTGAAGTCAGTAACACAATCTTATTTTCTTTTTCTAGACTGCTTGCAATTGCAAGAGCCTTGGTAGAAGTTGATAAACCAAGTATTAGTTGTCTTTTCTTATCTATCAGATTTTGATGCCATTTTTTTATCTGATCATTTTCTGAGAATAAATCTAATAAAGTCACCATTTAGCCGTTATACCTCTGCATTGTTTTCTCAAAGTTTTTCTCTTGTAAATAGTAGTTTACAGCATCGTCAACCTTGTCAATAGACTGTAAAATACCCACATAGTCATCCTGATCAAACTTACTTAAAACATGGTGAACCACTGACATGCCTTTTTTAGGTCTTCCAATACCTATTTTAACACGGTTAAATACTTGGGTTCCAATATGTTGAATAATAGACTTGATACCATTATGACCACCTGCTGAACCCTTTGCTCTTAAACGAATTTTCCCAACTTCCATGTCAAGATCATCGTAAATAACGAGTAAATCTTCAATATCCAAACCATAGTAAGTCAATAAAGCATGAACAGCTTTCCCGCTTTCATTCATAAAGGTCGTTGGTTTGACCAGATAAATTTTTTCTCCATTGAAGAAAAAAGAAGCTAGGTCAGCTTGAAATATCTTGTCGTGTGTAAAGGTGACATTTTGTTTTTTAGCTAGTTGGTCAATCAACATAAAGCCAACATTGTGTTTGGTTTCAAAATATTTATCCCCTGGATTTCCCAATCCTACAAGTAATTTGGTCATTTATTTTTCCTTTCAAAAACCAAAAGGGTTGGAATTTTTTTCCAACCTAATTGACACTATTTATAAAATGTTATTAAACGTTAAAGCGGAATTCCATGATATCGCCATCTTGAACGATATATTCTTTTCCTTCTTCACGCAAACGCCCAGCTTCTTTTACAGCCTTTTCAGATCCATATTTCACTAGATCCTCATATGACATTGTTACTGCACGAATAAACCCTTTTTCAAAGTCTGAGTGGATAATACCAGCTGCTTGAGGAGCTTTCATCCCTCGCTTAAAGGTCCAAGCACGGACTTCTTTTTCACCAGCTGTGAAGTAAGTTCCAAGCCCAAGCAAGTGATAAGCTGCACGAGTCAACTTGTCAACGCCTGATTCAGTCAAACCAAGTGCTTCAAGAAACTCTTGCTTATCCTCATCGTCTAACTCAGAAATTTCTTCCTCAGCACGCGCGGAAATAACTACTACTTCAGCATTCTCTGTCGCTGCGAATTCACGAATTTGCTTCACATATTCGATAGAATCTGGATCTGAAACTACATCCTCATCCACATTAGCAACATAAAGAACTGGTTTAGTGGTCAAAAGGAAGAGACCTTTGACAACTTTTTGTTCTTCATCTGTGAATTCGATGGTGCGAGCTGATTTTCCATCCTCAAGGACTGGTTTAATTTTTTGAAGAACGTTAAACTCTGCTACTGATTCTTTATCTTTTTGCGTACGTGCCATCTTTTCTACACGCGCATAGCGCTTATTGACTGATTCTAAATCAGCAAGAATCAACTCTAGGTTAATGGTATCAATATCTGCAAGTGGATCCACAAAGGCGTCTTCACGTCCTTGCTCGCGCATAACATTTTCATCATCAAAAGCACGAACTACATGAACAATCGCGTCTACTTCACGAATATTGGCCAAGAATTTATTTCCTAGACCTTCGCCTTTTGATGCTCCTTTTACAATCCCTGCAATATCTGTAAATTCAAATGTTGTTGGAACTGTCTTTTTAGGAGTAATCATTTCCGTTAGTTTTTGTAGGCGTTCATCTGGAACTTCCACCATCCCAACGTTTGGATCAATAGTCGCAAATGGGTAGTTTGCCGCCTCTGCTCCTGCTTTTGTAATTGCATTAAAAAGGGTTGATTTACCAACGTTTGGCAAACCAACGATACCTGCTGTTAAAGCCATAGTTTCTCATTCTCCGTTCTCATTTCAATCCCTAACATTATAACACAAAAAGGGAAAACTTGCTAACCCTCTAACTAAGGGTTCTTAGTCAACAATCTTATTCATTTTTCGTTCAAAATCATAGCGACTCATCATAACAAGATGGTCACAATTGCTACATTTGATTTTGATATCTGCCCCTACACGTGTAATTTCCCAACGATTGGCCTTTTTACCTGTTGACTTGATGGTGCAAGCATGTGGTTTTTTCATTTCAACAAAATTTCCAACTTGATACATACTATTCTCCTTTTCTTTTTCGATTATATCATAAAAGAGGCGAGCCAGGCTCAACCTCTTTTACTTAATTTGTACGAACTGGTGTAATGAGCTGCATGAAATCTTCGTCAGTATCTGCTGGCACAAGAGTAAATGGACGAACAGCTGAGATAAAGCTAATAGTTACCTTTTCGCTATTTAAAGCCTTGAGGGAATCAATCAAGTAAGTTGGGTTAAAACTAATAGTTAAATCATCCCCAGTCACATGCTCCGTATCGATTTCTTCGTTTACTTTACCAACTTCTGGAGAGTGAACATGGGCACTAACAACCCCACCTTTAATTTCAAGCTTCACAGTACCGTTTTGAGTCGCACTTGATAAGAGACGTGCACGTTCCATAGATTGACGTAAATTAACAACATCAAAAGTAATTGTAGTGTTAAAGTCTGTTGGAATCAAGCGATCTGTATCAGGATAATTACCTTCTAGGAGACGAGTGTAGAAGCTAATATTTTCGCTTCTAAAGAGGATTTGATTATTTGCAAAGAAAATCTCTACAGTTTCAATATCATCTGTAAATACCGCTGAAAATTCGCGTAGAGAACGACTAGGAATTACCACATCGAAATCATCTCCATTTTTTTCAAGAGTCAATTTCTTCTGGCTAAGTCGGTGTGAGTCTGTCGCAACTGTTTTTAGTTCTTTGTGTTGGCTCAATACGAAGTGAACACCTGTTAAGATGGGACGACTTTCTTGCGTACTCGCAGCAAAAGCTGTTTCATTGATAATTTTCTTGAGTAGTTTGGTTTCAAGAACCAAAGGAGTGCTTGCTGAAATTTCTTGGATTCGTGGGTACTGTTCGCTATCTTTTCCTTTTAGGGTAATTTCTGATTTGCCGCTGGTTAAAACAATTTGATTTTGTTCAATTTCTTTAAAATCAAGAGTCACATCAGGTAGACTAGATACAACATTGATAAAGAAAGAAGCTTCAAGAAGAATCGAACCCAAAGAAGTAATCAAGAGACCAGCATCTTCATTCTTTTGAGAAATGAAATTCTCAATAGAAATTTGACCGTTTGATCCAATTAAAGTAATTCCTTCATTGGTAACGTCAATTTTGATTGTTGATAAAATTGGAATAGCATTTTTAGAGCTTATTGCTCGTTTTGTAGTATTTAAGGCCTGTAGAAATAAATTTTTATTAATTGAAAAATGAATCATGGATTCTCCTTTATTTATTTTTAGTATTAGAAAGTTAATAGTAATAATAGAGTGTGTGAATTCTGTGGAAAACTGAGTGCTATTTAGTAAACTTAAGCTTCTAAGCTTGTTTAAAAAATGTGGATAAAAAAGATAAGAAAGGAAAACTTATCCACAAGCTACTTAATTTTCTTTTTGATTGCTTCTATTTCTAAACGTAAATTATCGTCTTCGTCAATCAATGATTTAATTTTAGCATGGGCATGAATAACGGTGGTGTGATCCTTTCCGCCAAATTCTTTTCCGATTTTTGGAAGACTGTTATCTGTCAGTTCTCTAGCTAGGTACATGGCAACTTGACGTGCTAAAACGATGTTCTGAACTCGTCTCGTCCCCTTCATTTCTTTGACACTCACTCCATAAAAATTACCAACTTCAGTTTGGATTTTCTCAATTGGAATAACAAGTATCTGGCGAGCGTCTTGCTTACGTGCTCTAATAGCTTCCGCAGCAATATCAATAGTAATATCCTTAATCTTCTTCACTCTGGCAATTAAAGTGATATCGTTGATTGCTCCTTCTAATTCTCGAACATTTGAATCAAATTGGCCAGCCAAGTACTCTAGAGTATCACTTTGGAAATGGTAATCCAAGTGCTCTGTTTTACTTTGAAGAATGGCGATACGTGTCTCAAAGTCAGGAGGGGTGATATTTTGCGTCAATCCCCAGCTAAAGCGTGTAACAAGTCTTTCCTCAAGGCCTTCTAGGTGTTTAGGACTTCGATCACTGGTTAGGACAATCTGTTTCTGTTTATCATGAAGAGCATTGAAGGTATTGAAAAATTCTTCCTGGGTCGCGACTTTTTTGCCACTGAGAGATTGGATATCATCGATCAACAAGAGATCAAGGCTACGGTAGGTCTTTTTGAACTTTTCCATTTCCCCAAGTCGCAAGTGTTCAAGAAAGTCATTGATAAAGCTTTCGGCAGGAATGTACTTGACACGCGCATCAGGAATATTTTTCAAAATCTCATTTCCAATCGCATTGAGCAAGTGAGTCTTTCCAAGACCAGGCCCTCCATAGATAAAAAGAGGATTGTAGGTTAGAGCTAAATCTTCTGATACAGCTAACGCAGCAGACACCGCCCAAACATTCCCATCACCTTGAATAAAGTTATCAAAGGTATATTTTTCTTTTAATCCTGTTTCAGAATAAGGAATCGTTGGTAGTGCAGGTGTGTAATTGTAAGTAGAGACACTATTCGTATCATTTACTTGAGGAGATTCTGTGCTCTGAGGTTTAGTGAAAATATAGTGAGGTTTGATTTCAGAATCATAAATTTCAAAACCAGCAGCAATGATAATATCTTTTAATTGCTTTTCCCACACCATTTCCATCTCTGATCTCGGTAGAAATATAGTAGCTGTGTTTTCTTCTACTTTGATGAGTTCAGCAGGTGTAGCATAGAAATCATACATAGATCGAGTCAATCTTTCTTGAGCAAATTCTAAAATACGATTCCAAAATTGCTTTTCTTTCAACTATTTTTCCTCCTTTACTATGATTTTAGTAGTTTAGTGCTAGACTTATTTTACCATAGATAGTAGGATTTTTCCACAGATTGTGGAAAAGAATCCACAATGTTAGTAGTATTTATCCACAGGTTGGGGATAAATAGCTTTTTCCTTGATTTAGTAGGGTTTTTGATAAAAAAATTAGTGGATAAATTTGTGGGTTAAGAAAATAAAAGAACAGCCTTATTTCAGGCTGTTAATAATTCTATCGTATTCTTCTTGACTTGAAAAAGAGATGACAATCTTTCCAGTATCTTTTTTAGAAAGTTTAATTTCTACACTTAAACCTAGTAGTTTTTTTAATTTATCTTCTTCATCTTTGATGAAAGAATCACTTTTTTTTTGCTTCTTGTGTTTTTTTTC
Organism: Streptococcus halitosis; assembly: GCF_027691175.1. Lineage (GTDB taxonomy): Bacteria > Bacillota > Bacilli > Lactobacillales > Streptococcaceae > Streptococcus > Streptococcus halitosis_A. The sequence continues at coordinate 14,879 of NZ_JAQFBD010000001.1, forward strand.
TGTCAGTAGTGCTTCCAACTTTCTCACAGAGATGTCTTCATTTTTAATTAGTTGAAAGAAATGGTCTTGCTGCTCTTTGTCCAAACCAACTAGGGAACGTGCATGCGCTTGAGAAATTTTTCCATTTTCTACTTCAGTTAAGATATATTCTGGTAGGGAAAGTAAACGAATAAAATTAGTGATATAAGGACGAGATTTCCCCATTTTATCCGCTATTTCAGTGTGAGTAAATCCTTTCTCTACTAAAGATTCATAGGCGCGTGCTTCTTCAACAGGATTTAAATTTTCTCTCTGCAAATTCTCAATGATTGATTGAACCATCATTTCCTGATCTGAGAGGTGCTTTACAACGGCTGGGATAGAGGTCAGACCAGCCAAGAGAGAAGCTCGATATCGTCTCTCTCCTGCAAGGATTTCATAACCAATTACAGGAGATTGACGAACGATGATTGGTTGGATGAGCCCATTTTCTTTGATTGACTGAGCCAATTCCTTTAATTTTTCTACATCAAATTCTTTCCGAGGTTGGTAAGGATTTTTTTGTATTTCAGAGATAGAAATCATTTCAAATTTTTCCATGATTCTACACTAACATATCTTTTACTTTCTGTAAAGTTTTCTTTACACTGATGTCAATTAACGTTCCAAATCACCAGAATTCTTATCTAGTTTTATAGAGGTTGTTTCCTCCTTACCATTACGGTAGTAGGTTATTTTGATAGTGTCTCCAATAGCATGGTTGTAAAGAGCATGTTGTAAGTCTGTTGATGAAGTAATTTCTTTGTCGTCAACTTTAGTAATGACATCGTATTTTTGAAGATGTCCATTTGCAGGCATATTACTTTGAACAGATCGAACAACTACACCTGAAGTGAGGCCACTTGGAATGTTTAGTTTTCTAAGATCATTAGCTCCAACGTTGGACAGATTGCCCATTTGGATTCCAAGAGCAGGACGAGTCACTTTACCATCACTTTCAAGCTGTTTAATGATATTTTGTACATCGTTTGAAGGAATTGCAAAACCAAGACCTTCTACAGATGTTCCACCATTACTTGCAATCTTACTTGATGTAATACCAATTACTTGTCCTTGAATATTTACAAGAGGACCACCAGAGTTACCAGGGTTAATGGCCGTATCTGTTTGAATGGCTTTTGTTGAAATAGCTTGACCATCTTCAGATTTTAGAGAAACATTCCGATTAAGACTTGAGATGATTCCCTGTGTAACTGTATTAGCATATTCTGAACCTAAAGGACTACCGATAGCAATCGCTGTTTCTCCAACGTTAAGTTGGCTTGAATCACCAAATTCTGCCACTGTTGTAACTTTTTCTGAAGAAATTTTTACGACAGCAATATCAGAGAAGGTATCCGATCCAATAATTTCACCAGGGACTTTTGTACCATCAGCTAAACGGATATCGACTTTTGAAGCTCCGTTAATAACGTGAGTATTTGTTACAATATAAGCATCATTTTCGTTCTTTTTATAGATGACACCTGATCCTTCACTTGCAATCTGTTGATTATCCGTATCAGAATTTGATTCTTCGGTTCCAAATACACTACTTTGTTTATTAGCAGAGTAAGTAATGACTGATACAACAGCATCCTTAATTTTATTCACTGCTTGAGTAGTTGAGTTTTCATTCTTGTATGATGTTTGAGTTACAGTGCCAGAATTATTATTTGTAGCTTGATTTCCTTGTTTTTGATAAAGTTGTAATGTTACAAAACTTCCTAGTGCACCACTCAAAAATCCTATTAGAATAATTACAAGAAAAGTAACTCCTTTTTTGTAAAATTTTTGTAAGTGTTTCATAAACGCCTCCGTTTGCTATTGTTTGTCAAGATTATAAACCTATTAACTTAATCTAAGCTTAAAAGTTTTACACAAGTTGTGGATAACTCACATTATTCTGTGAATTTAATAGTATTTTTGGATGATTTTCATGTGTATAAGATGTGAAATGAAGTGTGGATATGATAGAATAGAAGAATGAAAATAAAAGTTGTAACAGTAGGAAAACTGAAAGAGAAATACTTAAAAGATGGCATTGCTGAGTATACCAAACGAATTTCACGTTTCGCCAAATTAGAAATGATTGAACTTGCTGATGAGAAAACACCTGACAAAGCCAGTAAATTAGAAAATCAAAAAATCTTGGGAACAGAAGGTGAAAGAATTCTTTCTAAGGTTGGAGAAAGGGACTTTGTCGTTGTACTAGCCATTGAAGGAAAAACACTCTCCTCAGAGGAATTTAGTAAGCAACTAGAGCAGGCTTCTATCAAAGGCTACTCAACTCTTACTTTTATCATTGGAGGAAGTTTGGGTCTAGCTCCTGTTGTAAAAAATAGGGCCAATCTTTCTATCAGTTTTGGACGTCTGACATTACCACATCAGTTAATGAGATTGGTTTTAGTTGAACAAATTTACCGTGCTTTTACGATTCAGCAGGGTTCTCCTTACCACAAATAGAAGATTGACTTAGCTCTTGTTTTTTGATAGAATGGTCATGTTAGGTCTCATAGCTCAGCTGGATAGAGCATTCGCCTTCTAAGCGAACGGTCGCAGGTTCGAATCCTGCTGGGATCAATTTTAGATGCGAAGCTGGGATGAGTCCCAGCTTTTTTCTTAAAAAAGTGCGTTTCAGGTGCAAAAATGTACAGTTGGGAAAAATTTTTTCTTATATGGTCTTCATTTTGTATAATAGGTTTGTAAGTTAACTTACAAGAAAAAAATAATACAGGAGATTTCATTATGAAAAATACAGTAAAATTGGAACAATTTAAAGAGGTAACAGAGGCAGAATTGCAGGAGATTCGAGGTGGAGAAATTAGAAAGGAAAATAATTTTTTATTTTATTTTTTTAAAAGAAAGTAAAGGGAGAAAAGAATGGATTTTTTCGCAATAATAAGCGTTATATTACATATTTTTATTACTAGTAAAAGTTATAATTTGATTTGTAATACAACTAGAAAAGAACAATACTTCTTTATTTTTTATACAGTAATAGTAGAATTTGTAGTTGAATTTTTCTTCTATTCTATATATTTAAGTGGACTAGGGATTGAAAAATTTTTATATCCATTTATTTTATACGCTTATTTTATATGGTTTAAAAAGTTTGATAAGTATAGGGGAGTATTCCTAAGTTTCCTGCTTTCTCTCTTATATCACAGTACTCATACTTTTATAGCTGTAACCCTATCCTCGATAACAGGTGATGAGCTTGCATTACACTATGAAAGTATATTCTTTCTAGTAGTATTGTTGTTGACCTATTTTGTTATTTTAAAAACAATTCGTTATTTTCATTTAAAAATAAAATATTTTGATAAAGATTACCTCTACCCTTTTTTAAAAAAAGTGATAGTTGCTTTTTTTGGATTGCATATCTTATTGTTTGTTTCAGATATAGTAAGTACTATTCATCACTTAAATAGTTTTGGAAGTATTTTATCAACCATTGTTTTTATCTGTCTGCTATTAGTTTTCTTTGCAATGAATTCTTATAAGGTTCAAATTGAAAAAGAGATTGCCCTAAAGCAGAAGAAATTTGAACAAAAGTATTTACAAACTTATACAGATGAGATTGTAGGTTTGTATAATGAGATTCGAGGTTTTCGTCATGACTATGCAGGTATGCTTGTCAGCATGCAAATGGCGATTGACAGCGGAGATTTACACGAAATTGACAGGATTTACAACGAGGTCTTAGTAAAAGCAAATCAGAAATTGAGGTCAGACAAATATACTTACTTTGATTTAAACAACATAGAAGATTCGGCTTTACGAAGTTTAATTGCTCAATCGATTGTATATGCACGAAATAATGATGTAGAGTTTACATTGGAAGTAAAAGATGTCATTACTAGATTGTCAATGGATTTACTTGATCTTGTTCGCATCATGAGCATTCTATTAAATAATGCTGTTGAAGGTGCCGCAGATAGTTACTTGAAACAAATGGAAGTTGCAGTCATTAAAATGGATTTTGAAACAGTTATAGTTATCCAGAATTCATGTAAAATCACTATGACGCCTTCAGAGGACCTATTTGCCTTAGGTTTCTCTACCAAGGGAAGAAATAGAGGTCTAGGACTTAATAATGTCAAAGAGATTTTAGATAAGTATGACAATATTATTTTAGAAACTGAGATGGAAGATAACACATTTAGACAAATTATTAGATTTAAGAGGGAATTTGAATGAAAGTATTAATTTTAGAAGATGTTATTGAACATCAAGTGAGACTAGAGAGAATATTAAATGAAATCTCGGAAGAATCGAATATTCCTATTTCATATAAGACAACAGGAAAAGTTCGTGAGTTTAAGGAATATATCGAAAATGATGAAGTAAACCAGCTTTATTTCCTAGATATCGATATTCATGGAATTGAGAAAAAGGGATTTGAAGTGGCTCAGTTTATTCGTCATCACAATCCTTATGCTATTATTGTCTTTATTACTAGTCGATCTGAATTTGCTACTTTAACTTATAAGTATCAGGTATCAGCTTTAGATTTTGTAGATAAGGACATCAATGATGAATTGTTCAAAAAACGTATCGAGCAGAGTATTTTTTACACTAAGAGCATGCTGCTTGAAAACGAAGATGTTGTAGACTATTTTGATTACAACTATAAAGGAAATGATTTGAAAATTCCTTACCATGACATTTTGTATATCGAAACCACAGGAGTTTCTCATAAACTTCGGATTATTGGTAAGAATTTTGCCAAAGAGTTTTATGGAACTATGACAGATATTCAGGAAAAGGATAAACATACCCAGCGATTTTATTGTTCCCATAAATCTTTCCTTGTCAATGTGGGAAATGTGAGAGAAATTGATCGAAAGAATTTAGAAGTTGTTTTTTATGAAGATCATCGTTGTCCCATTACCCGTTTGAAAGTTCGTAAACTAAAAGATATTCTAGAGAAAAAATCTAAAAAGTGATTGACAATCAGTAAGAAATTGATATAATGGTTATATCTGCTACAGATAGATGGTCCGTTGGTCAAGGGGTTAAGACACCGCCTTTTCACGGCGGTAACACGGGTTCGAATCCCGTACGGACTATATTATCCGCCATAGCTCAGTTGGTAGTAGCGCATGACTGTTAATCATGATGTCGTAGGTTCGAGTCCTACTGGCGGAGTCAAATAAAAAAAGAACACCAGATGGTGTTCTTTTTTGTTCTTAGTTGGCATCACCTAGCATTTTCATAAGGAAGTCTGTCATTTCTTGCGGACTTTCTTTTTTTCCACGAGCAATCCAAGTTTGACAAACTCCAAATAGGGCATTTGTCAGATAAATGCTGCTATATTCTAATTCAATTGAATTTAGTTGTAGTTGCATAAAGCGCTTCTGAAGATCTGTGCTCAGCATGATATGAAGCTTATTTCTTAAGAAATTTTGGATCTCTTTGGTACCATTTTCAGATAAAAGAGCAGCTAATAATGGTTCAGATTCTAAATAGTCAAATACTTCTAAAATGGCATCTTTTTTATGATGAGCATGTTTTTGGAAGATATACTCAAATGTATGAAATAACTTACTTTGATAGTGTTCAATCATATCATACTTATCCTTGTAATGGGTATAGAAGCTAGAACGACTAATTCCAGCTTTTTCTGCTAATTTAATTGTAGTAATTTGATCGAAGGGGTGATCCATCAATAATTGAACCATGGCATTTTCAATATTTCTCTTTGTTTTTAATCGTTTGTTACTTTCTTTCATAGTTTCTCCTTTTGAACAATTTAGACTATATGTCTAAAAAAATATTTTTTATCTTGTAATTTAGATTTTTTAATGTATAATCTATTATATCAAAAATTTAGACAATATGTTTAAAAAAAAGGAGGAAATATGTTTAAAGAATGGAAAGCAATTTTTAAAAAACCGACATTCATTATTGTAATGATAGGGATTTCTCTTATTCCAGCTTTATACAATATCATATTTTTATCGTCAATGTGGGATCCATATGGTCAAGTATCGGAGTTACCTGTAGCAGTTGTTAATAATGATAAGGAAGCTTCTTATAATGGAAATACAATGGCTATAGGAAAAGACATGGTGTCTAATTTAAAAGAAAATAAGACTTTGGATTTTCATTTTGTCAATGAAGAAGAGGGGAAAAAGGGGTTAGATGATGGCGAATACTATATGGTAGTGACTTTACCAAGTGATTTATCTGAAAAAGCTACTTCGATCCTAACAAATCACCCTGAACAGATGCAAATTGATTATCAAACTTCAAGCGGTCGTAGCTTTATTGCAAGTAAGATGAGTGATTCTGCAATGACACAATTAAAACAAACCGTCTCTACGAATGTAACTGAAACATATACCAAGGCACTATTTCAAAAAATGAGTGACTTGAAGTCTGGGATAAATAAAGCAGCTGATGGAAGTGAACAACTGGCTGATGGGACTAATCAGTTAGCAAAAGGAAGTCAAACATTGACGACAAATCTCAATACTCTAGCTAACTCAAGTGTAACTTTTTCAAATGGTGCTAATCAATTTACAAAAGGATTGTCTGCCTATGTATCTGCCATAGAGCAATTACATCTTGGTTTAGGAACTTTTAATAGTGGTTTACAAAGTTATACAAATGCAGTTTCACAGGTTGACACTGGACTTGGTCAATTGGCCTCAAGAACTCCTGAGTTGGTGACAGGTGTAAATCAGCTGAATACAGGTATAAAGACCTATACAGGTGGAGTTTCACAACTCAATTCAGGTCTCAGTCAATTTTCGGTTGGTGTCAATGCCTATACAAGCGGAGTTGACAAATTATCTGTTGGTACAAACCAACTATCAAGTCAATCAGATACATTGAGAGACGGTATTACTCAATTAAATAAAGGAATCAAAAAAATATCCACACAATTAAATACTTCATCTCAACAGAAAGAGGATATAACACAGTTAGCAAGCAGTTTAGATGAGTTGAATAAGGCTCTCCAATCAGTTACAGTTTCAGATAATACTGATCTTAAAAATACAATATCTAATGACTTAACAAATATAACGACTCTTGCTCAAACTATTGTGACTAATAGTCAAGCAGAGCAAGAGAAAACTCTTACAAATCTTCAAGCAACAGCAACTTATCAATCTCTCACTGAAACTCAGAAAAAAGAATTGACTGAAGCTGTTTCAAATAATTCTAATTCTACGATAGAGTCAGCAAAAGCAATTTTAACGACGGCAGGAGATTTAAAAGAAAATTTAGGAAGTATAAACCAACCAGTCTCTAATCTTTCTACTTTACAGACTAAAGCAAATCAACTTTTACCTATAGCGTCTAGTTCCTTGACATCTATGTCAAGTGGATTTACACAGTTGCAAAATGCTGTAGATAATCAGTTAGTTCCCGGAAGTCAATCAATTGAAAATGGAGTTAATGCGTATACTAAAGGATTGGATACTATTTCTTTAGGTGTAAATCAACTAAGTGAAAAGAATACAACTTTAACAACAAGTTTGGATCAATTGGTTTCTGGCTCAACCAAGTTGACAGAAAACTCTTCAAAATTGACAACTGGTTTGGATACTCTAGCTGGGAAAACTCCAGAATTAGTAACAGGTATTGAAAAACTATCATCTGGTTCTAACCAATTAAATAGCAAGAGTCCGGAATTAATTGCAGGACTTGATAAAATACAGCTTGGTTCAAGTCAATTAACAGATAAATCAAGTCAATTGCTTTCAGCTAGTTCTCAATTAGGAAATGGAGCAGCAAAAATTGCAGATGGTGCTGGAAAATTAGCTGAAGGTGGAGCAACTTTAACTGCTGGTATTGAAAGTTTACAAGTAGGAACTACTGATCTAGGACAAGGCTTAAGAAGTGCTAGCAATCAACTAAAATCAGCATCAACAGAGTCAAAAAATGCAGAAACATTAACGGAACCCTTAAGTCTTTCAAAGACAGATAATGATCAAGTTCCTGTAAATGGGATTGCTATGGCTCCTTATATGATATCAGTCGCTCTCTTTGTCGCTGCATTATCAACAAATATGATTTTTGCTAAATTACCTTCAGGTCGTCATCCTGAAACTCGCTGGGCTTGGTTCAAATCTCGCTTTGAGATAAATGGAGTTATAGCTGTTTTAGCCGCTGTCTTAGTCTATGGTGGCGTTCATCTTATTGGTCTAACAGCAAATCATGAAATGAGAACCTTGTTCTTAATTATTATCGCAAGCTTAACATTTATGTCTATGGTAACTGCATTAACAACATGGAATAGTCGCTTAGGTGCTTTCTTCTCTCTTATTTTGCTATTATTGCAATTAGCATCAAGTGCGGGAACTTATCCACTTGCTTTGACAAATGATTTCTTTAAGGGTGTCAATCCTTGGTTACCAATGAGTTACTCTGTATCAGGTTTACGACAAACAATCTCTATGACAGGAAATATTCATCACCAAGTGATTTTCCTTATTATAACACTAGCTTTCTTTACTGCTTTAGGTATGCTAGCTTATCAACCTAAGAAAATGGAAGAAGATTAAAAAGATTGGCCAAGGAATTGGTCAATCTTTTTCTGTCTTAGATAAATTTCGTCTGTGATTATAGATTCCAAAAAGAAGAAGGGCAGTTAGTGAGCAGGCTGCTCCAATAACAAAACCATTAGGGATAAAGGAAAGTGTAATGGTACCTTTTCCCTTTGGAACATCAACCTTCATAAAACCAGTTTGAGCCTGCTTAATTTCAAGTTTTTTTCCATCTTGGTATGCAGACCAACCTTTGTCATAAGGAATAGTGAAGAAAATAGAGGTATCTTGTTTTACTTCATATGTAGCAAAGACTTTATTTTTAGAGGTGGATACTTCTACAGGTTGTTCTTCAATTTTTTGGATTGCCTCAGTTAGGGCCTGAGTATCTAAACGATAGAAGGTTGGAGATTCAAATGATACCTGAGAATTTCCAGGGAAGCTAACACTGATATTGAAAGTTTTTTGTTCTTCAGTATAACCTAAATTAAAGAAATTAAATGCATTGTCAGTTGTAAAAGTCTTTTTTTCTCCATTGACAATGATGTCAACTTTCTTTTGCTTATCGTTTGTAAAATGAAGATTTGAAAAAGAGAGATAGACTTGACTATTTTGAGGAACCTCAATTTGATAATCAATCTTTGCATCTTCATTCGCAGAACCTGTGATGCTCGTTAAACCATCTGAAGTATCTGTTTTATCAGATGCTATTTGGGAGAAGTAATCTAAGTTGAGATTAGCAAGCTGGTTTATAAATAAAGCCTGATTATCTAAAGTGTGATTGTTAAAGTTTACATCTTTGTAAATAGATTGAGTGGCAAAGGCAATGGGTAAAGAGAGTTGATTTTTATATAAGATTAAATGATCCTTTTGATAAATCTCTTGAAAGCCATACTTATCAAGTGAAGTTTCAGAAATATTGTATTGGATTCCAAATAAACTGTCTGCTAAAAGACTGTTATTTGCATAACGGAGATTAAGGTTGGTTCCAGAGGATTTGAATCCAAGTTTGTCCAAACTAGTGCTAGCTGAACGATTTCGTACAGACGAGAATTGAGAGATTCCATTGTAGTTAAATTTCATACTGTCATTTCCAGTCTGAATTTGCAGTTTTTCAGTACGTGTAAATGGATTGTCAATTTGGTTTAGAATGGATTCCATAGAGGTGATATCTCTATTATAGGCGCTACGAGAAGCAAAGGCCCATTCTTTAGCTATTCCTTCCATTTGAGATGATGCATTTAAGCTTATCTCAGCCGTTATAAATAAAGACAAAAGAATTGCAAATAGATTTACAGAGATAAATTTTCTAATGACTGTAAGAAGTAAAAGAGCATAAACTAGTAGAAATTCAAGAGTGAGCAGGATATTCAAATCAGTTAAAAAAGAATAGTGTGATTTAAAATAGACAGTGGCCAAAAATCCTGTTAGTACAAGAAAAAGTGAGAAAAATAGATTCCATAGCTTCAGTTCTTTCAGACGATTTAATACTTCTGCTGCAGTATAAATTAACAGAGTGGAAAAAATCCAAGCATAGCGATGCAAAAACATATTCGGGGTATGCATCCCTTGCCAAAATAAATCAAGTGCTTCTATATAAAAACTTATTATTAAAAAAGTAAAGAAAATTGCATAGGTAAGTTTCACGTGAAACCTTATGGATTTTATTGTGAAAAATAGAATGGTCAAAATAAAAGGAAGCAGTCCAACAAAAATCATTGGTATAGATCCATACTTAGTTGTATCAAAAGATCCAATGAATTGTTTTGCAAAAATATCCAAATACCAGCTACTATCTGTCTTTAATTTTGTGATGGCAGTCAACTTCTCTCCATGAGTTTGTAAATCAAACAGTGTAGGAAGAGTCATAATCAAACTAGCCATTCCAGCTAAAAAGGAGGTAACAACAAAATCAAGAAAAGATGATTTTCGAGTTTTAAAGTCCCAAGAAATTTGGCAGAGATACCAGAAAATAAGAAACAATGCTGTCATATACCCAAAATAATAATTTTGAATAAATAAGATTGACAAACTTGTAAAGTATAGTAGGCGCTTCTTTTGTGTTATAAGTAGGTGTAAACCAGTTATAATTAAAGGAATCAAGATAAAAACATCTAGCCAGGTTTTAATCTCTAACTGACTGACAGTGAAGCTCATTAAAGCATAGGAAGTAGATAATGCAAGTTTTAAAAATTTTGGGATATCTTTAAATAATCTAGTCAAACTAAAGAAGGTTGACAGACCAATCAATCCAAATTTTAAGAGAGTGGTTAGATAGACAGCATCTGGCATATTCGACAGATTAAAAAAGTAAACTATGGGTGAAAGAAAGCTACCCAAGTAATAACTAGATAGAGCATAGAAATTCAGTCCGAGGCCACTTGTAAAGGTGTAAAACAAACTACCATTTCCATGTAAAATATTTCGTAAAGCCACATCAAAAATAACGTATTGATGGAAACCATCTCCTAATAGTGGAGATGTATCGCTATTCCAGTAGATACCTTGAATTAGGTATACTCCAGTCATAATTACTACAGGAATGATAAAAGAAACAAAATAGGTCCAATATGTTTTAAAAAATGATTTCATGTTACCTCGTAGAATGATAGAAAACTCAGTTGGTTACCCCAACTGAGTTTTGAAGTCTTATTTAATCTTTCCAAAGTTCTTTAACTTTTGCTTGTACTTCTGCATTTTCTAGGAATTCATCGTAGGTTTCATCAATACGATCAATGACGCCATTATTAGACAAAACAATGATATGGTTTGCCAAAGTTTGGATAAACTCGTGGTCATGACTGGCAAAGATGATTGATTCTTTAAAGTTTTTCAATCCATCGTTCAAGCTTGAGATAGATTCCAAGTCCAAGTGATTTGTTGGATCATCAAGTACAAGGACATTTGATTTCAAGAGCATGAGTTTTGAAAGCATGACACGTACTTTTTCTCCCCCTGACAAGACGTTTACAGGTTTGTTAACCTCATCACCAGAGAAGAGCATACGACCAAGGAAACCACGTAGGAAGGTATTGTCATCTTCTTCTTTACTTGCAAATTGACGCAGCCAGTCAAGGATTGACTCTCCTCCTGCAAAATCAGCCGAGTTGTCTTTTGGCAAGTAAGAACGGCTAGTAGTAACTCCCCACTTGACAGTTCCTTCATAGTCGATGTCACCCATAATGGCGCGAATCAATGCAGTCGTTTGGATGTCATTTTGTCCAATAAGAGCAGTCTTGTCACCTGGACGCAAGATGAAACTAATATTGTCTAGGATAGTTTCGCCATCAATCTTTACAGTTAAATTTTCTACTGTCAAGAGATCATTACCAATCTCACGTTCTGCTTTAAAGTTGATAAATGGATATTTACGACTAGATGGCACAATCTCTTCTAATTCAATCTTGTCAAGCATTTTTTTACGAGACGTTGCTTGTCTTGATTTAGAAGCATTAGCAGAGAATCGAGCAACGAATTCTTGCAATTGCTTAATTTTTTCTTCTGCCTTAGCATTACGGTCTGCTAGCAATTTAGCAGCAAGCTCAGAAGATTCCTTCCAGAAGTCGTAGTTTCCGACATAGAGTTTGATTTTTCCAAAGTCAAGGTCGGCCATATGAGTACACACTTTGTTTAAGAAGTGACGGTCGTGGGATACTACGATAACGGTGTTATCAAAGTCAATCAAGAAGTCTTCTAGCCAAGTAATAGACTGGATATCCAACCCATTGGTTGGTTCGTCCAAGAGAAGAACGTCTGGTTTGCCAAAAAGTGCTTTAGCAAGGAGAACCTTCACTTTTTCACCATTGGCCAATTCGCTCATGTTTTGATAGTGCAATTCTTCTGGAATGTTTAGGTTTTGAAGTAGTTGAGACGCTTCACTTTCTGCTTCCCAACCTCCAAGTTCAGCAAATTCACCTTCAAGTTCAGCTGCACGAACACCATCTTCATCGGAAAAATCTTCCTTCATGTAAATGGCATCTTTTTCTTTCATGATGTTGTAAAGTTTTTCATTTCCCATAATGACGACATCAATAACTCGCTCGTCTTCATAGTCAAAATGATTTTGACGGAGAACAGAGAGACGTTCATCTGGACCAAGAGAGATGTAACCAGTTGTTGGCTCGATATCACCAGCTAAGATTTTTAAGAATGTAGACTTCCCAGCACCATTAGCACCAATTAATCCGTATGTATTTCCTTCTGTAAATTTGATATTGACATCATCAAAAAGTTTGCGATCACTAAAACGTAGTGAAACATCAGATACTGTAAGCAATGTTTTTCTCCTATAATATGTAATACATTTATTCTACTAGAAAAGAGAGAAATATTCAAATTTTTGTTTGTCAATTTTATGTCAATTAAATTTACAACTTTGTTTACAGCGTATTGGCTATTTGATTTAAAAAATTTTCTGTTATTTTAACAAAAAAATGCTATAATTGAAGAGACCATTTCGAAGGAGAAAAAAATGACGAAACCCATTATTTTAACAGGAGATCGCCCAACAGGGAAATTGCATATTGGACATTATGTTGGAAGTCTCAAAAATAGAGTATTACTGCAGGAAGAAGACAAGTATGAGATGTTTGTTTTTTTGGCGGACCAACAAGCATTGACAGATCACGCCAAAGATCCTCAAACGATTGTAGAATCAATTGGGAATGTTGCCTTGGATTATCTAGCAGTTGGATTGGATCCAAGCAAATCAACTATCTTTATTCAAAGCCAGATTCCAGAGTTGGCTGAACTATCTATGTACTATATGAATTTGGTTTCACTAGCTCGTTTGGAGCGCAATCCTACGGTGAAAACAGAGATTGCTCAGAAAGGGTTTGGAGAAAGTATTCCGACAGGATTTTTGGTCTATCCAATTGCGCAAGCAGCAGATATTACTGCTTTCAAGGCCAATTATGTTCCTGTAGGAACAGACCAGAAACCAATGATTGAGCAAACTCGTGAAATTGTTCGTTCTTTTAACAACGCATACAACTGTGATGTTTTGGTGGAACCGGAAGGTATTTATCCAGAAAATGAGAGGGCAGGACGTTTGCCTGGTCTAGATGGAAATGCTAAAATGTCTAAATCCCTTAATAATGGTATTTATCTAGCAGATGATGCGGATACTTTGCGTAAAAAAGTCATGAGCATGTATACTGATCCAAACCATATTCGAGTGGAGGATCCAGGTAAGATTGAAGGAAACATGGTTTTCCATTATCTAGATGTGTTTGGTCGTCCAGAAGATGCTCAAGAAATTGCGAATATGAAAGAACATTATCAACGTGGTGGTCTTGGTGATGTGAAGACGAAACGTTATCTACTTGAAATATTAGAACGCGAACTTGGTCCTATTCGTGAGCGCCGTATCGAATTTGCTAAGGATATGGGAGAAGTGTACAATATGCTTCAAAAAGGTAGTGAGAAAGCGCGTGAGGTTGCGGGGCAAACTCTATCTGAAGTTAAGGGAGCAATGGGACTAAATTATTTTAAATAATAGATAAAATATGAATCGTAAAACTATCTCTTCCATAGGATCACAGGGATAGTTTTTTTATGATTTCTACCATAAATATAATTGACAAATTTTCATAGAATGGTATGATAGATACAATACAAAAAGAGTCAAGCTCAAAAAGAAAGAAAAGAGGAAACTTCAATGTCTAATTGGGATACTAAATTTTTAAAAAAAGGTTTTACCTTTGATGATGTATTGCTCATTCCAGCAGAAAGTCATGTGTTGCCTAATGATGCAGATTTAACAACAAAATTGGCAGATAATCTGACTTTAAATATCCCAATTATAACAGCCGCCATGGATACAGTCACAGAAAGTCAAATGGCTATTGCCATTGCTCGTGCAGGTGGTCTTGGAGTAATCCATAAAAATATGTCTATCGCGCAACAGGCAGATGAAGTTCGTAAGGTAAAACGTTCTGAAAATGGTGTTATTATTGATCCATTCTTTTTGACTCCAGAACACACGATTGCTGAAGCAGATGAGCTTATGGGGCGTTACCGTATCAGTGGTGTTCCAGTTGTTGAGACACTTGAAAATCGTAAATTAGTTGGTATTTTAACAAATCGAGATCTTCGCTTTATTTCAGATTACAATCAGCCAATCTCAAATCACATGACCAGTGAAAATCTTGTTACTGCTCCTGTTGGTACAGATCTTGCAACAGCTGAAAGCATTCTTCAAGAACACCGTATTGAAAAACTTCCTTTGGTTGATGAAGAAGGTCGTCTTTCTGGCTTGATTACTATTAAAGACATTGAAAAAGTGATTGAATTTCCAAATGCTGCCAAAGATGAGTTTGGTCGTCTCTTAGTTGCAGGTGCGGTAGGTGTCACTTCAGATACATTTGAACGTGCAGAGGCTCTTTTTGAAGCAGGAGCTGACGCAATTGTTATTGATACTGCCCATGGTCATTCTGCTGGTGTTCTACGTAAAATTGCTGAAATTCGTGCTCACTTCCCAGACCGCACTTTAATTGCGGGTAATATTGCCACTGCAGAAGGTGCACGTGCTCTTTATGATGCAGGTGTAGATGTTGTCAAAGTCGGTATTGGACCAGGTTCTATCTGTACTACTCGTGTGATTGCAGGGGTTGGTGTCCCACAAGTGACAGCAATCTATGATGCAGCAGCTGTTGCGCGTGAATATGGTAAAACAATCATTGCTGATGGTGGAATCAAGTATTCTGGAGATATTGTAAAAGCCCTTGCTGCAGGTGGAAATGCGGTTATGCTTGGATCAATGTTCGCTGGAACAGACGAAGCACCAGGTGAAACGGAAATCTTCCAAGGACGTAAGTTTAAAACTTACCGTGGTATGGGATCCATCGCTGCAATGAAGAAAGGTTCAAGTGACCGTTACTTCCAAGGTTCTGTCAATGAAGCAAACAAACTTGTTCCAGAAGGAATTGAAGGACGTGTTGCCTATAAAGGCGCAGCAGCTGATATTGTCTTCCAAATGATTGGTGGTATTCGCTCTGGTATGGGTTACTGTGGTGCAGCTAACCTTAAAGAATTACACGACAACGCTCAATTTATTGAAATGTCTGGGGCTGGTCTAAAAGAAAGTCATCCTCATGATGTACAAATTACTAATGAAGCACCAAACTACTCTATGTAGGAAGTAAAAAAGAACTCCTGATTTTCAGGAGTTCTTTTTGTTTACAGTGTTGTCAATTTTGATTTACAGAAATTTTACCGTTTTGAATATTGAAAATACTAAGGTTTTCTGGCAAGTTTTGTAAGTGGTCTAAACTTGTTGTTGTAATAAAGGTTTGGATAGATTGAGAAATGGTTTCTAGTAATTTTAGTTGCCGTGTATTGTCAAGTTCGCTCATAACATCATCAAGCAGTAGTATTGGAGACTCATTGGTAATACTTTCCATTAGCTCAATTTCCGCCAGTTTTATAGAAAGAACAAGACTACGATGTTGGCCTTGGCTTCCAAAACTAGCATCCATCCCATTTATATAAAAAGAAATATCATCTCGATGAGGACCAACACCAGTATTCTTTTTAAATAAATCTCTGGATCTACTTTTTTCTAAAGCGATTTTAAAGGAACTTGTTAGCTGTTCTTCATAAGTGAAGTTGACAGATGATTGATAAAATATTGACAACTCTTCTAATTGATTTGAAATTTCTAAGTGTTTTTTTTGACCAAATTTCTCTAACTCTTTAATGAATTTTATCCGATGCTTTATGACGCGACAACCGTATTCTACTAACTGATCATCTAAGACTGACAGAAATGTTTCGTCAATCTTTTGGCTGGATTTTAGGTAGGTATTTCTTTGTTTGAGTATATGGTTATAGTTTGATAGGTCTGACAAGTAGATTGGTTTAATTTGTCCCAGTTCAATGTCTATAAATTTTCGACGAACAGAGGGGGCCCCTTTAATTAACTGGAGATCTTCAGGTGCAAAGAGGACCACATTCATATGTCCGATGTAGTCTGAGAGGCGAGCTTGCTTTAAGTGATTGACTTTAGTCACACGCCCTTTTGGCGTTAAATCAATTTCTAGAGGAATAGAACCTGTTTTTTTCTGTAGCAAGCCAGAAAGATGGAGTTGCTCGTCATCAAAATGAATGAGATTTTTATCTGTCCGAGTCCGATGACTACGTGTCAAGGCCAAGAAATAGATTGCTTCTAGAATATTGGTTTTTCCTTGTGCATTTTGACCTAGAAAGATATTTAATTTTGGATTGAAATCAATTTTTGCCTCTTTATAGTTTCGAAAGGTTTTAATTGTTAAATGTTGGAGCCACATAGTTATCTTCCTGGAAAACGTGGAGCTTGTTTGGTCTTAGGTGATGAAGAAGTTTTTTGTTTTTCTTTCTTGACACCTTTATTCATCTCTTTGACAAGTTTAGCAATTCGCTCTTTCTCAATCTTGTCTGCTTGATATTCTTCTTGCTCTTTTAAACTTGGTTGTGTCAAGGTGATGTCAACCTTTAAATCAGGAATGTCAATTGTATCTCCAATACGGATTTTTTTCCCACGTCTACTTTCTAACTCACCATTAAAGTAAACTTGATGCTCTATTAAAAAGGCTTTGATAGCACCGCCGCTTTGTATAATTCCAAGCTCTTTTAGGAGGGCTTGGAGCGTGATAAATTCTTCAAATAATTTGTATTCCATAATTCACCTCAATCTTTGGTATTATACCATATTTTCATCGAAATAGCTGAAGGAAAGTCAGTTGAAATGAAAACGGTTTTACTCTTTAAAGCTATAAAGAGAACAAGAAAAATTTTGATTTTCGTGGTATAATAGAACTCTATATGTAAGGAGGTAAGGTATGGAATTAGTGCCTGGAATTTCAGCACATTTTGTTCAATCCAAAAAGTTTAAAACAAATAAAATTACTATTCGTTTTACTGCTCCCTTATCTCTTGAGACAATAGCAGGACGCATGTTAAGTGCAAGTATGTTGGAGACGGCAAATCAAGCTTACCCAACATCACAAGCATTTCGCAGATATTTGGCAAGCTTATATGGAACGGATATTTCCACAAGTGCTTATCGTAGGGGACAGGCACATATTCTTGATCTAACATTTACCTATGTGAGAGATGATTTTTTAAGTAAAAAGAATGTCTTGACTTCTCAAATTTTGGAATTGGTGAAACAGACTTTATTTTCCCCCTTAGTTCAAGATGGTGCTTTTGAGCCAGCCCTATTTGAAATTGAAAGAAAACAGTTGTTGGCTAGTTTAGCCACTGATATGGATGATTCATTTTATTTTGCTCATAAGGAGTTGGATAGCTTGTTCTTCCGTGATGAGCGTCTTCAATTGAGATACAGTGATTTACGAAATAGCATTTCAAATGAGTCTCCGGAAAGTAGCTACACTTGCTTTCAAGATGCTCTGAAAAATGATCGAATTGATTTCTTTTTCTTAGGTGATTTTAATGAAGTAGAAATTACAGAATCGCTGAAATCATTATCCCTTACAGCTAGAGAGAATTGTGTTCCTATCCAATATTATCAATCTTATTCGAATGTTCTACAAGAAGGAATGGTTCAGAGGAATGTTGGACAATCTATTTTGGAAATGGGCTATCATTCTCCTGTAAAATATGGCGATGATGAGCATTTACCCATGCTTGTCATGAATGGTTTGTTGGGTGAATTTGCACATTCGAAACTCTTTACAAATGTTCGTGAAAATGCTGGAATAGCCTATTCAGTCTCTAGTCAATTGGATTTGTTTAGTGGTCTGTTAAGGATGTATGCGGGTATTGATAGAGAAAATCGAAATCAGGCTAGAAAAATGATGAATCATCAATTGCTAGATCTGAAAAAGGGTAACTTTACAGATTTTGAACTTGAACAAACCAAGGAGATGATTCGACGATCTTTGTTGATGGCTCAAGATAATCAACAGACCCTGGTTGAAAGAGCCTATTTGAATGCTCTATTGGGGAAATCAAGCTTTGATATGGATCGATTGGTGGCAAAATTAGAGAGTGTTGATAAAGAAGCTGTATGTAAAGCTGCCAACAGTTTGAAGTTACAAGCGATTTACTTTATGGAAGGAGTAGAATGACAAAGGTTACTTTTGAAGAAAAATACTATCCTGCTGTAAAGGAAACAGTCTACAAAACACAATTGTCAAATGGATTGACAGTTTCTTTACTCCCTAAGCAAGATTTCAATGAGGTTTATGGGATTGTAACGGTTCAATTTGGTTCTGTAGATGCAACTTATACAAGCTTGGAAAAAGGTTTACGTCATCATCCAGCAGGAATTGCACATTTTCTTGAACATAAATTGTTTGAAAGAGAAAATTCTGAGGATATGATGGCAGCTTTTACTCGATTAGGTGCGGACAGTAATGCTTTTACAAGCTTTACTAAGACCAGCTATCTTTTTTCAACAATTGACCATCTATTAGAGAATTTAGATATGCTAAATGAGTTAGTCGGAGATGCTTATTTTACAGAAGAGTCTGTTTTGAGGGAACAGAATATTATCCAGCAAGAACGAGAGATGTACCAAGACGATCCAGACTCACGTTTGTTTTTTGCAACATTAGCCAACCTTTATCCTGATACTCCTTTAGCAACAGACATTGTTGGAAGTGAAAAATCAATTTCTGAGATTCAAGTTTCAAATTTAAAAGAGAACTTTACAGAGTTTTACAAACCTGTCAATATGTCACTGTTTTTAGTTGGAAATATTGATGTGGAAGTTGTTGAGGAATACTTTTCGAAAAAGGAAAAGAAGACTTTAGAACAGTTTACGGTTTCAAAAGAGCAACTACCCTTGCAGCCTGTGAAGCAAACAGATAGTCTGCGGATGGAAGTTTCTTCACCTAAACTTGCTGTTGCGATTAGAGGTAATGGGCAAATAACAGAAGCTGAGTCTTATCGTCACAATATTTTATTGAAATTACTATTTACGATGATGTTTGGTTGGACTTCTGATCGTTTTCAAAGGTTATATGAGTCTGGGAAGTTAGATGCGTCATTGTCACTTGAGGTTGAGGTCAACAGTCGCTTTCATTTTGTGATATTGACAATGGATACCAAAGAGCCTGTTTCTCTGTCGCATCAATTTCGTAAAGCGATTCGTCAGTTTAGTAATGATGCGGATATTACCGAGGAACATTTAGATCTTGTTAAGAGTGAGATGTTTGGGGAGTTTTTCAGTAGCATGAACTCTTTGGAATTTATTGCAACTCAATACGATCCGATGGATCGCGGAGAAACAATTTTTGATTTTCCGAAAATTTTACAGGAAATTACTTTGGAGGATGTTCTAGAAGCTGGACATCGTTTGATTGATAATGGTGATCTAGTTGATTTTACAATCTTTCCAGCTTAAAAGATGACTAATACTAGAAAGAAGGAATGGTACGTATGAGAAAAAAAACAATTGGCGAGGTTCTACGTTTAGCTAGAATTAACCAGGGATTGAGTTTGGAAGAATTACAGGAAAAAACTGAAATTCAGTTGCATTTTCTAGAAGCCATGGAGGCTGATGATTTCGATTTACTTCCTAGTACCTTCTACGCTCGTTCTTTTTTAAGAAAATATGCATGGGCAGTAGAGTTGGATGAGAGAATTGTTTTGGATGCCTATGATTCAGGTAGTATGATCACTTATGAAGAGGTAGATGTCGATGAAGAAGACTTGTCTGGTCGCAGACGATCAAATAAGAAAAAAACGTCTTATCTCCCCTTGTTTTATTTCGTTCTATTTGCTTTGTCAATTTTAATTTTTGTCACTTACTATGTTTGGAACTACATCCAAACTCAGCCAAGTCCTTCTTCAGCTAATTATAGTGTTGTGAGCTCAACTAGTTCCACAACCTCATCTAGTTCATCTTCTAGTAGTCAGACGTCTAGCTCGTCTTCTACTACGGAATCAACTATTACAGTGTCAGGCGAAGGAAACCGCATTGAAGCTCGGTATAAAACGAGTAAGGAAATCGCTACTGTTCAACTGGCAGTATCAGATGCAACTAGTTGGGTAAGTGTTTCAGGAAGTGAGCTGGAGGGTGGTGTGACACTATCCGCAGACAATAAGAATGCAAAAACAACAGTTTCAACTAAGAATCCCGTTACCATTACTTTAGGTGTAGTGAAGGGAGTTACTGTGACTGTGGACAATCAAACGATTGATACTTCGAAGCTGACAACTCAGACTGGAACTGTAACACTTACATTTACTACAGATTAAGGAAAAATCAATGAAAAAAGAACAAATTCCTAATGTATTAACTATTGGTAGAATTCTCTTCATACCTCTCTTTATTCTTATTTTGACTTTGGGCCATTCACAAGGCAGTCATTTGCTAGCAGCGATCATCTTTGCAGTTGCTAGTATAACGGATTATCTTGATGGCTATCTTGCTCGTAAATGGAATGTAGTCAGCAACTTTGGAAAGTTTGCTGATCCGATGGCCGATAAGCTGTTGGTTATGTCAGCTTTTATCATGTTGATTGAGTTAGGTATGGCTCCAGCTTGGGTTGTTGCTATTATCATCTGTCGTGAACTTGCGGTGACAGGCTTGCGTTTGTTGCTTGTTGAGACGGGGGGGACAGTTCTAGCAGCAGCGATGCCAGGGAAAATCAAGACCTTTAGTCAGATGTTTGCCATTATCTTTTTGCTCTTACATTGGGATTTAATTGGTCAGCTGTTGCTTTATATCGCTTTGTTTTTCACTATCTACTCTGGCTATGATTATTTCAAGGGTAGCGCTCATGTATTCAAAGGGACATTTGGTTCAAGATGAAATCGATTATTGAAGTAAAAGAACTGTCTTTTCGTTATAAGGAAAATCAGGAACATTATGACGTTAATAACGTTTCGTTTCACGTGAAACGTGGAGAATGGCTTTCAATTGTAGGTCATAATGGGAGTGGGAAATCGACAACTATCCGTTTGCTTGATGGCTTGTTTGAAGCAGAGTCTGGGGAAATCTGGATAGATGGGCAATTGTTGTCCTCTGAGAATGTTTGGGACTTACGCCGTCAAATTGGTATGGTTTTTCAAAATCCAGATAACCAATTTGTGGGTGCAACTGTTGAAGATGATGTCGCCTTTGGCTTAGAAAATCAGGGACTTCCTCGAGAAGAAATGAAGAAGAGAGTGGCTGAATCTTTGGAGTTGGTAGGGATGCTGGACTTTAAGAAGAGAGAACCAGCTCGCTTATCTGGTGGACAAAAACAGCGGGTGGCTATTGCGGGAGTTGTTGCCCTAAGGCCAGCTATTTTAATTCTGGATGAGGCTACAAGTATGTTGGATCCCGAGGGACGAAGAGAACTGATTCAGACAGTTCAAGAGATTCGAAAAGACCATCAGATGACAGTCGTCTCCATTACACATGACTTGGAAGAAGTTGCGATGAGTGACCGTGTCTTGGTCATGAAAAAAGGCCAAGTGGAGTCAACCAGCAGCCCAAGAGAACTTTTTTCTCGGGATGACCTTGACCAGATAGGGTTGGATGAACCTTTTACTAATCAATTGAGAGAATCTTTGAGAGAGACTGGTTATCAGTTGCCGGATGACTATTTGACAGAAGGAGAGCTAGAGGACAAGTTATGGGAATTACTCTAGAAAATGTGAGCTTTACCTATCAAGAGGGAACTCCCCTATCTTCATCAGCCTTGACTGATGTTTCTTTGACGATTGAGGATGGTTCCTATACAGCTTTAGTAGGGCACACAGGTAGTGGGAAATCAACGATTTTACAGCTTTTAAATGGCCTATTGGTACCAAGTAAGGGTTCTGTTCGAGTTTTCGATACCGTCATTACCCCTACATCAACCAATAAAGAAATTCGTCAGATTCGAAAGCAAGTTGGTCTAGTGTTTCAATTTGCTGAAAATCAGATTTTCGAAGAGACTGTTTTGAAAGATGTTGCATTTGGACCGCAAAATTTTGGAGTTTCTGAGGAAGAGGCCAAGAAAATTGCGCGTGAAAAGTTAGCCTTGGTAGGCATCGATGAGTCACTCTTTGAGCGCAGTCCTTTTGAACTTTCGGGTGGCCAAATGAGACGTGTGGCTATAGCAGGTATGCTAGCCATGGAGCCAACTGTCTTGGTTTTGGATGAGCCGACAGCAGGGCTAGATCCTCTGGGCAGAAAAGAATTGATGACCCTGTTTAAAAAACTTCACCTTTCTGGAATGACAATCGTTCTGGTAACGCATTTAATGGATGACGTAGCTACATATGCTGATCAGGTCTATGTTATGGAAAAGGGGCGTTTAGTCAAAAGTGGTAAACCGAGCGAAGTTTTCCAAGATGTAGCCTCTATGGAAAAAGTGCAGTTAGGTGTGCCTAAAATCACAGCCTTTTGTAAGCGTTTGGCAGATAGAGGTGTAGCTTTTAAAAAACTGCCAATCAAGATAGAGGAGTTTAAGGAGTCGCTAAATGGATAGTATGATTTTAGGGCGTTATATACCGGGGGATTCCATCATTCATCGCTTGGATCCCCGTAGTAAATTGCTCGCTATGATTCTGTTGATTTTGATTGTATTTTGGGCTAATAATCCTCTCGCTAATCTCATTCTTTTTGTAGCGACAGGTATATTTATCGCTTTGTCGGGCGTTTCCCTCTCATTTTTTGTTCAGGGATTAAAATCCATGTTCTTCCTGATTGCTTTTACGACTCTTTTTCAGCTCTTTTTCATTTCAAGTGGAAATGTCCTATTTGAGTTTTCTTTTATAAGAATAACGGATTATGCTTTGCAACAAGCGGGAATCATTTTCTGTCGTTTTGTGTTGATTATTTTCTTTTCAACCTTGCTGACATTAACGACCATGCCTTTGAGTCTGGCAGCTGCAGTTGAAGCACTTTTGGCGCCTCTGAAACGCGTGAAAGTTCCCGTTCATGAAATTGGCCTCATGTTATCAATGAGTTTGCGTTTTGTTCCAACCTTGATGGATGACACAACGCGAATTATGAATGCTCAAAAAGCCCGTGGAGTTGACTTTGGTGAAGGTAGCATCGTTCAAAAAGTAAAGGCTATGATTCCAATTTTAATTCCTCTTTTTGCTACGAGCTTAAAACGTGCAGATTCATTGGCAATTGCCATGGAAGCGCGTGGTTATCAGGGAGGAAAGGGTAGAAGTCAGTATAGACAATTGAGATGGAGTCAAAAGGATACACTGGCAATTCTTGTGATTTTGGTACTGGGATGTTTCTTATTTTTCTTAAAATCTTAGCAGGTTTGTAGGATTGATAAGAAGCTCACTGTAGCAGATTTTTAGTATAAAGGTAGGAATATGAACCGTTTTAAAAAATCAAAATATCTAATCATCGTTTTTGTCACAGTTTTGGCAGTTTCTGTTCTATTAGTGACAACCTATTCAAGCGCTATTGTGACGAAACTAGGAGATGGGATTTCTTTAGTGGATAGAATTGTCCAAAAACCCTTTCAGTGGTTTGACGATTTCAAATCGGATTTGGACCATTTGACGCAGACTTATAATGAAAATGAAAGCTTAAAAAAGCAACTCTACAAACTAGAAGTGGAGTCTAATCAATCAGAAAGTTTAAAAAATGAAAATGAACAACTACGTCAGTTGCTGGATATGAAGTCAAAATTGCAGGCTACAAAAAACTTAGCAGCAGATGTGATTACGCGCTCACCGGTATTTTGGAAGCAAGAGTTAACGATAGATGCAGGAAGTTCAAAGGGTGCTTCTGAAAATATGTTGGCCATTGCAAACGGGGGCTTGATTGGCAGTGTTTCAAAAGTGGAGGATCATTCAACAACGATCAACCTATTGACAAACACCGAAAATTCAGACAAAATTTCCGTTAAAATCTTGCATGGTTCTACTGAAATTTACGGAATTATCGTTGGTTATGACAAAGAAACCGAACTTCTTAAAATTAGTCAATTAAACAGTAACAACGACATTAGTGCCGGAGATAGGGTGACTACAGGGGGGCTTGGAAACTTTAATGTTAAGGATATTCCTGTTGGAGAGGTTGTTGCTACAACTCATAGCAGTGATTATCTAACACGAGAGGTAACAGTAAAGTTAAGTGCTGATACTAAAGATCTTCATGTGGTAGAGTTAGTGGGGAATTAGCAATGAGACTGTTAAAACAAGTTGGTATTTTCTTTTTACTTCCTTTTCTTGTGCTAATTGATGCACATATTGGTCAATTAGTAGAATCCTTTTATCCACATTTTCACTTAGCAAGTCATTTCCTGTTTTTATTTCTCTTGTTTGAGACAATTGAGGTATCAGAATACTTCTATTTAGCTTATTGCTGTATAGCAGGTTTGGTGTACGATATCTATTTTTTCCACTTGATAGGAATTGCGACACTTTTATTTATCTTGATAGGTGCCTCACTTCACAAGTTTAATAGTGTAACTTTGTTGAACCGTTGGACGAGAATGTTAACAATAGTTGTGATGAGCTTCCTATTTGATATGGGTAGTTATCTTCTGGCCCTTGCTATGGGACTGACAGTAGAATCAATGCCAGTTTTCATTGTTTACAGCCTTGTCCCATCAATGATTTTAAACTTTTTATGGATGCTTATTTTCCAATATATTTTTGAAAAATATTATCTATAAGAAAGAAATAAAAATGTAACAAAGGCGTAATATTTATTATGTCTTTTTTTGGTATACTAGTAATGTCTTAAATAGAAGGAGTATCTACACAATATGAAGAAAAAAATCTTAGCGTCACTTTTATTAAGTACAGTATTAGTGTCTCAAGTGGCAGTGTTAACAACTGTTCACGCTGAAACAACTGATGAAAAAATTGCTGCTCAAGATAGTAAGATTAGTGACTTGACAGCTCAACAAAAAGAAGCTCAACAACAGGTAGATGAAATCCAAACGCAAGTTACAGCCATTCAAACACAGCAAGCAAACTTACAAGCTGAAAATGAAACACTACAAGCGGAATCTAAAAAACTCGAAGGAGAAATTACAGAGCTCTCTAAGAATATTGTTGCTCGTAATGAATCTTTGGAAAAACAAGCACGTAGCGCACAAACAAACGGTGCTGCAACTAGCTATATCAACACAATTGTAAATTCAAAATCAATTACAGAAGCTATTTCCCGTGTTGCGGCTATGAGCGAGATTGTATCGGCTAACAACAAAATGTTAGAGCAACAAAAAGCTGATAAAAAATCAATTTCAGAAAAACAAGTCGCAAATAATGAAGCAATCAATACTGTCATTGCGAACCAACAAACGCTTGCTGACGATGCACAGACATTGACAACAAAACAGGCGGAGTTAAAAGTTGCTGAGTTGAACCTTGCTGCAGAGAAAGCTACTGCAGAAGGTGAGAAAGCTACCTTGTTGGAACAAAAAGCAGCAGCAGAGGCAGAAGCGAAAGCAGCAGCTGAAGCAGAGGCAGCTTATAAAGCACGTCAAACAAGTCAACAACAATCAGTTGTTGCTTCTGGAAACACAAGTTTCTCAGCTCAAGTGCAAGCAACATCTACATCAACGTCAGCATCAGCATCTGATGACGAGGACTCAAGCTACACTCCAGCACCTACACCTACTCCAACTCCTACTAGACAACGTCCAACATACAGTACAAATGCTTCAAGTTATCCAACTGGTGAATGTACTTGGGGAGCTAAAACATTAGCACCTTGGGCTGGAGATTACTGGGGTAACGGAGCACAGTGGGCTACAAGTGCAGCAGCTGCAGGTTTCCGTACTGGTTCTCAACCACAAGTTGGTGCGATTGCATGTTGGAATGATGGTGGCTATGGACACGTAGCGGTTGTTACAGCAGTTGATTCAACTACTCGTATTCAAGTATCAGAATCAAACTATGGTGGAGATCGTACAATCGGTAACAAACGTGGATGGTTCAACCCAACTACAACATCTGAAGGTTATGTTACTTACATTTATCCAAACTAATGAATGAAACGAAGAGGCTCGATTTGAGCCTCTTTTATTATTTTTAATCGAGAGCAAGATCGAAATCTATCAAAATCACTTGAAAATATCGCTAAAATGTGGTAGAATGAAACTTGTCGTGTAAACGATAATACTCATTCTTGATGAATTGTGAAACTGTTGCCCTCGGGTCGTTTTGCAAGTTGAAATCAAGAAGAGGAAAAAAACAAAAAGGAGAAATACTCATGGCAGTAATTTCAATGAAACAACTTCTTGAGGCTGGTGTACACTTTGGTCACCAAACTCGTCGCTGGAACCCTAAGATGGCTAAGTACATCTTCACTGAACGTAACGGAATCCACGTTATCGACTTGCAACAAACTGTAAAATACGCTGACCAAGCATACGACTTCATGCGTGATGCTGCGGCTAACGATGCAGTTGTATTGTTTGTTGGTACTAAGAAACAAGCTGCTGATGCTGTTAAGGAAGAAGCAGAACGTTCAGGTCAATACTACATCAACCACCGTTGGTTGGGTGGAACTCTTACGAACTGGGGAACTATCCAAAAACGTATTGCTCGTTTGAAAGAAATCAAACGCATGGAAGAAGAAGGAATCTTTGATGTTCTTCCTAAGAAAGAAGTTGCACTTCTTAACAAACAACGTGCACGTCTTGAAAAATTCTTGGGTGGTATCGAAGACATGCCTCGTATCCCAGATGTAATGTACGTAGTTGACCCACATAAAGAACAAATCGCTGTTAAAGAAGCTAAAAAATTGGGAATCCCAGTTGTAGCGATGGTTGACACAAACACTGATCCAGACGATATCGATGTAATCATCCCAGCTAACGATGACGCTATCCGCGCGGTTAAATTGATCACAGCTAAATTGGCTGACGCTATCATCGAAGGACGTCAAGGTGAAGATGCAGCAGCAGTTGAAGCAGAATTTGAAGCTTCAGAAGCTCAAGCTGACTCAATCGAAGAAATCGTTGAAGTTGTAGAAGGCGACAACGCTTAATTCAAATAAGTAATCATTACCTAGGAGGGCGGGGCTTAGCCCGGCTCTCCTATTTTTAAAAAATATAGGAGAATCAAAATGGCAGAAATTACAGCTAAACTTGTTAAAGAGTTGCGTGAAAAATCTGGTGCTGGTGTTATGGACGCTAAGAAAGCATTGGTTGAAGTTGAAGGTGATATCGAAAAAGCAATCGAATTGCTTCGTGAAAAAGGTATGGCTAAGGCAGCTAAGAAAGCTGACCGTGTTGCAGCTGAAGGTTTAACTGGTGTATTTGTTAACGGTAACGTTGCAGCAGTAGTTGAAGTAAATGCTGAAACTGACTTCGTTGCAAAAAATGCTCAATTTGTTGACTTGGTAAATGCTACAGCTAAAGTAATTGCTGAAGGAAAACCAGCTAACAACGAAGAAGCTCTTGCCTTGACAATGCCTTCAGGTGAAACTCTTGAAGCAGCCTATGTATCTGCAACAGCTACAATCGGTGAAAAAATCTCATTCCGTCGTTTTGCTTTGCTTGAAAAAACAGATGCACAACACTTTGGAGCATACCAACACAATGGTGGACGTATCGGTGTTATCTCTGTCATCGAAGGTGGAGATGAAGCACTTGCTAAACAAATCTCAATGCATATCGCTGCGATGAAACCAACAGTTCTTTCTTACAAAGAATTGGATGAGCAGTTCGTTAAAGATGAGTTGGCACAATTGAACCACGTGATTGACCAAGATAATGATAGCCGTGCAATGGTTGGTAAACCAGCTCTTCCACACTTGAAATATGGATCAAAAGCTCAATTGACTGATGAAGTGATTGCTCAAGCTGAAGAAGATATCAAAGCTGAATTAGTTGCAGAAGGCAAACCCGAAAAAATCTGGGACAAAATCATCCCAGGTAAAATGGATCGCTTCATGCTTGACAACACTAAAGTTGACCAAGCATACACACTTCTTGCACAAGTCTACATCATGGATGACAGCAAGACAGTTGAAGCTTACCTTGAATCAGTAAATGCTTCAGTAGTTGAGTTCGCTCGCTTTGAAGTTGGTGAAGGTATCGAGAAAGCTGCAAACGACTTTGAAGCAGAAGTTGCAGCTACAATGGCAGCAGCCTTGAATAACTAAAGAATCTGAAACAAAATAGTTCTCAGCCATAAAAAAGCTAGAGATTTCCAATTGAGGAACTCTAGCTTTTTAATTTTGACTCCTTCTCTTATTGT
Source organism: Streptococcus halitosis (assembly GCF_027691175.1). GTDB lineage: Bacteria > Bacillota > Bacilli > Lactobacillales > Streptococcaceae > Streptococcus > Streptococcus halitosis_A. The sequence goes on from NZ_JAQFBD010000001.1 coordinate 43,513, forward strand.
ATTTTAAGAGGTTATTGGCAATGAGTACGAATCCTATGTTAATTCTCACTTGGGGCTTACCTCTCAGATTACATCTCGTGTAACCCCAACAAGCCTTTATCTGCCCTAAAACTTTGTTTTAGAGAATAGGCTCTATATGAGTATATAAAAAGCCCTATAATAAGGGCTAAATTTAGGAGGCTACACTTCAAATTCATAGAGTGCTGTAGACAAATAACGTTCGCCGTTATCTGGTGCTAAAGCAAGGACTTTCTTCCCTGTACCTAATTTCTTGGCAACCTCAATTGCCCCGTAAATTGCTGCAGCTGAAGAAATCCCAACAAGGAAGCCTTCTTTTCCACCAATTTCACGTCCGAGTGCTAGAGCATCATCTGACGTTACGCGGACGATACCATCATAGGCCTTTGTATCAAGTGTTTCAGGAATAAATCCAGCTGAGATACCTTGAATTTTGTGAGGTCCTGGTTTTTCACCAGACAAGATAGCTGACTCGTCTGCCTCAACTGCATAAACTTGAATGTTTGAATTTGCTACTTTAAGAGCGTGAGAAACACCTGAGATCGTTCCACCAGTACCAACACCACCCACAAAAGCATCTAGTCCATCAGAACCGAAAGCAGCTAGTATTTCAGCTCCTGTTGTTCTTTCGTGCACTTCTGGATTAGCTGGATTATTAAATTGGAGTGGAAGGAAGCCGTCACGTTCAGCAGCGATTTCCTGAGCTTTGGCAATAGCCCCTTTCATTCCTTCGCTACCAGGAGTGAGGACGAGTTCAGCACCATAGGCTTGGATAATCTTGCGTCGTTCCACACTCATCGTTTCAGGCATGACGATAACAACTTTATATCCTTTAGCAGCACCAACCCATGAAAGACCGATACCAGTGTTTCCACTCGTTGCTTCAACAATAGTAGCACCCGGTTTTAGAATACCATCTTGTTCTGCTTTTTCAATCATGCTAAGGGCAATACGGTCTTTGACTGAAGATCCTGGGTTAAAGGCTTCTAGTTTAACATAGACGTCTGCAGCATCCTCTGGAACAATGTTGTTGAGTTTAACAATCGGTGTTTGTCCAATAAGTTCAGTGATATTATTATAAATAGTCATAGATATACCTCTTTGTATAAGATGATACTAGTATAACGCGCTCAAGGCTATTTGTAAAATATAGAAATCCTATCAAAGTGATAGGATTTTTTTATATCAAAGGTCTAAGTCATTAATTTTTAATCGATTGTGATAAGCCAATTCTAATAAATAGGTGTAAAGCGGAAGGATGTCCGTTTTTTTAGGGAATTCAAATTTATGGAAACTCAGGTGCTCATTGTGTGCTTTTAGAAAGATATTTTCTAAATAAGTGATCGTAATCTCACTATCATCTATACCTGCTCCAGCAGTTTCCATTTCAACGTTTACAATGTTCATCAAAAAAAGTGACTTAACAGACGTCTTGCGACCAGTAGCACTTTGCTTATCTGTAAAAATAATGCGGATATTTGTAAAGATGATTGAATCTCGAATAAGTTTATACCCGCTTTGAATTTCTTCATTCTCTAGTAGATATTGTCCATATTCTTTAATAAGAGTCTCTTTGTTTTCCTCGCTAAAATTTCCAGCAAGTCCTTGAATAAATTTCCCAAAAGCCATGTATTTCTCCTTTGTTTACACTAAGTTTACAGGAACTTCAACTTCTCGTAAACCTTGATCTGTTAAAGTAACCTTTCCATTAAAGAACTCAACAAGAGCAGCCTTGATATTTTCTTTCTCTTCCTTATCAACATAAATCATTGTATCAACTTGATCTGTAAAGTTTGTATCCAGCTCCATGAGATGATGTTCTTTAAGAAAGTTACTGTACTCTTGGTATTGAGCATAAGAAATTTGAATGGCTATGCCAGCCTGCTCTTTGATTTCAATAATGCCTATTTCTTTGACAGCCAAGGCTACACTTCCTGCGTAAGCACGGATCAAACCGCCAGCACCTAGTTTGATGCCACCAAAGTAGCGTGTCACTACCACACAGAGATTGGTTAGATTATGATTTTCTAAGACACCCAGCATAGGGACTCCAGCAGTACCACTAGGTTCCCCATCATCACTCGTACGTTTGATTTCACTGCGTTCCCCAATAATAAAGGCAGAGCAGTTATGGGTGGCTTTGTAGTGTTCTTTTTTGACAGCAGTGATAAAGTCACGAGCTTCTTCTTCACTATAGACACGCTTTGCGTGACAGATAAAGCGGGACTTTTTGATTTCTTCTTGGACTTGGCCGTCCTCTTTAATTGTTCTAAATTCCATGATTTAATTGTACTAAAAAATCACCTAAAGCGCTAGATTTTTACGAATAAAGAAGTATGAAAGTAAATCCAAATTACCTCGGTCGCTTGTTTACTGAGAAAGAATTAACTGAAGAAGAACGACAGGTAGCAGTGAAATTGCCAGCAATGAGAAAAGAGAAGGGGAAACTGTTTTGTCAACGTTGTAATAGTAGTATTCTAGAAGAATGGCATTTACCTATCGGCGCTTACTATTGTAGGGAGTGTTTACTGATGAAGAGAGTCAGGAGTGATCAAGCTTTATACTATTTTCCGCAGGAGGATTTTCCTAAGCAAGACGTCCTCAAATGGCGTGGTCAGTTAACCTCTTTTCAGGAGAAGGTATCAGAGGGGTTGATTCGAGCAGTCGAAAAGAAAGAACCGACTTTAGTTCATGCTGTGACAGGAGCTGGAAAGACAGAGATGATTTATCAAGTTGTGGCCAAAGTGATTGATGATGGTGGTGCAGTTTGTTTGGCCAGTCCTCGCATTGATGTGTGTTTGGAACTGTATAAGCGACTGCAGAATGACTTTGCTTGCGAGATAGCTCTTCTTCATGGAGAATCAGAACCTTATTTCCGAACACCATTAGTTGTTGCGACAACCCATCAGTTATTAAAATTTTATCATGCTTTTGATTTGCTGATAGTGGATGAGGTAGATGCCTTTCCTTATGTTGACAACTCTATGCTTTACTATGCTGTAAAGAATAGTGTAAAGGAGGATGGATTAAGGATATTCCTTACAGCGACTTCTACAGATGAGTTAGATAAGAAGGTTCGCACTGGAGAATTAAAACGATTAAGCTTGCCGAGACGATTTCATGGAAATCCTTTGATTATTCCTAAACCTGTCTGGTTATCAGATTTTAATCGCTGTTTAGAAAAAAATCAGTTATCAACCAAGTTAAAGACCTATATTGAGAGGCAGAGAAGAACAGGTTATCCGTTGTTAATCTTTGCATCAGAAATTAAAAAAGGCGAGAAACTAAAAGAAATCTTGAAGGAGCAGTACCCGAATGAGAATATCGGATTTGTGTCTTCTGTCACAGAAGACCGATTAGAGCAGGTGCAAGCTTTTCGAGATGGAGAACTAACAATACTGATTAGTACGACAATCTTGGAACGCGGGGTTACCTTCCCTTGTGTGGATGTTTTCGTAGTAGAAGCTAATCATAGGCTCTTTACCAAGTCTAGTTTGATTCAGATTGGTGGTCGAGTTGGGCGTAGTATGGACAGACCAACTGGTGAGTTGCTCTTTTTTCATGATGGATTAAATGATTCCATCAAGAAGGCAATCAAGGAAATCAAACAAATGAACAAGGAGGCGGGGTTATGAACTGTTTATTATGTGGTCAGACCACAAAGAGTGAGTTAACTTTTGGTAGTCTCTTCATTTTGAAAGATGACTGCAGTTATCTTTGCTCAGCTTGTGCTTCTAGTTTTGAGAAGATTGGTGAGAAATATTGTCCAAACTGTATGAAAACAGATATGTCAACTAAGTGTCAAGATTGTAAACTTTGGTGTAAAGAAGGAATTCGGGTTGATCATAAGGCAATCTTTACCTATAATCAAGCTATGAAAGACTTTTTCAGTCGATATAAGTTTGATGGCGATTTTTTGCTTAGAAAAGTTTTTGCTTCCGTTCTTGCTGAGGAGCTGAAAAAGTATAGAGGTTATCAATTTGTGTTGATTCCCCTAAGTCCTGAAAGATTACTTGAGAGGGGATTTAACCAAGTTGAGGGTTTGGTCGAAGCGGCAGGCTTTTCTTTTAAAGATATATTAGGAAAAAGAGAAGAGAGTTCTAGTTCTTCTAAAAGCCGTTTGGAAAGGTTGGCTACTAAAATTCCATTTTTTATTAAAGATGGGATCTCACTTCCTAAGAAGATTTTGCTGATTGATGACATCTATACAACAGGTGCAACTGTGAATCGTGTAAAACGACTTTTGGAAGAAGCGGGTGCTTTGGAAGTTAAAACCTTTTCCCTTGTAAGATGAGGAAAAAATTTGCAAAATGAAAATGAAAGCGTTATAATATAGTTAGAAAAACAAAAATGTTTAGAAAGAAGGTACTTATATGATTAAATATAGTATCCGTGGTGAAAACCTAGAAGTAACAGAAGCAATTCGTGATTATGTAGTTTCTAAACTCGAAAAGATCGAAAAGTATTTCCAACCAGAGCAAGAGTTGGATGCACGTGTGAATTTGAAAGTTTACCGTGAGAAAACAGCAAAGGTTGAAGTAACAATTCCACTTGGATCTATTACTCTTCGTGCAGAAGATGTTTCTCAAGATATGTATGGTTCTATCGATCTTGTAACAGATAAAATTGAACGTCAGATTCGTAAAAATAAGACTAAAATCGAACGTAAGAATAAAAATAAAGTTGCGACAAGTCAACTCTTTACAGATGCTCTAGTTGAAGATGCAGATGTTGTGCAACCTAAAGTCGTTCGTTCAAAACAAATTGATTTGAAGCCAATGGATTTAGAAGAAGCCCTTCTTCAAATGGATTTATTGGGACATGATTTCTTTATTTATGTAGATGTAGAAGATCAAACAACTAATGTTTTGTATCGTCGAGAAGATGGTGAAGTTGGTTTGCTCGAAGTAAAAGAATCATAAAATTGAAATAACTAATAAGAGTGGTTTACTGATTTGTAAACCACTTTTTCTTGTGCCTATAAGTAAGTAGAAAAACGAGGAAATCCTTGATAAAACAGTCAGAATCGACCCCTATAATCTGAACTTATAGGGGTGTTTATATTTATTAAGTAGACAAAATAATACCCTAAGGGATAGAATGGGGTTGTCAACAAATAGCGAATACAAAAATGTAAGCGCTCTTATAACAAATAAAGGAGTCATAACTATGGCAACAAAAGAAGAAATTTTACGCGAACTATATCCTGAGGACCTTTTTCACTATGCGGATGGTCTAACTTTGGGTGAAGCAGAGGTTTTACAAGAAACTCGCCGTTTGATTGAGAAACATCTCCGTCCGGTTATTAATGAATACTGGGAAAAACCTGATTTTCCTTTTGAAGAATTCTATGCTGTGGCTAAGGGCGCTCAAATTATGAACAATCCAAAATTGTTTGAAGGACGTGAGGGTAGCTGGAAACCATCTGAACTTTATATTGCTTTCTTGTATCTTGAACTTGCTCGCTTCGATGCTTCTATGGCAACATTCTACACCGTTCATGGTGGACTTTGCTACAACACAATTCTCTTGGGTGGTGATGAGCGTCAACAAAAAGAATTTCTTCCAAAATTAGCTGCATTTGATTGGCAAGGTTGCTTCGCTTTGACTGAACCTCTTTCAGGTTCTGATATTGCTGGAGGACTTGCAACTACTGCAGAACGTGTTGGAGACAAGTGGATTCTAAATGGTGAAAAACGCTGGATTGGTGGTTCAGATACTGCAGATGTCGTTCCTGTATTTGCTCGTGATGTTGCGGATGGCAAGGTGAAATGCTTTATCGTTCGTAAGGGAGCTCCTGGATATCATGCGGAACCAATCCCACATAAGATTGCTCTTCGTTGTGTCCGCAATGGCCATATTACTATGAAGAATGTAGAGGTTCCAGATTCAGACCGTTTGGTAAATATCAATGGTTTTGGTGATGTAGCCCGTATCTTGACCTTCACTCGTGCGGACGTTGCTCACATTGCTATGGGAGTGACTTGTGGATCTTATGTAGCAGCTCTTAAATATGCTAAAGATCGTGAACAGTTCAAACGTCCAATTGCCAAATTCCAAATTGTTCAAGAAAAATTGGCTCGTATGCAAGCAAATGCTGTAGCAGTTATTGCTTATTCAACTCGTATTGCTGAGATGCAAGAGAAAGGGAATGAATTGATGCTTAACTCTGCTCTTGCTAAGATGCACAATTCCTTGGTGATGCGCGAAACAGTTGCCCTTGCTCGTGAAACTTGCGGAGGTAATGGTATTACACTTGAGACAGACGTTGCTCGTTTCTTTGCAGATGCTGAATCAATCTATACCTATGAAGGTTCACACGAAGTGAATGCCTTGATTGTTGGTCGTGAGATTACTGGACTAGGTGCCTTTGTTTAATGTCAGAAGGGCGATTGAAGGATTTCTGTTCAATCGTCCTTGCTTCATGCACTGGATTTTTGTAAAATAAGAAGGAGAAAATAATGATATCTAAGGTGATGATTATTGGTTCTGGTCAAATGGGAAGCGGAATTGCTCAAGTATTTGCTCAGGCTGGTTTTACAGTTTACTTAAATGATATTAAAGAAGAATTTGTTCAAAGAGGCTTGAATAATATCACAAAACAATTGGAACGTTCAGTTGAAAAAGGACGGATGTCTGCGGATGAGAAGGATCAGGTATTGGCCAATTTGATTCCATCTGTTTCATATGAAGATGCGAAACAAGTCCAATTGGTGATTGAAGCTGCAACTGAGAATCGTGAGATTAAGTTGAATATTTTCAAACAATTGGATGAATTGACAGATCCTAAAACTATCTTAGCATCAAACACATCCTCTTTGTCAATCACGGATATAGCTGCTGCTACTAAACATCAAGAGCGCGTGATTGGAATGCACTTCTTTAATCCTGCCCCAATCATGAAACTTGTAGAGGTTATTAAGGCCTTGCAGACTTCAGAAGAAGTGGTTCAGGCGGTTCGTGAACTGACAGTGAAAATTGGTAAAACACCAGTTGATGTTAAAGATTCTTATGGTTTTGTTGTGAACAGAATTTTGATTCCTATGATCAATGAAGCCATTTACATTCTAGGTGAAGGAGTGGCTAGTGCCGAGGAAATCGATGAAGCGATGAAACTTGGTGCAAATCATCCTATTGGACCTTTGGCTCTTGCTGACTTGATTGGGTTGGATGTTTGTTTGGCTATTATGGGCGTCCTAAACCAAGGGTTTGGTGATCAAAAATACCGTCCTGCCCCTCTTCTTAAGAAAATGGTCGAAGCAGGAAAATTGGGACGGAAGACAAAAGAAGGCTTCTTTACTTACTAGACACTGATGGAGGTAGTCATGAAAGACGTAGTTATTGTTTCGGCAGTGCGAACACCTTTAGGTTCCTTTGGCGGGAGCTTGAAGAATGTTTCTGCTGTTGATTTGGGATCTTTGGTCATTAAGAGTGCTTTGGAAAAAGCGAATATTAAACCAGAGCAGGTAGATGAAGTGATTATGGGGAATGTCCTAGGCGCAGGTTTAGGCCAAAACGTGGCTCGCCAAATGAGTATTCATGCTGGGCTTCCTGAATTTACACCAGCCTTTACCATTAATAAGGTTTGTGGTTCCGGTTTGAAGGCAGTGCAGTTAGCTGCTCAAGCGATTCAGTGTGGAGATGCAGATATTGTCGTGGCTGGTGGTGCAGAAAACATGAGCCAGGCTCCATATGTTTTGCCAAGCTTCCGTTGGGGTGGCCGTATGGGAGATTCGAAAGTGGTAGATACCATGATTAAGGACGGTTTGTCTGATGCCTTTAACGAATACCATATGGGGATTACAGCTGAGAATGTGGCAGAAGAATATGGTATTAGCCGGGATGATCAAGATGCGCTTGCTTTGGAATCTCAAAAACGAGCAGTGGCGGCTATAGAATCTGGACGTTTTAAGGAAGAGATTGTTCCGGTGGTCATTCCTCAACGTAAAGGCGATCCTATCGTCTTTGATACAGATGAATTTCCTAGAAAAGATGCTAGCTTGGAGAGTCTGTCTAAGCTACGTCCTGTTTTCAAAAAAGACGGTTCTGTTACAGCGGGAAATGCCTCAGGTATCAATGACGGAGCAGCGGCTGTCTTGGTCATGAGCGCTGAAAAAGCTGAAGAATTGGGACTTCCAGTCATTGCGCGCATTCGTTCGTATGCAAGTGCAGGTTTGGATCCTAAAATTATGGGATGTGGACCGATTTATGCGACTCGCAAAGCTCTAGAAAAAGGCAATTTGACAGTTGATGATCTTGACTTGATCGAGTCAAATGAAGCCTTTGCTGCTCAGGCTTGTGCGGTTGGGAAAACACTTGGCTTTAACACAGATATTGTCAATGTCAATGGTGGCGCGATTGCTCTTGGTCATCCAATTGGAGCTTCAGGCTGCCGTATCTTAGTGACTCTGGTACATGAGATGATGAAACGTGATGCCAAAACTGGTTTAGCAACTCTCTGTATCGGAGGAGGGATGGGAACAGCCCTCATCGTTGAACGTTAGTTATTAGAAAACTGAACGTCATTTCCTCTTTTTCAATATTACGATTACAAAATGAGATATTGATCCGATCTCATAGTTACATACCTTATCAAGTGTCTTTCTCCGAAAGTGCCTGATAAGGTATTTTTGCTTTTCCTAAGACTTTGAGGATAGATTGAATGGCTCTATTCTATAAGCTGGACTTATAGGTCTATAAATAAAGATTAAGTAGACGGATAGGGAAAAAAGGATTATGATGAAAATGTAAGCTCTTACATTTTGTGTTGGTATTTGTTGACGCTGTACTCTGTACTCAAAATAAATCAAGTAGGAGCAAAACAATGAGTAAAACTGTTTTATTAGAGGTTAAGAATGGTCTTGGCTATCTAACAATTAACCGTCCATCGGCTTTGAACGCTTTAAGTTCAGAAGTCTTAAAGGATTTGAATCTCGTTTTAGACCAAATTGAAGCTAGCGAGGACATTCGTGTTGTCATCGTGACTGGTCAAGGGGAAAAAGCATTTGTCGCTGGAGCAGACATTAAAGAGATGGACCAAATGTCTCCAATTCAGGCTCATGAATACATGACCTATGCGAACGACACCTTTACCCGTTTATCTGAATTGACTCAACCAACTATTTCAGTATTGAATGGGTATGCTTTGGGAGGCGGTCTAGAATTAGCTCTTTCAACTGATATCCGAATCGGCTATGACAAGACAATGGTTGGCTTCCCTGAAGTTGGCTTGGGAATCATTCCTGGTTTTGCAGGTACTCAAAGAATGTCTCGTTTGATTGGTACTAGTAAAACAAAGGAATTAATCTTTACTGCTAGAATGGTTAACGGACAAGAAGCATATGATCTTGGAATTCTTAACAAGTTGGTAGCAGCAGAAGAACTATTGCCTGCGGCAGAAGAGCTGGCAGGAGCGATTATGAAAAATGCACCGCTAGCAGTTGAAAAGGCTAAACATATTATCCAAGTTGGCTCAGAACTCCCTCTGAAAAATGCTATTCGTTTGGAAACAGAAGCGGAAGCTCTACTCTTCTCTACAGAAGATAAGGTAGAAGGAATGCGTGCTTTTGTTGAAAAACGCAAGGCTGTATTTCAACGTAAATAAGAGAGGCGATAGGTTATGAAAGTTGTAACATTGTCTGAAGCTATTTCCTTGATTCATTCAGGAGATAAAGTTGGTATTTCTGGTTTTCTCGGAGTGGGAGAGCCACTTGAGTTAATTGAGGAACTGGTTCGTCAAAACCAGCAAGATTTGACCTTGGTGTCTGTTGTAACCTCTCAACCCGGTAAGGAAGTTGGAGTTGGTCGACTTTGTGAAAACCATCAGGTTACAAAGTACATTGCAGCCCATGTAGGGACATCCGCTGCTGCTCAGCATGATTATTTCTCGGGAGTCATGAAAGTGGAGTTCACTCCAATGGGAACTGTCGTAGAACGCTTGCATGCTGCGGGCGCGGGCCTTGGAGCAGTCTTAACACCAACAGGTGTAGGAACAATTCTTGAAGATGAACACGAAAAAGTGACTCGAAATGGAAAAGAATATTTGATTTATGATCCATTGAAGATTGATGTTGCCTTGATTAAAGCTACAAAGGCGGATAAGTATGGCAACCTTTATCTGGATGGGACTACTAAAAACATCTCCCTTCAACTCGCTCTAGCAGCTGACACAGTTATTGTTGAGACAAACGAATTGGTTGAAGTCGGAGAAATTGATCCAAATGATATTTACATCCCTGGTATCCTAATTGACTATGTCGTTCAAGGATTGACACCACAAGAGCATCATCAGATGATGGGAGATCTGTGGACAGAGACAAAGAAACTGGCGGGGGTGAAGTAAAATGAAAGCAAAAGAGATTATCGCAAGACGTGTAGCACTTGAATTTAAAGATGGAGATGTGGTCAATCTTGGTTTTGGGATTCCAAATGCCTCTGCTGATTACATTCCTGAAGGTGTAAATGTTATTTTACAGGCAGAAAATGGCGCTCTTCGATTTGGGGAAACACCTACCAAGGACAACTATAATGCCAATTTAGCGAACTCTGGTGGAGCTCCTATTACATTGTTGCCAGGAGCAGCCTTGTTTGATCTACAAACTTCCTTTGCCATTATTCGTGGTGGACACGTGGATGCAACCGTTCTTGGAGCTCTTGAAGTCAGCCAAGATGGAAGCATTGCGAACTGGATTATCCCAGGGAAATTTGCTCCTGGTATGGGTGGCGCAATGGACTTATTGGTAGGAGCTAAGCGCGTAATCGGGGCTATCCAACATACAACTGCTGATGGGGAATCTAAGTTGTTGAAAGAATGTACCTTGCCACTTTCAGCTAAAGGAGTATTGGATCTTGTCATCACAGAATTAGCTGTTTTTGGATTCAAAGATGGTAAATTCCTGTTGAAAGAGCTGGCTCCTGGTGTGACATTAGAAGAAGTTCTTGAAAAAACAGCTGGGGAAGTCATTGTCTCAGAAAACCTAAAAACAATGCCGATTTAAGCAAAAAAAGAGCTATTTTCTACTTAGTGTGTTATGATATAAACTAGATAGTATTGTAAGCGCTTTATATACAGCGTTAAAATGAAGTATTCGAAATGTTATTTCGATAAAAAGTCAGTAGACAACTATCAAACACTAGAATAGTTGTCTAATTGACCTACTAAAATAGTGAAGGAAAGCTAGGTGATGGGTAAGTGGATATTATCCAAATGAACTATTTCATCAATATCATAGAATGCGGATGCAACCTTTCCATTGCTGCAAAGAAGATTCACATTAGTCAATCAGCCTTGAGTCAATTTGTGACAAATTTTGAAGCAGCTGAAGGGGTTCAATTATTCAATCGCAAGAATGGAAGATTAGAAAGTTTAACAGAGGCGGGACGCAAAATTTATCGTTATGCGACCGAGATTGTGAATCGACATGAAGAAATGCTTTCCATGATCCATATAGAAGCTCAAAAGCAAAAAGGCACCATTAATTTTGGTATTCCGTCCTTGATTTTACGAGTTTATTTTGCTAGTGCCTTGCCTCATTTTCTGAAAAATAATCCTCATATCCATATCCAGGTTACGGAGGGTGGAGGGAAGGAAATTCGTCAAAAAATGGTTGATGGAGATTTGAATCTCTCTATTCTGATAGAGCCTACGAGCCTGGATGCTAAAAAATATGAACAACATATCATTCAATTGGATGAATACGTTGCTTATATGGATAAGGATCATCCGTTGGCTCAGAAAAGCTTGTTGGAATGGTCTGATATTGCTGGTTATGAATTGGCAACCTTCAACAAAACATTTACGACTTATGATTTAGTGACAGAAAAACTTCGTTCACAACGAATTGAGGCTAAATTTGCTTATCTTTCCTCTACTTGGGACTTCCTAGTTGAATCAACTCATCAGACAGATTTGATTGCCCTTTTGCCAAGGCCGGTTGAATATTTTGTGGATAAGAGTCGTTTTAAGGCGGTTAGATTCAAGGATCCGATTCCATTTAATATTTGGTTTTGTAGACCCTATAAAAACTCCTACAATGAAGTAGAGTCTTATGTGTATGAAGAATTGTTGAAAGATTATTACCAACCGTTTTCTGACAACTAAGATGAGGTGAATGCGATGACCTATAATGACGTGCTGGCGCGAGAATTGAAGGCAGACGTGAAAGTGTTGATTCGGGACTATTTCAAGTCTCGTGAGGATGAACAACAGTTCCCTAGAGAATTGCTTTATCAGTTTATTGAGCAATTTGATATCTTTTCCTTGCTTTTAGATAGTCAAGATTCTGTTTTGAGAACCGAGTTTTTGACCTTTATTCGCTTGATTTCAAAAGATTTTCCTGCTTTTTCTGCTGTTCTACTAACTCAGGCATGTTATGGTATCTATCCTATTTTACGATATGGGAGTCAGGAACAAAAATCGCGTTATGTAGAACCATTAGTAAGGGGAGAAATCTTAGCTGGCTTGGGATTTTCTGAAGGAAAATTGATGGACAGCTTGGAGGTTATTGCAACAACTGCAAGGAAAACAGAAACAGGTTGGTCTTTAACTGGGAAGAAGTCAATTGTATCAAATTGCCGCTATACAGATATTTTGTTAATCTTAGCCAAGGTTCAGGAAGCTAACGGAGAAGATGGATACGGATTTTTCATTGTTGATACGACTCGACCGGGAGTTGCTTTTGGAGATGATATTGCAAAACCTGGTTTACAGGGTTTGCCTGTGAATTCGGTAACTTTTGATCAGGTCATATTGCCAGAAGATAGTCTGCTAGGATTGACGCTAAATGGGGAAACTCAGTTAAATGATATTATCAAAAAATTACAGCTAGGATTAAGCGCAATCTCTATTGGTATCTCTGAGGGAGCTTTTGAAACAGGTCTGGCTTTTGTAAAGGTCAAAAGAAGATTTGGGAAACCATTAATCGATGCGACAGTCTATCAACATCAATTCGCAGACTTGTATACTAAGCTGTGTGCGGCTGAATCTTACTTTGCTTCCTACAAGGATAGGATGAAGGCGGATTCTCTCTTTGTATCTCAGATAAAACTTTATACGACAAAAGTAGCAATTGAGATTTCTGAGGAAATTATTAGATTAATTGGACCTCTTCAAACCTTGGATGACATCCCCATAGACCGTTATCTAAAGGATGCCAAAACGATTGAAATCTATGGAAAATCTGGGGATTCGATTCGTAAAAGAATAGCAGCCCAATGGATAAAGGAGTAAAGCATGGCAGAACTCACCTTACAGGAATATCAATTTCATGATATGAAACTGACATGGCTACGTGGAGCCGATAAATTGACGGATGCAGGGACTCTTTTTGGTCCGGTTCCGAAAGTTGTGTGGTCTCGTTACTACCCAACAAATGATGCTAATATGATGGCAGAATTGACGGATCCTATTTTGATCCAGTACAAGGGTAAAAATTACTTGATAGATGCAAGTTTTGATACAGCAAAATTATCTGATAAACAAAGGCGCAACTTAGGAATCTTAACTGAAAGTCGGGTAGAAGAAAGTTTATCTCTTTTAGGACTATCGCCTGAAGATATTGACATCGTGCTGATGACACATATGCATCATGATCATTCTGGTGGCTTGACGCGTGTGAATGATCAAGGAGAGTTGGTTTCCAAGTATCCAAACGCTAAGATTATTGTGAATGATGTCGAATGGTATGAGATGAGAAACCCTAATAATCGAACACGAGGAACTTATCTGAGAGAGAATTGGGAACCGATTCAAGATCAGGTGACGACTTTCTCAGAGTATATCAATGTCATTCCAGAAATCCAAATGATTCACACAAGTGGTCACAGCAATGGCCACAGTATTATCTTGCTCAAACAGGGGAAAGATACGATGATCCACATGGGGGACTTGATGTTATCACATGTTCATCGAAATCCTCTCTGGGTTCCAGCAGTTGATGATTATCCTATGAAATCCATTTTAGCCAAAGAGAAATGGTTGCGTCAGGCTTTTGAGAATCATTACAAGTTTTTCTTTTATCATGATCAATTTTTCGCGGTGGTAGAGTTTGACAAGGATGGGAAGGAATTTGTAGATTATGTTCTACGTTCTCGCCCCCCACTTATTCCTTTTACAGATGAGCAGGATCGTAAGCCAGATTTTTTAGGATAACAGAATATGAGGAGACAAATGTAACATTTTCTTGTTGACGGGGATATTGGTGCACTATGCATCCATTTGCCAACAAGAATCAACAGAAAATAAAAGGAGGACTCATATGTCAATTACAAAACTTTTACAGATTCAATATCCAATTTTCCAAGGGGCCATGGCTCAAATCTCCCACTATCAACTAGCAGCAGCTGTTTCTGAGGCTGGAGGATTAGGAATTATTGCGTCAGGTGGTATGACTGGAGAGCAGTTGCGAGAAGAAATTCGTGAATTGAGAAAGTTGACAGATAAGCCTTTTGGTGTCAACATTATGTTGATGATGAAAAACATCAAGGATATTGTGACTGTTATCATCGAAGAAAAGGTTCCGGTGGTAACTACAGGTGCAGGAACACCTAAGCATATCATGCCTTACTTGAAAGAAGCAGGAATCAAGGTTATTCCAGTTATTGCCAGTGTCAAGCATGCTCAAAAAATGGAAGAATTGGGAGTTGATGCTGTAATCGCTGAGGGTTCAGAAGCTGGTGGGCATATCGGAGAGACCAATACAATGGCTCTTATCCCACAAATCGTTGATGCCGTAACGATTCCAGTCATTGCTGCAGGAGGTGTGGCAGATGGTCGAGGGCTGGCTGCTGCGATTGCCCTAGGTGCACAAGGAGTTCAAATGGGAACAGTTTTTCTTGCTTCAGAAGAATGTCCAATTTCTCCAGCCTATAAAGAAGCTATTTTGGTGGCAAGTGATACAGCGACTGCGGTTACAGGTCGCATCGCGGGAGCGCCAGTTCGTTGTATTCGCAATGAGATGACAGATCACTATATTGAGTTAGAGCAGAAAGGTACAAACCGAGAGGAACTGGAAGAAATTACGATCGGTTCCCTATCTAAGGCTGTCTATGAAGGTGATACAGTTCATGGTTCAATGATGAGCGGACAAATTGCAGGTTTGGTGAAAGACATCAAACCATGTAAGTCTATTTTAGAATCAATTGTGAAACAGGCGCAAGAGCGCTTACAAGACATTCGACTAGAATTAGGTGAATAATGTAATCTAGGCGGAAGATTCTGCACTGATGTGGAAAAAGGAGAGCGAGGCATTTGCTCTCCTTTTTTATGTATGGTTTCTTTAAGAGTATCTTACTATAATAAAAGCAGTGCTTTCTCTTTAAAGGTCGCTTTTTAAGGGCATTTGTGATATAATAATGCGCAAGAGGTTTAGAATGAAAAAAAATAATTTAACTCCGAATTCTGCGATTCTACTAGGGATTGCAACTTTCGGAACCTTAACAATGCTGATTATTTTTTCACAAAATAATGTTGTAACAATCAGTGTCTTGTTTTTATTTGTACTTCTTTATCTGCTTTTATTTGTCTGGCAAAAAAAACAGTATGAAAAGAGCGAAATTGAACAAATCCAATATGTAAATCACCAAGCCGAAAATAGCTTGAGTACTTTGCTTGATCAAATGCCGGTGGGAGTCCTGAAATTAGACTTATCAAGCGGAGAAGTGGAATGGTTTAATCCCTATGCTGAGCTGATTTTGACGAATGAAGAAGGGGAAATTGATGTTGAATTAATTCAAACCATCATCAAGGCTTCTGTTGGGAATCCTGGTTCGTATGCTACCTTGGGCGAAACACGGTATGCTGTTCATATGGACAAGGCTTCGGGTGTTTTGTATTTCTTTGATGTTTCTGGGGAGTACGAAGCGACTGTCGAATTGGTAACTAGTCGTCCAGTCATTGGGGTCATCTCAGTGGATAATTACGATGATTTGGAGGATGCGACGTCTGACTCTGATATCAGCCATATCAATAGCTTTGTAGCTAATTTTGTTTCAGAATTTGCTAGTAAGTATGCTATGTTTTCTCGCCGTGTGGGGATGGATCGTTTTTATTTATTCACAGATTACACGGTACTAGAGGAATTGATGAATGATAAATTCTCCGTTATTGATAGTTTCCGAGAAGAATCAAAACAGAGACAACTAGCCCTAACCTTAAGTATGGGATTTTCGTATGGTGATGGCAACCATGAAGAAATAGGGAAAATTGCCTTGCTCAACTTGAACTTAGCGGAAGTTCGCGGTGGTGACCAGGTGGTGGTCAAGGAAAATAACGAAACCAAGAATCCAGTCTACTTCGGTGGAGGAACTGCTGCGTCTATCAAACGTACTCGTACACGTACGAGAGCCATGATGACAGCCATTTCTGATAAGATTCGAAGTGTTGACCAAGTTTTTGTAGTCGGTCATAAAAATCTAGATATGGATGCTTTGGGATCTGCTGTTGGTATGCAGTTGTTTGCAAGTAATATTATTGAGAACAGTTATGCTGTCTACGATGCAGACCATATGCCAGCAGATATCGAACGTGCTATTCAGTTCTTGAAGAAGGAAGATGTCACGAAACTTTTATCTCTTACAGATGCGATGAAGCTAGTTACAAACTGTTCATTATTGATTCTGGTGGATCATTCCAAGACGGCTTTAACCTTGTCAAAAGATTTTTATGATTTGTTCACTCAAACTATTGTTATTGACCATCATAGACGTGATCAGGATTTCCCTGAGAATGCAGTCATCACCTATATTGAAAGCGGGGCAAGTAGTGCCAGTGAGCTGGTCACAGAATTGATTCAGTTCCAAAATTCTAAGAAAAATCGTTTGAGTCGTATGCAGGCCAGTGTTTTGATGGCTGGTATGATGCTGGATACCAAGAATTTCACATCTCGCGTGACGAGCCGAACCTTTGATGTGGCTAGCTACCTGAGAACACGGGGAAGTGACAGTATTGCTATCCAGGAGATTGCTGCGACAGATTTTGAAGAGTACCGTGAGGTAAATGAACTCATTTTACAAGGTCGTAAGTTAGGTTCAGATATCTTGATTGCCCAAGCTAAGGACTCAACCACTTATGACACCGTTGTTATTAGTAAGGCTGCTGATGCTATGTTAGCTATGTCCGGCATTGAGGCTAGTTTCGTTCTGGCAAAAAATACACAAGGATTTATCTCTATCTCGGCTCGAAGTCGTAGTAAAATCAATGTGCAACGCATTATGGAAGAGCTGGGTGGTGGAGGTCACTTTAATCTAGCAGCTGCGCAAATCGAGGATATGAGTTTGTCGGAAGCGGGAGAAAAATTGACTCAACTAATCTTGGAAGAACTAAAGGAAAAGGAGAAAGAAGAATGAAAGTAATCTTTTTAGCAGATGTTAAAGGAAAAGGGAAGAAAGGCGAAATTAAGGAAATGCCAACTGGCTACGCTCAAAACTTCCTGATTAAAAAGAATTTGGCCAAGGAAGCAACTGCTCAAGCAGTGGGTGAGTTGCGTGGAAAACAAAAATCAGAAGAAAAGGCTCATGCAGAGATGATTGCTGAAGCAAAGGCCATCAAGTCCAAGCTAGAAGCTGAAGAAACAGTTGTAGAGTTTGTTGAAAAGGTTGGACCAGATGGCCGTACATTTGGTTCCATCACTAACAAGAAAATTGCAGAAGAATTGCAAAAGCAGTTTGGTATTAAGATTGACAAACGCAATATTCAAGTGCAAGCACCAATTCGAGCAGTAGGTTTGATTGATGTACCAGTGAAGATCTATCAAGATGTTACAAGTGTCATCAATCTTCGTGTAAAAGAAGGCTAAGTTTACAACTTCTTGACAAGATTGTAAAAGGAAGGAAAGTCGGATGGCAGAAGTAGAGGAACTGCGAGTTCAACCTCAGGATATTTTAGCAGAACAATCTGTTTTGGGGGCTATTTTTATAGATGAGAGTAAGCTCGTTTTTGTCCGAGAATACATTGATTCTCGTGACTTCTTTAAGTATGCTCATCGGTTGATTTTCCAAGCGATGGTAGATTTGTCGGATCGTGGGGAAGCGATTGATGCGACGACGGTTCGAACGATTTTGGATAGCCAAGGCGATCTCCAAAATATTGGTGGCCTGTCCTATCTTGTCGAAATTGTCAACTCTGTACCAACTTCAGCTAATGCAGAATATTATGCTAAAATCGTAGCCGAAAAGGCTATGCTACGTCGCTTGATTTCCAAGTTGACAGAGTCTGTCAACCAAGCCTATGAGGCTTCTAAGCCTGCAGATGAAATCATCGCTCAGGCTGAAAAGGGACTCATTGATGTTAGCGAAAATGCCAATCGTAGTGGGTTCAAGAACATCCGTGATATTCTAAATATCAACTTTGGGAACCTAGAAGTTCGGTCACAACAAACAACGGATATCACAGGTATTGCAACGGGCTACCGTGATTTGGACCATATGACGACAGGTCTGCATGAGGAGGAGTTAATTATCCTAGCGGCGCGACCAGCGGTTGGTAAGACGGCCTTTGCCTTGAACATTGCTCAGAACATTGGGACTAAGTTGGACAAGACGGTTGCCATCTTTTCACTGGAAATGGGTGCGGAAAGTCTAGTAGACCGTATGTTGGCGGCCGAAGGCTTGGTGGAGTCTCATTCTATCCGTACGGGTCAATTGACTGATGAGGAGTGGCAAAAGTATACCATTGCTCAAGGGAACCTAGCCAACGCGAGTATCTATATCGATGATACGCCAGGGATTCGGATCACGGAAATTCGCTCGCGGTCACGCAAACTGGCTCAAGAAACGGGCAATCTAGGATTGATTTTGATAGACTACCTACAGCTTATTACAGGGACTGGTCGTGAGAACCGCCAACAAGAAGTTTCTGAAATTTCTCGTCAGTTAAAAATTCTAGCCAAGGAATTGAAAGTTCCAGTCATTGCTCTTAGTCAGTTATCTCGTGGAGTGGAACAGCGTCAGGATAAGAGACCAGTCTTGTCTGATATTCGTGAATCGGGTTCTATCGAGCAGGATGCGGATATCGTAGCTTTTCTATACCGTGACGACTACTACGATCGTGCGGGTGAAGAAGAGGAAGGAATTCCAAATAACAAGGTTGAGGTTATCATCGAGAAAAACCGTAGTGGAGCTCGCGGAACGGTGGAATTGATTTTCCAAAAAGAATACAATAAATTTTCAAGTATTTCAAAGAGGGAGGCATAAGATGTCAGATGCATTTACAGATGTAGCCAAGATGAAAAAAATCAAAGAAGAAATCAAGGCACATGAGGGACAAGTCGTTGAAATGACTTTGGAAAATGGCCGTAAGCGCCAAAAAAATAGATTGGGTAAGCTAATTGAGGTTTATCCATCTCTATTTATCGTTGAATTTGGGGATGTTGAGGGAGATAAACAAGCTAATGTCTATGTTGAATCCTTCACCTACTCAGATATCTTGACAGAAAAGAACTTGATTCGCTATCTAGACCAAGAATCCTAAAATGAAGTGAGCAAAGCTCACTTTTTTCTTTTTCTTCCGAATAGTATAAACGAGGGTAACCTCGGAAATTTATATTATTAAGGAGAATGAATGACGTTTTTTAAATCAGGAGTTAAGAAGAGTAGATGTACTCAGTTGGGTGTAGGGCTGGCTACTTTGTTTGTTACGAGTACCTTTTTGTTTGGTGGGGAATCGGCTCAGGCCGACAGTGTAGCGCGTGGAGATGACTATCCGCTTCACTACAAAAATGGTAGTGTTGAAATCGATCAGTGGCGGATGTATTCTCGCCAGTGTACCTCTTTTGCGGCCTTTCGTTTGAGTAGTGTAAATGGCTTTGAGATTCCTCCTGCTTACGGAAATGCAAATGAGTGGGGACATCGTGCAAGGCGAGAAGGCTACCGTGTGGATACTAAGCCAGAAGTTGGAGCTATTGCATGGTCGACAGAAGGTTATTATGGGCACGTGGCCTGGGTATCAAATGTGTCAGGGGATACGATTGAAATCGAAGAGTATAACTACGGGGTTCGAGAAAAATATAACCGTCGAAAAGTTAAGGCTAGTTCGATGACAGGTTTTATTCATTTCAGGGATTTATCCGCTAGCCATAGTGCGAGTGAAAATGCTCGTAGCTCAGAGCTTCCGTCTAGTGGGACAATAGTATTCACGGGGAAATCGCCGATTATGGACCAACCGTCAAGTACAGGACAGGTTATTGATTACTATTATGCTGGTGAGAGTGTGAGTTATGATCAAGTTCTTGAAAAGGATGGTTATAAGTGGCTCGGCTATCTATCCTACAGTGGTGCTAGAAGATATGTGCAGTATGCAGAGCTAAGCAATACAGAGAAAGGCTGGAAAAAAGAAGGAGGGAGTTGGTATTACCGAGAGAATGGTAAGCTAGCGACTGGATGGAAAAAGGTCAATGGCAATTGGTATCATTTAAAAGAAAATGGGGTCATGTCAACTGGCTGGATTAAGGATGGCTCTTACTGGTATTATCTAAAGGCTTCAGGTGAGATGCAGACGGGATGGCTTAAGGAAAATGGAACATGGTATTATTTGGAGAGTTCAGGGGCTATGAAGTCTAGCCAGTGGTTCCAAGTAGGAGGAAAGTATTACTACGTTAATGCTTCAGGGGCTTTAGCAGTGAATACCACTGTGGATGGCTATCAAGTAGATAGTAACGGAGCTAGAATCTAGAAAGAATATAAAAAAGAGGACTTCATTACCATTTGCCTATTCTTTCCGATGGTATTTTTCCCCTCTTTCCTTTATAATGGGTGTATGGACAAGAAAAGATTATTATTAATTGATGGATCTTCTGTTGCCTTTCGAGCTTTTTTTGCGCTCTATCAGCAGCTGGATCGGTTTAAAAATGCTAATGGCCTTCATACCAATGCAATCTATGGCTTTCAACTCATGTTGAATCACGTCTTGGAGCGTGTTGAGCCCAGTCATGTTTTGGTAGCTTTTGATGCAGGTAAGACGACTTTCCGTACAGAGATGTATGCAGACTACAAGGGTGGTCGTGCTAAAACTCCAGATGAGTTTCGTGAGCAATTTCCCTTCATTCGTGAGTTGCTAGATCATCTTGGGATTCGCCACTATGAGTTGGCCCAGTATGAAGCAGATGATATCATCGGGACCCTAGGTCGCTTGGCTGAGAAGGATTCTTTTGAAGTGACTATTGTCAGCGGAGACAAGGACTTGATCCAGTTGACGGATGAGCATACAGTGGTTGAGATTTCCAAGAAAGGTGTGGCTGAGTTTGAGGCCTTTACACCAGATTACCTTATGGAAAAGATGGGCATTACCCCAGCTCAGTTTATCGATCTCAAGGCCCTGATGGGAGACAAATCAGATAATATCCCAGGCGTCACTAAGATTGGTGAAAAGACGGGTATCAAGCTCTTACTAGAACACGGCTCGCTAGAGGGTATTTATGAAAATATCGATGGGATGAAGTCCTCTAAGATGAAGGAAAATCTCATCAACGATAAGGAACAAGCCTTCCTGTCTAAAACCTTGGCGACCATTGAGACTCAGGCACCAATTGAGATTGGCCTTGATGATTTGGTCTATAATGGCCCAGATGTGGAAAACCTCGGGAAATTCTACGATGAGATGGGTTTCAAACAGCTCAAACAAGCTCTAAATGTTTCGTCGAAGGATGCGCCTGAGAGCTTGGATTTCACTATCGTTGACCACGTCAGTCAAGACATGCTGAGTGCGGATTCTATCTTCCACTTTGAACTTTTTGGTGAGAATTACCATACAGATGACTTGGTTGGTTTTGCCTGGTCCTGTGGGGATAAACTTTACGCCACAGATAAACTTGAGCTCTTGCAAGAGCCGATTTTTAAGGAATTTTTAGAAAAAACAGCTCTGAAAGTGTATGACTTTAAGAAAGCGAAGGTTCTTTTAAATCGCTTGGGCTTGAACCTGCAGGCACCTGCTTTTGACAGCCGTTTGGCAAAATACTTACTCTCAACAGTCGAGAACAATGAAATTTCAACTATTGCGAATCTCTATGGCCAGACTTATTTGGCTGATGATGAGACCTTTTACGGCAAGGGGGTCAAGAAGGCAATTCCTGAACGGGAAAAATTCTTGGAACACCTAGCTCGCAAGGTTGCTGTATTGGTTGAGACAGAGCTGGTTTTACTTGAAAAACTCAGTGAACATGGACAGTTAGATCTCCTCTATGACATGGAGCAACCTCTGGCTTTTGTCCTTGCTAAGATGGAAATTGCTGGTATCAAGGTCAAAAAAGAAACTCTGCTTGAGATGCAAGCTGAAAATGAGGTCGTCATTGAGCAACTTACCCAAGAGATTTATGAGCTAGCTGGTGAAGAGTTTAATATCAACTCGCCTAAGCAGTTGGGCGTGCTTCTCTTTGAAAAGCTCGGTCTTCCTCTGGAATATACCAAGAAAACCAAGACAGGTTACTCGACAGCGGTGGATGTGCTAGAGCGTCTAGCTCCTATTGCACCAATCGTCAAGAAAATTCTCGATTATCGTCAGATTGCTAAGATTCAATCGACTTACGTGGTTGGCTTGCAGGATTGGATTTTAGATGATGGCAAGATTCACACGCGCTATGTGCAAGATTTGACTCAGACCGGACGTCTGTCTAGTGTGGATCCAAACTTGCAAAATATTCCTGTACGTTTGGAACAAGGTCGCCTTATTCGTAAGGCTTTTGTGCCAGAGTGGGAGGATAGTGTACTACTCAGTTCGGACTATTCACAGATTGAGTTGCGAGTTTTGGCGCATATCTCTAAGGATGAGCACTTAATCAAAGCCTTCCAAGAAGGAGCAGATATCCATACCTCGACGGCCATGCGTGTCTTTGGAATTGAACGCCCTGAAGATGTGACTCCAAACGACCGTCGTAATGCTAAGGCGGTTAACTTCGGAGTGGTTTACGGAATTTCAGATTTTGGCTTGTCTAATAATCTAGGCATCAGCCGTAAGGAAGCAAAAGCCTACATTGACACTTACTTTGAACGCTTCCCAGGTATTAAAAACTACATGGATGAGGTGGTGCGTGAGGCGCGTGATAAGGGCTATGTAGAAACTCTCTTCAAGCGTCGTCGTGAGTTGCCAGATATTAATTCGCGCAACTTCAACATTCGTGGTTTTGCAGAGCGGACTGCCATCAACTCTCCTATCCAGGGTTCAGCAGCAGATATTCTCAAGATTGCTATGATCCAGCTAGACAAGGCTTTGGTAGAAGGTGGCTATCAGACCAAGATGCTCTTGCAAGTGCATGATGAAATCGTCCTCGAGGTTCCGAAATCAGAACTAGCAGCCGTCAAAGCTCTAGTGAAACAAACCATGGAAGAAGCCATCCAAATCAGTGTTCCCCTGATCGCTGATGAGAATGAAGGAGCAACTTGGTACGAGGCTAAATAAGAAAGATATGATGGAGTTTGAAGTACTTGCCTTCAAACTCTTTTTCATGATTTTCTGTAAGCAGTTTCCTTGACTTTTCCTTGTATTTGCGTTACTATATGTCCATATAAGATATGGGAGTCTGTGTACAGTCTGAGAGGAAGTGTTAAACTTCGACCGCACCTGATCTGGGTAATGCCAGCGTAGGGAACGATACTTAGCCGAATTCTGCACCTTTTCCATATATGGAAGGGGTTTTCTTTTTGTCAAAAGGAAACCTGAGAAAAGGAGGTTTTTATGAAAGCAAGCATTGCCTTGCAAGTCTTGCCCCTATCACAGGGGATTGATCGAATTGCTATTATCGATCAGGTTATTACCTATCTGCAAGCTCAGTCCGTGACCATGGTGGTGACACCATTTGAAACGGTCTTGGAAGGGGAGTTTGATGAGCTCATGCGCATTCTCAAAGAAGCGCTTGAAGTGGCTGGGCAGGAGGCAGATAATGTCTTTGCCAATGTCAAAATAAATGTAGGAGAGATTTTAAGCATCGATGAGAAACTTGAAAAGTATACTGAGACGACACATTAGTCTATTGGGCTTTCTAGGAGTCTTGTCGGTCTGGCAGTTAGCGGGAATATTCAAACTTTTACCCAAGTTTATCCTGCCAACTCCTCTTGAGATTCTCCAGTCCTTTGTTCGTGACAGAGAATTTCTCTGGCACCATAGTTGGGCGACCTTGAGAGTGGCTTTACTCGGTCTAGTGCTGGGTGTCTTGATTGCCTGTCTCATGGCTGTGCTCATGGATAGTCTGACTTGGCTTAATGATCTGATTTACCCTATGATGGTGGTTATCCAGACCATTCCGACCATTGCGATAGCTCCTATCTTGGTCTTGTGGCTAGGTTATGGGATTTTGCCCAAGATTGTCTTGATTATTCTGACGACAACCTTCCCTATCATTGTCAGTATCTTGGACGGTTTTAGACATTGTGACAAGGATATGCTGACCTTGTTTAGTCTGATGCGTGCAAACCCTTGGCAAATCCTGTGGCATTTTAAAATTCCGGTTAGCCTGCCTTACTTTTATGCAGGTCTGAGAGTCAGTGTCTCCTACGCCTTTATCACAACCGTGGTATCTGAGTGGTTGGGAGGTTTTGAGGGTCTTGGTGTTTATATGATTCAGTCAAAAAAACTGTTTCAGTATGATACCATGTTTGCAATTATTATTCTGGTATCGCTTATCAGTCTTCTAGGGATGAAGTTGGTCGATATCAGTGAGAAATATGTGATTAAATGGAAACGTCCATAGAAGACGTTTGAGAAAAAGAAAAGAGGAAATGAAAATGAAGAAAACATGGGAAGTGTTTTTAACGATTGTAACAGTTCTTGTAGCTGTCGTGCTTGTGGCTTGTAGACAAGAAACTGTTTCTAAGGACAGCAACAAAGAGGCAGAAGTCAAGAAGATTGACTTTATCCTAGACTGGACGCCAAATACCAACCACACAGGACTTTATGTAGCAAAGGAAAAAGGCTATTTCAAAGAAGCTGGAGTGGATGTTGACTTGAAATTGCCACCAGAAGAAAGCTCATCTGACTTGGTGATCAATGGCAAGGCACCATTTGCTATCTATTTCCAAGACTACATGGCTAAAAAGTTGGAAAAAGGGGCAGGTATCACTGCCGTTGCCGCTATCGTTGAGCACAATACATCAGGAATCATCTCTCGTAAGTCTGACAATGTCACCAGTCCAAAAGACTTGGTTGGTAAGAAATACGGAACTTGGAATGACCCAACGGAACTGGCTATGTTGAAAACCTTGGTAGAATCTCAAGGTGGAGACTTTGAGAAGGTCGAAAAAGTACCAAACAACGACTCAAACTCAATCACACCGATTGCCAATGGTGTCTTTGACACTGCTTGGATCTACTACGGTTGGGACGGTATCCTTGCTAAATCTCAAGGCGTAGATGCTAACTTCATGTACTTGAAAGACTACGTTAAAGAGTTTGATTACTACTCACCAGTCATCATCGCCAACAACGACTATTTGAAAGATAACAAAGAAGAAGCTCGTAAAGTCATCCAAGCCATCAAAAAAGGCTACCAATACGCTATGGAACACCCAGAAGAAGCTGCAGATATCCTCATCAAGAATGCCCCTGAACTCAAGGAAAAACGTGACTTTGTCATCGAATCTCAAAAATACTTGTCAAAAGAATACGCAAGCGACAAGGAAAAATGGGGACAATTTGACGCAAACCGTTGGAATGCCTTCTACAAATGGGATAAAGAAAATGGCATCCTTAAAGAAGACTTGACTGATAAAGGCTTCACTAACGAATTTGTAAAATAATGACAGAAATTAGACTAGAACAGGTAAGCTATGCCTACGACAATGAAAAGATTTTAGAGGATATCAACTTGCAGGTCACTTCAGGTGAAGTAGTTTCTATCCTAGGGCCCAGTGGTGTTGGAAAGACCACCCTCTTTAACCTAATCGCTGGGATTTTAGAAGTCCAGTCTGGGCGAATTGTCCTTGATGGCGAAGAAAATCCCAAGGGGCGCGTGAGTTATATGTTACAAAAGGATCTCCTTTTGGAGCACAAGACGGTGCTTGGCAATATCATACTGCCCCTCTTGATTCAAAAGGTGGATAAGGCGGAGGCCATTGCCCAAGCAGATGAAATCCTTGCGACCTTCCAGCTGACAGCTGTACGGGATAAGTATCCTCACGAACTCAGCGGAGGGATGCGCCAGCGTGTAGCCTTGCTCCGGACCTACCTTTTCGGGCACAAGCTCTTTCTCTTGGATGAGGCCTTTAGCGCCTTGGATGAGATGACCAAGATGGAACTCCACGCTTGGTATCTGGAGATTCACAAACAGTTGCAGCTGACGACCTTGATTATCACCCACAGTATCGAGGAGGCCCTCAACCTTAGCGACCGCATCTATATTCTAAAAAATCGGCCGGGCCAGATCGTTTCTGAAGTCAAACTAGATTGGTCTGAAGGTGAGGACAAGGAAGTTCAAAAAATTGCCTATAAACGACAAATATTGGCGGAATTGGGATTAAATACTTAGAAAAATAGGGAGTCGGTGAAGATTATTCTTTACTTGCTCCCTTTTCCTTTTAAAAAATCAAAAATTTCGGTATAATAGTCAAAGATAGTCAAGGTTCAAAGAAGGAGTTTGATTTACTATGAGATTTAAAAATACATCAGATCATATCGAAGCCTATATCAAGGCAATTTTAGACCAGTCTGGTATCGTGGAATTGCAGCGGAGTCAGTTGGCGGATACCTTTCAGGTTGTGCCAAGTCAGATCAACTATGTCATCAAGACACGTTTTACGGAAAGTAGAGGTTACTTGGTTGAGAGCAAGCGAGGTGGTGGAGGCTACATTCGCATTGGGCGGATTGAGTTTTCCAGTCATCATGAGATGCTCCGCGATTTGCTTTACTCGATTGGTGAGCGAGTTAGTCAGGAGATTTATGAGGATATTCTCCAGCTTTTGGTGGAGCAGGACTTGATGACCAAGCAGGAAATGACCTTGCTGACTTCAGTAGCAACAGATCGTGTCCTAGGGGAGGAATCCTCAGTTGTCCGTGCCAATATGCTCCGGCAGCTATTACAAGAGGTAGATAGAAAAGAGAAGTAAGATGAATTATTCAAAAGCATTGAATGAATGTATCGAAAGTGCCTACATGGTTGCTGGCCATTTTGGAGCCCGATATCTAGAGTCTTGGCATTTGTTAATTGCCATGTCCAATCACAGTTACAGTGTGGCAGGTGCGACTCTAAATGATTATCCTTATGAAATGGACCGTTTAGAAGAGGTTGCGTTGGAACTGACTGAAACGGACTATAGCCAGGATGAAACCTTTACAGAATTGCCCTTTTCCCATCGTTTGGAGGTTCTCTTTGCAGAAGCAGAGTATGTGGCCTCAGTGGTCCATGCTAAGGTGTTGGGGACAGAGCATGTCCTCTATGCGATTTTGCATGATGGCAATGCCTTGGCGACTCGTATCTTGGAGAGGGCTGGTTTTTCTTATGAAGACAAGAAAGATCAGGTCAAGATTGCTGCCCTTCGTCGCAATTTAGAGGAACGTGCAGGATGGACTCGTGAAGACCTCAAGGCTTTACGCCAACGCCATCGTACGGTTTCTGATAAGCAAAATTCTATGGCTAATATGATGGGCATGCCTCAGACTCCAAGTGGCGGTCTAGAGGACTACACGCATGACCTGACGGAGCAAGCGCGCTCTGGCAAGTTAGAGCCAGTCATCGGTCGGGACAAGGAAATCTCGCGTATGATTCAGATTTTGAGTCGGAAGACCAAGAACAATCCGGTCTTGGTTGGGGATGCTGGTGTCGGGAAAACAGCTCTGGCACTTGGACTTGCCCAGCGTATTGCTAGTGGTGATGTGCCTGCGGAAATGGCCAAGATGCGTGTGTTAGAGCTTGATTTGATGAATGTCGTTGCGGGAACACGTTTCCGTGGGGATTTTGAAGAGCGCATGAACAATATCATCAAGGATATTGAAGAAGATGGCCAAGTCATCCTATTTATCGATGAACTCCATACTATCATGGGTTCTGGGAGCGGGATTGACTCGACTCTGGATGCGGCTAATATCTTGAAACCAGCCTTGGCTCGTGGAACTTTGAAAACTGTTGGTGCGACTACTCAGGAGGAATATCAAAAACATATCGAAAAGGATGCAGCCCTTTCTCGTCGTTTCGCCAAAGTGACGATCGAAGAGCCAAGCGTGGCCGACAGTATGACCATTTTACAGGGCTTGAAGGCTACCTATGAGAAACACCACCGTGTGCAAATCACAGATGAAGCGGTTGAAACAGCTGTCAAGATGGCGCATCGTTACTTGACAAGCCGTCACTTGCCAGACTCTGCCATCGATCTATTGGATGAGGCGGCAGCAACAGTGCAAAACAAATCCAAGCATGTGAGAATGGATGAAACCGACTTGAGTCCAGCTGACAAGGCCTTGATGGATGGCAAGTGGAAACAAGTAGGCCAGCTAATCGCAAAAGAACAAGAATTGCCTGTCTATAAAGACTTGGTGACAGAATCTGATATTTTAACCACCTTAAGTCGCTTGTCAGGTATCCCAGTCCAAAAGCTGACGCAAACAGATGCTAAGAAATACTTGAACTTGGAAGCAGAACTGCATAAACGCGTCATCGGTCAAGATCAAGCTGTTTCAAGCATTAGCCGTGCCATTCGCCGTAACCAGTCAGGTATTCGCAGTCACAAGCGTCCGATTGGCTCCTTTATGTTCCTAGGACCGACGGGTGTCGGTAAGACCGAATTGGCTAAGGCTTTGGCAGAAGTTCTTTTTGATGACGAATCAGCCCTTATCCGCTTTGACATGAGTGAGTATATGGAGAAATTCGCAGCCAGCCGTCTCAATGGAGCTCCTCCGGGTTATGTGGGCTACGAAGAAGGGGGGGAGTTGACCGAGAAGGTCCGCAATAAACCATACTCCGTACTCCTCTTTGACGAGGTCGAGAAGGCCCACCCAGATATCTTTAATGTCCTCTTGCAGGTCTTGGATGATGGAGTTCTAACAGACAGCAAGGGGCGCAAGGTTGACTTTTCAAATACCATTATCATCATGACGTCAAACCTTGGTGCGACAGCCCTTCGTGATGACAAGACTGTCGGTTTTGGGGCCAAGGACATTCGTTTTGACCAAGAAAATATGGAAAAACGAATCTTCGAAGAGTTGAAAAAAGCTTATCGACCAGAGTTTATCAACCGTATTGATGAAAAGGTGGTCTTCCACAGCTTGGATAGCGAACACATGCAGGAAATTGTCAAGATCATGGTTAAACCATTGATTGCTAGCCTAGCAGAGAAAGGCATCGACTTGAAACTGCAAGCTTCGGCACTGAAGTTACTAGCTAGTCACGGTTACAATCCAGAAATGGGAGCTCGTCCACTTCGCAGAACACTGCAAACAGAAGTGGAAGACAAGTTGGCAGAACTCCTCCTTAAGGGAGAACTGGTAGCAGGTAAGACCCTCAAAATTGGTGTCAAAGCTGGACAATTGAAATTTGATATTGCTTAAAAATGAGAATCAGGAGGAATCCTGATTCTTTTTTATCACTTTTTTATAAAAAATAATAAAAACCCTTGAAAAAATAAAAATATAAGATATAATAAAAACATAGAAAATAAAAATATCAAAAATTATAAAAAGGTAAAATGTTTATGAAAAAGAAAACAGCAGTAGTATTTGGGACCTTTGCCCCTCTTCATCAGGGTCATATCGATCTGATCCAGCGAGCGAAGCGTAAGTGTGACCAGGTCTGGGTAGTCGTTTCAGGCTACGAGGGAGACCGAGGGGAGCAGGTAGGTTTAAGTCTTCAAAAACGATTTCGCTATATCCGAGAGGCTTTTCGTGATGACGAATTGACCTCTGTCTGCAAGCTGGATGAGACCAATCTTCCCCGTTATCCTATGGGCTGGCAGGAGTGGTTGAACCAGATGTTAGAGGAGATTTCCTATGATGAAACCCAGCAAGAACTGACTTTCTTTGTGGGAGAAGAAGAATACCAGCAAGAACTAGCTAAACGTGGATTTAGCACTGTCTTGCAAGAAAGAAAGTTTGGTATCTCAGCGACTATGATTCGAGAAAATCCAAGCAAATATTGGAAATATATTGCTCAACCCTTCCGTCGTCAGTTTACTAAGAAAGTGTTAATTATGGGAAGTGCTAGCAATGGGAAGACCACTCTGGCCAAGGATTTGGCAAGGTATTACGATGCGCCCGTTAGTCTGGAATACGCGCGTGAGTACCAGATCAAAAACAATGTCCGCGACGATGAATTGACTCCAAAAGATTACTATTATCTCCTTTTAGGGCAGTATGACCAGACCTCCAAGCTAATCGATAGCAATGCCAATCGAGGCCTAGTGATAGCCGATACCAACTCCTTGGTAACCAAGGGTTACTATGACTATTACATGGAGACTGAGGACCAAGAGGACTTATCAGGAGAAACCTTTGACAATCTCTTTGCCTCCATCTTGGCCAAGGAAAAATGGGATTTGATTCTCTTTTTGCAGCCTGTTGGCTCCTATGTCAATGACGGATTTAGAGATATGACCATGGCAGAAGACCACATTCGCTACAGTTTTTCCCAGCATTTGGACCAGATGAGGGAGCGATACTTAACCACCATTCCTTTAGTTTATCTAGCAGAGGATTATCTAGGCAATTATGAAGCAGCAAAAGTGGCTATTGATGCCATTTACCAAGCAGATTAGGAGAAAAATATGAAAAAACTAACTGAAAAAATCACACAATTTATCGAAAACTTTAAAAATGTCCATGCCGAAGCCCGCAAGATTGGTTTTGCAGGAATCATGCGCTTACTATGGAAAGATCTCTTTGTCGGCCGTAGCCTTTTCCAGTGGTTGTATCTCATCGCCCTGTCAAGTGTTCCCTTGATCTTGGAGTTTACACAAAATACGGAAAGCCATGACTGGCTTAGCTTATTTGCATCCTGGACTGGGATTGTCTGTGTTATCTTGGTAGCAGAAGGGCGTGCAAGCAATTATCTCTTTGGGGCCATTAACTCAGCAATCTACTTGATCTTGGCCATGAATGCGACTTTTTATGGCGAAGTCTTGACGACGGTTTACTTCTTTGTCATGCAGCCGATTGGTCTCTATGCTTGGCTGTCCAATCGTATCAATGAACAGGAAAAACCAGAAGAATCCCACTTTGAAGCTAAGAAATTATCTGTTCTTGACTGGCTCAAGTACTTAGCCTTGACTGCCATTATCTGGATTGGTATGGGCTTGGCTTACCAAAGTATCCATAGCGCTCGCCCTTTCCGTGATAGTGTTACCGATGCGACCAATGGTGTTGGTCAGCTCTTGATGACACGTCTCTACCGTGAGCAATGGATTTTCTGGATTGCAACTAATCTCTTTAGTATCTACCTCTGGTGGGGTGAAAATATCCACATTCAAGGGATGTACTGGGTTTACACACTGAACAGTCTAGTGGGATGGTACCAATGGACCAAGGCAGTTCGAAAGGAGGCATAAGATGGCAGACATAAAGATTCCATCAGGGATGATGGAAAAAGAATATTTTGAAATTCATGCCAGTCAGGAGGAGTTTTTAGACTGGTACTACAAGCAGGAACTCCCTCAATATGAAAAACCAAGTGTGACAGTGGATATGGTAGCCTACTGCTTTGTCGAAGGAAAGATCAAACTCCTGCTGATTCGTCGCAAGGCTCACCCTTATCAGAACTGTTTGGCCTTAGTTGGAGGCTTTATGGACAAGGGAGAAGATGCTGCACATGCCTGTCAGCGCGAAGTGAGAGAAGAAGTCAATCTCGATCTACCTTTGGAAAAAATCGAGCAATTGATGACCGTATCGACTCCCGGGCGTGATCCGCGGGGCTGGACAGTGACCATTGCCCACTTGGTGTACCTACCTAGTCGTGCCTTAGACCTCGTTCAGGCAGGTGACGATGCTAAGGATGTCGTTTTCGTAGATGTCGATTTCCAGACAGGCAAATGCTTCCTAGAGGGAGTGGAGCTGGACGAGCAAGCCTTCGCCTTTGACCATTATGCCATTATCCAAGAATCTATCAAACGAATCCAAGGCCGTCTCGACTGGAATCCGACCTTCCTCTACCTGCTGGAGGAGGAGTTCACTGTCTACGAGGGGACTGAACTGGTCAATCTTATCAACCCAGGTCGCCCCATCGTCAGCAATAACTTTCTCGTAAAATACGGAGAATATGTAGAAGAAGTCGGGCTCAAACGAGTACCTAAAAAGAAGCCAAGAAAAACCTATCGATTGAAATAAAGAGGTCGGGACCAAAATCCCGACCTCCTTGTTTACTATTATTAGATTGCTTTTCTGTTGCGACTGTTTTTATTATAGAACAATGCAAGCGATTATATAAGTACGATGCAAAAAATAGGACTCTAATCTAGGAAATTTTTCTATTTTTTCGTTTCAATTACGAATTGAAATAGTGGAGGGAACAATTTTTAAAATAGGTTCTCTAAATAGTTGACAGATTCAAAGCCCAATGTTACAATTATATTACAAAAAGATTTCTTAACATTTCAAAAATGTTACAAAGGAGTAGAAAAATGAAAAAGAAAACCTATATCAAATTGATGGCAGCGACTGTATTGGCTTCTACCTTGCTACTGGGAGCTTGTGGAAATAAAAACGAAACCGCTCAAACCAGTAGCTCTGCCAAGACAAGTCAATCATCAAGCTCTAAAGCAGCTTCTTCTAGCAAAGAAAGCAAGACTCAAAAATCTTCAAGCTCAGCTTCATCTGAAAAGGCCCAGGCATCTTCTGGTCAGTCTTCTACAGCGGCGGATCAGTCACAAGCGAAACCAGCGCCTGAATCAAGACAAGAACAAGCAGCCCCTAGTCAGCAAGCTCCATCTCAGGCACCTTCAACTCAGCAAGGCTCTCAAGCCCAGTCTAACCAGTCAGGCTATGATCCAACAACTGACCGCAAACTTCAAGACAAGCAAGCTGAACACAACAAACGCTACAAGGGTGTTTTAACCATGGTCGATGGTGATTTCTCAGCAGCTGCAGGCAACTGGAAGGGAGCGAATGGCGAAACTATTACGGTTTCATCAGGGGGCCAATTTACAGTAGAAACTGCAGAAGGAAATAAAGAAAACTACTCTATTAGAGGCTACTCTTACACTCTTGATGATGGCAAGTATAATGCTAAAATCGGAGGAGGAAAAATCATCCAAATTACAACAGGTGCGGATGGTAAAGTTTCAAGCGTTGCCTTGATTCAATAATAAAATTTGATGTTTTAACTCTTACTAGAAATCGTTCTGTAAAAGAGTGAGTCAACTGTTTTTCACTTAGTTTCTCCAAGAGAAAGTGGTATAATAAAAAAATCAAAGGAAAACGAGTGATAATACATGGCGGATAAATTAATCTTACCTCAAAACACACGATTGATGGGAGTATTTCTTGGATTTGTAGGTGGTTCTTTGGATGTGTTTTGCCATATTCAGTACCATAGTTTAGTAGCGACACAGACAGGGAACATTCTCCTACTGATATCTGATTGGCACGACTCAAATGTTATCAATACGATGCTACGATTCTGCTCCATTATTTTCTTTTCTCTAGGATTTCTGTTTGCATTGCACATGAAAGAATACCGTAAAACGGCCTACTGGCGGGTTAAGATGCTGCTTCCTTTATTTATTGGAACTCTTATTCTACCTTTCTTTTCACGATTTCCTCTATTAGAAGTTCCTTTCATCGCTTTTGGAACAGGAATGATGATGCTAACATTTACGGGCAGTTTGATTGAAGATCATCCCTATGTCATTTTTATGACGTCTGGAAATTACCGAAAGATGTTGACTGCTTTGTATCGCATTGCTAGAAGAGAAGGAAATATCCAAGAATACTGTCGTCAGGCCTTAAATTATGGGATTGTTGTGGGAAGTTTTATAGTGGGCGCAATCAGCTTGGCTGTATTGATGCATTTTCTTCATGAATGGTCTATATGGATTGTCAGCCTTAATTTGTTTTTGATTATGTCCTACTATATAGCTAGAGTGAAGCAATTAGATTTACAAGATGAAAACATATAAAAACGGCAAGACTCATTTTTGAGCTTTGCCGTTTTTGTGAGTTGTAGATGTGAGACTATGCTTTGTCTAGTTGCAAGAGGGCCTCAATTTCTGCAAGAGTACTAGCTTGTGAAATGGCTCCACGAAGCTTGGCTGCACCAGATGTACCACGAAGGTAGTGAGGAGCGAGGCCACGGAATTCACGGACTGCAATTTTTTCTCCTTTGAGGTTAATTAAGCGTTTTAAGTGTTCGTAGGCGATTTTCATCTTATCTTCAAAGGTCAAATCAGGAAGGATTTCTCCTGTTTCAAAGTAGTGGTTGATTTGATTGAAGAGGTAGGGATTTCCCATGGCTGCTCGGCCAATCATAACTGCGTCAGCACCAATTTCTTCGATGCGTTGTTTAGCATCTTGAACTGTACGGATGTCACCGTTGGCGATAAATGGAATCTTGGTTAAAGCTTGAGCAACCTTGTGAAGGGTCTCAAGATCAGCGTGACCAGTATACATTTGCTCACGGGTACGGCCGTGCATAGCAAGGGCAGAGACACCAGCAGCCTCAGCGGCGAGAGCATTCTCAACTGCTAGGGAAGGGTCAGACCAGCCGGTGCGCATTTTGACAGTTAGGGGGATATCAAGGACAGATTGGACCTTGTTGATAATAGAGTAGATCTTGTCTGGATCCTTGAGCCACATAGCACCGGCTTCGTTCTTCACGATTTTGTTAACTGGGCAGCCCATGTTGATATCGACGATATCGGTCTTGGTGTTTTCTTGGATGAATTCTGCTGCGCGTGCGAGGCTGTCTTCATCACTACCAAAGAGTTGGATAGAAACGGGATTTTCGCCTTCATCGATGTGAAGCATATGCAAGGTTTTTTCATTGTTGTATTGGATTCCCTTGTCAGAGACCATTTCCATGACAACGAGTCCAGCTCCGAGCTCTTTTGCGATGGTACGAAAGGCTGAGTTGGTCACGCCAGCCATAGGCGCTAAAACGGTACGATTGGGAATCTCAACATTGCCAATCATAAAGGGTGTATTAAGATTTGTCACGAATGAGTTCCTCCAGGTCGTTTTCATCAAAGTTATAAGTCGTTTGGCAGAATTGACAAGTGATTTCGGCCCCGTGGTCTTCCTCTTTCATTTCCTCTAAGTCTGAGCTTGGAAGGCTGGCAAGAGCATCCATGAAGCGTTCTTTACTGCAGTCACATTGGAAACGGATTTCTTCTTCGGAAAGTCGTTTGTAGGATTCGTCACCGTAGATAGCCTTGAGGAGGGCTTCGATATGGTCATCGCTTTCCAGAAGGGTTGAGATAGCTGGCATCTCTTGGATTCGTTTTTCA
Source organism: Streptococcus halitosis (assembly GCF_027691175.1). Classification (GTDB taxonomy): domain Bacteria; phylum Bacillota; class Bacilli; order Lactobacillales; family Streptococcaceae; genus Streptococcus; species Streptococcus halitosis_A. Next base: position 78,868 of record NZ_JAQFBD010000001.1, read on the forward strand.
AAACGTGCGATTTCTTCCTCTTTGGCATTTGGCAATACTTGGAGCAAAAAGCCACCAGCAACCTTGACCTTGTCTTCCTCGTCCAAAAGGACATTGAGGCCGACTGCTGAAGGGGTTTGTTGGCTTTCAGTCAGATAAAAGGCCAGGTCTTCACCGATTTCTCCAGAGATGAGAGGAGTCATAGAGTTGTAAGGATTTCCAGTACCATAGTCTGTGATAACGAGAAATTGACCATTGCCGACAAAAGGTCCGACTAGAACTTCACCAGTTGCAGTTTTTTTGATATCTACACCGGGATTTTGCACATAGCCTTTGACGTTGCCCTTTGTATCTGCGACCGTGATGATGGCACCGAGAGAGCTCGTTCCAAGAACTTTTACAGTAATCTTGGTATTTCCTTTTTCATTGGCTGCGAGAATCTGGCTGGCGATAAGGGTACGGCCAAGTGCGACAGTTGAACTGGCTTGAGTTTGATGTTTTTCTTGAGCAGTGCGGACGGTTTCCGTGCTGTCAAGAACAAAAGCACGAAAGGCTCCGCTTTCTGATATAGTTTTAATAATCTTATCCATACCTTCTATTTTAGCATAAAAATGCTCAAAGGGGGAGCCGTGTGTTTGCTGTCATTCTTTAAACTGTTTAATTTCTAATGATTGGTATAGGAGATTTATAGAAATGGAAATTTTTGTTCACATTTACTGTTAACATTTTAATTTATCTTAAAATAACCTAAAACGAACTTTTAAGTTATGGTAAACAGTTGAAAAAAAGGTTGATAAAGTGGTAAAATGTTAGGAAGATAAATCACTAATAGTTCGTATTTGTAGTCGATAGAAATGATATATTAATGGATAGCTTATGAAAAAACAACGAAATCTACATATATTCTCAGGCCGAACGGCCCTATATTTTGTAATCTTGCTTGGCCTGCTTTATTTTTTTAGTTACCTTGGGCAGGGACAAGGTGGCTTTATTTATAATGAGTTCTAGTTTAAAGGAGAAAAGGAACAGTGTCTAATAAACCGATAAAAGATATGATTGAAACGATTGAGCACTTTGCTCAAATACAACCAACATATCCTGTCTATAATGTTTTAGGTCAAGAGCATACTTATGGTGATCTGAAGGCTGATTCAGATAGTTTAGCTGCAGCTATCGATCGACTTGACTTGCCTGAGAAATCTCCAGTCGTCGTTTTTGGTGGTCAGGAATATGAGATGTTGGCTACCTTTGTAGCGCTAACTAAGTCAGGTCATGCCTACATCCCAATTGATAGCCATTCGGCCTTGGAACGAGTTTCTGCTATCGTAGAAGTTGCAGAGCCAAGTTTGATTATTGCCATCTCAGATTTTCCATTAGAGCAAACTATCACACCGATGCTGAATTTAGAGCAAGTCCATGAAGCTTTTGCTCAAGCTTCCAGCTACGAGATGCCCCATCCAGTCAAGGGAGATGACAACTACTACATCATCTTTACTTCTGGTACGACTGGTAAGCCTAAGGGAGTGCAGATTTCCCATGATAATCTTCTCAGCTTTACCAACTGGATGATTACAGATAAGGAATTTGCGACGCCAAATCGTCCACAAATGCTGGCTCAGCCCCCTTATTCTTTTGACCTATCTGTCATGTACTGGGCGCCAACCTTAGCACTGGGTGGTACGCTTTTTGCTCTTCCTTCAGCCATTACTCAGGACTTCAAAAAACTCTTTGCGACGATTTTTTCCTTGCCCATTGCTATCTGGACCTCAACACCATCCTTTGCAGATATGGCCATGTTGTCAGAAGACTTTAACAGTGAGAAAATGCCAGGAATCACGCATTTCTACTTTGATGGTGAAGAATTGACAGTCAAAACAGCTCAAAAACTACGCGAGCGATTCCCAAATGCCCGTATTATCAATGCCTACGGACCAACAGAAGCGACGGTAGCTTTGTCAGCAGTTGCCGTCACTGATGAGATGTTGGCGACTCTCAAACGCCTGCCAATCGGCTATACTAAGGCTGATTCTCCAACCTTTATCATTGATGATGAAGGTAAGAAAGTTCCAAATGGTGAGCAAGGAGAAATCATCGTTTCTGGGCCAGCTGTTTCAAAAGGCTATATGAATAATCCTGAAAAAACGGCAGAAGCTTTCTTTGAGTTCGAAGGTCTTCCAGCCTACCACACAGGGGATGTAGGAACCATGACAGAGGAGGGCTTGCTTCTCTATGGCGGACGCATGGACTTCCAAATTAAGTTTAATGGCTATCGCATTGAGCTTGAAGATGTCTCTCAAAACCTCAACAAGTCTCGCTATATCGAGTCGGCTGTTGCTGTCCCACGTTATAACAAGGACCACAAGGTACAAAATCTATTGGCCTATGTCATCCTAAAGGACGGTGTTCGTGAACAGTTTGAACGTGATATCGATATTACCAAGGCTATCAAAGAAGACCTAGCAGATATCATGATGTCTTATATGATGCCGTCTAAGTTTCTTTATCGAGATAGTTTGCCGCTAACGCCTAATGGTAAAATTGATATCAAGGGCTTGATTAACGAGGTAAACAGTAGATGATGGAGCTTTATAAACAGCTACCTCATTTGGAACCTTATGGTGACCTTCAGTACTTTTTATACGTAATTGTTGCGACTTTACCTATCTTCATTGGTCTCTTTTTCAAGAAACGTTTTGCCTGGTATGAGGTGCTCGTTAGTCTCTTCTTTATCGTCACCATGTTGGTCGGTGGAAAGACGAATCAAATAAGTGCTCTTATCCTTTATGTTATCTGGCAAGTGTTGCTTGTATCTTTCTACAAAAGGTACAGGAAACAACGGGATAGTAAATGGATATTTTATCTGGTTAGCTTTTTATCTCTATTGCCAATCGTCTTTGTGAAAGTATCTCCTGCTATTCATGGATCTCAATCTTTGTTTGGATTTTTAGGGATTTCTTACTTGACCTTTCGTGCAGTTGGGATTATCGTTGAACTGAGAGACGGTGTCATCAAGGATTTAACCGTCTGGCAATTCTTGCGTTTTCTTCTCTTTATGCCGACTTTCTCGAGTGGTCCCATTGATCGTTTTAAACGCTTCAATGAAAATTATGAGACCATTCCTGAACGGGATGAGTTGATGGACATGCTAGAAGAGGCTGTCAAGTATATCATGCTTGGCTTCCTTTACAAGTTTATCTTGGCCCATGTTTTAGGAGAGATATTACTGCCTCCACTGAAAAATTTGGCCTTACAGACAGGTGGTTTCTTTAATCATTATGCTCTGGCGGTGATGTATACCTTTGGTCTAGACTTGTTCTTTGACTTTGCGGGCTACTCTATGTTTGCCTTAGCCATCTCCAATTTGATGGGGATTCATAGTCCTATCAACTTTAACAAGCCCTTTTTGTCAAGGGATTTAAAGGAGTTTTGGAATCGCTGGCACATGAGTCTGTCTTTCTGGTTTCGTGACTTTGTCTTTATGCGGATGGTTATGGTCATGACCAGAAAGAAGATCTTTAAAAATCGCAATGTGACCTCAAGTGTAGCTTATATCCTCAATATGCTGATTATGGGGTTTTGGCATGGTGTGACTTGGTATTACATCGCCTATGGACTTTTTCATGGGATTGGACTGGTTATCAATGATGCTTGGGTTCGTAAGAAAAAAGCGCTTAATAAAGAACGGAAAAAAGCTGGGAAGGGTTCCTTACCTGAGAATCGCTGGATTCAGTTGCTTGGCATGGTTGTCACCTTCCATGTCGTAATGGTTTCATTCTTAATCTTTTCTGGATTTTTGAATGATTTATGGTTTAAAAAATAAAAGGATATGAAAAATGGATATCAAATCAGAAGTTATTGAAATTATTGATGAGTTGTTTATGGAAGATGTTTCTGACATGATGGATGAAGATCTTTTTGATGCTGGTGTTTTGGATAGCATGGGAACGGTTGAATTGATCGTTGAGATTGAAAACCGTTTTGACATTCGTGTTCCAGTGACGGAGTTCGGTCGCGATGACTGGAATACGGCTAATAAAATCGTAGCAGGTATCACGGAGTTGAAGAATGCTTAAACGCTTGTGGCTGATCTTCGGTCCTATCTTCATTGCTGGCCTTTTGATTCTTTTACTCATCTTTTTTTATCCAAGTACAACAAGTCATAATCTGACGGAGGAGAAGTACTCAGCGGCTTCTGTTAGTATAGAGAGTTTTAAAGAGAGAAGCCAAAAAGTAAGGGCTCTTACGGATCCAAATATGCGTTTTATTCCTTTTCTAGGGTCCAGTGAATGGATTCGATTTGATAGTGTCCATCCAGCTGTTTTAGCGGAAAAATACCATCGTCCCTATCGTCCTTACTTTCTAGGTCAAGCAGGAGCAGCCTCTCTCAATCAATATTTTGGTCTACAGCAAATTTTGCCAGAAATAGAGAATAAGCAGGCTGTATTTGTGATTTCGCCTCAGTGGTTTACGGAGACAGATTATGAACCCGCAGCGTTTCAGAGATTTTTTAACAGTGACCAATTGACAGCTTTTTTGGAAAATCAATCTGGTGATATTGCTGCAAAGCATGCGGCTATTCGATTGTTAAAGCAGAATCCTAATGTTGCATTAAAAGGCATTGTTCAAAAACTGTCAAAGGGTGAAGAATTATCAGAGGTTGATCAGGTTGCTATTGATATTTTTGCGCGATTCAATGAAAAGCAATCCGCTCTCTTTGGACAATTCTCCATTCGAGGAAAACTCAAGTACAAGGAACACGTGGAGAACTATTTAAAGGATCTTCCGGATCAATTTTCTTATGATGAGTTAGAAAAAATTGTTCGTAAGGACGCAGAAGCAAATACGACCAATAACGATATGGGGATGGAAAATCATTTCTATACGAGAGAGATTCAAAAGGATTTAAAAAAATGGGAAGGGTATCAAAAAAATTACAACTTCCTCAAGTCCTCTGAGTACAATGATTTGCAGCTGGTCCTCAATCAATTTGCTAAGTCGAATGTCAATGTGCTCTTTGTCATTCAGCCGGTTAACAAGAAGTGGATGGAGTACACAGGGCTCAGCGAAGAGATGTACCAGCATGCAGTGGAGAAAATTCGTTACCAATTAGAAAGTCAGGGTTTTACCAATATTGCTGATTTTTCAAAAAATGGAGGGGATCCATATTTTGTTAAGGATACCATTCATCTAGGATGGTTGGGTTGGCTGGCTTTTGATAAGGTTGTCAATCCTTTCTTGACGGATCCGAAACCAGCTCCAGACTACAAGATGAATGACCGCTTCTTTAGCAAGGACTGGGCGACCTATGATGGGAAGATCAAAGATTTCCAATAAAATGAGCTAAAAGTTTGGGATTTGAACCCAAGCTTTTTTGTTTAAATAGCGAATGTTTTAGATGAAAATAAGTCAAAGGTTTCAAATTTTCTAGAAATATCGTATAATATAAAGGAAAAACGAAAAGAAAAGGATTTTAAAATGAACAAACGTTCTTTGTTACCTGTCTTGTCGACAGCCCTGTTAGCTCCAGCCTTCTTAGCTGGACAAGTCTACGCTGAGGAAGCAACAACTCCTGCAGAAAGTTCAGCTGTTGTAGCGACTCCAGCTACGTCGGCGACTCCAGCTCCTGTTGAGAGCCCTGCGGTACCGGAAACTTCAGCAACTTCAGAAGCGGTTGCACCTGCAGAAACTCCGTCAGCTCCTGCTGAATCTACTAAAAGCGAAGAAAAGGACACCGTTATCTTACACACCAATGATGTCCATGGTCGTATTGTAGAGGAAAAGGGAGTAATTGGAGATGCCAAGTTAGCGACTGTCATCGAGCAGGAACGTGCGAAATCAAATCAAACGACTCTCGTCGTAGATGCGGGAGACGCCTTCCAAGGTTTGCCGATTTCCAACTCTACTAAGGGTGAAGCGCGTGCTGAAATTCTCAATCAGATGCAGTATGATGCCATGGCAGTAGGAAACCATGAGTTTGACTTTGGTCTTGATGAAGTTAAAAAATACAAGGAAATCTTGAAATTCCCATTACTTAGCTCAAATACTTATGTCAATGGAGCTCGTCTTTTTGAAGCTTCTACAATCGTTGATAAAGATAAGACTGTGGAAGGTGATGAGTTTGTTGTAATCGGCGTGACAACACCTGAAACAGCTACCAAAACTCACCCTAAAAATGTCAAAGGGGTAACTTTTACAGATCCAATCTCTGAAGTCAATAAGGTCATCGAAGAAGTTCAAGCCAAGGCTCGTGCAGAAGGTAAGGACTACAAACACTATGTTGTGCTGGCTCACTTGGGTGTGGATACCACAACCCCAGTCGAATGGCGTGGTTCAACTTTGGCAGAAGCCTTGTCTAAAAATCCTCGTTTGAAAGGGAAACGCGTAACAGTAATCGACGGTCACTCTCATACAGTAGAATCAACGACTTATGGAGACAATGTTACCTATAACCAGACAGGAAGCTACCTTCATAATGTAGGGAAAATCACCTACAAATCACGTCAGCTTTTGGGCAATCCAACTCAGATTCCGGCTGCTGATGCTAAAAAATTACCAGCTAATCCAACAGTTGAAAAACTAGTCAAAGATATTAAACAAAAATACGATGCTAAAAATGCTGTTGAAGTCGTTTCAAACAGCCCTGTAGAACTCAATGGAGATCGTGAAAACGTTCGGGTTCGTGAAACCAACCTCGGAAACGTTGTAGCAGATTCTCTCTATCAGTATGGTCAGACAGGATTTAGCCATCCGACTGACATCGCTGTGACAAATGGTGGTGGCTTGCGTGAAACTATTGCAAAAGGCAAACGGATTACGAAAGGCAATGTCATTGCGGTTCTTCCATTTGGAAATACCATCTCACAAATCCAAGTGACGGGGCAACAAGTATTGGATATGTTTGAAAAGTCACTCGGATCTATCTTGCAGGTCGATAAGGATGGCAAGAAGGTCTTGGATGAGAACGGCCAACCATTGTTAGAGCCAAGTGGTGGCTTCTTGCAAGTTTCGGGTGTGAAGGTCTACTATGATACCAACCTACCATCAGGTAAACGTGTCTTGGCTATTCAGGTTAAAAACCGCACAACTGGTCGTTATGATCTCCTAGACCTCGCAAAAACCTACTATCTTGCAACTAATGATTTTCTAGCTGCGGGTGGCGATGGCTACACTATGTTAGGTGGCGCGCGAGAAGAGGGTCCTTCTATGGATGCGGCCTTTGAAGAGTATCTGAAAACAGCTGATTTGACTCAGTATGAAAAGATCAATCCGAACTCACGGACGATTTCTGTGGATTCTAAAAACTTTAGTCTGCCAGTAGAAACGCCTCAAACGAATGCGGCTGCTAACGATGCGACTACAAATGTGCCATTGACTTATGAGGTGGCAGGTCAATTTAGCAAGAAGGCAGTTGTCTCAGAAAAAGCTCTCCCAAATACAGGAAGTGAACAATCCATCTTCTTACTCTTGATGGGAATGGTAGCTGGTCTGGCAGGTATCTTATCGAGCAGAAAACCAAAGCTAAAATAGGTTAAATTTCACATCTAGAAGAGTCTAGGGAAACGTTTTTACGCCTTTTTCCCTTGACTCTTTTTTGGTTTATGATATAATTAACCAGTAAAGAATCGGTGGCTATCTAAGTTTTTTATGGAAAAGATAGCTAGGGAAGGAGTAACACATGAGACAGCTTGCACAGGAAATCGATAACTTTTTAAACGAGGTGATCTTGAGATCTGAGAACCAGCATGAAATTCTGATCGGGCATTGCACGAGTGACGTTGCCTTGACCAATACTCAGGAACACATCCTCATGCTCTTGTCAGAAGAATCCCTAACCAACTCGGAGTTGGCCCGTCGCCTTAATGTCAGTCAGGCGGCAGTGACCAAGGCTATCAAATCTTTGGTCAAAGAGGGCATGTTAGAGACATCCAGAGATCCAAAAGATGCGCGTGTGATTTTTTACCAACTGACAGAGCTAGCTCGACCAGTGGCAGAGGAACACCACCATCATCATGAACACACGCTCTTAGCCTATGAACAAGTGGCAAGTCAGTTTACTCCAAATGAACAAGAAGTTATCCAGCGGTTTTTAACTGCTTTAGTAGGAGAAATCAAATAATGCGGTATATTACAGTAGAGGACTTGTCTTTCTATTATGACAAGGAACCTGTCCTCGAACATATCAACTACAGTGTTGATAGTGGGGAGTTTGTCACCCTGACTGGTGAAAATGGAGCTGCCAAGACGACGCTTATCAAGGCTAGTCTAGGTATCCTGCAGCCAAGATTTGGCAAGGTAACCATCTCAAAGACAAATACTCATGGGAAAAAGCTTAGGATAGCTTATCTCCCGCAGCAAATTGCTAGTTTTAATGCAGGATTTCCAAGCACAGTTTATGAATTTGTCAAGTCGGGTCGCTATCCGCGAAAGGGCTGGTTCCGTCGTTTGAATGCCCACGATGAGGAGCATATCAAGGCCAGTCTAGACTCAGTTGGTATGTGGGAACACCGTGACAAACGAATTGGTTCCCTTTCGGGAGGGCAAAAGCAACGAGCAGTGATTGCCCGGATGTTTGCTTCTGACCCAGATATTTTTGTCTTGGATGAGCCGACGACAGGGATGGATGCAGGAAGCAAAAATGAATTTTACGAACTCATGCACCATAGTGCTCACCATCATGGCAAGGCTGTTTTGATGATTACCCATGACCCTGAGGAGGTCAAGGACTATGCGGATCGCAATATTCATCTAGTGCGCAATCAAGATTCGCCATGGCGTTGTTTCAACGTTCACGAAAGCGACCAGGAGGTGGAACATGCTTAGTTTGTTATCCTATGACTTTATGCAGCGTGCCTTCTTGGCGGTCATTGCCATGAGTCTCTTTTCTCCAGTTCTTGGGACCTTCCTTATCTTACGTCGTCAGAGTCTCATGAGCGATACCCTCAGTCACGTTTCTCTATCAGGAGTAGCCTTTGGTCTGGTTTTGGGGATTTCTCCAACTATTTCAACCATTGCTATTGTCTTGATCGCTGCGGTCTTTCTAGAGTATCTTCGGACAGTCTATAAGAACTTTATGGAAATCGGGACTGCCATCCTCATGTCAACAGGTCTTGCAGTGTCTCTTATCGTGATGAGTAAGGGTAAAAGTTCGAGCTCAATGAGTTTGGACCAATATCTCTTTGGGTCGATTGTGACCATTAGCCAGGAGCAGGTGATTTTCCTCTTTGCCATTGCTGCGGTCGTTTTACTCTTGACTTTCTTATTCTTGCGACCAATGTATATCCTGACTTTTGATGAGGACACGGCCTTTGTGGATGGCTTGCCAGTTCGTACCATGTCTATCCTCTTTAACATGGTGACAGGGGTGGCCATTGCCCTTATGATTCCAGCTGCGGGAGCTCTTCTGGTGTCGACCATTATGGTCTTGCCAGCTAGCATTGCCCTTCGTCTGGGGAAAAACTTCAAATCCGTTATGTTACTAGCCAGCGCTATTGGCTTTTTGGGAATGGTGGCAGGTCTCTATATTTCCTACTATGCGGAAACACCTGCCAGCGCTAGTATCACCATTATCTTTGTAGCTGTCTTTTTGTTAGTCAGTCTACTGAAACGTTTTATCAAATAGGAGAATGAAATGAAAAAAATTAGCTTACTACTGGCTAGTCTATGTGCTCTGTTTTTAGTGGCTTGTTCCAATCAAAAACAGGCAGATGGGAAGCTAAATATCGTGACAACCTTTTACCCTGTCTACGAATTTACCAAACAAGTCGCAGGAGATACTGCTAATGTAGAGCTTCTAATCGGTGCTGGTACAGAACCCCATGAGTATGAACCGTCTGCCAAGGCAGTTGCCAAAATCCAAGATGCAGATACCTTTGTCTATGAAAATGAAAACATGGAAACATGGGTTCCAAAATTGTTAGAATCCTTGGATAAGAAAAAAGTGAAAACCATCAAGGCAACAGGTGATATGCTCCTCTTGCCAGGTGGTGAGGAAGAAGAGGAAGGGCATGATCATGGCGGTGAGGGTCACCATCACGACTACGATCCTCATGTTTGGCTTTCACCAGCACGCGCCATTAAACTAGTAGAGCATATCCGTGACAGCTTGTCAGCAGATTATCCTGATAAAAAAGAGACTTTTGAGAAGAATGCGGCTGCCTATATCGAAAAATTGCAAGCCTTGGACAAGGCCTACACAGATGGCTTGTCTCAAGCTAAACAAAAGAGCTTTGTGACCCAGCACGCTGCCTTTAACTACCTTGCCTTGGACTACGGTCTCAAGCAAGTATCCATCTCAGGTCTCTCACCAGATGCAGAACCATCAGCAGCACGTTTGGCAGAATTGACAGAGTATATCAAGAAAAACAAGATTTCTTATATCTACTTTGAAGAAAATGCCTCACAAGCCCTCGCCAATACACTTTCAAAAGAAACAGGTGTCAAACTAGATGTCCTCAATCCTTTAGAAAGTCTGACAGAAGAGGCCACCAAGGCGGGAGAAAATTACATCTCTATCATGGAGAAAAACCTCAAGGCTTTGAAACAAACAACAGACCAAGAAGGGCCAGAAATTGAGCCAGAAAAGGAAGAAAATACCAAGACAGTTCACAATGGTTACTTTGAGGATGCAGATGTCAAAGACCGTACCTTGAGTGACTATGCTGGCAACTGGCAGTCAGTTTATCCTTTCCTTGAGGATGGAACCTTTGATCAAGTCTTTGACTACAAGGCTAAGTTGACTGGCAAGATGACCAAGGATGAGTACAAGGCCTACTATAGAAAAGGCTATCAGACAGATGTGACTAAAATCAACATTACGGACAACACTATGGAATTTGTTCAAGGTGGACAAAGTAAGAAATTTACGTATAAGTATGTCGGCAAGAAAATCTTGACGTATAAGAAAGGTAATCGTGGTGTGCGCTTCCTCTTTGAAGCGACAGATGCAGACGCTGGACAGTTCAAGTACGTTCAGTTTAGTGACCACAATATCGCCCCAGTTAAGGCAGAACATTTCCATATCTTCTTTGGAGGTACTAGCCAAGAAGCCCTCTTTGAAGAGATGGATAACTGGCCAACCTACTACCCAGATAACCTATCTGGCCAAGAAATCGCCCAAGAAATGTTGGCGCATTGATGCAAGAGAAGATCCCGCAAATCTGCGGGATTTTTTGCTAGAAACGGTTAGGTTGTTAGGTATTATAGTATCACAGATGTACTGTTCACAATGTGATAAAGAAGTCATTATCTATTGGCTGCTTCTCACTAGCTGACGAATGCAAAAGTTACGATTGTACAAATTATAGAATCTTTTCAGGGGATTTAGGAAGGAAGCTTAGTCATATTGACGCTGCTATCGCTTTTTGTTATAGTCAAAGAGAGAACAGTCTGGAACACTAGTTTATTCACAGTCTGTGGATAAGTCTAGGGGGAAATGACATACAACTCAGGGTGTTGAAGTATCCTGATAATAGTTCCGTATATTAGTGACTTGCTAGAGAGCTAGCAGAAACCCTAGTACAGAGCTATTTGACAAAGGTCTGTTTAGATTTACAGGTCCAAAGTCTAAGAGCTGGAGTCTGAAGAAATTAGTTTTTAGGTATGCTTTCTTATCCACAAGTTGTGGATAACTTTGTGAACAAGAAAAAGAGATTTGAGATGATGACGAAAATAAAACCACATGAGCCATTACCAAGTCAGGCTCAGTTAGCTTATTTAGAGGATGAACTAGCTGCCTTTATCCATTTTGGCCCCAATACCTTTTATGACCAAGAATGGGGAAGTGGGCAAGAGGATCCCAAGCGTTTTAACCCGACCAAGTTGGATGCGCGTGAATGGGTTCGGGTACTCAAAGAAACAGGTTTTAAAAAGCTGATTTTGGTGGTGAAGCACCACGATGGTTTTGTCCTCTATCCGACAGCCCATACAGATTATTCGGTCAAGGCTAGCCCTTGGAGGGATGGAAAGAGGGACTTGCTCCTTGAGGTTTCCCAAGTTGCGACTGAGTTTGACATGGATATGGGAGTGTATTTGTCTCCTTGGGATGCCCATAGTCCCCTCTATCATGTGGACCGAGAAGCAGACTACAATGCCTATTATCTGGCTCAATTGAAGGAAATCTTGTCAAATCCTGCTTATGGCAATGATGGGAAGTTTGCTGAGGTGTGGATGGATGGTGCTCGAGGGGAAGGGGCCCAGAAGGTCAACTATGAGTTTGAGACTTGGTTTGAAACCATTCGTGACTTGCAGGGCGATTGTTTGGTTTTCTCAACTGAGGGAACTAGTATTCGCTGGATTGGAAATGAACGAGGCTATGCAGGGGATCCCTTGTGGCAAAAAGTCAAGCCAGACAAGTTAGGAACAGAAGCGGAATTAGATTATCTACAGCATGGAGACCCCTCTGGGACGCTATTTTCAATCGGTGAGGCAGATGTTTCTCTTCGGCCGGGCTGGTTTTACCATGAGGATCAGGACCCCAAGTCTCTCGAGGAGTTGGTCGAAATCTACTTTCACTCGGTAGGGCGGGGTACACCTCTTTTACTCAATATTCCGCCAAACCAAGATGGACTCTTTGACGAAAAGGATATCCAGCGTCTCTATGAATTTGCTGCCTATCGTGACGAGCTCTATAAAGAAGATTTGGCTTTGGGAGCCAAGGTATCTGGCCCTGCTCTATCACCAGACTATGCCTGTCATCATCTGACAGATGGGCTGGAGGCTAGTTCTTGGGCAAGTGATGCAGAGTTGCCAATCCAATTAGAGCTCGATTTAGGGGCACTTAAAACTTTTGATGTGATTGAGTTAAGAGAAGATTTGAAGTTGGGGCAACGCATCGCCGCTTTTCATGTTCAGGTAGAGTTGGATGGCGTTTGGCAGGAGTTTGGCTCTGGTTATACTGTTGGCTACAAACGTCTCTTACGAGGATCAGTCGTTGAGGCGCAGAAGATACGCGTGACCATTACAGAGGCACAGGCTTTGCCTTTGTTGACCAAGATTTCACTCTATAAAACACCTACCTTGTCGAAAAAAGAAACTGTTCAGCAACTAGAGTTCTCAGAAAAAAGTCTGGCTGTGATCAAGGGAGAAAATGTCCATTTTACAGTGAAGCGCACAGAATCTAGCAGTCCTTTAGAAGCTAAGATTTCGATTCAACCAGGGACGGGTGTGCATGGTGTCGCTTATCGGGACGAGATTCAAGTCCTTGCGTTTCAAGTTGGCGAGACTGAAAAAAAGCTAACGCTACCAACCTTGTATTTTGCAGGAGATAAAACCTTGGACTTTTATCTGAATCTGACGGTAGATGGGCAGCTGGTTGACCAGCTTCAGGTCCAAGTTTCATAAAAGAAGAACCTTTGCGCGATGCAAAGGTTCTTTTGGTTAGGAGTGATTTGGCAACCAGCTAAGTGTAAAGGTTAGTTGCTCAGCTTTCAAGAGGTCTTGATGTTGAATGCTAGATACTATGGTCTTGTCCAATCGGCATTCTTTGACAAAGTTGAAATGGCTGTGGTTTTGCTCGGCATGGATATCCAGCCATTTATTTTCCTTAGTCAGGTAGATACGGAGGTGGTCAAAGAGAGGGATTCCGAGATCATAGCTGGGCTTGCCTGGACAGGTCGGATAAAAACCAAGAGCTGACCAGATGTACCAAGCCGAGAGACTGCCATTGTCCTCATCGCCAGGATAGGCTTGCCAGCTTGGGTGAAAGGCCTTCTGACGTAGGCTCTTGATGAGAAGGGCAGTGTAGTCTGGATAGTTGCTATAGCGAAAGAGATATGGAATGTGGAAGCTAGGCTGGTTAGAGATGGCGAGTTGTCCAAAGGGAGCTGTTGCCATCTCGCTCATTTCATGAATTTCGTAACCATAGCCGGTGGTTTCAAAGAGAGGAGCGTCCTGACAGGATTTCAAAAGATAGTGGCTAAATGCTTCTTTTCCGCCCATGAGTTGACGCAAACCTGGGATGTCATGTAAGACGCCTAAAGTCGCTTGAATGGCAGAGCATTCAGCGTAGTCTCGTCCCCAACTATAGGGAGAAAAGTCAGGGCGGAAGTTTCCTTGACTATCTCGCGCACGCATGTAGCCTGTTTCAGCATCAAATAGATGACGGTAATTTTGAGACGCAGTTCTATAAGTTTCCGCGATGTCATTCTGACCAAGCTTTTCGGCACAGTTGGCGATACAAAAGTCACTATAGGCGTAGTCTAGGGTGTGGCTGACGCTTTCGTGGTGGTCGGTAGAGAGGTAGCCCAGTTCTTGGTATTGGGCTAGTCCGTGGCGGCCATTGATGCCGAGAGGGTCGGACTTAGTGGCTGTTTCAAGCATGGCTTGAAGGAGTTCTTTTTCTAGGTCGGGGGCCATGTCCTTGCAGGCGCTGTCTGCGATAATGCCATCTAAAAGGGTACCAGGCATCATACCCCGTTCGTCTGGAGCTAGCCATTTTGGAAGGAATCCAGTATCGCGGTAGCTATTGAGAAAGCCTTCTAAAAAGAGACGATAGTGTTCCGGTATGATAAGGGCAAAGAGGGGAAATGTAGTCCGGAAGGTATCCCAGAAACCATTGTTGCTAAAGAGGACGCCTGGCTTGACAGTACCAGTAGCCAGATCCATGTGGATGGCTTGCCCTGATTCGTTCACTTCATAAAATGTCTGTGGGAAGAGGAAGAGTCTGTAAAGGCAGTGGTCAAAGAAGGTTCGGTCAGCCTCTCCTGTCTCGATAACGTCAAAACGGTGGAGAAGATTTTCCCAGTCTGCTTGGGCACTAGCTTTACAGCTGTCAAAATCTTCTTGAGGTAGATTAACCAGAGCTTGAGAAGGCGATATGAAAGAAGTTGCTAGTTGGATCTCAGCATAGCTGTTTGCTAAGTCAATTCGCCAGTCCCCGTCTTCTTGGCTGACAGCAAGAATATCCGTATTCATTTGTAGAGCAGTAAACAGTATCAGAGGATTTTTGGTAGTCTCAGTTTTGCCTTCTTGTCGTAGGGAAAGAGTTCGCTTATCTACTTGCTTGACTGTCAGTTCATCTGCTGCGTGAAGATAGAGGGAGAGGGCTTTGCCTTGCTTTTGCTCCAAACGAATAGAAGCACCATAGCAAGTCGGTGTGAGCTGGATTTCAATCTGATAGCGCAGAGAAAAGAGTTTCAAATAGTGAGGCTGGAAGCAAGCTTTATCTATATCATAAGAAGACTGGCGGTGAAAGAGGCTATCTCCCCCAAGCTGGCCGGTGACAGGTGTCAGAAGGAGCCATGAGTAGTCCCCAATCCAAGGGCTGGGCTGATGGGTTAAGCGAATCCCCTGAAAAATGGGCAGATGCGGATCGAAAAACCAAGCTCCATCCTGATCGCTGGTCTGGGGCACAAAATAATTCATCCCGAAAGGGACGCCCGTGTAGGGCAGGGTATTTCCCCGAGAGAAGGCATGCTTGCTAACAGTACCAAAGCGGGTATCGATGGTTTCAAGTAGTGGTTTCATGGTATTTCCTTTAGCTGTTTTTCTACATTATATCAGAAAAATGAGACCTTTAGATATGGGGTTCGAAAGTAAGCAATTTTGTAGAAAAATGACTATCATTTGTGTATGTATTTTCTGTCTCAAAAACTATATACTGAACATGAAACTTGTTTGAAAGAGGAAACTGCACGATGATTTATTCGAAAGAAATTGTTAGAGAATGGCTGAACGAAGTAGTGGAGCGGGCTAAGGACCATCCCGAGTGGGTGGATGTCTTCGAGCGTTGCTATACAGATACCTTGGACAATACGGTTGAAATCTTAGAAGATGGCTCAACTTTTGTCTTGACTGGGGATATTCCTGCCATGTGGCTTCGGGATTCGACAGCCCAGCTACGACCCTACCTCCATGTGGCTAAAAGAGATGTCCTCCTGCGTCAGACCATTGCAGGTTTGGTTAAGCGTCAGATGACCTTGGTGCTCAAGGATCCTTATGCTAACTCCTTTAACATTGAGGAGAACTGGAAGGGCCACCACGAGACTGACCATACCGACCTTAATGGTTGGATTTGGGAACGCAAGTATGAGGTGGACTCGCTTTGTTATCCTTTGCAGTTGGCTTATCTCCTCTGGAAAGAGACTGGCGAGACTAGTCAGTTTGATGAGACTTTTGTCACAGCGACCAAGGAAATTCTTCATCTCTGGACAGTGGAACAAGACCACAAGAACTCTCCTTATCGTTTTGTTAGGGATACGGACCGCAAGGAAGACACCTTAGTAAATGATGGCTTTGGACCTGATTTTGCAGTGACTGGTATGACTTGGTCAGCCTTCCGTCCAAGTGATGACTGCTGTCAGTATAGCTATTTGATTCCGTCCAATATGTTTGCTGTAGTTGTCTTGGGTTATGTGCAAAAAATCTTTGCAGAACTGGATCTAGCTGATAGCCAAAACATCGTGGCAGATGCTAAACGCCTGCAAGCTGAAATCCAAGAAGGCATCGAAAATTACGCTTACACAACTAACAGCAAGGGTGAAAAGATTTACGCCTTTGAAGTGGATGGCCTAGGAAATGCTAGCATCATGGATGATCCAAATGTACCGAGTCTGCTGGCTGCGCCTTATCTGGGCTATTGCGACATTGAAGACGAAGTGTATCAAGCCACACGCCGTACCATTCTAAGCCCTGAAAATCCATACTTCTACCAAGGAGAATACGCTAGCGGTCTCGGAAGTTCTCATACCTTCTATCGCTATATCTGGCCCATTGCCCTTTCTATCCAAGGCTTGACAACAAGAGATAAGGCAGAGAAAAAATTCTTGCTGGATCAGCTGGTTGCTTGCGATGGTGGCACAGGTGTTATGCACGAAAGCTTCCACGTGGACGACCCAACTCTCTACTCTCGTGAATGGTTCTCCTGGGCCAACATGATGTTCTGTGAGTTGGTCTTGGATTATCTGGATATTCGCTAATACTCTTCGAAAATCTCTTCAAACCACGTCAGCTTCGCCTTGCCGTAGGTATGGTTACTGACTTCATCAGTTCTATCCACAACCTCAAAGCAGTGCTTTGAGCAGACTGCGGCTAGCTTCCTAGTTTGCTCTTTGATTTTCAATGAGTATAAGGAGCGCGCTTTAGTTTCACCGATTCGTGTCAGAATCACACCTTTACATTTAAAACGTTAAAATTTAAGTTAGAATGAGGTTTTACTTCATGGAAAATGTTGTTGTACATATTATCTCACATAGTCACTGGGATCGTGAGTGGTACTTACCTTTTGAAAGCCACCGTATGCAGTTGGTGGAATTATTTGATAATCTTTTTGACCTTTTTGAAAATGACCCTGAGTTCAAGAGTTTCCACTTGGATGGCCAAACCATTGTCCTTGATGACTATTTGGAAATTCGCCCTGAAAATCGCGACAAAGTCCAAGGTTACATCGACGAAGGCAAACTCAAAATTG
This sequence comes from Streptococcus halitosis, assembly GCF_027691175.1. Classification (GTDB taxonomy): domain Bacteria; phylum Bacillota; class Bacilli; order Lactobacillales; family Streptococcaceae; genus Streptococcus; species Streptococcus halitosis_A. Next base: position 96,251 of record NZ_JAQFBD010000001.1, read on the forward strand.
GTCCTTTTTACATCTTGCAGGATGATTACTTGATTTCAAGTGAAGCCAACGTCCGCAACACCTTGATTGGTCAAGCAGAATGTGCAAAATGGGGCAAATCAACCCAGATTGGTTACTTCCCAGATACCTTTGGAAATATGGGACAAGCGCCTCAAATCCTTCAAAAATCAGGCATTCACGTGGCAGCCTTTGGCCGTGGTGTCAAGCCGATTGGATTTGACAACCAAGTTCTCGAAGATGAGCAGTTTACTTCCCAGTTTTCAGAAATGTACTGGCAGGGTGCGGACGGAAGTCGCGTTCTCGGTATCCTCTTTGCCAACTGGTATAGTAATGGGAATGAAATCCCAGTTGATAAGGATGAAGCCCTGGCCTTTTGGAAACAAAAACTGTCAGACGTGCGTGACTACGCTTCAACCAACCAATGGTTGATGATGAACGGCTGTGACCACCAGCCTGTACAGCGAAATCTGAGCGAAGCTATTCGTGTAGCCAATGAACTCTTCCCAGATGTGACTTTTGTGCATAGTTCCTTTGATGACTATGTCCATGCAGTAGAAAGTGCCCTACCAGAGCAGTTATCAACGGTTACAGGTGAGTTGACCAGTCAGGAAACAGATGGCTGGTACACACTTGCCAACACTTCTTCATCACGCATTTACCTCAAACAAGCCTTCCAAGAAAATAGCAACCTCCTAGAACAAGTGGTGGAGCCATTGACTGTCATCACTGGTGGGCACAACCATAAGGACCAGTTGACCTATGCTTGGAAAGTCCTTCTACAAAATGCGCCCCATGACAGTATCTGTGGCTGTAGTGTGGACGAGGTTCACCGTGAGATGGAGACACGTTTTGCAAAGGTCAACCAAGTCGGAAACTTTGTTAAGACCAACCTTCTCAACGAATGGAAGGGCAAAATCGCAACCCACGAAGCGCAAAGCGACCATCTATTTACCGTCATCAACACAGGCTTGCATGACAAGGTTGATACAGTCAGCACCGTGATTGATGTAGCGACTTGTGATTTCAAAGAATTGCACCCAACAGAAGGCTACAAGAAAATGGCAACCTTGACCTTGCCAAGCTACCGTGTCGAAGACTTGGAAGGGCATGCTGTAGAAGCGAAAATCGAAGATCTAGGAGCTAATTTTGAGTATGATTTGCCAAAAGACAAGTTCCGCCAGGCTCGTATCGCTCGTCAAGTGCGCGTGACAGTACCTGTTCATCTGGCACCACTTTCTTGGACAACCTTCCAATTGCTTGAGGGAGAACAAGAACACCGTGACGGTATTTACCAAAATGGAGTGATTGATACGCCATTTGTAACGGTCAGTGTGGATGACAATATCACAGTCTACGACAAGACAACTCATGAAGCGTATGAGGATGTTGTTCGCTTTGAAGACCGTGGTGACATCGGAAACGAGTACATCTATTTCCAACCAAAAGGAACAGAACCTATCTACGCCGAGCTGAAAGGCTATGAGGTCTTGGAAAATACAGCTCGTTTTGCCAAGATCTTGCTCCAGCATGAATTGACAATTCCAGTAAGTGCAGATGAAAAACTGGATGCGGAACAGAGGGGCATCATCGAGTTTATGACGCGTGAAGCTGGGCGCTCAGAAGAATTGACAACCCTTCCTCTGGAAACAGTGATGACCGTCTTTGTTGATAATCCACAAATTCGTTTCAAGACTCGCTTTATCAATACTGCCAAGGACCACCGTATCCGTCTCTTGGTTAAGACTCATAACACGCGTCCAAGTAATGACTCTGAAAGCATCTATGAGGTAGTAACACGACCAAACAAACCAGCTGCTTCTTGGGAAAATCCTGAAAATCCACAACACCAACAAGCCTTTGTCAGTCTGTATGACGATGAAAAAGGGGTGACAGTGGCTAATAAAGGATTGCACGAGTATGAAATCCTTGGAGACGATACCATTGCAGTGACCATTCTTCGTGCCTCAGGTGAGCTAGGTGACTGGGGTTACTTCCCGACACCAGAGGCTCAGTGCTTGCGTGAGTTTGAAGTCGAGTTTGCTCTCGAATGCCACCAAGCAGGGGAACGCTTCTCAGCCTTCCGTCGTGCCAAAGCCTTCCAAACACCATTCACTAGTCTTCAAGTTGCTAAACAAGAAGGAAGTGTTGCTGCGACTGGTAGCCTCTTGAGTCATGCGGCACTCAGCTTACCACAAGTTTGCCCAACAGCCTTTAAAGTGGCGGAAAATGAAGAAGGATATGTCCTCCGTTACTACAATATGAGTCAAGAAAATGTTCGCATATCAGAACACCAACAAACCATTCTTGACTTACTTGAGCGACCATATCCCGTTCATTCAGGACTCTTAGCACCACAAGAAATTCGTACAGAATTGATCAAAAAAGAAGACATTTAACAGTTTTAAAGTGTTTGATAACTAATACTATGAGATAGAAAGGAGGGGCGAAAGAGTAAGGACTAACTGCTGATTCGCCCCTTTTTACGGTAAAGAACAATGACCATTGCAACCATTGATATCGGAGGGACCGGTATAAAATTTGCTAGTCTAACTTCCGATGGAAAAATACTAGATAAGACAAGTACTCCAACGCCAGAAAGTTTGGAGGATTTACTGACTTGGATAGACCAACGCTTGTCAGAGCAAGATTATAGTGGGATTGCCATGAGCGTTCCAGGCGCGGTCAATCAAGAAACTGGTGTGATTGAGGGAATTAGTGCCGTACCTTACATCCATGGCTTTTCTTGGTATGAGACTCTTGCTCATCATCAGCTACCTGTCCATCTAGAAAATGATGCCAACTGTGTTGGACTTAGTGAACTGCTTGCTCACCCAGAGATTGAAAATGCAGCCTGTGTCGTGATTGGGACAGGAATTGGCGGAGCCATGATTATCAATGGCAAACTTCACCGAGGTCGCCACGGCTTAGGTGGAGAGTTTGGCTACATGACAACCATTGCACCTGCTGAAAAACTCAACAACTGGTCGCAACTAGCGTCAACTGGAAATATGGTGCGCTACGTGATTGAAAAATCTTGTCAGACTGACTGGGACGGTCGCAAGATTTACCAAGAGGCTGCAGCTGGCAATGCTCTTTGTCAAGAAGCTATTTTGCGCATGAACCGTAATCTGGCGCAAGGTTTGCTCAATATCCAGTATCTCATCGACCCAGATGTCATTAGTCTGGGAGGCTCCATCAGTCAGAACCCAGACTTTATCCAAGGTGTCAAAAAAGCTGTCGATGAATTTGTCGAAACCTACGAAGAATACACGGTCGCACCAGTTATCCAGGCATGCACCTATCACGCAGATGCCAATCTCTACGGTGCCCTTGTCAACTGGCTACAGGAGGAAAACCAATGGTAAGATTTACAGGACTTAGTCCCAAACAAACTCAGGCAATCGACTTGCTGACAAAGCGTATCTCTTTACCAGATGTGGAAGTGGCAGTCGTTCAGTCTGACCAAGCCTCGATCTCTCTCAAGGGTGAAGGTGGACACTATCAACTAACCTATCGCAAACCTCACCAACTTTACCGCGCCTTGTCCTTATTGGCAACAGCTCTAGCAGAAGCTGACAAAGTAGAGATTGAAGAGAAGGCTGCTTACGAAGATTTGGCCTACATGGCGGACTGTTCGCGCAATGCGGTGCTCAATGTCGCTTCTGCCAAACAGATGATTGAGGTCTTGGCTCTCATGGGCTATTCAACCTTAGAGCTCTATATGGAAGACACCTACCAGATTGAGGGGAAACCTTACTTTGGTTACTTCCGTGGGGCTTATTCAGCTGAAGAGTTACAGGAAATCGAAGCCTATGCTCAACAGTTCGATATGACCTTTGTCCCATGCATCCAGACCTTGGCTCACTTATCAGCCTTTGTCAAATGGGGTGTCAAAGAAGTGCAAGAACTCCGCGATGTAGAAGACATTCTCCTCATTGGCGAAGAAAAAGTCTACGATTTGATTGACGGTATGTTTGCGACGCTATCTAAACTACAAACTCGCAAGGTCAATATCGGGATGGACGAGGCTCACTTGGTTGGCTTGGGACGCTACCTTATCTTGAACGGCGTTGTGGACCGTAGTCTCCTTATGTGCCAACACTTGGAGCGTGTACTGGATATTGCAGACAAGTATGGTTTCCACTGTCAGATGTGGAGTGATATGTTCTTTAAACTCATGTCAGCGGATGGCCAGTACGACCGTGACGTGGAGATTCCAGAGGAAACTCGTGTCTATCTAGACCGTCTAAAAGACCGTGTAACCTTGGTTTACTGGGATTATTATCAAGACAGCGAGGAAAAATACAATCGCAATTTCCGCAACCATCACAAGATTAGTCATGACCTTGCCTTTGCAGGTGGGGCTTGGAAGTGGATTGGGTTTACGCCCAACAACCATTTCAGCCGTCTCATCGCTATGGAGGCCAACAAGGCCTGTCGTGCCAATCAGATAAAAGAAGTTATCGTGACGGGTTGGGGGGACAATGGTGGAGAAACTGCTCAGTTCTCTATCCTACCAAGTCTGCAAATCTGGGCAGAGCTCAGCTACCGCAATGACCTAGACCGTTTGTCTGCTCACTTCAAGACCAATACAGGTCTATCAGTTGAGGACTTCATGCAGATTGACCTAGCTAACCTCTTGCCAGACCTGCCAGATAATCTCAGTGGTATCAATCCCAACCGCTATGTCTTTTATCAGGATGTTCTTTGTCCGATTCTTGACAGGCACGTGACACCTGAACAGGACAAACCACACTTCGCTCAGGCAGCTGAGACGCTTTCTGAGATTAAAGAAAAAGCAGGAAATTATGCTTATCTCTTTGAAACTCAGGCCCAGTTGAACCAGATTTTAAGCAGTAAAGTGGATGTGGGACGACGCATTCGTCAGGCCTACCAAGTAAACGATAAAGAAAGTCTGAGAGAAATCGCAAGACAAGAATTACCAAAACTCAGAAGCGAGATTGAACACTTCCATGGCCTCTTTAGCCACCAATGGTTGAAAGAAAACAAGGTCTTTGGCTTGGATACGGTCGATATCCGTATGGGTGGACTCTTGCAACGCATCAAACGCGCAGAAAGCCGCATCGAGGCTTATCTGGCAGGACAGATTGACCGCATCGACGAGTTAGAAGTGGAAATCTTACCATTTACTGACTTCTACGCAGACAGGGACTTCGCAGCAACTACAGCCAATCAGTGGCACACCATTGCGACAGCTTCGACGATTTATACGACTTAGGAGTAGAATATTGACAAACATCTTCTGTATAAAAAGAAGATGTTTTTGCTTAAATATAATATTCAAAAATAGATAAAATATAGGAAGTGGGGGATATTTGATAGAATAACATATTCAGCAATACATGTGCTTAAAAGCTATATGAATCAAGATTTTTATTAAATTAGGTGGGTAGATTTTAACTGCATCAGTTGAATTATCAGAAGTCAAAATGTATAATGTGGAATAGAGGTTTTCTATGCGTAGAGGTTGTAAAAGTTCATCTCTAATAAAATAGTCATATGTCAAACTTAGAAAGGAATATAGAAAGTGAAAAGTTTTAAAATTTACAAGGGAAGACATGAAAAATTTTCTCTACGAAAGAAAAATGTTGGACTTGTTTCGATTGCAATCGCTAGCTTGGCGATATATGGAGTAGCGCTTGGCACACCAACTGTACAAGCAGATGAAAACAACAATCTGAGCAGTCTAGTAGAGACTAGCTCGACAACTGATGTGAAATCAGAAAATAATAGTGATCAATCAGTAGTGGTGGAGTCAGAGAAAGTATCTTCAGCCACAGAAGTTAAGGAAACAGAAAAAGCTACTAGTCCAGCACCAACTGTTGAACAAGCAGAAAAGGAAGTGTCAGTTTCAAAAACTGCACCTAAAGTGGAAGGAGCAGACAAAAAATCCGTAGCTCCTTCAAACTCGACAGCAGTCGCAAAAGAAATTCCAGCACCTGTTGAGTCTAAGCCGGCTGAAAAGTCTACTGATGGGCAAACAGCAGCTACTCCTCGTTCGACTGCTCCGGTACGTACGCGCAGAAGTTTGCAACAAAACCCAACTCAAATCTCGAATTTTTCAGTAACGGTTACGACTAAAGATGGAACTGTTATGCGTTCAGGTGATACAAAACCTTTGCCTGCTCAAGAAGTTCCCTTTGACAAGGTTCAAATGGACTTTAAAATCACACAAGATGGGACGCTGAAAAAAGGTGATGTTCTCCGTATTCCAGTCAAATTGGAAAATAATGCCTACGGTGCTTACTATGCAAATCTTGGTTCTGGAACATCAGAGCGTATCGAGGGTGTCGGAACAATTAAATTTGTGCACTCAGATCCAAATAATCTGGCCTATGAAATTACATTAGACCAAAGTTTCCAAGATATGCCTCAAAATACTGAAAAGACGGTATCGGTCACTCAAAAAGCAGCGACTATTGGGAAATTTACAGCAAAATCAAGTTATGAAAATATTATTTTAGAAATAAATGGCAATAAGTTTACTTTTAAACCAACACCAAGAACATTTGAGAAAGCACAGGCGCCTTTTGCTGTTTATAATAGTGCAAGTAGCGATAGAGCAAATTCAATAAAAATAGGCACTTCAACTGGGGATGCAAATTATTATAATAATTTATTGTCAAGCGATGGTATCAACCCTGGACAAACAGGAATTCCAAATGGTGATATCATTTCTGTCCATCGTATAAAACCAGGTAATGGGTCAAAAATTGTTAGTATCAAACCAGACCTTAAAAGATATACTTCTACTTTAGCAATTAGTGAGGATGGAAAATATCTTGTTAAAGGAGATACTTCAACTTCTATTAGCATCAATTCAGATCCAGATAATAAGTTAATAAATCTACCTGCAAATTCAACAAATGATACTATTCTTAAAGCATTAAAACAAGCGGGTAAAAACTCTTCGGTTGTTATTGATAATGGAGATGGGACCTACACAGTTGCTATTAATTTAGGAAAAATGACAGGAAATGGTGCTACTACCTATCATGATATTTGGCCAACTGACGACTATGCTCAAATGGGCGATCAGTATCAAGAAATTAATAGAACAGAAGAGGTTAACAGAAAAGTTAGTAGTATTTTAAAAAATGCTAATGTTATTCAAGGTACAGGTCATTCAACTCGGATTACTTTTGCAGATTCCTCAATTAAGAATACTATAACGAATGAGTCAAGAAGTTATAGTTATAACGTTGATGACAATGGTAATGTAACTAAGCTTAAAGAAGAAACGATTTCTGCCACAACAACCCCATCCGTTGCGCGTGCTGTGGGTCAGAAGAAGATCACAATACACTATGTCGATACAAACGGCAAGGAAATTGAAACTCAGGACTATAAATATGGTTATCCAGCAGGAGGAACTGCCACTCCAACCCCTGATTATAACGCTAATCCAAAAACAATTACAGGCTATACACTTGTAACAGCTGATACGGCAATCGCGTCGTATGGTACACAGTTAAAGACTACTAAACAAATTCCATTTACTAGCAACGACCAAGAATTTTATTATGTCTATTCAGCCAAAAAATCTAGTGCCAAAGTTACGTATATTGACGATGATACTAACGGAGGAAAAGTTCTTGAAACGAAGGATTTGAATGGTTTTTATGGGCAGACTGATCCTTATCGAACAGCTGAAACCATTAAGACGTATACCGATCAAAATTATGAACTTGTTTCAGACAATTATCCAACAAATGGTGTAACCTATAATGAAAATCTTCAAACCTTTGAAGTTCATTTGAAACACAAAAAGACGTCAGTAGCAGAAGAAAAGACGGTTAAGGAAACTATCCATTATACATACGAGGGTGGTGCACCAGCAGCTCCAGACCATACTAGTAGCTTAAAATTCACCAGAACAGCAACAACTGACCTTGTTACAAATGTTACAACTGGTGATTGGACGGCGGAAAATGGAACAAGTTTTGCAGCCGTAACATCACCAGCAATCAAAGGCTACACTCCAGACTTAGCGGAGGTTCCAGCAGTTGACAATATTACGGCTAACAGTGCCAATATCGAAAAGACAGTCGTTTACAAAGCTAATCCAGCTAGTGCAAAGGTCACTTACATTGATGACACAACAGGAGAAACGCTTGAAACGAAGGATTTGAATGGACTTTATGGTCAGACTGACCCTTATCAAACAGCTGCCACTATTAAGAAATATACCGATAAAAATTATGAACTTGTTTCAGACAATTATCCAGCAACGGGTGTAACCTATAATGAAACTCTTCAAACCTTTAAAGTTCATCTACGTCATAAGGGAGCTGCAGTTCTAGAAACAAAGACAGTCACAGAGACCATCAAGTATGTTTATGAAGATAACACACAGGCAGCGGATACGAAGGTTCAGACTTTGAAGTTCTATCGGATTAACAACAAGGATCTGGTGACTAATAAGATTGTCTATAAGGGTCCTTGGATCCTGTCTACCGGAACCTTCCCAGAGGTAGTTTCTCCAAAGATTGATGGTTATACACCAGATAAGGCAACTGTAGCAGCCGTTGAACAGATTACGGGAGATAGCGCAGATATTGAAGAAACGGTTACCTATAAAGCAGATAAGCAAAAAGTAACCTATACCATCATTGACGACACTGCCCAAAAAACGCTGAAAGATAAGGAAGTACTTACCAGCGGAGGCTCTGATACTCCTCTTCCAGACAGTGCCCGAGAAAAATACGATTTAATGGTGAATGCTTATCTAGCTCAAGGTTATGAATTGGTTTCGAAAGACCAGCTTCCAGCTAAGTTTGACCTTGACAGTAGCCACGATCAAAATGTAGTTGTTCACTTGAAGCATGGTACCACTGATATCCAAGAAAGCAAGGATGTAAACTTGACTGTTCGTTACCACGGTGCCGGTGACCAGACACCAGAAGACAAGGTGCAAACAGCGACTTGGACTCGTACAGTAACAAAAGATAAAATCACAGGCACAGAAGTTTCTGCCACAGCTTGGACAAGCGATAAAGCCAACTATGATGCAGTCCCATCGCCAGTGATTCCAGGCTATAGCGTAGATGTCGAGACAGTTCCGTCTGAAGCCGTTACTCAAGAAAACATTGTTAAGGATGTATATTACACAATCCAAACGCAAAAAGTTACTTACACAGTTGTAGATGAGATAACCGGCCAGACTTTAGAAAATCAAGTTGAATTGACAACAGGTGAGTCAGGTGCAGCTCTTCCAGCCGCAGCTCAAACGAAATACGACACCGTAGTTGCCAACTACTTGGCACAAGGTTACGAAGTGGCTTCTAAGGATGCTCTGCCAGGTCAATTTGACACAGACAGCAGTGTGGATCAAAATGTAGTCATTCGCTTGAAACACAAAGTATCAACTTCTACAGAAACCAAGACTGTAACGCAAACGATTAACTACCTCTACGAGGATGACAATACACCAGCAGCTCCAGAGAAGAAAACGACCTTGACTTTCTCTAGAGAGATGAAAACAGATGAAGTGACGAAGGTTACTACACCAGGTGCTTGGACTCCGTCGGTCGGAACCTTCCCAGAGGTAATTTCTCCAGTTGTGGATGGTTACACCCCAGATAAGGCTAAAGTTGACGCGGAAAATGTAACTGCTAATCAGGAAGATATCACTGTTACGGTTAAATACAAGGCAGACAAGCAAAAAGTAACCTATACCATCATTGATGATACAACCAATACCACACTGGAAGATAAGCAAGAGCTTACAATTGGGAACTCTGATACACCTCTTCCAAATGACACAGAAGCTAAGTATAATTCAATCGTGGATGCTTACCTAGCCCAAGGTTATGAATTGGTTTCGAAAGACCAGCTCCCAGCTAAGTTTGACCTTGATAGTAACTATGACCAAAATGTAGTGGTTCACGTGAAACATAAAGTGTCAACTTCTACAGAAACCAATACTGTAACGCAAACGATTAACTACGTCTACGAAGAAGATAACACACCAGCTGCTCCAGAGAAGAAAACGACCTTGATTTTCTCTAGAGAGATGAAAACAGATGAAGTGACGAAGGTTACTACACCAGGTGCTTGGACTCCGTCGGTCGGAACCTTCCCAGAGGTAGTTTCTCCAACTGTTGATGGCTACACGCCAGATAAGGCTAAAGTTGACGCAGAAAACGTAACTGCTGATCAGGCTGACATCAAGGTTACGGTTAAATACAAGGCAGATAAGCAAAAAGTAACCTATACAATCATTGATGATACAACTAATACTATTTTGGAAGATAAGCAAGAGCTTACAATTGGGAACTCTGATACACCTCTTCCAAATGGTACAGAAGCGAAGTATGATTCAATCGTGGACGCTTACCTAGCCCAAGGTTATGAATTGGTTTCGAAAGACCAGCTTCCAGCCAAGTTTGACCTTGACAGTAACCACGATCAAAATGTAGTAGTTCATGTGAAACATGGTACAAGCTCTAGCCAAGAAAATAAAGCAGTGACTATGACAGTTCGCTACCATGGTGCCGGTGGTCAAACTCCAGCAGATAAGGTACAAACAGCGACTTGGACACGTACCGTAACGACAGACAAGGTAACTGGCTCTGTTGTGAGCACGACGGATTGGACAAGCGACAAGGCAAACTACGATGCTGTCCCATCGCCAGTGATTCCAGGTTACACTGTGGATGTTGCGACTGTTCCATCAGAAGTGGTTACTCAAGAAAACATTGTTAAAGATGTTCATTATACTGCTCAGAATACAGCTCAAACCCAAAAGGTTACTTACACAGTTGTAGATGAGACAACCGGTCAGACTCTGGAAAACCAAGTTGAATTGACAACCGGTGAATCAGGTACGGTTCTTCCAGCTGCTGCGAAAACGAAATACGACACTGTGATTGCAGGCTACTTGGCACAGGGGTACGAAGTGGCTGCTAAGGATGAATTGCCAGCTCAGTTTGACACCGACAGCAGCGTAGACCAAAACGTGGTGATTCGCTTGAAACACAAAACGGTTTCAGTTGAGGAAACCAAACAAGTAAGCATGACAGTTCGCTACCACGGTGCCGGTGGTCAAATCCCAGCAGACAAGGTGCAAACAGCGACTTGGACACGTACCGTAACGACAGACAAGGTAACTGGCTCTGTTGTGATCACGACGGATTGGACAAGCGACAAGGCAAACTATGACGCAGTCCCATCACCAGTGATTCCAGGTTACACAGTAGATATTGCGACTGTTCCATCAGAAGTGGTTACTCAAGAAAACATTGTCAAAGATGTTCATTATACTGCGGTACCAGTAACTCCAGAAGTTCCTAATACTCCGGATACTCCAGTTAAGCCAGAACCTCCAGTAACTCCATCAACTCCAGTCAAACCAACTCCTCCAATGACACCGCTCACCTCAGGACATCCAGCTTCACCAGCTACTTCAGCATCAGTTCTTCCACGAACAGGTGAATCTCAAGTTGGTTCAAGCCTTGTAACGCTGACAGGTCTAGGTTTGCTTCTATCAGTTCTTGGTTTGGCAGGACGTCAGAAAAAAGAGGATTAATAAACTTTTTATAAAGTATAAACAGTCCAGTCATTCATTGAAGAAATACTATACATGGCTTAAAGATGGATGATCTAGTGGGAAAAGCTCCGCAAGCAACCTTAGTTGGTTGACTTGTGGGGCTTTTTCCTTGTTTTACAGAATGAGACTTAGGCAAAGAAAATACAGAGTCTGTTCGCTAAAACAGAAAGGAGGCGGCATCATTTAGTGATGCCGCCTCCTTTTTATTTTAAATCTTGCACTAATTCGGTATTTTTTACTGAAAAGGCCTCCGCTAAAAGATCGAGAATAGCTGTAACTGCTGCAATAAGTGTGAGTGAAATTCATTCTGCTGTAATGAACCGTCCACCAAACAGGAAAAATGGAATAAACCAGTTAAAAATCCCTGTTAATGGGAAGAACCATTGATACCTCCTTTTTTACCAGCAGAAAAGCCACATGACAATTCGACACTAGGAGCCAAAAGGTAAAAATAAAGCAGGCTGTAGCCCATCTCATCACCTGTAATTCCACTCAATCCTCATAATAGCACAGGGCATAAAAAACTATGACTGTTATGAGAGGAAAAAATGCTGTCTTAATAAATTGTTCGTGTTCAGTCTCCTGCCCAAAATCCTGTATAATCATTGTTTTAAGGATTTTTTCGACATGCGAAGTAAATTGCCAAAAGAATAAAGGTAGGGATATTTGCAAGCAAAAAAGTTAAGGAAATCAGACAGAAAATCTCCCACCAGGTCATGCTGTTAGTATGGGCAAGAGAAAAGACCATCAATAAAGAAAAGGCAAAAGTTATGCCCGGCAGGATTAAACCAAGCCACTTGCTTTCTTTTTTGGAGAGAAAGGTCTGTAATAGAATTTCTCCAGTCAGGATTGGCAATATGATAAATGAAACGATTACGGTTCTCATTTGTTTCAACTCCCTCCATCATTTTGATATTCAGACGTTACTATGTCAGACGAATCAAAGGAATAGATGTATTGGAGCTTATAAGAACAGTTTCTTTACCTACAGTCTCCAGAATACCCATTTCATATTGAAAGTAACACTAAATAAAGCAAAAGTCAATCAAGATATTATTGTTTAAGAGAGACGGAGTAGCTGTTCTTGAAACTATCTCTAAGCCGTCTATATAAGATATTTTGAACTGACTATTATCCCTATTCTTTTCGGATCTATCTTTGAGAGCAAGGGATACAATAGAAAAAAAGGCTTGGAAGTGGTATAATGAGGCTACAGAGATAGTTTGGAGGTATGACCATGAAAAAGTTACTACTGGTCCTAGGTGCTAGTATGCTAGTCTTATCTGCCTGCCACAGAGCGACAGAGGATGGCGTAACTAGTCCGTCAATACCAAGGGAGCAACAAACCAAGGAAACAACCAACTATTTTCACTATTTAGCAGATTCCTATCAAAAGGCTCTTTCGCACGAAAAAGAATCCAAGGATACAAGTGTTCAGTCACCTATGGCTGCTACAGTTGCAGCCATGGAAGAACTCCAGTTATCTAATCCGACTGATCAAGCCTTGATTATGAAGAACTACTCAGATTTTCAGAAGCTAATCCAATACAACACCGAAAAGTGGGAAGAAGAGTTTGCAAGTTGGGCTTCTTCTATGGGGCAGTCCTATCATAGACTAGAGCATAGAAACTTTGATGAAAAGAATGATCTCATCAAAAAATTAGAAGCAACAACTGTCTCTCAGAAAAGTGTCAAATGGAATGTTTTTGGAGTATCGAGTGACAATGCCTATGATTACTTGGTTTTGGATGCCTACTATGACAATCAGGACAAACATTTCTACCTATTTACACTGAAGGATGGGCAAGCACAGGTCTTGCATACCGATAAGACACTGGAAACTATCCCTACTGCAAATTTTGAAGAGACTGAGAATACAGACTTAGCGCAACGTTTTAAGGAATTTCTATTAAAAACAAGTGTAACCACAGAGAGCGAGCCAGATACAGATAATAGTTCTTTAATAGACAAGATAAAAACAACCATGGAATCCTATTCGGATAGTAAAGGTGAAAGATTTAAGTCAACTAACTTAGCAACATATGGTCACTACTATGGACTAGCAGTGCCAGACCAGATAATGCAATTTGGACAAGTAGATGGGGTGAATTATACTTTTAAATGGTATGGGTATAGTGCAGGTTCAGGTTCTGGGCGGTTTGAAATCCTAGCTTGCTATGTGAATGAAGCAGAGACAGAGGTGATTCTCTTTGGCTATAAGGATGGTAATCCTGCTCTTTTACACACCGAAGGAAGACCAGAGATTGATAAAAATGAATCAGGGGCTATCATAAATGCCCAGGTTCATTTTGTCGAGTTTCATCACCCAATATTAGAACAAGTTTTCAATTAGTAAAGAGGGAATACATTTATCGTATGCAGAGTGTTTCTCGTGAAACCTATTTCTTATAAAAAACTTCTCCACAAAAAATAATTTGTGGAGTTTTTTCTATAATTAGTAGTTTAACCTAGCCTTCAAATAGGAGTATACTAATAATGTAATCGTTATCAAACCTAAAAATTCGATGAAATCAGTTTTTAGGAATAAAAAGGGAGGAAATTATGAAAAAGTTTTCAAAGACCTTGAGAGATAACTGGATCTTTCTCTTGATGGTTTTACCAGGGGCACTCTGGTTGATTCTATTCTTTTACATTCCAGTATTTGGGAATGTGGTCGCCTTTAAAGACTACCATATGACCAGTAATGGTTTCATAGATAGTATTGTGAATAGTAAATGGGTCGGGTTAGATAATTTCAGATTCTTGTTTAGTTCAAAAGATGCCTTTATCATCACTCGTAATACCGTTCTCTACAATCTCGGCTTTATCTTTATCGGTTTGATTGTATCAGTAGGGATTGCCATCATCCTCAGCGAGCTCCGCTCTAAGAGAATGGTTAAGATTTTCCAAACGTCTATGTTGTTCCCTTACTTCCTGTCATGGGTTATCATCAGTTTCTTTACAGATGCCTTCCTAAACATTGACAAAGGGGTCTTCAACCATTTCCTAACATCCATTGGCATGAAGGAAGTCAACTTCTACGCTGACTTAGGCATTTGGCCATACCTTCTCCTTTTCCTAGGTATTTGGAAAGGCTTTGGATATAGCAGTGTCATGTACTATGCGACGATCATGGGAATTGACCCAACCTACTACGAAGCAGCAACAGTGGACGGGGCTAGCAAGTGGCAACGTATTCGCAACGTAACTATTCCTCAGTTGACTCCACTTGTAACTGTATTGACCATCCTTGCAGTCGGAAATATCTTCCGTGCAGACTTTGGTCTCTTCTATCAAATCCCACACAATGCTGGTCAGCTTTACAATGTAACCAACGTTTTGGACGTATATGTCTTTAATGGTTTGACTCAGACAGCAGATATCGGTATGGCTTCAGCAGCCGGTCTTTACCAATCCGTTGTCGGTTTGATTCTGGTTATCCTATCAAATTTGCTTGCAAGACGAGTCGATCCAAACTCAGCTTTGTTCTAGAAAGGAGGAGAATATGGCAGAAAAGAAAATTAAAAAAGAAAAAATCGATAATGTCGGCATTCACTCCTTCAGTAAGAAAGCAGATATCTTCTTTAGTATTATCTCTGGTTTGATCGCTCTTTCTTGTATCTTGCCCTTTATCTTCGTTATCATCATTTCGGTGACAGATGAAAAGAGCATCCTCCAGTATGGATATAGCTTTTTCCCTTCGAAGTTTGGTGTAGATGGATTCCAGTTCCTAGCTCAGTTTAAAGATAAGATCCTCCAAGCGCTCTTTATCTCAGTTTTTGTAACCGTAGTCGGAACAGTGACCAACGTCTTCATTACAACTACTTATGCCTACGCCATCTCACGGACAACCTTTAAGTATCGCAGATTCTTTACGATCTTCGCTCTTCTTAGTATGTTGTTCAATGCTGGTTTGGTACCAGGCTATATTGTGGTCACTCGCCTGCTTCAACTGGGTGATACCGTTTGGGCCTTGATTGTTCCAATGCTTCTCTCACCATTCAACATCATCTTGATGCGTTCCTTCTTCAAGAAGACCATTCCAGAAGCCATTCTCGAATCTGCTCGTATCGATGGTGCCAGTGAAGCTCGGATCTTCTTCCAGATTTGTTTGCCCTTGTCACTTCCAGGTATCGCAACCATCACGCTTTTGACAGCTCTTGGTTTCTGGAACGACTGGTTCAACGCCCTTCTTTACATCAAGAGTGACAACTTGTATCCATTGCAATATTTGCTTATGCAAATCCAACAAAATATGGACTACATTGCAAAAGCAGTCGGCCTATCTGGCCAACTGGGAGTTGCTCTACCAAAAGAAACAGGTCGTATGGCCATGGTTGTTGTTGCAACCCTTCCAATCGCGATTCTGTATCCATTCTTCCAACGCTACTTTGTTAAAGGGTTGACGATCGGTGGTGTGAAAGAATAGCACTTGTTGAGAAACACCGTTTCTCCCTTCCCAACTTCATCTTAGTGACTGAAGTTACAAATCATTAAATCGTTTATAAGTTTAAAAATAAAAAAAGGAGTTTTTATCATGAAAAACTGGAAAAAATATGCTTTTGCATCTGCTAGCGTAGTCGCTTTGGCTGCTGGTCTTGCTGCTTGTGGAAACCTTACAGGTAACAACAAAAAAGCTGCAGATACTACTTCAGGTGAAAAACCTGTAATCAAAATGTACCAAATCGGTGACAAACCAGACAACTTGGATGAATTGCTAGAAAATGCAAACAAAATCATCGAAGAAAAAGTCGGTGCTAAATTGGATATCCAATACCTCGGATGGGGTGACTATGATAAGAAAATGTCTGTTATCACATCATCTGGTGAAAATTATGATATCGCATTTGCATCTAACTATGTCGTAAATGCTCAAAAAGGTGCTTATGCTGACTTGACTGATTTGTACAAGAAAGAAGGAGCAGAGCTTTACAAAGCACTTGACCCAGCTTACATCAAAGGGAACACTGTAAACGGTAAGATCTATGCAGTACCAGTTGCAGCTAACGTTGCATCATCTCAAAACTTTGCCTTCAACGGCGCTCTTCTTGAGAAATATGGCATCGATATTTCAGGTGTCACTTCATACGAAACACTTGAACCAGTCTTGAAACAAATCAAAGAAAAAGCTCCAGACGTAGTACCATTTGCGGTTACGAAGAACTTTATCCCATCCGATAACTTTGACTACCCAGTACCAAATGGACTTCCATTCGTTATCGACCTTGAAGGGGATACTACTAAGATTGTAAACCGTTACGAAGTACCTCGTTTCAAAGAACACTTGAAGACTCTTCACAAATTCTATGAAGAAGGATACATTCCAAAAGACGTAGCAACAAGCGACACTTCATTTGACCTTCAACAAGATACTTGGTTCGTTCGTGAAGAAACAGTAGGACCAGCTGACTACGGTAACAGCTTGCTTTCACGTGTTGCTAACAAAGACATCCAAATCAAACCAATCACTAACTTTATCAAGAAAAACCAAACAACACAAGTTGCTAACTTTGTCATTTCAAACAACTCTAAGAACAAAGAAAAATCAATGGAAGTGTTGAATCTCTTGAACACAAACCCAGAACTCTTGAACGGTCTTGTTTACGGTCCAGAAGGTAAGAACTGGGAAAAAGTTGAAGGTAAAGAAAACCGTGTACGCGTCCTTGATGGATATAAAGGAAACACTCACATGTCAGGTTGGAACACTGGTAACAACTGGATCCTTTACATTAACGAAAACGTTACAGACCAACAAATTGCAGATTCTAAGAAACAATTGGCAGAAGCTAAAGAATCTCCAGCACTTGGATTTATCTTTAACACTGACAGTGTGAAATCTGAAATTTCAGCAATCTCTAACACAATGCAACAATTCGATACAGCTATCAACACTGGTACTGTAGACCCAGATAAAGCAATCCCAGAATTGATGGAAAAATTGAAATCTGAAGGTGCCTATGAAAAAGTCTTGAACGAAATGCAAAAACAATACGATGAATTCTTGAAAAATAAAAAATCATAAGCTCGATTGATTTCGTGTATTCATTCCTAATTCCTAAAAATGTGATCACTGCCTTCCTTAGTTCTCTAGGGGAGGTAGTGATTTTTAGGATGTAAAAATGAAAACAGTGGTTCTGAGGGTTTATGCGATGTGATACACATACATCTATAGGGGATTTATTATGAAAAAATATCGCCTTCTTTTCAAAATGAGTGCTGTCTTCTCTTACCTATTTTTCGTATTTGGCCTTTCTCAGCTGACGCTTATTGTCCAAAACTATTGGCAATTTTCTTCCCAGATTGGCAATTTCTTCTGGATTCAAAATATCCTGAGTTTGCTATTTATCGGAGTCATGATTTGGATTCTGCTTAAGACAGGCCATGGCTATCTCTTTCGCATTCCGAGAAAAAAATGGTTCTGGTATTCAATCCTGACAGTCCTAGTAGCGGTAGTTCATATATCTTTTAATATTCATACAGCTAGATATGTTCAGTCAACTGCGGAAGGTTGGGCTCTACTGATTGGTTTTAGTGAGACTAATTTTGCCGAATTGGGTATCTACATATCCCTGTTCTTTCTAGTGCCGCTGATGGAAGAGTTGCTCTATAGAGGATTGCTTCAACACGCCTTCTTTAAACATTCGCGATTTGGTCTTGATTTGCTCCTTTCTTCTATTTTATTTGCTCTCCCTCATTTTTCAATCCTGCCTAGTCTGTTAGATATCTTTGTTTTTACAACATTTGGAATCATTTTTGCTGGTTTGACACGCTATACCAAGAGCATTTATCCATCCTATGCGGTGCATGTGATCAATAATATTGTAGCGACCTTGCCATTTTTGCTGACTTTTTTACATAGGGTGTTTGGGTAAAATACTGGCTGGAGAGTTAGGAATTATAGTTTTTCAATTTATCAGCGAATTTCAGGAGGAAAATGAGAATGACACCATTAAAATGGTTCGCTGGAGGAAGCGAAAGGCGTTGTGAAGCGATGACCATCATTGATCATCTATTGGAAGATATAAAGGCTGCGCCTCAACTTGCTCCCCTGAAAAATCAGTTAGTGATTTATAAAAAACGATTAGAGGATGATGGAACCTCTACTCCATTTATTCTGAGTCAAATGAACGTCGACATCTCACGTGTGTTAATTGATAACAATCTGGGTTTGTCAGAAAGTCAAGCTAAGCAAATCAAAAAATTGAGAGAATTATCTGCGATTCGCTATGGTTACTGATGAAGTGCAGTGGCAGATCTCTCTATACAATTTCCGGTCAAATAAATTGCATTCGTTTTCTCAAGTGGGTATACTAGAATAGTTGAATGAAAAATTCTGAAAATTTAAGAATAGAAAAGAGAACAAATCTTATGGCAAAAGATATTCGTGTCTTACTTTACTACCTCTATACTCCAATTGAAAACGCAGAGCAATTTGCGGCAGACCACTTGGCTTTCTGTAAATCAATCGGTCTCAAAGGCCGTATCCTAGTCGCTGACGAGGGAATTAACGGGACTGTTTCAGGTGACTACGAAACAACTCAAAAATACATGGACTACGTTCATAGCCTCCCAGGCATGGAAGACCTCTGGTTCAAGATTGACGAAGAAAATGAACAAGCCTTCAAGAAGATGTTTGTTCGCTACAAGAAAGAAATTGTCCACCTTGGTTTGGAAGACAATGATTTTGACAATGACATCAACCCACTTGAAACAACAGGTGCTTACTTGTCTCCAAAAGAGTTCAAAGAAGCCCTTCTTGACGAAGATACCGTTGTCCTTGACACGCGTAACGATTATGAGTACGATCTAGGACACTTCCGTGGAGCTATTCGCCCAGACATCCGCAACTTCCGTGAGTTGCCACAATGGGTTCGTGATAACAAGGAAAAATTCATGGACAAGCGTGTCGTGGTTTACTGTACAGGTGGAGTTCGCTGTGAGAAATTCTCAGGCTGGATGGTCCGTGAAGGCTACAAAGATGTTGGTCAATTGCACGGAGGAATCGCAACTTATGGTAAAGACCCAGAAGTTCAAGGTGAGTTTTGGGATGGGAAAATGTACGTCTTTGACGAGCGTATCGCAGTTGATGTTAACCATGTCAACCCTACCATCGTAGGGAAAGACTGGTTTGATGGAACACCATGTGAACGTTATGTCAATTGTGGAAATCCCTTCTGTAACCGTCGTATCCTAACATCAGAAGAAAATGAAGACAAGTACCTTCGTGGCTGCTCACACGAGTGCCGTGTTCACTCACGCAACCGCTATGTTTCAGAAAATGAATTGACACAAGCAGAAGTAATCGAGCGCCTAGCAGCTATCGGTGAAAGCTTGGATCAAGCCGCTACAGTATAAAGCAAACAGCCCCTAAGGGCTGTTTTTCTATGCTTTTTATCTAAAAATCTAAAATTTGTTTCTGTATCTTTCAGGAAAATAGGGTATACTATATGTAAACGATTTCAAAGGAGGCCAGTTATGGCGAAAACATTTTTTATCCCAAATAAAGAAAGCATTCTAGGACAACAGGAGGTCTTGACTGCCAAGTCTATTTTAGCCTTGGTGGAGGGCTTGGAGTCACACAGTTATGATGCGGTCTATCTCCGTCAGCCCCTCAATCGTCTCGAGTATATCGAGTGTGGGATTGTAGGTCAGTCGCAATTTCTCTTCAAGGTGAACTATGCGGATAGTCGAAAAGGCTATCAAGTAGTGATTCCAGACTTCCTTACTAGAGCGGACTGGGAGATTGTAGAAGCTCTCCTCCAAGCCCTATCAAGCAAGTTGGGGCAAGTGGCAGAAGGGCTAGAAGGATTTGACTTTGAAGCTTATTTCCGACAAACAGTCAAGCATTATCTAGCGGATAAGGCGGCTCGTCTGGTATACTGCCAAGGACTCTTGTCCCCTATCTATCTCAACAAGGAATACCTCGAGAGCTTTTTGGCTGAGGATGGATTGGCACGTTTTGAAGAGCTAGTCAAGAAGGTTCAAGGATCTGATGCCTACCTTGCCAGTGTGAAATTTTACCCAGACGCCCAAGGCAAGGTACACGGTATCTATCACCTAGCCCAGGGAGTCAAGACGATTTTACCAAAGGAACCCTTTGTACCAGCTCCTTATACCGAGCAGCTGGCAGGCAAGGAGCTTATTTGGGAGATTGACCTAGTGACGATTTCTGGTGATGGCTCAAAAGCAGAAGACTATGAAGCCATCGCTCGCTTGGATTATGCAAGATTCCTAGAGTCATTACCAACAGCATTTTATCAGCAACTAGATGCTAATCAATTAGAAGTACAACCCATCCTAGGACAAGACTTTGAGGAATTGGCAGCCGTCAAGTAGCCACGGCTCAAAAAAGAGTAAGCATAAAAATCCCTGTCATTAACAAATGGCAGGGATTTTGGTTAAAAGAAGGTCAGGATGCGAAGGTAGTCAACTGTCAGCGCGAGCTCTGCAATGAAGAAGGGGAATAGAATAGCGCCATCAAGTAAGACAGCTAGCAAGAATCGATAAAATGGGTCAAGGCTACTAGTCTTACTTGGCTTGCTAATCACAAAGAGATTTCCAAGGGCAAAGATGGTCATGCTTAGAAGAGTGAGGATGCCAGCGAATCGCAAGCCACCAAAAAGTGCAAAGAAACTTGCTAGAGCTGTTAGGACAAGCGGGATAGCAAAGAGTCGGCTGTAACGATCGCAAGCTTCTTGGAATGTGAAGTCGCTCTCCTGGTCCAGTACACGTCGGACAGTAAAGCCTCCCAAAATGATAGAAAAGTAGAATAGAGCGCTAGCAACCAAGATAGAAAGTCCAGCAAAGAGATCTAAAGGAGGGAGCTGATTAGGTAAATTATTGGCAATAGAGGCCATATAGCCATAGTAGAGGCGTTTGATATGATAGATACTAAAGAAAAGATTAATAGAAGACAGCAAGGTGAGTAGTGCAAAGACACTGTAACGATGCTTTTGGTCCGTAGTCTTGCTAGCAGTTGGTTCTTGGATAGCATCCAGCAGCCAAGTCCAAAACAGTGTGATTTCTTCTTTGAATCGGGCTGTTTTACGAGGGTCAATATCTGGGATATAGGGGCTTTCTAAAGCCTTGCTGAGGATGCTTTTCTCTTTTGCAGGTTTTTCTTGGTTGCGTTCTTCTTCAGCTTTCCCTTCTCCCTCTTCCTCGGTTTGGGTTTCTTCTATCGTTTCGGGAGCTTCCTCCTCATGCCTTTCCGACTCTTTAGGTGAGATAGGAGTTTCTTGGTTTGCTTGTGATTCGGTCTCTACAATTTCCGAAGTCTCTGGTTGGTCGGGCTGGATTTCCGATTTCGACTGAGCTGATTTCTTCTCAAGATCGGCGCTTTCAAACCATTCTTGTGTCATGGTGGAACCTCCTTTTTTATGATCGTTTTCTATCTTTAGACTAGCAGATGAAAGCGTTTTTGTCAATGATTTCTAGGTGGAGCAGAGTACTCTTCTTCCTTAGGTAGGTAGATATCCTGATTGGCTTTTATAATGAGCATATCCTTAACATCTGCTTTGTCTGTCTTGTAGGGGTTGGCAAATTCATTCTCTTTTTGTCTAGGGTGTTCTCTTTGAGCTTTACGATAAATACCGCCATGCTGAGAAGAAATATCTAGATTGATACGATCGAATTCTGCCTTAGAAAGAAAGAGTCTTAAGTCGTTATGAGAGTCTATCTCAACCTTACCACGGACCTTGATATTTTCAGCATAGATGTGTTCCTCTTCGGTCTTGACCTGACTATCTGTCAATTCGGTATCAAAGATATTGATAATACGAGGTGTCGTTAGTGTACTGTTTTTGATAGAGCTTTCTGTTATTCTTAAGAGATAGCCTTTTGTTTTAATTGTCGCATTTTCAAGGTTGGCTTGCCGGATAGTGGTCTGTCCACGATTGGCTGAGACGGTGATAGCTTGCAGCCTTCTTCCTTTAGGGAGAGAGAGAATGACTTCGTCAAAACGGTGAGAATAACTGCTGGCAATACGAAGTAGGCCTTCGATTCCTGAACCGAGAAAGCGATGTTGGGAGGCTTGTTTGTCAGTGACGCTCAGTGTTTTGTCACTCATGCCAGTAGTCAGATCGTGACGACCAGACACAGAAGGATGATAGGTGATGTGGATCTTGTCATCTACAGACTCTGTGATGGTTAGGCTATGTTCCTCAAGGGCTAAATCAAGTTTTTCCACTTCATTTCCAAAGGTTACTTTTTCGATACGATTGTCATAGACGGGGTCTTTTGACATGGCAAGTAAACTTTGAATACCATTGGACTGGGCACCTACAATAATCATGATAAAACCAAGGATCGTGGAAACCACACCAAAGATGAGAAATCCTTTTGTCAATTTACGCATGTCTGTCACCTCTCTTTCCTTTTTTAAGAATCCATTGCACCAAGCGGACGACCAGGAGGCCAAAGAAACGAGCTACATAGGAGATGCCCAGTAGAACAAGAGAAGAAGCACCGATAGCAAGCAAACCAGCCCCAAAAATTAAGATAAAGGCAGATTTGGCTTCGACCAGAACACTAAAGCTCTCTACGATAAAGATTCCGCCCAGCAGGATACCCGTCACAGAGACGGTGAAAAAGGCTAGAATGACAGAGACAGCCGCGATAAAAAGCCCGATAATGGTTAAGATAATTGCAATTCCAACAGGGATTCCGATAGGGGCTGCTAGTAAGGCCAAGAGTGCAATGTGCAGCAGTTGGCGGTCATTCTTTTGAGCAGGGGCTTCATTGACCTTCTTATTGAGGAGGTTAGAGAGGACATCATGAGCCGCTTCTTTTGGAGTGCCCAGACTGGCAATGAGCTCCTCTTCGCCCTCTGGGCCAGCATCGTCAAATAGTTCCTTAAAGTAGTCCATAGCTTCGATGCGGTCAGCTTCAGGCAGTTTATGGAGATAGGTTTCTAACTGAGTCAGATAGTCAGTTCTTGTCATGGCGGATACTCCCTTCTATGATGCCGTTGACGGTGTCGGTATAGAGCGTCCACTCTTCCTTTAGAGTAACGAGCTGCTCTACGCCCCGATTGGTCAAGGAGTAGTATTTGCGCATACGCCCCTGAAACTCTCTAGAGTAGGTGGTCAGAAAGCCACTGGCTTCCAATTTTTTGAGAATGGGATAGAGCGTAGATTCTTTGATATTGGCGATGAGCTTAATGGTTTGACTAATCTCATAACCATAAGAATCCCCCTGCTCCAGTACAGCCAAGATGAGAAACTCAATCAAGGCAGAAGATGTTGGGAAGTACATGGGAAACCTCCTTTATATTATATAAAAATTTTATATATACTCTTTTCAAATATATTGTATCTCAAGTTGAAAGCCCTGTCAAGAAATATGTGTAAAAATTTTACATATAAAAAACTCCTAGTATAAACTAGAAGTTTAGAGGGTATTGTCAGTCTTTATCTAAATTTTATCATAGATTTCTTATACTTAATTTTCTTATCCAAAAGTTTCAATAAAGGGGTAACGTATTCAGGATTCGGAAACTTAGGACCGAAAATAACTTCACCGATTTGAATTGAATTTTTTCGTTCTATATAAAGTTTACCTACTCCAGAGGTTTTGTCAATTTTGATTTCCTTATTATTTGGGTCTAGATTAGCATAGCGTAAGATACGAAGTTCGTTTTCATATTTGTAATCGACAGATTTAAATAAGTAGCGAATTTCTTCGATACATTCAGAGATGGCATCTTGATAATTCTCCTCCGTGACTTTTGAACCGATATCTAGTTTTTCTTTTAAACTATTCAATAAGCTTTCTAAATCTTTTATTTCGGACCTATCAAATAGTTCGGTTTGTTCAAGTTCTATATCTTCACGTATATTTTTAACATAGGCAATTCGGTAGAGATAATCTACATTTCCTTTTGAAGCACTATCTTTTTCTTCAGGATTCGTTTCAGTTCCTTCGCCATTAACTGCATTGACTGAATTTTCGCTTTCATTCCGAGAGATAGATCTTTCAAAACCACTATCTAATTCAGATTTCATTAAATACATCTTATCAGAGAATTCTAAAAAGTTTTTTTCTTGACGCCAAGAAACATCATTGAAGGAAGTAAATCTTGAAAAATCATCTTCCCGAAGTACTAGACAAACACCTTTAGCGTCATCACCATACTGAGACCACATGGCTAGGTCATCTGTTTTACTAGTAAAACTCATTAAAAACCAGGAGCTTGGTTCCAAAACATCTCGTCTATCTAAGCCCAACATCTGTTCTATGACGATTCCTTCCTCAGGATCATTCATATAATTTGCATTATACAGGCGAGTTTTTCCAGATACTGAAAAATAACCTTTCTTCTTTTCATTCTCCTCTTGATCTAACATAATTTGGAGAGTGCTTCCCTTGGTGTAATGGCCGAATTTAAGCACCTGATTTTTATCCTCGTCTTTTAATCCCAGTTGATATTTGATTTTCTGAACAAGTTGATAAATTGATAGCAAGTTATTTAGTTCAATCGAGTCTTCTTTATAACAATCTGCCCATTTTTGTAAGATAGCATATTTAGTATTCTTTAAAAGACCTTCCCTTAGGATAAAGTTGAATAGTTTATAAGCAACACTGTTACAAACATTATCATCACGAAAAAATAGGTCATCAAAGTTTTGTAACATAAAGTTGGAGAATTGTTCATAGAGATCTTCAATTATTTCTTTGGTTTGAAGACGTTCATCTAACTCCGTTTGATGATTAAATAAGCTTGCTAAGACCATACCATATATAAAAGCAATTTCTTCAGATTCTCGGAAGGGTTCATGTTCATGCAATTCCTGTAATTTTTTAGCAGTGGTTTTGAGTTTATTTAACTCAGTCTGCTTATTTGATAAATTGAACAAACTCATGGCATACTGCAAGGTTATATCATGTGAATCCTGGAATTGTTGCTGTAATTTCTCTAATTCCTCGGCAGTAGTCTCGAGTTCCTTCAACTCAGTCTGCTCGGTTGATAAATTGAACAAAATCATAGCATACGGCAAAGCTATATCATGTGATTTATGGAATTGTTGCTGTAATTTCTCTAATTTTTCGACAGTAGTCTCGAGTTCCTTCAACTCAGTCTGCTTATTTGATAAATTGAATAAAATCCTAGCAAATGCTTCTGCTATATCATGTGATTTATGGAATTGTTGCTGTAATTTCTCTAATTTTTTAGCAGTAGCCTTCCGTTCTTTCAACTCAGTTTGCTTGGTTGATAAATTAACCAAAATCCTAGCAAATGCTTCTGCTATATCATGTGATTTATGGAATTGTTGCTGTAATTTCTCTAATTTTTCGACAGTAGCCTCTAGTTCTTTCAACTCAGTTTGCTTGGTTGACAAATTGAACAAAATCCTGGCATACTGCAAAACTATATCATGTGAATCCTGGAATTGTTGCTGTAATTTCTCTAATTTTTCGACAGTAGTCTCTAGTTCCTTCAACTCAGTTTGCTTGGTTGACAAATTGAACAAAATCCTGGCATACGGCAAAGCTATATCATGTGATTTATGGAATTGTTGCTGTAATTTCTCTAATTTTTTAGCAGTAGCCTTCCGTTCCTTCAACTCAGTCTGCTCGGTTGACAAATTGAACAAAATCCTGGCATAACGTAAAGCTATATCATGTGAATCCTGGAATTGTTGCTGTAATTTCTCTAATTTTTCGACAGTAGCCTCTAGTTCTTTCAACTCAGTTTGCTTGGTTGACAAATTGAACAAAATCCTGGCATAACGTAAAGCTATATCAGGCGAATTCTGGAATTGTTGCTGTAATTTCTCTAATTTTTCAACAGTAGTCTCTAGTTCCTTCAACTCAGTTTGCTTGGTTGATAAATTAACCAAAATCCTAGCATAACGTAAAGCTCTATCATGTGAATCCTGGAATTGTTGCTGTAATTTCTCTAATTTTTCGACAGTAGCCTCTAGTTCTTTCAACTCAGTTTGCTTGGTTGATAAATTAACCAAAATCCTAGCATACCGCAACGCAATGTCTTCTGATTCAGGATATTGTTCATAAATATTTCTTGCTTTTTCTGCTAGAGCTTCACAGGCAGTCTTATCTGTCTCCTTGGTTGATAAGTCAAAGAGCTTATCTAAATCTGCTTTACTTTGATCCAAATTGTATTTCTGTTCATCCATTCTATGCACCTCGCTTAAAATAGTAGCTATCTTATAAACTAATTTATTTTTCGCATGACAATTAGTTTCTATACATCTTATTATATCAAAAACACTACCTTTCTGCTAACAGATGGATGGTGCTTTTTCTTGATAGAAACGCCTAAAAAACCAGACAGAGTCTGGCTTTGCATTGTTTATAGCTGTGATGGATTTTAGAAGAATTAAAGAATCTTATCCGCCCGATCCACCATAAAGAGTGAGACGGTCATGATGATATCGATGACTAGAAGGGCAAGGACAGCTGGGATCCAAGATTGGAAAAGTTCAAAACTGTAACCAAACAAGGTAGGACCAAAAGCTGCTAAGATGTAGCCCCCTGTTTGCGCTAGTCCTGATAGCTGAGCCGTCTTTTCAGGCGAACTGGTTTTAAGAGAAAAACAAACCATGAGGTAGGGGAAGAGGGCGCTGCAGGCCGTTCCAATCAAGAGGTGGACGACTAACCAGTAGAGGAAACTGCTACTTGGATACAAGAGCATGGCAATTCCTGTCATCCCAGCGATAGAGATAATTGTTAGCATGATTCGACGGTGGCCGTCTGACAGATGAGTCGTCAGACTTGGAACAGTCATTGAAAAAGGAATGCTGATCAGCGAGAAGATAGAAGCTAGAAGAGCCGCATCACTATTAGAAAGACCAGCACTAATAGCAATCGTTGGAAGCCAGGTCATGCTCGTATAAAAGAGCAAGGACTGAAGACCACCAAAGATAATGATGGCCCAGACATCTTTACTTTTTAGAATATTTTCTTTGACTTGCTTTTCTTTTTGGCCTTCTAGATAGTGGTTGTGGCGATGATTTGGCAACCAGACTAGCAGAGTGACCAGACAGAGAAAGCTGAGAACGAGGATGAGGCCCTTCCAAGAACTAGCTTGGGTGATAGGGACCGAAAGATATGAAGCGATGGCTGTCGAAATTCCCATGGCAGTGACATAGAGAGTTGTTAGGAAACTAATCTTTTGAGGCTGATTTGCCTGGATCATACTTGGGAGGAGTACATTGAAAATGGCGATGCTCGCTCCGATGATCAGAGTTCCCAGATAGAGAAGGGGAAGATTGAAGATACGAATGGCAGAGCCAACAGTTAAGAGGAGAAGACAGTAAGTAAAGAGATGTTCTAACCCGATCTTTTGTGCCAAGCGGCTCGCAAAAGCCGAGAAAAGAGCAAACATCAAGAGAGGGAGACTGGTTAAAATCCCAAGAGAACTAACCTCCACTCCTAATCCCTGAGCGATATCTCCTAAAATGGTTGGAAGAGCAGTGAAAGGAGAGCGTAAAACAGTCCCGATTAAGACAATTCCTAGGATAAAAAAGAGTGATTGTTTTTTCATAAAAACCTCGATAGGATGATTTTAATAACAGCTTATTTTAAGTTTTTTTCTATATAATGTCAAGTAATGACAGCTAAGAAAGTTCGATTAATTTAAGCGAGAATAGAGTGAAAGGAGATACATTTCTTTACTAGAATTTTCCTTGATTTGATATAAAAATAGGAAAGTGAGAAAATTTGTGATAAAATAGTGGAAGGAAATCTATATATTGGAGAAAAACGGTGCCTGAAAAGCAAAAAATCAGCGTCTTGATGTCGGTCTATGTAAAGGAAAACCCGACGTTTTTGAGAGATGCTATCAAAAGTGTTCAAAATCAAACCTTGAAACCGAGTGAACTTGTTCTTGTTGAGGATGGGCCCCTCACGCCTGAGCTCTATCAGGTGCTAGATGAAGTGGAAGCTCAGTCAGACATTCCAGTGAAACGGTGCCCCGTAGAGCAAAATCAAGGTTTAGGCTTGGCTCTTCGTTACGGTGTTTTGCAGTGCCAGCATGACATTATTGCCCGCATGGATACGGATGATTTAGCCGTTCCGGATCGTTTTGAGAAACAGCTTCAACTAATGGAGAAAGAAAATCTCGATCTCTTAGGCGGGCAGATTGCAGAGTTTATTGATAATCCAGATGAGATCGTGTCTTATCGTCGTGTTCCAACTCAGCACGCAGACATTGTGGCTTATCAGAGAATGAGAAGCGCCTTTAACCATATGACAGTCATGTTCAAAAAGGACATGGTCCTCAAGGCGGGCAACTACGAAGACGGGCTTTATATGGAGGATGATCTCCTTTGGCTCAATATGATTACGGCAGGTGCCAAGACTGGCAACCTAGATCAAATCTTGTGTAAGGTTCGTGTAGGTGCAGGGATGTTTGAGCGTCGAGGTGGCTTGCGTTACCTTAAATTCTATCGTCAAGCTCGCCAACGGATGCTGGAGCGAGGGCAAATTTCTTACAGGGAATATGCTAAAAGTATGTTCATTCAGGCAATTGTTGCACTTTGTCCAGGTTTTGTTCGTCAGTTTATCTTTGTCAAACTTTTAAGAAAGAGCAAGTAAGACCTGATAGATTGAACGATTCGGGTTATCATAACAATAGTATCATCTGACTCTTTTAAGGGGGAGTAAATTCCTATGAATAAAAAACTAACAGATTACGTGATTGATCTGGTTGAAATTTTAAATAAACAGCAAAAACAAGTATTTTGGGGGATATTTGATATTCTGAGTATGGTGGTTTCCATCATCGTATCTTATATCTTGTTTTATGGCCTTATAAATCCTGCGCCTGTGGACTATGTGATCTACACTCTTTTAGCCTTCCTTCTCTATCAAATCATAATTGCATTTTGGGGGCTGAATGCTAGTATTAGTCGCTACAGTAAGATTACGGATTTTATGAAAATCTTTTTTGGAGTGACTCTCAGCAGTGTTCTTTCTTATGGAATCTGCTATGCCTTTCTTCCATTATTTTCTATTCGTTTCATCGTGCTCTTCATTTTGTTGAGTACCTTCCTCATCTTGCTTCCTCGCATCACCTGGCAGTTGATTTATTCTAAACGTAAAAAGGGTAGTGGAGATGGAGAGCATCGCCGTACCTTCTTGATTGGTGCGGGAGATGGTGGTGCCCTCTTTATGAATAGCTATCAACATCCAACCAGCGAGCTTGAGATAGTGGGGATTTTGGACAATGATGAAAAGAAAAAAGGGCAAAAACTAGGTGGAATCCCAGTCCTAGGCTCTTATGACAATCTACCTGAATTGGCCAAACGTCACCAAATCGAGCGTGTTATCGTAGCAATCCCTTCGCTTGATCCATCAGAGTATGAACGTATCTTGCAGATGTGTAATAAACTAGGTGTCAAATGTTACAAGATGCCTAAAGTTGAGACGGTTGTTCAAGGTTTACATCAATCGGGTAGTGGTTTCCAAAAAATTGATATCACGGACCTTTTGGGCCGTCAGGAAATTCGCCTTGACGAATCACGTCTGGGTACTGAGATTACAGGCAAGACCATCTTGGTGACAGGAGCTGGTGGTTCGATTGGTTCGGAAATTTGTCGCCAGATTAGCCGCTTCAACCCAGAGCGTATCGTCTTGCTTGGACATGGTGAAAATTCAATCTACCTTATTTATCATGAGTTGATTCGTAAATTCCAAGGGATTGATTATGTTCCTGTCATTGCAGATATTCAGGATTATGATCGTCTTTTACAAGTGTTTGAACAGTACAAACCAGCTATCATCTACCATGCTGCAGCCCACAAACATGTTCCAATGATGGAGCGCAATCCAAAAGAAGCCTTCAAGAACAATATCCTCGGGACCTACAATGTTGCCAAGGCTGTTGATGAGGCCAAAGTACCTAAGATGGTCATGATTTCGACTGACAAGGCGGTTAATCCGCCGAATGTTATGGGGGCGACTAAGCGCGTGGCAGAGTTGATTGTCACTGGCTTTAACCAACGTAGCAAATCAACCTACTGTGCAGTTCGTTTTGGGAATGTTCTTGGTAGCCGTGGTAGCGTGATTCCTGTTTTTGAACGCCAGATTGCTGAAGGTGGTCCTGTAACGGTGACAGACTTCCGTATGACACGTTACTTCATGACCATTCCAGAGGCTAGCCGTCTGGTCATCCATGCTGGCGCTTATGCCAAGGACGGAGAAGTCTTTATCCTTGATATGGGCAAACCGGTCAAGATCTACGACTTGGCTAAGAAAATGGTCCTTCTAAGCGGGCACACAGAAAGTGAAATTCCAATCGTTGAAGTCGGTATTCGTCCAGGCGAAAAACTTTACGAAGAACTCTTGGTTTCGACCGAATTGGTTGATAACCAAGTCATGGATAAGATTTTCGTTGGTAAGGTTAACGTCATGCCTCTAGAAGCCATCGATCAAAAGATTGAAGAATTCCGTTCACTCAGTGGAGATGAGCTCAAAGAAGCGATTATTTCCTTTGCAAATGAGACAACCCACGTTGAGTAAGATCGCCCAACTAATTATAAATAAAAGGCCAAGGTTCTGTTTGTACAGGACCTTGGCCTTTTTACTCTGTAATTTCAAATCGTTGTATTATTTATAGTTGCTTAATGATATCGTCAATGGTACGGGCAATCCAGTCAGGCTGATAGCTGATTAGATCAGCCTCTTCTCCAAATCCCCAAGTAACAGCAAACTTTTTAATGCCAGTTTCTTGGGCTCCGATCATATCAAACTTGGTGTCCCCGATGATGAGGACTTGGTCTGCATGGAGTTGATGCGTTTGCAAGGCAAAACGGATGACATCCGCCTTGTGTGGCGTTTCAGGACTGGAACCGTAAATGCTGTCAAAGAAATGATGGATTCCCAGATTTTTAGTCATATCATGAGCAGTAGGAGTATTCTTTGTTGTAGTGATGTAGAGAGGGTAGTTTTGCGAAAGCTCTTGAAGCAATTCCGTTATTCGGGGGAAGAGTTGGGCTTCGTGGATGCCTTTTCTCTTGTAGTAAGAACGATAGATTTGAACAGCTTCTGAGATTTGTTCCTTGGGAAGGCATGTTGCAAAACTACTTTCAAGTGGCGGTCCCATAAAACCACGAATGGTTTTGGCATCAGGGCTTGGAACTCCTAGCTCTTTAAAGGTATGGGTAAAGGCATTGTGTATCCCGATGGAACTGTCAACCAGGGTTCCGTCCAGATCAAAAAAGATTGCTGAGATAGAGGGCATAGTTTCTCCTAATAGATATAGATAAGCTTATTCTCCGAAGATTTCTTTTTGTAGGCGACGACCAGTAGGTGTGGCGGCGAGTCCACCCTCAGCCGTTTCACGAAAGGCAGTTGGAAGACTTGATCCGACTTGGTACATGGCATCGATGACTTCGTCAACAGGGATCTTAGACTCGATACCTGCCAAGGCCATGTCTGCTGCGATAAAGGCAAAGCTAGCCCCCATGGCATTGCGTTTGACACAGGGAACCTCGACCAAACCAGCGACGGGATCGCAGATGAGGCCCAGCATATTTTTAATGACAAAGGCGATAGCTTGACTAGCCTGATAGGGGGTCCCACCTGCAGCCAAGGTCAAGGCTGCGGCACTCATGGCAGAGGCAGAGCCAACTTCGGCCTGACAGCCACCTTCAGCACCTGAGATAGAGGCATTGTTTGCGATGACTAGTCCAAAGGCACCAGCAGCAAAGAGGAAATCCAGCTGTTCTTCGTGACTAAGATCTAATTTTTGGATAGCAGCAGTTAGAACGGCTGGCAGACAGCCAGCACTTCCTGCGGTTGGAGTGGCGCAGACCAAGCCCATCTTCGCATTGTGTTCATTGACCGCGATGGCATTACGGGCTGCTGATAGGATGGTAAAGTCCGACAAGGCCTTGCCACTTTTGAGATGGCGGTCTAGTTTGGCCGCGTCTCCGCCCGTTAGGCCACTACGGGATTTATTTTCACTGAGACCGAGCTCGACAGAGGCTTTCATGACTTCTAGATTGCGTTCCATGAGGAGGAGAACTTCTGCACGTTCCCGACCAGTTAGTTGATATTCTGTCGCAATCATGAGTTCGGCGACATTTCCTTGGAAGTCTAGATCTGCTTGCTCGACCAATTCTTTGATAGAATAAAACATGTTTCCTCCTACTTAAAGAAATTGACATTGTGGAGATGAGGGATTTTTCGGATTTCTTCAATCGCCTCTTCGCAACTTCGACTATCGACTTCTATAATCATAATGGCTTTTTCTCCAGCTTTTTCTCGAGTCACATTCATCTGAGCGATGTTGATATCGAAACGAGAGAGGGCTTCAGTAACATGGGCAATCATACCTGGAACATCCTGATGTACGATGATAATGGTTGGTGTGTTCATGTTGAGAGAGACAGCAAAGCCGTTAAGTTCCGTAACTTGGATATTTCCTCCACCGATGGAAATTCCTGTCACACTGATGGATTTGTGTTCATTCTTCACAGTAATTTTAGTGGTATTAGGATGAGGAGCGTTGCTGTCTTTCTGAATGGTCCAGACAATCTTGATACCGCGTTTATGGGCAATCTCGAGGCTATTTGGAATATCAGGATCATCCGTATCCATACCTAAAATACCAGCGACGAGAGCAAGGTCCGTTCCATGACCACGGTAGGTTTTGGCAAATGAGTTAAATAATTGGAATTCGACTTCTGTCGGCGTATCATCAAAGATGGAAGAGACAATTTTCCCGATACGAACAGCACCAGCAGTATGGCTACTTGACGGGCCAATCATGACTGGTCCGATAATATCAAAGACAGATTGAAAACGAAGTGAGTGCATCTGTTTCCCCTTACAAAGATTCTTATATCTATTATATCAAAGAATGGACCTCTGCGCTTATTTCCCTTATCAAAAGCTTAAAATGATTAAAGATAGTATAAAATAAGGTCTTTTGTGACAAAAACCTCCTTAAAACGGTAAATATAAAACATTTTTGTAATATTTCTACATATAACCGTTAAACAACAGTAACATTTAAAAGGTATCATAGATATATTCAATAGAAGGAGAATTTTTAGATATGTCATTAACAACTAAAAAAATCAAAACAACTATCGCAGGAGTAGCAGCTTTGCTTGCTTTCTTTGCCCCAGCTCTTGCCTCTGCACAAGAAACTGTAACTTACACAGTTAAATCAGGTGATACTCTTTCAGAAATCGCTGAGAAGTACAACACAACTGTTGAAAAATTGGCAGCAAAAAACAACATCAAAGATATTCACCTTATCTTTGTTGACCAAGTTTTGGTTATCGAAGGAACAGCTTCTACTGTAGCTCCAGCAGCAACAACGGAAGAAACAGCTCCAGTAGCTACAGAAACAGTTGAAGAAGCTCCAGCAGCAACAACAACTTATGAAGCCCCAGCTGCACCTGCAACTCCTGCAGCACCAGCAGCAGAAAGCAACACTGCAGCAACTTCTACTGTAAGTGGTTCTGAAGCAGAAGCCAAAGAATGGATCGCTCAAAAAGAATCAGGTGGTAGCTACACTGCTACAAACGGACGTTACATCGGACGTTACCAATTGACAGATTCATACTTGAACGGTGACTACTCAGCTGAAAACCAAGAACGTGTAGCAGATGCCTACGTTGCAGGACGTTACGGTTCATGGACAGCTGCCAAGAACTTCTGGCTTAACAATGGTTGGTATTAAGAACGAACTAACAGAATAAGAAGTAAAAGTTGAGGAATTTCCTCGACTTTTTTATATTTCCTTTGGTTGATAATAGGTCTCTACTTCTTTTTGGAGATGAGATAGCATGGAGGTCTCATTGGTTAGCTCCAGAAGGGAGAAACCTTTTTGGATAAGTTTAGGATCATCCGTACAAATCCCAATACGGACATAGCAGATAGCAAGTCTATCGTAGTTTTTCTTGTTCTTGGCGTCCTCCAGTAAAGTGTAGCAGATTTGTTGACACATGTTTTTATCTTGATTGTATAAGTAAATGGTAGAGAGGTTGAGTAGAATTGCCATTCGCAAGTCATATAAATGTTGATAGTTTTTATAGACTTCTAAGCGGTGCAAGATTTTTCCAGTGATGAGATGGATATGTTCTATAGGAAAGGTAAAGAGAATGGTATTGAGAATTTTTAAGTCATTCTCGTACCAAGTGTCCTGCTTTTCTATCTTCTTCCATAGCTTCTTTACAGTATTATTAACTTCGATTGACAGTTTTTTAGTCCCATTTTGGCGGATATAGATAACAATTTCTAGCATATCTCGTATCTCTTTTATGGGGAGGTTGTGGTGAGTTTTAAGGTAGTCTTGACATTTTTGAAATAGTTTTTCGAGTTCACTAGTCCCTAGGATTGAGCTCATATTGAGATAGGTTTGCATAATTTCTGTGCGTTGACTTGGTTGATAAAGTTGACAGATATAGTCAAACTCTTCAAAACTCATATTGACTTGTCGGAGAAGAAATTCCATATTCTCATATTTAGGAGTTGCCTTGCCACTTTCTATTTTTGATAGGCTGGTTCTTGAGAGAACACCCCCACAGACCTCCTCCTGAGTCAGTCCTTTTGACTCACGTATTTCTTTATAGACCTTTCCAAAATCGTAGCGCATGATTTCCTCCTTTTCGTGAAAAAAGTTAACATATTTTATTGTGTTATTAAAAATATTGTATCATAAAGGCATAAAAACTAAAGTAAAGTAAAAATCTAAAATAATTTTGTGAAAAAGCCAACAAAAATCTTTGACGTTAAGAAAAGAGTTATAATATAGCTATAAAAAGATAGGAGAAACATTATGGATAAAAAAGTATTTCGCTTTTTGGTCTTTTTTTGCATTCTTGGTCACCTTAGCTTCACAGTTTCCGTGGAATTGGCCAATATAATGTGCTAGTTATTTAATCAAGAGAGGAGGGAGCTTACGACATATAGAGACGTAATGTGCTATCATTAGCCAATTGGTGTTAGATTTGTATAGTGCTAGGGGGTGATATTTTTGAAAAGAAATAAAAATGACTATATAGTTGATTTTATTTTTGGTGTCGTTTTCATGGGATTGCTGTTGACGGGTTGTTATATTTCATTTTTTCAACCAGATATTTATAAGATTCAAATTATATTTTTGATACTGTTAACATTCCCTATTAGTTATGTTGTCATTAAATATTTTATAAGAAAGTAGGTTTGCAAATTTGTTCATCTATAAAATATGATTAGGGGAAAAAGAGCATCTTATCTAGGTAACTAAGTGCTATAAACACAGTCAACGATCACTTATTAGAATTGTATTTTAATTAGGCTTAATAAGAATGGAGTATTCCTATGGAAATCGTATGCCTCTTAAGCTCCGAATACCTTAGTTCTCGTGATTTTGAGCTATTCTAGCTTTAGAATCCTTCAGAACGTAAAATTTTAAGCAATCAAAGACCTAGAATAACCCTAAAACATTTATTTTATAGCAATTCTAAACGTAGAGTTGCATGGATATGTATGGCTTCGACCTATTCGATGGTTAGGACAGCTCTATTCAGGGAAGTCTGGACGATCAATGGTTTAGAATAGTATTTCGCCAAGGGATTTTGTTGAAGGATTGATTGTTTTATGATAGTCTAAAATAAAACTGATTTAATGGAGTAAAAGGAAAATAGTTAAAATGAAACATTTTTTTGCAGGAATTGGTGAGATAAACTTTATAAATTATCTATTGTATATATGTGTAGGACTAGCCCCTCTTTTTCATATATATGTCATAGGTTCGGAACTGAGTTTTGTGAAAATAGTATTATCTATTTTGGGTATTATATTTGTTTGTATTTTAACTATTGCTCGAATTTATCGGACTTTTTTCTATAAAGAATAGTTTGGATTGGAAAAGTGTCCAGATTGAAGAAAATTGTCCAAAATGGACTTTTTCTTCAATCTTTTTCTTTTGCTAGAGAAAGTAGAAAACTCTTAAAAATAGTATTATATCAGCATTCCTAAGAGTTTCTACTATATTATAGCCAACCTTCAAAAAAGCAATTTTGCAACTCTGATAGGGTTTGTCTACGTTCTGAGAGTCCTTTAGGGCTCTTTTTTTGTTTCTCTATAACAAAAAGTGTAACGATCTTCTCAGCAATGCTCTATTTGTATAATTTCGACTAAATTCTTCAAATTGTTTTAAAAATCAAATAGTATAAATAAGCTTATTATATGTAAAAATATATCATATAATAAGCTTTTTCTTAATAAAAATGAAATAAAATGCAGTTTCCCCTTGACAAACGAGAACGATAAGAGTATTATTTATACAATAATAAAGTATAAAAATGAAAGGAGGCTCTTCTATGAATAAAGTGAAGAAGGTGTTGATGACGATGTTTGGTTTGCTTATGTTTCCCTTATTATTTGCTTGTAGTAACACTCAATCCCAAGGTGTTGAAGCCATTAAGGCTAAAGGAAAATTGGTGGTGGCCCTAAATCCAGAGTTTGCTCCGTTTGAATACCAGAAATTGGTCGATGGGAAAAATCAGATTGTAGGTTCAGATGTTGAGCTAGCCAAAGCCATCGCAAAAGAACTAGGTGTAGAAGTGGAGTTCTCTCCAATGAGTTTTGACAATGTACTAGCTAGTCTTGATTCAGGCAAGGCCGATCTTGCCATATCAGGTGTTTCTAAAACGGAAGAGAGAAGTCAAGTTTACGATTTTTCAATTCCCTACTACACTTCGAAAAATAAGGTTATCGTAAGAAAAACTGAATTAACGAATTACCAATCAGTCAAGGATTTGGCTCAGAAAAAGGTTGGAGCGCAGAAAGGTTCTATCCAGGAAACTCTGGCTAAAGAAACCTTGCAGGATTCTTCTCTCGTTTCACTTCCTAAAAATGGAAATTTGATAACAGATTTGAAATCAGGACAACTGGATGCGGTTATCTTTGAGGAACCAGTGGCAAAAGGATTTGTAGAGAATAATCCAGACCTAGCCATCGCTGAGTTTGATTTTGACAATGACAAAGAAGATTCCTACGCTGTTGCGATGAAAAAAGATAGTAAGGAATTGAAAGAAGCGGTTGACAAAACCATCCAGAAGTTGAAGGATTCTGGGGAGTTGGACAAATTGATTGACGATGCTTTTAAAGCCTCTATCGAAAAATAGAAAGAAGGAAGAGAAATGAGTAAGGAAAAAGTCATTTTAGCCTATTCAGGTGGATTGGATACATCAGTTGCTATTACATGGTTAAAAAAAGACTATGATGTGATCGCTGTTTGTATGGATGTGGGTGAAGGAAAAGATTTGGAGTTCATCCATGATAAAGCTCTCAAGGTTGGGGCTGTAGAGTCTTATGTCATTGATGTTAAGGAAGAATTTGCTAATGACTATGTTTTAGTGGCCCTTCAGGCTCATGCCTACTACGAACAAAAGTACCCCTTGATATCTGCTCTGAGTCGCCCTCTTATTTCAAAAAAACTCGTTGAAATAGCTCATCAGACGGGGGCAACCACAATTGTCCATGGTTGTACAGGTAAGGGAAACGACCAAGTTCGGTTTGAAGTCTCTATTGCGGCTTTGGACCCCAATTTAAAAGTAGTTGCGCCTGTTCGTGAGTGGAAATGGTCTCGTGAAGAAGAAATCCAATATGCCAAAGAAAACGGCGTTCCAGTTCCAGCTGACCTTGACAATCCTTACTCTGTCGACCAAAATCTTTGGGGACGTGCAAATGAATGTGGTGTTTTGGAAAATCCTTGGAACCAAGCACCAGAAGAAGCATTTGGAATCACATCTTCACCAGAAGAGGCGCCAGACAGTCCAGAATTTATTGACATTGAGTTTAGCTGCGGGGTGCCCATCTCTCTCAATGGTGAGAAGATGAAAGTGGCGGATTTGATTCAAAAGCTCAATGAAATAGCTGGTAAACACGGTGTCGGTCGTATTGACCATGTGGAAAATCGCCTAGTCGGTATTAAGTCAAGAGAGATTTATGAGTGCCCAGGTGCTATGACTTTATTGGCAGCTCATAAGGAAATTGAAGACTTGACTCTTGTGAGAGAGGTAGCGCATTTCAAACCCATTATCGAAAATGAGTTGTCCAATCTCATCTATAATGCCTTGTGGTTTAGCCCAGCAACTCAGGCTTTGATTGCCTATATCAAGGAGACACAGAAAGTTGTCAATGGAACTGCAAAAGTTAAACTCTATAAGGGGAACGCCCAGGTAGTGGCTCGGAAATCTCCAAATTCTCTTTACGATGAAAATTTGGCGACTTATACTAGTGCGGATACCTTTGACCAAGATGCTGCTGTGGGATTTATCAAGCTTTGGGGGCTTCCGACTAAGGTTTATTCAGAAGTTCAGAAAAATGTTGAGTAGTGACGCGATAGAAAGGGACGACAGGATATGTCGAAAAATACAAAATTATGGGGTGGTCGATTTGAAGGTACTGTGGAAGATTGGGTAGAACAGTTCGGTGCGAGTATTTCCTTTGACCACCAGCTGGCAAAATTTGATTTGATGGGTTCCCTAGCTCATGTTCAAATGCTAGGACAGACTGGCATTTTAAGCTTGGAAGAGGGAGAGCAGATCCAAGATGGTCTGAAAGCTTTGTTGCGAGATTTAGAGGCAGGGGAGCTTCATTTTGATATTGCAAATGAAGATATTCATATGAATATGGAAGTGTTGCTGACAGAGAAAATCGGTCCTCTGGCTGGGAAACTGCACACGGCTCGTTCTCGGAATGACCAAGTCGCAACAGATATGCACTTATATCTAAAAGAGCAGCTTGGCCATGTCTTGGATAAGTTGGCGAATCTGAACAGTGTTTTGCTGAATTTGGCTGAAAAACATGTGGAAACCATCATGCCAGGCTATACTCATTTGCAGCACGCCCAACCGATTAGTTTTGCCCACCATCTCATGGCTTATTACAATATGTTTCAAAGGGATAGCGAGCGCTTTGCATTTAACTTGAAACATACGGACCTATCTCCCCTGGGTGCGGCTGCATTGGCGGGGACAACTTTTCCAATCGATCGTCAATTATCGAGTGATTTATTGGGTTTCCAACAACCCTATACCAATTCCTTGGACGCAGTGAGTGACCGTGATTTCATCTTAGAATTTCTATCAAATGCCAGCATTTTGATGATGCATATGAGCCGTTTTTGTGAAGAAATCATCAATTGGTGCAGTTTTGAGTATCAGTACATTAGCTTGTCTGATAGCTTCTCAACGGGTTCATCTATCATGCCCCAGAAGAAAAATCCTGATATGGCCGAATTGATTCGAGGGAAGACAGGAAGGGTTTACGGGAACTTGCTTGGACTATTGACCGTCATGAAGTCTTTGCCTTTGGCTTACAATAAGGATTTGCAAGAGGACAAGGAAGGCATGTTTGATACAGTAGAAACGATTTTGAATTCTCTGGATGTGTTGGCAGGTATGCTATCGAGCATGCAGGTTAATAAGGCCAAAATGCAGCAATCCACAGAGAATGATTTTTCGAATGCGACCGAACTGGCAGATTATTTGGCAGAAAAAGGCCTCCCTTTTAGAGAAGCGCATGAAATAGTAGGGAAATTGGTTCTAGACTCTATCAAGCATGGTAAAAACATCCAAGATTGGGATTTGGAGGAGTTGCAAGTCTACCATCCCTTGATTGAAGAGGATATTTATATCTACTTGCGCCCAGAAACTGCTGTTCAGAGACGGAATTCCTTAGGAGGAACCGGCTTTGAGCAAGTGAAATACCAGATAGAACAAGCGAAGAAAGAACTTAAAGGGGAAAATTGATTCGTTTGCAAAGTAAGGAAGAGAGGTTGAGATGATTTATCAGCCTCTTTCTTGTCTTCTCCAACCAAGCGTGTTATAATGAATACTGCTCAAGCGACCTTCAATCGTGAAGCACACACGACCTTCAATCGTGAACTAGTCATTTCGTTTATCTTTTATTACGTCGTTAACTCGCAATGAGATGCAAGCTGAGCTTGTCTGATTTATAACCTCAATCAGTCTCCCAGACTGATTGAGCGAACTCAAGTTATGTCCGCGACTTGTTGCCTATCATATTTTCATTTTAAGATGATAGGCTAAAATGGTCTCCCAGACCATTTTACTCCTAAAAGCAAACGAAAAGACGATACTCAAAGAAATTCTTTTGAAAGTCATAATGAATAGAATTTTGAAGGGTATGAACAAACGAATAGATGGGAGACTTACCATGAGTGATAACTCTAAAACACGTGTTGTCGTTGGGATGAGTGGTGGTGTTGATTCGTCGGTGACGGCTCTCTTGCTCAAGGAGCAGGGCTACGATGTGATCGGTATCTTCATGAAGAACTGGGACGACACAGATGAAAACGGCGTCTGTACGGCGACCGAAGATTACAAGGATGTGGCTGCAGTGGCAGACCAGATCGGCATTCCTTACTACTCTGTTAATTTTGAAAAAGAGTACTGGGACCGCGTTTTTGAGTATTTCCTAGCGGAATACCGTGCAGGGCGCACGCCAAATCCAGATGTTATGTGCAACAAGGAAATCAAGTTCAAGGCCTTTCTGGACTATGCCATGACCTTGGGAGCAGACTATGTAGCGACTGGGCATTATGCCCGAGTGGCGCGTGATGAGGATGGCATCGTTCACATGCTTCGTGGCGTGGACAATGGCAAGGATCAGACCTATTTCCTCAGTCAACTTTCGCAGGAACAACTCCAAAAAACCATGTTCCCACTGGGGCATTTGGAAAAGCCTGAAGTACGAAAACTAGCAGAAGAAGCAGGCCTCGCGACTGCTAAGAAGAAAGACTCGACAGGGATTTGCTTTATCGGAGAAAAGAACTTTAAAAACTTCCTCAGTAACTACCTGCCAGCTCAGCCTGGTCGCATGATGACTGTGGATGGTCGCGATATGGGTGAGCATGCAGGTCTGATGTATTATACAATCGGTCAGCGTGGCGGACTTGGTATCGGTGGACAACACGGCGGTGACAATGCCCCTTGGTTCGTTGTCGGAAAAGACCTCAGCAAGAATATCCTCTATGTCGGCCAAGGTTTCTACCATGATTCGCTCATGTCAACCAGCCTAGAGGCCAGTCAAGTTCACTTTACTCGTGACATGCCAGAGGAATTCACGCTCGAATGCACGGCTAAATTCCGCTACCGTCAGCCGGATTCAAAGGTGACTGTTCATGTCAAAGGAGACAAGGCAGAGGTCATCTTTGCGGAACCGCAACGCGCCATCACACCAGGACAGGCCGTTGTCTTTTACGATGGCGAAGAGTGTCTCGGTGGTGGCTTGATTGACAATGCCTACCGTAATGGACAAGTTTGTCAGTACATTTAGATTGACAAATTTTCTCAATTTGCTACAATAATAAAAGCAATAGAAATGATGGTCAAAGCTCATGGATGTTGCAGGCTTTTTTGTCCTGCACTTCTTACGAGTTTTGACTGTTTTTGTGTCGTTTAAGGGAAAGGATAAAAATGACTCAACAAGACTTTCGGACAAAAGTGGGAAATACTGTTTTTGGTGTTCGGGCGACAGCTTTGATTGTCCAAAATCGCAAGCTCCTAGTTACCAAAGACAAGGGCAAGTATTACACTATTGGCGGTGCGATTCAAGTCAATGAAAGCACGGAAGACGCGGTAGTCCGCGAAGTGAGGGAAGAACTGGGTGTCAAAGCTCAAGCTGGTCAGCTAGCTTTCGTGGTTGAAAATCGTTTTGAACAGGACGGTGTTTCCTATCACAACATCGAGTTTCATTATCTGGTGAACTTGCTTGAGGATGCCCCATTGACCATGCAGGAAGATGAAAAAAGGCAGCCTTGTGAGTGGATTGATTTGGATCAGCTCCAGAATATCCAGCTCGTTCCAGCTTTTTTAAAAACAGCCCTGCCGGATTGGGACGGCCAACTAAGACACATTCATCTTGAGGAATAGGAGAGAAAATGACTTATAATTTTACGGAAGAATACGATATTATTGTAATCGGTGCGGGACACGCGGGGGTTGAGGCTTCCTTGGCTGCCAGCCGTATGGGCTGTAAGGTCTTGCTTGCAACCATCAACATCGAAATGCTGGCTTTCATGCCTTGTAACCCTTCGATCGGTGGTTCTGCCAAGGGGATTGTTGTGCGTGAAGTCGATGCCCTCGGTGGTGAAATGGCCAAGAATATTGACAAGACTTAC
Source organism: Streptococcus halitosis (assembly GCF_027691175.1). Classification (GTDB taxonomy): domain Bacteria; phylum Bacillota; class Bacilli; order Lactobacillales; family Streptococcaceae; genus Streptococcus; species Streptococcus halitosis_A. The sequence goes on from NZ_JAQFBD010000001.1 coordinate 138,940, forward strand.
ATCCAGATGAAGATGCTCAACACAGGGAAAGGACCTGCTGTTCGCGCCCTTCGTGCGCAGGCTGACAAGGAGCTTTACTCTAAGGAAATGCGCAAGACAGTTGAAAATCAAGAAAATCTGACCCTCCGTCAAACCATGATTGATGAGATTTTGGTGGAAGATGGTAAGGTTGTTGGTGTGCGGACGGCGACCCATCAAGAGTATGCTGCTAAGGCTGTAATTGTGACAACGGGGACTGCCCTCCGCGGGGAAATCATCATCGGGGATCTCAAGTATTCGTCAGGTCCTAACCACAGCCTAGCTTCTATTAACCTTGCTGACAATCTCAAGGAACTGGGACTCGAAATTGGTCGTTTCAAGACAGGAACCCCTCCACGTGTCAAGGCTTCATCTATCAACTATGATGTGACAGAGATTCAGCCAGGAGACGAAGCGCCTAATCACTTCTCATACACGTCACGTGATGAAGACTATGTCAAGGACCAGGTGCCATGTTGGTTGACCTACACCAATGGTACCAGTCATGAGATTATCCAAAACAATCTCCACCGTGCACCTATGTTTACAGGTGTGGTTAAGGGAGTAGGACCTCGTTACTGTCCATCGATTGAGGATAAAATTGTGCGCTTTGCGGATAAGGAACGTCACCAACTCTTCCTTGAGCCAGAAGGACGCAATACAGAGGAAGTTTATGTTCAAGGACTTTCAACCAGTCTGCCTGAAGATGTCCAACGCGAGCTGGTTCATTCCATTAAAGGTCTGGAAAATGCTGAGATGATGCGAACTGGTTATGCCATTGAGTACGACATGGTCTTACCTCACCAGTTGCGTGCGACTCTGGAAACCAAGAAAATCTCGGGGCTCTTCACTGCTGGTCAGACTAATGGTACATCAGGATACGAAGAAGCTGCTGGCCAAGGGATTATCGCTGGTATTAATGCGGCTCTGAAAATCCAAGGCAAGCCTGAGTTGATTTTGAAGCGCAGTGACGGTTATATCGGGGTGATGATTGACGACTTGGTGACCAAGGGAACCATTGAACCCTATCGTCTCTTGACCAGTCGTGCTGAATACCGTCTCATCCTCCGTCATGACAATGCCGATATGCGCTTGACAGAGATGGGACGCGAGATTGGTCTTGTGGATGATGAACGTTGGGCTCGCTTTGAAATCAAGAAAAATCAATTTGAAAATGAGATGAAGCGCCTAGACAGTATCAAACTCAAGCCAGTCAAGGAAACCAATGCTAAGGTTGAGGAGATGGGCTTCAAGCCGTTGACAGATGCGGTGACAGCCAAAGAATTCCTTCGCCGTCCAGAAGTTTCTTACCAAGATGTGGTGGCCTTCATCGGGCCAGCTGCCGAGGACTTGGATGACAAGATTATCGAATTGATTGAAACAGAAATCAAGTACGAAGGCTATATTTCTAAAGCCATGGATCAGGTTGCTAAGATGAAACGCATGGAAGAAAAACGCATTCCAGCCAATATTGACTGGGATGATATTGACTCCATTGCAACAGAAGCCCGTCAGAAGTTCAAAATGATCAATCCAGAAACCATTGGTCAAGCTAGCCGTATTTCGGGAGTAAATCCAGCAGATATTTCTATTTTGATGGTGTATCTGGAAGGTAAAAATCGTAGTATTTCTAAAACTCTTCAAAAATCAAAATGATACATCGTCGGCTTCGGCTCACCTAACTTAAGTTATGCTTTCGCCTAGCCTTCTAGTCTGATTTCGATTTTTATTGAGTTTTAATCTCAAAAGAAAGCATAGAGAAAAACAGCTCCGAAGACGGGGCTGTTTTTTTGACTTGTATTCAATGAAAATCAAAGAGTATTATTCTTCATCTGGTGTGAGGATCATCGGGATGATAATCGGTTCACGTTCTGTATTTTCATAGAGGAAAGGACGAATAGCGTTGACAATGGCACCATTGACAGATTGCACGCTAGCATCTTTGTTCTTCAGTGCGATACGAATAGCATTGAAGAGGATGCGCTGGCTTTGGCGAATCAAGTCGCCAGACTCTCTCATGTAGACAAAGCCTCGGCTGAGGATATCTGGACCAGACAAGATCATTTTAGACTTGAAGTCAACAGTTGCGACTGCTAGAACGACACCGTCTTCAGATAAATCACGACGGTCTTTGAGGACAGCCGCACCGATTTCACCGATACGATTTCCATCAACATAGATGTCTTGGGCATTGAAATGCCCAGCGATACGAGCTGAGTTAGCAGTAAGGGCAAGCACATCACCATTGCTCATGATAAAGATATTGTCCTTCTCGACACCCGTATCCACCGCTAGTCCAGCGTGGACTTTCTGCATACGATATTCACCGTGGACAGGCATGAAGTATTTCGGCTTAATCAAGCGGAGCATGAGTTTTTGCTCTTGCTGACCACCGTGTCCAGATGTATGGATATTGTTCACTTTACCGTGGATAACTTCGACACCAGCTTCAGAAATAGTGTTAATCAATTTGTTGACGCTAGTGGTATTTCCAGGGATTGGGCTAGAAGAGAAGATAACGGTATCGCCGGGTTGGAGTTGCACTTGACGGTGGGTTCCGTTAGCGATACGAGAGAGGGCTGCCATTGGCTCGCCCTGACTACCTGTACAGAGGATAAGAACCTCGCCTGCAGGGTAGTCTTTGATTTCATTTGGCTCGATAAAGGTTCCCTTAGGAGCTTTGATGTAGCCAAGCTCGATCCCGTTGACAATGGCCTTTTCCATCGAACGACCAAAGACCGCAATCTTGCGTCCAGTCTTAACAGCAGCATCCGTTGCTTGCTGGAGACGGAAGATATTTGAGGCAAAGGATGCAAAGATGATACGTCCTTCGATGCCTTGGATGATCTTCATGATGGACTGACCAACGACTTTTTCAGAGTTGGTAAAGGTTGGTACTTCCGCATTTGTCGAGTCAGAGAGGAGGCAGAGCACGCCTTCTTCACCAAGGGCTGCCATCCGGTGCAAGTCCGCTGGTTCCCCAACTGGAGTAAAGTCAAACTTAAAGTCACCCGTACAGACGATTTTACCTTGAGGAGTATGAATGACAATCCCCAAAGGCTCTGGAATAGAGTGAGTCGTTCTAAAGAAAGTTGCCTTGAGATTTTTAAAGGTCAACTCAGTGTTGTGATTGATTTCGTAAAGTTTGGCGTTGCGCAAGAGGCCGTGTTCTTCGAGTTTTCCACGGATCAAAGCCAAGGCAAGTGGTCCAGCGTAGATAGGGACATTTGCTTGCTTGAGCAGGAATGGAATCCCACCGATGTGGTCCTCGTGTCCGTGGGTAATCAAAACAGCCTTGACGCGGTCGATATTGTCTACGATGTAAGAGTAGTCGGGGATAACGTAGTCGATACCCAGCAAGTCATCTTCTGGAAATTTAATCCCAGCATCAACGATAATAATCTCATCTTGGTATTCAATTCCGTATGTATTTTTCCCGATTTCTCCCAGACCACCGATGGCAAAAACGCCGACTTCTTCAGGTTTAAGAGTGTAGGCCATATTAGAACTCCGTAATCTCGAAAGCGCCAGTTTCTTTTTCGTAATCTAGCAATTTGTCAGACAAGAGTTCGATATACTCGATGTTGTACTCTGGGCGGTTTTCTTCGACAAGTTGGCGAGCAGCGATACGGCCCTCAAGTTCTGAGTTGGCATCGATGTCTAGGTAAAGTGAGCGTGTTGTTTCACGGCGTGGGCTACGTTCTTTTGTTTCTTGATAAAAAACTTTGTAAATCATATAGTTCCTTTCTATTTACAGGTCAGCTTATTCCAAACTTTTAGCAGAGATTTGCTTGATTTCATTCCATTTTGTGTCTAGATTGACCTTGATTCGTTACAATTATTTCAATTATACCACAAAATGAAAAATTAGTAAAAGACGGAAATGGAGAAAGTCAGGAGGGGAAGAAGGAGTAAAAAGATAGGCAGGATTTGGTCGGAGAGCGCTTAGGTGTTATAATTAAAGGGGGAATCTAAAGAGATAGTAGATTTAAGGAAGAATATAGTTCTAGTTTCATTAATCGTTGGAGTGGATGGTTGGGACAGAATGATATCTTTGAAAAAAGAAAAAGCTCTTGAGAAATCTCGAGAGCAACCAAAAAGGCTGAGACAAAATTAAGGGATCTTTCTGAGCGAGCTCAAGGGGCAGCACCATTACCTGAAGTGATTGAATCACAACCTTTGAAAGACTTGTCACCAAGTCAGACCAAATCTCAACCATACCCTATTTTATCATCTACTCAGCTAAGAAGTCAATCTATAAGTATAACGATGTAAACATAGCATGGAGTGGATTGCTTACTAAAAGGTAAAGAAAAGCCCTTGACCGAAGTCAAGAGCCATCTAACACTGGGGGCGAATTGTTCAATCGCAATTTCAGTTCTTTAGAAACCAAAGTTTCAGGGATAGCACTGCAACCCGAAGAGTCAACGACTCAACCTGATTTTCCTACCAGTGTTGAATTACATTTTAACATTGATAAACCAACATTGTCAACAGTTTATATAAAAATAGGAATACCAAAAGGAGGATTAAGAATGTTTAGTTTGTTTGAATTTGCAGTAGGGGTTCGCCTCTTGATGTTTGTAGTTTTTGTAGCTTGTGTCTATGGAGGGAATGCCCTGTTTGTGCATCTGGAACACCGCAAAACAAAGTTCCTTTGGAAGCTTGCTTTTGTGACGCTCTATTCAATTTTTCTCCTCCTGGTCACCTATGTTGTCTGGCTCGTTTTCTACTTTGGTTTAAATGCCTAAAGTCAATTATTCCTCTAGATATACAGAAAATCCACCTCGTCTTGATAGATGGGATGGATTTTTCTATTTTTAGGTGCTATCTTTATTGTTATGACGATGATTTCTAACGTCGAAAATCGATTTGAAACATAAATGCATGATCCAAATTTTTTACGAAGAACCTTTCAATTTCCTTGTTCACTTTTCTATTCAAAAAAGCTACAACTTTTTTGAATTTTTTGTGTAGAATTGCCTGTCTAAGTGACAGGCCCTTTTGTTTCAGAACAAAGAAAATTCCCATGCGCGGGCTTTTGTAGTATAATAGTAAACAGACAAAAAGATAGGAATGTGTTATGAAAGTATTAGCTTTTGATACGTCCAGCAAGGCTCTTTCTCTCGCTATTTTAGAGGACAAGCAGGTTCTTGCTGAGACGACAATTAACATCAAGAAAAATCACAGTATTACCCTCATGCCTGCCATTGATTTTTTGATGGCAAGTTTGGATTGGACACCCAGGGATTTGGACCGAATCGTGGTAGCGGAAGGACCAGGTAGTTATACAGGTTTGCGAATTGCGGTAGCAACTGCCAAGACCTTGGCTCATACCCTGAACATCGAGTTAGTTGGCATGTCTAGTCTCTTGGCTCTGGTACCGCGCCAACAAGAAGGCTTACTTGTTCCCCTGATGGATGCGCGTCGCAACAATGTTTATGCAGGATTTTATGAAAATGCCAAACCTGTCACGGCAGAAGCACACCTATCCTTTGCGAAAGTGCTAGAAAAAGTCACGGATGCTGAACAGGTGACCTTTGTCGGAGAAGTTGGTGCCTTTGTGGAGCAGATCCAAGAACAGCTACCACAAGCTAGCTACCAAGAAACCTTGCCAAATGCAGCTAATCTAGCTTTGTGGGCATGGGACAAGGAAGCAGACTCCTTGCACGACTTTGTGCCAAATTACCTCAAACGAGTTGAGGCTGAGGAAAACTGGCTCAAGAACCATACCGAGTCTGGCGGGTCTTACATTAAACGCTTATGATAGAAATCAAACGAATCCAAAAACAGCCTGAACTAGCTAAAACCATCTACGCTGTCATGGCAGCTGTTTACCCAGTCAGCCCTTGGACACTGGAACAAATCCAAGCAGACCTGTCCCAAGACCAGACTTGGTACGCTCTGGCTTATGATGGGACAGAAGTGATTGGCTTTCTAGCTGTACAGGAGAATCTCTTTGAGGCAGAAGTCTTGCAAATCGCTGTCAAAGGAGCCTATCAGGGTCAGGGAATTGCGTCAGTCTTGTTTGCAACATTGCCGACAGATAAGGAAATTTTCCTTGAAGTCAGAGAGTCAAATGAACGAGCACAAGCATTTTACAAGAAAGAAAAGATGGCGGTCATCGCTGAGAGAAAGGCCTACTACCATGACCCAGTCGAGGACGCTATCATCATGAAGAGAGAAATAGATGAAGGATAGATATATTTTAGCATTTGAGACATCTTGTGATGAGACCAGTGTCGCCGTACTGAAAAACGATGATGAGCTCTTGTCCAATGTCATTGCGAGTCAAATTGAGAGTCACAAACGTTTTGGGGGTGTAGTGCCAGAAGTGGCCAGTCGTCACCATGTCGAGGTTATTACAGCCTGCATCGAGGAGGCGCTAGCAGAAGCAGGGATTACCGAAGAGGACGTGACAGCCGTTGCCGTTACCTACGGACCAGGATTGGTTGGAGCTCTGCTAGTTGGTTTGTCAGCTGCCAAGGCCTTTGCTTGGGCTCATGGACTTCCGCTGATCCCCGTGAATCACATGGCTGGTCACCTTATGGCGGCTCAGAGCGTTGAGCCTTTAGAGTTTCCCTTGCTAGCTCTCTTGGTCAGCGGTGGGCACACGGAGTTGGTCTATGTTTCTGAGGCTGGGGATTATAAGATTGTTGGAGAAACGCGGGATGATGCCGTTGGCGAGGCCTATGATAAGGTTGGCCGCGTCATGGGCTTGACCTATCCAGCAGGTCGTGAGATTGACGATCTGGCCCATCAGGGGCAGGATGTTTATGACTTCCCACGTGCTATGATTAAAGAAGACAATCTGGAGTTTTCCTTCTCAGGTTTGAAGTCTGCCTTTATCAATCTTCACCACAATGCCGAGCAAAAGGGAGAAAGCTTGTCCAAGGAAGACCTGTCAGCATCCTTCCAAGCTGCGGTCATGGATATTCTTATGGCTAAAACCAAGAAGGCCTTGGAAAAATACCCTGTTAAAACCCTAGTTGTGGCAGGTGGTGTAGCTGCTAATAAAGGTCTTAGAGAACGCTTGGCAGCCGAAATCACAGATGTCAAGGTCATCATCCCACCTCTACGACTTTGCGGAGACAATGCAGGTATGATTGCTTATGCCAGCGTCAGCGAGTGGAACAAAGAAAATTTTGCAGGCCTGGACCTCAACGCCAAACCAAGCCTCGCCTTTGATACTATGGAATAAAGAGTCAGCTTCGAGCTGGCTTTTTTGCTAAAATATTTTATAATATGTTAAAAAAGTAAAATTTTTTACGAATAGAATAGTAAAGGGAATTTTTAAAGGGGAGTTTGGCCATGATTGAAAAACAGGAATTGGGAGAATTTTACAAGGAATTACGCTTGGCGCGAAAACTCAAGCAGTCAGATGTGGCTTGTGCTGGACTGACAGCATCTCAGCTATCCAAGTTTGAATTAGGGCAGTCTATGCTGTCTGCGGATAAGCTGATTCTAGCTATCCAAGGGATTAATGTGACCTTCGATGAGTTTGGGCACAAGCTTAATAATTACCAGGAATCCCCACATATGCGAATCGGTCGAAAGATTGTAAATCGTTTTACCCATCAAGATATAGCTGGCTTAGAGAAACTATTAGAGGAAGTCGATCAAGAACAGATGGCGCAGACCTATCGTCGTTTGAATGCTATTGTGATCAAAGATGCTATCCATTCCTTGGATAAAAGCTATCTGCTCGAAGAGGAGGATCGTGAGTTTTTGACCGCCTACCTTTATGCTATCAAGTCTTGGACCTGGTTTGAACTCTATATTTTTTGTAATACCATGCCTTTCTTAAGTAATCAAGATCTGATTTTTTTATCCACCTCTTTACTTGAAAAATCCAAGGAATTTAAAGAGTTGGTACACAATCAATTGTATATGAAAAGTGGTTATCTTAATATCATCTCAGAGCTCATGGAGCGCAAACTTTTTTCTTATATCCCAATCTTTGAAGCCGAGTTGGAGAGTATGCTCCGACCATACTATGTTTTTGAGAAATTATTGTGGCAGTTTTTAAAGAAGATGAGCATTTTCCTTCAAACTAAGGGAAGTAATCAAAAAGAGATTGAACACTTTATCCAATCTCTGCAAATATTAGAAAATCCACAATTAACAGCTCTTTTTGAACTGCGTTTTCAGCAATACAAAGAACTTATCGATTAATCTACTATCGCGAATGTGAAATTTCCATGAGAAAAAATATCAAATATGCGATTTTCTAAAATGAGCTAATTTCCGTGTTTTACTGTCCTTGTAAGACATTTGAAGCAAATCCTAGGCTAGGTTGCAGAAGCGGAGTTGGAGCAGGTTTACGGAGGAAATTTCACTATGGCTTGTGTGGGTGAAAATATTGGTTGTGGTGGTAGTGCTTTGCCTGCTTGGGGAGGTAGAGGTATTAGTCCTAGACCTTATGGGGCATTTGATTGGTCGAATGGGATGATTGAAGGACTGTTTGGAAAACGTCGTAACTAACATTTAGGAGAAAAAACTATGAAAAGGGAAGAAACGAAATTTTACCTAGGGACCATTTTGGTACTTATGTCTTATTACTTGATTTTTAATTTAGTAGTGAGATTAGAGTTCATGGATCAATTATCGGATTTTGGATTTTATGGGATTCAAATTTTATTGATAATAATTGAAGGAATTGCTGCTACTGTGGTTCTTGTTAAGAGTCAACGTTGGAAAGAGTACGGTCGCTTCCAGTTTCGTTGGTCTTATCTGGGTCTCTTCTTTCTTTCCTTTATATTGATGTTTTTGTGGGTAAATATAACGACTCGAATCTTTCCCAACACGCAAAATGGTAGTGCTATAAAAGAAACCGTAGCCAATTTGACGGGAATTAGTTATTTTGTGACACGTATTCTCTACGGCAGTCTTATTGCTCCGATAGTTGAGGAATTAGTTTTCCGTGGACTTCTGATGACAGCCCTATCTAAATTTAAAAAATACTATATTGATGTTATCATTTCTTCCACACTCTTTAGTCTCATCCATGTTTTACAATATGGATGGGTGTTAACAGACTTCATCGTTTATGCAGGAGCAGGTCTGCTACTCTGCATGCTCTTTCGTTATACACGTTCAATTTATTGGTCAATGGCCCTTCACATCTTGTGGAATACCTTTTTAATCATCGTCAGTTTACTGGTGTTTGGGTATTAGAAAGATGAAATATGAAAAAGATAACCTCACGATACTACTTTATTATAGCTGTTTTGCTTGTCATTGCTGACCAGTTCTTCATTCGTTTGCTTTTACATAGCGACCTTGCTGCTGGTCTATCTGACTTTGCCTATTATTTGTCAGATATGCTGTTGAATTTTCTTGTGGTTCTGCTTGCTATTATTGTTATGATTCGGTCAGGGAAATGGCAGAAAATCAACAGTCGAAAATTTAGAGGTTCCTATCTTCTCTATTGCTTCCTATCTCTCCTAGCTTTTGTTATTTGGAACTTCGTCACATTTTTTATTTTTCCGCCTACCAAAAATGAAATTGCTTATCAACTGGATCTTCCTACTTTTACGGGAGCAACGGCATTTTTGATGTATTTTTTCTATCCTGTGATTGCAGGTCCTATTTTTGAAGAGATGATTTATCGTGGATTGGTGATGACAGCTCTGGAAAAAGGAAAGAAATGGGGACTGGATGTGCTCGGTTCGGCTGCTTTGTTTGGAATCTTGCACATTAGTAACCACGGTTGGGTCTTGACAGACTTTTTCGTATATATGGGTGGCGGTCTCATATTTGCAGTCTTATTTAGAGTGACAAAGTCCATTTATTGGCCTATTGGACTGCACATAGTCTACAATGGCATTGGTCCAATTTTACCGTTGCTGTAATTTTGGGTGCTCAGCAATATCGGTCTATCCTTGGGGAAAAGTTCCCATTTGAACTCAAAAAGGAGTTGCGATGAAAGTATTTATTCAAAATAGAGATTTTAGGCAACTAACCATCAACCAGTGGATTTCAATGGTTGGGGATACAATTTTTTATCTTGCTTTTTTGAATTATGTGGCAGATGCTTCGTTTGCCCCCTTGGCAATTTTACTCATTACGATTTCAGAGACTGTTCCTCAAGTTCTGCAAATTTTTATGGGAGTTTTGGCTGACTTTCAACACCATCGTGTTCTAAAGTATACGGTTATTAGTTTTGTCAAATTTGTACTTTATTCTATAGTGGCGCTTTCGCTTTCAGGGCAGCCCTTTTCCTTATGGCTTGTATTCTTTATTTGTTTAATGAACCTTTTGTCGGATACATTGAGTTACTTTTCAGGAGCCATGCTTACTCCTATTTTTATAAGAATCATTGGGAAAGAACATCTGACAGAAGCTATTGGCTTTAAACAATCAACAGTTAGTTTAGTTCGGACAATCAGTAATATTCTAGGAGGGGTTTTACTAGGAATTCTTTCCATTCAGTTCATTTCCTTGCTAAACGCTCTGACGTTTCTGATAGCATTTGTAGGTATTCTTCTCATAAAAAATGATCTTTTGAAAGTTGAAAAAACAATTAGCTATCAAGAAGGTCTTTCTATAAAATCGTTTTGCCAGCATTTGTTCCAATCATCAAAATTGATCTGGAATATGGATAGAGTGATCTTCATTTTATTTATCGTCTCTATCAGCCAAGCGGTGATTAATGTTACTGTTCCTATTTCAACTCTTTTTTTAAGAAACCAACCGTTTTTGGATTTACAAACTGGTCAATCACTCGCTTTGTTATCAACACTAGAATTGTTAGCACTTATTGTCGGAAGCCTTGTAAGTGGCTATCTGAAAAATACGATTTCTATAAAAACAGCTCTATACGCTTCGGTCGTCATCCAGTTACTCCTTCTAGTAGGATTTGCCACAGTTCATTTTGGTTTGATTCTGCTTTTCAGCTCCTTGGATGCCTTCATCGCAGGGTTACTCTCTCCTAGATTGCAAGAACTCGTCTTTAAACAAATACCTGAGGAGTCAATGGGAGCGGTTCAATCCTCTATTGGTGCTATTACGGTTGTCTTACCAAGTCTATTCACAATCGTTTTCGTAACGATTGCTACAAGTTTTGGGGTCCTAGCGGTCAGCTTTATTCTATTGCTATTACTCCTAACCGCATTTGTCATGCTCTTGAATATTCGTGAGAGCATTTAGAGGAGAATTTGTATAATAGGTGTTTGAGACTGGATCGCCAGTCTTTTTATGACGGTCAAAATCAGCAGACTTTTTTCTCTTCTTTGAATATGTTATAATAGTCCGTGCTGTGGCTGTGATGATGAACAGCCTCAACTGGAGAAAATATGAGGAGAAGGATGAAAGAAAAAGGATTTTGGGAAGGTGTACATGCGGCCATGCCGACTGCCCTCGGCTATGTTAGTATCGGTCTGGCTTGTGGGATTATCGGTGCGCCCTATGTGACACCTGTTGAGATGGGCTTGATGAGCCTCTTTGTTTATGCCGGGAGCGCCCAGTTTGCCATGTTGGCACTGATTGCGGTACAAGCGCCTGTGGCAGCTATTGCTATGACGGTCTTTTTGATCAACTTGCGACTCTTTTTGCTGAGCTTGCATGCATCGACCTATTTCCGTCATACTAGTCTCTGGCAAAATATCGGCATGTCCAGTCTCCTGACAGATGAGACCTATGGGGTTTTGATGGGAGAATTAGCCCATACAGATAAAGTCCATCCCATGTGGATGCACGGGAACAATCTCAATAGTTATGTAGCCTGGTTTGTTGGGACAGTTGCGGGGACAGCTTTAGGTGGCCTTCTTCCAAATCCTGAAGTCTTTGGCTTGGACTTTGCCCTTGTTGGGATGTTTATCGGGATTTTTACCTCGCAATTTCAGATTATGCAAAGACGGATTCCTGTACGGAATCTACTGATGATCCTAGCCGTTGTTGCGGTGTCCTTCTTTTTGCTCTTGACAGTGGTGTCTCAGTCGCTAGCTGTTCTTTTTGCGACCTTGCTAGGTTGTACCATGGGGGTGGTCTTAGATGGTCAGTAAATATCTTTTGTTAGCCGTTATCTTTTCAGGCCTAGTGACTTGGGTTCCCCGTATGATTCCTTTCATCTTGGTCAAGTACAAGGGTTTGCCAGCTATCGTTGAGCGTTTTTTGAAGTTCTTGCCTGTTTCCATTATCTTTGCCTTGATCCTTTCAAGCGTAGTGACTGGCAAGGTTGGGAGCCTTCCTCAGATCAAATGGCTGGACTTTTTAGCAGTCTTTCCAACGGCTTGGATAGCCTTTCGCTACCGCAATCTAGTGGGTACGGTTCTTTTTGGGGTGGTCTTGATTGCAGTCTTGCGTCTGGTCTTTTAGTCAGCCATAAGAAAAACCTATCACCGAGATAGAAATCATATAATGGCGAAAAAAAATATTTTCTGTTAAGATAGTAAAGTATTCTATTTTGGAGGAAATGACATGAAAAAAATCGTTAAATATTCATCTCTTGCTGCTCTGGGACTTGTTGCCGCAGGTGTACTAGCAGCTTGCTCAGGTGGTGCTAAGAAAGAAGGAGAAGCAGCTGGTAAGAAAGAAATTATCGTTGCAACCAATGCTTCACCAAAACCATTCAACTACGAAGAAAATGGTGAGTTGACTGGTTATGAGATTGAAGTAGTCCGTGCTATCTTTAAAGACTCTGACAAATACGATGTCAAGTTTGAAAAGACAGAGTGGTCAGGTGTCTTTGCAGGCCTTGATAGTGATCGCTACCAAATGGCTGTGAACAATATCAGCTATACCAAAGAACGTGCTGAAAAGTACCTTTATGCAGCTCCAACTGCTAAAAATCCTAACGTCCTTGTAGTGAAGAAAGATGATTCTAGCATTAAATCGCTTGATGATATCGGTGGAAAATCAACAGAAGTTGTTCAAGGGACAACATCAGCTAAACAGCTAGAAGATTACAACAAACAACACGCTGACAATCCAACGGTTCTTAACTACACCAAGGCTGATTTCCAACAAATCATGTCTCGCTTGAGCGATGGTCAGTTTGACTACAAGATTTTTGATAAAATCGGTGTTGAAACAGTTATCAAGAACCAAGGTTTGGACAACCTGAAAGTTATTGAACTTCCAAGCGACCAACAACCTTACGTTTACCCACTTCTTGCTAAAGGTCAAGATGAGTTGAAAACATTTGTAGACAAACGTATCCAAGAACTTTACAAAGACGGAACTCTTGAAAAATTGTCAAAACAATTCTTCGGAGACACTTATCTTCCAGCAGAGGCTGATATTAAATAGTTGTATGAAATCATCCAGTCTGAGAAAGGCGGATGATTTCTCAATTTTTAGACATATAGTTTTAAACTATATGTCTGCCTATCTAATAACAATTTGCGAAATCAAATAAAGTATGAGATACTATTACGGTATTATTTTTAAAGGAGATAGAATTATGAAAATTAAAAAATGGCTCGGTGTAGCAGCGCTTGCTACAGTCGCAGGCCTTACACTTGCAGCTTGCGGAAATTCAGACAAGAAAGCAGACAATACAACTACAGTTAAAATTGCGACTGTTAACCGTAGTGGCTCAGAAGAAGCACGTTGGGATAAAGTCCAAGAATTGGTTGAAAAAGATGGCATTAAATTGGAATTCACAGAGTTCACAGACTACTCACAACCAAACAAGGCAACTGCTGATGGCGAAGTAGACTTGAATGCTTTCCAACACTACAACTTCTTGAACAACTGGAACAAAGAAAACGGGAAAGACCTTGTAGCGATTGCAGATACGTACATCTCACCAATCCGCCTTTACTCAGGTAAAAATGGAGAGGAAAACAAGTACACCAAAGTGGAAGAAATCCCAGATAACGGTGAAATTGCCGTGCCAAACGATGCAACAAACGAAAGCCGTGCGCTTTACTTGCTTCAATCAGCTGGCTTAATCAAATTGGATGTTTCTGGAACTGCACTTGCAACAGTTGCTAACATCAAAGAAAATCCAAAGAACTTGAAAATCACTGAATTGGACGCTAGCCAAACAGCTCGTTCATTGTCATCAGTTGACGCTGCCGTTGTAAACAATACCTTCGTTACAGAAGCAAAATTGGACTACAAGAAAGCACTCTTCAAAGAGCAAGCTGATGAAAACTCAAAACAATGGTACAACATCATCGTTGCGAAAAAAGATTGGGAATCATCACCTAAAGCTGATGCCATCAAGAAAATTATCGCGGCTTACCACACTGATGAAGTGAAAAAAGTTATCGAAGAAACATCAGACGGTTTGGATCAACCAGTTTGGTAATAAGAAACAGGGAGGTGGGAGAGAAAATTCCACCTCTTGCTTTTGTATAGAGCATGGATTGTAAAAAAGACTATAGGTTCATAGAAAGGTAGAGAGAATATGGTTTTTCCTAGCGAACAAGAACAGATTGAAAAATTTGAAAAGGATCATGTAGCCCAACATTATTTTGAAGTCTTGCGCACCTTAATTTCCAAGAAATCAGTCTTTGCCCAGGAGGTTGGACTCAAGGAAGTCGCAAACTATCTGGGTGAGATTTTCAAGCGTGTGGGGGCTGAAGTGGAGATTGATGAGACTTACACGGCGCCCTTTGTCATGGCACATTTCAAGAGTTCGCGTCCGGATGCCAAGACCTTGATTTTCTATAACCACTATGACACTGTGCCGGCGGATGGTGACCAGGTGTGGACAGAGGATCCTTTTACCCTTTCTGTGCAAAATGGCTTTATGTATGGACGTGGGGTTGACGACGACAAGGGCCATATCACGGCTCGTTTGAGTGCTCTGAGAAAGTATATGCAGCACCATGATGACCTGCCTGTCAATATCAGCTTTATCATGGAGGGAGCGGAGGAATCCGCTTCTATGGATCTAGATAAGTATTTAGAGAAACATGCAGACAAACTTCGTGGGGCGGACTTGCTAATCTGGGAACAAGGGACCAAGAACGCCTTGGAGCAGCTAGAAATCTCTGGTGGAAATAAAGGGATTGTGACCTTTGATGCCAAGGTAAAAAGTGCGGATGTGGATATCCACTCGAGTTATGGTGGTGTCGTGGAATCAGCTCCATGGTATCTTATCCAGGCCTTAAGTAGTCTGCGAGCTGCTGATGGCCGTATCTTAGTAGAAGGCTTGTACGAGGATGTTCAAGAGCCAAATGAACGAGAACTAGCCTTGATAGATACCTACGCCCAACGCAATCCTGAGGAAATTAGTCGCATTTATGGCTTGGAATTGCCTCTCTTACAAGAGGATCGTGCAGCCTTTCTAAAACGGTTCTTTTTCGAGCCGGCCCTTAATATCGAAGGGATTCAGTCAGGTTATCAAGGGCAAGGGGTTAAAACGATTTTGCCAGCAGAAGCCAGTGCTAAGTTAGAGGTTCGTTTGGTTCCTGGCCTAGAACCGCATGATGTTCTGGAAAAAATTCGGAAACAGCTAGACAAAAATGGCTTTGATAAGGTAGAATTATACTATACCTTGGGAGAGATGAGCTATCGAAGCGATATGAGCGCGCCAGCTATTCTCAATGTGATCGAGTTGGCCAAGAAATTCTATCCACAGGGCGTTTCAGTTTTGCCGACAACAGCGGGGACAGGCCCCATGCATACGGTCTTTGATGCCCTAGAGGTACCAATGGTGGCCTTCGGTCTAGGAAATGCCAATAGCCGAGACCATGGTGGAGATGAAAACGTGCGAATCGCCGATTACTACACCCATATTGAATTAGTAGAGGAGCTGATTAGAAGCTATGAGTAGAGATATTATCAAGTTAGATCAGATTGATGTGACTTTTCACCAAAAGAAGAGAACCATCACAGCGGTCAAGGATGTGACCATTCACATCCAAGAAGGGGATATCTACGGAATCGTTGGATATTCTGGAGCAGGGAAATCAACCCTTGTACGGGTGATTAACCTCTTGCAAAAGCCATCTGCTGGGAAAATTACCATTGATAACGACGTCATTTTTGATGGCAAGGTGACCTTGACAGCAGAGCAGTTGCGTCGTAAGCGTCAAGACATTGGGATGATTTTCCAGCATTTCAACCTGATGAGTCAAAAGACAGCAGAGGAAAATGTGGCCTTTGCCCTTAAACATTCTGGACTCAGCAAGGAAGAAAAGAAAGCTAAAGTAGCTAAGTTGTTAGACTTGGTTGGCTTGGCGGATCGTGCTGAAAACTACCCTTCACAACTATCAGGAGGGCAAAAACAGCGTGTGGCCATTGCGCGTGCCTTGGCAAATGATCCGAAAATTTTGATTTCAGATGAGTCAACGTCTGCCCTTGACCCTAAGACAACCAAGCAGATTTTGGCTTTGTTGCAAGATTTGAACCAAAAATTAGGCTTGACTGTTGTTTTGATTACGCATGAAATGCAGATTGTCAAAGATATTGCCAACCGTGTGGCAGTTATGCAGGATGGCCGTTTGATTGAAGAGGGCAGTGTCCTTGAAATCTTCTCAGATCCTAAACAGCCTTTGACCCAGGACTTTATCTCAACTGCGACAGGTATTGATGAAGCCATGGTCAAGATTGAGAAGCAAGAAATCGTAGAGCATTTATCTGAGAACAGTATCTTAGTGCAGCTCAAGTATGCAGGGGCTTCGACAGACGAGCCACTTTTGAATGAATTGTACAAGCGTTACCAAGTAACGGCTAACATCCTTTATGGAAATATCGAAATTCTCGATGGCACTCCTGTTGGAGAATTGGTTGTGGTCTTGTCAGGTGAAAAAGTAGCGCTAGCAGGTGCTCAAGAAGCTATTCGTCAAGCAGGCGTACAGCTAAAAGTATTGAAGGGAGGACAGTAAGATGGAATCATTGATTCAAACCTATTTACCAAATGTCTATAAAATGGGCTGGGCTGGTCAAGCAGGCTGGGGAACAGCCATCTACCTAACCCTTTATATGACAGTTCTTTCCTTCATCATCGGAGGGTTCTTGGGGCTGGTGGCAGGTCTTTTCCTCGTCTTGACAGCACCAGGCGGTGTCTTGGAAAATAAGGTTATCTTTTGGATTTTAGACAAGATCACCTCCATTTTCCGTGCGGTTCCTTTCATCATCCTCTTGGCAATCATGTCACCACTTTCTCACTTGATTGTGAAGACGAGTATCGGGCCAAATGCAGCCCTTGTCCCACTTTCTTTTGCGGTCTTTGCCTTCTTTGCCCGTCAGGTGCAGGTGGTCTTGGCTGAGCTAGATGGTGGTGTCATTGAGGCGGCGCAGGCTAGTGGAGCGACATTCTGGGACATCGTGGGTGTTTACCTATCCGAAGGTCTGCCAGATTTGATTCGTGTGACGACTGTGACCTTGATTTCCCTTGTTGGGGAAACAGCTATGGCGGGTGCGGTTGGAGCTGGTGGTATTGGTAACGTAGCCATTGCCTATGGATTCAATCGCTATAATCACGATGTGACCATCTTGGCGACTATCATTATCATCTTGATTATCTTTACAATCCAGTTCTTGGGAGATTTCTTGACCAAGAAACTAAGTCATAAATAATGGAAGGAGCCCAACGGGACTCCTTTTTGTTTTCTCACCGAAATGCAAGAAGAGTAAAGCTTCTTTTTAGAAATATGCTATAATAAAGAAAGGTCCCTCAATTAGCAAATCAGAAAGTTTGCTGTCGAAGGGATGATAATGTAAAGGAGTTTGGCTGGTATGAATTATTTCGAGGGGAATGATTTCTTCCTTCTCTTGTTTGTAGTTTTACTGATTGGTTTTGTGGTAAACTTTTTTGAAAAACGTAAGGACTACTATATTTTGACGCTCTCCCTCTTATTTGCAGGAGCTATCTATGGTAAGAGTCGAGCGATGATGGTATATTTGCTCGCCTTTGTCGTTTACCAGTATTTTCTGGTTTTTCTAGCACAGAGGATAGAGGTAAAGCGGCTGAAACCACTGGTTTTCCTTTCCATTCTTCCTTTGGTAATCAATAAAGTCTTTGCCCTGATTTCTCTGCATTTGTTGGCCTTTATTGGAATTTCTTACATGTCCTTTAAGACCATTCAGATCATGCTAGAGATATCGGATGGCTTGATCAAAGAAAAAATCAGTGTAAAAGATTATCTACAGTTTTTGCTCTTTTTTCCAACAGTTAGTGCTGGTCCGATTGATCGGAGTAGGAGATTTTTAAAAGAGATAAACGAGGTCATGCCCCGAAAAGAGTATCTAGAGTTAGCAGGGGACGGTGTGTATCGTATCGTTCTAGGCCTTCTTTATAAGGTTGTTTTATCAACCTATGTTTACCAGATGTTACTCGCTCTAAATAATACTGGCACAGTCGTTTACTCAATCAAGTATATGTACCTCTATACCTTGTATCTGTTCTTTGACTTCGCAGGCTATAGTCTAATGGCCGTTGGAAGTAGTAACATTCTAGGTATTCAGACACCGATGAACTTTAACAAACCTTTCTTGAGTGTTGATATCAAGGATTTCTGGACCAGATGGCATATCACCTTGTCGACTTGGTTGAGAGATTTTGTATTTTCAAGAGTATTGATGCAGGTTATCAGGAAAAAATGGTTTAAAAATAGACTACACAATGCAACCTATGCCTATATGGTCAATATGTTGGTCATGGGTTTTTGGCATGGTCTTAGTGTTAGTTACATTGTCTATGGTTTTTACCATGGTGTCTTGATGGCTGGATTTGAAGTGTATCAAAAGAAAAGCAATTTTTATAAGAAAAATAAAAACAAAAACTGGTATAAGCTACTAAGTTGGTTTGTGACCATGAATTTGGTTATGATTGGTTTCTTTATCTTTTCAGGTGAACCCTATAAAATCTTGCTTACGATTTTAAAGAGATAAGAGATTGAAAAGAAATCGGCTAGATCGAAGGGATAGGATAAAACGAGATGATTAAATTAAAAGCATTTTTACTATCGCTTGTGCTCGTAATTGCGACGCTTGCCCTTTTAAATGTGACGTATGTCAAGAAGATTGATGATTATTATAAAGTCAAGGATAACAGTATTCGTTATAGCACCTCGTATGAAAAGTATAAAAGTAGAGATATTCTAACAAGTAATATCACCCCCAATACACTGGTTCTAATGGGTTCTTCAGAGTTGGTTGCGACGATAAATGAAGACTATCATCCAAATAAAATTTTTAACTACAACGATTTTAATATCATGCAGATTGGGACTAGTTATTCTCAAAACATCATTCAGGCTTCTACTTTAGCCTCTATTGAAGGATCTATGAGTAAGCGAAAAGTGGCTATAGTAGAGTCGGTTCAGTGGTTTGAAAAAGATGGGACCCATCAAGATGCTTTTTTGAACAAGGCTTCTCAGGAACATATTTTCCACATGCTAGATAATGACAAGATTAGTAAAGAAACGAAAGAAAAACTAATCAATCGCATTATCGAGATTACCAAAGGAAACAAGCAACAAAACGACATCTACAAAAAATATAAAAGTTATTTCATAGATGGAAAAGGAACCATTGTCGATAAAAAACTACTAGAGTTTGAGAACGCGATGTATTCCTTTAAGCTCAAACAGACTTTTTATCAAAAACATGCTAAATCAGATTATCCTTCACTAGGAGACAAAACCCCAGACTATGATTGGGAAAAGTTGACGGATCAGTTTGTGGAAGAGGTCAAAAAGAAAACAGACAATAATGACTATGCTGTTGATAATAACTACTACAATACTTACTTAAAAGATCGCTATGCATCGCTGAAAGATTCTAATAAAGATTTGAGCTACCTAGAGTCACCTGAATATTCAGATATGGAACTTTTCTTGACGGTTGCTAAAGAATTGGGCATTGAAGTTGAGGTTATTATTTTCCCAGTAAACGGGAAATGGAACGACTACACTGGTGTCTCAAGAGAAATGCGAGAAAAAACTTATAAAAAAATAGAAGATGTCGCAAAAAGCCATGGTGCAACGGTACTAAACTATGGAAACAGAGAGTATGATGATTACTTTTTATTTGACGTGATGCACGTTGGAGTGAAAGGATGGATGGAAGTTGAAAAAGAACTTTACAAATTTGCAAACCAAGCTAACTAACACACAGCGTTTAATCTTGTGGACACTATTTTTCTATACGGTTATCTTAAGCATCGTGATTTACTGTTTTGTGACCGATTTTTCGAATATTCAAGAATTTATCTATAGTGAATTCTAAGATTGTATACAAAAAGGCTCTGGAACTAGGCATTGCTAGTCTTCAGGGCTTTTACGTTACATTTTATCGGTGATTTTTTGACTTAGAAATTGCCCCATCACAGCCCCCATCACAGCCCCCATCAAGGCACCTAGGAGGATGCTTGAAACAAAGAGAAGGATTTTGTCCAACTCGGGAGCGACCATGATACGGTCGATGTATTCTTGGGATTTCCCACGCGCAAGTAAGGTAGCCACGTAAGCTTTGGGACGGATCCACATGAGGAAGATAGGACCACTTGTGCTAAAAGCAAAAACGAGGAAGGATAGGGTGTTTTTGATTCGATCTCTGTAGTTGCCGAGACGAGCGATGGCATCTGCTGCAAGACCACAGGCGAGTCCTGGGAGAAAGGCACCAGCGCCATGCTTGCTAGCTAGGAAGAAAAGTGCCATAAAAAGTCCTAGAGTTGTAATAGCGCCAAAACGAGGGACCTTCGTCAAAAGAAGCATGTAGACACTGCCACCGACAAGGGCAGAAAAGGCAGGCGCGTAGAACATATTGCCTGTCTGGTCGACCAGGTGTCCTAGGAAGACTCCAATCCCCACACAGAGAAAGTAGAGGACGGCGGCTAAGAGGGTGGTTAAGATATTTTTCTTCATGAGAAACTCCTTGATGCGAATTAACAAAACCAATTGTATCACGCTTTTTGAGGATTGTAAATGGAAACTCTATATTTTTGAAAACGCTTGAAATATGATATAATGGTTACATTGTTAGTTTAAGGAGAGTAACATGGGAAAATTTCTAGAATTCGTCTTTAATCGTATCTTTTTGGGAATGATTGCGACAGCTTATTTCTGGCTATTAACACTAGCAGGAGGAGTGGTCTTTGGTTTGGCACCAGCTAGTACCACCCTGATGAGTTTGTATGCGGAGCACGGTTATACTTATCGAGCATACCATTTGAAGGAAGCTTGGGAATTGTATAAGAGCAATTTTGTCAAGAGTAATCTAGCTTTCTATAGTTTTGTGTTTGTGGATCTTGTCCTAGTTTATGGTCTGTATCTTCTAGTTCAATTGCCCCACCAGACGATTTTCCACCTCTTGGCGACCTTTCTCAATGTCCTTGTAGTGGCTCTTGTCTTTCTAGCCTACACTGTTTCCTTGAAACTTCAGGTGTACTTTGATTTATCCTACCAAAATACCTTAAAACTGTCCCTTATCGGGATTTTCATGAGCCTACCTGCGATTGCCAAGGTTTTACTCGGGTCAGCTCTCCTTGTAGGAGTTGGTTATTATATGCCTGCCTTGCTCTTTTTTGTAGGAATTGGAATGTGGCATTTCTTTATCAGTGATATGTTGGAACCTATTTATGAAAGTATCCATGAAAAATTGGCGACAAAATAGAATGAAGCAGTTTTGGCTTCACTCTCTTTTACGGATTTATAGTTTGGTTATGATCGTGGTCATTGCCAGTTTTGCGATTATGCTATCGTATGCTGACTGGGATTCACGTGAGAAAGAAGCCCAACGGGTTGCAGAACGTGTGACCACTCGGACAGTGAGTGAAGTGGAATATTATCACAGAGAGTCAACCCAACTTGCTCAGTCTTTGGTTGAAAATCAGGCCCGCATCGAAGGGATTTACAAGTATTTCAGTCTTAGCACCCCAGACTATTTCTACTGGCAATTAGAGCGTAAAACTTCGCCTTATATTTCTGTATCCTTGTATGAAAATATTGATAATATCTATGTTCGGAATGATTTTGTGACTGGAGTGGCTATTGTCCTTCAGGACTATAAGGAAGTGTATGTTTCGACTAGAGAAAAACGCAGCGGGGAGAAAGTCCCTGCGGAGGATTTTAAGCCGACAGCCAACAGTTTTGCCATTCCCGTTTCTGATCCTGTGTCTGACAAGGATTTAGGAGTGATCTATATCTCCTTATCGCCAGATGTTCTCCATGGCGCTATTGACAATACAAGGGGCCATATCCCGATGGCTGTAACAGTAACTTCTCCTTTTGAGACCGAGATGTTCCATATTGGGGAGAAGGTATCAGCCGAGCGAGAAAACTGGTTTGTAGGTGTCACCTCTCACGGTTATCAGGTTCGAGCTGCTGTTCCTAAAAATTTTGTTCTTACTGGAACTTTGACGAGTTCAGCTATCATTATTGGGCTAAGTATCCTCTTTATCATCATTTTGTACGTGACCCTTAGACAGACTTTCTCAAATTACCAAAAACAAGTCGTAGACCTAGTAGATTCGATAGAGGTGATTGCTCAAGGAGAAGAAGGCCTTCGAATCGATACCTCTGAAAAAGACCAAGAGTTGCTTCTCATTGCAGAAACAACCAATGATATGTTGGATCGCCTGGAAAAAAATATCCACGATATCTATCAGCTAGAGCTCAGTCAAAAAGATGCCAATATGCGAGCTCTGCAGGCTCAAATTAATCCTCACTTTATGTACAATACTCTGGAGTTTTTACGGATGTATGCCGTCATGCAAAGTCAGGATGAACTGGCAGATATTATCTATGAATTTAGTAGCTTGTTACGCAACAATATCTCCGACGAGCGGGAAACCACGTTGAAGCAGGAGTTGGAATTTTGTCGAAAATATAGCTATCTCTGTATGGTGCGTTATCCTAAATCCATTGCTTATGGTTTCAAGATTGCACCAGAATTGGAAGAAATGAGGATTCCAAAATTTACACTCCAACCATTAGTAGAAAACTACTTTGCCCATGGTGTGGACCATCGCAGAACGGATAATGTCATCAGTATCAAAGCCTTGAAGGGCCAAGGCTTCGTTGAAATTCTAGTGGAAGACAATGGTCGAGGAATGCCCGCTGAGAAACTAGCTAGCTTGCAAGAAAAATTAGCTCAGCGGAGTTTTGAACACGAGGCAAGCTATAGTGGGGAGCGGCAATCAATTGGAATAGTAAATGTACACGAACGCTTTGTTCTCTACTTTGGGGATCGCTACCAAATCAGTGTAGAGTCAGCTGAACAAGAAGGTGTTCGTTACCATATCACTATCCAGGATGAATAGAAAGGGTAGAAATGTATAAAGTTTTATTAGTAGACGATGAGTACATGGTGACAGAGGGGCTCAAGCGATTAATCCCCTTTGAAAAATGGGATATGCAAGTCGTCGCAACTGCTAATCACGCAGATGATGCTTTGGACTATGTTAAGAAAAATCCAGTAGATGTGGTCATTTCCGATGTCAACATGCCAGATAAGACCGGACTTGAGATGATTAGGGAAATGAAAGAGCTACTTCCAGATACCTATTATATCTTGCTGTCTGGTTATCAGGAGTTTGAGTACGTCAAAAAAGCCATGAACCTTAGTGTCGTGGATTATCTGGTCAAACCAGTAGACAAGGTGGAGTTGGGCAATTTATTAGAAAAAATTGCGCAACAGCTTCAGGAAAAGGTGGAGCAAAGTCAGACCCTTAGTCAAGAATTGGATGAGACAGGATTTACGAACTACCTGTCAGGTAAAGACAGCTGGTGGATAGGACTTTCAAAGGAAAAGCAGGGGTCTTTTACCATTCCTTACTATGTTTTGGGGCAAGACTGGCAGATTTTCATCTCTGATCAGCCACTAGATGGCATCGTCGTGACGCCATTTGAAGCACCCTTCCAGCAGTCCTTTGAGAATTGGAAGATTAATGCTGAAAAAGCCCTCTTCTACGGTTCAGTTAATTTAGAAAAATCCGAGAGTTTATTTGCCTATTACGAGCCGATTTATCGGGTGATTATCCAAGGGAATATCAATCAAATCATCGAAGAATTAACCCTACTAGAGAAGGTTGTTTTGGAGAATACTCCGCGAGTGGCCATCACGAAGCAACTTTTCACTCAGTTTGTCATGGACGTCTTTCATTTGTTTGAACACCTAAAAGCAGATGATATGACCGAGATTGTCAAAGCCATCCATGCCATTAACTCCTTTGAAGAATTGGTTGCCTATATCAAAGAAACCTTGACCAAGTTCTTTGGCCAGTACCGCATGAATGAAAATGTGGTGAGCGTTCTGGAGGTGATTGGGCGTGATTATCAGAAAGAGCTCTCGCTCAAGGATATCAGCAAGGATCTCTTTATCAATCCTGTCTATCTCGGGCAGCTGATCAAAAGAGAAACCAACTCAACCTTTGCGGAATTGCTCAATAAACAGCGAATTAAGGCAGCGCAGCAACTCTTACTTTCGACCAGTGATAGCATCGAAGATATTTGCTATGCAGTTGGCTACAGTAATGTTGGATATTTCTACAAGGTTTTCCGTAAATTGTGCGGAAAATCACCGAAAGCCTATCGTAAACAAGTTGAAACTAGCTTGTAAAAGTTGTATTCCTGTACAAAAAATGCTATAATGTTCAAAATATCTTATGGAGGAAAACATGAAAAAGAATCCTATTTATCTTTGGGTTTTGTTAGTCCTATCAGCCCTCATTTCGGCTATGTCATTATTTGGAATCTTGAGTCCATTGCCAAGTAAAGATGCTCTTCGTGCTAGCCTGGCGAATAGCGGGACGCTCACTGCCCAGCAATTAGAAGACACGGTCAACTATACTTACAAAGTGTCAGAATCCTCTCACTCTATTTTTAATATGTTGTTGATTGTTTTATCTGCAATTTTAGTTGTAGTAGCCTTTGTATTTCTCGTACGTAAAAACGTACAATTCGCAAACTATACTTATGTTGGCTATGTTTTACTAGCTATTGTTGGTTTGGTTTATAGCTATATGAACGTTCAAGATGCGGTTCAATTAATCAAAGATAGTGCCCTTGGCTTAGGAATGGGAGCATTAGCAAAAGGGACGAATATTTTGTTCATCATCATCAATGTTCTCTTTTTAGCCTTAGTCTTCTACAAGATGTGGCGCCAACAAAAGGACTTGGCTGAGGAAGTCGAAGCAGAAGAAGCTGCCTAAGTATTGACAAAAAAGAACTATCAAGTTACAATTTTGATAGTTCTTTTTATATCGTAAACATAAAAATCGAGGTCAACATGAAAAAAATATCCTTAGTGTATATCAGTCTGAGTGGGAATACAGAAAGTTTTGTAACCCGACTCAAGGACTATCTCTTGTCCCAGTACGAAGGGATTGAGGTCCAAAAAATCCATATCAAGGACCTAGTCAAGGAAGGTCAAGAATTCTTTGAAATGGAACATCCCTATATCGCTTTCTTGCCGACCTATCTAGAAGGTGGAAATGGTGTCGATAACGGCGATGTCGAGATTTTAACAACTCCACTGAGCGACTTTATCGCCTATGGGGACAATGCTAGTAAGTGTTTTGGGGTAGTGGGATCTGGTAATCGCAATTTTAACAATCAATACTGCCTGACAGCCAAGCAGTATAGTCAGCGCTTTGGTTTCCCAGTTTTGGCTGACTTTGAAATGCGTGGTATGCTGGGAGATATTAAAAAGGTCGCAGCAATCATTGCAGATTTGTATGAGTTAGAAACAGAAAAATGAAGTAGTACTGAGGGGCAGTTGAGATTTTCAACTGCTTTTTGTGTATACAAAAAGCACCCCGTAAGGGTGCCATTTTATAAACTATCCTGCTTTGCCGATAGCAAGTGCATAGATAAAGAAGATAGCGAAGCCAAAGAGGAAAATCAATCCTGCGATAGCGAGGAGTTTTAGCCAAGAAGGAAGATTTTTATTTTCACGTGTCACCAATACATAGTTCAAAAGAGCGAAGAATGGTGTTGTCAGGAAAGAACCGATCATGGCGAAGCGGAGCATGGTTGAAACTTGACCAGCAAAGAACTTGATGATGACAATACCGATAATAGCTGTGAGGGTCATCCAGATGTTCAAAGATTTGCTATCATCCTCTTTTTGACTTAGCAAGAGTCGTAGGGAAACCTGATTAACGCGAGAATAGCCATCGATAACAGTAATGACTGTTCCAAAGATACAGAGAAAGGCGATGAAGGTGATCAAATAACGGGACCATTCTCCAAGAACAGAGGCATACATACCCACGAATTGAGAAATGTACTTGGCTGAAGCGGCTTCAACTGCTTGTCCTGTAGGATACTGAATGAGTGCTCCGAGTGCTACAAAGAATACAGCCAGGATAGCAGTTCCGATGTAACCAACGTTAAAGTCGAAAAGGGCGTCCTCTGTATTAAAGTTGACGGTCTTTTTCTTTTCAGCAGACCAGAGTGAGTTGATGGCTGAAATTTCAATAGGGGCAGGCATCCATCCTAAGAGGGAAACGATAAAAGGGAGGGCTGCCATTTGCCAAGGTGTCTTCTCGACAAAATCAGAGCTGTATTCTGGATGCTTAATTGCTGCAATGATAACTGCAAGAACTGTTGCAATGGTCAAAGCAGACATAATCCATTTTGCCATACCATCCAACAGTTTGTAGCCACCAAAGAGTAGCATGGCCCAAATGACTGCAACAAGGATGAGGGACCATTGAGTGATGCTAAGACCGATCATTGGAAAAGCGCTAGCGATGATGGCTGAGCAAAGGATGGCGACTCCAGCTGTATTGACCATAGCAGAGAAAACATTGAGGACAAAGAAAATCCAGAGATAGAGTTTTCCTTTTTCAGCATAGCCTTCCACCAAGGTTTTGCCAGTGTCGGCAGTATATTCGGCACCAAAACGGAAAAATGGATATTTAAAGACATTGGCCAAGATAACTAAGAGGAGTAGTGACCAACCATAAGAACCACCAGCTTGAGTGGAGGATACGATGTGAGAACCTCCAACGGCGGCAGAAGCCATTAGGATTCCTGGCCCCATTGCCTTTAGTTTGCTTGCCCAGGTTGACTGGTTTGATAACGTAACTTGTGACATAATAAACGCTCCTATTTTTGAATTTTCAGAATAATCTGAATAGGTAGCTTCTATTTTACAAAAAACTTAAAAGAAATGCAAGAATATTTTGAAAAAATACAGAAAATTACAGAAAACTTTACATGCATTAATGAAATTTCTCCAAGGAGAATATGGTAAGCCTAAAAAATCCGAGAAGAAAGCTTCTCGGATTTTGATTATTTCAATTGATCTGTAACGTCTTTTGAGAGCAACATTCCCAAATGGTAAGTTTTATTGATATGTGCAATAACATCATTGATATTTTCAGTCGTGTGAATTTTCTCTTTGATGTCAGACCTAAATGTCTCGTCCTTCAAGAGTTGCTCTTGGTAGAGTTTTTGCAATCTTTCCTTCTCGTACTTATTGAGCAGAAAAAGGAAAACCAAGCTAATTATAACGAGGATATAAGCATATTGGCTCATAAGGAATCTCCCATATGATAAAGAAATAGTAGTGAATAGATCGAATTAGTGAAGCGCCAAGCCAAATCACCGTAGTTACGACGTCATGGACTCTAAATCAATTATATTTAGGGGCTATGACTAGTGAAGCAGTTAGCTAGTCCGCATATAGCGGCTAGCGTCTAACAATTAGGAACTTTAGTTCCAATTGTTAGTACTGAATCACATCTTTTCCGGCGCTTCTACTCCGAGCAAACGAAGAGCTTCTTTGAGAACGACTGCAGTTGCGTAGCTGAGGGCTAGACGGCTGTTCCGTTTTGGGCTTTCATCCAAGATGCGTGTATGTGCATAATATTTATTAAAGGCTTGAGCCAAACTAATCGCAAATTTCGCAATGATAGAAGGTTCAAAGTTATCTGCTGCACGATTGATAATACGTGGAAAGTCTTGGAGTAGTTTTATGATTTCCCAGCTTTCAGCATCATTCAAGCTGTAGTTGCCAG
This sequence comes from Streptococcus halitosis, assembly GCF_027691175.1. Classification (GTDB taxonomy): domain Bacteria; phylum Bacillota; class Bacilli; order Lactobacillales; family Streptococcaceae; genus Streptococcus; species Streptococcus halitosis_A. The sequence continues at coordinate 166,832 of NZ_JAQFBD010000001.1, forward strand.
CTGTATCTGGTTTGAAATCGGCTTTGCGCAAGATAGATTGGATACGAGCGTAGGCGTATTGAACGTAAGGTCCAGTTTCTCCTTCAAAGGATACCATAGCTTCAAGGTCGAAGTCATATCCATTTGTACGGTCGGTCTTAAGATCATAGAACTTGATAGCCCCAACTCCAACAGCGTGGGCAACTTGGTCTTTATTTTCTAACTCAGGATTTTTCGCTTCGATTTGGGCCTTGGCACGACTAACAGCCTCTGCAATAGTAGGCTCTAGCAAGATGACATTTCCTTTACGAGTAGAGAGTTTTTTCCCTTCTTTTGTTACCAATCCAAACGGAACATGGACAATGTCTTGGCTCCAATCGTAGCCCATCTCTTGTAGTACTGCCTTGAGTTGTTTGAAGTGGGCAGATTGCTCTTGACCAACAACATAGATGGATTTTGCAAATTGGTATTCGTTTTTACGGTAAAGGGCTGCAGCCAAGTCACGTGTGATATAGAGAGTTGCACCATCAGATTTTTTGATAAGGGCTGGATGTTCAATTCCATATTTCTCAAGATTGACAACTTGGGCTCCCTCTGACTCAACAAGAAGTCCTTTTTCAGCGAGAATGTCTACAACAGCATCCATCTTATCATTGTAAAAGGCTTCTCCGTTGTAGCTATCAAATTCGACTTGCAATTCATTGTAAAGGCGGTTGAATTCCACTAAACTTTCATCACGGAACCATTGCCAGAGAGCTAGGGCTTCCTCATCTCCATTTTCCAGTTTGCGGAACCATTCGCGTGCTTCTTCATCCAAGCTAGGGTCTTTTTCAGCTTCAGCATTGATGCGAACGTAGAGTTTAAGAAGTTCATCGATTGGATGCGCTTTAACGGCTTCCTCATTTCCCCATTTCTTGTAGGCAACGATCAACATTCCAAACTGTTTGCCCCAGTCTCCCAGATGGTTGACCTTGACCGTTTGATAGCCGATCTTTTGGAAAATATGTGACAAGCTATCCCCGATAACGGTTGAACGCAAGTGCCCAATAGAGAATGGTTTTGCGATGTTCGGACTAGACATATCGATAACGACATTTTCTTGCTTGCCAATGGTTTGGTCGGCATAGTGCTCTTTTTCAGTGATAACATTCTGCAATACTTGAGCCGAAATAGCGCTTTTATCAAGGAAAAAGTTGACGTAAGGTCCTGTAGCAACAACCTTCTCAAAGGATTGACTATTGATTTTTTCAGCAATATCTGCTGCGATCATTTGCGGAGCTTTACGCTCGACCTTTGCTAGAGAAAAGGCGGGGAAGGCGATGTCTCCCATTTCTGAGTTTTTAGGTGTTTCCAGTAAATTTAAAATAGCCTCTTGGTCCAGGCTATCAATGACGCTAGCCAACTCGCTAGCAATCAATTCTTTTGTATTCATAAGGGCTCCTTTTGGGCTTTTTTACTATTTTAACACAATTTACTACATTTTTTGAGAAAGAAAAGAATTTTTTTGAATTATCTAGTTTTTTTGGTATAATGTAGTTATAAAATAAATGTAAAATTTGTTATAAATATTCACTTAAGAGGATAATATGAGAAAAAGAGAACGGCATCAATTGATTAAAAAGATGATCACCGAAGAGAAACTTGGGACACAAAAAGAGATTCAAGATCGTTTAGAAGCTCGTAATGTTTATGTGACACAAACAACTTTGTCACGTGATTTGCGTGAAATCGGCTTGACCAAGGTTAAGAAAAATGATATGGTGTATTATGTACTAGCAAATGAGACGGATAAGATTGATTTAGTTGAGTTTTTGTCTCATCATTTAGAAGGAGTTGCAAGAGCAGAGTTCACCTTGGTACTTCACACCAAACTTGGGGAAGCTGCAGTCTTAGCAAACATTGTAGATGCAAACAAGGATGAATGGATTTTAGGAACGGTTGCTGGTGCTAATACCTTATTGGTTATTTGTCGAGACCAGCACGTTGCCAAGCTGATGGAAGATCGTTTGCTAGATTTGATGAAGGATAAATAAGGTCTTGGGAGTTGCTCTCAAGACTTATTTTTAGCAAGGAGAGACGGAAAATGGCAACAGAAAAGCTATCACCCGGCATGCAACAGTATGTGGATATAAAAAAACAATACCCAGATGCTTTTTTGCTTTTTCGAATGGGTGATTTTTACGAGTTGTTCTATGAAGATGCAATTAATGCAGCACAAATTTTAGAAATTTCCTTAACAAGTCGGAATAAAAATGCAGAAGATCCGATACCCATGGCAGGCGTCCCCTATCATTCTGCCCAACAGTATATTGATGTTCTGATTGAGCAGGGATACAAAGTTGCCATAGCCGAACAGATGGAAGATCCCAAACAAGCAGTCGGTGTTGTCAAGCGAGAGGTGGTCCAGGTCATCACACCTGGAACGGTCGTCGATAGCACTAAGCCGGATAGTCAGAATAATTTCTTGGTTGCCTTAGATCGTGATGTCAATCAATTTGGTCTAGCTTATATGGATCTGGTGACGGGTGATTTCTACGTGACGGGGTTATTGGATTTTACTCTCGTTTGTGGGGAAATCCGTAACCTCAAGGCTCGAGAAGTGGTGCTGGGTTATGACTTGTCTGAGGAAGAAGAACAAATCCTTAGCCGTCAGATGAATCTGGTACTTTCTTATGAGAAAGAAGGCTTTGAGGACCTTCATTTACTAGATCCACGACTGGCAGATGTGGAGCAAGCAGCAGCTAGTAAGCTGCTCCAGTATGTTCACCGGACCCAGATGCGGGAATTGAACCACCTCAAACCAGTTATCCGCTATGAAATCAAAGATTTCTTACAGATGGATTATGCGACCAAGGCTAGTCTGGATTTGGTTGAGAATGCCCGTTCAGGTAAGAAGCAAGGCAGTCTTTTCTGGCTTTTGGATGAAACCAAAACGGCTATGGGTATGCGGCTCTTACGTTCTTGGATTCATCGTCCTTTGATTGATAAGGAGCGAATCGTCCAACGTCAAGAGGTGGTGCAGGTCTTTCTTGACCACTTCTTTGAGCGCAGTGATTTAACGGACAGTCTCAAGGGTGTTTATGACATCGAACGTTTGGCTAGTCGGGTTTCTTTTGGCAAGACCAATCCCAAGGATCTCTTGCAGTTGGCGACCACCTTATCCAGTGTACCACGGATTCGTGCGATTTTAGAAGGCATGGAGCAGCCTGCTCTGGGCTATCTTATCGCACAGTTGGATGCCATTCCTGAGTTGGAGAGCTTGATTAGCGCAGCGATTGCTCCTGAAGCTCCTCACGTGATTACGGAAGGGGGCATTATCCGTACGGGATTTGATGAGACCTTAGACAAGTACCGTCGTGTGCTCAGAGAAGGGACTAGCTGGATTGCTGAGATTGAGGCTAAGGAGAGAGAAAACTCTGGCATCAGCACGCTTAAGATCGACTACAATAAAAAGGACGGTTACTATTTCCATGTGACCAATTCGCAACTGGGAAATGTGCCAGCCCACTTTTTCCGCAAGGCAACGTTGAAAAACTCAGAACGCTTTGGTACCGAAGAATTGGCCCGTATCGAGGGAGATATGCTGGAGGCGCGTGAGAAGTCAGCCAACCTAGAATATGAAATCTTTATGCGCATCCGTGAGGAAGTCAGCAAGTACATCCAGCGTTTGCAGGCTTTAGCACAAGGAATTGCGACCGTTGATGTCTTGCAAAGTCTGGCGGTTGTGGCTGAAACCCAGCATTTGATCCGACCGGAGTTTGGAGACGATTCACAAATTGATATCCAGAAAGGGCGCCATGCTGTTGTCGAAAAGGTCATGGGAGCTCAGACCTATATTCCAAATACCATTCAGATGGCAGAAGATACCAGCATTCAACTGATTACAGGGCCAAACATGAGTGGGAAGTCTACCTACATGCGTCAGCTAGCCATAACAGCGGTTATGGCCCAGCTAGGCTCGTATGTGCCGGCTGAGAGCGCCCATTTGCCTATTTTCGATGCTATCTTTACTCGCATTGGAGCAGCAGATGACTTGGTTTCAGGTCAATCAACCTTCATGGTAGAGATGATGGAGGCCAACAATGCCATTTCGCATGCGACCAAGGATTCCTTGATTCTCTTTGATGAGTTAGGACGGGGAACTGCGACTTATGACGGGATGGCTCTTGCCCAATCCATCATCGAATACATTCATGAACATATCGGAGCCAAAACCCTCTTTGCGACCCACTACCATGAGTTGACCAGTCTGGAGTCTAGCTTGGAACACTTGGTCAATGTTCATGTGGCAACCTTGGAGCAGGATGGGCAAGTCACCTTTCTTCACAAGATCGAACCAGGGCCAGCTGACAAATCCTACGGTATCCATGTTGCTAAGATTGCTGGTTTACCAGCAGAACTTTTAGCAAGGGCGGATAAGATATTGACTCAACTGGAGAGTCAAGGGACGGAAAGTCCTGCTCCGATGAGAGAAACAAGTGCTGTCACAGAACAGATGTCACTCTTTGATGCGCCTGAAGAACATCCTATCCTAGCAGAATTAGCTAAACTGGATGTTTACAATATGACACCTATGCAGGCTATGAATGTCTTAGTTGAGTTTAAACAAAAATTATAAAAAGAATCCCACTCGCGCCTTTGTGAGTGGGATTTCTCTATTACTTTTTATGGGCCAAGAGTTGATTGATGTGGTCCACTTTTTTAGCTTCTCTTTTATAGAGAATACCCCAGATGATGAGGTAGACGATCGCAAACTCTGGAATGAGCTGGAGATAGAAGGTCCAGTGGAAGGGGAACCAACCAGCCAGGGTTGCTAGTGGAACAAAGCCAGCCAGCATGAGGAAGAAATGGGAAAGTGTGGCACGGAGCAGGCTCCAGTCACGGCTGAATAAACGGCTGCCAAAGCTAAAGAGAACGCCGATAGCTGACCAGATAATCGTGCAGTAGAGCAAGACTAGGGCACCGTGAACCTGATGTTGAGCCATCGCTTGGCCGATAAGAGACTCAGGGCTTAGTGGGGCATAGGTATTTGGTGCATAAATGAATGAAAAGATGATAGAAAGGATGAGGCCGATAAGAACACCAGCGGCTGCATCGTGAAAGATTTGTTTTTTCATAGTTCTAATTTCTCCTTGATGGTTTTTAGGTAACGGCGAGATGAGTAGGTAAAGCTCTCGTTTTTGAGAAAGATTTCGACCAGGCCGTTGGGGGTTAGTTTGAGATGAGAGATAGCGTCAATATTAACGATTTCAGATTGGGAAATTTGGATAAAAGTTGTCGGCAGAATGTCAAGAACTTGATAGAGTCGCAAATCAATGATATAGGTCTGAGATGCAGTTTCTGCTAGAACCTTGCGATTCTCGATATAGAAGCGCTGAATCTTGCCAATTTCAACTAGATAGACCTGATCATCAATCTTACCTTTGATTGTTTCTTTTTGGTCAAGATTTTCAGCGAACTCGATGACTTTTTGGACTTTTTTGGTTTCTTGAGGTGCTTGGACAATCAGCTTTTCTTCCTTGTAAGTCTCCTTAATCTGTAGTTCTACTTTCATAAATTTCTCTCCTTGTTTTTCATACAAAGTTGTGATCACTTCTTGTACACCTTTATTAAACACTATTTTACGACCCATGGCAAGAGCTTTTGTCTATGTGGAGAGATTTGGAGTCTATGTGGTATTTGCTTTTTCTGATAGTATCTGAAATATGGTATAATAGCACTAATCAATTTCTAGGAAAATAGATACAGAAAGGGGCTGAAAGATGTCTCATATTATTGAATTGCCAGAGGTGCTGGCAAACCAGATTGCGGCAGGAGAGGTTATCGAACGTCCTGCCAGTGTAGTCAAAGAATTGGTAGAAAATGCCATTGACGCGGGTTCTAGCCAGATTATCATCGAGATTGAGGAAGCCGGTCTCAAGAAAATCCAAATCACTGATAATGGTCATGGAATTGCCCACGATGAGGTGGAGTTGGCCTTGCGTCGCCATGCGACCAGTAAGATAAAAAATCAGGCAGACCTCTTTCGGATTCGGACGCTCGGCTTTCGAGGTGAAGCCCTGCCCTCTATCGCTTCTGTTAGTGTCTTGACTTTGTTGACGGCGGTGGATGGTGCGAGTCATGGGACCAAGCTCGTTGCGCGTGGGGGAGAAGTCGAAGAAATCATCCCAGCGACTAGTCCTGTGGGGACCAAAGTTTGTGTGGAGGACCTCTTTTTCAACACACCTGCCCGCCTCAAGTATATGAAGAGCCAGCAAGCGGAGCTGTCTCATATCATTGATATTGTCAACCGTCTGGGCTTGGCCCATCCTGAGATTTCCTTCAGTTTGATTAGTGATGGCAAGGAAATGACGCGGACAGCAGGGACTGGTCAACTACGCCAAGCCATCGCAGGGATTTACGGTTTGGCGAGTGCCAAGAAGATGATTGAAATTGAGAACTCTGACTTAGATTTCGAAATTTCAGGCTTTGTGTCTTTGCCTGAGTTAACCCGAGCCAACCGCAACTATATCAGCCTCTTCATCAATGGACGTTATATCAAGAACTTTCTACTAAATCGTGCTATTCTTGACGGTTATGGAAGCAAGCTTATGGTGGGCCGTTTTCCACTGGCTGTCATTCACATCCATATCGATCCTTATCTGGCTGATGTCAATGTCCATCCAACCAAACAAGAGGTGCGAATTTCCAAGGAAAGAGAGCTAATGGCGCTGCTTTCAGAGGCTATTTCAAATAGTCTCAAGGAACAAGCCCTGATTCCAGATGCCTTGGAAAATCTTGCCAAGTCGACCGTGCGTAATCGTCAAAAGGTAGAGCAGACCATTCTCCCACTCAAAGAAAATACGCTTTACTATGAAAAAACAGAACTCTCAAAACCTAGTCAAGCTGAGGTGGCTGATTATCAAGTAGAATTGACTGATGAAGGACAGGACTTAACCTTGTTTGCCAAGGAAACCTTGGACCAGCTAACCAAGCCCGCAAAACTGCATTTTGCAGAGAGAAAGCCTGCTAACTACGACCAACTAGACCACCCAGAGTTAGATCTTGCTAGCCTCGATAAGGCTTATGACAAGCTAGAGCGAGAAGAATCATCCAGCTTCCCAGAGTTAGAATTTTTCGGACAAATGCATGGCACTTATCTTTTTGCCCAAGGGCGAGATGGACTCTACATCATAGACCAGCACGCAGCTCAGGAACGAGTTAAGTACGAGGAATACCGTGAAAGCATCGGCAATGTTGACCAGAGCCAGCAGCAACTCCTAGTGCCCTACATCTTTGAATTCCCAGCGGATGATGCCCTCCGTCTCAGGGAAAGAATGGCGCTTTTGGAGGACGTGGGCGTCTTTTTGGCAGAGTACGGAGAAAATCAATTTATCCTACGTGAACATCCTATCTGGATGGCCGAAGAGGAAATCGAATCAGGCATCTATGAAATGTGTGATATGCTACTCTTGACCAAGGAAGTTTCGATTAAGAAATACCGAGCAGAGCTAGCCATCATGATGTCCTGCAAGCGGTCTATCAAGGCCAACCATCGTATCGATGATCACTCAGCTAGACAGCTTATTTATCAGCTTTCTCAATGTGACAATCCCTATAACTGTCCCCACGGACGTCCCGTTTTGGTGCATTTTACCAAGTCAGATATGGAAAAAATGTTCCGACGTATTCAGGAAAATCACACTAGTCTCCGTGAGTTGGGGAAATATTAAGAACACAAAAAGCCTTTGTTTTTTCCAAACAAGGCTTTTTAGTTTTTCTAAGGTGGGAATTTTGAATGGACATGGGTAACTTGACACGAGGTTTACACTTGCTTGACAAGATTAGTCCTATAAAAAGTGTTGTGAAAACTGAATTAGGTGATTCAAGGTTTTGTAGAGTCGTCTTTGTCGGAAGGATTCTCAGGACCAATTACCTTATCAAGATAACGTTGTTTGGTTTTGAGAGTCTTGTTGATCGCAGTAGCTGAAGCAGTCAAGAGAACGAAGGTCAGCCAAATCCAGGCGGTGAATTCGACTGGAAAACTAGAACCAGCTAAAAAGAGATAGATAGCCAGAGCCAAGACGAAAATATAAATCACTCGCCAGAGGCCATAGGATTTAACCTCTTTATAGTATTTGTCCTTGTCTTCCTCCAAGATCACTTCTGTAGAAGTTTTTTCAGAATTTTCATCTAGTAGTAGATAGTCAGTTGTCACTTGGAAAATCTTGCTTAATTCAATGATTTTTTCGATTTCTGGAAGGACTTGTCCAGACTCCCATTTGGAGATGCTTTGCCGAGAAACATTGATTTGTTCAGCTAGCTTTTCCTGGGACCAACCTTTTTCCTTTCTGAGCTCAAATAGTTTTTCTGCGAGTTTCATCATTCTATCCTCCTTTTTCTACCTCTATCCTAACAATTTTTACTTATAATGAGAATACAATCTCCTGTACTATTTGTCAACCAGAGGTTGCACCTTTTGTTGCAGTCTGTCTTGGGGAAATATGGTATACTAGATAGGCAAAATAATGGAGAAAAATTATGTACGAATATCTAAAAGGAATCATTACCAAAATCACTGCTAAATATATTGTCCTAGAGGTGAATGGTATCGGTTATATCTTGCATGTAGCCAATCCCTATGCCTACTCAGGTCAGGTCAATCAAGAAACTCAGATCTATGTGCACCAAGTTGTCCGTGAGGATGCCCATCTGCTTTACGGCTTTCGCTCAGAAGATGAGAAAAAACTTTTTCTTAGTCTGATTTCGGTCTCAGGGATTGGTCCTGTATCAGCTCTTGCTATTATCGCAGCCGATGACAATGCTGGCTTGGTTCAAGCCATCGAGACTAAGAACATCACCTACTTGACCAAGTTCCCCAAAATTGGCAAGAAAACAGCCCAACAGATGGTGCTGGACTTGGAAGGCAAGGTAGTCGTGGCTAGTGATGACCTTCCTGCCAAAGTCTCAGTGCAAACCAGCGCTGAAAACCAAGAACTGGAAGAAGCTATGGAAGCCATGTTGGCATTGGGCTACAAGGCAACTGAACTCAAGAAGATCAAGAAATTCTTTGAAGGAACGACAGATACAGCGGAAAACTATATCAAGTCGGCCCTTAAGATGTTGGTGAAATAGGAGAAGAGTATGCCAAAACGCTGTGGTTGGGTTAAAATGAACAATCCTTTATATGTGGCCTACCATGATGAGGAGTGGGGACAGCCCCTTCATGATGACCGCGCTCTTTTTGAACTGCTCTGTATGGAGACTTATCAGGCTGGTCTGTCTTGGGAAACAGTACTAAACAAACGCCAGGCTTTCCGAGAAGTATTTCATGGCTATCAAATTCAGGTGGTCGCGGAAATGACAGATGGGGAGTTGGAAGCCTTGTTAGAGAATCCAGCCATCATCCGAAATCGTGCCAAGCTCTTTGCGACGCGTGCCAACGCCCAAGCATTTTTACAAATCCAGAAAACCTATGGCTCTTTTGATACTTATCTCTGGTCCTTTGTTGAGGGGAAAACTATCGTGAATGATGTTCTTGACTATCGCCAGGCACCTGCTAAAACAGCCTTGTCTGAGAAATTAGCCAAAGATCTCAAAAAACGGGGTTTCAAGTTCACAGGCCCAGTTGCCGTTTTATCTTTTCTTCAGGCTGCAGGTCTGGTTGATGACCATGAGAATGATTGTGAGTGGAAGGGGAGATAAATAATGTCTAATAAACATAAGGGAATCCTTATTTTTACGATTCTCTACACGGCTCTCTTTGTTTTTGACGGTGTTAAATGGTTAGCTTCCTTGATGTCATCTTCAATTGCGAATTATCTAGTTTATGTAGTATTAGCTCTGTATGGTTCTTTTTTATTTAAGGATAGATTAATCCAACAATGGAATGAGATTAGAAAAGCTAAGAGAAAATTCTTCTTTGGCGTCTTAATAGGATGGCTCTTTCTCATTCTGATGACGGTTTTCTTTGGCTTTATATCAGGAATATTGAGACAGTTTTTGGGGCTAGACGGACAAGGTCTAAACCAGTCGAATATTCAAAGTACCTTTCAAGAACAACCAATACTGATAGCCGTTTTCGCCTGCATCATTGGACCTTTGGTGGAAGAACTCTTTTTCCGTCAGCTCTTATTGCATCACTTGCAGAAAAATCTGCCAAGTTGGTTAAGCATTCTTCTGGTAGGACTTGTTTTTGCTCTGACTCATATGCACAGTTTGGCTTTATCAGAGTGGGTCAGTGCAGTCGGTTATCTAGGTGGAGGCATCGCCTTTTCTATTATTTATGTGAAAGGAAAAGAGAATATTTACTACCCTCTAGTTGTTCATATGTTAGGCAACAGCCTTTCCTTTATTATTTTAGCCCTGTCTTAATGTTATACACAAAAAAGCAACCGCCTGTGCAGTTGCTTTTCGTTTTTCTAATCTCTAATCTCACTAGATATGAGTTACTTAGTCAACTTTTGATTATAGGAGAGGGCTAAATCAATCCAGTAAGGAAGTTCTTTTTGACCTTCGATATCTAGGTCTATATAGCCATGATAAGGTCGCCCTCTCATCAATGTAGTATGAGCTCCTGTTCGGGGTAGAACTTGCTTTTCCATTTCTTTGCCAATTCTCACCATAACCAGCTCGTCCTTTCTGGAACTGACTGTAAGGACCATTTTCCCACGAATCATAAAGGCCAGGCCACCAAACAGTTTCTTTTCTTCTAACTCTTCTTCGAAAATTTGGGGAGGAAGTTTAAGTGCTAGAATTTTTCGAATCTGCTGAGCTAAGGATTGACTATATGCCATAGCTTTTCACTTTTCTTAATAACGTGATGGGCCCGCGCTTGCACTTCGGATATTGAAACGTTTCTTGAGATAGAAGCGAAGAGCGAGAAGGGTAGCTCCCAGGATAGCCAAAGGCAATGGAGCAAGGACTGGATTGAGGTTTGCTGGTAGGAAGCTTGTTGCAAAGAAGACAACCAACCAGAGAACCATAGAGGCCAGGATGACGAGGATTGATTTCCAGAATGGAGGACGCTGGCTACGGTCTGTGTCTGGTCCATAATACTGGTAGACAAAGTAGTACATCAGGTAGAAGGCAAGTCCTCCTACAAGTCCAACCAATAAGAGGGTAATCACCCCATAGCCAATAGCCTGATCTGTAGAGAAGAAGGTAGTCAGGGCGCTAATCAATGCAAAGAGGCTGGTGATGAAAAGGGCTGAGTCCATAATCATGAGTTTTGGATCGTCATTTTCTTTTGGATGCTCTTTTTCATATTGCTCCTTGGCAGTGAAGCTGTGAGCCCAGTGGGTTGGAGCTCCATAGAGGGAACGAGCGGTCGTTCCTTTGGCTTGTTCTTCAAGGATTTTAGGAATGACTTCCTCAAAGACAGCCTTGATTTCAGCGTCTGTTTTACCATCTTTGATGAATTGTTGGGTAGCGATGTGGATAAACTCTTGGTTTTTCTTGGTTAGTTTTTGTAAATCAATCTGAGACATAGGGATTCCTCTTAGAACCATTTTTTATGGATGAGATAGAGAGTGAGCGAAACACTCATAGCAAAGGCGATAAAGACGATTAACCAGAAGGCGTGAGGCTCACCGTTCAAAGGGATTTCATTATCCTTGAAGTTCATCCCATAGGCTGAGAAGATCATGGTTGGGATAGACATGACAATGGTTACGAGAGCCAGAGTTTTCATGATGTTGTTCTGGTTATTGGAAATGATGGAGGCAAAGGTCTCTGTCATAGAGTGAAGGACATTCCCATAGATATCTGCCATCTCGATGGCCTGTTGGGTTTCAATCAGGGTGTCTTCGAGTAGGTCTTCGTCTTCTAGGTATTTCTTGATATTGCTAGTTGCGCTAGTCAATTTCTTGATCACGCGCTCATTTGTCTTAAGTGAGGCCTTGAAATAGACGATGGTCTTTTCCAATTCCATGAGCTCGATCAGCTCTTCGTTTCGAGTGGACTTGTGAAGTTGACTTTCAATTTGTTCACTCTTACGGTCAATCGAACGAAGGGCAGTCAGGTAAAGCTCAGCATTGCGATAAAGGAGTTGAAAGATAAAGCGTGACCGCATGAAAGTGTAGAAGTTACGCAGTTTGCGGTTGATGAAGACATCGAGAACTGGGAGGGATTCCAAGCAGGTAGTGATAATGGTTTCCTCGGTGATGATAATCCCCAGCGGAATCGTTACGTAGTAGGTGCGGTTGTTTCTCTCCTCTGTGATGGGGACGTCCACGATGATCAAAGTATACTCGTCTTCGATGGTAATACGGGACATTTCTTCCGCATCGAGCGGTGCTCGAAGGTCGGCAATGTCAATGTCGAAGGCGTTAGCGATTTCCAACGATTCATTTTGTGTAGGATTGACGAGGTTGATCCAAGTACCCGGTTCAAGCGTGTCGATCTCTTTAAATTCAGTTGTTGTTGAGAGAAAAACTTGTTTCATATCCCCTATCCTTTCCTACTATTCAGTGATTCATTTTTTGCACCGTACTATTATACTATAAAAACAGCTTTTTGGGTAATAGAATTTCACATTTTTTGGTATAATGGAAAGCAATAATGGACTAGAAAGAACAAAGATGCAAGATAAAATTGTGATTCATGGGGCACGTGCCCATAACTTAAAAAATATCGATGTGGAGATTCCGCGAGACAAACTGGTTGTCGTGACCGGTTTGTCGGGTTCGGGGAAATCCAGTCTGGCCTTTGATACCCTCTATGCGGAGGGGCAACGTCGCTATGTAGAGAGTCTATCAGCCTATGCTCGACAATTCTTGGGCAATATGGAAAAACCAGATGTGGATGCCATTGATGGTCTCAGCCCAGCTATTTCCATAGACCAGAAAACCACCAGCAAAAACCCTCGTTCGACCGTGGGAACCACGACTGAAATCAACGATTATCTGCGTCTCCTCTACGCACGTGTGGGGACGCCTTACTGTATCAACGGGCACGGGGCTATCAAGGCTTCTTCTGTAGAGCAAATCGTGGATAAGGTCTTGGAATTGCCAGAACGTCAGCGCCTGCAAATATTAGCTCCGGTCATTCGTAAGAAAAAAGGGCAACATAAGAGCGTCATTGAAAAGATTCAGAAAGATGGCTATGTTCGTGTTCGTGTGGATGGGGAAGTTTATGATGTGACCGAAGTGCCAGAGTTATCCAAGAGCAAGCAACACAATATTGATGTTGTGGTTGACCGTATTATCATTAAGGAGGGCATCCGTAGCCGTCTCTTTGATTCCATTGAGGCTGCCCTTCGTATCGCAGAAGGCTATGTGATTATCGACACTATGGATGATTCGGAGTTGCTCTTCTCTGAGCATTATGCCTGTCCAGTTTGTGGATTTACTGTCCCAGAGTTAGAGCCTCGTCTCTTCTCCTTCAATGCTCCTTTTGGCTCTTGTAGTGAGTGTGATGGTTTGGGCATCAAGCTGGAAGTTGATACTGATTTGGTAGTGCCAGACGCCAGCAAAACCTTACGTGAGGGAGCCTTGGCTCCTTGGAATCCTATCTCATCTAACTACTATCCAAATATGCTAGAACAAGCTATGACAGCCTTTGGAGTGGATATGGATAAGCCCTTTGAGGACCTGTCAGAAGAAGATAAAAACTTGATTCTCTATGGGTCTGATGGCAAGGAATTCCATTTCCACTATGAAAATGAATTTGGCGGTGTGCGCGATATTGACATTCCGTTTGAGGGAGTAGTCAATAATATCAAGCGTCGTTATCACGAAACCAATAGTGATTACACGCGCACCCAAATGCGTCTCTACATGAATGAGCTGACCTGCGGAACTTGCCATGGCTACCGTCTCAATGATCAAGCCTTGTCTGTCCGTGTGGGTGGTGAGCAGGGGCCACATATCGGTGAAATCTCAGACCTGTCTATCGCAGACCACTTGGACTTGGTAAGCCAGTTGACTCTATCTGAAAATGAAGCCATCATTGCCCGTCCTATTCTCAAGGAAATCAAGGACCGCTTGACCTTCCTCAATAACGTGGGCCTCAACTATCTGACTCTATCACGTTCGGCAGGAACCCTTTCAGGTGGAGAGAGTCAGCGTATTCGCTTGGCGACCCAGATTGGTTCCAACTTATCAGGTGTACTCTATATTCTAGATGAACCTTCTATTGGTCTTCACCAGAGGGATAATGACCGCCTGATTGCCAGTCTGAAAAAGATGCGTGACTTGGGGAATACCCTGATCGTGGTAGAACACGATGAGGACACCATGAGAGAGGCGGATTATCTAATCGACGTCGGTCCTGGTGCGGGAGCCTTTGGTGGGGAAATTGTCGCTGCAGGTACGCCTAAGCAAGTGGCTCGCAACAGCAAGTCTATCACAGGCCAGTATTTGTCAGGGAAACGTGCCATTCCAGTGCCAGCAGAGCGTCGTTCCGGAAATGGTCGCTTTATCGAAGTGACAGGAGCGCGTGAGAACAACTTGCAAAATATTACCGCTCGCTTCCCATTAGGAAAATTCATCGCAGTGACAGGGGTGTCAGGTTCAGGGAAATCGACCTTAATCAACAGCATCCTCAAAAAAGCCATTGCCCAGAAGCTTAACCGCAATTCAGACAAGCCTGGTAAGTTTAAGACGATTACAGGAATTGAGCATGTAGACCGCTTGATTGACATTGACCAGAGCCCGATCGGACGGACGCCGAGGTCCAACCCGGCTACCTATACGGGAGTTTTTGACGATATACGTGACCTTTTTGCCCAGACAAATGAAGCTAAGATTCGAGGCTATAAGAAGGGCCGTTTCAGTTTCAACGTCAAGGGCGGTCGTTGCGAAGCCTGCTCAGGTGACGGGATTATCAAGATCGAGATGCACTTCTTGCCAGATGTTTACGTGGCTTGTGAAGTCTGCCACGGGACTCGCTACAACAGTGAAACCCTTGAAGTTCACTACAAGGAAAAGAATATCTCGCAGGTCTTGGATATGACCGTCAACGATGCGGTGGAATTCTTCCAACACATTCCTAAGATTCAACGCAAACTTCAGACCATCAAGGATGTGGGGCTGGGCTATGTAACGCTAGGGCAACCAGCTACCACCCTTTCTGGGGGAGAAGCCCAGCGTATGAAATTGGCTAGTGAACTCCACAAACGCTCGACAGGAAAATCTTTCTACATTCTGGATGAGCCAACGACAGGGCTTCATACTGAGGACATCGCTCGTTTGCTTAAAGTCTTGGCTCGCTTTGTCGACGATGGAAATACAGTCCTCGTCATCGAGCACAATCTAGATGTTATCAAGACGGCAGACCATATCATCGATTTGGGTCCTGAGGGCGGTGTCGGTGGTGGAACCATCATCGCAACAGGAACTCCAGAAGAAGTAGCGGCCAACGAAGCCAGCTACACAGGACACTATTTGAAAGGAAAGTTACATCATGAATAAACGTGTGCAAGCATTTCTAGCTAAAATGCAAGAAAAAGAACTAGATGGTATCATCATCAACAACCTTAAAAACGTCTATTACCTGACTGGTTTTTGGGGTTCAAATGGAACAGTCTTTATCAGCCGTGACCGTCAGGTCTTGGTGACAGACTCTCGCTATATCATTGCTGCTAAGCAAGAAGTGACAGGTTTTGAGATTGTGGCTGACCGCGATGAATTGGCTGTTATTGCAGGCATTGTTAAGGATATGGGCTTGTCTCGTATCGGTTTTGAGGACGAGATTTCGGTCTCTTATTACCACCGTATGCAGGCAGCGTTTGCAGGGATCAACTTGCTTCCACAGACTCAGTTTGTAGAAGCACTTCGTATGATTAAGGATGAAGCGGAGATTGCGACTATTCGTAAGGCATGTTCCATCTCAGATCAAGCTTTTCGCGATGCGCTTGACTTTATCAAACCTGGAAAGACTGAGATCGAAATTGCCAACTTCCTTGACTTCCGTATGCGGGAGCTAGGAGCATTTGGCTTATCCTTTGACACAATCCTAGCAAGTGGTATCAACTCTTCCAAACCCCATGCCCATCCAATGCACAAACCAGTTGAAGCGGGAGAAGCCATCACCATGGACTTCGGCTGTCTCTACGATCACTATGTCAGCGATATGACACGTACCATCTACCTAGGCCATGTCAGTGACGAGCAGGCAGAGATTTACAATACTGTCCTGAAAGCCAACCAAGCCTTGATTGATCAAGCTAAGGATGGCTTAGGTTTCCGAGACTTTGACAAAATCCCTCGTGATATTATTATCGATGCAGGCTATGGCGACTACTTTACTCACGGTATTGGCCATGGTATCGGACTGGATATCCATGAGGAACCCTACTTTAGCCAAACTTCCAAAGAAGTCATTAAGTCTGGTATGGTCTTGACTGATGAACCAGGTATTTATATTGAAGGTAAATACGGGGTTCGTATTGAAGATGATATCTTAATTACAGATAACGGTTGCGAATTGTTGACTCTAGCACCGAAGGAATTAATTGTTATTTAAGAAAATTATGATAAATCATTGACTTTTATATTTTAAAGGTTTATACTGATAGACGAAAACGGTAGGTGAGGCTACCATAGGGATACGGATGACTACCGCAAAGCAGTGGAGACACTACTCGTTGGTCAACAGTCCTGGTCGCGAAGGCCAAGACTAAGCTCATTTCATTGCCCTATGGAGTTAAAGCTTGAACGAAAAAACAGATAATTAGTTTTTTAATCCTGCCATTTTATGGCAGGATTTTCTACTGTTTTAGAACAGGGAAAGGAGACAGACGATGCAAATTGACGACCACCCAGAACCGCACATACACAGCCAATCGCTGATTTGTGTCGTTCTGCCCTTATAAAGTGATTGGTCTCTGTGTATGAAACACATCATTCATGCAGATAGGAGAAACCAATGAAAACTACAAAAGAAAGATTAGCAGCAGCTATTCATACACCTTTAAACGAAACTCTATCTTTTTATAAGACAAGTCTGACAGGCTTGACTGAGGAGCAGGTGGAGAAAAATCGTGATCTATATGGCGAAAACACCATCACCAAGGGTCAAGAAGACAGTATCCTTAAAAAGATTTACGAATCTATTATCAATCCATTTACAATCATCCTCCTGGTCATCGCTATGATCTCCATGGTGACCAACGTCTGGTTGGCGAAGCCTGGGCAAGAAGACCCGACGACCTCTATCATCATCGTCGTTCTCGTTCTAATCTCTGGTGGCATACGCTTTGTCCAAGAATTGCGGAGTGACAAGGCTGCGACCAATCTTTCAAAAATGATTGTGAATACAGCTACGGTTATTCGCGAAGGCCAGAATTTAGAGATCGCAATTGAAGATTTGGTCGTTGGAGATATAGTCAAATTGAGTGCTGGGGATATGATTCCAGCAGACCTCCTTTTGATTGAATCACGTGATTTCTTTGTTCAACAGTCTGGCTTGACGGGTGAAAGTGATTCGGTTGAAAAATTGGCTTTGTCAAAAATGAGTCAGTCAAATTTTGATAGTCTGCTAGAAGCAGAAGCGCTCGCCTTTATGGGAACCAACGTGATATCAGGAAGTGCCAAGGCTTTGATTCTAGCAGTTGGTGATGACACCATGATGGGGGAAATAGAGCAGACTCTCAATACTTATGACGAGCCTACCTCTTTCGAACGGGATATGAACAGTATCTCCTGGCTTTTAATCCGTTTGATGTTGGTCATGGTTCCCATCGTATTTCTCTCCAATGGTTTGACAGATGGCGACTGGCTGGAAGCTGGCGTATTTGCTTTGAGCGTGGGTGTCGGGCTTACACCTGAGATGCTTCCCATGATCATCACGGCCAGTCTAGCAAAAGGCTCCATTATCATGGCCAAGGAAAAAGTCGTTATCAAAAAACTCAATGCCATACAAGATCTAGGTGCTATTGATATCCTGTGTACGGATAAAACTGGAACCCTTACCCAAGACGAAATTGTCCTTGAATATCCTTTGGATATACATGGGGATTTGGATTTGTCTGTGTTGAGACGAGCCTATCTCAATTCCTATTTTCAAACCGGTTTGAAAAACTTGATGGACCGTGCCATTATCAGTAGAACTGAAAAAGAAGCTAAAGAACACGCTATTCTACAAAATTTGGATACTAGCTTCCAAAAAATAGATGAATTGCCCTTTGATTTTGAACGTAGACGGATGAGTGTCATCGTCAAGGATGAAAACGAAGTTGTTAGTTTGGTAACCAAGGGTGCCCTAGAGGAAATGCTTGCGATTTCAACCCATGTGGAATATCAAGGTCAGATTAGCCCTCTGACGGATGATATCCGAGTGGAAATCTTAAAAGAAGTGGACCAACTCAATCAACAGGGCTTACGAGTCTTGGGAGTCGCTTATAAAACAGGTCTAAAAGAAGGTTTTGCTTACTCCGTTGAAGATGAAAAGGAAATGATTCTAACAGGATATCTTGCCTTCCTAGATCCACCAAAACCATCTGCAGCCCCTGCTATCCAAGCTTTATTAGAGTGTGGTGTTCAAACCAAGATCTTGACGGGGGATAATGAGAAGGTAACCCAAGCAGTATGCGAAAAAGTTGGTTTAGACGTTGATCAAATCTTGTTGGGTTCTGATATTGATGCTATGGCGGACGAAGAGTTAGCACAAGCAGTTGAGAAGGTGACTGTCTTTGCTAAACTCTCTCCGGATCAAAAAGCACGAATCATTTTACAAATCAAATCTAATGGACATTGTGTCGGCTATATGGGAGATGGGATCAATGATGCCCCTTCTATGAAAGTAGCAGATGTAGGGATTTCTGTCGATACAGCAGTAGATATTGCCAAAGAGACAGCTGATGTCATTTTGCTAGATAAGGATTTGATGGTGCTTGAAAAAGGTCTGGTTGAAGGACGAAAAGTCTATGCCAATATGACCAAATATATCAAGATGACGGTCAGCTCTAATTTCGGGAATATTCTGTCACTCTTAGTGTCTGGTATCTTTTTACCTTTCCTTCCTATGGCTCCGATTCACTTGATTGTGTTAAACCTCGTCTACGACCTTTCTTGCATTGCCTTGCCATTTGATAATGTGGATGAAGACTTTTTGAAACATCCTCATAAGTGGGAAGCCAAGTCTATTACTCGCTTTATGATTTGGATGGGTCCGATTTCGTCTGCCTTTGATATTTTGACCTTTATCTTGCTCTATTTTGTCATTGTCCCAATGACGACAGGTCAAGCCTATGTTCACGGAGCAGAGTCTGCAACGGGCTTTATCATCCTGTTC
The DNA here is from genome assembly GCF_027691175.1 of Streptococcus halitosis. Taxonomy (GTDB): domain Bacteria; phylum Bacillota; class Bacilli; order Lactobacillales; family Streptococcaceae; genus Streptococcus; species Streptococcus halitosis_A. The sequence goes on from NZ_JAQFBD010000001.1 coordinate 186,026, forward strand.
CAGACAGGTTGGTTCATTGAATCCATGTGGTCCCAAACCATGGTCATCCATATGCTTCGTTCAGCAAAACTCCCCTTCTTACAAAGCCGTCCGTCATGGTTGGTTCTTGGGACAACCTTGCTAGCAGCCAGTTTTGTGACCTTCCTTCCCTATTCTGCAATTGCTAACCTCCTTCGTTTAACCCCTTTGAAACCAATTTATTTCCTCTTTTTGCTTTTGATAATAATTCTTTATATGATAAGTGTTACAGTTGTGAAACGAATCTATATCAAAAAATTTAGAAGTTGGTTATAAATTGAATTTGTCAAGAAAAAAGTACGAAAATCGCGAAAAAAGTTAAATTTTTTTAAAAATAGGTCGCAAGTCGGATGTTTTTTATGGTATAATAGACTAAACTGATAGTAACATGTAGCGAAAGGGGTAGGTACATGATCAAAATTTATACAGTCTCAAGTTGTACTAGCTGTAAAAAAGCGAAAACCTGGCTCAATGCCCACCAGTTAAGTTATAAAGAACAAAATCTCGGTAAAGAAGGAATTACAAGAGAAGAGTTATTAGATATTCTCACGAAAACAGATAATGGAATTGCCAGTATCGTTTCGTCAAAAAACCGCTACGCTAAGGCACTTGGAGTTGACATCGAGGATTTGAGTGTCAATGAAGTGCTCAACTTAATCATGGAAACACCACGGATCTTAAAGAGTCCGATTCTCGTTGACGAGAAGCGCCTACAAGTCGGCTATAAAGAAGATGATATCCGTGCCTTCTTGCCACGCTCTGTCCGTAATGTAGAAAATGCAGAAGCACGTCTACGTGCAGCTCTATAAAACATCAAGGCTGGGAGTGACTCCTGGCCTTGTTTGCTCTTTTGTTTTAAAATCATGTGAGGAATTATGAAAAAGTTACTAATTGCTAGTTTTGCCCTCCTCTTTTTGCTTGCGGGATGTGGGCAAAAAAAGGAAACCCCTGCTGCTTCTACAACAGCATCTGACCCCATCCAATCAAACCTTCCCGTTTTGGACAATGCCGAAAAGAATACGGTTGTCACCAAGACCCTGTTGATGCCGAAGTCAGAAAATGGAACGCAGCAGATTCAGACTATTACCTATAAAGGCAATCAATTTTTGACCTTGACCATTCAGCAAAAACGACCTGTCGGGGATGAACTCAAGAACTTTATCTCTGAAAATGGCCTAGAGGAGACGCAAAAAGCGCTTCAAGAAGCTGAAGAGAAGGATGAGACCATCCAAGAGGCACGCAAACTAGCAGGATTTACACTGGAAACCAAGCTACTCAGCGAGACCGAAATCCAGACAACAACGACTTATGATTTTCAAGTATTGGATGTCAAAAAGGCATCTCAGATCGAATATTTAAAAAATATCGGTCTTGAAAATCTCTTAAAAAACGAACCTAGCCAATATATTGCAGACAGAGTGGCAAATGGGGCGACAGAACAATAGAAAATCCAAATTAATAGACTGACTTATTTGTAGAACGTCAGGGAATGTGCTATAATAGTACTATTCTAAAGAAAGAGGGTGTTAGAATGGGATTTACTGAAGAAACTGTACGGTTTAAATTGGATGATTCCAATAAGAAAGAAATTAGCGAAACGTTGACAGATGTTTATGCTTCTTTGAATGACAAGGGCTACAATCCGATTAACCAGATCGTCGGTTATGTATTGAGTGGAGACCCTGCCTACGTTCCTCGTTACAACAATGCACGAAATCAAATCCGTAAGTATGAGCGTGATGAAATTGTTGAAGAACTGGTACGCTACTACCTTAAAGGACAAGGAGTCGATCTATAATCTATGAGAATTATGGGATTGGACGTCGGTTCAAAAACAGTAGGGGTGGCTATTAGCGATCCCCTAGGCTTCACCGCTCAGGGACTTGAAATCATCCAAATCAATGAGGATCAAGGCCAGTTTGGTTTTGACCGTATCAAGGAATTGGTTGACAGCTATAAGGTAGAACGCTTTGTAGTAGGTTTGCCAAAAAACATGAACAATACCAGCGGTCCGCGAGTAGAAGCCAGTCAAGCTTACGGAGCAAAATTAGAAGAACTCTTTGGTTTGCCAGTAGACTATCAGGATGAGCGCTTGACGACCGTTGCTGCGGAACGTATGTTGATTGAACAAGCAGATATCAGCCGTAACAAACGCAAGAAAGTTATTGATAAGTTGGCTGCTCAGCTGATTTTGCAAAATTATTTAGATAGAAAATTTTAAGACAGAGGAGAAACTATGTCACACGATCACAACCATGACCACGAAGAACGTGAATTGATTACACTAGTAGATGAGCAAGGAAATGAAACCTTGTTTGAAATTCTTTTGACCATCGATGGGAAAGAAGAATTTGGTAAAAACTATGTTCTGCTAGTGCCAGTTAATGCAGAAGAAGATGAAAATGGTGAAGTTGAAATCCAAGCTTACTCATTCATCGAAAATGAAGACGGAACAGAAGGCGAATTGCAACCAATCCCAGAAGACTCAGAAGACGAATGGAACATGATTGAAGAAGTCTTCAACAGCTTTATGGAAGAGTAAAAATGTCCGGGGGACATTTTTAGTTCTGCGCCAGAAATTAGAAACGCAGGAATGTCCGGGGGACGTTTTTAGCCCACGTTGAAATTCATTGTAGCTAGTGATTAGCTAACCAGGTAAGAGGTTGGGATTTTAGTCCTGACCTCACTTTTTATTTGTAATCATACTTTGATGCGGTAGTTGATTGGACTTTTGTTAAGGAGACATGTATGTTTGAAGTAGAAGAATGGCTTCATAGTCGGATTGGTTTAAACTTTAGATCTGGACTTGGACGAATGCAACGAGCGGTGGATTTGTTGGGGAATCCTGAGAAGACATATCCTATTATCCATGTAACAGGGACTAATGGTAAAGGGTCAACTATTGCCTTCATGAGGGAGTTGTTTGTTACTCATGGTAAAAAAGTTGGTACTTTTACCTCTCCTCATATCATCAGCATCCATGATCGAATCTGTATTAATGGGCAACCAATCGCGGAGGAAGACTTTGTCCGTATAGCCAACCAAGTCAATGAGATGGAAAAGACGCTTTTGCAAACCCATGACCAGTTGTCCTTTTTTGAATTACTGACTCTGATTGCTTTGCTTTACTTTAAAGAGCAGGGAGTGGATCTGGTTCTGCTAGAAGTAGGGATTGGTGGTTTGCTTGATACCACTAATGTCGTAACAGGAGAGATTGCAGTTATTACTTCGATTGGGCTAGATCATCAGGGGACCTTGGGCGATAGCCTGGAGGAAATAGCCAAGCAGAAAGCTGGTATTTTCAAGGCTGGAAAGAAGGCGGTCATTGCCAAGCTTACTCCAGAAGCGGAGCTTGTCTGTCAAAAAAGAGCAAAAGAGTTAGCTGTTGAACTTTATCAAGCTGGGCGAGACTTCACCTTGAATGCTGGGGATTTTTCAAGTAAGCTAGCAAACTTTTCACAGCTTGAAATCGGTTTGGAAGGTGCTTATCAGCAAGAAAATGCCGCCTTGGCTTTAGAAACTTTTCTTCTGTTTATGGCATCAAGAGGTGAAAGGGTCGAAGAAGTGCTTGTCAGACGGGCCTTGCAAGAGACCCACTGGGCAGGTCGATTGGAACGGATTCGTCCGCAAATCTACCTAGATGGAGCTCATAATCTGCCAGCCTTGACTCGTCTAGTAGAGTTTATCCAGGGGAAAATCCAGCAAGGCTATCAGATCCGCATCCTTTTTGGAGCACTTAAACGCAAGGATTATCAGGGGATGCTAGGCTATCTATCTAAGCAGTTGCCTCAGGTGGAACTTAAGGTAACAGGCTTTGACTACCAAGGTTCTCTGGATGAAAAGGATGTGGCGGGTTATGATTTGATTCCTTCCTATGGGGACTTTATCAGAGAATTTGAAGATAAGGCCAATGACCAGGACTTGCTTTTCGTGACGGGATCCCTCTACTTTATCTCGGAAGTCCGAGGGAGTTTGGTTGGAAGCGATGAGATTAGTTGACCTTATAGGTTTATGTTGCTATACTGTAGGTAGGAGGTATATCTGGAAACGATTCCAGCAAATTATTGGCACAAAAGAAAGGAGATCGCTATGAAAACGAAAACATTCACACTTTCTATTGCTTCCCTAGCAATTCTTAGTCTTTTAGCAGCTTGTGAACCTAAGGCACAAGCCCCTGCCCAGCAATCGTCTTCTCAACAAGAATCATCTTCTAGTACTGCAACAAGCGCTAGTCAACCACAGGAGTCCTCAAGCCAGGACACCGCTGCGGCAGCTCAACCGACTAATATTGATGGTACCTATACTGGAAAAGATGAGAATGACCAAATCACTCTTGTTGTAACAGGTAAAACTGGTACATGGACTGAGGTCGAGCCAGATGGGGATAAGGAAATCAAGCAAGTCAGCTTTGAACCAGAAAATCAACGTGTCATTATCGGAGATGATGTTAAAATTTACGCGGTTAATGATAATCAAATGATTATCGATGACATGGACCGAGAGGCAGCTGACCGAGTAGTCTTAACGAAGCAATAATGATTAAGTAAAAGTTCCAATGAGATGAAAGATATCTTTTTGGAGCTTTTTTTCTTGGAAAAGTAGCTGGCCGTTCTTTACTAACTTTTTACTTAAAACGCTTACAAATATTTGTAAAACTTCTTATAAGGTCGTATACTTATGGTAAATAATCAAATAGCGCAGAGGCGCAGGAGGAAAAGCATATGGCTACATTTTACGTTCCATCAGTTAACCTTATCGGTAAAGGTGTTGTAAATGAAGTAGGTCCGTATATCAAGGAATTAGGGTATAAGAAAGCCCTTTTGGTGACAGACAAGTTCATCGAAGGAAGCGATATTTTACCTAAGGTCCTAAAACCACTAGATACTGAAGGGATCGACTATGTGATCTTTAGCGATGTGGAGCCAAATCCGACTTGCAAGAACGTCACAGACGGAGTCGCTGCCTTGAAAGAGCATGGATGTGACTTCATCATCAGTCTTGGTGGAGGATCTCCTCAGGATGCGGCTAGTTGTATCTCTATCATCTCTACAAATGGTGGAAAACCACAAGACTACGAGGGTCTTCATAAGTCGGCTAAAAAAGGGTTACCAGTGGTTGCCATCAATACAACTGCAGGAACTTCTGCAGAAATCACCATCAACTATGTCATCACTGACGAAGAACGCAAGGTCAAGATGGTAATGGTTGATAAGAACAGCCTTGCCCTTATCTCTGTCAATGATCCAGAACTTATGCTTTCAAAACCGAAAGGATTGACAGCGGCGACAGGTATGGATGCTCTTACTCACGCTGTCGAAGCCTTGGTAACACCAGGTGCTTATAATGTGACCAAGAAACTCTCTATCGGAGCTATTGAACTCATCAAGGAGTATCTTCCTCGTGCTGTGGCAAATGGCCAAGATATCGAAGCGCGTGAGGCGATGGTCAATGCCATCTTCCTCGGTGGTATGAGCTTTAACAATGCTGGTTTGGGATATGTTCATTCTATGGCTCACCAACTCGGTGCGGTATATAACTTGCCACATGGTGTCTGCTGTGCAATGCTTCTTCCAGTTGTAGAGCGAGAAAATGCCAAGCGTGTACCAGAAGCTTTTCGCAATGTGGCCAAGGCCTTGGGACTCCATGTTGAAGGGAAAACAGACCAGGAATGCGCTGACTATGCTATTGCTGAAATTGAGAAACTGTCTGAAACAGTAGGTATTCCGAAGAAACTAACTGAACTCGGTATCCAAGAAAAAGACTTTGACTTTGACTACCTTTCTAAGAATGCTTTGATCGATGCCTGTGCACCTGGAAATCCATTTATGCCAACCTTAGAAGAAACTATTGCACTATACAAAGAACTCTTCTGATTCATAAAGTGAAAAAGAAGCTAAATAATGCTGGAAAGAACTATCATTTTGGTAGTTCTTTTTTTAAAAATTTGCTATCCTAGACATATGAGAAAAATCAAAATTGATGTGGTTGTAGTGCCCTTAAGTGGGCATCTATTCCCGACCCTGAATTTACTCGCACCCTTGTTGAAGGATCCCTTGTATGAGATTCGATTATTTACAGGACCGCAACGAAAAGCTGTCGCAGAGGAGATGGGCTTCCGGGTGATTCCCATTTTAGAAAATTGTGTAGATGAGTTTGAACGTGTAGCCAACAATGAAGGACAATTAAACCTTATTTCTGCTTATCGACAGTTGTCAGCTAGTCTTGATTTGATCAATGTGGTTTCAGATCAATTAGTGCAAGAGTGGCAGGAAAATCGACCTGATATTGTGATTGCGGACTTTATAACCCTCTCTGGAGGACTAGTGGCGGAACAGTTGGATATTTCTTGGATAACCACAATGGCGACACAGTTTGCCATTGAAACGACAGATGGGCCGCCTTGTTTCTTTGGAGGAATGGGCAGTCCAAAAACATCTTTCCAATCTGCTCAGCAATGGTTAGGAAGAAAAGGAACTCGTTTAGGGAAACGAATCGTAAGCTTTTTATTGAGAGAACGATTGAAACGTTACAATTTTAAACTCTACAATCAGAAGAATCAGGAAACCATTTATTCACCCTATTCCGTCTTGGGAATTGGGATGAAAGAGTTGGAGCTGAAAAGTGGTTTTCCAGAGCACTATCTTTGGGTGGGACCTTTTGGCTCTTCGATTGAGAGGGCAGAAAATTATCCCCTCGATTTGTCTCCTTATGCAGGTTATAAGAAGATCCTTGTATCCTGCGGCACTCAGCTAGCATGGGCCAAAGACAATCTCCTCTATCAGACACAACAATTGGCAGAAGTACATCCAGATTGCCACTTCTTTGTGACTCTGGGGTTTGGTGGACAAGACTTTCGATGTGAGGAGCTCATGGACAATGTTTCTGTGGTATCTTATCTTCCCTATAAGGAATACATTCCCCAGATGGACTATGTGATTCATCATGGCGGTGCGGGCATTTTTTACCAATGTATCATCTATGGCAAGCCTGCCTTGATTCTCCCCCATGACTATGATCAGTATGACTATGCGGTTCGTGGCTTAGAGGCAGGGATTGCCCTGACTGCTAAACGAGAGGATACAGAAGCGATTGGACGCGCTTTTGATGAGTTGTTGGATAGAGATGATTGGTCAGAATTGAACAAACTCAGTCGCGCAACTCAAATCTATCAGCCAACAGAGATTCTGAAGAGCGAAATACATCGACTCTTAGGGGACAAGGAGAAGTAAAAAATGAAGAAAGTATTGGTAACAGGTGCTACGGGCTTTCTAGGTAAGTATGTTGTTGAAGAGCTCAGTCAGTCGGGCTATCAGGTACGCGCTTTTGGACGCAATCGCAAGATGGGTCAGTCTTTAGAAACTTCTACTGTGGCATTTTTTCAGGGAGATTTGACCAAACAAGAGGACTTAGCTCAGGCTTGTCAAGAGATGGACATGGTTGTGCATGCGGGTGCTCTTTCTACCGTTTGGGGACCTTGGGAGGACTTCTACCAGACAAATGTCTTGGGAACCAAGTATGTTCTGGATGCTTGTCGGGAGGCGGGGATTCAGCGTTTGGTTTATGTATCATCGCCGAGCATCTATGCTGCTCCTCGAGATCAGCTAGCTATCAAAGAAAGCGATGCGCCTCAGGAAAATAATCTGAACAACTACATTCGTAGTAAGCTGGCTTCGGAGAAGCTGTTTAAGGATTATCCCGATGTTCCGAGCATTATCTTACGACCTCGTGGGCTTTTGGGGATTGGGGATACCAGTATTTTGCCCCGAGTTCTCAAACTCAGTCAGAAGATTGGTATTCCCTTGATAGGGGACGGTCGTCAGCTCATGGATATGACCTGTGTGGAAAATGTCGCTCTGGCAATTCGCTTGGCTCTAGAGGCTCCTCAAGCTAGTGGCGAAGTCTATAATATTACCAATGGGGAACCAAGAGCCTTTAAGGATTTGATAGAAGAAACCCTGAGAGGACTGGGCTATCCGATAACATACAGAAAAGTGCCAGCTCCTCTTATTTCAGTTATTGCCAGTAGTTTAGAGTTTCTTTATAAGACCTTGAAACTTAAAGGTGAGCCGCCTCTGACACGCTATACCTATTATTTGCTGCGGTATAGCCAGACGCTGGACATCAGCAAGGCGGAGCTAGACTTGGGGTATCGCCCTCAAATCAGTATTTCGGAAGGGATTGAACAATATGTCCAAGATTATCGAAAGCATTGATTATTTCCCAGCAGGCTACTGTACTAGCTATACAGGTTTGCTATTCAAGGGAGTCAAGAATAAAAAGATGACCTTTCCAGCTGGTGTCTTTCTGATTAAACACAGAGACAAGGGCTATTTGCTATATGATACTGGCTATCACTATGATATTAAGACGAAGCTTCGCTATGGTTTTTATCGTCTAGGAACACCTGTTCAAATGACGGAAAAGGACCAGATTTCATATTTGCTAGAAGCGAAGGGAATCAAACCAGAAGAAATTAACTATGTCCTTCTATCTCATTTACATCCAGATCATCTGGGAGGAGCTAGCTTCTTTCCTCATGCAACCTTTATCCTGACAAAGGAAGTATATGAAGTCTACCAAAAACCCAAGTTGAAAGACTTGATTTTCAAGGAGTTTTTACCAGCTTCTTTTGAGAAAAATCTAACCATTATCAGAGCTGACCAGCAAGTTTCAACTTTTCCCTATCGTCCGATTTGTGATCTTTTCGGAGATGGCAGTATCCTAGTAGCCTCTGTTGACGGGCATGCTAGAGGGCAAGCCTGTCTATATTTTCCAGACCTTAATCTCCTCATTGCAGCAGATCTTTGTTGGGGAATTGACCTTTTGCCTTACACCAAACAGATGCATCTGATTCCTTCCTTGGTTCAAGATAACAAGGTGGACTATATCAAGGGGACAGAGTTTCTGGAGGAAGTCTTAAAGGACAGTATTGAGGTGCTTGTTAGTCATGACCCTGTGGAAAGGATAGAGTCAATCTTATATGAAAAAAATAACCTTTCTTAAAACCTTTATCCAAACTCGTTGGCTTCATAACTTCAAATCTCGAGAGGCTGTAGAGAGCTATCAGAAAAAGCAATTAGCCAACTATATGGATTTTTTAAAGCGAGAGTCTCCCTACTTTAAAAATGGGGTGCCTAGCGACTTTGACCATATGGACAAAGCTTTTATGATGGAACATTTCAACGAACTCAACACCCAAGGAGTGGATCGTGAAGAAGCCTTATCCTTAGCTATTGAAAGTGAGAAAACCCGTGATTTCAGTGAACTTAAAGGCGAAGTAGCAGTCGGTCTGTCTTCAGGGACGTCTGGACATCGGGGGCTCTTTATCACAACAGAGAAAGAGCGAAGTATGTGGGCTGCGGCTATCTTGGCAAAGATGTTGCCCAAGGGGCAGCTTTTTGGACACCGCATCGCCTTTTTCCTGAGAGCTGATAATGAACTCTATCAGACCATCAATACAGCGCTCATTCGTCTAGAGTATTTTGATATTTTCAAACATACAGATGAGCATATCGAGCGACTCAACAACTATCAACCAACGATTATTGTGGCGCCAGCCTCGATGTTGATTGAATTGAGCAAGCGTCTCAAGGATGGAGAGTTAGCTATTTACCCACAAAAAATCGTTTCGGTGGCGGAAATCTTGGAAGATAGTGATAGGGGACGGATCGCAGAAGCCTTTTCACTATCCATCATTGACCAAGTTTATCAGGCGACAGAAGGTTTCCTAGCCTGCACTTGCTCAGCTGGCAATCTACATCTCAACGAAGACATTATCTTTGTGGAAAAGCAGTATCTAGATGACCGCCGTTTTTATCCAGTGATTACGGATTTTAAGCGAAGTAGTCAGCCTGTTTATCGCTACCAGCTCAATGATATCTTGGTTGAAAATCCGGAGCCTTGTCCCTGTGGCTCCTACTATACACGGATTGACAAGGTCGAAGGACGTTCTGATGATATCTTCTACTTTGAAGGGCAGAATGGGGGGCAGGTAACGATCTATCCAGACTTTATCAGGCGTTGTATCCTCTTTGTGGAGAATGTAGGAGATTATCAAGTTAAGCAACATTCCGAGAAATTAGTGGAAGTTTGTCTAAGCCGACGAGATGAGGACGTAGAGACAGCAATTTTAGCACAGTTCCAACTCTTGGCCCAGCAAAAAGAGTTCATAGTTCCTCAAATCCAATTTTCAGATTATCACTGGGATACTAGCCGTAAACTCAAACGTATCCAACGTTTATGAAAGGAAGAAAGACAATGACAGAAGTAAAAAGACATGTAGAAATCGCAGGTTATGGCATTTGCCTTCCAAAGCATACAGTTCAATTTAAAGACCAGACCCGTTATCGTGTAGTTGAAAATGAAGAAACACAACTCGACTTGGCAGAAGGAGCTATCCACCGTGCACTTGAACATGCAAATTTGGATATTAAAGATATCGATTGCCTTGTATCAGCTAGTGCAGTTGGTGTTCAGCCTATTCCTTGTACGGCTGCCTTGATTCATGAGCGCGTGGCAAAAGGACTCTCAATTCCAGCAATGGACATCAATACAACTTGTACCAGCTTTATTTCTGCTTTATCGACTATGTCCCACTTGATTGAGGCGGGCGAATACAATCGTGTCTTGATTGTGTCTAGTGAGGTTGGTAGTTTAGGGCTCAATCCCAAGCAAAAAGAAAGTTTTGAACTCTTTAGTGATGGGGCAGCAGCCTTTATTTTCCAAAAAAGTCATCAGGAAAAAGGGGTCATTGCTAGTCTCCAACGTACTTGGTCAGAAGGGGCTCACGATACGGAGATTCGTGGAGGTCTGACTTCTTTTCAACCAAAAGAGTACTCTGAAGCGACGAAGACCAACTATATGTTTGACATGAAGGGGAAGAAAATCCTCCTCTTGTCTGCTCGTAAAATTCCAGTCATGTTTGAAGAGTTTCAAGAAAAAACACAGCTAGCCTTGGCAGACGTGGACTATATCATTCCTCACCAAGCCAGTCGTGCTCTTCCTTTGGTCATGGAAAAACTAGGTGTGGCCGAGGATCAGTATCTCAATCTCGTCACTGACTATGGAAATATGGTGTCAGTCTCTGTACCGTTTGGCCTGGCTTATTCTTTGGAGCATGGACTTATCAAGGAGGGAGATGTCGTCTACCTTATGGGGACTGCAGCTGGTATGACGGTCAATATGTTGGCTCTGAAATTGTAATAATCATCTAAACACGGAACGACTGGAACTTGAGCAAAGGTAAACGGTTGCCATCTACCCCTGAACTGAGGTATACTAGTAGAAAGATTAGTTTATCAAGCGGTGAGGGAGAATGTTAGAAAAGGAAGGGGATGTATGACAGCTAGAAAAATGCAGCTACTCATGTCCAAATATGGTTTCAGTATTACCATCATGTTGGCAGAGTTGTTTATCGTCTTTGGTTTATTTCTCTATCTAGGGCAAATGGCTCCAATTGTCTGGATTATCCTAGTCATTTTAGTGAGCCTAGCGACCATTGTATCGATTGTCAATCGGTCTATGAATCCTGAAAGTAAGGTAACATGGCTGTTAGTAGCCTTTGTACCAGTGTTTGGTCCCTTACTCTATATCATGTTTGGAGAGCGTCGTTTATCTAAAAAGGAAATGAGGCAGCTAAAGCAACTCCAATCAATGGTTGACAGAGAGGACAATAGCAGAGCTCTCCGTTTGGAGTTAAAAGAGCAGGACAAGTCGGCTTACGGCGTTATCAAATCTCTCCTCAGCATGGACACGAATGCCGATGTCTATGATCGAACGGATACACAATTTTTTGCATCTGGTGAAAGTATGTGGCATCAGATGCTAGAGGATCTCAAGAAAGCTGAGAAGTTTATCTTTCTCGAATACTATATCATCGAAGAAGGTTTGATGTGGAATAGTATTTTGGAGATTTTGGAAGAAAAGGCCGCTCAAGGAGTAGAGGTGAAGCTTCTCTATGATGATATTGGTTGTATGGCAACCTTGCCTGGAGATTACACCATCCAGCTTCGTGGTCGAGGGATTGAAGCTCACAAATTTAACAAGGTGATTCCGCGTTTGACCGTTGCTTATAACAACCGTGACCACCGTAAAATCATGATTATCGATGGTCAAATTGCCTATACAGGTGGTATTAATCTGGCAGATGAGTATATCAACCATATCGAACGCTTTGGTTACTGGAAGGATAGCGGTATTCGCCTAGATGGATCGGCAGTTAAGGCTTTTACTAGGCTCTTTTTATCCACCTGGTATATCAACCGTGGGGAAATTAGCGACTTTGACCAATACCATCTCGAAAATCAACCCAAAGATGGGATGGGGCTCTGTATTCCCTATAGTAGTGGACCAAAACCCATCTACCGAGCTCAAGTTGGAAAAACGGTCTATCAAAACCTTATCAATCAATCCACAGACTATGTTTATATCACGACTCCCTATCTGATCGCTGACTATGATCTAACTGAAAGTATCAAAAATGCGGCTCTGAGAGGGGTAGATGTGCGAATTGTGACGCCTTGTATCCCAGATAAGAAGGTTATTCAGTTAGTTACTCGAGGAGCCTACCCAGACTTGTTATCTGCGGGGGTTCGTATTTATGAGTACAGTCCGGGATTCCTTCATAGCAAGCAAATGCTTGTCGATGGAGAGGCAGCTACTGTGGGAACCATCAATTTTGACTATCGGAGTTTGCTTCACCACTATGAAAATGCCGTCTTGCTTTATAGGACGCAGTCCATCATCGATATTGAAAGGGACTTCGAAGGGATTTTTAAAGTTTCTCAAGAAATTTATCCCCACACCATCAAAACAAGCTGGTATCAAAGCCTGATCAAGGAAATTGTCCAGTTGTTTGCGCCTATGCTCTAACTATCCATCAAGATCTAGCCCAAGGCTGGATCTTATTTTTGTCTTCTTACGAATAGATAAGTAAAGGAGAAAACCATGCTTAATCTAGAAGATGATGATTTTATCAGAGAGTATAGTAATAGTCGATTCCACCGTTTTCGTGAAATCGAACGCTTTGCGCTATTGGATAAGAAATTCAGCAAATATCAATCCCAAGCTGACATTCCTGTAAGATTTTGATATACTAAAACAGATAAACTTAGAGGAGAAATTGAATGAATGTATACGGGAAAATAGATGAGAAACAAGAAGAATCTCATTACCAAGACTGGTCCGTTCCAGAAAAGCGAGAAGGAGCTCCGATTCCCTTTTTTAGTATCTTGCTTTGGAGTTTAGTGGCTACAGCTATTTCTGTGGTTATCCCCCTTATTTTTGGTTTAGTAAGCCCGCAACAAACTCAGGATCTTTATACTGGTTGGGCCTTGCATCAAAATGGTCAAATGTATACCGATTATTTTGGGACGGAGGGATTGCTCTATTACCTGCTTGCCTATCTTTCACAAGGCAGTATTCTGATTGCTTTGGTTGAGTGGTTGGCCTTATTTGGAGCAGGTGTTTTTCTTTTTAAATCTGCGGATACTCTTACAGGCCGTGTAGAAGAAGCCAAGCAGCTTGTGTTTGTGTTTAATCTGTTGGTAGCAGGTCTCGCTTTTGGTGGTGGCTATGCTCTCTTGCTAGCCTTGCCTTTCCTATTTTATTCATTGAGTATCGTTACAAATTATCTAGCTTTTCCAAAGGATGACAAAGGATTTTTACGTGTTGGTATGAGCCTTGCACTTGCTTTCTTCCTTGCGCCAATCCCAACAGCCTTATTTGCAACTGCACTAGCCTTGGGAATTATCGGCTTTAACTTAGGCAAAGGTCGCTTTGTTCATGGTTTATATCAATTTTTTGCGTCAGCCTTAGGGTTCTCACTCTTATTCTATCCTTTAGGCTACTATACAGTATTAACAGGTAGTTTTGGGGATGCCATTAGCCAGACCTTGTATCCGGTAAATACTCTTAGCCTCTTTTCAAATGTGCATTTGCTTGAAAATGCAGCCTTCTACGGCTTACTTGCCATTGGGTTAGGTTCCCTTACTTTGCTCTTTTCTGGTTTGTTCCAGTCAAAACCAGCTAAGCAGTATTCCCTATCAATTGCTGCTAGTTTGGGCTTATTACTTTCTTTGGGACTCTTGATTTTCTCAAAAGAACCTGTCAACGGTACTCATCTCGTTGCTCTCCTTCCTTTCTTGACTTTGCTCCTTCTGACAGGGATCAAAGAAAATGTTTCTGATGGAGGCAGTCCTCGTAGAAGAAGACGTGAGAAAAAAGCCTCTTTCCTCAAAGGAAATTTCTATCTACCACTGATTGCCCTTGTCTACCTCATCGTTCTCCCTATCGTGAGTCGCTACCTTTCGCATCCGGTGACTTATCAGGAGAGAGAGCGACTTGCTAGCGTAGTCAAACAACAAACGAGTTCTGAAGATCGTGTCTATGCATGGGATAATCGTCCTGATTTCTATCGTACAAGCGAACGCTTGGCACCGACCTCTCTAGCTACACCAACACTTTATACTGCAAGCGATGAAAATAAAACCAAACTGATGAATGATCTGAAAGAGAATCAACCGAAGATGATTGTGGTCAATCAAAAAGTTGCCTTGTGGTCAGATGTAGAGAGCTGGCTCAGTGAAAACTATGAGCTTGTTCAGACAGATACTAGCGAGTTTAAGCTTTATAAATTCAAATAACAAAAATCAATATCTTGTGGAATTTTAAAAATTTTAGGATTTTTAACACAAGATATTGATTTTTATTTTTAGAGTGGTATAATACTTCATAGAACAACATTTTAGAAAAGAGCATGGATATGATTGTATTAGAAGAAAAGCTTGCAACCGTTCCCACCTTGTTCGTTGAAAAACGAGATGGTAGACGTGTAGTATTTGATGTAGACAAGATTGACAAGGCTCTCCACAAGGCGGCGGAAAAGGTTATGGACGTTACGCCTCTAGTAGAAAAACGCCTAAATGGTCTAGTTGAAAGAATCGTTACCGAAATTCACAGTCGTTTCCCTAAAGGTGTGAAGATTTATGAGATTCAAAATATCGTAGAACATGAACTTCTCGAAGCCAAAGAATATGCCTTGGCTGAAGAGTATATCACCTATCGGACACAAAGGGATTTTGAGCGCTCAAAAGCGACAGATATCAACTTTAGCATTCATAAACTTCTCAATAAAGATCAAGCAGTTGTCAATGAAAATGCCAATAAAGACAGCGATGTCTTCAACACTCAACGTGATTTGACAGCGGGGATTGTGGGGAAATCAATCGGACTGCAAATGCTTCCTAAGCACGTAGCCAATGCTCACCAAAAAGGGGATATCCACTATCATGATTTGGACTATAGTCCCTATACACCTATGACCAACTGCTGTTTGATTGATTTTAAAGGCATGTTGGAAAATGGCTTTAAAATTGGTAATGCAGAGGTAGAGAGCCCCAAGTCTATCCAGACTGCGACAGCTCAGATTTCACAAATCATCGCCAACGTTGCTTCTAGCCAGTACGGGGGCTGCTCAGCTGACCGTATCGATGAAGTCTTGGCACCTTATGCAGAGAAGAATTACCAGAAGCACCTCAAGGATGCGGAAGAGTGGGTACTACCTGATAAACGGGAAGATTATGCTTGGAAGAAAACGCAAAAAGACATCTACGATGCCATGCAATCTCTCGAGTATGAAATCAATACCCTCTTCACTTCAAATGGCCAAACACCTTTTACTTCGCTAGGTTTTGGTCTAGGAACCAATCGTTTTGAGCGTGAAATTCAAAAAGCTATCTTAACCATTCGTATCAAGGGGCTTGGCTCAGAACACCGCACAGCCATCTTCCCTAAACTCATCTTTACGCTTAAAAGAGGCCTTAACTTGGAAGAAGGGACTCCAAACTACGACATCAAACAGTTGGCTCTTGAGTGTGCAACCAAGCGGATGTACCCAGATGTCTTGTCCTATGATAAGATTATCGAGCTGACAGGCTCCTTTAAGGTTCCTATGGGCTGCCGTTCTTTCCTTCAAGGATGGAAGGATGAGAATGGCGTAGAAGTCAATTCTGGTCGGATGAATCTAGGTGTTGTGACGGTCAACCTTCCTCGCATTGCCCTTGAGTCTGAGGGCGACATGAATAAGTTCTGGGAAATCTTCAACGAGCGGATGAACATCGCAGAAGATGCTCTAGTTTACCGTGTTGAACGGACCAAGGAAGCAACACCAGCAAACGCCCCTATTCTCTATCAGTACGGAGCCTTCGGACGCCGTCTTGGAAAAGACGAGAGCGTTGATCAGCTCTTTAAGAATCGTCGTGCGACAGTTTCATTGGGCTACATCGGTTTGTACGAAGTGGCTACAGTCTTCTTTGGAAATAGCTGGGAACACAATCCAGAAGCCAAGGAATTCACGCTGGATATCATTCGCGATATGAAACGTCGGGTAGAAGAGTGGTCTGACCAATATGGCTATCATTTCTCTATCTACTCAACACCGTCTGAAAGCTTGACAGATCGCTTCTGTCGCTTGGATACAGAAAAGTTCGGTTCTATTCCTGATATCACAGATAAGGAATACTACACCAACTCTTTCCACTACGATGTTCGTAAAAATCCAACGCCGTTTGAAAAATTGGACTTTGAGAAGGCTTATCCAGAAGCAGGTGCAACAGGTGGTTTCATCCACTACTGTGAGTATCCAGTTCTCCAACAAAATCCTAAGGCACTGGAAGCCGTCTGGGACTACGCCTATGATCGTGTAGGCTATCTAGGGACCAATACTCCGATTGATCATTGTTATAAGTGTGACTTTGAAGGGGATTTTGAACCGACAGAGAGGGGGTTTGCTTGTCCAAACTGTGGGAATAGCGACCCTAAAACAGTAGATGTAGTCAAACGAACTTGTGGCTATCTAGGTAACCCTCAGGCTCGTCCGATGGTCAATGGGCGTCATAAGGAAATCGCTGCGCGTGTGAAACATATGAATGGTTCAACCATTAAGACACCTGGACATAAAGTAACAAACTAGAAAGAGACGGAATGGGGAAATACCAATTAGATGATAAGGGACGCGCTCAAGTGACCCGTTATCACGAGAAACACTCTAAAGGTGGAACAGGCAAAAAAGAACGCTTGCTCAATCTTAGAGAACAGTTTTTAAACAAGAACAAGAAAAAAGAAAAGTGAGAGTCAGCTCTCGCTTTTCTCTTAATTGGAGGTGAAAATGATACTACGCAGGCCAACATTGGCAGATAAAGAAACAGTTTTAGAGATGATGGCAGAGTTTGAACAGACTCAATCAGCCCACGATGGTGGGTTTTGGAACGCCAACAATTTTGTTTATGAAGAGTGGCTAGAAGATAATCTTCAAGCGGAAGCGGGACTCAATATTCCTGAAAACTGGGTTCCTGCTATCCAGCTGGTTAGTTTTGACGTAGCAGGCCAGGCTCTTGGCTTTCTCAACCTTCGTCTCCGATTAAATGACTACTTACTAGAAAATGGGGGCCATATTGGCTACTCCATTCGTCCATCTGAAAGAGGCAAAGGTTATGCGAAAGAATCACTCAGACAAGGCCTGCAAGTTGCCAAGGAAAAGAACATCAAAAAAGCGCTTGTGACCTGTAGTGCGGAAAACCCAGCTAGTAGAGCGGTGATTGTGGCAAATGATGGGGCGTTTGAGGGTGTTCGCAATGGCGTAGAACGTTACTGGATAGATTTGGAGTAGAAGGATGACATGGAATACACCAAAACCAGGTGAATGGAAAAGTGAGGAACTTAGTAAAGGGCGAATCATTGACTACAAGGCCTTTAACTTTGTGGATGGAGAAGGCGTGCGCAACTCCCTCTATGTCGCAGGCTGTATGTTCCACTGCGAGGGGTGCTATAATGTTGCGACTTGGTCTTTCAACGCAGGCATTCCCTATACGCCAGAGTTAGAAGAACAGATCATGGAAGACCTTGCCCAGCCCTATGTTCAAGGCTTGACCTTGCTAGGAGGAGAGCCCTTTCTTAATACGGGCATTCTCTTACCACTCGTTAAACGCATTCGAAAGGAATTGCCAGACAAAGACATCTGGTCATGGACCGGCTACACTTGGGAGGAAATGATGCTGGAGACTCCAGATAAACTGGAACTCTTATCATTGATTGACATCCTTGTCGATGGACGGTATGACAAAAGCAAGCGCAATCTTATGCTCCAGTTTCGAGGGTCTTCTAATCAACGAATTATCGATGTGCAAAAATCCCTCAAAAGTGGTCAAGTAGTGATTTGGGACAAGCTCAATGACGGAAAAGAAAGCTATGAACAGGTGAAGAGAGAATGAAGAAAAAAGACTTAATAGACCAACTGGTCTCAGAGATCGAAACTGGAAAAGTCAAAACACTGGGGATCTACGGTCACGGAGCGTCAGGTAAGTCTACCTTTGCTCAAGAATTGTTTCAAGCCCTAGATGCTGAAAAAGTAAACCTACTAGAAACAGACCCCTATATCACCTCAGAACGTCACCTGGTAGTACCAAAGCAAGCACTTGATCAAAAGGTGACAGCTTGTTTGCCAGTGGCGCATGAACTGGCAAGTTTGCAGAGAGATATTCTCGCCTTGCAGGCAGGTATGGATGTCTTGACAATCGATGAACCGTGGAAGGCTAGTGAGGTCTTGTCTGGAGCCAAACCGATTCTGATTGTTGAAGGGATGTCTGTGGGTTTTCTACCCGAGAAACTCTTTGACAAAACCATCTGTTTCTACACGGATGAAGAAACAGAGTTAAAGAGGCGCCTAGCTCGAGATACGACTATGAGAAATCGCGATGCTTCCTTTGTATTAGCTAGCCATCAGACGAGACGGGAGCAGTATCTGCAATACTATAGAGAAACCGAGTCAAGGGCGGACATTCTAGTGGATCAATCAGACGATAAATTCAATGTCAAGATGACGCATATTATATAGAAGAAAAGATTGATTTTTATAGACGTAAATCAGTAATCATAGGAAGATGAAATAGGAAAACAGTTTCATCCTAAAAAAACGAAAAAAAGCTCACAAATCCCTTGCAATCGCAGGGGCTTTGTGTTATTCTATTATGGTGCTGTAAATTACAGCTTTAGCTGTGATGCAAGAGGTTGCGACACGCTCGGTTGCATTGCCACGCAACGCGCGTCGGTTTTCTTGTGGAGCTAGCCTATTATCTTAAATAGACGAAAAGGAGAAAAAGATGGCAAACAAAAAAATCCGTATCCGTTTGAAAGCTTACGAACACCGTACGCTTGACACAGCGGCTGCAAAAATCGTAGAATCAGCTACTCGTACAGGTGCACAAGTTGCGGGTCCAATCCCACTTCCAACTGAACGTAGCCTCTACACAATCATTCGTGCGACTCACAAATACAAAGACTCTCGCGAACAATTTGAAATGCGTACACACAAACGTTTGATCGATATCGTTAACCCAACTCAAAAAACAGTTGATGCGTTGATGAAATTGGATCTTCCAAGTGGTGTAAACGTAGAAATCAAACTTTAATCTAAAATATAAAAGAGCAAAAGCTAGTGTTTCAATTTAATTGAACACGGGCTAAACTCGGTGTGAAAAAGATAAACTTTCTAGCGTCTGTTAGACGCTGTGTCAGTTTCCTATTTTCACTTTGAGTTTGATGCCCTTTGTATCTTAGGCTTGAGCATAAAAAACGCTCGTTAAAAACTTTTTGAATAAAAAATATAGAAAAGGAACTATTTTCTCATGACAAAAGGAATCTTAGGGAAAAAAGTGGGAATGACTCAAATCTTCACTGAAGCTGGCGAATTGATCCCTGTGACAGTTATTGAAGCAACTCCAAACGTTGTTCTTCAAGTTAAAACTGTAGAAACAGACGGATACAACGCTATTCAAGTTGGTTTTGATGACAAACGCGAAGTATTGAGCAACAAACCTGCTAAAGGACATGTAGCGAAAGCTAACACGGCTCCTAAGCGCTTCATTCGTGAATTCAAAAACGTTGAAGGCTTGGAAGTTGGTGCTGAAATCACAGTTGAAACATTCGCAGCTGGAGACGTTGTTGACGTAACTGGTACTTCTAAAGGTAAAGGTTTCCAAGGTGTTATCAAACGCCACGGACAATCACGTGGACCAATGGCTCACGGTTCTCGTTACCACCGTCGTCCAGGTTCTATGGGACCTGTTGCACCTAACCGCGTGTTCAAAGGTAAAAACCTTGCAGGACGTATGGGTGGCGACCGCGTGACAATTCAAAACCTTGAAGTTGTACGAGTTGTTCCAGAAAAGAACGTTATCCTTATCAAAGGTAACGTACCAGGTGCTAAGAAATCTCTTATCACTATCAAGTCAGCAGTTAAAGCTGGTAAATAATAAGGAAAGGGGAATACAGTCAAAATGGCAAATGTAACATTATTCGACCAAACTGGTAAACAAGCTGGCGAAGTTGTTCTTAACGATGCAATCTTTGGTATTGAACCAAACCAATCTGTTGTGTTTGATGTGATCATCAGCCAACGTGCTAGCCTTCGTCAAGGAACTCACGCAGTCAAAAATCGCTCAGCTGTTTCAGGTGGCGGACGCAAACCATGGCGTCAAAAAGGAACTGGACGTGCTCGTCAAGGTTCTATCCGCTCTCCACAATGGCGTGGTGGTGGAACTGTCTTCGGACCAACTCCACGTAGCTATGCGTACAAACTTCCTCAAAAAGTTCGTCGCCTTGCGCTTAAATCTGTTTACTCAGAAAAAGTTGCTGAAAACAAATTTGTAGCCGTTGATTCTCTTGAATTTACAGCTCCAAAAACTGCTGAATTTGCAAAAGTTCTTGCAGCTTTGAGCATCGATTCTAAAGTCCTTGTTATTCTTGAAGAAGGAAACGAATTCGCAGCTCTTTCAGCTCGTAACCTTCCAAACGTGAAAGTTGCGACCGCTACAACTGCAAGTGTTCTTGACATCGCAAATAGTGACAAACTTCTTGTTACTCAAGCAGCTATCTCTAAAATCGAGGAGGTTCTTGCATAATGAATTTGTATGATGTTATCAAAAAACCTGTTATCACTGAAAGCTCAATGGCTCAACTTGAAGCAGGAAAGTATGTATTTGAAGTTGACACTCGTGCACACAAACTTTTGATTAAGCAAGCTGTTGAAGCTGCTTTTGAAGGTGTTAAAGTTGCAAATGTCAACACAATCAACGTAAAACCTAAAGCTAAACGTGTTGGACGTTACACTGGTTTTACTAACAAAACTAAAAAAGCTATCATCACTCTTACAGCTGATTCAAAAGCAATCGAGTTGTTTGCTGCTGAAGCTGAATAATCTAAGGAGGAAATATCGTGGGAATTCGTGTTTATAAACCAACAACAAACGGTCGCCGTAATATGACTTCTTTGGATTTCGCTGAAATCACAACAAGCACTCCTGAAAAATCATTGCTTGTTGCTTTGAAGAACAAGGCTGGTCGTAACAACAACGGTCGTATCACTGTTCGTCACCAAGGTGGTGGGCACAAACGCTTCTACCGTTTAGTTGACTTCAAACGCAACAAAGACAACGTTGAAGCAGTTGTTAAAACAATCGAGTACGATCCAAACCGTTCTGCAAACATCGCTCTTGTACACTATACAGACGGTGTGAAAGCATACATCATCGCTCCAAAAGGTCTTGAAGTTGGTCAACGTATCGTTTCAGGCCCAGAAGCAGATATCAAAGTCGGAAACGCTCTTCCACTTGCTAACATCCCAGTTGGTACTTTGATCCACAACATCGAGTTGAAACCAGGTCGTGGTGGAGAATTGGTCCGTGCAGCTGGAGCTTCTGCTCAAGTATTGGGTCAAGAAGGTAAATACGTTCTTGTTCGTCTTCAATCTGGCGAAGTTCGTATGATTCTTGGAACTTGTCGTGCTACAGTTGGTGTTGTCGGAAACGAACAACATGGACTTGTAAACCTTGGTAAAGCAGGACGTAGCCGTTGGAAAGGTATCCGCCCAACAGTTCGTGGTTCTGTAATGAACCCTAACGATCACCCACACGGTGGTGGTGAAGGTAAAGCACCAGTTGGTCGTAAAGCGCCATCTACTCCATGGGGCAAACCTGCTCTTGGTCTTAAAACTCGTAACAAGAAAGCGAAATCTGACAAACTTATCGTTCGTCGTCGCAACGAGAAATAATAGTAAACTAGTCGCTTAAGCAACTAGGAAATTCCGCCAGCTCGGTAGCGCTCCATGTGAGCGCAAGCCGCTGTGGTACAATATTTAAAGGAGAATACATAAAAATGGGACGCAGTCTTAAAAAAGGACCTTTCGTCGATGAGCATTTGATGAAAAAAGTTGAAGCTCAAGCTAACGACGAAAAGAAAAAAGTTATCAAAACTTGGTCACGTCGTTCAACGATCTTCCCAAGTTTCATTGGTTACACTATTGCAGTTTATGACGGACGTAAACACGTACCTGTTTACATCCAAGAAGACATGGTAGGTCACAAACTTGGTGAATTTGCACCAACACGTACTTACAAAGGTCACGCTGCAGACGACAAGAAAACACGTAGAAAATAAGGAGAACATAAATGGCAGAAATTACTTCAGCTAAAGCAATGGCTCGTACAGTACGTGTTTCACCTCGTAAATCACGTCTTGTTCTTGACAATATTCGTGGTAAAAGCGTAGCCGACGCTATTGCAATCTTGACATTCACTCCAAACAAAGCTGCTGAAATCATCTTGAAAGTTTTGAATTCAGCTGTAGCTAACGCTGAAAACAACTTTGGTTTGGATAAAGCTAACTTGGTAGTATCTGAAGCATTCGCAAACGAAGGACCAACTATGAAACGTTTCCGTCCACGTGCGAAAGGTTCAGCTTCACCAATCAACAAACGTACAGCTCACATCACTGTAGCTGTTGCAGAAAAATAAGGAGGTAACATCGTGGGTCAAAAAGTACATCCAATTGGTATGCGTGTCGGCATCATCCGTGATTGGGATGCCAAATGGTATGCTGAAAAAGAATACGCGGATTACCTTCATGAAGATCTTGCAATCCGTAAATTCGTTCAAAAAGAACTTGCTGACGCAGCAGTTTCAACTATCGAAATCGAACGCGCAGTGAACAAAGTTAACGTTTCACTTCACACTGCTAAACCAGGTATGGTTATCGGTAAAGGTGGCGCTAACGTTGATGCACTCCGTGCAAAACTTAACAAATTGACTGGAAAACAAGTACACATCAACATCATCGAAATCAAACAACCTGATTTGGATGCTCACCTTGTAGGTGAAGGAATTGCTCGTCAATTGGAGCAACGTGTTGCTTTCCGTCGTGCACAAAAACAAGCAATCCAACGCGCAATGCGTGCTGGAGCTAAAGGAATCAAAACTCAAGTATCAGGTCGTTTGAACGGTGCAGATATTGCCCGTGCTGAAGGATACTCAGAAGGAACTGTTCCACTCCACACACTTCGTGCAGATATCGATTACGCTTGGGAAGAAGCAGATACTACATACGGTAAACTTGGTGTTAAAGTATGGATCTACCGTGGTGAAGTTCTTCCAGCTCGTAAAAACACTAAAGGAGGTAAATAACCAATGTTAGTACCTAAACGTGTTAAACACCGTCGTGAATTCCGTGGAAAAATGCGCGGTGAAGCAAAAGGTGGAAAAGAAGTAGCATTCGGTGAATACGGTCTTCAAGCTACAACTAGCCACTGGATCACTAACCGCCAAATCGAAGCTGCTCGTATCGCCATGACTCGTTACATGAAACGTGGTGGTAAAGTTTGGATTAAAATCTTCCCACACAAATCATACACTGCTAAAGCTATCGGTGTGCGTATGGGATCTGGTAAAGGGGCACCTGAAGGTTGGGTAGCACCAGTTAAACGTGGTAAAGTGATGTTCGAAATCGCTGGTGTATCTGAAGAGATTGCACGTGAAGCGCTTCGTCTTGCTAGCCACAAATTGCCAGTTAAAACTAAATTCGTAAAACGTGAAGCAGAATAAGGAGAAGGCATGAAACTTAATGAAGTAAAAGAATTTGTTAAAGAACTTCGTGGTCTTTCTCAAGAAGAACTCGCGAAGCGCGAAAACGAATTGAAAAAAGAATTGTTTGAACTTCGTTTCCAAGCTGCTACTGGTCAATTGGAACAAACAGCTCGCTTGAAAGAAGTTAAAAAACAAATCGCTCGTATCAAAACAGTTCAATCTGAAGCGAAATAATAGACTAGGGAAGGAGAAATTTCAATGGAACGCAATAATCGTAAAGTTCTTGTTGGACGTGTTGTATCTGACAAAATGGACAAGACAATCACAGTTGTAGTTGAAACAAAACGTAACCACCCAGTCTATGGTAAACGTATTAACTACTCTAAAAAATACAAAGCACATGATGAAAACAATGTTGCCAAAGAAGGCGATATCGTACGTATCATGGAAACTCGCCCGCTTTCAGCTACAAAACGTTTCCGTCTTGTAGAAGTTGTTGAAGAAGCGGTTATCATCTAATCAAGCCTGAAAGGAGAAAACTGAAATGATTCAAACAGAAACTCGTTTGAAAGTCGCAGACAACAGCGGTGCGCGCGAAATCTTGACTATCAAAGTTCTTGGTGGTTCTAAACGTAAATTTGCGAACATCGGTGATGTCATTGTGGCATCTGTAAAACAAGCTACTCCTGGTGGTGCGGTTAAAAAAGGTGACGTTGTAAAAGCTGTTATCGTTCGTACTAAATCAGGTGCTCGTCGCGCTGATGGTTCATACATCAAGTTTGACGAAAATGCAGCTGTTATCATCCGTGATGACAAAACTCCTCGCGGAACACGTATCTTTGGCCCAGTTGCACGTGAATTGCGTGAAGGTGGCTTCATGAAGATCGTGTCACTTGCTCCAGAAGTACTTTAATTTTTAGAAACAAACTAGTCCCCTAGCTTCAAGCTAGGGTGCCCTTGTGGGCGTAAGAAAAATCAAGGAGAAACCTAATGTTTGTAAAAAAAGGCGACAAAGTTCGCGTAATCGCTGGTAAAGATAAGGGAACAGAAGCTGTTGTCCTTACTGCCCTTCCAAAAGTAAACAAAGTTATCGTTGAAGGTGTTAACATCGTTAAGAAACACCAACGTCCAACTAACGAGCTTCCTCAAGGTGGTATCATTGAGAAAGAAGCAGCTATCCACGTATCAAACGTTCAAGTATTGGACAAAAATGGTGTAGCTGGTCGTGTTGGTTACAAATTTGTAGACGGTAAAAAAGTTCGCTACAACAAAAAATCAGGCGAAGTGCTTGATTAATTACGAAGGAAAGGAGAAGTATAATGGCAAATCGTTTAAAAGAAAAATATCTTAATGAAGTAGTTCCTGCTTTGACAGAACAATTCAACTACTCATCAGTGATGGCTGTGCCTAAAGTAGATAAGATCGTTTTGAACATGGGTGTTGGTGAAGCTGTATCAAACGCTAAAAGTCTTGAAAAAGCTGCTGAAGAATTGGCACTTATCTCAGGTCAAAAACCACTTATCACTAAAGCTAAAAAATCAATCGCCGGCTTCCGTCTTCGTGAAGGTGTAGCGATCGGTGCAAAAGTTACCCTTCGTGGGGAACGTATGTACGAATTCTTGGATAAATTGGTTTCAGTTTCACTTCCACGTGTGCGTGACTTCCACGGTGTTCCAACAAAATCATTTGATGGACGCGGAAACTACACTCTTGGTGTGAAAGAACAATTGATCTTCCCAGAAATCAACTTTGATGACGTTGACAAAACTCGTGGTCTTGACATCGTTATCGTAACAACTGCTAACACTGACGAAGAGTCACGTGCATTGCTTACAGGCCTTGGAATGCCTTTTGCAAAATAATATAGGAGGTAAATCTAATGGCTAAAAAATCAATGATTGCTAAGAACAAACGTCCAGCGAAGTTCTCTACTCAAGCTTATACTCGTTGTGAAAAATGTGGTCGCCCACATTCAGTTTACCGCAAATTTAAACTTTGCCGTGTTTGCTTCCGTGAATTAGCTTACAAAGGACAAATTCCTGGTGTAACAAAAGCATCTTGGTAATATCATGATACAAAGAGCGTAACAACCACAGCAAAAATAGGAAATTTGGTGAAGGAGCGATGCTCCAAAACAAATTTATCTTTTTTGCCCAGGTTGTAGCTCGTGTTCAAATAAGAGTTCTCTCATTTGAATGTGTCAATACTATCTGAGCCCAGCTCAATCATTAACTAGCAAGTGCAACTTGCAAACTACTAGTAAGAGGAGAAAAACAAAATGGTTATGACTGACCCAATCGCAGACTTCCTAACTCGCATTCGTAACGCTAACCAAGCGAAACACGAAGTACTTGAAGTACCTGCATCAAACATCAAAAAAGGGATTGCTGAAATCCTTAAACGCGAAGGTTTTGTAAAAAACGTTGAAATCATCGAAGATGACAAACAAGGCATCATCCGTGTATTCCTTAAATACGGACCAAACGGTGAAAAAGTTATCACTAACTTGAAACGCGTTTCTAAACCAGGACTTCGTGTCTACAAAAAACGTGAAGATCTTCCAAAAGTACTTAACGGACTTGGAATTGCTATCCTTTCAACTTCTGAAGGTTTGCTTACTGATAAAGAAGCTCGTCAAAAGAACGTTGGTGGAGAAGTTATCGCTTACGTTTGGTAATATTTAGCTCCCAATTTCTTTGTGACTCTTCGTTATCGTCTCTTGCCTAACCCAAAGTTATGCCTGCGAGACGATGCCTAGACTCACTTTGAAATTGAAACCTAAATGTTCCTTTAAATCGAGAAATCGATTTAACCCCGTGAAAACTGGCCGTCAAGGCCTGACAATTTAACAGGAGAAAATAAACATGTCACGTATTGGTAATAAAGTTATCGTGTTGCCTGCTGGTGTTGAAGTCACTAACAATGACAACGTAGTAACTGTAAAAGGACCTAAAGGAGAACTTACTCGTAAGTTCTCAAAAGATATTGAAATTCGCGTGGAAGGTACTGAAGTAACTCTTCACCGTCCAAACGATTCAAAAGAAATGAAAACTATCCACGGAACTACTCGTGCCCTTTTGAATAACATGGTAATTGGTGTATCAGAAGGATTTAAGAAAGAACTTGAAATGCGTGGGGTTGGTTACCGTGCACAACTTCAAGGATCAAAACTTGTTTTGGCTGTTGGTAAATCTCATCCAGATGAAGTTGAAGCTCCAGAAGGAATTACTTTTGAACTTCCAAACCCAACAACAATTGTTGTTAGCGGAATTTCAAAAGAAGTGGTTGGGCAAACAGCTGCTTACGTACGTAGCCTTCGTTCACCAGAACCTTACAAAGGTAAAGGTATTCGTTACGTTGGAGAGTACGTTCGTCTTAAAGAAGGTAAAACAGGTAAATAATGTTGAGTGGTTGATTTTCAACCACCAACCTATTTTCCAACTTTGTGCATAGCACGCGATTTAAAACTAAAGAGGTGAAAACTGTGATTTCTAAACCAGATAAAAATAAACTCCGTCAAAAACGCCACCGTCGCGTTCGCGGAAAACTCTCTGGAACTGCTGATCGCCCACGTTTGAACGTATTCCGTTCTAATACAGGCATCTACGCTCAAGTGATTGATGACGTAGCGGGTGTAACGCTCGCAAGTGCTTCAACTCTTGACAAAGAAGTTTCAAAAGGAACTAAAACTGAACAAGCCGTTGCTGTCGGTAAACTCGTTGCAGAACGTGCAAACGCTAAAGGTATTTCAGAAGTGGTGTTCGACCGCGGTGGATATCTATATCACGGACGTGTGAAAGCTTTGGCTGATGCAGCTCGTGAAAACGGATTGAAATTCTAATAGGAGGACACTAGAAAATGGCATTTAAAGACAATGCAGTTGAATTAGAAGAACGCGTAGTTGCTGTCAACCGTGTTACAAAAGTTGTTAAAGGTGGACGTCGTCTTCGTTTCGCAGCTCTTGTTGTTGTCGGTGACCACAACGGTCGTGTAGGATTTGGTACAGGTAAAGCTCAAGAAGTTCCAGAAGCAATCCGCAAAGCAGTAGAAGATGCTAAGAAAAACTTGATTGAAGTTCCTATGGTTGGAACAACAATCCCACACGAAGTTCTTTCAGAATTCGGTGGAGCTAAAGTATTGTTGAAACCTGCTGTAGAAGGTTCTGGAGTTGCCGCTGGTGGTGCAGTTCGTGCCGTTGTGGAATTGGCAGGTGTGGCAGATATTACATCTAAATCACTTGGCTCTAACACTCCAATCAACATTGTTCGCGCAACTGTTGAAGGTTTGAAACAATTGAAACGCGCTGAAGAAGTTGCTGCCCTTCGTGGTATCTCAGTTTCTGATTTGGCATAAGAAAGGGGATAAAATGGCTCAAATTAAAATTACTTTGACTAAGTCTCCAATCGGACGCATTCCATCACAACGTAAAACTGTTGTAGCACTTGGACTTGGCAAATTGAACAGCTCTGTTATCAAAGAAGACAACGCTGCTATCCGTGGTATGATCACTGCAGTATCTCACTTGGTAACAGTTGAAGAAGTAAACTAATGAATTTTTAGGGGATGTGGCAATACTCATCCCCTAAAACTAGATATAGTCATCTAAGATGACGAATGTATAGGCGAGTTGATAAGGGAGACAACCTTTTCTCTCTTATCGGCGCTAGCATTTTACAAAAGAGGAGAAAATAATAATGAAACTTCATGAATTGAAACCTGCAGAAGGTTCTCGTAAAGTACGTAACCGTGTTGGTCGTGGTACTTCATCAGGTAACGGTAAAACATCTGGTCGCGGTCAAAAAGGTCAAAAAGCTCGTAGCGGTGGCGGAGTTCGCCTTGGTTTTGAAGGTGGACAAACTCCATTGTTCCGTCGTCTTCCAAAACGTGGATTCACTAACATCAACGCTAAAGAATACGCAATTGTAAACCTTGACCAATTGAACGTCTTTGAAGATGGTGCTGAAGTGACTCCAGTTGTGCTTATCGAAGCAGGAATTGTGAAAGCTGAAAAATCAGGCGTTAAAATTCTTGGTAACGGTGAATTGACTAAGAAATTGACTGTGAAAGCAGCTAAATTCTCTAAATCAGCTGAGGAAGCTATCACTGCTAAAGGTGGTTCTGTAGAAGTCATCTAAGAGAGGTGACCCATGTTTTTTAAATTATTAAAAGAAG
Source organism: Streptococcus halitosis (assembly GCF_027691175.1). GTDB lineage: Bacteria > Bacillota > Bacilli > Lactobacillales > Streptococcaceae > Streptococcus > Streptococcus halitosis_A. The sequence goes on from NZ_JAQFBD010000001.1 coordinate 215,124, forward strand.
CTCTCAAGGTTAAACAAGTTCGATCAAAAATTCTCTTTACAATTTTTATCATTCTTGTTTTCCGTATTGGGACAAGTATTACTGTTCCAGGGGTGAATGCAAAAAGTTTAGAAGCTCTTAGTGGTTTATCTTTCTTAAACATGCTTAGTCTTGTTTCAGGGAATGCCATGAAGAACTTCTCCGTTTTTGCACTTGGTGTAAGTCCGTACATCACTGCTTCTATCGTTGTTCAATTGCTACAAATGGATATTTTACCGAAGTTTGTAGAATGGGGAAAACAAGGGGAAGTAGGACGGAGAAAACTAAACCAGGCTACTCGTTATATTGCACTGGTACTTGCATTTGTTCAATCTATCGGGATTACAGCAGGGTTTAATACTCTATCTGGAGCGAAATTATTAACGACAGATTTAACTCCACAAGTCTTTGTTACCATTGGGATCATCCTAACAGCAGGTAGTATGATTGTAACTTGGCTTGGGGAACAAATTACAGATAAAGGATATGGTAACGGTGTTTCCATGATCATCTTTGCAGGTATTGTCGCTTCAATTCCTGAGATGATTAAGGGGATCTATGTTGACTACTTTGTCAATATTCCAAGTAGCCGATTGACTTCATCTATTATCTTTGTTGTTATTTTGATTATCGCTGTCTTGTTGATTGTTTACTTTACAACATATGTTCAACAGGCAGAATATAAAATCCCAATCCAATATACAAAAGTTGCTCAAGGAGCCCCATCAAGTTCATACCTCCCTTTGAAGGTAAACCCAGCAGGGGTTATCCCAGTTATCTTTGCAAGTTCAATTACAGCAGCACCTGCAGCTATCCTTCAATTTTTGAGTGCTACAGGTCATGATTGGGCTTGGGTACGTACGGCACAGGAAATGTTATCTACAACATCTCCAACAGGTGTTGCTATGTATGCCTTGTTAATCATTCTCTTTACATTCTTCTATACATTTGTACAGATCAATCCAGAGAAGGCAGCAGAAAACTTGCAAAAGAGTGGAGCCTACATTCATGGGGTCCGTCCTGGTAAAGGGACAGAAGAATACATGTCGAAACTTCTTCGTCGTCTTGCTACTGTCGGCTCTCTCTTCCTAGGTGTTATTTCTATCTTACCTATCGTAGCTAAAGATGTATTTGGCCTTTCAGAAGTTGTTGCTTTTGGGGGAACAAGTCTACTAATCATTATCTCGACAGGTATTGAAGGAATTAAACAATTGGAAGGGTATCTATTGAAACGTAAGTATGTTGGTTTCTTAGACACAACAGAATAGTTGTAATAGGAAATAAAATTGACTATTGCTCAGAGAGTGGAGTGTAAAAATCGAAGACTTTGTCAGATTTTTATCTCCTCTCTTCTATTTTGTTTTTAAATAGGGGTTGAAATAGATTTCTGCTTCTATTTAAATACAAAATAAGGAGATCCTATCATGAATCTTTTGATTATGGGCTTACCTGGAGCAGGTAAGGGAACGCAAGCAGCTAAAATTGTGGAGAAATTCCATGTTGCACATATCTCAACAGGCGATATGTTCCGTGCTGCAATGGCAAATCAAACTGAAATGGGTGTACTCGCAAAGTCATATATTGACAAAGGTGAGTTGGTCCCAGACGAAGTTACAAATGGTATTGTTAAAGAACGCCTTTCACAGGACGATATCAAAGAAACAGGTTTCTTGTTAGATGGTTACCCACGTACGATTGAACAAGCTCATGCCTTGGATGAAACATTGGCTGAACTTGGTATTGAACTTGAAGGAGTAATCAACATCGAAGTGAATCCAGATTGTCTCTTGGAACGCTTGAGTGGCCGTATCATTCACCGCAAAACAGGTGAAACTTTCCACAAAGTTTTCAATCCACCAGTTGACTACAAAGAAGAGGATTACTACCAACGTGAAGATGATAAACCTGAGACAGTTAAGCGTCGTTTGGATGTGAATATTGCACAAGGTGAACCAATCATTGCCCACTATCGTGCTAAAGGTTTAGTTCATGATATCGAAGGAAATCAAGATATCAATGATGTGTTCAAAGACATCGAAAAAGTATTGACAAATTTGAAATAAAGCGTTTTTCATACTTGCAAAAAATCGCGACAAATGTTATACTGAGATAGTCTGACTTATAATTGTTGCCTCTGTGTCTTGAGGCATCGAATCGAAATTTATGGAGGTGCTTTTGCGTGGCAAAAGACGATGTGATTGAAGTTGAAGGCAAAGTAGTCGATACAATGCCGAACGCAATGTTTACGGTTGAACTTGAAAATGGACATCAGATTTTAGCAACAGTTTCTGGTAAAATTCGTAAAAACTATATTCGTATTTTAGCGGGAGATCGTGTTACTGTCGAGATGAGTCCATATGACTTGACACGTGGACGTATCACTTACCGCTTTAAATAATCGAAAAACTTGGAGGGATAAGAAATGAAAGTAAGACCATCGGTCAAACCAATTTGCGAATACTGTAAAGTAATTCGTCGTAATGGTCGTGTTATGGTAATTTGCCCAGCAAATCCAAAACACAAACAACGTCAAGGATAAGATAGAAAGGAGAAAACATGGCTCGTATTGCTGGAGTTGACATTCCAAATGACAAACGCGTAGTAATCTCATTGACTTACGTTTATGGTATCGGACTTTCAACATCTAAGAAAATTTTGGCTGCTGCTGGAATCTCAGAAGATGTTCGTGTACGTGACCTTACATCAGATCAAGAAGATGCTATCCGTCGTGAAGTGGATGCAATCAAAGTTGAAGGTGACCTTCGTCGTGAAGTAAACTTGAACATTAAACGTTTGATGGAAATCGGTTCATACCGTGGTATTCGTCACCGTCGTGGACTTCCTGTCCGTGGACAAAACACTAAAAACAACGCTCGCACTCGTAAAGGTAAAGCTGTTGCGATTGCTGGTAAGAAAAAATAATATAGGAGGTAAAAGTCTTGGCTAAACCAACACGTAAACGTCGTGTGAAAAAGAATATCGAATCTGGTATTGCTCATATTCACGCTACATTTAATAACACTATTGTTATGATTACTGATGTGCATGGTAATGCAATTGCTTGGTCATCAGCTGGTGCTCTTGGTTTCAAAGGTTCTCGTAAATCTACACCATTCGCTGCTCAAATGGCTTCTGAAGCTGCTGCTAAATCTGCACAAGAACACGGTCTTAAATCAGTTGAAGTTACTGTAAAAGGTCCAGGTTCTGGTCGTGAGTCAGCTATTCGTGCGCTTGCTGCCGCTGGTCTTGAAGTAACAGCAATTCGTGATGTGACTCCAGTGCCACACAATGGTGCTCGTCCTCCAAAACGTCGCCGTGTATAATCATCGCATTACACTGCTTTTCGTTTAAGAGGGAGTAACTAAATGATTGAGTTTGAAAAACCAAATATAACAAAAATTGATGAAAATAAAGATTATGGCAAGTTTGTAATCGAACCACTTGAACGTGGCTACGGTACAACTCTTGGTAACTCTCTTCGTCGTGTACTACTAGCTTCTCTACCAGGGGCAGCTGTGACATCTATCAACATTGATGGTGTGTTACATGAGTTTGACACAGTTCCAGGTGTTCGTGAAGACGTGATGCAAATCATTCTGAACATTAAAGGGATTGCAGTGAAATCATACGTTGAAGACGAAAAAATCATTGAGCTTGACGTTGAAGGCCCTGCTGAAATTACAGCTGGAGATATTTTGACTGACAGTGATATTGAGATTGTAAATCCAGATCATTATCTCTTTACAATCGGTGAAGGTTCTTCTCTAAAGGCGACAATGACTGTTAACAGTGGTCGTGGATATGTGCCTGCTGATGAAAACAAAAAAGATAATGCGCCAGTTGGAACACTTGCTGTAGATTCTATTTATACACCAGTTACAAAAGTCAACTATCAAGTTGAACCTGCTCGTGTAGGTAGTAACGATGGTTTTGACAAATTAACCCTTGAAATCTTGACAAATGGAACAATTATTCCAGAAGATGCTTTAGGGCTTTCAGCACGTATCTTGACAGAACATCTTGATTTGTTTACAAATCTTACAGAGATTGCTAAATCTGCAGAAGTGATGAAAGAAGCTGATACTGAATCGGATGACCGTATTTTGGATCGTACGATTGAGGAACTGGACTTGTCTGTGCGTTCATATAACTGTTTGAAACGTGCCGGTATCAATACGGTGCATGATTTGACAGAAAAATCTGAAGCAGAGATGATGAAAGTACGAAATCTTGGACGCAAGAGTTTGGAAGAAGTGAAACTCAAACTCATTGACTTGGGTCTTGGATTAAAAGATAAATAAAGGAGGAATACATGGCTTACCGTAAACTAGGACGCACTAGCTCACAACGTAAAGCAATGCTTCGCGATTTGACAACTGACCTTTTGATCAACGAATCAATCGTGACAACTGAAGCTCGTGCTAAAGAAATCCGTAAAACTGTTGAAAAAATGATTACTCTAGGTAAACGTGGTGATTTGCATGCACGTCGTCAAGCAGCTGCTTTCGTACGTAATGAAATCGCATCTGAAAACTATGATGAAGCAACTGATAAGTACACTTCTACTACAGCACTTCAAAAATTGTTCTCAGAAATCGCACCTCGTTATGCTGAACGTAACGGTGGATACACTCGTATCCTTAAAACTGAACCACGTCGTGGTGATGCTGCGCCAATGGCGATCATCGAATTAGTATAAAATCATCAATTTTGTTGAGTGTTATGATGATGGAGTCTTGTGCTCTTAGTCTAGCTCTGGTCTACCGCTGGGACTTCGGTCCTAGCGGGAACACTCATCATCATTTGATAGGGTAGACGCTTGTTTACGAAATTGTTTTTTTCTTAAGAACAACTTCGTAAGCAGGCGTTTTTAGTATTTTCTATGGAAATATGCTATACTAGATAAAAAGAAAATCAAAAACGTTCAGGTTTTTTAATAATCGTAGAGATGGGGTATAAGGATGAAGGCTATTATTACAGTGGTTGGCAAGGACAAGGCTGGGATTGTTGCAGGTGTATCTACTAAGATTGCAGAGTTGGGTTTGAATATTGACGATATCTCTCAAACAGTACTGGATGAATATTTTACCATGATGGCGGTCGTTTCTAGTGACGAAAAGCAGGATTTCACCACTTTACGAAATGAGTTTGAAAACTTTGGGCAAACCTTGAATGTTAAAATCAATATTCAAAGTGCAGCGATTTTTGATGCTATGTACAATATCTAGGAGGTTATCATGGATATTAGACAAGTTACGGAAACCATTGCCATGATCGAAGAGCAGAACTTCGATATCAGAACCATCACCATGGGGATTTCCCTTTTGGACTGTATTGATCCAGATATCAATCGTGCTGCTGAAAAGATTTACCAAAAAATCACCACTAAAGCTGCAAATCTAGTGGCTGTAGGAGATGAAATTGCTGCAGAACTTGGGATTCCTATTGTTAATAAACGGGTATCGGTGACTCCGATTTCTTTAATTGGTGCTGCGACTGATGCGACAGACTATCTTGTTTTGGCAAAGGCACTTGACAAGGCTGCCAAAGAGATTGGTGTTGACTTTATCGGTGGATTCTCAGCTTTGGTACAAAAAGGCTACCAAAAAGGAGATGAAATTCTCATCAATTCTATCCCACGCGCTCTAGCTGAGACAGACAAGGTTTGTTCGTCTGTTAACATTGGCTCAACTAAGTCAGGTATCAACATGACTGCGGTCGCTGATATGGGCCGTATCATCAAGGAAACAGCTGCGCTATCAGATATGGGTGCGGCCAAGTTGGTCGTATTTGCTAATGCTGTTGAGGACAATCCTTTTATGGCAGGGGCTTTCCATGGTGTTGGCGAAGCAGATGTTATCATCAATGTCGGAGTTTCGGGTCCTGGTGTGGTCAAGCGCGCCTTGGAAAAGGTTCGTGGACAGAGCTTTGATGTAGTAGCCGAGACGGTCAAGAAAACGGCCTTTAAGATTACTCGTATCGGTCAATTAGTTGGTCAGATGGCCAGCGAGAGACTGGGTGTTGACTTTGGAATTGTCGACCTAAGCTTGGCGCCAACTCCTGCGGTTGGTGACTCTGTGGCTCGTGTCCTTGAGGAAATGGGATTAGAAACAGTTGGTACGCATGGGACGACGGCTGCCCTCGCTCTTTTGAATGACCAAGTTAAGAAGGGCGGAGTGATGGCTTGTAACCAAGTCGGTGGCTTGTCAGGTGCTTTTATCCCCGTTTCTGAAGATGAGGGGATGATTGCTGCGGTGCAAAATGGATCTCTGAATTTAGAGAAACTAGAGGCCATGACGGCTATCTGTTCTGTCGGGCTGGATATGATTGCCATTCCGGAAGATACGCCTGCTGAGACCATTGCGGCTATGATTGCGGATGAGGCGGCAATTGGTGTTATTAACATGAAAACAACGGCTGTCCGTATTATTCCAAAGGGAAAAGAAGGCGATATGATTGAGTTTGGTGGCTTGCTAGGGACAGCTCCAGTTATGAAGGTTAACGGGGCTTCGTCTGTTGATTTCATCTCTCGCGGTGGCCAAATTCCTGCGCCAATTCATAGTTTTAAAAATTAATAAAAAGAGAGAAGATTTAAGTTGAGTTTAAGGATGACTGTGTATACTATAATCATTAAATAAAGACCTTCTAACTTTATTTAATAGAAATCCTAAACTTTTTCATAATAATCTCCTAGGGAAGCTACCATGAGGGTAGCTTTTCTTTTGGGTAATTTACAAATGTTGGCTTTGCTTTTGAAAGCCGAATATTTCTTTGTTCCATGATATAATAGAAGAAAATGGAGGATAGAAAATGTCTAAAGTAAGATTGTACTTGGTCCGTCATGGGAAAACGATGTTTAACACGATTGGACGTGCACAAGGATGGAGTGATACGCCTCTGACCGCAGAAGGTGAGTTGGGAATCCATGAACTGGGAATTGGCTTGAGAGAGTCTGGTTTACAATTTGACCGCGCTTATTCCAGTGATTCAGGGCGCACCATTCAAACTATGGGAATTATCCTAGAAGAACTTGGCTTGCAGGGAAAAATCCCTTACCGCATGGACAAGCGAATCCGTGAGTGGTGTTTTGGTAGTTTTGATGGAGCCTATGATGGGGACCTCTTTATGGGATTGATTCCGAGAATTTTCAATGTGGACCATGTTCACCAATTGTCTTATGCTGAACTGGCTGAGGGTTTGGTAGAGGTTGATACAGCTGGCTGGGCTGAAGGTTGGGAAAAACTCAGTGGTCGAATCAAGGAAGGCTTTGAAGCTATTGCTAAAGAAATGGAAGAACAAGGTGGGGGTAATGCCCTCGTTGTGAGCCATGGAATGACGATTGGTACCATTGTTTATCTGATCATTGGTATGCATCCGCATGGTCTCGATAATGGTAGCGTGACGATTCTTGAATATGAGGACGGTCAGTTTAGCGTTGAGGTTGTTGGTGACCGTAGCTATCGAGAGCTCGGACGTGAGAAGATGTTAGAGACAAATAGTTAATAGAAGTTAGCTCCGATTAGGAGCTAATTTTGAGTTAAAGGATATGATTTAAATCAATAGTTCCGAAAAAGTAAAAATTTTTTGGGGGATGTGATGTTATGAAAGGAAGGCTAGAATTATTTTGGAGCAATAATACTCTAAAGTCCAACATAGTGGCATCCGATATAAACAGAGTGAAATCAAACTAAAAAGATTGAATCTTGCATAACGCAAAACTCAATCCTTCATTAAAAAAATATTTATCATGTTTAGCAATCAGTCAAACCTAGTTGAAAGATATGTTATATTTGAATGAAATTACCAAATATAAGGGAAAATTTGATAGCGAACCTTTTGACAGTATGTTTCATATGCTTTTCCAAAATGATTGTATAAGGCTTTTTCTTCTACTTTTAATCGAATACTGTAACCAACTACCAATAGAATGAGACAAATAATAATTGTGAGAGGATTTAATGAAACAATTGACAAGCCAAGTATGGATACGATGCTACCAGTATAGGCAGGATTTCTTACTATAGAGTAGGGACCTGCTTCTACCAACTGCTGACTATCTGTTGTTTGAACTGCAAGTGTAAAATTCTTCCCAAGATAATTAACTGCATAGATACGTAATACAAAGCCGGCTAGAGAAAGGAGAATTCCAATATAGATCAAAAAATGTGGCAATTGAGCTATAGAAGGTAGAAGTTGTTCATTCATTAATAGAAGACAACAAACAACACTACCAATAATGATGTAACGACTTCCTTTGTCTTCAGAGTTATTTTCATTGTTTGATTTTGTTTTCCTTTTAATCCACGTTTCTGTAATGATGAAAATGAGAATGAACCCATATGCAAAAATAGTTTGTAAATCCATGATTATTTCCTCCAGCTAGCATTATACAACTTTCAATTTTGGTGGTCAATTAAAAGGAAATAGTTAGAGTATGTTTTGTAATAGGTATCAATGGAAACTTCATGATTTCATCTGTAAAAATCTCTTGAAAATGGTATAATAGTAACATCACAAAATTGGAGAGAGACCATGAGTTTTTACAATCATAAAGAAATTGAACCTAAGTGGCAGGGCTACTGGGCAGAACATCATACATTTAAGACAGGAACAGATGCCTCAAAACCGAAGTTTTATGCGCTTGACATGTTCCCTTACCCGTCTGGAGCAGGTCTGCACGTAGGACACCCAGAAGGCTACACAGCGACTGATATCCTTAGCCGTTACAAACGTGCCCAAGGTTACAATGTCCTTCACCCAATGGGTTGGGATGCCTTTGGTTTGCCTGCAGAGCAATACGCTATGGATACGGGGAATGACCCAGCAGAATTCACAGCGGAAAACATTGCCAACTTTAAACGTCAAATCAATGCGCTTGGCTTCTCTTATGACTGGGATCGTGAGGTTAACACAACAGATCCAAACTACTATAAGTGGACGCAATGGATTTTCACTAAGCTTTACGAAAAAGGCTTGGCCTATGAAGCCGAAGTGCCTGTAAACTGGGTTGAAGAGTTGGGAACAGCTATCGCAAACGAAGAAGTCCTTCCTGACGGAACGTCTGAGCGTGGAGGCTATCCCGTTGTCCGCAAACCGATGCGTCAATGGATGCTTAAAATCACGGCCTATGCAGAGCGATTGCTTAATGACTTGGATGAGTTGGATTGGCCAGAATCTATCAAGGATATGCAACGCAACTGGATTGGTAAATCAACTGGTGCCAATGTCACCTTTAAAGTGAAAGGGACTGACAAGGAATTTACCGTCTTTACCACTCGTCCGGATACGCTTTTCGGTGCGACTTTCACTGTCTTGGCTCCTGAGCATGACTTGGTTGACGCTATCACAAGTCCAGAGCAAGCTGAGGCAGTAGCTGACTACAAACACCAAGCTAGTCTCAAGTCTGACTTGGCTCGTACCGACCTTGCTAAGGAAAAAACTGGTGTTTGGACTGGTGCTTATGCTATCAACCCTGTCAATGGTAAGGAAATCCCAATCTGGATTGCCGACTATGTTCTTGCTAGCTATGGTACAGGTGCGGTAATGGCTGTTCCTGCCCACGACCAACGTGACTGGGAATTTGCCAAACAATTTGACCTTCCAATCGTAGAGGTACTTGAAGGTGGAAATGTAGCAGAAGCTGCCTATACTGAAGATGTTCTTCATATCAATTCAGACTTCCTAGATGGCCTTAACAAAGAAGACGCTATTGCTAAAATTGTGGCTTGGTTGGAAGAGAAAGGTTGTGGACAAGAGAAGGTTACCTACCGTCTCCGCGACTGGCTCTTTAGCCGTCAACGTTACTGGGGTGAGCCAATTCCAATCATTCATTGGGAAGATGGGACTTCAACAGCTGTTCCAGAAAGTGAATTACCACTTGTCTTGCCAGTAACCAAGGACATCCGCCCTTCAGGTACTGGTGAAAGCCCGTTGGCTAACTTGACTGACTGGTTGGAAGTGACGCGTGAAGATGGCGTTAAAGGTCGTCGTGAAACCAACACCATGCCACAATGGGCTGGTTCAAGCTGGTACTACCTCCGCTATATTGACCCACATAACACAGAAAAATTGGCAGATGAGGATCTTCTCAAACAATGGTTGCCAGTAGATATCTATGTGGGTGGTGCAGAGCATGCTGTACTTCACTTGCTCTATGCTCGTTTCTGGCACAAATTCCTCTATGACCTCGGTGTTGTTCCGACTAAGGAACCATTCCAAAAACTCTTTAATCAAGGGATGATTTTGGGAACAAGCTACCGTGACCACCGTGGAGCTCTTGTGGCGACTGACAAGGTTGAAAAACGTGACGGTTCTTTCTTCCATGTGGAAACAGGAGAAGAGTTGGAGCAAGCACCAGCTAAGATGTCTAAATCGCTCAAGAACGTTGTTAACCCAGACGATGTGGTGGAACAATATGGTGCTGATACCCTTCGTGTTTATGAAATGTTCATGGGGCCACTCGATGCTTCCATCGCTTGGTCTGAAGAAGGCTTGGAAGGAAGCCGTAAATTCCTTGACCGTGTTTACCGTTTGATTACAAGTAAAGAAATCGCTGCGGAAAATAATGGTGCTCTTGACAAGGTTTATAACGAAACCGTTAAATCTGTCACAGAGCAAATCGAGTCCATGAAATTCAACACAGCAATTGCCCAACTTATGGTCTTTGTCAACGCTGCTAATAAGGAAGACAAACTCTATGTGGACTACGCCAAAGGCTTTATCCAATTGATTGCCCCATTTGCACCTCATTTGGCAGAAGAACTCTGGCAAACAGTTGCAGCAACAGGTGAGTCCATCTCTTATGTGGCTTGGCCAGTATGGGACGAAAGCAAATTGGTTGAAGACGAAATTGAAATCGTCGTCCAAATTAAAGGAAAAGTTCGTGCCAAACTCATGGTCGCTAAAGACCTATCACGCGAAGAATTGCAAGAAATTGCTCTAGCGGATGAAAAAGTCAAAGCAGAAATTGACGGTAAGGAAATCGTGAAGGTGATTGCGGTACCTAACAAACTCGTTAATATCGTTATTAAATAAGAAATGAATCCTTCAGAGTAGAATCTGGAGGATTTTTAAATTGGATTATGCAATAATAGTCCCAACTAAGATAAAAACACAGTTCTGGTTGGTAGTCCAGACGTAGGCAAGCCTATCAGTAACCCTCCTCCTTGGTTGTCCATTCTTAGGGATAGATTTAAGGAGGTGCTGTCGTGGAAATCGTTTCAATTGGCTTGACAGTTTATTTTGAAGATGGATTTTGGCATGGATTGTTTGAACAAGAGTATGAGGGAACTTATCAAGTTTGTCGTGTGACATTTGGTCAGGAACCAAAAGAGGATGAAATTTTGGGACTTATACAGACTCAGTTTGTTCGGTTATCTTTTAGTCCAGAGGCAACAGTCAAACAGCATGTGAAGATTAAGAATCCGAAGCGTCTGCAGCGGGCTGTAAAGAAACAGGTGAAGCAGAAAGTTTCTTCTAAGTCACAAGAGCTTTTACAGTTGCAGTACGAGGAACGAAAAAAGCATTCAAAACAACAGTCCAGTCTCCAAAAGCAATTGCTCAAGCAAGAGAAATTTGAACGCAAACAGCAAAAACGTAGAGAGAAGCACAAGGGGCACTAGTAGCTTTCTCTTTCATAAAATAGAACAGCTCTTCTTGGATAACAAGAGCTGTTTTTGCTTGTATTGAAGATTTCTTTCCTAATAGATAGACTTATCGTTAATGGCAGTTTCAAATTCAGGACCATACTTGCTTACTTCAAATTTAATCCTGCCCCATTCAGCATTTTCATTTTACTAGAAGGGAGTGTGTGCTATGATTTCTGATTCATTTTTTATTGTTTGGTTTAGCGAGAACAATACTATTGACTCTTGGATTTTTCTGCCGGATGCTATAAAACACCTCTTTTATAGCACATGTTTAAAAATATAATGTGTGGTTGTAAGTGTTTTTCAACATCCTCTAGTGATTCGATAGGAGAAAAACGGTTGCAGCCTGCTCTACTTTAATTTAACCCCCATTATTTTACCACTTGGCCTTTCATTTTAACTGCTTATCTCAAAAGTCGATTTTTCTTTCATTCTTTTTGTTAAACTAGTGTGGTTAAGAGGAGGAAAAAATATGATTTTACAAGCTAAACATTTGACTAAACGGTACGGCAATCATATGGCTGTCGATGATATTCAGTTAGAGTTTGAAAAAGGAAGTTTCAATGCTATTTTGGGACCCAATGGTGCAGGGAAATCAACCACCATTTCCATGTTAATCGGTTTGAAAAAGCCGACACAAGGTCAGATTCGATATGCGCCAAATACGAAAATCGGAGTTGTTTTTCAAGCTAGTGTACTGGATGAGATGTTGACGGTTAGGGAAAATCTCACGATTCGTGCTCAACAGTATAAGGAGATTGCAGCAAGTCGTGTGGATGATTTGATCCATCAACTGGGTTTGACTGCTTTCCAGAAACAACTATATGGGACTTTGTCAGGTGGGCAAAAACGTCGGGTTGATATTGCGCGTGCTCTTCTTTCGCGACCAGATATTCTTTTCTTGGATGAACCAACGACAGGTCTTGATATTCAAACTCGCAAATCCATCTGGGATCTACTGTATCGACTACAAAAGGATGAAGGGATGACTATTATCTTAACGACTCATTATCTGGATGAAGCGGATGAAGCGGATCGAATCTATATCGTTGATCATGGGAAAGTGATTGCGCAAGGTTCTGCGACTGCTATTAAAAGCCAGTATGCATCTAATATCCTAAAAATTCGTTTTAAGGAAATGAAGGATCTAGAAAAATTGCTACAGACTGGAATGACAGTTGAGGAAGAAAATGAGATGGAATATCTTTTTTATCCAAGGACGTCACAGGAGGCCATTGAATATTTGGCAAAAGTTCGAGAAGAAATTGATTCTTTTGAGTTTCGTCCGGGTACTATGGATGATGCCTTTATTGCACTTACAGGAAGAGAGGTTCGCTAATGCTAGCTTTATTGAAACGGAATTTTATCTTATATTTTCGTAATCGTTCGGGAGTATTTTTCTCATTATTGGGGGCATTGATTTCCTTCCTCCTTTATATCATTTTTTTGCAGAAGAACTTGACGGATGCTTGGTCTCAACTCCCTGATAATACGAACCTTTTAAACAACTGGCTGATGGGTGGAACCTTGGCTGTGACTGGGATGACAACCAGTTTTACGGCTCTTACACAAATGGTACAGGATCGTGAAAATCAAGTAGATCAAGATCTTTTCTTGACAGATTTAGGTAGCTGGGGCTTACAGGCGTCCTATCTAATCAGCAGTATTATCATTTCTTTTGTCATGCAGGTGTTTATGTTTGCTGTTATGAGCCTTTATTTTAAAGAAAGTCCAGTTATCAGTCATTTACCGGAAATCGCTTTGATTATGTTATTAAGCAGTCTGATTTCAAGTTTGGTAAATGTTCTCTTGATTTACCGTTTTCAATCTGTAGATAGCCTTGGTAAACTGGCAACGATAGTGGGAACTGCTTCTGGATTTTTAGTAGGAACTTATATCCCTATTGGAGTATTACCTGATTCTGCACAGCTTTTCATGAAATGTACCCCTGCAACTTATATTGCTTCTCTTTATCGACAAGTCTTAATGAAAGAGCGATTAGAGACCGCATTTTCAGGAAATAACAGTCTGTTACAGGAATTTCAAGAAAAAATGGGAATCCAAATCAACTGGCAAGAACTATTGACAAAGGAAGAAACATACTTTATAGTGGTTATTATCAGTCTCGTCGCTATTCTTCTTTGGATGTTATTTGTTAAAGTGTTTAGCAAGAGAAAATAAAGATGTATTGGAGAGAAAATGAAGATTCGTTTTGAAATGAAGACAGAGTTTTCAGAAAAAGACCCACACATTTTAATTCAGGCAGCTCAGTTAACCGACCAAGCAAGAGAGGTCATGGAGTATTTAGAACAATTTTCAACGACTAATCAGGTGGTCATTCCTATTCGAACGGATGATCATCTGGTTATGGTGAAAATTGAGAATCTTATTCTAGCAGATATTGATAAGAATTTGTTGACTATTTATACGGTAGACGGGATTTATAAAACTAAGGAAACATTGACAAACTTTCAGAATCGGGTTAACCGACGTAACTTTATACAGATATCACGTCATTCAATTATAAACATTGACCATCTAGAGTCATTATCGGATAGCTTTTCAGGGAACATGATGGCTAAGATGACTCGGGGTATCAAATCGAGTGTGAGTCGGAAATACGTTAAGTCCTTAATGGATTATCTAGGTTTATAGGAGAAAATCATGAAGCGATTGATTGCTTATTTTGTATCGGGAATGCGTACGGCCTCCTTTGTTTATTTGAGTTTGGTGTTATTGGCTCAGTTTTATTCAGGTATTACCTATCCCACACCAACGACAAAAAATATTCTAGCTTTGTTTTTGATGAGCGGAATTATGGGGGTATTGACCTTAATCCTTGAAAGGCTAGAGTTTCTTGCTTATAGTATGCGTGTAGGAGTTCATTTGTTAGCGACAGCTACTATTTTAGTATTAACCTACCTATTTTTTGGCTGGGGTTCAGCATTGTTGAGTCCCTTGCTTTGGTTCTTTTTCTTATTAATTTATGGACTGATATGGTTGTACCAGATCTGGCAAACTCACAAGCTCACCCAACGAATTAATCAAGCCTTAGAAGATAAAAGAAAGAAAACGGATCACTAATGTAGTGTTGAGGATGAAGTTTGGGGAGAGTGCTAGTTTCCATATAGAGCAAATTATGATATAGTATTTTCAGCGTAAAACAAGGAGAAAAACGATGCCAGTAAATGAATATGGTCAGATGATTGGTGAGCCAATGGAAGGTTATACACCAGGTGAATTGCCTTCCATTGATTTCTTAGAAGGGCGTTACGCTCGGATAGAGGCTCTTTCGGTGGAAAAGCATGCGGAGGATTTATTAGCTGTTTATGGTCCAGATACACCTCGGGAAATGTGGACCTACCTTTTTCAGGAACCAGTGGCAGATATGGAGGAACTGGTTACTATCTTAAATCAGATGTTGGCTCGTAAGGACCGTTTTTACTACGTGATTATAGATAAGGCAACTTGTAAGGCTTTGGGAACTTTTTCTCTCATGCGCATTGACCAGAATAACCGAGTAATAGAAGTGGGTGCCGTCACTTTTTCTCCAGAACTCAGGGGAACACGTATAGGGACAGAGGCTCAATATCTCCTAGCTCGCTATGTTTTTGAGGAGCTTAACTATCGTCGATATGAGTGGAAATGCGATGCTCTAAATCTGCCATCAAGACGAGCTGCGGAGCGTTTGGGCTTTGTTTATGAAGGAACCTTCCGCCAGGCAGTTGTTTATAAGGGACGTACACGTGATACGGATTGGCTGTCTATGATTGATAAGGACTGGCCTCAAGTCAAAGATCGTTTAGAAACATGGTTGGCTCCTGAAAATTTTGATAAAAATGGACGACAGTACAAGAGCTTGAGAGAACTTTAAGAGGTGTTGACATGATCACTATTAAAAAGCAAGAAATTGTCAAGTTAGAGGATGTTTTGCATCTCTATCAGGCTGTCGGTTGGACAAATTATACCCATCAACCTCAGATGCTGGAGAAGGCCTTGTCTCACTCATTAGCGATTTATCTGGCACTTGATGGAGATGCTGTGGTGGGTTTGGTCCGTTTGGTTGGAGATGGTTTCTCATCGATTTTTGTCCAGGATTTGATCGTTTTGCCTAGCTATCAACGCCAAGGGATTGGTAGCGACTTAATGAAAGAGGCTTTAGGTGATTACAAAGATGCCTATCAAGTCCAACTAGTGACCGATCAGACAGAAAAAACCTTGGGATTCTATCGTTCTCTGGGATTTGAAACCTTATCTACTTATGATTGTACAGGAATGATTTGGGTGGATCGAAAAAGATAAAAAAATTATTTTTTATTAAGTAAAGTTTAAGTCTCCTTGTGTATCATATAGTTATTAAATAAAGACCTCCTAATACTCTTCGAAAATCTCATCAACCTTCGTTAGAGTCGACTTAGCTAACTATAGTTATGCTTGCGTCTATCTACCTAGTCTGATTTCGATTTTCATTGAGTACCCTTTATTTAATGAAATCCCAAACTTTTCTTTTTCATCATAATCTCCTAGAGAAGTCACCCAATCAGGTGGCTTTTTTATGACTTGGGGAGGAAAAATCCATTTGAAAAAAATTTTTTAAAAAATGATAAATCAGAGAAAAAGTTAAGTTAGCTTTAAGATTCATCTTGTATCATATAATCATTAAATAAAGACCTCCTAACTTTATTTAATGAAATCCTAAACTTTTCTTTTTCATAATAATCTCCCTTAACTCCACCCAATCAGGTGGAGTTTTTTTGCTTTATTTCAGGCTTTTAGGGAGTTTCCTAAACATCGTTTTCCGATAAATTTCGGTAGTTTTTGGAATTTGGTCGGGGAATTTTCGGGGACTTTTTTAGCGAATATGACTAAGAAATAGGTCTGTTGTCGCTTCAGCAAGTTCGTCCTCAACTTGATTGTAACGGTCGGTCATATAGACTTTTGTATGCCCTAGCGCCTGGCTCAATTGTTCAAGCGGAACTCCTGCAATGATACTTTGAGTCGTGAAAAAATGACGCATCATGTGAGGTGTTACATGCAGTCCTGTTGCTTCATTCACTAGATTGAAGTTTCTATTTAGCTGGTTTGGATTGATGAGACCACCTTTTTCATTCAGGGTGATATAATCTTTTTGTTGCTCCTTGATAATCCCTAACTTTCGCTTAATCTTAGAAGCTTCAGCTATCAGATAATAGATAAGGTCTGTTCCGATATCATCAAGGCAAACGTAGCGCTCTGAATCCTTCGTTTTAAGCCCTCCTTTCCCTTTCAAGGTCTGGTTACTCCGACTATCTCTAAGATGCAGTATAGCCCGTCCATTGTCGTTCTGAGCGACATCCATCGGGCGCAATCCAAAGACTTCTCCTCTTCTCAATCCAAAAATGGTCAGATAGGTTAGAGCGTAGAATTGTTTTGGCATAATCTCTTCTGCCTTTGCTATCCAAGTCTTGAACTCTTTGAGAGTCACTTTCTTGTTAGCAGCAGGAATATCACTCTGGCCAATGAAGACACCTTTCAAGCGATTTGAGAGCAGATTTCCATTTTTTACGGCATCGTTTAGCAATGCCATGAAGCTGGAATTGAGGGTTTGAACAGTGTATCTTGTATGGTTCTGCAACTTGTCAGCGATAAAGAGTTCATACTCATTTCTATCCAGGTTTTTAAGCAGAACAGAACCAAACTTTGGTTTAATATGGTTTTTATAGAGGTTGTCATTGAGGTAGTAGGAAGTGTCATTCCATCGCCCTGTTGACAATCTCTTTTCAGAATAGATATCCCAATACTGATCGAGTGTTAGATTCGTATTGATGCCTAATTCCTGATCGTGGATTTGTTGCTCAAGCTCTGCCAAGGCTGTACGAGCTTGAGGGAGAGTTGTGAAACCACTTTTACTTTTTTCTCTTTTTTTACCTCGGAAGAAAAAAGAACGTCTGACATAGTAACGTTTGCCTTTAGCGGTTTCATAGTAATAGATATTTGGGTATTTTGTTTTATTATATTTCATTGTATTCTCCTTGTTTATCGGCTTCTGGACAAGGTCTAAACATTGAGAATATTGACATCACCCCTTTCATGGTGTAAAATAGGGTATAGAAAAGAGGCCTCTTTAATGGCTGATTTTTTATAAGGGTGAGCTTCACAATCAAACTTTGGCGAGGGCGATTGTGAGGCTTTTTTGTTATTTCTTGACTTTATCTTTTAAAGCTTTCTCTAATAGAGGGTGAGCTTTTTCTATTTTATTTCAGTATTTTCATTTCTCCTTTGTACTCTTGAGATATTTGAGTTTTATCAGAGTCTGAGGTATAAACAAGCAGTTGAGGTGTATCTTTTTCTAAATCAACATTGTAGCCTTTTTCTTGAGCCCACTTTTCAAAGATGGTATTTTTAGCTTTCAAAAATTCATTTGAAATATAGATTTTACGACTAGAGTTTTCATTTTTCCAGCTTTCTCCAATTCGCACTGAAATATATTTATCGTCGCCTCCAGGAACAAAATCAACCTTTTCCCCTTTGTCAATAATTTCAGCGTTGTCTTTAAAGTATAACGCGAAATCTTCGCCTAACTCTTTAGTCATTTTAAATTTCTGTTTAACTGCTGCTGATGATGTTTTTTCAGTTTTGGTTGTAGTATTTTTAGATGGGTTCTTTAAAATACTATTTGTCACACCAATAGCCAAGAAAGCTATCAGCACCCAAAACCACACTCTTTTATAAACTGGCTTAGAATTTTTTCTTTTGTTCATGTTTCTTCTCCTTTTAATTTTCAATCGGCATGAAGTTTCCGACTATTTTTCCAATGATTCTAGGATCTTCTTCATATGGTGCGAATTTATCTTTATATTTGTTATTGATAGAGACGAGTCTAAGACCGTCTTTTTCTTTATAGACTTTCTTTATATAAGTTTGGCCATCCCAATCAACCGCATAAATGGCACCATCGTAGTCAAACCCTGTTTCTTTGATGAGAACGACCTCTCCATTCGTATATTTAGGCTCCATGGAATCTCCGAAAACCCAAGAAGCAAAATCGTGGTCTAGATCTTTGTCGTAAAAAACAGTATCATAGTTCCCATCGTTGAAATATGAAAATCCGGTACCAGCTGATAGCTTTTCAAAAACACGGTATTCAAAAAGCTTTTCCTCAATCATAATCACTTTATTATTCTGTTCTTTTAATTGTTCATTAGCATAGTTCAGAATTTTTTGTTTTCTTGGAGTTGATAACTTTACAACTTTTTCAGTTATTTTCTGAACAAGAGGGGAAGTAGGGATTTTTAGTTCTTTTACTTCTTGAGTTTTATCCTCTATCAAGTCCGATTTATTAACTCCGAAATAGTCTGCAAGTAACTCGATCTTCCCTATCCGAGGATAAGTTATGCCTTTTAACCAATCTCTTACAGTAGTGTACTTCAATCCTAGATCAGAACAGAGCTTATTTCTATCAATCCCTCTGCTGCTCATCAAATTTTCCAAGTTCGCAGAGAAAATTTCTTTACTTTTATTATTGCTCATTTGTATCACTCCTTTATATAGTATATATTACGGCAAAAACGCAAAAAAGTAAAGAAAAAAATAAAAAAATACGAAAAAAACGCAAAAAACACTTGACATTGCGGTTTAACCGCATTATAATATAATCATAGTTGAGTCAGTCAATTATAAAAAAACGATAGAAAGGACAGTAAAATGCCAAAAATGACTCTTAAAACATTGCGAACGCTAAAGAACTGGCGACAAGTGGACGCAGCTAAAGCCCTTGATGTCTCTGCTGATACTTGGGGAAATTGGGAGCGAGGTAAAACAGAGCCTACTGTAACACAGGCTTATCAAATCGCTACTGCTTTTGATGTGTCTATCGATGACATTATTTTTTTACATGATATTGCGGTTTAACCGCAAAAAGGAGAATGGCATTATGAACAACGCAGCGCAAAAAGTAACACGGATTGACAAAGATGCCTGGGATATTGCTACGGAGCTGGCGAATGAGTACGGGGTATCCATTTGTCACATTATCAGCGAGAGCGTCCGATACTGTGCAGAGAATGCCGAATTTAAGGAGATGGATGTTGTCGTTAAACGATTGGTAGTCGGCAATAAGGTGATTGAGTAGGAGGGGGAGATGAACGAACTAGAAAGAACCGCCCTCAATGAGATATTGAGGACCGTGACATATATTGCAGAAAAATTGGATGAGTTGGATATTAAGGTTTCTCAATTAGAAGAAGTGAAAGACAAGGCTTCATCAGCATCATAATCAGCAGCAATAAATTGAGCTGCTGAGAGAATGAATTTCTTTAAATCTTGGATATCTTTGTCGTCATGCCTGCGGACATAATGAGTTTCATCATTGCCAATCCAAGCAACAGATTTTGCTAAGGCTTGAATTTTGGGAAAATCATTTAAGTAGTCAGCGATTACTTGACCAAGCATAATTGATTTGATTTTTTCTTCGTCTTCTGTATTTTTAGAAATTGCGTAATCTTTTATGAGAAATTCGGCTGCTTTGCGATAGCCTACACCTGCAATTTGATCTAATGATTCGGACTCTGCAACAGTTGCTTGCGAATAGATCTCAACAAAAACAGGAGAAACTTTTTCTATATTTTCAGGGAGTTTAACCTTGATTGGAGGGCGATAGGAATAGTTAATCATTGTAGAGAGCGGATAATCATCGTGAATATACTCTATTACAAAATACTTTTGACAATCTTCATAAGTACATCTAAAAATAACAGAAAATCTCCCTTGATCGTCAAGTCCAGCGTTTTCAGAACTCCAGCTCTGTCCGACATGTTGTGGAGACATGGTTCTACCACAGTGGGGGCATTTTGAAGGAGTGTCAATTGTAATGGTCTTTAGGATATCTCTAAACTTAATAGAAACGTCAAGTTTCATAAAAAATCTCCAATCGTTTTTGTTTTATTATACCAAATTTAGGAAGGAATACTATGAACGAAATTTTTAACTTTCACGGACAGGAAGTCCGTACTTTGACAATTGATGACGAGCCTTGGTTTGTTGGAAAGGATGTTGCGGATATCTTGGGATATACAAATTCAAGAAAAGCAATTTTTGACCATGTAGATGAAGATGATAAGACAGATGGGGTAACGATTCGTGACGCCATGGGTAGAAATCAAAATCCTATCATCATCAACGAATCTGGTCTCTATTCTCTCATTCTTTCAAGTAAGCTTCCACAAGCGAAAGAATTCAAACGATGGGTAACATCAGAGGTCTTGCCAGCTATTCGCAAGCAGGGTGGTTTCATTCGTGAGGACTTAGATGAGGATGCCTTCATCGCTCTATTCACTGGCCAGAAAAAGCTTCGTGAGCAACAGGCGACCATGCTTGAAGATATCGACTATCTGAAGAGTGAGCAACCGATTCATCCAAGCTATGCTCAGTCACTACTGAAGAAGCGCAAGGCTCGGGTCGTGGCTTGCCTGGGTGGGATTGATAGTCCTGCTTATGCTGATAAGATTTTTGCTCAGTCGGTATTTAGACAAGCTGAGATTGATTTCAAAGACCACTTCAACATCAGTCGCTATGACTTGCTACCAAAAAAATTCGCAGAAGCAGCATTGAAATATTGGATGACTTGGGAGCCAAGCACCAATACTAAGATGAAAATCATGAAATTGAACTCATTTGACGAGGTGTAGAGAGGGGAAGAAGATGGACAATGTTCTAGTTTCACTATCTGACTGGATTAAATCCATTATCAAGGACACAATCACAAGGTTGGTTGAAATAGAAAAAGATAGTGACCACTATCCTGAATTGATGGATGTAGGCACTACCTGCGAATTTCTAGGAATCAACTATGACACGTTTTCAAATAATTATCGTTACATGAAGGGATTTCCAAAGGAATTACCTGGTAAGAAATGGTCAAAAAGAGCCATCAAGGAATGGCTCTCAAATCAACTATAATAACTTTACTAAAAGGCTTCTGGACAAGGTCTTAGCAAAATTATTTGACTTTATTATAACACAAAAAGAGGATAAAAAACATGAACAATTTACAAATTATCGCAGTATGCACAGCAGTGTCAGTAGTCTTGATTGAATCGCTGATTATGAATATCAAGCTGAAAATGGCCATGAGACCAAAGAAGAAGATTCAATTTCAAGCGCCACAAGTTGAAAAAGGCTTTATCGATTTTAAAACTGGTCGACGTGTTGACATTGATCCCGTGACACGAAAAGAAACATTTGTGGATTAGTAGAGAAACGGAGGGTATCAATGGCTGTTAAAAACAAGCGATACTACTGGATTCAACTCACTCAGGATTTTTTCAAGTCAAAAGAAATGAAATTGCTTCGGAAGATTGCTGGTGGCGATACGCACACTATCATCTATCTCAAAATGATGTTGATTAGTTTGGAAGATGGAGGGTGCATCTACTACGATGGTCTCGCTGACAATCTAGCCGAAGAAATCGCTCTTATGATTGACGAGAATGTTGAAGACATCAAAATTACTTTGCTTTTTTTAGAAAGCAAAGGCTTGCTGACTAGAAAAAATGACAGAGATTATTTTTTAGAGCAAGTTCCTGAGATGGTAGGTAGTGAAACCGCAAGCGCCAGAAGGGTTCGCAAGTTTCGAAAGAATCAACTAGCGTTACAATGTAACAACGATGAAACAAAGCGTAACGGAGATATAGAGAAAGATATAGATATAGATATAGATACAGAGATAGAGAAAGATGTAGATGAAAATCCAGTCGCACTCATCGTCGAAGAATATCAATCTCGTATCGCTCCATTGGATGGAACTCAATTTGAAATATTGAAAGAGTTCGTCACATTAGACGGCATGGAAGCGAAGGTTGTCCTGAAAGCAATTGGTCTTGCTGCTGATAATGGCAAAAGGAATTTTAGTTATATCAGAGCGATTTTGACAAATTGGAAAAACGATGGAGCTTTGACGATTGCAGCAGTCGATGAACGTGAGCGAGCGTACAAAGAAAGTAAAATAAAGGGTCAGTCAGGGAATCAAAAATCAAATGTTCCTGAGTGGTCACAACCTAACTATGTGAATACTACGAGTGAGGAGACCAAGGAAGAGCTTGAAAAACGGAAACAGGAAATGCTGAAGCGTTTGGATAATGGAGGTAGCTGATGTTTATTTTGAAACATGGGACAAAAGAAGAAAAACCGTACTTGATGTCTGCGACAATCGGTGTGACTGGGATTGATATCTCTTTTTCAGAAGAAAGGGGAGCTATTCGGTTTGTTTCTCGTGCAGTCGCATTGCAGGTGGCCAAAGCACTTAGATCGTTTGGTAATTTTTATGTGATTCAGGTGAAGGGATGATTGGAGGTATCGATCATAAAGAAAATGACAGTTTGGGCGCTCTTTGATAGCGGGAATGGTTCTTACTTCAAGGGCGCTAACTCTCTGAATAGTTCGGGGGGGACGAATATTGAAATCTATTCAATCGGAATGGATATAGAAAACAAGAACAATCATTTCATAAATCTGGATCTTGCTGACTTTGGGCGCCTTTTTGGAGACAACACACTTTTTGATGTGTTAGACAAATTACCAAAACCTGATCTTATAATAGCTAGTCCACCATGTGAAAGTTGGTCAAATGCTTCTGCAATGGAAAATGGGAATGCGTGTTGGAAACGCAATGATGTTTCTGATAGCTTGTTCGCTCCACAAGTAAGACCTTCACCGTTCACGATCAGGGCAAATCAGGATTATGAGTCAGCCTATATAAATTATCAGTACGACAGGCAATTTTTGAAAAGGGTCAATGGCGAGCTAACAGCTTTCAACACAATAGAAATCATAAAAAGATATAGACCACAATTTTGGGTTATTGAGAATCCAGCTGCTGACAGATTGTGGCCTTACATTGAGGATATTATTGGATTCAGAATTCCATACAAAAATCTAGCTAGATACAATAATTATGATTATCCTTTACAAAAACGGACGATTTTTGGAAGCAATATTGAACTTAATCTTAAAAATAAAATTATCAAGCAGGATATTGAGTGGAAAAACTTCTCAAAATCATACAACGAGAGATCTAATATACCTGAAAAATTGGTGTCAGAAATATTCAAAAAAATTTACAAGGAGTTTAGTAAAGATGATTGAACTCTATTTCATTTATAACGGTCACCGAAAGATGCTCATTGGGCGTTTTACACACATACATAGTGCAATCAATGAATTAAAGAAACATCAAGCTAGTTACTCAGCAATCAGTCATCCACGATTTCGGAAAAGCATGAGTGGTGAGAACATCAGGATTGACTACGGAGCAGTTGATTGCTACTACTTGATTACGAAGAAAAGAGAGGAAAAGTAAGATGAATACAAAAATGAATTTGGAAGAAAAAGTTCAACAGTGGTTTGTTTATAGAAACCTACATGAAGCAAATCCAGTCAAGCAGTTCTTGAAGCTCATGGAAGAGTCAGGAGAATTGTTTGAGGGTATCGCAAAGGATAAATCTGAGCTGATTTATGATGCGCTCGGAGACATCCAGGTGGTTTTGATTGGGCTTGATCAGCAGATCAAGAATGGGGCTCAGATTTCAGCCAATCAACAGGAACTTGAATTGTTGCTGATGGTTTCTAGTCTGGGTAATATAGCTCAGAAGCTATACGCTCATATCTGTCATAATGAGACACAGATTCCTTTAATCAAAGCAGATTTGATGTTTCTTGACAGTGTGATCAGCACGGTTTCATTTTGCAATGGCACCACAGCTGAAAGTTGCTTAGAAGAAGCTTATGAAGTTATCAAAGACCGAAAAGGTAAGATGATTGATGGGGTGTTTGTTAAAGAGGAGGATTTGTAAAATGAAAAAACTAGGTATTGTTTTAGGTTCTGTATTTGTAATCGTTGTATCTCCGCTCGTTGTTCAGTATGGATGGAATGAAATTATCACAACGATTGTTCCAGTTGGTAAAATTACAGTCTGGCAAGCACTAGGGATGGATGCACTACTGTCTTTTATCTGGCCTGTATTGTCTAGCAAAAAAAAATCTGAAGAGGATTATTCGTATGCTGTAAAAAGCAGTATTTCAAAAATCATTACATGTGCTTTTTTGATATGGTTAGCTAGTTTGTTCTTGTGAGGGCATTCATGAAAAATTTAAAAATCCTATGTATTGTTTTATTCGCATCCTTACTCGTAGCATGTCACCAGATTTCGAGTGGGACAGTGGTAGATAAGTACATTGATGAACCTCACACAACGTTTATACCTGTTATGAATGGTAAAAGTTCGGTACTTGTACCAACAAGAACCAAAAGAAAATACATTCTGGTCGTTTCTGGACATGTAGGAAATAAGCACGTTGAAGAAACATTTGAAGTGACAGCTGAGGAATACAAATACTATAAAATTGGCAATACTTTTATAAAAGATGCCGTTTTAGAAAATGAAGAAGGAGAAAGAGAATGATTGATCAAATTCAAAAAAAGATTCAAGGAATTTATGGCTGGACAGTTAAAAATGCTGAAATAATAGCGCCACCACATGATTTACCAGATGCTGTTAAAAGTAGAGTCGCTTACTTTAGGGACATGGCTGAAGATGGCATGACATTTATGGGAATTATGGAGTGTATATTTGCTGACAAAAAGCCCGAAAGTTATGATTTCGGAGCTACAAAGGATTGGTTGCCGATGTCTCAAGAATTTAATGATTGGGTTGGTAACGCTTATAATATCGCGCAAATGGAAATAGCTGTATATCTTATTTATGGAGTTCGAAAAAAGGAAAACAATGATTAACAATGTCGTTTTAGTAGGCCGCTTGACTCGCGACCCTGAGTTGCGATACACACCATCAAATGTTGCAGTTGCGACATTCAGTTTGGCAGTGAATCGCAATTTTAAGAATCAGGCAGGTGACCGTGAAGCTGATTTTATCAGTTGCATCATGTGGCGTCAGCAAGCTGAAAACTTTGCAAATTGGCTTAAAAAAGGTGCTCTTGTAGGAATCACAGGTCGCATCCAGACTCGTAGCTATGATAATCAGCAAGGACAACGTGTCTATGTGACGGAAGTTGTAGCTGAAAGTTTTCAAACTCTTGAAAAGAAGGATAATTCTGCGAACCAGTCAAGTATGGAAAACCAGATGCCACCAAGTTTTGGAGCAAGTGATCCAATGGATATTTCAGATGATGGATTGCCGTTTTAGGGAGGTGTGAAGGATGAAAAGAAAAAACTATATTATTTTTATCAGGCATTTTAAAAGAATAAAAGATTTAGTAGATTTTTATGAATATATTGCAGACTCAAAAGTTTGTGGAATTGCTATTTATTTATTTATTTTTAATCATTTGTTCACCTTTCATTGCTTTGCTATTTCCAATCGCATACATAGAGCATTGTTTTTATAAAAAAAGATTTATTAGACAATGCGTTGAATACGACTGGTGTTCAAAGGAATATCTTGAAGAGGTTGTTGATATCAGAAAAATTGAAAGTGAGGAATTTTAATGAATATTAAGGAACTAATTGAACGATACGAAAAATTTAAAGCTAGCAAGAAGAAACTGACTTCGGTTGATTTGGTTTTGAAAGACTTACGGTCTTTAGATGAACCAGAACCGTTGCCGTTCAAGTTAAAAGATGTCGTTCGTCGAATCAGAGGGTTTGATCCGACGACACAGACTAGATGGCTTAATGATATCCTTAAAGAATTAGGGGACGACTACGGTTCAATGAAATATCGTGAGGGCTACGATCAAGGCAAATTTGAGGGAGAATGGGTTGGCAATCAATTGAAAGTTTCTGCTGAGATTCGACAAGAATTGAATAAACCAGTGATTTCGCATTTTGTAGCGGATTGGATTGAGTATTGCAAAGTCAGGGAGATTACTTTAGCTCACGCATTATATTGTTCTGAAGAAGCAAAAAGCAAAAGCGTTTTTCGTTGGCTCTTTGAAGACTCAGACAACCAAGAAACATTCGCGCTAGCCTGGATTTTCGGCTACGAGGTCGAGGAAGAGAAGAGATACCGGGTAAAGGTGAAAGGCATTTGTGGAAATCACGAAACTTTGAACCGTGAGAAACATTCAAACAAATGGCTTTTCTTAGACCGGGAAGAAAACTCACTTTATTGGACACACCACACACGCAAAGAACTAGAAGAAGCAGGCTTCGGCTGGGTGTTTGATTGTCCTGGTGTGGAAGTTCAGGAGGTGGAGTGATGTCATGTAGTGAAAATTTAAAAAAAGAAAAAGAATTATCTGCTGCTATTTCAAATCTCAAGATAGAAGTCTTACAAAATGATGATAAATTGAGCAGTCAATCATTAAGCAACATCAAAAGGCAAGCAAGGGATCTATACGAGTGCCTAGTATGGTTGCAGTATGCTGCGGAGGAGAATGAAAATTGAAACGATTTATCGCAATCTGGATATTATTGTCTGCTGTATTGAACATCTAGCAAAGTATCCACATTAAAGAACTAGAAGAAAAGCGCCCGATGGTTATCTACAAGGCGGATAATCAAGGCGCAGAGATATTCGGTAAGGTCGTCGAAAAAGGGCGACACGGCAAACTATACACGCTGACAATTCGTGATTACGGTATTTTCGTAGTTACGAAGGACGTGTATGAGAAAGTGAAAGTTGGGGATGAGGTAAGATTGTGATGGTAAAGTACAAGAAACCAACTTACATCATCATTCAGGAAGCAATGGCAGAGCGCATTAGATTTCTGGAAGATGAACTGTACGAAAGGGCCTATAAGGATATTGAGAAGTTAGAAGCTCAAAATGATTTCTTAAAAGGTCTTTGTAACAATCAACTTGAAATCATCATGGATTATGAATGGAAGCAGATGCAAGAGCAGGCTGAGTTCATAAAGGCTAATACTAGAAAATGGAGAGCAAGATGCAGCTAAGATTGAAACAACTTAGAGAGGACCTAGGTATATCTGTCAAAGATATGGCTAGGGATACAGGTGTTTCTCAAAACACAATTCACTTGTATGAGAGAGGTGGATATCCATCAATTAAGCAAATTGAAATGATTGCTAAAACCTATGATGTAAATCCTGCTTGGCTTGTTGGGTGGATAGATGACGAAACAATACCTGGAGTCCAGGTTGTTGAAAAAGTGGTCTACAAAGAGAGCCCAACGGCAAGATTGCCAGATTATCACAACAACAACGACGGTAAGCTTATCAAGTGGAAGCAGTCACGAAGATTTCGAGGAGGTAGGATTTGAAGAAATTGAGCGACGAAGACCTCAAAACATTGGACAGGGAACTTTTTAAATTTCAAAACGTTCAACGTACAATAGATTTGAGAAGGCTAGAATTAGAAACTCGAAATCCAGATTCTCAAAGTGGGCCCAGCGTAGGAATAAGCAAACCTACCGAAACTATCGCAATCAGAATCGCAGATGATCCAACCTTAAAATTTCTCGAAGGGTTCAAAGCTATTATTAACAAACTCTTGATCAATCTAGTTGATGAAGATAAAGAAATCTTTAATCTTCGCTGGAGATATCCTCAACTGAGATGGGAAGAAATAGCAGAACAGAAATTCATGAGCAAAGCCACAATTTATAGAAGGAGGAGGATTATCTTAGAACAGTATGCTATACTGAAAGGTGAGTTGTAAACAAGAACGAGACAAAAGACATCTTGAAGTCTCACAAAAAAAGGTTTATTATGATAGCATGAACTTCTGAAACAAAAACACACATCACACTTTAGGAGTCATCCTTAATTCTAGTCAGAAAAGTTGTCCAACAGAAGTATCGTCAAGAGTCAGCAAATGCTGGCTTTTTGTTTTGGGAAAGGAGGTAGAATATGGAATTTGTATCACCGATAAAAGATAATGACGACATTCAGGCAATGAAAGATTATCTCAGAGAGTGGAATGAGATGTATTATATGCTATTCATTACAGGCCTGAATACTGGTTTGCGAGTCGGAGATATACTTACCTTGAAAGTTAAAGATGTTCAAGGCTGGCACATCAAACTGAGAGAACGGAAGACTGGCAAGCAGATAACAAGACGGATGACAAAAGAACTCAAGAAAGAAATGAGGAGATATGTCGAGGGCAAACCATTTCATCATTTCTTATTCAAGAGCAGGCAAGGTCAGAATAAAGCGATCACTCGTGAGAGAGCTTATCAAATCATACATGAAGCAGCTGAAGAACTTGGCATTGATAATGTTGGCACACACACAATGCGAAAGACATTCGGCTATAAATATTACAACAAGACAAAGGACGTAGGGACATTACAAAAAATGTTCAATCACTCATCACCTGCAATCACATTGAGATACATAGGGATAGAACAAGCAGAGCTTGATGATGCTTTACGAAACTTTGTCATTTAATTTTTTTAGATATTACTTTCACATAATGAGTTAAGCATAAACTAAAAAAATGAAACGCTTTAAAACCTATGATTCGTAAGGGTTTGAGATTTAGAGCGAGTTTAACAAAATATAAGATATGTGAAAGTGAGAGGTAAAATTGGTATAGATGGAGGATGTAACATTGGGATTATTTTTAGGATATCTAGTTGTCTATTTTTTTACCTTAATTTTTTTAGTCGTTATTTTTGATTGGGGGAAAAGTGATGTATTAAAGTTAGTTGAGAATGGATTGATATTTCTTTTCTTACCACTCGTATTTGTTTTTGTATTGGCCTATGATTTTATAAACAAAATAAAATGAGACAAAAGACATCTTGAAGTCTCACAAAAAAAGGTTTATTATGGTAGCATGGTTTTCTTGTATGAGAGGGGATAGGTCACTGGCCTGTCCCTTTTAGCATTGAGAAAGGAGGTTTGAGATGTATAACAAACCTATCAGACCATCCTTGAAATCTAAGAAGTGGGAGAAGTTCCGTGATAAGATTATGCGGAAGTTCGACTATCTTTGTCAAGAAAGTTTGAGGTATGGAATTTCAGTAGCAGCTGAAATGGTACATCATATCTTTCCTGTATCTGAATATCCTGAACTTGAATTCGTTGAGTGGAATTGTTTGCCACTAACAAACAAGAAACACAATACATTTCACGATAGAAAGAATGATAAGATTATCAATCAAGGATTATTTTGGCAAAGAAAGAGAAAAAAGGAATTTGAAGAATTTTATGGATACCCCCCACCTCTTTAAAAATTCATTTTGGCCAGTAGGGTACCGGTGAAGGGAACTTTTTCCAAGTCGGGGGCCTTCAAACAAAAAGGGGGTAAAAAGTAAGCGATTTTGACGAAAGGAGGTAGTTTTTGGCTAAACCAATTACAGCAAAGTCGATTAAGTCAAAAGTAGTCAAGCAGATGAAAGACTTGGGCACTTATCGTAAAGAGTTCGAAATGATCATTGATATTTTTGCAGGAATGCTCTATCAGTATCAGAAACTTGCTCAAGATTATGCTGACATGGGTTATCCAATAACAGACACCTATGTCAATAAGGCTGGTGCAGAGAACGAGCGTAAAGTTCCAATCTTGACAGCGATGGAAATTTTGAGGAAAGACATTCTCAGCTACTCTAATCAGCTGATGATGAATCCGAAGTCTCTCGGTGAGGTAGTAGAACAAGAGGGTGAATCAGTTCTTACTGAGGTCCTGAAGTTTAAGAATGAACTGAAAAAGAAGCGAGTGAAAGATGGATAAAGACTTTGAAAAACGTTTTGCCGATTTTCGCCACGCTACAACCAATCTTGGAAAGGCTAAAGCCTATGTTGATTATGTCCTGAGCTATCAAGAGGAACATAACGAAGAACGGATTTTGGCTGCTGAACGCTTTTTGAGGGATTTGGAAAATCCAGAATATGAGCTTGATGAGGATATAGTGGATTTTGCCGTTCACTTTATTGAGAACTCAATTGTTCATCAGCAAGGAGATGACATGTTTGCCATGTCTATCCGTAACAAACCTTTGATTTTGCAACCGTGGCAACATTTCACGGTTGTCAATCTCTTTGGGTTCTATCACGCTGGTACGAACGAGCGTAGGTTCAAAGAAGCCTTGATAATGCTGGCACGGAAAAACGGCAAGACCAGTTTTACTGCTGCTATTGCTTTGCTTTATCAGATTTTGGATGCCGATAGTGGTTCAAAATGCTATATCGTGGCCAACTCTGTCAAGCAAGCGCTGGAAGCCTTTAATTTCATCAAGTTCAACGTGGAACGATGGAATGAGAAATCTATCCGTATCAAGGACAATAACCAAGAACACTCTATCACAGCTAATTTTGGAGATGACGGGTCATTCTATATTCAGGCCTTGGCCAACGATGAGAGCCGTTTGGACTCTCTCAATGGCAATGTCACGGTCATCGATGAAGCTCACACGATGAGGAATAGTAAGAAGTATGGTCTTATGAAGAAAACAATGTCAGCATACCGAAACAGTATGCTTTTTGTTATCTCAACGGCTGGTGATATTCCTACTGGATTTCTTGCTAACCGCTTGAAATACTGTCAGAAAGTGCTCAAGCAGTTGGTACAGGATGAGGCTTTATTTATCTTTATTTGTAAAGCCAATCAGACAACGGATGGCGATGTTGGTGACTATCTTGATGATAATGTTTTGAAGATGGCAAATCCATCTTGGGGTGTCACGGTGTCCATGCCTGCTTTGAGAGCTGAAGCTGAGCAGGCTATGAATGATCCACAGACTAGGAATGAGTTCTTCAATAAGACTTTGAATGTCTTTACAAACTCAATGAACGCTTATTTCAATCCTGATGAGTTTATTGCTTCAGACAGTTGCTATGATTGGACCTTGGAAGAACTGGCACGCTTGCCTATCCAGTGGTATGGTGGAGCTGACTTGTCAAGGTTGCATGACTTGACCGCAGCCGCCCTCTATGGTGTCTATCATGATGGTGAGAAAGATGTTGATATCTGCATCACACACGCTTTCTTCCCTCGTGTCAACGCTCAGAAAAAGGCCAATGATGATGGCATTCCACTTTTTGGGTGGCAGTCTGATGGTTGGTTGACGATGAGCAACACTCCGACCGTCCTCTATGATGATATTGTCAAATGGTTCATTAAGATGAGGGAGAAAGGGTTTAAGATTGCTGCTGTCGGAATGGATAGGAAGTTTGGACGTGAGTTCCTGACCAAGATGAAACAAGCTCGGTTCAAGATGATTGACCAACCTCAGCTTTTCTATCTGAAATCAGAGGGATTTAGACGGATTGAGTTCAAAGTTAAGAATAAAGAGTTTTACTATCTTCATTCTGATGCTTACGAATACTGTGTGAGCAACGTTAGAGCGATTGAAAAGGTGGATGACGCTGTGCAATATGAAAAATTAGACGGTGACGGTGGTACTGCAAGAATTGACTTGTTTGATGCCAGCGTTTTTGCTTGCATTCAAGCTCTTGCTAATCTTGGTAAGAATAGCGATGTGATGAGCTTCTTTGATTAGAGAAAGGAGGTGAGGAAAGATGGGGCTTTTAGATAGAATTTTGAAACGTGGTAAGAGTCGAAGCGGAACGAATGTTATCACTCATTCAGATTTTGGTCTTTATATCGACGGTGATAGCTATGTGCCACTGGCTCGCAATCCTGATGTGATTGCTGCGGTCAACAAGATTGCTGACATGGTATCCAATATGACCATTCATTTGATGGAGAATACTGACAAGGGCGATGTTCGAATAAAAGATGGATTGGCTCGGAAGATTGATGTAAATCCATGCGACAACATGACTCGCAAGACTTGGATTTTCAAGATCGTGCGTGACCTGTTGTTATTTGGTGACGGAAATTCAGTTCTTCATGTTGAGTATGATCCTGTGAATGATTATATTTTGAACTTGAGACCATTCGCAATGAGTGAGGTCTATTTCAAAAGTGATGATGTTGGTTATATCGTGAATTATCGTGGTATTGACTACAACCCAAGCGAAATCGTGCACTTTGTAATCAACCCAGATCCAGACAATCCATTTGTAGGGACTGGATATAGGCTTGCTCTGAGGGATATTGTTAGGAATTTAAACCTTGCGACCCAAATCAAAAAGGGCTTTATGAGTGGCAAAAATGTTCCTAGCTTGATTGTTAAGGTTGATTCTTCTAGTGGGGAATTAGGAACACAAGAGGGACGTGACCAGGTCGCTAAGAAATATCTTAGCACTAGTCAAGCTGGTGAGCCGTGGATTATCCCTGATGCTTTACTAGAGGTTGAACAGGTCAAGCCATTAAGTTTGAAAGATATTGCTATCAATGAATCTGTTGAAATTGACAAGAAAACAGTTGCTGGGCTTTTGGGAGTGCCAGCTTTTATTTTGGGAGTTGGTAGCTTTGACAAAGAAGAATACAACAACTTTGTCAATACAACAGTCATGAGCATCGCCACAACAATCACTCAGACATTAACGAGAGACTTACTTGTCTCAAATAATCGGTATTTCAAACTTAATGCTCGCTCGCTTTATTCGTATGACATTACAGAATTGTCTTCAGTTGCTGAACAGATGACTAAAAGTATGGCAATGCGTCGAAACGAGTGGAGGGATTGGCTTGGGATGCCGCCTGATCCTGATATGGATGAGCTCCTCGCTCTTGAAAACTATATCCCACAAGATAGACTTGGTGACCAGAAGAAGTTGAAAGGAGGTGAGGAAGAGAATGAACAAACGGAATAGTTATCGTACTGCTCAGTTCAAAACACGAGAAGAAAGTGAAACTGGTGATTTGATTTTGAGCGGGTACTTTATCAAGTTCAATGAAGTTACTGAATTATGGCCGGGTTATTTTGAGGTAATTAAACGTGAGGGTGTTGAAAAAGCCATCAAAGGAGCTGACATCAGGGCATTGTTTAACCATGATGATAGTTTAGTGCTTGGTCGTACTGGTAATGGGACGGTCACTTTGGGAGTTGATGAAATCGGACTTTACGGTGATATCATCATCAACAAAGATGATCCGCAAGCTGTTGGAGCCTATGCGCGTGTTCAGCGTGGCGATGTGATTGGATGTAGCTTTGGTTTCATCCCAATCAAAATCAATACGGAAGAGCAAGCAGATGGTTCGTACTTGGATACTATCTTAGAATTAGAAATCTTTGAAGTGAGTCCATGTACTTTCCCAGCCTATCCGCAAACGGAAATTGCTGCACGACAGAAAGACTTTGAAAGTCAACAGCGTGCTAATCGTGAAGCGCTGGACAAGCGCAAGAAAGAAATTAAGGAGAAATTTAACCTATGCACAAATCATTGATTTTAGGCGCTCGTATGCGCAACAAAGCAGAAAAAGTGGTAGAGCTTGAACAATCAATTGAAGAATTGAACAAACGCTCTGAACTTGAAGCGAAGAAATTGGAACAAGCTGGAAATGATGAAGAAGTTTCAACAGTTGAAAAGAACCTGGAAGACATCCAAAAAGAATTGGATGAAAAATTGGCAGAAAAAGAACAACTTGAAAAGGAAATCGAAGATTTGCAAAATCAAGTTGAAGAATTGAATCGCAAAGCCCCGACTTACCCAAGTCAAGAAAAACGTGGAGGACAGAAATTGGAACAACGTGACGCAATTGCTAAATACATTCGTACTGGTCAAACTCGTGACATCGTAGGCTTGAAAACTACTGATTCAGGAAGTGCAGCTCTAATCCCGACTGAAGTACTAAAACCTCACTTCCTTGAAAAAAAACGCAATCCACTTTTGGATCTTGTGGAACGTGTTAAAGTTAACAGTGGATCTGGTAAATATCCAGTTATCAAGAAAACGGATGGTGTAATGGTTTCAACAGATGAATTGAAAGCAAATCCAGAACTCGGAAAACCAGCAATCAGCGAGATTGATTATTCAATCAAGACTTACCGCGGATATGTCCCTGTGTCACAAGAAATGATTGACGACGCAGACTATGACATCATGTCCATTGTTGAAGATGAAGTGTTCAATCAAGGTGAAAATACTGAATTGTCATTAGTTACAGCTGTCCTCAAAACAGCTACCCAAGCAGATGCAGCTGGATTTGATGGTATTAAAGATATCTACAACAAGAAGCTTAAATCAATTTACAAAGCAAGCATCGTTGTAACTAAGTCAATGTTTGCTGCACTAGACAAGGTGAAGGACAAAGATGGACGCTACATGCTTCAAACTGATGTAGCTTCACCTACTGGATATTCATTTGGTGGGAAAACAATCTACAAAGTAGATGACACAGTGTTTGGAAACGAAGGGGACATGAAATTCTTCATCGGAGATGTTACTGAGTTCGTCAAAGAGTTTGACCGTTCTCAAGTATCCGTTAAATGGGTGAATAATGACATTTACGGACAATTGCTTGGGCTTTTTATCCGTTTGGATGTGAAGAAAGCAGATGAAGAAGCTGGATTCTTCGGAACCTATACTGATGTTGTAGCTTAAGGAGGTAGCGTATGAGCTATAAAGTAATTCGTCCTTTCAAGGACTTGTCTGATCCTGAAAAACATGACTACGCTGTTGGCGATATCTTTCCTCGAGAGGGATATGAGCCCACAGATAGCTTTACCAATGGCCTTTTGACTGGTGCCAACACTGCTGGTTCCATCTTCCTTGACGTTTTGGGAGATGATGAACCTAAGAAACCAGCTCCTGAAACCAAAGAAGTGAAAGAAGAGCCCGCAGTTGAACAGGAAGAAACAGTTGAGGAAACTGCTGAAGAGCCTGCTAAGGAAGTTGAGGAGTAAACATGAACGAAGGTCAGCTTTTAGAATTGCTGAAGCTTAAGTTGGGTATTTCAACCGACTTGAGAGACAAGCCGTTAAAAAAAATCATTTCAAGTGTCATCACTGAATTGACCGATAACCTCGGTATCGAGCTTGTTGGTGAGCGTGCTGACCATGAAATGTTTATCGTTGACTATGCTGCTTATCGCTATGAGGGTGGGGTGGATATGCCACGTCACCTTCAATGGCGACTGCATAATTTACAACTAGCATCAAAGAAAGAGGTCAAGAATGTGGAATCATGAAATCACGCTGATCTCTAAAAAAGTAACAGGTAAGGATAAGTTACTACAACCAATCTCTGAAGATGTCGAAGTTATTCTCTTATGTCGCAAAAAGAGGGTTACTCGCTCTGAATTTTATCAAGCAAATCAGGCAGGTCTAAAACCGAGCTTGGTCGTTGAGATTCGAAATTTTGAGTATGAGAATCAAGAGTTTGCGAAGTTCGAAGGCAAGCAATATCGTATCTTGAAAACCTATCCTATCGATTCTGAAATTTTAGAGTTGACTTTGTCAGAGGTCTTGAAATGAGTAATGACCTTGCAGATTTGATAGCGAAAGAGCTTGCAGCTTACTCTGATGAGGTTACTGAAGAAGTGGATAAGATTGCAGAACAGGTGGCTGATGAGACTGTGGATGAGTTGAAAGAGACAAGTCCGAAACGATACGGAAAGTATCGTAGAAGTTGGAAAAAGAAGAAGTTGGCCAATGGCTCTTTTGTTATCTTCAACGCAGTTGCAAGTCTTACTCACATACTTGAGAATGGGCACCTTTCAAGAAATGGTGGTCGTGTCGCTGGTATCGTCCACATCAAACCCGCTGAAGAAAAAGCAATTCAAAACTTTGAGAAGCGAATCAAGGAGATTGGAAAATGAAGCTATCAGACTTTGCTGCTATTTTGGAACAGACAAACTTGCCTGTCACTTATCGAGCGTTTAAAACTGGGAACGCTCCTGACTTACCTTACCTGGTCTATTATGAATCGAGTCCAGCCATCAATGCAGCTGACAACACGGTTAATCATCAGATTAAGAGCGTGACAGTTGAGCTGGCTTTTGAGAGTAAGGATGAAGATTTGGAAGAACGTCTGGAAGAGCTGTGGGCAACCCACGAGCTCTTTTTTGAAGTTCAAGAAGAAACATTTATTGAGACTGAAAGACTCTATGTCAAGTCTTATACAGTCTATCTATACTAAGGAGGAATGACATGACTCAAGAAAACAAAGTAACCTTTGGTTTAAAAAATGTTCACGTTGCGCCAATCAAATCAATTGGTGCAGATGGAGTGATTGCTTACGATGAGATTTTCCGCTTCCCTGGGGCAATGGAATTGACATTGGATCCAAAGGGTGAATCAACACCAATCAAAGCAGATGATATTGATTATCACTTCATGAATTCAAATGAAGGATATGAAGGGAAATTCAAAATCTCTCACATTATTGAAATGTTTGCGACTAAGATTTTGGGCGAAATCAAAGATGCTCAGACGGGTGTTTTGACTGAAAAAGCTGATGCAGAATTCACATCATTTGCCTTGATGTTTGAATTTTCAGGGGACAAGAACAAAACACGTCATGTTCTTTACTATTGTTCAGCGAGCCGTCCAGGAAATGGCTCAAAAACCAAGAACGGTACAAACGTCAATGAGCGTGAACTTGGCTTTAAAGCAAGTCCTCGTCCTCTCGATTCGGTTGTTAAACGTTCTATCACATCAGCTGATAGTAAGGAAATCTATGACAACTGGTTCAAGAAAGTGTATGAACCTACTGCGGTTGCAGCTTAAGGAGAAGATCTATGCGTAAAATCGTTTTGGTTGGTGATCAGGAGTATGAGCTGGGGACCAATGGCTATACTCCCATTGCCTACAAGCAACAATTTGGGAAAGATTATTTTCAAGATTTGTTCTCGATGTTGAAAAATCAATCATTCATGAATGAATTGAACAAGCTGGAAGCTGAAAAAGAATTGACAGCGACTGACATTGACATTTCAATGCTAGAAGAGTTTGATATGACCTTTTTCAACCGTCTTTTTTGGACCTTTGCTAAATCTGCAAATCCTCACATCAAGCCTTATGAACAATTCTTCATGGAAATGGAAGTCTTTCCTATTCAGGAAGTTGGTCCTGTGCTGATGGAAATGCTGAATGCGAGCATGACGACAAAAAAGCACCAGATGAATCAGAATCGGCTAGCGAAGAAATCTTTACAGTAGAGTCCTACTTATCCTGCTGTAAAGAAACTGGTCTGTCTATTGATGATTTAAAGCATATTTCAATCGGAATGGCTCTGGATTATCAGACGGATTATGTAAATCTGCGGAGCGAGGATAAGGGTGGCGAACGGAAAGCCACGCAAGCTGATTTTGACAGTTTTTAAATAAAAATGAGTGCTGAGAGAGTGATTCTGAGGTCAAGTTCCTTGCCCTGACTGCATTATCAGTCGTAGAAGTTCTCTCAGCGCTTTTCTATTTTTTTGAGAAAGGAGGAAATATGGCAGGAAATATCAAAGGTATCAAAATTGAAATCGATGGCGACACGCAACCCTTACAGAAGGCGCTGAAAAATGTCAATAAGGCTGCTACTGATGCAAGTCAGGAGTTGAAACAGATTGATAAGGCCTTGAAGTTTGATACAGGGAACGTAACGCTCCTGACTCAGAAGCAAGAAGTCTTGCAAAAGCAAGTTTCGACGACCAAAGAGAAACTAGAAACCTTGAGACAAGCTCAGTCTCAGGTGGAGCAGCAATTCAAAAATGGTGATATCGGTGCTGACCAGTACCGTGCTTTTCAACGTGAGGTAGAAGTTACTCAAAACGTCCTAAAAGGATATGAGGGTAAGCTTGCAAATGTGAACCAGGCGCTTACTGAGAATGGGAGTGCTACTCAGAACAACAAGAACCAATTAAAAGAATTGCAAAATGAGCAGAAGCAACTGGCTAGTGAGAACGAAAAAGTAGTTAGCTCATTCAAATTGCAAGAAAGTCAGCTAGGTGCTAACGCCAGTGAAGCTGACAAGTTGGCGCTTGCTGAGAAAAGAATTGGAGCTCAATCTGATATTGTTGCTCGGCAGATTGAAAATCTAGAAAAGCAACTAGCTCTTACTAAGCAAGAGTATGGTGAAAATTCAGCTGAAGCCAATAAAATGGAAATTCAGTTGAACCAAGCTAAAACAGCTTACTCGAATCTCTCTCAAGAGATGAGTAACCTTGGGAATGCTGGCAAACAAGCGAGCGGAACCTTAAGCGAGACAAACAATCTCTTAAAAGCTGAATTGCTCAATCAATTTTCTGAAAAACTGTCAGATATCAGTCAAAAGTTAGTTGATTTCGGGAAGAGTGCTCTTGAAGCCTTTCGTCAAGTTGACGAGGGTATGGATACCATTGTCACCAAAACTGGTGCTGGTGGTGAAGCACTTGAAGGCATGCAAAAAATCGCAAATGATATTGCGACAGAGTTACCAACGGACTTCTCAACTGTAGGAAATGCTGTGGGAGAAGTTAACACACAATTTCAATTGACCGGAGAAGCATTGAAAAATGCTTCAGAGGATGTTATCAAATTTTCAGAAATAAATAGTTCCGATGTAACTAATGCGACCATACAATCAAAACAAGCATTGGAAGCTTATGGATTGTCTGTCGAAAATTTATCTGCTGTTTTAGATTCTACTACCTTCGTGGCTCAAGCTACAGGTGTTTCGGTAGATGACCTGATGAAAAAAGCAACTGACGGGGCACCTCAAATTAAGTTGCTAGGGCTAAGTTTTGAAGAAGCGGTCACTCTTATCGGCCAATTGGAGCAACATGGCGTTGATTCATCTGCTGCATTATCAGGCTTGACAAAGGCTGCGGGAGCTTATGCCAAAAAAGGTAAATCTATGACAGAGGGGTTGAAAGAAACCATTGATTCTATCAAAAATAGTAAGAGCGAGACAGAAGCTCTTAGCACTGCGATGGAAATTTTTGGAGCAAAAAAAGCTCCTCAAATGGTTGACGCAATCAAACGTGGAGCACTAAGTTTTGAAGAATTAGGCTATACATCCCAAGTATCAGCAGGACTAGTATCTTCAACATACGAATCTACGCTTGATCCTATTGACAAATTTAAGACAGCTCAAAATTCAGCTACTTTGGCCATGTCTGAACTAGGTGCTGCAATTGCAGAAGTCTTAGCTCCTATTTTTGAAATGTTAGGAAATGTTGTCAAGGGACTTGCTGAATGGTTTAGCAGTTTACCTGGACCGATTAAAGAGTTTGTAGTGGTTATGGGGACTGTCGTGGCTATTGTAGGTGTAATTGTCCCTATATTCTTAACACTACAAGCGGCTGCAACTGCTTTGGAAATTTCGATTGGTGCAATGATTACAGCTGCTCTCCCAATTATTGGAACAGCTTTAGCGATTGCTGCTGCTGTTGCAGGAGTAGTAATTGCTTTAAAATATCTCTGGGATACAAACGAAGGTTTTCGTGAAGTCGTTACAACAGTCTGGAATGCGATTCTTGAAGTTATCAATGCAGTCGTATCAGAAATCTCTGATTTCATCATGAGTATATTCGGGACAGTTGTGGATTGGTGGACAGAGAACCAGGAACTTATTCGAGCAAGTGCTGAGACTGTTTGGAATGCTATTTCAGCAGTTATAGATACAGTCATGACCTATATAGGTCCACTCATTCAAGCTACTTGGGACAATATTCAACTGGTCATCACGACCGCTTGGGAAATCATCAAAACAGTTGTTGAGACTGCGATAAACGTGGTTCTTGGCATTATCCAAACAGTCATGCAAATTATCACTGGTGACTGGTCAGGTGCTTGGGAAAGCATCAAGGGAGTCTTCTCTACTGTATGGCAAGGAATCCAAAGCGTGGCTCAAACTATCTTTTCAGCGATACAGTCATTTATATCAAATACCTTGAATGCTATTTCAAGCACAGTATCAAGTGTGTGGAATGGGATTTCAGGAACAGTATCAAGCGTATTAAATGGTATTTCAAGCACTGTTTCAAGCGTGTGGAATGGGATTAAAAATTCCATCGGTAGTGCTATCAATGGGGCGAAGGACCTTGTCAGCACGGCTATCAATGCCATCAAAGGATTGTTTAACTTCAGCATTAGCTGGCCACATATCCCACTACCTCACTTCTCTGTTAGCGGTTCAGCCAATCCACTCGACTGGTTGAGCCAGGGTGTTCCAAGTATCAGCATCGAATGGTATGCCAAGGGCGGTATCATGACGAAACCAACCATTTTTGGAATGAATGGCAATAATCTTATGGTTGGTGGTGAAGCTGGGAATGAAGCGGTATTACCACTCAATGATAAAACACTTGGAGCCATTGGTCGAGGTATCGCTCAGACAATGGGTGGAACTTCACCGACCATCAACATTACTATTACTGGTAACACTGTCAGAGAAGAATATGACATCAGTCGGATAGCTGATGAGGTGGCTCAACGTATTGCTGACGAATTGCAACGTAAGACACAATTGAGAGGAGGGGTTGCATGGTAAAACATAATGAACTTGTGATTGACGGTGTGAGAACATCGTCTTTTCCGTTTAAAGTCATTGTCCATGATTCTCCCTCAATCGCTCTGGGAGACAGCAAGACAGCTCTTTTGGAGCATGGTGGCATTAGTGGAGCAATTGTTCAGACGAACAAACATAGGGAATTGGTCAAAAAAACTTATACGATTTACTTGGTCAAACCTACTGAAGAACAGATGAACCAATTTATGAGCCTGTTTATTCGTGAGAAGTTCTGGCTAGAGAGTGAGCGAGTCAAAACAACTCGTCTTTGGTGTTATAAGGTCAATGTGACCGACCTTGAAGAAGTGAAACCTGGTCTTTATATGACCAAAGCGACCTTCACTTGCCACCCTACAAAATACTTTAAGGAAACCGATACACAGAGATTGACAAGAAGTGGGACTTTGACCGTTCAAGGTTCTGCTCTTGCCTTTCCTAAAATCACAATCGTTGGCCAGAGCGCTGCTGAGACTTCGTTTACAATCGCTGGTCAGGTCATCCGTCTTGAACGACTCACTGAGTCGCTTGTGATGGTCAATAATCCTGACAATCCTAGCTTTAAAACGACAACAGGGAAGCCAGTGAAATGGTCAGGGGATTTTATCACAGTTGATCCAGCGAAAGTGAAGAATGTCGGGGTTGTTCTAGGTCCAGGTATTCAATCACTTGAAATTGAGACGGTTTGGGGGTGGGCATAATTGCTTTATCTACTTAATAAAGATGTGAGAACCGTTCGATGGAACGGGGAGCCACTTCATGAAGCAACTTTGGCGATTGTTAAAGAGACGATGAATGGCGATTTCACCTTAAATGTGAAATATCCCATTTCCGACTCTGGTATTTATCAGCTCATCAAAGAAGATATGCTGATAAAAGCGCCGACTCCTGTTCTTGGTGCGCAGCTATTTCGTATCAAGAAACCTGTTGAGCACAATGACCATCTTGAAATCACAGCCTATCACATTTCAGACGATGTGATGCAACGTTCTATCACGCCAATGAGCGTGACTAGTCAGAGCTGTGGCATGGCTCTTTCTCGCATGGTTCAAAACACCAAAACTGCTTTGGGGGATTTTTCTTTCAATAGCGATATCCAGGATCGTAGGACCTTCAATACGACTGAAACAGAAACTCTGTACTCTGTATTGCTGGACGGTAAGCACAGCATTGTTGGTACATGGGAAGGCGAGCTGGTTCGTGATAACTTTGCAATGACTATCAAGAAGAGTCGTGGTGAGAATCGTGGTGTTGTCATCACAACGCACAAGAATCTGAAAGATTATCAACGCACAAGAAATAGTCAGAATGTTGTCACAAGAATTCATGCAAAGTCGACGTTTAAGCCTGAAGGCTCTGAAAAAGAAACAACTCTCAGAGTGACTGTAGATAGTCCTCTTATCAACTCATACCCTTATATCAATGAAAAAGAGTATGAGAACAACAATGCAAAAACTGTTGAAGAATTGCAGAAGTGGGCACAGGCTAAGTTCTCAAATGAGGGCATTGACAAGGTCTCCGATGCTATCAAGATTGAAGCCTATGAACTTGATGGGCAAGTTGTTCACATGGGGGATACGGTCAACCTCAAGAGCCGGAAACACAATGTCGATGCATTCAAGAAAGCTATTGCTTATGAATTTGATGCCTTGAAAGAAGAGTACATCTCTCTGACTTTCGATGATAAGGCAGGAACTGGTGGTTCTAGAGCTTCTGGTGGGCTATCTAGCGCAGCTGATGCCATCCTTGGAATAACAGAATCTGCACAAGAAGTCGCCCTTGAAAAGGCTCTTCAAAATG
This sequence comes from Streptococcus halitosis, assembly GCF_027691175.1. Lineage (GTDB taxonomy): Bacteria > Bacillota > Bacilli > Lactobacillales > Streptococcaceae > Streptococcus > Streptococcus halitosis_A. The sequence continues at coordinate 257,818 of NZ_JAQFBD010000001.1, forward strand.
CTGACTTAGACTTTGATCATAAGGCTGGATTGCTTAGACAGGAAATTTCTGACGGTCTTGAACTGGCCAAAGCCAGAGCTGAAGAAGTCAAGAGAGAACTGTCTGACACTATTGACCAGCGCTTCAATAGTTTTAACAATGGCCCTCTACAAGAAGCCAAACGCAGGGCTGAAGAAGCCTTGCGAAACGCTGGCGCAAGTAGCTTACTTGCTCAGGAAGCCAAGCGGATTGGTGAGCAGGCAACTGCTGATATAACCAAATTGAAAAATGAAGTTGTTGGCGGATATGTTCGCAAGAACACTTATCAAGAGGGTATCCGTGGCATTGAACGAAGAATTGAAGAAGTTAAGGCATCGGCGAATGGTCAAGTTGCTACTCAAATCGCGCAATACAAGCAGACAGTCGATGGTCAATTTGCAAGTATCACATCTCAAGTAGCTGGCAAAGCTAACTTGCTCGACTTTCAGCGAGTGCAAGAGACTAGCAAACTGTATGAACGGATCATAGGTCGTAGTGAGTCGGATATTGCTGATAAAGTCGCTCGTATGGCATTGACTAATCAATTGTTTCAGGTTGAGGTTGCAAAAAATGCCAGCAATGGTCAAAATTTGTTGAAAGGTACAAAAGGTTTTTCTGGCGATTGGAAGAATATGGTTCATGGCTGGAAGAAGCATGCAGACAAGTATCAAGGATGTGATGTCTTATTTAAAAACAATTCGTGGAATGGCGTTGGACAAGAAATTGATGCAAAGATTGGCGAAATCTATACATTCAGCTTGTGGATGAAGAGCGACTGGAAGAGCGACACAGTAAATTTTTATGTTAATAAAAATGGCTCTGTTGATAAAGGGTGGGGCGTTCCATCTGAAACATCGGTTGCTATAACAAATGAATGGAAGCGTTATTCTTTTACTTTTAAAATTACTGCGGACGGCTTCATCTTCCCTCGAGTGGAACGATCTAATCAAAGTGCAAATCTATATGTTGCAGGCTTTAAACTTGAAAAAGGATCGTATGCAACACCTTACACAGAAGCTCCCGAAGACACGGACGAAGCGATTCGTACGGTTCAGAATCAACTGACTGGCTCGTGGGCAGTTCAAAATCTGACCAGCGCTGGTTCAATCGTTTCGCAAATCAATGCGACTAACAATCAAATCTTGATTGAAGCTGAAAAAATTCGTTTGAAGGGTAATACCTTACTCGATGAACTAACAGCTATTGATGGTTACTTCAAGAGACTATTTGTTGGCGAGGGTAATTTCGCTAAGCTTAACGCTGAAATTATAGGCTCAAGGACTATCACAGCTGACAAGCTAATCATGGACCAAGCGATGGCTCGGATGTTCGTCTCAAGCGATATTTTCACGGATACGCTTGCTGCTAAAGAGGCCTTCATCAACAAGCTAAGGTCTGTCGTGGTATCTGCAACTTTGCTAGAAGGATATAAAGGGGTAATCGGTGGATTCCAGCTTGGTACACATGAAAAAGATCCATCTGTATACTGGTTAACGGGTAGAGACCAATTTTCTGTTGGCATGAGTAATGGTTATGGTAAATGGTCGCAAACGGCATTATGGGTGAATTGGGGCAGTGATTGGAATGCTCCTGGATCGCTTGCTTGGTTCGTGAAAAGATCTGGCGAAATGTACTGTTATAATCGAGCGTATTTTTGGAATACACCAACTGTAAATGGCAACTTGCGTGTTACAGGCGAAATCTACTACAACAATGAGAACTCAGGAAAATCTGGTTACTGGATTTACTCTCCCCAATACAAGCAAATCTTTAGCGAAAATGGCTATATGTATTTTATTTGGAGTGGTGGCGGTTCTAGTTGGATTCCGATGAACAAGGAAATTTCTGACCGTCGCTACAAATCAAATATCGAAGCTAGTACAGTTTCTGGTCTCGATGTAATCGAAAACTTGAAGACGTACAGTTATCGCAAAGAATACGATGGCAAAATAGAGTTTATCTCCTGTGGTATCATGGCGCAGGAAGTCCAGAAATATGTTCCTGAAGCATTTTACAAAAATCCTGACGGTGCATACTCATACCGAACATTTGAACTTGTGCCTTACTTGATTAAGGCCATTCAAGAATTGAATCAAAAACTAGAAAAATTGGAGAAAACAGCATGAACGAACAAGACAAACAAATCAGTAGTCTAGCGATTAAGTCGTTAGGTGAAAAAATCGGCAACGAAGCTACTCAATCGGCTACGCTCGAAGCCCTCTACACAGTAACTGCGATGGAGCTTGAACAGATGAAACGAATCATCGAATCGGACGAAGAGCTTAAAGCAAAATTTGAAGAAGTGAAAGGAAAAATGACAAATGGCAATTAACAATTATGAACTAGCGACCAAACCATATCTTCGTGGTTCGGGCGATAATATCCGGACAGTAATTGAAATCCGTTTAGAGGATGGCAATCGTTACAGCACCAACATGCGTGAGCTTGCAGGCGACCGCACGAACGAACCAGACGACGTTTTGATTCAAGCGGTGCTTGACATCCTAAAAGCCGAACTAGATCCAGGAAGCGCCATTGTCAAAACACAGGCGCAGCTTGAACAGGCTAATCAGAAGATTGCGCACAATAAGAGCGAACAGGACAGACTCTCTGCGCTTGTCAAACAGACTGAAGAGAACTCGAAGGTGAATCAGAAGGTCATTCATGTTCTTGTTTTGAACTCTGTCATGAGCAAGAATATTAGCTATGGAACGACCTACAAAGAGCTGGTTGAGTTGATTCCACTAGCTGAAGTTGGTAAGACCTACTTACCACATGACCTGATTACCATTGAAGCCCCTGAACACGTAGAGGCCAACGGTGAAGGCAAGCGCATCCTTGTGCAGCTTAACAAGGAATTCACATACAACGGCGAACCTGTCAGCGCGTTTGTGACAAATGGTACCCTGGAACAAAACGGAACTGGTGTCGCTTGGAAATTTGAAGGGAAAGAGTAGAGGTGTATATGCCAGGATATGAACGATTTCTCGTACAGATCTTCATTACCCTTATCCCTTTGATTGGTCTTTATTTTTCGATGAAAGATAAAGCAACCAAACAAGAGAATCGTCTTACGATTTTAGAGAAAGATATCGAAAATCTGAACGAATTCAAGACATCAGCCAACAAACGGCTCGATAACCACGATGAACAGAATAAGGCTATCTTAGTACTAGCTGAGCAAGTTAAGTCACTTGGCGAGGACGTGAGAGAATTAAAAAACCTAATTCAGAATAAACAATAAAAAAGGAGAATAAATATGATTAACTGGAAAGTACGATTTAACTTAAAAAACAAAACATTTTTATTGCGAGTGGCATTCGCACTAGCTTTGCCAATTCTCGCATATTTCAATCTTAAACTGGAGGATTTGGTCAGTTGGGGAGTCATTTTAGACTTGCTTGGCAAATTCTTTGCGAACCCTTACCTTTTGGGGTTGACGATTGTAAATATCCTAAATATCATTCCAGACCCAACAACTGCAGGAATTTCTGATAGCAAACGCGCTCTTGACTATCAAGAGCCAGTCCAAAACTAGGAGAGGACAATGAAGAAAAACGACTTATTCATCGACGTATCCAGCCACAACGGCTACGACATCACAGGGCTATTGGAGCAGATGGGAACAACTAACACGGTTATCAAAGTGTCAGAAAGTACAAGCTACCTAAATCCGTGCTTGTCTGCTCAAGTAGAGCAGTCAAACCCTATCGGATTCTATCACTTTGCCCGTTTTGGCGGAGATAGTGAAGAAGCTGAAAGAGAAGCACGCTATTTTCTTGACAACGTACCGAAAGCCGTTCAATATCTGGTGCTAGACTATGAAGACGACGCAAGTGGGGACGTACAAGCAAACACAAGCGCATGTTTACGCTTTATGCAAATGATTGACGAAGCTGGGTATAAACCTATTTATTATAGTTACAAGCCTTTCACGCTTGAAAATGTGGACTATCAGCAGATTTTAGCAGAGTTCCCAAATAGCTTATGGATTGCTGGATATGGTTTAAACGATGGTACAGCTAACTTTGAGTATTTCCCAAGTATGGACGGGATAAGATGGTGGCAATACTCTTCAAATCCGTATGACAAGAACATTGTTTTACTAGATGATGAAGAAGCTAAGCCCAAATGGAAAAAAAATGATATTGGATGGTGGTATGAATACCCCAATGGTACGTATCCAAAAGAGGAGTGGGAAAAGATTGACGGCATCTGGTATTACTTCGACGAGAGAGGTTATTCAATAGCTTCTCGTTGGTTGAAGGATGATGGTAAGTGGTATTATCTCAAAGAAAATGGCGAAATGGCCATTGGTTGGGTGCTTGTGAATGGTAAATGGTACTATCTTGATGCTTCAGGAGCGATGGTTACTGGCTGGGTTCAATACAAGGACAAACTATACCATCTCAAAGAAGAGAATGGCGAAATGTCTTCAAAAGAACTTATTAAAGTTGAAGGTGGCTGGTACTACGTCAATGAAGATGGAAGCCGTTCAGACAAACCAGCTCTTGATGTATTACCTGATGGACTAATCGTTACCACTAAATAATTTTTAAAAAATAGAAAGGAAAATTTCTAAAATATTGTTCTAATTGTTTAACCGCAGGCTTATGCTTGCGGTTTTTTGTTTGTTCAAAATAGAAAAAGCAGTGACCGAAATCACTGCTTTAACCATTATAAATTATTTTAGAACTCTAATAAATCACTTTCAACAACAGCATTGAGAGCTAGAGATTTGCTTCCATAATCTTCAAAATCAATAGTGATTGTGCCGTCTTTGATTTCTGTTACTTTACCCGTTCCAAATGTTGGATGTTTAACTGTTGAACCTACAACGTCTTTGTGAGACTCAATCCATTCCTTGACTTTCTCATTTTCTTCCTGAGGCTGAAGAAGACCAGACTGTTTCATCAATTCGACTGCCTCAAAATATCCATCTACAAATGTCTGTTTGAAATCTGATCCCATAGACAATTCTGAACGTTTTACAGGTTCGCCAAGCTCTAGCATTAGTTTAATAGCTTTCAAAATAACGTCATCAGGGACGTTGCGACTATCAAGCTGCCCACCAACTGCGTCACCATAAACACCGTAGAAATGGCCATCTTCGCCATCAATACCATAAATATCCATGATGTTACTTGTCCCAAGATTGCAATAAACTGCTCCATCTTCATTTACAATAGCATACGATACATCGTTATTTTTAATTTCTTCAAGTAGTTGTTTTGCGTTTTCCATTTCTAGCTCCTCCGCATATTTTTGTAATTTTTCTGCTGTCAATAAAGACATTTTGTCCAAATTTGTTTTTCCACTTCTAAGGTCTGAGACTGTCGTCCAAGGCAAATCTGCCCCTTTAGCGATTGCGCTTGTGCTCTTTTTGCTTTTTAATACTTTTTCTATTTGCTTTCTCATCTTTTTGCCCTCTTAAATAAAAATAACTCAATAAAACGATCAGTATATTTATGATTAAAATTTCCATGGTATTGTTCCTATTTTATGGTATAATAGGGAGTGAGGGGAGTGGTAGCTCCCCTATTCCCAAGGCGATTACTTAAACTTGCGAGGTCTAGGTTTTCGCTTTTTTTCTTTGCTCCAAATGTGATATGTAGCATATGCACCAGTTAGAGCTGTGATGTAAGCTGGCCCGTTATCAATTAGTTTTTCAACCAATCTGAGCCAATCATCTTTGTCCATTTTCCTCACCTCCTTTCCTTATCTTGATTATATTATATCACGGTACACCGAGAAAGTCAAGCGTTTTGATAAAGTTTTTTTAAATTTTTTCAAAAAAATAGACCTTGTCCAGAGGTCGGGGAGTTGGAGGGGACACCCTCCAAAAGCATTGATTTAATAAGATTTTATTTTACCTTTTTCATAATAATCTCCCTAATGAAGCCACCCAATCAGGTGGCTTTTTTGTTTGTGGCTTGGATTTTTGATATAATAGAGCCATGAGTAGAATTTTAGATAATGAAATCATGGGGGATGAGGAGTTAGTCGAACGTACGCTCCGTCCTCAGTATTTACGTGAATATATCGGTCAGGATAAGGTCAAGGACCAGCTGCAAATCTTTATCGAGGCTGCCAAAATGCGGGATGAGGCACTGGACCATGTTCTTTTATTTGGTCCTCCAGGTCTCGGGAAAACAACCATGGCCTTTGTTATTGCCAATGAACTGGGAGTCAATCTCAAGCAAACATCTGGTCCTGTCATTGAAAAAGCGGGGGATCTGGTAGCGATTTTGAATGATTTGGAACCTGGAGACGTTCTCTTTATTGACGAGATTCATCGCTTGCCCATGTCGGTGGAAGAGGTGCTTTATAGTGCCATGGAAGACTTCTACATTGATATCATGATTGGTGCTGGTGAAGGCAGTCGCAGTGTTCATTTGGACTTGCCACCTTTTACCTTGATTGGTGCAACGACCCGTGCGGGTATGCTTTCTAATCCTTTGAGAGCACGTTTCGGGATTACAGGCCATATGGAATACTATGCCCATGCTGATTTGACGGAGATTGTTGAGCGGACGGCAGATATCTTTGAGATGGCAATCACCCACGAGGCAGCTGCTGAGCTGGCCTTGCGTAGTCGGGGAACTCCTCGTATCGCCAATCGCCTCCTTAAGCGCGTGCGCGATTTTGCCCAGATTATGGGAAATGGGGTTATCGATGATGTCATTACCGATAAGGCTTTGACCATGCTGGATGTTGACCGTGAAGGTCTAGACTATGTGGACCAAAAAATCCTCCGTACCATGATTGAGATGTACGGTGGTGGTCCTGTCGGGCTGGGAACCCTTTCGGTTAATATCGCCGAGGAGCGTGAGACGGTAGAAGATATGTACGAACCCTACCTCATCCAAAAAGGCTTTATCATGCGAACTCGTTCTGGACGGGTGGCGACAGCTAAGGCATATGAGCATTTAGGGTATGAATACAATGAAAAATAAGCAAGAAATTCTAGACGTTTTTAGAGAAAATCCAGATATAATGGCTATTTTGCCCATCATTCGTAACCTTGGTCTGAAAGACTCCTGGTTGGCGGCAGGTTCAGTCAGGAATTTCATCTGGAATCTCTTGTCAGATAAATCCCCTTTTGATCATGAAACGGATGTGGATGTGATTTTCTTTGATCCAGATATTTCTTATGAGGAAACAGTAACCCTGGAGAACAAGATGAGAGAAGATTTTCCTCAGTATCGGTGGGAGTTGAAAAATCAGGTCTATATGCATCTGCACAGTCCCCACACTGCGCCTTACACGAGTTCTCGTGATGCCATGAGTAAGTATCCCGAACGCTGTACGGCGATAGGACTCCGCTTGCATTCCGACGCAACTTTAGAGCTCTTTGCGCCTTATGGTTTAGAGGATATTTTTAACTTTCACGTATCCCCAACTCCTCACTTCTTAGAGAATGAGGACCGAATGAAGCTCTATCAAGAACGCTTGTCCAAGAAAAATTGGCAAGAAAAATGGAAAAATCTAACTTTCTCAAAAAACTTAAGAAAAATTTAAGTTAGGGACGGTATACTAGGTTCATAAGTTAAGAGGAACTTAACTTAAACTCCTAAAACTTTTTCATAATAATCTCCCTATAAAATTAAGTCGCCCAATCAGGCGGCTTATTTTTTGTCTGTACGGAGAGCTAATAACTTACCAATAGAAGAAAATAGGGAAATATGGTATAATGAAACGATAGATTTTTGAATAGGAATAAGAACATGTTTGGATTTTTTAAGAAAGATAAAGCTGTAGAAGTTGAGGTTCCAACACAGGTTCCTGCTCATATTGGCATCATCATGGATGGGAATGGTCGTTGGGCTAAAAAACGGATGCAACCGCGGGTCTTCGGACACAAGGCGGGGATGGAAGCCCTTCAAAAGGTGACCAAGGCAGCTAACAAGATGGGAGTCAAGGTCATCACGGTTTATGCCTTTTCAACGGAAAACTGGACACGCCCAGATCAAGAGGTCAAGTTTATCATGAACTTGCCAGTCGAATTTTATGATAACTACGTCCCTGAATTGCACGCAAATAACGTTAAGATTCAGATGATTGGGGAGACAGACCGTCTGCCTAAGCCGACTTTTGAAGCTTTGAAAAAAGCAGAGGAGTTGACTAAGAACAATACGGGCTTGATTCTCAATTTTGCGCTTAACTATGGTGGTCGTGCTGAAATTACGCAGGCTCTTAAGGGCTTGGCTCAAGATGTTCTAGATGCTAAAATAAACCCTGGTGACATCACAGAAGATATGATTGGGGACTATCTTTTTACGCAACACCTGCCAAAGGATTTGCGGGATCCTGATTTGATTATCCGTACGAGTGGTGAGTTGCGTTTGAGTAATTTCTTGCCATGGCAAGCAGCCTATAGCGAGCTTTACTTTACAGATACCTTGTGGCCTGATTTTGATGAAGCTGCCTTGCAGGAAGCTATTGCTGCTTTTAACCATCGCAATCGCCGTTTTGGAGGAGTTTAGGAGAAGATATGACCAAGGATTTACAAAAGAGAACATTGTTTGCGGTATTGGCCCTGGCAATTTTCCTTCCAGTCTTGTTTGCAGGAGGGCTCTTGTTGCAGATAGGGATTGGATTGTTAGCGATGCTAGGCGTCCATGAACTCTTGCACATGAAGGGGCTAAAGACTATGACCATTGAGGGCGCTTTGACTCTTTTTGCGACCTTCGCTCTCACAGTTCCTTTAGAAAATTACCTAACTTTTTTGCCTGTTGATGGGAATGTGGTTGCCTACAGTGTTTTGATTACCATAATGCTAGGGACGACCGTTTTCAGTAAAAACTATACGATTGAAGATGCCGCTTTTCCAATTGCTGTGAGTTTTTATGTTGGTTTTGGCTTCAATGCCTTACTAGATGCTCGGGTGGCAGGTTTTGACAAGGTACTTTTGGCCCTTTTTATCGTCTGGGGGACAGATAGCGCAGCCTACCTGACAGGGATGAATTTTGGTAAACATAAATTGGCGCCGAGAGTTTCTCCTAATAAGAGTATTGAGGGCTTTGTCGGTGGTATTCTAGGTGCGGTACTGATAACAGTGGTTTTCATGTTAGTGGACAGCACAGTTGCTCTTCCTTATGGGATTTATAGAATGAGTCTCTTTGCTGCCTTCTTCAGTGTGGCAGGTCAGTTTGGTGACTTGATTGAGAGTGCCATGAAACGCCATTTCGGTGTTAAGGATTCTGGAAAATTTATCCCTGGACATGGCGGTGTGTTGGATCGCTTTGACAGCATGCTGATTGTGTTTCCAATGATGCACTTATTTGGCCTGTTTTAAAGAAAGGAATATTGAATGATTGGATTGCTAACCTTTATCCTCGTTTTTGGGATTATTGTGGTGGTGCATGAGTTTGGACATTTTTATTTTGCCAAGAAATCGGGCATTCTAGTTCGTGAATTTGCCATTGGTATGGGGCCCAAGATTTTTTCCCATATCGGTAAGGATGGCACTGCTTATACCATTCGAATCCTTCCTCTAGGAGGCTATGTTCGTATGGCAGGCTGGGGTGATGATGCGACAGAAATCAAGACAGGAACTCCAGTCAGTTTAACACTTGCCGATGATGGTAAGGTCAAACGGATCAACCTCTCAGGGAAGAAGTTGGATCAAACGTCTCTTCCTATGCAGGTAACTCAGTTTGACTTTGAAGACAAGCTCTTCATTAAAGGCTTGGTCTTGGAAGAAGAAAAGACCTTTGCAGTGGATCATGATGCAACGGTGGTTGAAGAAGACGGAACCGAAGTGCGCATTGCTCCTCTGGATGTACAGTATCAAAATGCTTCTATCTGGGGTAAGCTCATCACCAACTTTGCAGGTCCTATGAATAACTTTATCTTAGGTGTTGTTGTTTTTTGGATTTTGATCTTTTTGCAAGGCGGTGTTAGAGATACTCAGACCAATCTCTTTCATGTCATGCCAGAGGGAGCTTTGGCTAAGGTAGGTGTAGCTGAGACCGCTCAAATTACCAAGGTCGGCTCGCATGAGGTTAAGAATTGGCAAGACTTGACCCAGGCTGTGGAAGCAGATACCAAGGACAAGACAGCCCCGACCTTGGATGTGACCATTTCTGAAAATAGTAGCGAAAAACAAGTCACTGTGACGCCAGAAGAAAATCAAGGACGTTATATTCTTGGGGTTCAACCGGGGATCAAGTCAGACTTTCTATCCATGTTTGTTGGTGGATTTACAACCGCTGCTGACTCAGGACTTCGCATCCTTTCGGCTCTGAAAAACTTGATTTTCCATCCAGATTTGAACAAACTCGGTGGTCCCGTTGCCATCTTTAAAGCAAGTAGCGATGCTGCTAAAAATGGTCTTGAGAATGTCCTCTATTTCCTAGCTATGATTTCCATCAATATCGGGATTTTTAACTTGATCCCTATCCCAGCTTTGGATGGTGGAAAGATTGTGCTCAATATCCTAGAGGCTATCCGCCGTAAACCCCTTAAACAAGAAATTGAAACCTATGTCACCATGGCTGGTGTAGTTATCATGGTTGCCTTGATGCTAGCTGTGACCTGGAATGACATTATGCGACTCTTCTTTTAGATAATCGAGGAATATTATGAAACAAAGTAAAATGCTAATCCCAACGCTTCGCGAAATGCCAAGCGATGCTCAAGTTATCAGCCACGCCCTTATGTTGCGTGCTGGTTATGTTCGTCAAGTTTCTGCTGGTGTTTATTCTTACCTACCACTCGCTAACCGTGTGATTGAAAAGGCTAAGAATATCATGCGCCAAGAGTTTGATAAGATTGGTGCAGTGGAGATGTTGGCTCCTGCCCTCCTCAGTGCCGATCTTTGGCGTGAATCAGGTCGTTATGAAACCTATGGTGAAGACCTTTATAAACTGAAAAACCGTGAAAAGTCAGACTTTATCCTAGGTCCGACACACGAAGAAACTTTTACAGCTATTGTTCGTGACTCTGTCAAGTCTTACAAGCAATTGCCACTCAACCTTTACCAAATTCAACCGAAATACCGTGATGAAAAACGTCCACGTAACGGACTTCTCCGTACGCGTGAATTTATCATGAAAGACGGATATAGTTTCCATGCTAATTACGATAGTTTGGATGTGACTTATGACGAGTACAAGGCAGCCTACGAACGTATTTTCACTCGCAGTGGCTTGGATTTCAAGGCCATCATCGGTGACGGTGGTGCTATGGGTGGTAAGGATAGCCAAGAATTTATGGCCATCACTCCTGCTCGTACAGACATTGACCGCTGGGTTGTCTTGGACAAGTCAGTTGCCTCATTTGATGAAATTCCTGCAGAAGTGCAAGAAGAAATCAAGGCAGAATTGCTCAAATGGATGGTTTCTGGTGAAGACACCATTGCCTACTCGAGTGAGTCTAGCTATGCAGCTAACTTAGAAATGGCAACAAACGAGTACAAACCAAGCAACCGTGTCGTTGCGGAAGAAGAAGTGACTCGAGTGGAAACTCCAGGTGTTAAATCCATCGATGAAGTCGCAGCCTTCCTTAACGTGCCAGAAGAACAAACCATCAAAACCCTCTTCTACATGGCAGATGGTGAGCTTGTTGCAGCCCTTCTAGTTGGAAATGACCAACTTAATGAAGTCAAGTTGAAAAACCATTTGGGTGCAGATTTCTTTGATGTAGCTAGCGAAGAAGAAGTAGCAAGTGTTATCCCAGCAGGATTTGGTTCGCTTGGCCCAGTTGCTTTGCCAGAGAATGTGAAAATCATTGCAGACCGTAAGGTGCAAGATGTTCGCAATGCTGTTGTGGGGGCTAATGAAGATGGCTATCACTTGACGGGCGTGAACCCAGGTCGTGACTTCACTGCAGAATATGTGGATATCCGTGAAGTTCGTGAGGGTGAAATTTCACCAGACGGACAAGGTGTTCTAAACTTCGCGCGTGGTATCGAGATTGGTCATATTTTCAAACTCGGAACTCGCTACTCAGCAAGTATGGGTGCAGATGTTTTAGATGAAAATGGTCGTGCGATCCCAATCATCATGGGCTGTTACGGTATCGGTGTTAGCCGTCTCCTTTCAGCCGTTATAGAGCAACACGCTCGCCTCTTTGTTAACAAAACGCCAAAAGGTGAATACCGTTATGCTTGGGGAGTTAACTTCCCTAAAGAATTGGCACCATTTGATGTGCATTTGATTACTGTCAATGTTAAAGATGAAGAAGCGCAAGCCTTGACAGAAAAACTGGAAGTCAACTTGATGGACGCTGGTTACGAAGTCTTGACAGATGACCGTAACGAACGTGTCGGGGTGAAGTTTAGCGATAGCGACTTGATTGGTCTTCCAATCCGTATCACTGTTGGGAAGAAAGCAGCTGATGGTATCGTAGAAGTTAAGATCAAGGCGACTGGTGACACAATCGAAGTTCACGCAGACAACTTGCTCGAAACCCTTGAAATTCTAAGCAAGAAATAAAAACTATAATCAGAAGAAAAACAAGGCAAAAATGTAACTAGTTTTTACCTTGTTTTTTCTGTATAATTGGAGTGAATAAATACATAATCAAGTTAAGAGGTATAATAATGTTAAAATTTCCAAAGGATTTTGTCTGGGGTTCCTCGACTTCTGGACCACAGACAGAAGGTCGTGTGCCTGGTGACGGCAAGGGAGACAATCTCTGGGATTATTGGTATCAGGTGGAGCCCAATCGCTACTACAATGGGATTGGTCCAGATAAAACATCGACTTTTTATGAAAATTGGGAACAGGATGTTGAGCTTCTGGTAGAAACAGGTCACACAGCCTTTCGCACTTCTATCCAGTGGTCGCGTATTTTCCCACAGGGCCGTGGAGAGGTTAATCCTCAAGGGGTGGCTTTCTACCGTCAGGTCTTTGAAGCGATTAAGGCCAAGGGGATTCGCCTTCTAGTCAATCTCTACCACTTTGACCTGCCTTTTGCCCTTCAAGAAGACGGCGATGGTTGGGAAAATAAGGCCACTATCAAGGCCTACGAAGACTATGCGCGTTTCTGTTTTGAGACCTACGGTGACTTGGTGGATCAGTGGATTACCTTCAATGAGCCTATCGTTCCTGTTGAGTTTGGTTATTTTTATGATGCCCATTATCCACACAAAGTAGATGCCAAAGCGGCGGTTCGGGTAGCTTATAATACGCAACTGGCTAGTAGTCTTGCGGTGAAGGCTTGTCATGAGGTTTTGCCTGATTCCAAGATTGGGATTGTCCTCAACTTGACACCAGCTTACCCACGTAGCCAGCATCCTGCAGATGTGAAAGCTGCTCGTATTGCGGATCTCTTTCAAGCGCAGTCTTTCCTAGACCCATCTGTCTTGGGGACTTATCCAGAAGAACTAGTGGAAATTTTAGCTGAGCATGATTTACTGCCAGACTACACAGCAGAGGAATTGGAACTGATTCGCCAACATACAGTAGACTTCCTTGGAGTCAACTACTACCAACCTTTGCGTGTCATGGCGCCACGTTTTGCTAAACATCCAGACAGCCCGCTTCTGCCAGAACATTTCTATGAGCATTACGTCATGCCGGGCCGTAAAATCAATCCTCACCGCGGTTGGGAAATCTACGAGCAGGGGATTTATGATATCGCCCAAAATATCAAGGAAAATTATGGGAATATTGAGTGGATGTTGACCGAAAACGGGATGGGTGTTGAAGGGGAAGACAAGTTCCGTGTGAATGGCATGATTCAGGACGACTATCGTATCGACTTTGTCAAAGGACATCTGCGTGAACTTCACCGTGCCATTGCAGACGGAGCCAATTGTAAGGGTTACTTAATTTGGACCTTCATTGATTGCTGGTCATGGCTCAATAGCTATAAAAACCGCTATGGTCTAGTTGAGCTTGACTTGGAAACACAGGAACGTCGCCTGAAGAAATCAGGCCATTGGTTCAAAGAACTCAGCGACCATAATGGATTTTAAGAATAAAAAGAGTGAGATGGTGTTCATCTCACTTTTTATTACAATATCATCACCAAAGTCCCAATCGTAATCAGGATACAGCCAATAATTGTTTTAAACGTCAGGACATCCTGTAGGAAGAAAAAGGCTAGAACGAGGGTAATGACGAGACTGAATTTATCGACAGCAGATACCTCAGTCGCATTGCCCATCTGTAGGGCCTTGTAGTAGCAGAGCCAGGAGGCGCCAGTGGCCAAGCCAGATAAGATGAGAAAGAGCCAACTTTTTCTACTGATATTGACAATTTCGGTCTGACTATTGGTCAAGAAAACCATGGCCCAGGCCATCAGAATGACGATGACCGTACGAATAGCAGTTGCTAGATTGGATGGAACTCCCTCAATCCCAATCTTGGCTAAAATTGACGTTAAGGCTGCAAAGACAGCTGATAAAAGTGCGAAGAAAAACCACATGGCAAATACCTCCTCTTTTTATTATAAGTAATTGATGCTGACTTGTCAGGTATCAAGTGAAATTCTGATAAAATGCCAGATAAAAAAACTATACCAATTTTTCTTCTTGACAAGTGAGAAAAACAAGTATATACTGTTTTTGCTGATTCCGTAAAGCGAGAATTAGACTATACCAATTTAAGGAGAAAGCACAGCTGGTCTGTGTCGTATATACTATGTGTGGAATTGTTGGCGTTGTTGGAAACACAAATGCAACTGATATTTTGATTCAAGGGCTTGAAAAGCTCGAATACCGTGGCTATGATTCTGCGGGAATTTTTGTCCTAGGTGGTGCTGAAAATCATCTAGTCAAGGCTGTCGGTCGTATCGCAGAATTGTCTGCCAAGACAGCAGGTGTTGAGGGAACAACTGGTATCGGACATACGCGTTGGGCGACTCACGGGAAACCAACGGAAGACAATGCTCACCCACATCGCTCTGAGACTGAACGTTTTGTCTTGGTGCATAACGGGGTGATTGAAAACTACCTTGAAATCAAGGAAGAATACCTTACCGGTCACCACTTCAAGGGGCAAACAGATACGGAAATCGCTGTTCACTTGATTGGGAAATTTGCAGAAGAAGATGGTCTCTCAGTTCTTGAAGCCTTCAAAAAAGCCCTTCACATCATCCGTGGTTCTTATGCCTTTGCCTTGATTGACTCTGAAAATCCAGATGTCATCTATGTCGCTAAGAACAAATCGCCACTTTTGATTGGTCTTGGGGAAGGTTATAACATGGTTTGCTCAGACGCCATGGCTATGATTCGTGAGACCAACCAATACATGGAAATTCATGACCAAGAGCTGGTAATCGTCAAGGCTGATAGCGTTGAAGTTCAAGACTATGATGGCAATCGTCATGAACGTACTAGCTATACTGCGGAACTTGACTTGTCTGATATCGGTAAGGGAACTTATCCTTACTACATGCTCAAGGAAATCGATGAGCAACCAACTGTTATGCGTAAACTCATCCAAGCCTACACAGATGAGGCAGGTCAAGTTGTCGTAGATCCAGCTATCATCAAGGCTGTTCAAGATGCAGACCGCATCTACATCCTTGCAGCTGGAACATCGTACCACGCAGGATTTGCTTCTAAGAAGATGCTGGAAGAACTGACAGATACACCTGTTGAACTTGGAATTTCATCTGAGTGGGGCTATGGTATGCCACTTCTCAGCAAGAAACCGCTCTTCATCTTTATCAGCCAGTCTGGTGAAACAGCGGATAGCCGTCAGGTTTTGGTTAAGGCTAATGAAATGGGGATTCCGAGCTTGACAGTGACAAACGTACCAGGCTCAACTCTTTCACGTGAAGCCAACCATACCATGCTCCTTCATGCAGGTCCTGAAATTGCCGTGGCATCAACCAAGGCCTACACAGCGCAAATCGCAGCCCTTGCCTTCCTTGCAAAAGCAGTCGGAGAAGCAAACGGCAATGCCAAAGCGCAAGCCTTTGACCTGGTTCATGAGTTGTCAATCGTAGCTCAGTCTATCGAATCAACCCTTTCAGAAAAAGAAACCATTGATGCAAAGGTTCGTGACCTTCTCGAAACCACTCGCAATGCCTTTTACATCGGACGTGGTCAAGACTACTATGTAGCCATGGAAGCCAGTCTCAAACTCAAAGAGATTTCTTACATCCAATGTGAAGGCTTTGCGGCAGGAGAACTCAAGCACGGGACCATTGCCTTGATTGAAGAAGGAACACCTGTCTTGGCCCTCTTGTCAGATCCAGTCCTTGCTAACCATACTCGTGGAAATATCCAAGAGGTCGCAGCCCGTGGTGCCAAGGTTCTCACTATCGCAGAGGAAAATGTTGCTAAAGACACAGACGATATCGTCCTTACGACTGTACACCCTTACCTCTCACCAATCTCAATGGTCGTACCAACACAATTGGTCGCTTACTTTGCAACACTCCACCGTGGCCTTGATGTGGACAAACCACGTAACCTTGCTAAGTCAGTAACAGTAGAATAAGCTAAGAAAGTCTAGTTCATCTAGGCTTTTTCTAATGAGCAAATGTATTGAAAATAAAACTAATTAGTGATAAAATACCCTAAAACTAAAAGAGATAGCGAGGAAACGGGATGGTAGAATTAGGAATTTCAACATTTGGTGAAACAACTGCTCTGGAAGCGACTGGGCAGATTTACAGTCATGATGAACGCATTCGTCAGTTGGTGGCAGAGATAGAGCTAGCTGATAAGGTTGGTTTGGATGTGTACGGGATTGGGGAGCATCATCGGGAGGACTTTGCGGTATCGGCGCCAGAGATTGTTCTTGCAGCTGGGGCGGTTAATACCAAAAAGATTCGTTTGACTAGTGCGGTCAGCATTCTCTCAAGCATGGATCCGATTCGCTTGTTCCAACAATATGCCACTATCGATGCCTTGTCAAATGGCCGTGCGGAGATTATGGCTGGGCGTGGTTCATTTACCGAATCCTTCCCTCTGTTTGGCTATGACTTGAAAGACTATGAATCTCTCTTTGATGAAAAGTTAGACCTGCTTCAGCTGGCAAATGAAAGCACCAAAGTGAACTGGCAAGGTCAATTGACCCAAAGCATTGCTGGAAAAGAAGTCTATCCCCGTCCAGTTCAGGGCAAATTGCCATTGTGGGTGGCGACAGGTGGCCATGTCGAATCAACAGTGAAGATTGCTCGGGTAGGGCTGCCGATTGTCTATGCCATTATCGGTGGTAATCCGCGTTATTTTAAAAAGCTGATTCAAGCTTATCGTAAGATTGGAAGGGATGCCGGTCATGCGGATAAAGACCTGAAAGTGGGTGCTCATTCTTGGGGCTGGATTGCTGAGGATGGCGAACAGGCTGTAAAAGATTATTTCCATCCGACCAAGCAAGTGGTGGATGCGATTTCCAAGGACCGTCCACACTGGCAGGAGTTGACCTATGAGCAATATTTGGAGCAAGTTGGTCCAAATGGTGCCATGTTTGTGGGAAATCCAGATCAGGTAGCAGAAAAATTGATTCGCATGATTGAGGATTTAGACTTGGACCGTTTCATGCTCCATCTACCGCTTGGTTCTATGCCACATGATCAAGTTTTGAGAGCTATTGAACTCTTCGGCACACAAGTGGCACCCAAAGTACGAGCTTACTTTGCCATGAAAGAGAGGATATAAAAAAATTCAATCGGTTGAGTCGATTGGTGAGGAACACCCTTGGATTCAGCAACAGGTGGAAGTGGTACAAGCGATAGAGCATACTATCTAGTGGAATATATACTAGTTTATACCAAGTACAAGATAAAATAGTGAAAAAGACGATCTCCGCTTGGAAATCGTCTTTTTTTGATATTCTCGCAAATACGATATCTTATAGTTGGTGTAAACTGGTAGATAGATCTCTTATTTTATTTATCAAAACCTTGTAAGTTTTTTTGGCGCTCTTCAGTTTGACCCTTGGCATCCAATTTATTACCATTGTAAACAGTGCTTTCCCATGATCCGTACATTGGGTTAGGGAAAATGATGAATTTCTCACCAAACTCTTTTTGTAATTCCTCTAATTTTTGGTCGCGCTCAGTTTCAGAGGTCTTTGAAAACTCTGCAAAGTCCACAAGATTGTCTCCTAGTAGCATGACTAAGTTGGTTTTTTCTTGGACTGCTTGCCTACGACCTTCTTTAGATTTGACGCCTTTTTCTAAGAACATGAGATGATCACGGCTTTGTACAGGAATTCCTTCGTTTTCTAGGTTTTTGATCGTATCATCTACCTGATCTATCGTGCGGTCAGATACATAGTAAATTTGGACACCGTTTTGGTCTGCAAATTGGAGAAAGTCTTTAGCACCTGGTACAGCCTTGGCTGCGGCTTTTTTTACCCAGACATCCCAGTTTTCTGGGGTAAATGCTGTTCCATCTTTGACATTTTGCGCTTGATAAGGGCTATTGTCTAATACGGTTTCGTCCAAGTCCAAAACGATAGAGTAGGGTTTATCTGTCTGTGTTTTTAGTAGTTCTTTTAAACGACCAGTAGCGACATTATAACCTTGTAGATAGAGTGCCTTAGTTTCAGCTGCTTTTTGATACCAAAGAGTTGACATAGTGTTTTCTCTTGAACGCAACTGATCATAGGTCATGGTAACCTGATTATCAGATGTACTACTTTGTGTTGTCTGTGAATTTGCCGAATTTGTGCCACAGCCAGTCAGTAAAATGACGGAAGCAAGTGTAGAAGCAATTGTAATGGTAACTTTGGATATTTTCATAATCCCATCCTCCTAATAATAGTCTATTAATATTGTAGCGTTTTCATGGGATTTGTGCAAGGAAATATCGGGAGAAAATAAATTTTTCAGTAGTAATTTGGTATTAGGATAAAATTATGTACTTAATTTGGGAATGAAGATGGATATAAAAAAATTCAATCGGCTTGATAGAAAATCTATATCAGCTTCTTTTTGGAAAATAGATGAAAATAAAGTGAATCTTTGAAGGGCTAGTAACATCAAGCTTTTCAGGGATTTTTTTCTTCATAGATATAAAAATTTTCAATCGAGTTGATAGTCAATATATATTGGGAAAAGGGGAAAAGGAGTGGTAAGATGGTTTCAATCCAAATGGAAGGAGAAAGGTATGGCAAGTAAAAGAGATCTAGTCTTTAGAGCGATTCGAGGTGATGAAGTGGAAAGAGTTCCTGTGGGATTTTGGTTTCATTTTGTAACACTCGAAGAAAAGGGGCAGGGATTAAATAATCCACGTATCTTTCAAAAGAGTGTTGACGGGCATCGCAACTATGTGGAAAGGATTCGCCCTGATTTTGTCAAAATTATGAGCGACGGTTTTTTCCTTTATCCAAGTAATGTCTATAGTCCTAAGGTTACAAGCATTCAGGAGCTGTCTTCTATTGAGTCAATTGTTGAGGAACACCCATGGATTCAGCAACAGGTGGAAGTGGTACAAGCGATTCGAGAGACATTTACCGAAGAGATTGCTTCTTTCTACAATCTCTTTGCAAATAAAACTGCTCTGGAAAATATTCTAGAAGGTCTAATCGTCGCTCGTAAAGTTCCCAAGGAAGAAGCGCTCAAACGTGCAGAATCTGCCTTAGAAAAAGTTGGTTTACTGGCCTACAAAGACTACTACCCTTCTCAGCTATCTGGAGGGCAACAACAACGAATAGGAATTGCGCGTGCTATTGCCGTCAAGCCCGAGGTCATTTTGCTAGATGAACCAACATCTGCACTAGACCCTGAGTTGGTTGGAGATGTTTTGGATGTTCTGAAACAGTTGGCGGGAGAAGGTGTGACCATGGTGGTCGTCACGCATGAGATGGGATTTGCTAGAGATGTCGCTAACCACGTTATTTTCATGGATGGAGGCCGTATCGTAGAGGAGAACAATCCCCACGACTTCTTTAGTCGTCCGCAGGAAGAACGAACTAAGCAGTTCCTGGCGCGTATCTTATCAGACGCTAGCTATAGTGTAGAATACATGATTTGATAGATAAGTGTATCATAAAAACAACACCCCATGACTAGAAGATTCTTCTGACCATGGGGTGTTTTCTCTATAGGAGGGCTAGGTTGTACTCTTCGAAAATCTCTTCAAACCAAGTCAGCTTCGCCTTATCTACAAGCTCAAAGCTGTGCTTTGAGCAGCCTGTGACTAGCTTCCTAGTTTACTCTTTGATTTTCATTGAGTGTTATTTCTTTTTCTTGTTTTTTATCAACCATCCAAGTCCGAGAAGGGCAAGGATACTGAATCCAGCAAGGGCAAGGAGGGATTTGCTCTCAGTTCCTGTGTTTGGAAGGAGGTTCTGAGAGTGAGTCTCTGCAGCAGTTTCTTGAGTTTCAGGATTGGCTGCTAGGTTTTGAGCTTGACCTTGTTCTGGTTCAACGTCCAGGCTAGAAAGATCAAATTCGGGCTTTTCTTCCACAGCTGGGGCGACAATGGCACCACCTTGAGACAAGCGGAGAACAACGGCAGTGAGAGCGTTCAATTTTAAGCCTTTTTCAGTCCATTCGAGACCTTGAGGTTTAGCGATTCCTACTGGTCCGGCTTGGTTTTCATCAGCGAGGACTTCGGCTTTTCTCAAGTGAGCAAAGGCAGTCCCCAAGTTGAATTCGCGAGCCTTATCATCTGCATTGACAAAGACTGCGTAGATATCACCGTTTGGAGCAGTGATTTGGTAGCCGATCACCACATCTTCTTTTTCAACACCATTTTGTCCTGGAACAGTAATGAGGTGGACGCGCTCTTTGATGTCTTCCAGACTCTTGAGTCGGAAGGCATCAGTCGATTGACGAAGGGTGATCAAACCTTTCATGTAGTTACGGCTCTTGACATTTTCAGGGAAGGCTTTACCATCTGTTGCCTTGGTCCAATCGAACTTGTTGACAGCATCACTAGAGTCATAAGAGTCATGGATAAAGTAAGGATAGACAAATGGCTTGCCGTCCTTGTCGCGCAACAAGTGAGACTTGTTTGGAACCTTATCTTCAGGAACAGGAGTCTTATAGGCTGGATCAAGGAATTGTTTGGTACGTCCGTATTCTTGACCAGAGTGGATAAACGGAGTCCCTTGAGCAGTCAAGACCATGAGGTTTCCAAGTCGCAAACGGCGATGGATTTCAGCATAGTTCTCAGCCTTGCTCGGGTCTTTTTTGATAGACTGGGCAATGATGTCAAAGAGGGTCAAGTTATCATGGGCTGCGATATACTGGATAACATCTCCAGGGTTGTCTGCTTCAAAGTTGGTTGGTTGGGCAATGAGATTTTTAAAGATGGTATTGATATCGCGTTTGCCACCTGTGATAAAGGCAGGTTGACCTTCGTTTGGATAGCCAGACTTGAGGTTGTTACGGATGTCGTCTGAAAAGACAGCGACAGTATCTGTTTTCTTCATCCAATCTTGGTCAGCAGGTTGTACAGGCGTATTTTCATCACCAGTATAGGTTCTCCAGCCTTCACCTAGCATGATAAGATTTGGATTGAGGGCGCGTGCAGCTTTGTACGCTTCTTCGATAGAAGCCGCATCGTGGTCACCCATCATATCAAAGCGGAAACCATCTACTTTGTAAGTTTCAACCAGATACTTGATAGAGTCTACCAAGACACGTTTAGACATGTAGTGGGTAGTTCCCAAACGACCGCCACCAAAGCTAGTACGTGGAGTTCCGTCTGCGTCCATAAAGTGATAGTAGTTTGGCTCAATATCCTCAAAAATATCAACGTTGGCAGTATGGTTGTAGACCACATCCAAGATAGCCCCCATGCCACGTTTGTGGATTTCGTTGATGAGGTTTTTGAATTCTGCGATACGTTTTTCTGGATCCTTAGGATCGCTTGAGTACATACCAGTCAAGGAGAAGTAGTTTTGAGGGTCATATCCCCAGTTGTAGTTGCTGTTGCTTGAAGCGTAGGCAGACAAACGTTCATGGTTTTTCAATTCATTGACAAAGTAGTAAGACAAGACTGGAAGGAGCTGGATGTGGGTCACACCCAAGTCTTTGAGATAGTCCAGTTTTTCGATAAAGGCTTCAAAGGTACCAAATGGCTTGGTCAAGTCTTTTGCGATGGCAGGATCTGAGGTGAAGTCACGAACATGGGCTTCATAGATGACAGCATCTTCGCGCGATTTGAAATTACGAATCTTTCCATAGGTCAAGTCTTGCGGACCTAACTTCGCTGGATCGACAAAGGCAGCTTTAGCGACCTTATGAGCGGCATCTGTTTTTGCTAGGTCACTGTTCCAAGCCGCTAATGATTTGGCATAAGGGTCAAGAACGAGGACAGTTTTACCTTGGCGCTCGATTTGGTAGTGGTAGTAATAGCCAGTGTAGTTGCTGATACCGAGACCAGAGTTTGCATCCAGAGTTTGTTTCCAGGTTCCTTTTTCTCCTTTTTCAAGGGCGACAGTTCCGACTATCTTTTCAGGGTCTTTCTTGTCATATACGACAACGGAAACCTTATCAGCACTTGGAGACCAGAGGGTGAGGTCAACACGCTTGCCATCTTCTTTTAGAGTTGCGCCGAGTGGACCATCGTAACTGTAGGATTCATCCTTGAGGCGCCAGCTTGAACGTGTGGTAAAGCGGTCTGAATTGTAGCTGACAGTGTAAGGGTGTTGAGTGTCAGAGAAGTCGCCGATATAGGTCACTTTTTTACCTGCCTCATCCACTTCCACGTCTGTGATAGCTACTTTATTCCCTTGGTAATCAGTGATGCTGGAGTGTTTGAGGATATCGTTTTTCTTAGCTCCAACGAGGGTAGAAAAACTGCTTTCGATACGAGATTTAGCCACGTGTTGGGCACCAGTCATACGGATATCGTGAACGTAGTAGGGGTTGGTGTAGATGGTTTCGTCATCATCCTTGAGGAAAATCTGACTGTGATTTTTTAGATCAGTGAATTTATAATCCTCTTTTCTGATTTTCACATCATCGCCTTTCTTGCTTTCGTCTAGTAATAAAAATCCAAATTCTCTTGCAGCTTCATTGAGTGGGATATCAATGTAACGGCCATATTTTCCAGTTGCGGTAAAGTCAGTACCGTCAGGCCATTCTCCACTGCTTGGGTTTTTGACATCACCCCAATACCAAAGAGATTTTTTGTCATAGTTGCCATCGGTGCGGTAGTAGTTGACACGAATAGTTCCTGCTGGCTGAGGACGGTAGTTGTGTACCTTGTAGTTTTCATCTAGCCAAGCCTCATTCATTTTTGGAGAGAGGCGCTCTACAGAACGGTCCCCTGTCAGGTTATCCCCCTTGGTATTGTTGATAAGGAAGCTGACTTTCTTGGCATGCTCATTTTTGAGTTTGACATCTAGGTAATAGCCGTAGTCATCTTGCTTGGCATCCTTGAAGGACTTGGCTCCATTGGGCCAGTTTTCAGACGGCTTTTCAACATCGTCCCAAGTCCAAAGACCTTGAGAATCTTTGTTTTCTTCAGGGAGTTTTTTTACATGGATACGGAAGTGATTATCTGCGATGGGTTCTTCAGAAGATGTGTCAGCTTGTGGTTTTTGATCTGAAGTTGGCGTTGAAGTGCTGGCATCTACTTTCTCTTCCTTGCTGTTAGCCTGGCTTGTGCTAGCATCTTCTGTTTTAGGTGTTTCTGGCGCTGTAGTAGTTTCCACAGCTGGAGCTTCTTTTTTAGAATCAAGGGAAGCGTTTGCATTCTTTTGTTCAGAAATAGGCGTTTCCGTTTGAGTTTGACTCGTTTCAGTCTCAGTAGGAGCCTTAGCCACAGCGCTAGTATTTTCCTGAGTTTGAGGAAGGTTTTCGTTGGCTGAAATAGTTGGCATTGTAGCAGAAAGCAAGACAATGCTAGCACCAATAAGGACAGAACCAGTTCCGTTCTTCAAGGAACGGATACCATAAATCATTTTTTTCTCAGTTTGAGATGGGATCTTTTTCATCACAATTCTCCTTGTGTAGTTGTTCCCTAACAGTATAGCACGAGGTAAACATTAGTGCAAGCGTTTTCCTAATTTTTAAGAGAAAATATAATGCTTCATTTTCTTGAAATTTTAAAATAATATATAGGAAAAGATTGTTTAAAAAATAGTAAAAAAACCTTGAAAAATCTAGCTAAATAAGGTATAATATGAGTAATCATTTGTCGTAGGTTTTGTCTGAAATATTGTCCAGACAAGGCTCACAGCAGTTAAATCTTCTGAAAAAGTCAGATTTAGCTGCTCTTTTTGTGCTTTTTTTCAGGTTTTTGAGTGTTTGTAACAAAGATTTAAAGATTCTGAAAATTCATCAAAGGGACACGGTGATAGGGGTTTTAAAAACCATATGACGATTAGAAAAGCCTGATTGACAAGGCTTGGAATTTATTTACAAAGGAGAATCATCTTGGCAGGACATGACGTTCAATACGGGAAACATCGTACCCGTCGTAGTTTTTCAAGAATCAAAGAAGTTCTTGACTTACCAAATTTGATTGAAATTCAAACGGATTCATTCAAAGATTTCCTAGATCACGGTCTTAAGGAAGTATTTGAAGATGTATTGCCAATTTCAAACTTCACAGACACAATGGAGTTGGAATTTGTTGGCTATGAAATCAAGGAACCAAAATACACGCTCGAAGAAGCACGTATCCACGATGCTAGCTACTCAGCACCAATTTTTGTAACCTTCCGCTTGATTAATAAAGAAACAGGCGAAATCAAGACCCAAGAAGTCTTCTTTGGTGATTTCCCAATCATGACCGAAATGGGTACTTTCATCATCAATGGTGGTGAACGTATTATCGTTTCTCAGTTGGTCCGCTCACCAGGTGTTTACTTTAATGACAAAGTAGACAAGAACGGTAAAGTAGGTTACGGTTCTACTGTTATCCCTAACCGTGGAGCTTGGTTGGAACTTGAAAGCGACTCAAAAGACATCGCTTATACTCGTATCGACCGCACTCGTAAGATTCCATTTACGACCTTGGTTCGTGCGCTTGGTTTCTCAGGTGATGATGAAATCTTTGATATCTTTGGTGATAGCGAATTGGTTCGCAACACCGTTGAAAAAGATATCCACAAGAATCCAATGGACTCTCGTACAGACGAAGCCTTGAAAGAAATCTACGAACGCCTTCGTCCAGGTGAGCCTAAGACTGCTGAAAGCTCACGTAGCTTGCTTGTGGCGCGTTTCTTCGACCCACGCCGCTATGACTTGGCAGCAGTTGGTCGTTACAAGATTAATAAAAAACTCAACGTTAAAACACGCTTGCTCAACCAAACCATCGCTGAGCCATTGGTAGATCCTGAAACTGGTGAAATCTTGGTAGAAGCTAACACAGTTATGACTCGTAGCGTGATCGAGAGTATCGAGCACCACTTGGATGGCGACTTGAACAAGATCGTTTATATTCCGAACGATGCAGCTGTTCTGACAGAACCAGTTGTCCTTCAAAAATTCAAGGTTGTTGCCCCAACGGATCCAGACCGTGTTGTAACCATCATCGGAAATGCCAATCCAGACGACAAGGTTCGTGTTGTAACTCCTGCGGATATCCTTGCAGAGATGAGCTATTTCCTCAACTTGGCGGAAGGTATCGGCCGTGTGGATGATATCGACCACCTTGGAAACCGTCGTATCCGTGCAGTTGGTGAATTGCTTGCCAACCAAGTACGTCTTGGGCTTTCTCGTATGGAACGTAATGTTCGTGAACGTATGTCTGTTCAGGACAATGAAGTTTTAACACCACAACAAATTATCAACATCCGCCCTGTGACAGCTGCGATCAAAGAATTCTTTGGTTCCTCACAATTGTCCCAGTTCATGGACCAACACAACCCACTTTCTGAGTTGTCTCACAAACGTCGTTTGTCAGCCTTAGGGCCTGGTGGTTTGACTCGTGACCGTGCTGGATATGAAGTACGTGACGTGCATTACACTCACTATGGTCGTATGTGTCCAATTGAAACACCTGAAGGACCTAACATCGGTTTGATCAATAACTTGTCATCATACGGACACTTGAACAAGTATGGATTTGTTCAAACACCATACCGTAAGGTTAACCGTGAAACTGGTGTAGTCACAAACGAAATCGTTTGGTTGACAGCCGATGAAGAAGATGAATTTACTGTAGCGCAGGCTAATTCAAAATTGAACGAAGATGGTACTTTTGCTGAGAAAGTCGTCATGGGACGTCACCAAGGGGTCAACCAAGAGTATCCAGCAGAAGTGGTTGACTACATGGACGTGTCACCAAAACAGGTAGTTGCCGTTGCGACTGCATGTATTCCATTCTTGGAAAACGATGACTCCAACCGTGCCCTCATGGGTGCCAACATGCAACGTCAGGCTGTGCCTTTGATTGATCCAAAAGCACCTTACGTTGGTACTGGTATGGAATACCAAGCAGCCCATGATTCTGGAGCGGCTGTTATTGCCCAGTATGATGGTAAAGTTACATACGCAGATGCTGACAAGGTAGAAGTACGCCGTGAAGATGGTTCATTGGACGTTTACCACATCCAAAAATTCCGTCGTTCAAACTCAGGTACTGCCTACAACCAACGCACTCTCGTTAAAGTTGGGGATGTCGTTGAAAAAGGCGACTTTATCGCTGACGGACCTTCTATGGAAAATGGAGAAATGGCGCTTGGACAAAACCCAATCGTCGCCTACATGACTTGGGAAGGTTACAACTTCGAGGATGCCGTTATCATGAGCGAACGCTTGGTCAAAGACGATGTCTATACATCTGTCCACCTTGAAGAATACGAATCAGAAACGCGCGATACAAAGCTTGGGCCTGAAGAAATTACTCGTGAGATTCCAAACGTTGGTGAAGATGCCCTTAAAAACCTTGACGAAATGGGGATTATCCGTATTGGTGCCGAGGTTAAAGAAGGGGATATTCTTGTAGGTAAAGTAACGCCTAAAGGTGAAAAAGACCTCTCAGCTGAAGAACGTCTCTTGCACGCTATCTTCGGAGACAAGTCTCGTGAAGTGCGTGATACTTCTCTTCGTGTACCACACGGTGCCGATGGTGTCGTTCGTGATGTTAAGATCTTTACACGTGCAAATGGAGATGAGTTGCAATCAGGCGTTAACATGCTGGTTCGCGTCTACATCGCTCAAAAACGGAAGATCAAGGTCGGAGATAAGATGGCCGGGCGTCACGGAAACAAAGGGGTTGTCTCTCGTATCGTTCCTGTAGAAGACATGCCTTACCTTCCAGACGGAACTCCAGTCGACATCATGTTGAACCCACTTGGGGTGCCATCACGTATGAATATCGGTCAGGTTATGGAACTCCACCTTGGTATGGCAGCACGTACTCTTGGTATCCACATCGCAACACCAGTCTTTGACGGAGCAAGTTCTGAAGACCTTTGGTCAACCGTTAAAGAAGCAGGTATGGACAGCGATGCTAAAACAATCCTTTACGATGGCCGTACTGGTGAGCCATTTGATAACCGTGTATCAGTTGGTGTCATGTACATGATCAAACTCCACCACATGGTTGATGATAAATTGCACGCGCGTTCAGTCGGACCTTACTCAACCGTTACTCAACAGCCACTTGGAGGTAAAGCTCAGTTTGGTGGACAACGTTTCGGTGAGATGGAGGTTTGGGCTCTTGAGGCTTATGGTGCGTCAAATGTTCTTCAAGAAATCTTGACTTACAAATCTGACGATATCAACGGACGTTTGAGAGCTTATGAAGCTATTACAAAAGGAAAACCAATTCCAAAACCAGGTGTTCCAGAATCCTTCCGAGTTCTTGTGAAAGAATTGCAATCTCTTGGTCTTGACATGCGTGTCCTTGACGAAGATGATCAAGAGGTGGAACTTCGTGACTTGGATGAAGGAATGGACGAAGATGTCATCCACGTAGATGACCTTGAAAAAGCCCGCGAAAAAGCAGCCCAAGAGGCTAAAGCAGCCTTTGAAGCTGAAGAGGCTGAGAAAGCAACAAAAGCGGAAGCAACAGAAGAAACTGCTGAACAAGAATAAGCAGTTCACTTAGAATAGAAAGGGAAGAAATAGTGGTTGATGTAAATCGTTTTAAAAGTATGCAAATCACCCTAGCTTCTCCAAGCAAAGTCCGTTCATGGTCTTATGGAGAAGTCAAAAAACCTGAAACAATCAATTACCGTACCTTGAAACCAGAACGTGAAGGACTCTTTGACGAAGTCATCTTCGGTCCTACTAAAGACTGGGAATGTGCTTGTGGTAAGTACAAACGCATTCGTTACAGAGGGATTGTTTGTGACCGTTGTGGGGTTGAAGTAACGCGTACAAAAGTTCGTCGTGAGCGTATGGGGCACATCGAGTTGAAAGCTCCTGTATCTCACATCTGGTATTTCAAGGGGATTCCAAGCCGTATGGGCTTGACCCTTGATATGAGCCCTCGTGCCCTCGAGGAAGTTATCTACTTTGCGGCTTATGTGGTGATTGATCCTAAGGATACACCACTTGAGCACAAGTCTATCATGACAGAGCGCGAATACCGTGAGCGCTTGCGTGAGTATGGCTATGGATCATTCGTTGCCAAGATGGGTGCCGAAGCCATCCAAGACCTGTTGAAACAAGTAGATCTTGAAAAAGAAATTGCTGAACTCAAAGAAGAGTTGAAAACAGCTACTGGACAAAAACGTGTCAAAGCTATCCGTCGTTTGGATGTTTTGGATGCCTTTTACAAGTCTGGGAACAAACCTGAATGGATGGTTCTCAACATCCTTCCAGTTATTCCACCAGATCTCCGTCCAATGTTGCAGTTGGATGGTGGCCGTTTTGCCTCATCTGACTTGAATGACCTTTACCGTCGTGTGATTAACCGTAACAACCGTTTGGCTCGTTTGCTTGAGTTGAATGCACCAGGTATCATCGTTCAAAATGAGAAGCGTATGCTTCAAGAAGCGGTTGACGCTTTGATTGATAATGGCCGTCGTGGTCGTCCAATCACAGGACCAGGTAGCCGTCCATTGAAATCATTGAGCCACATGCTTAAAGGTAAACAAGGACGCTTCCGTCAAAACTTGCTCGGTAAACGTGTTGACTTCTCAGGACGTTCCGTTATCGCCGTTGGTCCAACTCTTAAGATGTACCAATGTGGTGTGCCACGTGAAATGGCGATTGAGCTCTTTAAACCATTTGTTATGCGTGAAATCGTTGCGCGTGATATCGTACAAAACGTCAAAGCAGCTAAACGCTTGGTAGAACGCGGAGATGAACGTATCTGGGACATCCTTGAAGAAGTAATCAAAGAACACCCAGTGCTTTTGAACCGCGCACCGACCCTTCACCGTTTGGGTATCCAAGCTTTCGAGCCAGTCTTGATTGATGGTAAGGCCCTTCGCTTGCACCCGCTTGTCTGTGAAGCCTACAATGCCGACTTTGACGGGGACCAAATGGCCATCCACGTACCGCTTTCAGAAGAAGCTCAAGCAGAAGCTCGTATCTTGATGTTGGCTGCTGAGCATATCTTGAATCCGAAAGATGGTAAACCAGTTGTTACTCCATCTCAGGATATGGTTTTGGGTAACTACTACTTGACCATGGAAGAAGCTGGTCGTGAAGGTGAAGGAATGGTCTTCAAAGACCGTGATGAAGCGGTTATGGCTTACCGCAATGGCTATGTTCACCTCCACTCACGTGTAGGTATCGCGACTGATAGCCTCAACAAACCCTGGACAGAAGAGCAAAAACACAAGGTCTTGCTTACAACAGTTGGTAAAATCCTCTTCAACGACATCATGCCAGAAGGTTTGCCTTACTTGCAAGAACCAAATAATGCTAACTTGACAGAAGGGCTTCCAGCTAAATACTTCTTGCCACTAGGTGGCGATATCAAGGAAGCCATTCGCAACCTTGAACTCAATCCTCCATTCAAGAAGAAAAACCTTGGAAATATCATCGCTGAGATTTTCAAACGTTTCCGTACAACAGAAACCTCTGCATTCTTGGACCGATTGAAAGACTTAGGTTACCATCATTCAACACTTGCTGGATTGACAGTGGGGATTGCTGATATCCCAGTGGTTGAAGACAAGGCTGAAATCATTGAAGAATCTCATAAGCGTGTAGAACAAATCACAAAACAGTTCCGTCGTGGTTTGATCACTGATGATGAACGTTACAATGCTGTTACAGCTGAATGGCGTGCAGCTCGTGAGAAATTGGAAAAACGCTTGGTCGATAACCAAGATCCGAAGAACCCAATCGTTATGATGATGGACTCAGGAGCTCGTGGTAACATCTCGAACTTCTCACAACTTGCCGGTATGCGTGGTCTGATGGCTGCTCCGAACGGGCGTATCATGGAATTGCCAATCCTTTCAAACTTCCGTGAAGGTTTGTCAGTACTCGAAATGTTCTTCTCAACTCACGGTGCCCGTAAAGGTATGACCGATACGGCCCTTAAGACAGCCGACTCAGGTTACTTGACTCGTCGTTTGGTTGACGTCGCCCAAGACGTTATCATCCGTGAGGACGACTGTGGAACAGACCGTGGTCTCTTGATCCGCTCTATCGCGGAAGGAAAAGAGATGATCGAGTCTCTCGAAGAACGTCTCAATGGTCGTTACACTAAGAAAACTGTTAAACACCCAGAAACTGGCGAAGTTATCATTGGTCCAAATGAGTTAATCACAGAAGACAAGGCGCGCGAGATTGTCAATGCTGGTGTGGAAGAAGTGACTATCCGTTCCGTATTTACATGTAACACTCGTCATGGTGTTTGCCGTCACTGTTACGGTATCAACTTGGCGACTGGTGATGCGGTTGAAGTTGGTGAAGCAGTTGGTACAATCGCTGCCCAATCTATCGGGGAACCTGGTACACAGCTTACAATGCGTACCTTCCACACGGGTGGGGTTGCCTCAAATACCGATATCACTCAAGGTCTTCCTCGTGTCCAAGAAATCTTTGAAGCCCGCAATCCAAAAGGGGAAGCGGTTATTACAGAGGTCAAAGGACAAGTTACAGCTATCGAAGAAGATGCTTCAACTCGTACTAAGAAAGTCTTTGTTAAGGGTGAAACTGGCGAAGGTGAATATATCGTTCCGTTTACAGCACGTATGCGTGTTGAAGTTGGAGACCAAGTTTCTCGTGGTGCAGCATTGACAGAGGGTTCTATCCAACCAAAACATCTCCTTGCTGTTCGTGATGTCTTGTCAGTTGAAACTTACCTTCTCGGTGAAGTCCAAAAAGTTTACCGTAGCCAAGGGGTAGAAATCGGTGACAAACACATCGAGGTTATGGTTCGTCAAATGATCCGTAAAGTCCGTGTCATGGATCCAGGTGATACAGATCTTCTCATGGGTACTCTTTTAGACATTAACGATTTTACAGATGCGAACAAAGAAGTCCTTATCGCAGGTGGAGTTCCAGCGACTGGTCGCCCAGTCCTTATGGGAATCACCAAAGCCTCACTTGAAACAAACAGTTTCTTGTCAGCGGCTTCCTTCCAGGAAACAACTCGTGTCCTTACAGATGCAGCCATCCGTGGTAAGAAAGACCATCTCCTTGGACTTAAGGAAAATGTTATCATCGGTAAGATCATCCCAGCAGGTACTGGTATGGCTCGCTACCGTAACCTTGAACCACAGGCAATCAATGACGCAGAATATCTGGCTCCTGAACAAGAAGATACAGAACTTGCTCCAGTAGATGAAACTGTGGAAATCCAATCTGAAGAAACTGTAGAATAAAAGCAAATAAGAGAACCTTCGGGTTCTCTTTGCTTTGTTTCAGAAAATTTTCCCACTTTTCCATAAAGTGTGGTAGAATAGAAGAACTAAAATGACAAGGGGATTTATATGGAACAAACATTCTTTATCATTAAGCCAGATGGTGTGAAGAGAGGTCTAGTTGGCGAGGTTTTGAAAAGAATTGAGCGACGTGGTTTCAAACTCGAAAAATTAGAATTACGTTCAGCAGTTTCAGAAGATTTGATTGACCAACACTATCGTGACTTGGTTGAAAAAAGTTTTTATCCTCCTATCCGCCAATTTATGACCTCGGGTCCAATAATTGTTGGAATCATTTCAGGACCCAAGGTAATTGAAAGCTGGCGTGACATGATGGGGGCCACTCGTCCAGAAGAGGCTCTTCCGGGGACCATCCGGGGAGATTTTGCTAAGGCAGCAGGAGAAAATCAAGCCATTCAAAACGTGGTACATGGATCAGATTCAGAAGAGTCAGCTAAACGAGAAATCGCCCTCTGGTTTAAGGATTAGATTAGAAGAGAGCAGTTCTGTGAATGACAGAACTGTTTTTTGTACCGTTCAGCGTCCTAATGTGACATTTTGGAAGTCATTTATCATTTTCTAACCCTGCCAGAGTATAATTTCTTATACGGAGGAAAAAGAAATGATGAAATCAATTCGTGTTTTATTATTATTAGCTGTCGCTCAAATTTTATTTGGAAGTTGTTTATTGTGGAAGGAATCACTTTTATCCTTAAGAGAAGGAAATGTCTATTTTTTAATTCTCATAGTGGGAGTTTCTGGTTTTTGTGCTGGGATTAATTACTTCCATACCTTGGGTCAGAAAAGTCATAGTATTTTGCGTGTTCAAAAGAAAGTAAGTCTTGTTTATAGCCTTCTTTTAGTAGTCAATCTTCTGGCAACCTGTCTGGTTCTCACAGAAAGCATCCAAACTACTAGCAAATTGCAGCAGGATCTGGTTGACCTCTTTCTGCCGTCATTCTTTTTTTTATTGGGTATTGATATGTGGATTTTTCTGCCTTTTGATAAATATATTCGGGATATGGACAACCATCTTAACAAGAAGAGAACGGTTGTGATTTCCGTTTTAGGCACGATTATTTTCTTGAGGAATCCCATAACAATCTCCTCCATTCTCCTTTATATCGGTCTTGGTTTTTTATGTGCGCGTTTCCTCTTTCCAAAATCCGTGCAAAGGGAAATTTCATTTTACGGACATGTGATTCGCGATGTTTTATTTGTTATTTGTATTTTTACCTTTTTCTAAGAAAGGCAAGGAGAACTGTAAATTTAGCATAGTAAGTCTATAAAGAAAATTCACACAAAAGGAAACTTTTTGGTATAATAGTAACATGTACACAAAAAATGAAGAAGAGCTTCTAGCTCTCGGAGAAAGATTAGGTCATTTGCTTCAAAAAGACGATGTTCTGATCTTGACGGGAGAGTTGGGTGCGGGTAAAACAACCTTTACAAAAGGCCTTGCCAAGGGCTTGGATATCCGTCAGATGATTAAAAGTCCAACTTATACTATCGTGAGAGAGTATGAAGGGCGTCTGCCACTTTACCATTTGGATGTCTACCGTATCGAAGGAGACGCTGATTCTATTGACTTGGATGAGTTTCTCTTTGGTGGTGGTGTGACTGTTATTGAGTGGGGGCATCTTTTGGGTGAAGATTTGCCAGATTCTTACTTGGAATTGAAAATCTTGAAAGAAGCTGAGGGTCGTTGCCTTCATTTTACAGCTCATGGCCCTCGGGCTGAACAACTCATCAAGGAGCTTCAGGATGGAGTATGAGTTGTGCATTCGTGAGGCAGAGACTTCAGATGCTATAGCTTTGATTGCATTTTTAGATTATGTCGGTCAAGAGACAGACTTCACTAGCCTAGATAAAAATGGTATTATGATGACAGCTTCTGAAATGGCTCTTTTTATTGAAAAGCAAGCTGCATCAGAGAATCAAATTACTCTCCTCGCCTTACTGAATGATGAGATTGCAGGAGTCTTAAATATCACAGCGGATCAACATTTAAGGGTTCGACATATTGGTGATGTTTTTTTAGCGGTTCGAAAGAAATTCTGGAACCAAGGATTGGCTACAATACTTCTAGAAGAAGGCATCGAGTGGGCTAAAGCCAGTGGCGTCTTGCGTCGCTTGCAACTCAGTGTACAAAAACGAAATGAGGTTGCTATCCACCTCTATTCAAAAATGGGATTTATCACAGAAGGCTTACAAGAAAGAGGAGCCTATTTAGCAGAAGGGATATTTTTAGATGTTTGTCTGATGGGCAAATTGATAGATGAATAACAAGATGATCAAAAAATTAATTGGAATGGTGCTAGGTTTCCTGGCAGTAACAGTTGTAGGTGTAGGAATTTATGCCTACACAATCTATCAGCAGGGGACTGCAACCCTGAGTCAAAAAACTTACAAAAAAATCGGGGAAGAAACCAACGTTATCGAAGCGACGGAGCCACTGACTATCCTCTTGATGGGGGTAGATACGGGAAATGTGGAACGTACAGACCCGTGGGCGGGAAATAGTGATTCCATGATTCTCCTGACTGTTAATCCAAAAACAAAGAAAACCACTATGATGAGTTTGGAACGGGATATTTTGACCAAGATTGAGAGTGGAAATGGCCAAGTTCAGGAAGCCAAACTCAATGCGGCCTATGCCAATGGCGGTGCGGAGCTTGCAATTTCTACTATTCAAAAGATGATGAATATCCACATTGACCGCTATGTAATGGTCAACATGCAAGGCCTTCAACAATTGGTGGATGCAGTTGGTGGAATCACCGTCAACAATACACTTGGTTTTCCAATTTCCATCACTGACCAAGAAGAGTTTAATAAGATTTCCATTGGTGTTGGGGAACAAAACTTGAATGGTGAGGAAGCCTTGGTGTATTCACGGATGCGTTACCAAGATCCTGAAGGAGACTATGGACGTCAAAAACGTCAACGTGAAGTCATTCAAAAAATCGTTGAGAAGGTTTTGAGTCTGAACAGTGTGAGTCATTATCAAGGGATTTTAAAAGCTTTGAGTGACAACATGCAGACCAATGTGGATTTATCAGCTAAGAGCATTCCACAATTGCTCGGCTATCAAGATTCTTTCAAGAATATCGAAACGCATCAATTGCGTGGGGAAGATGCTGAGCTACAGGGAATTTCTTATCAGATTGTCACTTCAGAACATATGCTCGAAATGCAAAATCTCTTGCGTAGTTCACTAGGTAAAGAGCCAGTGACAGAATTGGAAACCAATGCGGTACTGTACGAAACAGCCTTTGGCCGGACAGCGCCTTCAACCAGTACTAGTATTTCAAACGAAGAGGTAGAATAAAACAAAGAATCAAATCGTGGGAAATTTCCTGCGATTTTTTCAAAAAAAAATTCGAATAGATAAGTAGGAGGAAACATGAAAGCAGAAATTATTGCTGTTGGAACAGAAATTTTAACAGGGCAGATCGTCAATACCAATGCTCAGTTTTTATCAGAGAAGCTAGCAGAAATCGGGGTAGATGTCTATTTCCAAACAGCTGTCGGAGACAATGAAGCTCGTCTTTTGTCCTTGCTTGAGATTGCGAGTCAACGTAGTAATCTTGTGATTTTGACAGGGGGCTTGGGACCAACTGAGGATGATTTGACCAAACAAACTCTGGCAAAATTTTTGGGAAAAGATCTAGTGTTTGACACTCAAGCACAAGAGAAACTGGATATTTTCTTTGCTCATAGACCTGACTATGCTCGGACACCGAATAATGAGCGCCAAGCCCAAATTGTAGAAGGAGCGACTCCACTGCCAAATGAGACA
Organism: Streptococcus halitosis; assembly: GCF_027691175.1. Taxonomy (GTDB): domain Bacteria; phylum Bacillota; class Bacilli; order Lactobacillales; family Streptococcaceae; genus Streptococcus; species Streptococcus halitosis_A. The sequence continues at coordinate 293,236 of NZ_JAQFBD010000001.1, forward strand.
GGTTTAGCAGTAGGAGGGGTTTCGGAAGTGGATGACGTAACCTACGTGGTCCTTCCAGGACCACCAAGTGAGTTGAAACCCATGGTCTTAAACCAACTCTTACCCAAGCTGATGACAGGCACCAAACTATATTCCCGAGTGCTCCGTTTCTTTGGAATTGGGGAGAGTCAGTTGGTGACCATTTTGGCGGATTTAATTGACCATCAAACCGATCCGACTTTGGCGCCGTATGCCAAGACGGGAGAAGTGACCTTGCGCCTGTCTACAAAAGCAGTTAGTCAAGAAAAGGCTGATCAAGCACTGGATATCTTAGAAAATCAAATCTTGGATCGCCAGACTTTTGAGGGAATTTCTCTACGAGACATCTGTTATGGATATGGGGAAGAAACCAGCCTCGCGAGTGTCGTTGTAGAAGAGCTAAAGAAGAGACAGAAAAGCATTACTGCGGCAGAAAGCTTGACGGCAGGCCTCTTTCAGGCTACTTTAGCAGACTTTTCAGGTGTTTCAGCTATCTTTAATGGCGGTTTTGTCACTTACAGTTTAGAAGAAAAGTCTAAGATGCTGGATATTTCCGAGCAAGAGCTGAAAGAACACGGGGTCGTTTCTGAGTTTACGGCTCGAAAAATGGCAGAGCAGGCACGGCTCAAGACTCAGTCTGATTATGGAGTTAGTTTGACGGGTGTGGCAGGGCCAGATAGCCTAGAGGGGCATCCAGCTGGGACAGTTTTTATTGGACTGGCACATGCAAAAGGGACAGAGGTGATCAAGGCTAATATCGCAGGACGGAGTCGAGTAGATGTACGTCACATCGCGGTTATGCATGCCTTTAACCTAGTTCGCAAGGCTTTATTAAGTGACTAAATTTTGATATAATAGTAGATAGGTCTAAGAACCAGTAGAATATAGGAGAACAGAATGGCGAAAAAACCAAAAAAATTAGATGAGATTTCAAAAAAGTTTGGAGCGGATCGTGAAAAAGCCTTGAACGATGCTCTTAAATTGATTGAGAAAGACTTTGGTAAAGGCTCAATCATGCGTTTAGGCGAGCGCGCGGAGCAAAAAGTGCAAGTCATGAGTTCAGGGTCCTTGGCTCTTGACATTGCTCTTGGTTCAGGTGGTTATCCTAAGGGACGTATCATCGAAATCTATGGACCAGAATCATCTGGTAAGACAACGGTTGCCCTTCATGCTGTCGCGCAAGCACAGAAAGAAGGTGGCATTGCAGCCTTTATTGATGCGGAACATGCTCTTGATCCAGCCTATGCTGCAGCCCTTGGTGTGAACATTGACGAATTGCTCTTGTCACAACCAGACTCAGGAGAGCAAGGTCTTGAAATTGCTGGAAAATTGATTGACTCAGGTGCGGTTGATCTTGTCGTTATCGACTCAGTTGCAGCCCTTGTACCTCGTGCGGAAATTGATGGGGATATTGGAGACAATCACGTTGGTTTGCAAGCTCGTATGATGAGCCAGGCCATGCGTAAACTCGGAGCTTCAATCAATAAAACCAAAACAATTGCCATCTTTATCAACCAATTGCGTGAAAAAGTTGGGGTCATGTTTGGAAATCCAGAAACAACACCTGGTGGACGTGCTTTGAAATTCTACGCTTCAGTCCGTTTGGATGTTCGTGGAAGCACGCAAATCAAGGGAACGGGTGACCAGAAAGATACCAATGTCGGTAAGGAAACCAAGATCAAGGTCGTGAAAAACAAGGTGGCTCCACCATTTAAGGAAGCCTTTGTTGAAATCATGTATGGAGAAGGGATTTCTAAGACTGGTGAGCTCTTGAAGATCGCAAGTGATCTCGATATTATCCAAAAAGCGGGAGCATGGTACTCTTACAAGGGTGAAAAAATCGGACAAGGATCTGAAAATGCTAAGAAATATTTGGCAGATCACCCAGAGATTTTTGATGAGATTGACCATCAGGTTCGTGTTCAATACGGTTTGATTGAAGATGAAGAAGAAACCACTTCTACTTCTGCCGCTGAAGATTTGGCACCTAACCAAGAAGTGACGCTTGACCTAGGCGATGGACTTGAAATCGAAATTGAAGAATAACATAAAAAGTAGCAGATAGGAACTGCTACTTTTTATGTTTATTTCAGATGAAACAACTAATGATCACTAAAGCGCCTGTATTTGATGTGAAAGTCAAAATAATGTTCATCTTGTAATTTTTGGAAGATGTCGCGATAGGCTTCCTCGTCGAAATGGTCACCGCGGTAGAGAATTTCAAAACTCAATCCATCATACTCTAGAAAAGCGTTAGCTGTTTTGAAGCCATTTTGTTGATAGAAGCTCATACGAGCTTTTCTTTGTTCCAAGTTATCGCATTCTTCATCCAATCGCTCCACTTCAAGCAACATGGTCCGCTGATAAAAATCAGTTAGTTTGTCGATAATTTCCTTCCCATACCCGTGACTTCTTAAGTGAGGCATGATGGCAAAAAAGCTAATATAGAAAGCCTTTTGGTTGGAGATGGCAAAAGCAAAGCCAACAAATTCTTCTTCGTTATAAAAAGCAAAAAAGTGGGCGTCATCTCGGTCCTGATAGCGCAAAAACTCAGAAAGAGGGACCCGTTCTTCCTCGGGGAAAGCTTCGTTATTTAGCTTTTCAACTTTATCAAGATCTGGAAACACATCGGTTATTAATTGACTGGTCAAACTCATAAATGACCTCCTTTCCTTGATTATAGCAAATTGTCTCTCTGTAAGCAATTGATTTCAGGATTCGTTAAAGAATCTTGTCGGTCCTCTGGAAAGCTGATATAATATCTTTATGAATAAAAAACGAACAGTGGATCTGATTCATGGCTCCATTCTCCCCTCACTTTTAAGTTTTGCCCTTCCAATTCTGTTGTCCAATATCTTCCAACAACTGTATAATACAGCTGACGTCTTGATTGTAGGGCGGTTTCTTGGGCAAGAATCCCTAGCAGCAGTAGGAGCAACGACGGCTATTTTTGATCTGATTATCGGCTTTGCCCTCGGAGTTGGAAATGGGATGGGAGTTGTCATCGCTCGCCTCTACGGTGCTCGTAATTTTGCTAAGATTAAAGAAGCTGTTGCGGCAACTTGGCTTCTGGGTGCCATCCTGAGTGCTCTTGTCATGCTGATGGGCTTCTTCGGTCTTTATCCACTCTTGCAGTACCTAGAAACACCTGTAGAAATCCTTCCTCAATCCTACGAGTACATCTCCATGATTGTTACCTGTGTAGGGGTTAGTTTTGCTTACAATCTTTTTGCAGGCTTACTGCGCTCGATTGGTGATAGCCTTGCGGCTCTTGCTTTTCTTATCTTTTCAGCTATTGTTAATGTGATCTTGGATTTATATTTTATTACGCAACTGCATCTGGGAGTTCAGTCTGCGGGTCTTGCAACCATTATCTCGCAGGGTTTGTCAGCAATCCTCTGTTATTTTTATATTCGTAAGAGTGTTCCAGAACTTCTTCCGGGTCTCAAACATTTCAAATGGAATAAGGCTCTCTATGTGGATCTCTTGGAGCAGGGACTAGCCATGGGTCTGATAGGGTCAATCGTCTCTATCGGAAGTGTCATTTTGCAATCCTCTGTCAATAGTTTTGGTGCAGTCATTATCAGTGCTCAAACGGCAGCACGGCGAATCATGGCCTTTGCCTTATTACCAATGACGGCTATTTCAGCATCGATGACGACTTTTATCTCTCAAAACTTTGGTGCAAAACGTCCCGAACGTATTGTCCAAGGCCTTCGTTTAGGGAGCTATTTGAGTATGTCTTGGGCAGCCTTTGCCTGTATTTTCCTATTTTTTGCCAGTCCTAGCCTAGTTCCTTTCCTAGCAAGTTCGACAGACAGCTACTTGGTAGAAAACGGGACCTTGTACTTACGTATCAGTTCTGTATTTTATCCATTTTTAAGTCTTTTATTGATTTATAGAAATAGCTTGCAGGGACTAGGCCAAAAACTTTTGCCACTTATATCTAGCTTTATCGAATTGTTTGGGAAAATTATTTTCGTAGCTTGGATTATTCCTTGGACAGGCTACACAGGTGTCATTCTCTGTGAACCGCTACTCTGGGTTGTGATGACTCTCCAACTTTACTTCTCCCTTTCCCGACACCCTTGGATAAAAGAAGGCAAGAAAATCGTGGCAGTCGGAGGGAAATCCTAGCTTGCTTTGCAAAAGAAAATCCATTTCCTCTAGTGAAAATCAGCTAGACTTGTGTTATAATAAGAAAGATTAAAATGTGAAAAAAGGAGATTCCTAATGGGACGTAAATGGGCCAATATCGTAGCTAAGAAAACGGCTAAAGATGGAGCTAACTCTAAAGTATATGCAAAATTTGGTGTAGAAATCTATGTAGCAGCTAAAAAAGGGGAACCAGATCCAGAATCAAATACTGCTTTGAAATTCGTTATCGATCGTGCTAAACAAGCGCAGGTGCCAAAACACGTTATTGATAAGGCTATCGATAAGGCAAAAGGAAATACAGACGAAACCTTTACAGAAGGACGTTACGAAGGATTTGGACCAAATGGTTCTATGCTGATTGTGGATACCTTGACTTCAAACGTCAACCGTACAGCTGCGAACGTCCGTGCTGCTTTTGGTAAAAATGGCGGTAACATGGGAGCTTCAGGTTCTGTTTCTTACCTCTTTGACAACAAGGGTGTTATCGTATTTGCTGGTGATGATGCGGATGCTATCTTTGAGCTTTTGCTTGAAGCAGACATTGATGTGGATGATGTAGAAGCAGAAGAAGGAACAATCACTGTTTACACAGCTCCAACTGACCTTCACAAGGCTATCGTTGCTTTGCGTGAGTCAGGTGTCGAAGAATTCCAAGTTACTGAACTGGAAATGATTCCTCAGTCAGAAGTTGAGTTGTCAGGTGAAGATTTGGAAACCTTTGAAAAACTTTACAGCGTTCTTGAGGATGATGAGGACGTCCAAAAGATCTACACAAATGTCGATGGATTCTAATAAAAAAGCGAACAGACTTGCTAGCTGTTCGCTTTTTATATTTGAGATTAGATTCTGGTTCCAGAATCTCTTTGCTGCTGGCTTTCTTCTAGGCCTACAGCTATTTTATGAACTAGTAAGAGCTGTCCATTGTCCTGTTTTGCAAAAGTTAAGGTAACAGTCTTGATATTGTCACCAATAGAGATATAGGTGATTTTTCTCGTATCGTATCCCCCAATAGTGGAATCAAACTCGGAGTCTGGCAGTCCGTGTTTTTTGATAATATCCTTGTAATTGGTACCACCTTTTCCTTTGTTATCAAGGTCACCTTCGATTAAAGCGTCGAACTGTTCTTGGGTCCAAGTGAAGGTATCGTCTTCTTCCTCCTCTTCAGGGAGTGAATCAATGGTATCATCTGTCAAGTCGCGTTCCATTGAGGAGCTAGCTTCTCTATAGGAACGGTTAAACTCTCTGACAAATTCTTTGTAGACATTAGCATACAACATCTGGGTCGTAAGGAAGAGTATAATAGAAGCAATTGACAAGGATGTTCCGATAATGGCCATTGTTTTCCGTTTTTTGAGATTGGCAATAAGTCCGATAATACCTAAGATCAACGCGACAATAGCGATGAAAAACGATAGATAGTTAATAAACGGGATCCAAGATCCTAAAAGTGCGATGGCTCCAAAAATGGTTGCTAAAATCCCTAAAACTTTTTGTTCTTCTGGTTTCATTTGAACGTTTTCTCCCTTCATCAAGTGAATGGATTCCTATCCACGGTAGCTAGTGCTTATTATAGAGAAAATATTCTCCAATGTCAATTCAGACTAAAATAGTTCTCTAGGAAACTTTTTTCTTGACATCTCTTCTGAAAGTGATAAAATAGTTCTCATGGAAATGTAATTAGTTCTCCAGAGAACTATATTTAATCGTGAGAAAGGAGCAATCATGGACAAGCCGATGTTGATGTTTAAACGTTTTGGATACCAGGCTCATCTGATGATACAGAAAGAAGCCAAGCGATGTGGCCTTGAATTTATGGGTGGACCGCAGGGGCAGGTTCTGCGTTTTTTAGATTGCCAAGAACAGTCTGAAAATCTGGTCTTAATTAAGGATATCGAGCAGGAACTCAATATTACTAAATCTGTTGCGAGTAATCTAGTCAAGCGCATGGTACAAAATGGTTTGGTTGAACTAGAGGCCAGCCCCAGCGATAAGCGGGCAAAGTTTGTTCGCTTGACGGATAAATCGCGTTCGCAGATGCAAGAAGTTAAGGCCTTTTTTGATCGGATCAATCAGAGTCTGCTAGAGGGTGTTTCAAAGTCAGACTTGGCAATCTTTGAAAAGGTCCTCGGTCAGTTGCAAGAAAATGTTGAGAAGATAGGAGGAGAGAATGAAGAAACTCGCTAAACGTATTACAGGAAAAGAGTGGGGGATGATTGTCCTTGCGATTCTTTTCACTTGTTTCTCGGTCTATCTCGAGTTAGAGGTACCGACTTATATTTCGCAAATTACAGAGTTACTTGGAACGTCAGGGACACAGATGGATGCACTCTGGTCACCAGCTGCGAAGATGATTGGTTTGTCTTTATTGGCTTTCTTTTCATCTGTTATGGTTGGTTTCTTTGCCGCTCGCGTTGCAGCATCCTATACAACCCATCTACGTAGAGATGTATTTCATCGTGTTTTAGATTTTTCGCAGACAGAGATCAAACGTTTTTCAATCCCAAGTCTCTTGACTCGGACGACCAATGATATTACCCAGGTACAGATGCTCTTTACCATGGGCTTGCAAGTGGTTACTCGTGGGCCAATCATGGCAATCTGGGCTATTGGAAAAATCCTTGGTAAGTCCGAATACTGGCTCTGGGCAGTCGTTGTGGCTGTTATTGTCAACGTCTTGATGACCACTGTTCTCATGACTCTGGCCTTTCCAAAACAATCGGTTATCCAAAAATTGACAGATAAACTCAATAGCATCACTCGTGAAAGTTTGACTGGGATTCGAGTTGTTCGTGCATACAATGCGGAAGATTACCAAGATGAAAAATTTGAAGCAGCCAACGATGAGGTAACACGTCTCAATCTCTTTGTCAATCGCTTGATGGCCATTATGAATCCCATTATGATGGCGATTTCTAGTGGCTTGAGTCTAGCCATTTACTGGATTGGTGCCTATATCATCAACGATGCAAGTTTGACAGAACGTTTGCCACTCTTTAGTGATATGGTGGTCTTCATGTCCTATGCTATGCAGGTCGTGATGGGATTCCTTCTCATGGGAGCACTCTTTATCGTTCTTCCTCGTACCTTGGTTTCGGCAGGACGTATCAATCAAGTATTGGATCTGCATTCTTCTATTGAAAATCCTAGTCATGCACAGACAGCGGATCCTTCAGTTCAAGGACAAGTGGAATTCCGTGATGTGACTTTCCGCTACTCTAAAAACTCAGAAGCAGTCGTGGAACATGTCACTTTCAAAGCAGAAGCGGGTCAAACCGTGGCCTTCATCGGATCGACTGGATCAGGTAAGTCTACGCTTGTCAACCTCTTGCCACGTTTTTACGACGTTTCAGATGGAGAAATCCTAGTGGACGAAGTTAATGTTCAAGACTATGACTTGGAAGATTTGCGCAACAAGGTTGGTTATATTCCTCAAAAAGCTGTGCTCTTTTCTGGAGATGTCAAGGAGAACTTAGATTTTGGTAAGAGCAAAGAAACTCCTCTAAGCGAAGCTACTATGTGGCAAGCCCTTGAATTGGCCCAGTCTAAAAGCTTCATAGAGGATAAGGAAGCAGGACTTGCATCAGAAGTAGCCCAAGGTGGAACCAACTTCTCAGGAGGTCAAAGACAGCGTTTGGCCATTGCGCGTGCCTTGGCTCGTAAACCAGAGATTCTCATTTTTGATGACTCCTTCTCAGCCTTGGACTACAAGACGGATCGTATCTTACGCCAAGAGCTAGCTGAGAAAACACAATCCATGACCAAGCTCATCGTAGCGCAGCGGATTTCTACCATTATGGATGCTGACCTGATCTTAGTCTTGGATCAAGGAAAAGTCGTGGGACAAGGCGCCCATAAGGAACTTCTAGCTACCAACGAAGTCTACCAAGAAATTGCCTACTCACAACTATCGAAGGAGGAATTGGAACATGGAAAATAAGAAAATGTCTTTTTGGAAATATTATAAACCTTTTCTAGCAGGTCTCCAAATTCCCCTACTAGTAGCGGTTGTAGCAGCTGTATGTTCAAGCATCATCACTGTTTATGGACCAACCAAGATTAAGGAAATTACCAACTTGATTTCAGATGGTTTGATGACGGGAATTGACCTAGAGGCTGTTTCAAGTATTGCTAGCTTTTTAGTGATTCTCTATGTACTTGGTGCTATTCTTAACTATACACAGGCCTATATCTTTTCAACAAGTATCCAACATTTTTCAAAACGCTTGCGGACAGCAATCGCTGAAAAGATCAATCGTTTGCCCCTTGGCTATTTTGATCGTCATTCGCAAGGAGACACTCTATCTCGTGTGACCAATGATGTGGATACGGCGGCGCAATCTCTCAACCAAAGTCTAGGGACAGTTCTTTCAGCTAGTTTCTTGTTGATTGCTGTCTTGGTGACCATGTTTAGCATGAACTGGATTTTGGCATTGGTAACCGTTGTATCAACCCTTGTTGGTTTTGCGGCGGTTTCCGTAATCATGGCCAAGTCACAGGGTTATTTTAAAGCCCAACAAAATAATCTGGCGGCCGTCAATGGTTACGTAGAAGAAATGTACTCTGGCCATAATGTAGTGACTAGCTACAACGCAGTGGATTCAACCAAGGCGAGATTCGGAGGTTTGAATCAGAGCTTGCACGACAGTATCTGGAAATCTCAATTTATTTCTGGTATCATGATGCCAGCTATGATCTTTGTTGGAAATTTTAGCTATGTTTTGGTCATCATCGTTGGTGCAGCGCTTGCTCTAGAAGGACATATCACTATAGGGGTTATTGTAGCCTTTATGGTCTATGTTCGGACCTTCTCCCAACCTCTGTCACAGATTGCTCAAGGGATTACAAACTTACAACAAGCGAGTGCAGCCATGGGACGTGTCTTTGAATTTCTAGGTGAAGCTGAGATGCAGGATGAATCCCATAAAGAAAGACAATTGAGCAACATGAAAGGGGAAGTGGTCTTTGATCACGTGTCCTTTGGCTATACACCAGAACGCACCATCATCCATGACTTTTCTGCGACAGCTCATGCAGGTCAGAAGGTCGCTATCGTTGGACCGACTGGGGCTGGTAAGACAACCATTGTCAATCTTTTGATGAAGTTCTATGAGATTGATGAGGGAAGCATCCGTATTGATGGTGTTGATACCAAGGACATGAAGCGCTCGGAAGTACACGATGCCTTTTCTATGGTCTTGCAAGACACTTGGCTCTTTGAAGGAACCATTCGAGATAATCTTATCTACAATCAAACAGGCATCTGCGATGAACGAATGATTGAAGCAGCAAAAGCAGTAGGAATCCACCACTTTATCATGACTTTGCCAGATGGCTACGATACGGTTTTGGATGACACAGTGAGCTTGTCTGTTGGACAGAAACAGCTCTTGACTATCGCTCGTGCTTTATTGAAAGATGCACCGCTCTTGATTTTGGATGAAGCGACATCCTCAGTTGACACACGTACAGAGGAATTGATTCAGAAAGCCATGGACCGTTTGATGGAAGGCAGAACTTCCTTTGTCATTGCCCATCGCTTGTCAACTATTCGTAATGCTGATTTGATTCTTGTCATGAAAGATGGCAATATCATCGAACAAGGCAATCATGAGGAGCTGATGGCGCAAGGTGGCTTCTATGCCGACTTGTACAATAGCCAATTTACAGAAGACGAAGCAGAAGAATAAATCTAAAGAAGGCTTGACGGCCTTCTTTTTCTGCACTATACTAGAAGACAAATGCCTCACCGGTAGACAAAAACAAGGTAATGAATGAGAAGTATAAATGAAAAATTATCAAGAATGGTATCGAAATATCAGCTCCAGGCTCACCAGCCATCCCACCCTTCTATTTCTGTTACGCAGTTTTAATCGCTTGATGACAGTCGCCATGCCCTTGGTCTATCTGATCTTGCTAGTTACCACTTACCTGCAACTAGGATTGGGTCAGCAAGTTGGGGTTTATGTGCTTATCCCTGCATCAGGTTTTGTGATTTTGTCTCTTTTTCGTAAGAAAATCAACCACCCGCGACCTTATGAAACTTGGGACATCAGTCCTCTGCTTGAAAAAGATAGCTCGGGACAGTCGATGCCCAGTCGCCATGTTTTTTCGGCAACTATCATCTCCATGGCCTGTCTGCATGCTAGTCTACCTGTTGGCTTAGCATGCTTGCTCTTCTCAGCTTTGCTGGGCTTGGTGAGGGTTTTAGGTGGTGTGCATTATCCAAAGGACGTCTTGGTTGGCTATGTCTGCGGTCTGTTGTGGGGATTCCTTTTCTTCCTATTCTGACATGTAAGTTAGGCTGGTCCTACAACCACTTACTGCTTCATATAGACCACTTGCTTTTTTGCCCTTGTATTCCTATCTTAGCTTTGATATAGTAGAGTCAGAAAGGAGATGTGATGAAGTTACGAATTGAGATTGACGACAATTTAGAGGAGACTGAAATTGTCATCAAGACCCCCACTTTGACAGATGAAATTGCAGACTTGCAACGACTTTTGCAAGAGTCAAAGGCTCCGAGGTTGACTTTTTACAAGGGGACAGGTGAATATTATCTAGACCTGTCAGAAATTCTCTTCTTTGAAACAGAAGGAAGCAAGATCTACGCTCATAACCAGAAGGAAGCCTATGAAGTTCGCCTCAAGCTCTATGAGTTGGAGTCCATCTTGCCTCGCTATTTTAGTCGAGTTTCCAAGTCAACGATAGCAAACATCCGTCAGATTTACTCAGTGGACAAGTCCTTTTCAGGAACGGGCACCATTTCCTTTTATCAGACGCACAAGGAGGTTCATGTCTCACGACATTACCAGTCCCTCCTAAAAGAAAATCTAAGAAACATGAGGTAAAAGACATGAAAAAGAAAGCATTTGGTATTGTTTTATTGGTTTTAGCAGCCTGGATCTTGCTGCAAGGAAATTTTGGCATTCCTTCTTTGGATGGTAAAATATGGCCTTTGATTGGTATCGTCTTTTTTGCTTACCAATCCATTGAAGCTTTGCTTCGTCGTCATCTAACATCAGCAGTTTTTACCGCTCTAGTAGCCTTAATGATTGCGAATCATTTTTATAACATTTTTCCTATTCCAAACCAGTCTTTGTTTTGGGCTAGTATCTTAGCAGTGCTAGGAGTTGGCTATCTCACTCACTCAAGTAAGTTTTGGTATGGCAAAAAATGGTGGTACAACGGTGAACGAACAGTCGTCACGGATAAGGAAGTCGCTTTTGGTAGTGGGACCTTCTATAAGCAAGATCAAGATCTTGTAGATGACCAAGTTGAAGTTGCTTTTGGAGATGCAAAAATCTACTATGATAATGCAGAGATGTTAGGTGATTTTGCAACTTTAAATATTGAAGTGGCCTTCGGGAATGCAACTGTCTATGTTCCACAACACTGGCGTGTCGATTTAAAAGTAGAAACCTCCTTTGGTGCAGCTAAGGCAGATGCTCCTGTAGCGCCAACAAACAAAACCCTGATTATCCGTGGAGAAGTAGCCTTTGGTAAGCTTGGAGTTGTTTACGTTAAATAAAAAAAGTCTCCTAATTTCCTTGCCAAAATAGAGAAAGTGTGATAACATAGTACGGTATGTGGTGCTAGCACATCCGCTATATTAGATCTAATAGGAGGAAAACACAATGGCTAAAGTATGTTACTTTACAGGTCGTAAGACTGTATCAGGAAACAACCGTTCACACGCGATGAACCAAACAAAACGTGCCGTAAAACCAAACCTTCAAAAAGTTACTGTTCTTATCGATGGTAAACCTAAAAAAGTTTGGGCTTCAGCTCGTGCTTTGAAATCAGGTAAAGTTGAACGCGTTTAATAAAAATGAAAAGACCGCTTAGGTCTTTTTCTTTTGCTCTAGAGATAAAACCATTTGAAAAATAGAGTAATACTCTTCGAAAATCAAATTCAAACTACGTCAGCTTCGCCTTGCCGTACTCAAGTACTGTCTGTGGCTAGCTTCCTAGTTTGCTTTTTGATTTTCATTGAGTATAAATATCCGCCGATACAGCATTCTGCTTTTACACTTGGGCTGAAATATGATAAAATAGAGTATCAACTAGTTGAGGTAAAAAAAATGACTGTAAAAATTAATACAAAAGATGGTCAAATCGAACTGACAGATGAAGTGATTGCAACCGTAGTAGGTGGTGCCGCAACTGAGATTTTTGGAGTGGTCGGTATGGCTAGTAAAAATGCCCTCAAAGACAATTTCCAAGCCCTCCTTGGTAAGGAAAATTATTCTAAGGGTGTTGTCGTGAAGGCAGCCGAAGATGGTAGCATCGCAGTTGATGTTTATACCGTGTTGAGCTACGGAATAAAGATAAGCGAAGTGTCAAAAAACATTCAAGAGCGTGTTCGTTTTAGTCTAGAAAATCAACTAGGAATTACTGCTCAGACTGTGAATGTCTACATTCAAAATATCAAAGTTGTAGGAGAATAATCGTGTCAAAAATTACTACCAGTTTATTCCAAGAGATGGTGCAGGCTGCATCAACTCGTTTGAATAAGCAAGCAGAATATGTCAATTCATTGAACGTCTTTCCAGTTCCAGATGGAGATACTGGGACAAACATGGGAATGACCATTGAAAATGGTGCGAAAGAAGTAGCAGACAAGCCTGCTTCTACAGTTGGAGAAGTAGCGAGCATTCTTGCTAAAGGTCTCTTGATGGGTGCGCGTGGGAACTCAGGGGTTATCACTTCTCAGCTCTTCCGTGGCTTCTCTCAGGCTATCAAGGAAAAAGATGAATTAACAGGTCAAGACTTGGCTCTTGCCTTCCAATCCGGTGTCGAAGTAGCTTATAAAGCGGTTATGAAACCAGTTGAAGGGACCATTTTGACTGTTTCTCGTGGAGCGGCTATTGGGGCTAAGAAAAAAGCCGAGGAGACAGATGATGCTGTTGAGGTCATGCGTGCAGCCTTGGAAGGTGCAAAAGCAGCTTTGGCTAAGACACCAGAAATGCTTCCAGTCCTTAAGGAAGTTGGTGTGGTAGACTCAGGTGGTCAAGGTTTGGTCTTCATCTACGAAGGATTCCTTTCAGCTCTTACTGGTGAATACAGTGCTTCTGAAGACTTTGTAGCGACTCCTGCTAACATGAGTGAAATGATCAATGCAGAGCACCACAAGTCTGTAGCAGGGCATGTTGCAACTGAGGATATTACCTTTGGTTACTGTACAGAGATTATGGTAGCTCTCAAACAAGGTCCAACTTATTCTAAGGACTTTGACTACGACGAATTCCGTAACTACTTGAATGAACTCGGTGACTCGCTCCTTGTTGTCAATGATGATGAAATCGTCAAAGTTCACGTCCATACAGAAGATCCAGGTCTTGTCATGCAAGAAGGTCTCAAATATGGTAGCTTGATCAAAGTAAAAGTGGACAACATGCGTAATCAACACGAAGCGCAAGTTGAAAAAGAAGCAACTCAAGGCAACAAGCCTGTTGAAACAAAAGAGTATGCCCTTATCGCAGTAGTAGCTGGTCAAGGTTTAGCAGATATCTTCCGTGCCCAAGGTGTGGATTATGTCATCGAAGGTGGTCAGACAATGAACCCTTCAACAGAAGACTTTATCAAGGCTGTTGAACAGGTCAATGCTCGCAACATTATCTTCTTGCCAAACAACAAAAATATCTTTATGGCAGCTCAGTCTGCGGCTGAAGTGCTTGAACAACCTGCTGTTGTGGTAGAAGCACGTACAATTCCTCAAGGTTTGACCAGTCTTCTTGCCTTTGATCCAAGCAAATCAATCGAAGAAAACAAAGAACGCATGACTGCAGCCCTTGGTGATGTCATCAGCGGTAGTGTAACAACTGCCGTTCGCGATACAACTATCGATGGATTAGCAATTCATGAAAATGACAATCTTGGTATGGTAGATGGGAAAATCCTTGTATCAAATCCTGACATGCACCAAACCTTGACAGAAACATTGAAACATATGTTGGACGAGGACAGTGAAATCGTGACTTTCTATGTCGGTGAAGACGGAAGCGAAGAACTTGCCAATGAAATTGCCCAAGAAATCGCAGAAGAATTTGAAGATGTTGAAGTAGAGATTCACCAAGGTCAACAACCTGTATATCCATATCTTTTCAGTGTGGAATAAAAATTTAATCGATTAAAAAGAAAGTTGATTTTGCAACTTTCTTTTTTTATGACATTTGTCATATTTCCTAGTGACAGAAGCATCTAGCTCCGCCAACTTCAAAAGACTATAATTGAAGTATGAAATGGAGGAAGAAGAAATGAAAAATAAAATGATTGTCGCAGTGAGTTTAGTAGCAGCAGGAGTTATGACCTATCTCATGTTTTCAGGATTGGACGAGGGTTTCTATCATTTTCCTTGGGAGCTATTTGCTGGCTTTGGAATGATGTCTTGGTTTGTCAGAGAAGGTTTGAAATTAGTCAGAGATGTGAAAAAGGAGTTTGAGGAATGAAAAAAGCAATCATCTGTCTCTTTATCGGTCTGTCACTCTTGGTATGGTTAGTGGAAATGTTTACTGGGTGGTTTGACCAAACCTTGCTTCGCCAATTTATTCGTGGTGCTTGGGGTTTTGGATTTATGATTTTTGTCGTTTTCCCTATGGGAATGAAGTGGTTGAAAGGAGAATCTCATGACTGTGATTAAAGTTGAGAAATTGAGTAAGAAAATAAAAGACAAGGAGATCTTGCGGAACATCTCCTTTGAAATCAACGATGGTGAATGTGTCGCCTTGATCGGACCTAACGGAGCAGGTAAGACGACCTTGATTGATTGCCTCTTGGGCGACAAGTTCGTGAGCTCAGGTCAGATAGCTATTCAAGGCTTTGCACCAACAGATCCTCGATTAAAGCAGCTTATTTCTATCTTACCTCAAGAAAATACGGTGGTTCAAGACTTGAAAGTGAAAGAACTCTTATCCTTCTTTCAATCAATCTATCCAAACAGTCTCTCCAATCAAGAAATTGATGACTTGCTGAGATTTTCGGACAAACAGAAAAATCAGCTAGCGGGCAAGTTGTCTGGTGGGCAAAAACGTTTGTTCTCTTTCGTGTTGGCACTAATAGGTCGTCCGAAAATTCTATTTTTGGACGAACCAACTGCTGCCATGGATACCTCGACACGTCAGCATTTTTGGGAAATTGTCAATCAGTTAAAGAAAAATGGTGTCACCATTGTCTACTCTTCTCACTATATCGAAGAGGTAGAACATACGGCTGACCGCATTTTGGTCCTCCACAAGGGTGAATTGATCCGGGATACGACACCTTATGCCATGCGTGGTGAAGAACAAGAAAAACATTTTACGGTACCACTAACTTATCAGGAAGTTATCAGCACTTTGGACCAGATTCAAGGGCTTGAAATCAAGCAAAATGCTCTTTCCTTCACAACCAAAGAAGCCAGCCAGGTATGGAAAGTCTTGCAAGAACAGGGCTGCATGATCGAAGAAATTGAAGTTCGCAATCGAACTCTCTTAGACAGTATCTTCGAAACGACTCAAGACTAAAGGAGATTGACGATGAAAAATATGACAAGTCTCATGAAAGTGGAAATCATTCTGATGAAACGGCAAGCAGTCTACTACTTGCTATCCATCGGACTTCCAAGTGTGTTTTACCTTATCTTTTCTGGTATGATGTCAGGGTCAGATATTCCAGAAATTGCTCTTCAAGCCTATCTTTTTGCCATGACGCTCTTTAGTATCATGTCAAGTGCTTTTTTCAGTATCCCAAGCACACTCGAGTCTGATAAGACAAACAACTGGCAAAAATTGATTCAACATTCTCCCGTATCTATGGTAGAATATTATGTATCAAAACTGTTCAGTACCCTACTGACTTTCTTGTTATCAATTACAGTTGTCTTTTCAGTTGGTCATTTTGTCCGTGGAGTGACTCTGCCTTGGCTTGACTGGATGGTAATTGGTGCTATTTTGCTGATCGGAAGCGTGGTCTTTATCAGCATGGGGGTCTTGGTGAGCTTGCTACCCAGTGCTCAACTGATGACGGTTGTTGGAAATATTGCCTATATTGCTTTGGCTGTTCTAGGTGGACTGTGGTTCCCCTTGGATTCCTTCCCAGAATGGCTCCAATCCATTGGAAAACTGACCCCAACCTATCAACTGATGCAGGTCGTCTCTACTTATTTGGAGCACCACGAATTTAATATTCTTGCTTCCTTGGTTGTACTAGGTTATACAGTTTTCTTTGGTGTCTTGGTAATCCAACTGAAAAAACGGATCGAGGTAAAATAAATCTATGTTGGAAAAATTAAAAAACACTCATTATATGTTTCATATTTCAACAGTGTTTATCATCTTTCCTATAGCGGGTGTCATTGTTGGAGAGTACCCGCTTTTAACCTTGTTATGGACTCTACTATTTGTACTAGCTTTCTATTCGGTTTTAGTCAGTCAGAATCGCACCGTGCAGTGGCTGGCTTGGTGGATCATGCTTGCCTACATTTTTTACAGTTCCGTCTGGCTGAATGGGAGCTTCGCTTGGTTTATCTTTTATTTATCAAACCTCCTCATTTACCAACTGGATGAGATATCTTTTCACTCTTGGCGTTTTGTCAGTTTTATTGTCTTGCAACCGTTGATTTTGACAGGGATTTATATGGTCGATCAAGTTAGTCCCTGGCAACTGCTCTTTTTCTTGGTGACTTTTGTCTTTTCTGATGCCTTGACTTTTGGTCTCTATCGAATTCGGATAGCAGAAGAGCTAAAAGAAGAAAAGATGAAACAAAATGCCAAGCTCAATCTTTTCTTGGCTGAAAACGAACGCAGTCGTATCGGTCAGGATCTTCATGACAGCCTAGGTCATACCTTTGCCATGTTGAGTGTGAAGACGGACCTTGCCCTCCAGCTTCTTCAAATGCAGGCCTATCCTCAAGTGGAAAAAGAATTAAAAGAAATTCATCAAATCAGTAAAGAATCCATGAATGAAGTCCGTACAATTATCGAAAATCTTAAAACAAGAACCCTTGCTTCCGAGTTTGCGACTGTTAAAAAAATGCTGGAAATTGCAGGAATTGAAACGGAAATCAATCACCAACTAGATACAGCTAGCCTAACTCAGGAATTAGAATCAACGGCCTCCATGATTTTGCTTGAGTTAGTGACCAACATCATCAAGCATGCTAAAGCATCGAAAGCTTACTTGAAATTAGAACGAACTGAGAAAGAACTCATCCTAACAGTGAGAGATGATGGCTGTGGCTTTGCTTCACTAAAAGGAGATGAACTCCATACCGTTCGAGACCGTGTCCTTCCTTTTTCAGGAGAAGTAAAGGTGATCAGTCAGAAACATCCGACTGAAGTGCAGGTTCGGCTACCTTATAAGGAGAGAAATTAAGATGAAATTACTTGTTGCAGAAGATCAAAGTATGTTGCGAGATGCTATGTGCCAGTTGCTTACCTTTCAACCAGATGTAGAGACTGTCATACAAGCCAAGAATGGGCAAGAAGCAATTCAACTCCTAGAAAAAGAGTCTGTGGATATCGCCATTCTTGACGTAGAAATGCCTGTTAAGACAGGCCTCGAAGTCTTGGAGTGGATACGAGCAGAAAAGCTAGAAACAAAGGTAGTTGTGGTGACGACCTTCAAACGTCCCGGATATTTTGAACGTGCGGTCAAGGCTGGAGTGGATGCTTATGTCTTAAAAGAAAGAAGCATCGCAGACCTCATGCAAACCTTGCACACTGTTCTCGAAGGACGCAAGGAATATTCGCCTGAATTGATGGAAGTGGTGATGACGCACCCCAATCCGTTAACAGAGCAAGAAATCGCTGTTTTAAAGGGAATCGCTCAGGGTTTGTCTAATCAAGAAATCGCAGATCAGCTTTATCTATCAAACGGAACCGTCCGAAACTATGTCACCAATATTCTTTCGAAACTAGATGCTGGTAATCGAACAGAGGCAGCCAATATCGCAAAAGAATCTGGTTGGCTTTGATAACAACTCAAATGATTGCTAAATTGAAGGAAATCCATACTAGACAGGAGGAGGCAAATTGCCTCCTTTTTTTTGTTTGTAGTCACATATTTTCTAGAGAGAGTAGTTAATGAATAAGCACCACTTACAAAAAGTTAGGGTTAAGGTGTCTAAGATTCTTAGTTTTGGGATGAGTGGTACATATTTTTACGAGCATTTTATTATGATGGTAAATGGATGTAGTCTGCACTTGTATTATTTAGGATAAGTGGTATAATTAGTTATACAAATCATACCATAAGGGGGTAATAGTTGTGAAAGCACCAAAAGGTAAATATGCTTGGACGGCTACAGTTGGAGAAAAAGGTCAAATAGTAATACCAAAACAGGCGCGCGATGTCTTTAATATCAAACCTGGCGATACGATTCTACTTCTTGGTGATGAAAAGCGTGGAATTGCCATACCGCCGAAGGGAGCCTTTGCACACTTGATGGAAATTGCTTTTGAAGAGAAGGAGGATGAATAAAATGAAGTATGTTTTAGAGGTAAATGATATTACAAAAAAATATTCAGCATTTGAATTGAAACCTATAAGTTTTCATGTTAAATCAGGTGAGGTTATGGGATTTATCGGTAGGAATGGAGCAGGTAAGACTACAGCGATTAAATCCATTCTAAATCTTGTTCATCCAGATGCAGGGAATGTCCGTATTCTTGGAATGGATTATCTGGATAATGAAGATGAAATCAAACAACGAATTGGTTATGCAGTGGGAGGAACCAATTATTATAAAAGAAAAAAATTAAAGGATATTGTCGCCATTACTCGTATTTTTTATGATAACTGGGATGATGAATCGTATCGTCATTATCTTGATGCATTTAAGCTTGATGAAAATAAGAAAATTATGGAACTGTCTGAGGGGATGAAAGTAAAATTTTATCTTACTTTAGCTCTTTCTCATCATGCTAAGCTTTTAATTTTAGATGAGCCAACTAGTGGACTTGATCCAGTATCTAGAGATGAGATGAATGAAATCTTTCGAAAACTAGCAGAAAAAGGGGTAGCAATCTTGTTTTCTACTCATATTACTAGTGATTTAGAGAAGTGTGCAGATACTACTACTTATATAAAAAATGGTGAATTGCTTTTATCTGAGAGAAAAGAGGAATTTATCAGTCATTACACGAAAGAAATAGGGCAGAAATCCACACTTGAAGATATTATGGTGCATATTGAAAGGGAAGAGGTGAATTTGTGATGAGAAAACTTCTCTATAAAGAAATGAAACTAACAGCAAATCCTTTGAGTTATTGGTTTATAACTTTTTCAGCTATTACGATGATTCCAAGGTATCCTATTCTTGTCGGTTCCTTTTTTATCTGTCTTGGTATTTTTTATACTTATCAACAAGTCCGAGAATGTGATGATATCACCTACACGGTCATGTTGCCAGTTAGAAAACAAGATGTGGTTACGGCTAAATATTTATTTGTTTTATTTATCGAGTGCATAGCTTTCATATTATGTCTTTTTCTGACGATTATTCGGATGAGACTCTTAGGAGATGTCACACCGTATGTGACAAATCCGTTGATGAATGCAAATGCTGCATATCTTGGCTATATAATGCTTGTGTTTGCAACCTTTAACAGTGTTTTTCTCACAGGCTTTTTTAAAACAGCTTATAAGATTGGGAAGCCTTTTATCCTATTCTGCGCAGTCGCAACTGTCATAATATTCATGGGAGAGATATTACACCATATTCCTGGATTAGAAAGTTTGAATGATTCTTCAAATTTGAACGTACCACAGATAGTAATATTGCTTTTTGGTGTTGCCATGTTTAACTTATGCACCTGGTTTTCTTATCAGAAAGCTATAAAAGATTTCGAAAGAATTGATTTATAAAATTGAATACATTAAGTGTCCGTATTTTGTCGGAGAAAATCCAATAGAAAATGGTGCTGATAAAGAATTAAAAGTTGTGGAGCTGTTAGAACAGTGTTTCATATGGAAAAAATGTATGGGAGATACCAAAATTGTAGGTATCAGAGCAGCAAAATAAATTTATATTTCCGTTTGGTACCTATGATGGTGAAATTCCTGTTAGTTTTATCATGATTAGCTATGATGTGATTGATTATTGGGATAATGCATCTGATATTGCAAGAGGAAACTATAGCCTTTGATGTTTAATGATTGATCAAAAGTATCAGAAAAAAGGGTTTGGAAGGGAGGCCATTGCTCTTGGCTTGAATTTTATTAAATCTTTTTCCTATGGTAAAGCAAAGTGTTACCGGCTGTCATATTAACCCGGAAATAAAGTATCTTGTAAATTATATCATTCATTTGATTTTAATGAAACTGGCGATAAGGAAGGAAATGAGATTATTGCAATACTGGAGCTATACTGCACCCCAAAAGTTAGACAGAAAAAATCTAACTTTTGGGGTATTTTATTATGAAATTGAGTTATGAAGATAAAGTTCAGATTTATGAACTAAGAAAGCAAGGGCAAAGCTTCAAACAGCTTTCAAAAAGATTTGGTGTGAATGTTTCTGGTCTAAAGTGGATGTGTAAATATCACATTGTGTTCACCCCTAAGTATAGACGAAAAATCATTTATAATCAATATCGAAGTAGTTTGGGAGAAATATTCCACCGCTTATGTAGTTATAAAGGTGTTGAAATTATCGAGGGTCACTTAATGCCTGATCATGTACATATGTTAGTAAGTATTCCACCAAGGATAAGTGTTTCAAGTTTCATGGCTTATTTAAAAGGCAAAAGTGCACTCATGATGTTTGATAAACACGCCAACCTCAAGTATAAGTTTGGAAATCGGCATTTTTGGGCAGAAGGTTACTACGTGAGTACAGTAGGACTTAATGAAACCACAATTAAGAAATATATTCAAGAGCAGGAAAAGTATGATATAGCATTGGATAAATTAAGTGTAAAAGAATATGAGGATCCCTTTAGGGATAGTGGTAAGTAATGCGGACACCTCTTTGAGAGGTTTGTGAAGAGTCAAGAGCAATGAGGCTTGAACAACGTAAAAGCCAGCGTCTTTAGGCGCTGGCTGGTGATCTGGGCTTATAGCCCTAATGCAAACCACCCATTAGACGGGTGGTTATGATTTAGAAAAGCGGTGAAAGCTAGTGTTAAAGAGCTAAAAGATTGGAATAAAAATGAAAAATATCTTGACAATGAAGGAAAAATTGTGTTACAATAATAGACGGTACTTTTTACTTTTGGTCTCTCAAAAGTGTACAGGGACGTGCTGACAAATGTTGCAAAAGTACACACAGATGGTAGCTGTCACCAAGTGTATCATCACCAAAAATAAAAAACACAGGAGAATGTAGATGCCTACAATTAACCAATTGGTTCGCAAACCGCGTAAATCAAAAGTAGAAAAATCTAAATCACCAGCTTTGAACGTTGGTTACAACAGTCATAAAAAAGTTCAAACAAACGTTTCTTCACCACAAAAACGTGGTGTTGCAACTCGTGTTGGAACAATGACACCTAAAAAACCTAACTCTGCCCTTCGTAAATTCGCTCGTGTACGTTTGAGCAACCTTATCGAAGTTACTGCCTACATCCCAGGTATCGGACACAACTTGCAAGAGCACAGCGTGGTGCTTCTTCGCGGTGGACGTGTAAAAGACCTTCCAGGGGTACGTTACCATATCGTCCGTGGTGCACTTGATACTGCAGGTGTTAACGATCGTAAACAAGGCCGTTCTAAATACGGTACTAAACGTCCAAAAGCATAAGGAAAGGGGATAAAGAGAAATGAGTCGTAAAAATAGAGCTCCAAAACGTGACGTATTGCCAGATCCGCTTTACAATTCACAACTAGTTACTCGTCTTATCAACCGCGTTATGCTTGATGGTAAACGTGGTACAGCTGCTTCAATCGTTTACGGTGCTTTTGAGCAAATCAAAGAAGCTACTGGTAACGATGCACTTGAAGTATTTGAAACAGCTATGGAAAACATCATGCCTGTACTTGAAGTACGTGCACGTCGTGTTGGTGGATCTAACTACCAAGTCCCAGTTGAAGTTCGTCCAGAACGTCGTACAACACTTGGACTTCGTTGGTTGGTAACCATCGCTCGCCTTCGTGGTGAACACACAATGCAAGACCGTCTTGCGAAAGAAATCTTGGACGCTGCGAACAATACTGGTGCAGCAGTTAAGAAACGTGAAGACACTCACCGTATGGCTGAAGCTAACCGTGCCTTCGCACACTTCCGTTGGTAAGATAGGATACGAAAGCGTTAAGAAAGTCCCAGAGAAAATAGGGAATCGAAGTAGGTTGCGATTGCAACCAATGAGATTCATCTTTTTCTTCAGACTTTTAGCTTGAGTTCAAATCAGCTAACTTGAGCTTTTAGCCCGAGTTCAATTCAACTTGTCTACAAGTTGAAACCAACAAAAACAAGATAAACATTGAGAACGGGTAGGTCCTGCCTATCCGTTTTTATTAAAATCGTGTTATAATAGAATAGAAATCAAAAATAAATAGGAGAAACAAACCTCATGGCACGCGAATTTTCACTTGAAAAAACTCGTAATATCGGTATCATGGCTCACGTCGATGCCGGTAAAACAACAACTACTGAGCGTATTCTTTACTACACTGGTAAAATCCACAAAATCGGTGAAACTCACGAAGGTGCGTCACAAATGGACTGGATGGAGCAAGAGCAAGAACGTGGTATCACTATCACTTCTGCTGCGACAACAGCTCAATGGAACAACCACCGTGTAAACATCATCGACACACCAGGACACGTGGACTTCACAATCGAAGTACAACGTTCTCTTCGTGTATTGGATGGTGCGGTTACTGTTCTTGACTCACAATCAGGTGTTGAGCCTCAAACTGAAACAGTTTGGCGTCAAGCAACTGAATACGGAGTTCCACGTATCGTATTTGCCAACAAAATGGACAAAATCGGTGCTGACTTCCTTTACTCTGTAAGCACACTTCACGACCGTCTTCAAGCAAACGCACACCCAATCCAATTGCCAATCGGTGCTGAAGATGACTTCCGCGGTATCATCGACTTGATCAAGATGAAAGCTGAAATCTATACTAACGACCTTGGTACAGATATCCTTGAAGAAGATATTCCAGCTGAATATCTTGAACAAGCACAAGAATACCGTGAAAAATTGATCGAAGCAGTTGCTGAAACTGATGAAGATTTGATGATGAAATACCTCGAAGGTGAAGAAATCACTAACGAAGAATTGAAAGCGGGTATCCGTAAAGCTACTATCAATGTTGAATTCTTCCCAGTATTGTGTGGTTCTGCCTTCAAAAACAAAGGTGTTCAATTGATGCTTGATGCGGTTATCGACTACCTTCCAAGCCCACTTGACATCCCAGCAATCAAAGGTGTTAACCCAGATACAGATGAAGAAGAAACTCGTCCAGCATCTGATGAAGAGCCATTTGCAGCTCTTGCCTTCAAGATCATGACAGACCCATTCGTAGGTCGTTTGACATTCTTCCGTGTTTACTCAGGTGTTCTTCAATCAGGTTCATACGTATTGAATACTTCTAAAGGTAAACGTGAACGTATCGGACGTATCCTTCAAATGCACGCTAACAGCCGTAAAGAAATCGACACTGTTTACTCAGGTGATATCGCTGCTGCCGTTGGTTTGAAAGATACGACAACTGGTGACTCATTGACTGATGAAAAAGCTAAAATCATCCTTGAATCAATCGACGTTCCAGAACCAGTTATCCAATTGATGGTTGAGCCAAAATCTAAAGCAGACCAAGACAAGATGGGTATCGCTCTTCAAAAATTGGCTGAAGAAGATCCAACATTCCGCGTTGAAACAAACGTTGAAACTGGTGAAACAGTTATCTCTGGTATGGGTGAGCTTCACCTTGACGTCCTTGTTGACCGTATGCGTCGTGAGTTTAAAGTTGAAGCGAACGTAGGTGCTCCTCAAGTATCTTACCGTGAAACATTCCGCGCTTCTACTCAAGCACGTGGATTCTTCAAACGTCAGTCTGGTGGTAAAGGTCAATTCGGTGATGTATGGATTGAATTTACTCCAAACGAAGAAGGTAAAGGATTCGAATTCGAAAACGCAATCGTCGGTGGTGTGGTTCCTCGTGAATTTATCCCAGCGGTTGAAAAAGGTCTTGTAGAAGCAATGGCTAACGGTGTTCTTGCAGGTTACCCAATTGTTGACGTTAAAGCTAAACTTTACGATGGTTCATACCACGATGTCGACTCATCTGAAACTGCCTTCAAGATTGCTGCATCTCTTGCACTTAAAGAAGCTGCTAAGACTGCACAACCAGCTATCCTTGAACCAATGATGCTTGTAACAATCACTGTTCCAGAAGAAAACCTTGGTGATGTTATGGGTCACGTAACTGCTCGTCGTGGACGTGTAGATGGTATGGAAGCACACGGTAACAGCCAAATTGTTCGTGCTTACGTTCCACTTGCTGAAATGTTCGGTTACGCAACAGTTCTTCGTTCTGCATCTCAAGGACGTGGTACATTCATGATGGTATTTGACCACTATGAAGATGTACCTAAGTCAGTACAAGAAGAAATCATTAAGAAAAACAAAGGTGAAGAATAATCTGTCTTCGCAATAGAAGGAAGTCACTTGGTGGCTTCCTTTTTTATTACCTTTATTGCACGCATATCTGCTGAATATATTATGGAAATTTAGGAATTAAATGAAAATCTTGCCAACTTCCATCCCATGTACGAAGAAATTAGACTGATTTAATAAATGAAAGTAGGGGAAAGTTCCTTATTTTGATGATATGTTAATAAAAATGATAAAAAAGTTCATAAATACACTTTTAGATAGAAAATTCAGAAAATTGCTTCTTTTGTCTTGAAAATTTTTGAAAAAATGGTATGATAGTAACAAGCTATTTTTAAGAGAAGAGAAAGGGGAACAATGGAGAAAATCAGTTTAGAATCTCCTAAGACGGGGTCGGATCTAGTTTTGGAAACACTTCGTGATTTAGGAATTGATACCATATTTGGCTATCCTGGTGGTGCAGTCTTACCTTTGTATGATGCGATATACAATTTTAAAGGCATTCGTCACATTTTAGGACGCCATGAGCAAGGTTGTTTGCACGAAGCTGAAGGATATGCCAAATCAACTGGAAGGTTGGGTGTTGCTGTCGTCACGAGTGGACCGGGAGCTACAAATGCCATTACAGGGATTGCAGATGCCATGAGCGATAGCGTTCCCCTTTTGGTCTTTACGGGTCAGGTGGCGCGAGCAGGGATTGGGAAGGATGCCTTTCAGGAGGCGGATATCGTGGGGATTACCATGCCCATTACCAAATACAATTACCAAGTTCGTGAGACAGCAGATATTCCTCGTATCATTACGGAAGCTGTTCATATCGCAACGACAGGTCGTCCAGGGCCTGTCGTGATTGACCTACCAAAAGACGTATCTGCCTTAGAGACAGATTTCATCTATTCACCCGAAGTGAATTTGCCAAGCTATCAGCCAACTCTGGAGCCAAATGACATGCAAATCAAGAAAATCTTGAAGCAATTGTCAAAAGCCAAGAAACCTGTTTTATTAGCAGGTGGTGGAGTTAGTTATGCAGAAGCAGCTACAGAACTCAATGAGTTTGCAGAACGCTACCAAATTCCAGTCGTGACCAGTCTTTTAGGACAAGGTACGATTGCAACGAGTCATCCGCTCTTCCTAGGAATGGGGGGCATGCACGGGTCTTTCGCAGCTAATATTGCCATGACGGAAGCCGACTTTATGATTAGTATTGGTTGCCGTTTCGATGACCGCTTGACTGGAAATCCTAAGACCTTTGCGAAGAATGCTAAGGTTGCCCACATTGATATTGACCCAGCTGAGATTGGCAAG
This sequence comes from Streptococcus halitosis, assembly GCF_027691175.1. Taxonomy (GTDB): domain Bacteria; phylum Bacillota; class Bacilli; order Lactobacillales; family Streptococcaceae; genus Streptococcus; species Streptococcus halitosis_A. Next base: position 319,258 of record NZ_JAQFBD010000001.1, read on the forward strand.
ATTATCAGAGCAGATATTCCTGTGGTGGGCGATGCTAAGAAAGCCTTGCAGATGCTTTTAGCAGAACCAACTGTTCATAATAATACTGAAAAGTGGATTGAAAAAGTTACCAAGGACAAGAATCGAGTTCGTTCTTATGATAAGAAAGAACGTGTGGTTCAACCGCAGGCCGTTATTGAACGCATTGGTGAGTTGACGAATGGGGATGCCATTGTTGTAACTGACGTTGGTCAACACCAAATGTGGACGGCTCAGTATTATCCTTACCAAAATGAGCGTCAGTTAGTCACTTCAGGTGGTTTGGGTACCATGGGATTCGGAGTTCCCGCAGCTATCGGAGCTAAGATTGCCAATCCGGAAAAAGAAGTTATCCTTTTTGTCGGTGATGGTGGCTTCCAGATGACCAATCAGGAACTAGCAATCCTAAACATATACAAGGTACCGATTAAGGTTGTCATGTTGAATAACCACTCCCTAGGAATGGTTCGTCAGTGGCAGGAATCCTTCTATGAGGGTAGAACTTCCGAATCAGTCTTTGATACACTTCCTGATTTCCAGCTGATGGCACAGGCTTACGGCATCAAAAATTATAAATTTGATAATCCAGAGACGCTAGAGAAGGATTTAGAAGTCATTCTGGAGGATGTGCCCATGTTTATCGAGGTGGATATTTCTCGTAAGGAACAAGTTTTACCGATGGTACCAGCTGGTAAGAGCAATCATGAGATGTTGGGGGTTAAGTTCCATGCGTAGAATGTTAACAGCAAAACTACAAAATCGTTCAGGAGTCCTCAATCGTTTTACAGGTGTCCTTTCACGTCGTCAAGTCAATATTGAGAGTATCTCAGTTGGTGCGACAGAGAATCCTGATGTATCACGGATTACCATCATTATCGATGTAGCTTCACACGATGAAGTAGAGCAAATCATTAAACAACTGAATCGTCAGATTGATGTGATTCGCATTCGAGATATCACAGATAAACCACACTTGGAAAGAGAAGTTATCTTGGTGAAGGTATCTGCTCCTGCTGAAAAGCGTGCAGAAATCTTGGCCATTATCCAACCTTTCCGTGCAACGGTAGTAGATGTGGCTCCAAGCTCCATCACTATTCAGATGACTGGAAATGCTGAAAAGAGTGAAGCTTTATTGCGAGTGATTCGACCATATGGTATCAAAAATATCGCTCGTACGGGTGCAACTGGATTTACCCGCGACTAATACTCTTTGATTTTTATTGAGCATAAAATCCATCATAAATTTGTTAAACCAGCCTAAAAGGCAATAAATAATAGAAAAGAGAGAAAAACTATGGCAGTTCAAATGGAATACGAAAAAGATGTTAAAGTAGCAGCGCTTGACGGTAAAAAAATCGCCGTAATCGGTTATGGTTCACAAGGACATGCGCATGCGCAAAACTTGCGTGATTCAGGTCGTGATGTCATTATCGGTGTACGTCCAGGTAAATCTTTTGACAAAGCAAAAGAAGATGGTTTTGACACTTATACAGTGGCAGAAGCAACTAAATTGGCTGACGTTATCATGATCTTGGCACCAGACGAAATCCAACAAGAATTGTACGAAGCAGAAATCGCTCCAAACTTGGAAGCTGGAAATGCAGTTGGATTTGCCCATGGTTTTAACATCCACTTTGAATTTATCAAAGTTCCTGCAGATGTAGATGTCTTTATGTGTGCTCCTAAAGGACCAGGACACTTGGTACGTCGTACTTACGAAGAAGGATTTGGTGTGCCAGCTCTTTACGCAGTTTACCAAGATGCAACAGGAAATGCTAAAAACATTGCTATGGACTGGTGTAAGGGGGTTGGAGCAGCTCGTGTTGGTTTGCTTGAAACAACTTACAAAGAAGAAACTGAAGAAGATTTGTTTGGTGAACAAGCTGTACTTTGTGGTGGTTTGACTGCCCTTATCGAAGCAGGCTTTGAAGTCTTGACAGAAGCAGGATACGCCCCAGAATTGGCTTACTTTGAAGTTCTTCATGAAATGAAATTGATCGTTGACTTGATCTATGAAGGTGGATTCAAGAAAATGCGTCAATCAATTTCTAACACTGCTGAATACGGTGACTATGTATCAGGTCCACGTGTGATTACTGAGCAAGTTAAAGAAAACATGAAAGCTGTCTTGGCAGATATCCAAAATGGTAAATTTGCAAATGACTTTGTAAATGACTACAAGGCTGGACGTCCAAAATTGACTGCTTACCGTGAACAAGCAGCTAACCTTGAAATTGAAAAAGTTGGTGCTGAATTGCGTAAAGCAATGCCATTCGTTGGTAAAAATGACGACGACGCATTCAAAATCTACAACTAATTCTTGTGAAGAAAAACAGAAGGCGAGTTGGGGGTACCTAACTCGCTTTTTATCTTAAACAGTATTTGAGGAGGAGACAATGCTAAGTGCAAAAGACGTGGTGAAAGCCCACAAAGTATTGAGTGGTGTAGTAGTCAATACTCCGCTTGATTATGATCATTATTTATCGGAGAAGTATGGTGCTAAGATTTATTTGAAGAAGGAGAATGCCCAGCGTGTTCGTTCCTTTAAGATTCGCGGAGCCTATTATGCCATTTCTCAACTATCAAAAGAAGAACGTGAGCGTGGTGTAGTCTGTGCCTCTGCAGGAAATCACGCCCAAGGTGTCGCCTATACTTGTAATGAGATGAAGATTCCTGCAACCATCTTTATGCCCATCACAACACCGCAACAAAAGATTGGACAGGTTCGCTTTTTTGGTGGTGATTTTGTGACAATCAAGTTAGTTGGAGATACCTTTGATGCCTCAGCTAAAGCAGCTCAAGAATTTACACTGTCGGAAAACCGTACCTTCATTGATCCTTTTGATGATACTCATGTCCAAGCAGGTCAAGGGACTGTCGCTTATGAAATTCTTGAAGAAGCCCGTAAAGAGTCTATTGATTTTGATACAGTACTCGTGCCAGTAGGCGGTGGTGGATTGATTGCCGGTGTTTCTACATATATTAAGGAAACCAACCCGACTATCGAAGTGATTGGGGTAGAAGCCAATGGTGCCCGTTCGATGAAGGCTGCCTTTGAGGCGGGAGGTCCAGTTAAACTCAAAGAAATTGATAAGTTTGCTGATGGGATAGCTGTACAGAAGGTTGGACAGTTGACCTATGAAGCGACCCGTCAGAATGTTGAAACGCTGATTGGGGTAGATGAGGGATTGATTTCTGAAACCTTGATTGATCTTTATTCCAAACAAGGAATTGTAGCGGAACCAGCAGGGGCTGCTAGTGTTGCAGCCTTGGAAGTTTTATCAGACTATATCAAAGGAAAGACGATTTGTTGTATCATTTCTGGGGGAAATAACGATATCAACCGTATGCCAGAGATGGAAGAACGTGCCTTGATTTACGATGGAATCAAGCATTACTTTGTAGTGAATTTCCCACAGCGTCCTGGAGCTCTACGAGAGTTTGTAAATGACATTTTGGGGCCAAATGATGACATCACTCGTTTTGAATATATCAAACGAGCAAGCAAGGGGACGGGTCCTGTATTGATTGGGATTGCTCTTGCCAATAAGCATGATTATGCTGGATTGATTCATCGAATGGAAAAGTTTGACCCGTCTTATATTAATTTGAATGGAAATGAAACATTGTATAATATGTTAGTTTAAACTAAAATAAAATTATTATCATATTATTTGCGTAATGATAACGATGGTGTTATAATGAGGGTGATGAAAGGGGGAGATTCCCATGGTTTTACAAATTTTACTTGTTGTATTGATTTTAGTGGTGATTGCATCAGTGATTACGATTAGTTCTGTATATGTGGTACGACAACAATCTGTCGCTATTATAGAACGCTTTGGTAAATACCAAAAGTTGAGCAATAGTGGTATTCATTTGCGGGCTCCCTTTGGGATTGATAGAATTGCAGCAAGAGTACAACTACGCTTGTTGCAGAGTGAAATCGTTGTAGAGACAAAGACGCAAGATAATGTATTTGTAACGATGAATGTGGCAACTCAGTATCGAGTGAATGAAAACAATGTCACAGATGCCTATTATAAATTGATGCGTCCAGAAGCCCAAATCAAATCCTATATTGAAGATGCTTTGCGTTCATCTGTACCAAAGTTAACCCTAGATGAGTTGTTTGAGAAGAAGGATGAAATCGCCTTAGAAGTTCAAAAACAAGTGGCAGAAGAAATGTCTACGTATGGGTATATCATTGTCAAAACTCTGATTACTAAGGTTGAACCTGATGCTGAAGTAAAACAATCAATGAATGAAATCAATGCAGCTCAACGTAAGAGAGTTGCAGCGCAAGAACTTGCTGAAGCAGATAAGATTAAGATCGTGACCGCAGCAGAAGCAGAAGCAGAAAAAGATCGCCTACATGGTGTAGGGATTGCAGAACAGCGTAAAGCGATTGTTGACGGACTGGCTGATTCTATCAAAGAGTTAAAGGGAGCTAATGTTGAGCTGACTGAAGAACAAATCATGTCTATCCTATTAACGAACCAGTATTTAGATACGTTGAATAATTTTGCGGATAAAGAGGGTAATAATACAATCTTCCTACCAGCAAATCCTAATGGAGTTGAGGATATAAGAACTCATATATTATCGGCTTTAAAAGCCAAATAAAAATATGCAGAATAATATAGTTGTGACGAATATATGTTTTTTTATTGACAGATGAAATAAAAACGTATACAATTAAGAATTGTAAAGAATAATTCAGGAGAAGAACATGGTTAAGTCAAACTTTGAAAAGGTAGAAGCAGTTGTTGGCTGGGTCCGTGATAAGAAGATCACAGGTTACCGTATCTCTAAAGAAACGAATGCGCGTGAAATGTCTATCATTGCTCTAGCACAAGGACGCGCAAAAGTTAAAAATATTTCATTTGAAACAGCTCTTAGTTTAATCGATTTCTATGAAAAAAATCATGAAAAATTTGAAGATTGAACTGTGGTTACAGGCAGATTCCTGAATCGAGTCTGCCTTTTCTTTACAATTACAAACTAAAAAGACTGCATTCTGTATGCAGTCTTTATTTATTAATTGAGATAACGCTGAAGGAATTCTTTGGTCCGTTCTTCTTTAGGGTTCGTGAAGAGTTCTTCAGGTTTACCTTCTTCTGCAATGACTCCCTTGTCCATGAAGATGACACGATGGGAGACATCGCGAGCAAATTCCATTTCGTGGGTTACAACAATCATGGTCAAGCCTTCTTGAGCTAGGTCCTGCATAATTTTGAGGACTTCCCCGACCATTTCGGGGTCAAGGGCAGATGTAGGTTCGTCAAAGAGAATGGCGTCAGGATTCATGGAGAGTGCACGAGCGATAGCTACACGTTGCTTTTGTCCACCTGAAAGTTGTTTAGGCTTGGCTTGCCAGTAACGTTCTCCCATACCAACTTTTTCGAGATTCTCTTTGGCAATTTTTTCAGCTTCAGAGTGGTCGCGTTTGAGTACAGTAGTTTGGGCAACGATAGTATTTTCAAGGACATTCAGATTTTCAAAGAGATTGAAAGATTGGAAAACCATACCGAGCTTTTCACGATAATGGGTGAGGTTATAGCCTTTTTCCAGAACATTTTCTCCGCGATAGAGAATCTCTCCCCCTGTAGGTGTTTCGAGTAAATTGATTGAACGAAGGAAGGTTGATTTTCCGCTTCCCGAGCTTCCGATGATGGAAATAACCTCTCCTTTATGGACGGTGAGGGAAATGTCTTTTAGCACTTCGTTTTGCCCATAGGATTTTTTTAGGTGTTTGATTTCAAGGATTGGTTGTGTCATTTTTTCAAATCCCCCGTTTGCATTTGGTTAGCACCTGTAGTGTAAGTATCCATGTCCATATAGCGTTCGATAAAACGTAGGATACGGGTCACAGTGAAGGTGAGGACAAAGTAAATCACTGCAATGATGGTAAAGGTCTGGAAGTATTGATAGGTTTGCGTCGCTACAGTATTTCCTGAGAAATAAAGCTCGACAACTGAAATAACGTTCAATACAGAGGTATCTTTGATATTGATGACAAACTCATTACCAGTAGCAGGTAGAATATTACGGACAACCTGAGGAAGGACAATTTTACGCATGGTTTGATTGTGGGTCATACCAAGAGCGGTTGCAGCTTCGAACTGTCCCTTGTCAACTGCTAGAATACCACCACGAACGATTTCTGTCATGTAAGCGCCTGTGTTGATTGAGACGATAAAGATAGCAGCCAGTGTCCGGTCAAGATTGATACCGAAAGCTTGAGCAGTACCATAGTAGATAACCATGGATTGAACGATCATCGGTGTACCACGGAAGATTTCAATATAGACATTGAGAATCCAACCGACTAGTTTTTGTAGGCTGTAAATGGCTTTGTTTTCAGAGAGAGGAGCCGTACGGAAGACACCAATGGCAAGACCGATAATGAGACCTACGATAGTTCCGATGATTGAGATTAAAAGAGTGATACCAGCACCACGCAAGAGCTGTTGCCAGTTTTCAGAAAGAATTTTAGCAACTTGGCTGAAGAAATTACTGCTACTTTCTTCAGTTGTTGTGGCTTCGGCAGGTTGCTCCTGAATCATACGATCCATGAGGGCTACTTGCTCATCCTTAGAGATGGTTTCAATACTCGCATTGATTTGGCTGATACGACTGTCATCTTTACGAAGTCCAATGGCGATAGCTGTATCTTCTTCGCCAGTTTTGAAACCTGGTTGGGGTTGGATCATTTTGAACTTAGCGTTAGCAGACTCAGCGGTCATTGCTTCAGGTCGTTCAGAAACATAGGCATCAATAACACCAGCCTCCAAAGCTTGACGCATCTGAGCGAAGTCCCCCATAGCTGTTTCTTTTTTGGCACCTGGAATTTGAGAAATCAAATCATAAAGGTAAACACCTTGTTGAGAAGTGATTTTTGCTCCGCTAAAATCTTCCAAAGATTTGGCATTTGCATAGGCAGAGTCCTTTTTGACTAATAGAACTGGCTCGCTAGTATAGTAACTGCTTGAAAAAGCAATTTCTTGTTTACGTTCAGCGGTTGGGCTCATACCAGCAATGATCATATCGATTTTGCCAGAAGTAAGGGCTGGAACAAGCCCTTCCCACTTGGTTTTCACGACCAAAGGTTCCTTACCTAGATCTTTGGCAATTTTTTTAGCGATTTGAACATCGTAGCCGTTGGCATATTGGTTGGTACCGTCGATTTTGACAGCACCATTACTATCGTCGTCTTGGGTCCAGTTGAAGGGAGCGTAAGCTGCCTCCATCCCGATGCGTAAATATTCGTCGGCTTGGACTTGGCTAACCAGTCCTAATGTAAGGGCTAGGCTAGCAAGAATAGATAAGCATAATTTTTTCATGTTTTCTCCTATTTCTAGTCTAAAAATGACTTCTCTCTATTGTATCTAAAAATGGTGAGATTTTCAATACAAGTAAGCCTTTACTTATAAAAAATGATATAATGGTGAAAAGATTGAAAGGGAATCGATTATGAAAAAAAGATGGCTGGTGACTTTGGTATTTGCTTGTTTATTATTTATACCGAGCTTAGTTTTTGCAGTAGACTTTGATATTTTATCCTATCAGGGAGATTTGAATATTCATGCAGATAATACTGCGATTTTTAAGGAAACAATCACCTACCGTTTTGGAGATGATTATAATGGCCAGCTAGTTGGACTAGGAAAAGCTGGGAAAATGCCAGAAGGATTTGACATTGATCCCGACCCGACCGTTCAAGTGTCTAAAAATGGGCAAATTATTCAAAATGTTTCCTTTTATACTATGGAGGAAGAGGACGGCTACAAGGTAAAAATTTATAATGCTGGATATGCCGGAGATACTGTTCGGGTGACGGTTACCTGGAAACTAACAAACCTTCTCTTCTTATATCAGGATATCGCTGAGCTAAATTGGCAACCCTTGACAGATAGTTCTGGAGATATTAAAGAGTTTGAGTTCAAGGTTAGCTCTGAAAATCCAGCAGAGAAACTCTATTTCCATACAGGAAAACTCTTTAAGGAAGCTAGTATCAAAAAGGTAAATGATTTCTACCAGGTCAAGATGAAAGATCTTCCGAGAAATCGTCAGGTGGAACTACATGCTTACTGGCCGAGAAGTGCTTTTTCAGAAGCTCCAGATCAAGGATTGGTATCTGATAACCTCATTTGGTTTAAAAGAGTTGAGCTTGAAATAGCAAGTGAAAAAGCTTCGGACAAGATTGTGATGATGTGGCTTATTCCAATTGTTTTGACGGTTCTTCTGTTTGTCGGTTTAATCTTTTATAAACGTTTCAAAAAAGAAATTAGTCCCAAGAAGAAATTTGCTAAGAACCATCGTCTCTATGAGCCACCTATGGATTGGCCGCCAATGGTTTTAGCAGAGAGTGTATATTCCTTATCACTGAGCGAAATGAAACCGGGAGCAAAAGGATTTGGTCGTTTTACATTTGAACGAGTCATTCAGGCTACTTTGCTGGATCTAGTAGATAGAGGGCATTTGGCTATTAAGAAAGGGGAAAAAGAGCCAATTCTTAAAATCATAAATGAAAGTGGATTGGCAAATTTTGAGAAGGAATGTCTGACACTCTGCTTTTCAGATAAGAAAGAGTTGGCAATTTCGGATCTGTTTTCAGATTATCAGGTTTCACCAAGTATTTATCGTGGAGTTTCTAAAAAGGATGCAAAGCAGGTTCAGGAGATAGGGAAGCAACTGAAACGTTCGTTTGATAGACGCATCTCTAACATTGAAAAGCGCGTCAAAGACAAGGTGCATGCGTTGCGTATTCCAAATTATTACCGTCCTTTGAGTACGGGTGAGAAGAAACTATCTCTGGCTATGTGGATTGGATTAATTGGTTCAGCCGTAGGGAGCTGGCTATTCTTCTACTGTAGTTGGAACACGTATGGTTTTGTTTCGTTCTACCTCCTCTTTTTGGGATTACTTGCTTCCATTATTTTAGTGCTAATTTATGTTGTAACATACGGGTATTATGATAATGGCGTCTTGACAGATGAAGGGGCAGAGGCTTACTATCACTGGAAGAGTTTTGAAAATATGCTTCGCAATATCGCCCGTCTAGACAAGGCTGAGTTGGAGAGTATCGTCCTTTGGAATCGCCTTCTGGTCTATGCGACTCTTTTTGGTCATGCCAAGAAGGTCAGCCAATTAATGAAAGTTCGGCAAATCCATCTTGAGAATCCAGACTTGGACAGTTACATTGTCTATGGCTGGTATGCGCAACTTCATACCTATACTGGACAGATGAAATACTATGCAGCGGTCGCAAATACAGCAAGCAATTACTCCGTCTCTTCTGGAAGTGGTTCTTCAGGTGGAGGATTCTCAGGAGGCGGAGGCGGTGGTAGCATCGGTGCTTTCTAAAAAATCTATCGCAGAATCCGAAATTATGCTATAATAGAGGACAGAAAAAGGAGTAATACATGTATCTTATTGAAATTTTGAAGTCGATCTTTTTTGGGATTGTTGAAGGAATTACAGAATGGTTGCCCATTTCAAGTACTGGTCACTTAATCTTAGTTGAAGAATTTGTACAATACAAGGACCAAAATGAAGCCTTCATGTCCATGTTTAATGTTGTCATTCAGCTCGGCGCTATCTTAGCGGTTATGGTCATTTACTTTAACAAGCTTAATCCTTTTAAACCTGGTAAAAATAAGGTAGAAGTCCGTCGAACTTGGCAATTGTGGTCAAAAGTCCTCGTTGCGACCTTGCCTTTATTGTTAGTCTTTAAGCTGGATGATTGGTTTGACACTCATTTTCATAATATGGTATCAGTTGCTATTATGTTGATTATCTATGGGGTTGCCTTTATCTATCTTGAAAAAAGAAATAAGGCGCAAGCTATTGAACCAACAGTCACAGAACTTGAAAAGCTTCCCTACAAGACAGCCCTCTATATCGGACTTTTCCAAGTCCTCGCCCTCTTCCCAGGAACGAGCCGTTCAGGTGCGACGATTGTCGGTGGTTTGTTAAATGGAACGAGTCGCTCTGTCGTAACAGAGTTTACCTTCTATCTCGGAATTCCTGTTATGTTCGGAGCTAGTGCTTTAAAGATTTTCAAATTTATTAAAGCAGGTCAACTATTGAGTTTTGGACAACTATTCCTGCTTTTGGTTGCTATGGGTGTTGCCTTCGCGGTCAGCATGGTTGCTATTCGCTTCTTGACTGGCTATGTGAAGAAGCACGACTTTACCCTCTTTGGTAAATACCGTATCGTACTCGGTAGTGTCTTGTTGCTCTATAGTTTTGTGCGTTTATTTGTATAAGAAAAAGCTTGAGGGAATCTTCCTTCAAGCTTTTTAAAATCCTGTTACTGTGACTCCTAGTAAACGGATGCCTTTTTCTTTTTCAGCTAGTTCTTCGTAGAGTTGAAGGGCAGTTTGAGAAATCTGACTAGCGTCCTGTGTTGCTTTTGGGAGGCTTTTTCGTCTAGTTAGAGTGGAAAAGTCAGCATATCGTATTTTGAGGATAATGATTTTTCCAGCTTTGTCCTGCGTGCTGAGATTGAGAGCTACCTTTTCGGAGAGAAGAGTCAGCTCTTTTTTGATGTCTTCTTCTACTTGCAGGATTTTTCCGTAGGTTTTTTCCTTGCCAATGGACTTGCGAATACGATTGGCCTTGACCGGTGAATTATGAATGCCCCTAGCCTTTCGATAAAGATCAAAACCAAGTCTACCAAACCGATCGATTAAAGTGACTTCAGAAACAGCCAATAAGTCTTCACCAGTATAAATGCCCATTTCATGAAGCCGTTCAACTGTTTTTTTGCCCACACCGTGAAATTTAGCAATGTCCATTTGTTTGAGAAAATCCTCAGCCTGATCTGGGAGGATGACTGTTAAACCATGTGGTTTTTGATAGTCACTAGCCATTTTAGCTAAGAATTTGTTATAAGAGACGCCTGCAGAAGCAGTCAGATGTAGCTCCTGCCAGATATCTTGTTGGATGAGGCGGGCTATTTTGACAGCTGACTTGATACCGAGTTTATTTTCCGTTACATCCAAGTATGCCTCGTCAATACTCATAGGTTCAATCAAATCAGTGTAGCGTTTAAAAATAGCACGAATCTCAAGTCCCACAGTCTTATACTTTTCATAATTTCCTGAGATAAAGATAGCTTGGGGACAGCGCTCATAAGCTTCTTTAGAGCTCATGGCTGAATGAACACCAAAAGCTCGCGCCTCATAGCTACAGGTAGAAACGACACCACGTCCACCTGTTTGTCTGGGGTCACTCCCGATGATGACAGGTTTGCCCTTTAACTTAGGATTATCTCTGATTTCCACCGCAGCAAAAAAGGCATCCATGTCGATATGGATGATTTTTCTAGACAAATCATTAATCAATGGAAATATGAGCATTTAGCTTCCTTTCTAGCCGTATTTTCTTTCTCATTATACCGTTTTTTCTGAAAAAATGGAAAAGAGTAGTCTAACTTTCAAAAATATAATACAGATAATATCAAAAAACAGCCTGTATTATAAAAGAAAGCGCTAAAAAGGCTGTTTTCTCCTTGTTGAAATCGGTTACTGTGTGGTATACTTGACTTATGAATGTAACAGATAGTTGTTACTAGAAAGAAAAATGAGGACATTAACATGGTTGTTAAGACAGTTGTTGAAGCACAAGATATTTTTGATAAAGCTTGGGAAGGCTTCAAAGGCGTAGATTGGAAAGAAAAAGCAAGTATTTCTCGCTTCGTTCAAGCTAACTATACACCTTACGATGGAGATGAAAGTTTCCTTGCTGGACCAACAGAACGTTCACTTCACATCAAAAAAATTGTAGAAGAAACAAAAGCACATTACGAAGAAACTCGTTTCCCAATGGACACTCGTCCAACATCTATTGCTGATATTCCTGCTGGATTTATCGACAAAGAAAACGAATTGATTTTTGGTATCCAAAACGATGAACTCTTCAAATTGAACTTCATGCCAAAAGGTGGTATCCGTATGGCTGAAACTACTTTAAAAGAAAATGGATACGAACCAGATCCAGCTGTTCACGAAATCTTTACAAAATACGTAACAACAGTTAACGACGGTATTTTCCGTGCTTACACTTCAAATATCCGTCGTGCTCGTCACGCTCACACTGTAACTGGTCTTCCAGATGCTTACTCACGTGGACGTATCATCGGTGTTTACGCACGTCTTGCTCTTTACGGTGCAGACTACTTGATGCAAGAAAAAGTAAACGACTGGAATGCAATTAAAGAAATTGATGAAGAAACAATCCGTCTTCGCGAAGAAGTAAACCTTCAATACCAAGCATTGCAACAAGTTGTTCGCTTGGGTGACCTTTACGGTGTTGACGTTCGCAAACCAGCGATGAACGTCAAAGAAGCTATCCAATGGGTGAACATCGCCTTCATGGCTGTCTGCCGTGTTATCAACGGTGCTGCAACATCTCTAGGACGTGTGCCAATCGTACTCGATATCTTTGCAGAACGTGACCTTGCTCGTGGTACATTTACTGAATCAGAAATCCAAGAATTCGTTGATGATTTCGTTATGAAACTTCGTACAGTTAAATTTGCTCGTACAAAAGCTTATGACCAATTGTACTCAGGTGACCCAACCTTCATCACAACTTCTATGGCTGGTATGGGTAACGACGGTCGTCACCGTGTTACTAAGATGGACTACCGTTTCTTGAATACTCTTGACAATATCGGTAACTCTCCAGAACCAAACTTGACAGTTCTTTGGACTGACAAATTACCTTATAGCTTCCGTCGTTACTGTATGCACATGAGCCACAAACACTCTTCAATCCAATATGAAGGTGTTACAACAATGGCTAAAGACGGATACGGTGAAATGAGCTGTATCTCATGTTGTGTATCTCCACTTGACCCAGAAAATGAAGAACAACGTCACAACATCCAGTACTTCGGTGCTCGTGTTAACGTATTGAAAGCCCTTCTTACTGGTTTGAACGGTGGTTACGACGATGTTCACAAAGACTACAAGGTATTTGACATCGAACCAATCCGTGACGAAGTTCTTGAATTCGAATCAGTTAAAGCTAACTTTGAAAAATCTCTTGACTGGTTGACTGACACTTACGTAGATGCTTTGAACATCATCCACTACATGACTGATAAGTACAACTACGAAGCTGTTCAAATGGCCTTCTTGCCAACTAAACAACGTGCAAACATGGGATTCGGTATCTGTGGATTTGCCAACACTGTTGATACATTGTCAGCAATCAAATACGCTACAGTTAAACCAATCCGTGACGAAAATGGCTACATCTACGATTACGAAACAATCGGTGAATACCCACGTTGGGGTGAAGATGATCCACGCTCAAACGAATTGGCAGAATGGTTGATTGAAGCTTACACAACTCGTCTACGTAGCCACAAACTCTACAAGAACGCAGAAGCCACAGTATCACTTTTGACCATCACATCTAACGTTGCTTACTCTAAACAAACTGGTAACTCACCAGTCCACAAAGGCGTATACCTCAACGAAGATGGTTCTGTGAACTTGTCTAAACTTGAATTCTTCTCACCAGGTGCTAACCCATCTAACAAAGCTAAAGGTGGATGGTTGCAAAACTTGAACTCACTTGCTAGCCTTGACTTTGGTTACGCAGCTGATGGTATCTCATTGACAACTCAAGTTTCACCTCGTGCTCTTGGTAAAACTCGTGACGAACAAGTGGACAACTTGGTAACAATCCTTGATGGTTACTTCGAAAACGGTGGACAACACTGTAACTTGAACGTAATGGACTTGAAAGATGTTTATGACAAGATTATGAATGGCGAAGATGTCATCGTTCGTATCTCAGGATACTGTGTAAACACTAAATACCTCACTCCAGAACAAAAAACTGAATTGACACAACGTGTCTTCCACGAAGTTCTTTCAATGGATGACGCATTGAGCTAAGATTCAATTAGAATGGAAAGAAAGCTAGTCTATAGGACTGGCTTTTTTCTATATCTAAAAGATAAATTTTCGACATATCATATGAAAAATACTGAGAGATCTTGTTAATTCTGGTGACAATGTGTTGAAATTCGAGAGAATAATATAATAAAATCTTATAAAAATATATTTTCTAGTTATTAAACTTGAATAGATTGTATTGAGATGTTATAATATAATGGATAAACTCTAGTTAGTGATAGGGTTTGTCAAAATGGTATGATGTAATCTCTTAGGGAGATTAGAAATAAAAATTTCATATAGAAAAGAGGAGAAGAGATGTCGAAAAGCAAAGCGTTAAACATGCTTTCTAAATTTTCTGCGTTAGCTTTTGCTATTTTAGGCCTAGCATCTGTTTTGATAGGCATTGTTAAAGCAGATAATCCTGTTTCAAAAGAATTGACACAAGTAATTACAGGTATTGATCTGTTAGATGCTTCAGATACTAAGCAAAATGTGAGTTCAGAAGGAGATTTCTCGCTTCGTACGAATTTAGCATATAAGCTTCGCGTGACGTTCGATCTCAAGCAGTACAATGAGAACTTGAATAACGGGGATTATTTTACTTTTGATATTCCGGCTCCCATGACGGTTTATAATGGTAATCAGGAGTTGATTGATCCGGTTACTCAAGTAGCTATAGGAGAGGCAGTAGTCACATCCAATGGTAATGACCAAGGTGGCAAGGCAAAGATAACCTTGAAGAACCTGGATAAATACTTGGCTAAAACTGGAGGAGACAAAGTAAAGGATGTATCTGGTAACTTTTCTGCATCATTTAGATTCTTAAAGGATCAAAATAAAACTCCAATTAATTTTAATTCTTCTTCAATGAAGCAAGAAATTAAACATGTTTATAGTTCGAAAACGATTTCAGGTCCTAAAGTTGGGACTGAGAACTATGCAAAGGCAGGGGGGCAGGCATCACGTGACAATTGGACTTCTGAAAAATTAGCAGCTATTGGATCAGTTAGCAAAGGAGATGCTGTTTCAAACTGGAGGGTACGTGTAAATACGGAAAAACAAGATTTTGGACAGAACATTGTTCTACACGATACGATTCCAAACGACGATACATCCTATACTCCTGCTCAATACATACCAGAAACTTTGAGAGTTTACAGGGCGGATATTACAGGTGGAACGTCCGCTGTTCCTGATGATGCTGTATTATTATCTGAGGGGAAAGAATATACTGTTGCTTGGAATGAAAACTATACTTCGTTCGATATAACCTTTAAAGATGGAACGACATCTTACTTTGTTACTTATAATACAACAACTCCAAATGATGGTACTAAAGTAGCAAATATCGCAGCCTTGTCTCTAGCAGACGGAACAAAACTGGCTCAAAATACAAGTCGTCCAGGAGCTCTTAGCATGAAAGCAGAAGCGACTTCCTTGATTTCAGGGACTATCGTGGCTTCTACAGCTTACCAAATTAAGATTAATAAGACAGATGCCTTCACTCTTGCACCTGTTCAAGGAGCAGTTTATACTGTAACGGCAGCAGATGATGCAAGTGAAACAACAGAAGTGACTACAAATGAAAAAGGAGTAGCACTGACTAAAACTTATGATCAGAAATGGAAAGGTAAAACTTTCAAGATTAAAGAGAAGACAGCCCCAGCTGGCTATAAGCTAGATGAGAAAGAGTATACAGTTAAACTCGGAGCAGCAGGTTCTACTATTAATCTTAAAGATGAACCAGTTCCAGCTGTATTCAATGTGACTGCTAAGAAAGTGGTAGAAGGTCGTACAGATAAACTTCCTAAAGCAGATGAGTTTACTTTCAACCTATACACAGCAGAGAACTTGAAGACTCCAGTAGCTACAGCGAAATCAAAAGCTGACGGAACGATTACCTTTGAGAATATCGAGTTGAAAGGTGCAGGAACTTATCACTACATCATCAAAGAAGATACTTCAAAAGCAATCGATGGTATCAAATTTGATGAGGAAGGCAAGGAAGTTACTGTAACCGCAGCATTCCAAGGTGGCGTATTGAAAGCTTCTGTCACTTCAGCAGAACCAACTTTCACCAACACTTATAAAGCCGCTTCAACAAGCGCGACAATCAAAGCTAAGAAAGTCTTGAATGGTAAAGAGCTTGTGGCTGATGCTTATACTTTCGAATTGAAAGAAAAAGATGCAGTTGTAGCAGAAGCTAAGAATACTGCTTCAGGCGAAGTTGCCTTCAAGGTCGACTACACAGAAGCAGGAGAGCACACTTACACTATTACTGAAAAAGAAGGTAGCGAAAAAGGTGTGACTTACTCAACTGAATCTTATACAGTTAAAGTGAATGTAGCAGATAACGGTCAAGGTCAATTGGTTGCGACTGTAGAAAATGCGGATGCAGAACGTGTCTTCACTAACACTTATAAAGAACCAGCTCCAACAGCTACATCAGCAACACTTGAGTTTACGAAAGAATTGACTGGTCGTGCTTTGGTTGATGGTGAATTCCAATTTGAATTGTATGAAGGTACAAAACTACTTGATACAAAAACAAATCAAGGCGGAAAAGTAACATTTAATGCAATCAACTATGATGCAGAAGGTGAGTATACTTATACTGTAAAAGAAGTGAATGCCGGAGCAACTGGTATTACTTACGATACAGAAAAGACTGTAAAAGTAACAGTAACCAAAGATGCAGCAACAAATGCCTTGAAGGCAACTGTTGAATATCCAGCAGGTAGTGTCTTCACGAATAGCTTTAAAGCACCAGCAGTAGAAGCTACGATTGAAGCAACTAAGAAACTTGAAGGTAAAGAACTTGCGGCTGATGCCTATACTTTCGAATTGAAAGAAAATGGTGCAGTTGTAGCAGAAGCTAAGAATACTGCAGAAGGTAAAGTGGCCTTTGTTCGTTCATTCGAAGAAGCAGGTACTCACACTTATACCTTGGTTGAAAAAGTTGGTACTGAAGAGGGTATTGAATACGATAAGACTGAGCATACTGTAACAGTCACTGTAGTTGCGGATGGTCAAGGTCTCTTGACTGCGACTGTCTCATATGCAGATGGTAAAGCAGTTGTATTTACAAATAAATACACTGTTCCAAACCCAACACCGGATCCAACCCCAACACCAAAACCAACACCAAATCCAAATCCAACACCGGATCCAAACCCAACACCAACACCAAATCCAACACCGGATCCAAACCCAACACCGGATCCAGATCCAAATAAACCAGGAGAAAAAGAGGAACCAAAACCAACACCTCTAGCTACGGAGACTAAAGGTAAAGCTGAACTTCCAAAAACAGGTGAAGCAACATCTATCTTCTCAGCAATTGGATTTGTAGTCTTGGCATTGAGTGGACTGGTATTCTGCGTAAAACGTAAAGCTTAAGCTTTCGTAGAAGAAACATGAAACTTGGTAAGTGAGAATTCTACTTCTCTCTTAAACCTGATAGAGAAAGTCTCTAGAAAATTCGTTTTCTAGGGGCTTTTTTGTACTTCAAAATAATTTTTTAAAAATAGTCAAATTTAGTCAAAAAGTTATTGACTTTTACTGACTAATGTGATATAGTAGAAACATAAGGAAAATGACTTCCTTAGAAAAACTCATTTTCAATGATTCTATTTCTTGAAAATATATAATAGATACCCTAGAAAGGGGTGGGGCCTATGTTAAATCTAACAGACTTTGAAAAGAAAATGATAAAAGGCTTATTTAAAAAAGAAAAACCAGAAGTTATTCTTAGGGTAGCAAGTTAGCTAGTCTAAAATTTTTAAAACAAAGGTCAAAGATAGTCAATATCAGAGATCGCATCTAATTAAGAATAAACGAGGTAAAGAATATGAACAACAACTTTAATAACTTTAACAACATGGATGATTTATTTAACCAATTGATGGGTGGCATGCGAGGATACAGTTCTGAGAACCGTCGCTACTTGATTAATGGACGAGAAGTGACACCTGAGGAATTCGCTCACTATCGTGCAACTGGTCAATTACCAGGAAATGCAGAATCTGAGGTGCAAATGCAACAACACGCTTCAGGTATGAAACAAGACGGTGTCCTTGCTAAGCTAGGTCGTAACTTGACAGCAGAAGCTCGTGAGGGCAAGTTGGATCCTGTTATCGGACGAAACAAGGAAATTCAAGAAACAGCTGAAATCCTCTCACGTCGTACGAAAAATAATCCTGTTCTGGTCGGAGATGCAGGTGTTGGTAAGACAGCCGTTGTCGAAGGTCTAGCACAAGCCATTGTGAACGGAGATGTTCCAGCTGCTATTAAGAACAAGGAAATTATTTCTATTGATATCTCAGGTCTTGAGGCTGGTACTCAATACCGTGGTAGCTTTGAAGAAAATGTTCAAAACTTAGTCAATGAAGTAAAAGAAGCAGGAAATATTATCCTCTTCTTTGATGAAATTCACCAAATTCTCGGTGCTGGTAGCACTGGTGGAGACAGCGGATCTAAAGGGCTTGCAGATATTCTCAAACCAGCTCTCTCTCGAGGTGAGTTGACCGTTATTGGGGCAACGACTCAAGACGAATACCGTAACACCATCTTGAAAAATGCAGCTCTTGCTCGTCGTTTCAACGAAGTGAAGGTCAATGCTCCTTCAGCAGAGGATACCTTTAAAATCCTTCAAGGGATTCGTGATCTCTATCAACAACACCACAATGTCATTTTGCCAGACGAAGTCTTGAAAGCAGCAGTTGATTATTCTGTCCAATACATTCCTCAACGTAGCTTGCCAGATAAGGCTATCGACCTTGTCGATGTAACGGCTGCTCACTTGGCAGCTCAACATCCTGTAACAGATGTGCATGCTGTTGAACGTGAAATTGAGGCAGAAAAAGACAAGCAAGAAAAAGCAGTTGAGGCAGAAGACTTTGAAGCAGCTCTTAATGCCAAAACACGCATTGCAGAATTGGAGAAAAAAATCGAAAACCACACAGAAGACATGAAAGTGACTGCAAGTGTCAACGATGTGGCTGAATCTGTGGAACGAATGACAGGTATTCCAGTGTCACAAATGGGAGCATCAGACATCGAACGTTTGAAAGATATGGCTCATCGCTTGGAACACAAGGTTATTGGCCAAGATAAGGCGGTAGAAGCTGTCGCTCGTGCCATCCGTCGTAACCGTGCTGGTTTTGATGAAGGCAATCGCCCAATTGGTAGCTTCCTCTTTGTAGGGCCTACTGGGGTTGGTAAGACAGAACTTGCTAAGCAATTGGCGCTCGATATGTTTGGAACTAAGGACGCTATCATTCGTTTGGATATGTCCGAATATAGTGACCGTACAGCTGTTTCTAAGTTAATCGGTACAACAGCTGGTTATGTTGGGTATGATGACAATAGCAATACCTTGACAGAACGTGTTCGTCGTAATCCATACTCTATCATTCTCTTGGACGAAATTGAAAAGGCTGATCCTCAAGTAATCACCCTTCTCCTCCAAGTTTTGGATGATGGTCGTTTGACTGATGGTCAAGGAAATACAGTGAACTTCAAGAACACTGTCATTATCGCAACATCAAATGCTGGATTTGGCTATGAAGCTAACTTGACAGAAGATGCGGATAAACCAGAATTGATGGATCGTTTGAAACCCTTCTTCCGTCCAGAATTCCTTAACCGCTTTAACGCAGTTATCGAGTTTTCACACTTGAATAAGGAAGACCTTTCTAAGATTGTGGACTTGATGTTGGCTGAAGTTAACCAAACCTTGGCTAAGAAAGACATTGATTTGGAAGTTAGCCAAGCAGCTAAGGACTTTATCACAGAAGAAGGCTATGACGAAGTTATGGGTGTTCGTCCGCTCCGTCGCGTGGTGGAACAACAAATCCGTGATAAGGTGACGGACTTCCACTTGGATCATCTAGATGCTAAACATTTGGAAGCAGATATGGAAGATGGCGTTTTGGTTATTCGTGAAAAAGCCTAACTCAAGATTTTGAGAATAAAAAAAGAAGGAACTAGCTAAAAAGCTAGTTCCTTTTGTGTTTAGATGATATGGCGCTCAAAGGCATCGTCTGAGATTCCTTGTTCCAGGATGAGTTTCGCCCATTCTTTGGCAGAAAAGAGGCTGTGGTCCTTGTAGTTTCCGCAAGATTCGATGGTTGTTCCAGGGACATCTTCCCAAGTAGTGGTTTCAGCAATTTCTTTGAGCGAATCCTTGATAACGGCCGCAATTTCAGCGCTAGTATGGCGTCCCCACATAATCATGTGGAAGCCTGTGCGGCAACCAAATGGTGAGCAGTCAATCATGCCGTCAATGCGGGTACGGATGAGTTTTGCCAAGAGGTGTTCGATAGTGTGAAGGCCAGCGGTAGGGATAGAGTCCTCATTTGGCTGTACCAAGCGAATATCAAAGTTGGAGATGACATCTCCCTTTGGCCCTGTTTCTTCCCCAATCAAGCGAACATAGGGTGCTTTAACAATAGTGTGGTCAAGTTCAAAACTTTCAACAATAACTTCTTTTGACATGGTAGTTCCTTTCAGTTTTCTTTTTTCATTATATCATAAAGGGTGCTGTTGATGGAGTTTGATAAATAACTTTTTGAGACTAGAATGATAATAAAGTCTCTATATATAAACCTCAGAATTATAAAAAAGAATGGAGTAAAGGAAAAGAAAAACTGAGTTCTTTCTAATGAAGCTAGAGCGACTTTTGAAAAGTGGATCAACTTTTTCTGAAATTTCTGTTTAATCTCTGAACTAATTCTGAACTAGATTGGGTATACTGGAGAAAATAAAGATAAAGGAGTTCAGTATGGAACATATGGTGAAAATAGAAGGCGTCTGCAAAAAGCATGGCAGCAAGCAGATTTTAGAAGATATTTCTTTTACAGCTAGAAGCGGTCGGATTACAGCTTTTCTAGGCCCAAATGGTGCGGGGAAAAGTTCGACCTTGAGGATTCTCTTGGGGTTAGATTGGGCGACAGCAGGGACTGCAACTTTTGATGGGCAAACCTATCAATCAATGACCTATCCGCTCAGAACGGTAGGTGCAGCCTTTGATGGCATTGGCGGTCTGCCAAATCGAAAGGTCTATGACCACTTGAGGATTATTGCGGCAAGTAATGCTATTCCCAAGTCTCGGATCGATGAGGTTTTGGAGATGACTGGAATCGCTCATAAGAGGAAGGATCTCTTGTCAAGCCTGTCTCTGGGGGAAGGTCAACGCTTAGGTTTGGCAGCAGCTTTGCTGGGTGATCCTCAGTTTCTTATATTAGATGAACCGACCAATGGGCTGGATCCAAGTGGGATTAAGTGGTTTAGAAAGTTCATCCGTCAGCAGGCTGATTTAGGGAAAACGGTACTTCTATCTTCCCATATCCTATCAGAGGTGCAAATGGTGACAGATGATGTAGTCTTGATTCATCATGGGCGAATTATTGAGCAAGGACGATTGGAAGAGGTGCTGCAAGATTCAGACAGTCTAGAAGATCTCTTCTTTGATTTGACAGAGGAGGTTTAAGATGAAAGAAACGATGTCTTTATTGCATTCAGAATGGTTGAAAATCCGATCAATCAAGGCTTTCAAAGTGAGTGTGGCCTTCATGCTACTATTGGTGCCTGTCGTATCTTGGCTGGAGGGTCGACAGTATTTGTCTATCGGCTTGGATGCTACACCTGAGACGGTTCCTAATCTGATAAACGCCATTGATCCGCTGGAATATCTAGGTCTCAACGGGGCTTCTATGGCGGTCATGGTTTTGGTCATTTTAGCTGGAATTTTGGGAGCTATGGAATTTCAGTCTCATAGCTTGAGAACCAGTCTCTTGACCTGTAATAACCGCCTGAAGTTGCTTGTGGGGAAACTCATGACCTTTGCTTGCTTTTCTCTTGCCACTAGCTTTTTATCAATCTACTTTAGTTATATGGTCATGCATCTGGCTTTAGGAAAGGAAGGGCTTGATCCGATTCTGCTCAATCCGGCAGCTTGGAGTTTGATTTTGTGGAAAACCTTATCTCTAACCTTATTAGGAATCCTTTCGTTTTTGTTAGGTTTATTGGCCCGGACCATGCTAGTTCCTCTGCTTTTTCTCGTACCACAGATCTATAATCTGGGAAACTACCTGGCAGCTCACACGAGTTGGGGGACTTATTTGCCACAGCCAGCAGGAGAGTTGTTTGCTGCAACGCCAACTTCCCAATATGCTAACAATCCCTTGCAAGGGCTGTTGATACTTGGTGCATGGTTGCTAGTCATCGGCGGCATGGCTTCTCTGCGCTTTTTGAAGACGGATTTGGGAGGGCGCTACTGATGATAAAAGCTCTGCTTAGAAGTGAATGGATTAAGTTCCGTTCTTATTATCTCGCTCTTGGTGCAGCCTTAGTGGCTATGGTAGCTGTTCCATTTTTTCTGATGAATCTTGACTACAGTCAGATAGCAGTTGGTCAGACGAAGGCTCTGAGCGAGGTTTTGCATGCCCTCTATCTGGCGCAGCCTGTCATCGTCATCTTTACTTCTCTCTATTTTGCCCAGGAGTTTGTCAAGTCTGGGATGCGAACGAATTTTCTAACCGTATCAAATAGAAAGGCTTGGTTGGCTGGGAAATTCCTTTTTCTGGACTTGCTGCTCTTGGTTCTCTACAGTGTCATGATAGGCAGTTGTTTCCTTGTTATGCTGGCTCGTTTTGACCTAAGCTTTAGCTGGTCCTTACTAGGGAAATTTCTTTATTACAGCTCTTTTGGTCTTCTCAGCAATATTTTTCTGGCTTTTTTAACTGCCGGCCTCGCTTTGCTCTTTCAATCTTGGGTTGTGCCGGTGTCGGTGCTCTTTCCTCTCTTGATTGGTCTCAGCCGTTTATTGGCAACGTTCATCAAGGAGGCAAAGTACCTGCCCGATCTGGCTACCCTAAATCTTTTTGAGTATGAAGGGATTCAGCAGTCAATAGATCTCTCAGGGCTGGGGATACAGCTTTTATGGTTAGCTTTGGTTTGGAGCTCTGCCATATTTTTAACCTTGAAACGAGATGTTCGCTAGAGGTATGCTATAATGGAACTCATGAGACAGTATCGTATTTTGGTAGTTGATGACGACCGGAGCATTTTGAAGCTAGTAAAAAACGTCCTAGAGCTAGATGCTTATGATGTGATAACGCTTGATCGGATAGAAGACCTAGAGTTGACGCATTTTGTCGGATATGACTTGATTCTGCTGGATGTGATGATGGAGCCTGTTAATGGTTTTGAGCTGTGTTCCTACATTCGTCCTCATCTTTCGTGTCCGATCATCTTTTTGACGGCTAAGGAATTGGAGGCGGACAAGGTGGAAGGACTCTTTCGCGGAGCAGATGACTATATTGTCAAGCCTTTTGGAACCAAAGAATTGCTGGCGCGTGTCAGAGCTCATCTTCGGCGGGAGGAAAGACGGGAGGAGCGATACTCTGAAATTGCTTCTTGTCAATTTTATCCAGAGCGCTATGAAGTTGCCTGTTTTGGTAAAGTCTTGAAATTTTCAGAGCGAGAGTTTAAGTTGCTACATTTACTAGCTAGCAATCCCAAGCAGACCTTTTCAGCTGAACGCCTGCATACCTTGCTTTACCCAGAAAGCTCAGAAACACAACTTCGCTCTATCTCAGAATACGTATATCAGATTCGCCAAAAATGCAAACAAGAAGGGCTGCAAGCAATCGCAACAGTGAGAGGAGTAGGCTATAGATGGCAATTAGAACCCGAAATTTCAAAAGCCTAGTCTGGACAACTAGCTTGAAAATCGTCTTTTTCCATGTTTTGATTTTTGTGCTTATAGGTTATGAATTTACGCAAGGAAGTGATCACGTTCTTTTCGCCTTGTTCTTCTGGGCAGGGAGCTTGCTGCTGATTACTTTTTATCATATTTTGAAATTGCTCCGAAAAATCGACAGGGAAATAAAAATGCTAAAGAGCGAGAAGCTTTTAAAAGAAAATCAAAGCCAGCTTTTTCGGATTGAGGAAATGCTAGAAGTCTATAGCGATTTACGGAGTAGCCACCAAGAAAATGCTCGTCTTCTAGAAAAAGAGCAGCAGCATAATCAGGAGTTGATTTTACAGTTATCAGCGACATCGCACGATTTGAAAACGCCCCTAACTGTGATTAAGGGGAATGCTGAGCTCTTGGAATTGGCGCAGTTGGGCTATCCACAGGCAGACTATGCTGTTGAGATTTTGCAGGCTAGTCACAAGATGGAAGAGTATTGTGGCTCTTTGATTGATTACGCTAAGACTTTTCAGATTGATGCTAATCAGTTCAGTCAGCTTTCCTTAGAGGACTTTTTGGCTTATCTCCAGGACGATTGGGCACTGTTCAGCAAACAGGAAAGCTATCGTTTTTCTCTCCAAGAAGATTGTGACCTTAGTCTGATTTTGTCGATTCATTTGGACTATCTCAAGCGAGCTTTGCTCAATATTTTACTGAATGCGCTTGAACATGCTAATCAGGACCAAAAGGAAGTCAAGCTGACGGTATCAGTGCAGCAGGATCAGTTGGTTTTTGCTATCTGGAATAACGGTCCAGCATTTTCAGAGGAGATGCTGCTGGGAGCGGAACAGCTCTTTTACCAGAGTGACCAAAGCCGCAATTCAGCTAATCCCCATCATGGTATCGGCTTAGCCTTTTCTAAGCAGGTAGCTCTCTTGCATGGTGGCCGTCTGACCCTGCTCAATCCAGATCAAGGAGGAGCCTCTGTCGAGTTGACAATTTCATTAAAATAAATGAGGATGGAAGATTATAAAAACGCATAATACCAAGTGTCCAAAAGACTTGATATTATGCGTTTGATTTTTTTATTATGTAAAGATTTACTGGATTTTTCTCTCAAATTGAGTTTTTGTCCAGCCTTGTTTATTTACTTACGATACAAGCGATCGTATTGGTAGAATGGGTCAAAGGTTACGTTGATACCTAGTTTGCGAAGGACATTCTTGTCTTCATCGGTCAAGATGATGGTTGAGTGGGCTTCGCTTCCTTTGAGGTTACCAAGTTCTTCCATGGCACGTGCAGCATCTGGATTTTCCATAGCTGTGATGGCTAGCGCAATCAAAATTTCATTTGAGTGGAGGCGAGGATTGCGGCTACCTAGGTGATCGATTTTAAGACCTTGAATTGGTTTGACGACTTCAGGCTCGATTAGTTTCACTTCCTTAGCGATGTCAGCTGATTTTTTGATAGCATTGATCAAGGCAGCAGCTGTAGGACCAAAGAGTTCAGAGTTTTTACCAGTCACGATTTCCCCATTTGGCAATTCAAGGGCTAGGGCAGGGCCACCAGTTTCTTCTGCTTTTTGGCGTGCAGCGACAGCAACCTGACGGTCTGCAGGTGTGATACCGAGATCGTTCATGAGAAGTTCAATCTTCTTGACAGCAGTTTCTCCGACCTTTTCAGCTTTAAAATCAAGTACAGTCTGATAGTAGCGACGGATGATTTCTTGTTTAGAGGCTTCGATAGCAGCCTCATTATCTGTAATAGCGAAGCCAACCATGTTGACACCCATGTCTGTTGGAGAAGCGTATGGAGATTCGCCGAGGATGCGCTCTAACATGCGCTTGAGCACTGGGAAAATTTCGATATCACGGTTGTAGTTGACAGTGGTTTCTCCGTAAGTTTGAAGATGGAAGGGGTCAATCATGTTGACATCATCAAGGTCTGCGGTTGCAGCCTCGTAGGCCAAGTTGACCGGATGATGAAGGGGAAGATTCCAAACTGGGAAGGTTTCAAATTTAGCGTAACCAGACTTGATACCATTGATTTGGTCGTGGTACATGTTTGACATGCAAGTTGCCAATTTTCCAGAACCAGGTCCAGGAGCGGTTACGACAATCAAGTTGCGACTGGTTTTGATGTAGTCGTTTTTCCCCATACCTTCTGGAGAAATGATGTGATCCATATCCGTCGGGTATCCTTTGATTGGATAATGAAGATAAGAATCAATCCCGTTTTTATCTAACTGGTTGCGGAAGGCATCTGCAGCTGGTTGGCCAGCGTACTGTGTGATGACAACGGAACCAACAAAAATCCCTAATTCATTGAATTTATCAATCAAACGAAGAACTTCTTGGTCATAAGAAATGCCCAAGTCGCCACGCGCTTTAGAATGCTCGATGTTGCTTGCGTTAATGGCGATCACAACTTCAACCTGCTCTTTCAATTCTTGCAAGAGTTTGATTTTATTGTCAGGCTCATAACCAGGAAGAACGCGAGCAGCGTGGAAATCTTCTAACATTTTGCCACCAAACTCCAAATAGAGTTTGCCGTCAAATTGGTTAATGCGCTCCAAAATGTGGTCGCGTTGTAGATTCAAATATTGTTCAGAACTAAAAGCTTGTTTTTTCATTTTTTTACCTCTGACCTCTATTATAATAAAAAATTGGAAGTTAGGAAACTGCGGAGTCAAAAAAGAAATTAAAAAGATTAAGCAAACGCTTGCACAAAATTTTAAAAAGCGCTATCATAGACTATAGATTATTAAAATAATGAGGTAAGAAGATGCAAGAAAAATGGTGGCATAATGCCGTGGTCTATCAAGTCTATCCAAAGAGTTTTATGGACAGCAATGGAGACGGAATTGGTGATTTGCCAGGAACTACTAGTAAGTTGGACTATCTAGCTAAGTTAGGGATCACAGCGATTTGGCTTTCTCCTGTTTATGACAGTCCGATGGATGATAATGGCTATGATATTGCTGATTATCAAGCGATTGCAGCTATTTTTGGAACCATGGAGGATATGGACCAACTCATCGCAGAAGCTAAGAAGCGTGACATTCGAATTATCATGGACTTGGTGGTCAATCATACCTCGGATGAGCATGCCTGGTTTGTTGAGGCTTGTGAGAATCCTGATAGCCCCGAGCGTGACTACTATATCTGGCGGGATGAGCCTAATGATTTGGAGTCTATCTTTAGTGGGTCTGCTTGGGAATACGATGAAAAGTCAGGTCAGTACTATCTCCACTTTTTCAGCAAGAAACAGCCGGATCTCAACTGGGAAAATGAAAAACTGCGCCAGAAAATTTACGAGATGATGAACTTTTGGATTGATAAAGGTATTGGTGGTTTCCGTATGGATGTTATTGACATGATTGGAAAAATTCCTGATGAGAAAGTGGTTAATAATGGTCCTATGCTTCATCCCTATCTCAAGGAAATGAATCAGGCGACCTTTGGAGATAAGAATCTCTTAACAGTAGGAGAGACCTGGGGAGCAACGCCAGAGATTGCTAAGCTCTACTCGGATCCAAAGGGACAAGAATTGTCTATGGTCTTCCAGTTTGAACACATCTGTCTTCAATATCAAGAAGGGCAACCTAAGTGGCATTACCAAAAAGAGTTAAATGTAGGGAAGTTGAAAGAGATTTTTAACAAATGGCAGACTGAGTTAGGAGTTGAAGACGGCTGGAATTCCCTCTTCTGGAATAACCATGACCTTCCTCGCATCGTCTCTATCTGGGGAAATGACCAAGAATATCGTGAAAAATCTGCTAAAGCCTTTGCAATCCTGCTTCATCTCATGAGAGGGACACCTTATATCTACCAGGGTGAGGAGATTGGGATGACCAACTATCCATTTGAAACACTGGACCAAGTAGAAGATATTGAATCTCTCAACTATGCGCGTGAAGTTCTTGAAAAAGGCGTTCCGATGGAAGAAATCATGGACAGTATCCGTGTTATTGGTCGTGATAATGCCCGTACCCCGATGCAGTGGGATGAAAGCAAAAATGCTGGCTTCTCAACAGGTCAACCTTGGTTAGCAGTTAATCCAAACTATCAAGAAATCAACGTTCAAGAAGCGCTGGCGAATCCAGATTCTATTTTCTATACCTATCAAAAACTCGTTCAAATTCGTAAGGAGAACAGCTGGCTGATTCGAGCCGACTTTGAATTGCTTGATACAGCTGACAAGGTCTTTGCTTATATCCGTAAGGACGGTGACCGCCGCTTCCTGGTTGTGGCTAACTTGTCCAATGAAAAACAAAACCTTTCAGTAGAAGGAAGAGTTAAGTCAATCTTGATTGAAAACACTACTGCTAAAGAAGCAGTTGAAAAACAGGTCTTGGCACCATGGGATGCTTTCTGTGTGGAACTAACGGATTAAAATAAGGGAACCTCAAGCTTTTGTAGCTTGGGGCCTTTTTAGTAAAAATTATGTAGAAAAGTCTTTAAAAATATTTGTTAGAATTTTCTAAAAAATCTGTCGAAAGCCCTTGCTTTTATGAAAAAATAGGGTATAATGGTGAAAATACTATCTTAAAGGAGATTACTTATGAGATCGAAAAAGTGGCTCTTAGGAGCAGGTGCCGTCCTGAGCACAGCCCTTCTTTTAACTGCTTGTGGGCAAAGTGAAAAGAAGGCTGATGCGCCCAAGACATTCTCTTATGTCTATGCTATGGATCCATCATCTTTGGACTACAGTGTGACGAGCAAGAGTTCAACTTCTGATGTTATAGCGAACGTTGTCGATGGCCTTTTGGAAAATGATAAATACGGGAACTTGATTCCGTCGCTTGCAGAAGACTGGTCCGTTTCTAAAGATGGCTTGACCTATACCTACAAACTTCGTAAGGGTGTAAAATGGTATACTTCTGATGGAGAAGAATACGCTGAAGTTAGGGCCAAAGACTTTGTTACTGGGCTTAAACATGCTGCTGACGGGAAATCAGATGGTCTTACTTTGATTCAAGATTCTATCAAAGGATTAGCTGCCTACATCAGTGGAGAAAGCAATGACTTTTCTACAGTAGGAGTCAAGGCTGTTGACGATTACACGGTAGAATATACGCTCAACAAGCCAGAAAGTTTCTGGAACTCTAAAGTCACAACTGCGACCATGCTTCCAGTAAATGAAGAGTTTTTGAATTCTAAAGGGGGCGACTACGGTGCGCCAACTCCATCAAGCATCCTTTATAACGGTCCTTATTTCTTGAAATCATTGACTTCAAAATCAGCCATTGAATATGAAAAGAATCCAAATTACTGGGATAAGGACAATGTTAAGATTGACAATGTCAAATTAACTTTCTACGATGGATCTGACCAAGAATCTTTGATTCGTAGCTTTACACAAGGTGCCTATACAACAGCTCGTCTCTTCCCAACAAGCTCAAACTTTGAGTCAACTAAAAAAGAGTATGGCGATAAGATTGTTTACAGTCCACAAGAAGCGACAAGCTACTATCTTACTGTTAACGTAAACCGTCAATCTTACAATAAAACAGCCAAAACAGACGAAACTCAAAAAACATCAACGAAAGAAGCTCTTCTCAACAAGAACTTCCGCCAGGCGCTGAACTTTGCTCTTGACCGTCATTCTTATACTGCTCAGTTGAATGGTGAAGAAGGTGCAGACAAGATTATTCGTAACAGCCTAGTGCCTCATGACTACGTTCAAGTGGGCGAAAAAACCTTTGGAGAGTTGGCACAGGCAGAGCTCGTTTCATATGGAGACCAGTGGAAAGATGTAGCTCTTACAGATGGCAAGGATACGATTTACAGCCCTGAAAAGGCTAAGGCAGCCTTTGCTAAAGCCAAGGAAGAATTGCAGGGCAAAGGGGTTACCTTCCCAATTCATTTGGATATCCCGGTTGAACAAACAGATGTGATTGCCGTTCAACAGACTAACTCACTCAAGCAGTCTATTGAATCAACACTTGGTACAGAGAATGTCATTGTCGATGTCCTTCAAATGACCGATAATGAAAAAATGAGCATTACGTCTCAAGCCAAGGTACCATCCCAAAAAGACTATGACTTGAACGGAACTGGTTGGGGACCTGACTATCAAGACCCAGCTACCTACCTCAACATTCTTGATGCCAAGAAGGGTTCTGCCCTCAAACACTTGGGAATTACTCGCGGAAAAGATCCAGAAGTGATGGCTCAAGTTGGACTGGACGAATACAAGAAACTCTTGGATGATGCTGCAGCTGAAACTAGCGACCTTAATAAGCGTTATGAAAAATACGCCAAAGCTCAAGCTTGGGTGTCTGATAGCTCACTCTTAATCCCAGTTGCTTCTTCAGGTGGTTCTCCAACGGTTAGCCGTACTGTACCGTTCACAAAAGCCTACTCTCAAGTTGGAATCAAGGGAGATCCATTTGTGTTCAAAGGATTGGAGCTGCAAAAGGATGTTGTGACTGCAAAAGAATACGAAGAAGCCTTCAAGAAATGGCAACAAGAAAAAATCGAGACAAATGCCAAATACCAAAAAGAACTTGAAAAACACGTCAAGTAATCTATAAATAGAAAAGGAAGTTGCAGGAAACTGTGCTCCCTTTTTTGTTTTAGACACCAGTTGTCATAAAGGCAGTAACTTTACATTTTTGAATAAATTTGATAAAATATGGTTATGTTATAAAAACTGACATAAAGGAGTGAGTGATGATCAAACTGAAAAAAAGACTAATCGGGACAGGTCTTGTCTTAGCGACAGGGATTTTGCTCTCGGCATGTGGGCAGTCCAACACAGATACTAGCACTTATTCATCAACATTTAGTGCGAATCCAACAACTTTTAACTATCTCCTAGATTATTATGCAGATAACACTGCCGTTATTACCAATCTTGTAGATGGCTTGTTAGAAAATGACAGCTATGGGAACCTTGTACCTGCTCTTGCGGAGGATTGGTCTGTTTCATCAGATGGTTTGACCTATACCTACAAGCTCAGAAAAGATGCCAAGTGGTATACAGCTGACGGTGAGGAATATGCTTCAGTTAAAGCTCAGGATTTTGTCACTGGGATCAAATATGCCGCGGACAACAAGGGGCAAGCCATGGATCTGATCCAAAATTCAATCAAGGGATTAGATGGCTATGTGACGGGTGTGACCAATGACTTTTCAACTGTTGGTGTCAAAGCCTTGGATGACTACACAGTCGAGTACACTTTGACTCGACCAGAACCGTACTGGAATTCAAAGACGACTAATAGTATCCTTTTCCCAGTCAATGAAGAGTTCTTGAAATCAAAGGATAAGGATTTTGGTACCTTGACACCAGATAGTATCCTTTATAATGGTCCGTATTTGTTAAAAGATTTCACATCAAAATCTTCGATCGAATATGTGAAGAATCCACACTATTATGACCATGATAAAGTGACCATTGAAAAAGTTAAGTTAGCCTACTTTGATGGGTCAGATCAGGAGATGACCATTCGAAACTTTGAAAGTGGTGCTTACTCGATTGCAGGAGTCTATCCAAATAGTTCGAACTATGCTAAGACAAAAGAAAAATACCAAGACAATATCGTCTATAGCTTACAAGACAAGACATCTTGGTACTTTAACTTTAACGTCAACCGCAAAACCTATAATCATACCGCTAAAACAACGGATGAACAAAAGAAATCAGCTCAAACAGCTATCTTAAATAAAAATTTCCGTCAGGCTATCAACTTTGGTATTGATCGAACAGCCTACTCTGCTCAATCTAACGGTGAAGAAGCAGCGAGTAAAACCCTTCGTAATACTCTAGTTCCTCCAACATTTGTCCAGGTGGGAGATAAGACCTTTGGAGAAGTAACAGCTTCTAAGCTTGTGAACTACGGAACTGATTGGTCAGGTATCAATTTGGCAGACGCTCAAGATGCTTACTTTAACAAGGAAAAGGCCCAAGCAAAATTTGCGGAAGCTAAAAAGGAATTGGAAGCTCAAGGCGTGACTTTCCCAATCCATTTGGATGTCCCTGTTGATCAGACGAATAAAAATGCGGTTTCTGGCATGAACTCGGTTAAACAAACCCTTGAAACAGTACTAGGTTCTGACAATGTCGTCATTGATGTTCAACAGCTTTCTACAGATGACTTTGGAAATATCGCCTTCCTAGCGCCAAATCCAGCAGCTCGTGACTACGACTTAAACTTTGATGGTTGGGTTGGTGATTACCAGGATCCATCAACTTATCTAGACCCCTTCAATGCTGAAACTGGCTTCTATCTCAAGATTTTTGGCCTTGATGCCAAGGAAGACCAAGAGATCATCAAGAGTTTGGGGCTCGATACCTATACACAACTCCTGAAAGAAGCAGATGCCGAGAACAAAGATGTCGCTAAGCGTTATGAAAAATACGCCGAAGCCCAAGCTTGGATGATTGACAATTCTCTAATCATGTCTGCTATGTCAAATGGCGGTACAGCCTCTGTAACTAAGGTAACTCCGTTTACACGTGCCTACTCCCTAGTGGGTATCAAGGGTGACGGAAATAATTATAAGTACATGAGACTGCAAAAAGACCCTGTTACCAAGAAACAATTTGACGAAGCCAAGGCTAAGTGGGAAGAAGAAAGTAAAAAGGCTATCGAAAAGAGCCAAAAAGAGTTTGAAAACCATATCAAATAAAAACAGAAATGGGGCCCCATAATAAGGGGTCTTGTTTTTGTTTTATCAAGGATTCTGTTAATGGAAGTCATAAATTCAAAATATAGCTAAGAAAAAATGAATGAAAACGCTGATAATAGCAGGAATGGATGGAATTTCTTTCATGATTGTGATATAATAATCATAATTATTAACGTGTATAGGGGATTGCCATGAGTAGACGTTCAAAGAGAAATCGTTCAGGAAATGTGAAGCGAAGTATTAATATAGCCTTATTAGCCATTTATTTATTATTGAGTGGCTCTTTGTTGTTCTTAATTTTTAGGCATAACATCCTAGCCTTTAGGCATCTCAATATCTTAGCTGCAGTTCTAGTTTTACTATCTGCTGTCGCAGCTCTACTTTTGATAGTATATAAGAAAGCCGAAAAGTTCACGATTTTCTTTTTGGTACTTGCGGTGTTGACTAGTTCGGTTTCGCTATTTGCTCTGCACCAATTTGTAGGCTTGACTAATCACATCAATGCGACATCAAACTACTCAGAGTATTCGATGAGTGTTGTGGTTCTAAAAGATAGTGAAATCAACAACGTTACCCAGTTGGATAGTGTGACAGGTCCGACTGAAACGGATAGTGACAATATCCAAAAATTGATAGCGGATATTAAGACGACTCAGAGCAAAGACTTGACGGTTGAACAAAGTGCATCTTACTTAGCAGCCTATAAGAGCTTGATTTCAGGTGATGCGAAAGCGATTGTCTTGAACAGTGTCTTTGAAAATATCATTGAAGCAGAGTATCCAGATTATGCTTCGAAGATTAAGAAAATCTATACGAAAAAACTAACCAAGGATGTTGCGGCACCAAAGGTATCTAAGAATCAATCCTTTAATATTTATATCAGTGGTATTGATACCTACGGACCTATCAGTTCGGTTTCACGTTCAGACGTCAACATCTTGATGACTGTAAATCGAGATACTAAGAAAATCCTTCTCACCACAACACCTCGAGATTCTTATGTTCCGATCGCGGACGGAGGAAATAATCAAAAGGATAAATTGACTCACGCAGGGATTTATGGAGTGGACTCATCAATTCATACCTTGGAAAACCTATATGGAGTTGATATTAACTACTATGTTCGTTTGAATTTCACCTCTTTCTTGAAATTGATTGACCTTCTAGGTGGTGTGGATGTTTATAATGACCAAGATTTCACTTCTTTGCATGGGCAGTACCATTTTCCTGTCGGGAATGTCCATCTAGACTCTGAAAAAGCCCTTGGTTTTGTCCGCGAACGCTACTCTCTAGCGGATGGAGACCGCGACCGCGGTCGGAACCAGCAAAAAGTCATTGTTGCCATCATTCAGAAGTTAACATCAACGGATGCTTTAAAGAATTATGACAATATTATTCAAGGATTGCAAGATTCTCTTCAAACCAATATGCCTTTGGAAACCATGATGGACTTGGTTAATACACAGTTGGATAGTGGCGGTCAGTATAAGGTCAATTCCCAAGACTTAAAAGGAACTGGAAGAACGGACCTTCCATCCTATGCTATGCCAGATAGCAACCTCTATATGATGGAAATTGATGAAAGTAGCTTGGCTGCAGCCAAGGCAGCTATCAAAGATGTGATGGAGGGCAAGTAGCATGATAGACATCCATTCACACATCGTTTTTGATGTGGATGATGGTCCAAAGTCGATAGAGGAGAGTAAAAACCTTTTAAGAGAAGCCTATAGTCAAGGGGTTAGGACCATTGTTTCCACATCTCATCGTCGGAAAGGGATGTTTGAGACACCAGAAGAGAAGATAGCAACTAACTTTTTGAAAGTTCGCGAAATAGCCAAGGAGGTGGCAGATGATCTTGTCATCGCCTATGGCGCAGAAATATACTATACGCCAGATGTTGTCGAAAAATTGGAAAAGAAATTGATTCCAACCCTCAATGATAGTCACTATGCTTTGATTGAGTTTAGCATGAATACACCCTATCGAGATATACATAAAGGACTGAGCGATATTCTCATGTTAGGGATTACACCAGTTGTTGCCCATATTGAGCGTTATGATGCTCTAGAAAATAATGAAAAGCGAGTTCAGGAACTGATTGATATGGGGTGCTATACCCAGGTCAATAGTTCTCATGTTTTGAAACCAAAACTCTTTGGAGAAACTTACAAATTCATGAAAAAGAGAGCTCAGTATTTCTTGGAACGTGATCTAGTTCACGTCATCGCTAGTGATATGCATAACTTGGATCGCAGACCACCTCATATGGAAGAAGCCTATGATATCATTGCTAAAAAGTATGGCGAAGATAAGGCGAAGGAACTCTTCAAAGATAACCCACGAAAAATAATAATGGATCAATTGATTTAGGAGAAACAATGAAAGAACAAAATATGATGGAAATTGATGTATTTCAATTACTTAAAATCCTTTGGAAACGGAAAGTTCTAATTGCACTGGTAGCAATCGTAACTGGGGTAGTAGCCTTTGCCTACAGTAGCTTTATCGTAAAACCTGAATATACCAGTACGACACGTATCTATGTAGTTAATCGTAATCAGGGAGATAAGCCTGGATTGACAAACCAAGATTTGCAAGCAGGATCTTACTTGGTTAAAGACTATCGCGAAATTATTCTATCACAAGACGTTTTGGAGAAGGTCGCAACGGATTTGAAACTGGATCTTCCTTCAAAAGGTTTGGCTAGTAAAATCAAGGTGACCGTACCGGCTGATACACGTATCGTATCGATCTCTGTTACAGATCGTGCGCCTGAAGAAGCAAGTCGCATCGCCAACTCATTGAGAGAGGTTGCAGCTCAAAAGATTATAAGTGTTACACGGGTTTCAGATGTGACGACACTCGAAGAGGCTCGCCCAGCAACCTCACCATCTTCACCAAACATTCGTCGTAATACCATGATTGGATTTCTCGCTGGAGCGGTTGTGATGATTGTCGCGGTTCTCCTTATTGAACTCCTAGATACACGTGTTAAACGACCAGAAGACGTTGAAGATGTTATGCAAATTGCACTATTGGGAGTAGTTCCAAATTTGGATAAATTGAAATAGGAGAGAAAAATGCCAACGTTAGAAATTGCACAAAAAAAATTAGATTTGGCAAGAAAAGCAGAGGAATATTACAATGCGCTTCGTACCAATATACAATTGAGTGGAAATAACTTAAAAGTTATTTCAATTACATCAGTAAAACCAGGGGAAGGGAAGTCAACTACTTCTACCAATATTGCTTGGGCCTTTGCGCGTGCTGGATATAAGACGCTTTTAATTGATGCCGATATTCGTAATTCTGTCATGTCAGGTGTTTTTAAATCACGTGAAAAGATTACGGGATTAACAGAATTCTTATCAGGGACAACAGATTTATCACAAGGGTTATGTGAGACGAATGTTGAAAATTTGTTTGTCATTCAAGCTGGTTCCGTTTCTCCAAATCCCACAGCTTTGTTACAAAGTGAGAATTTTAAGACTATGCTTGATACTTTGCGCAAGTACTTTGATTACATCATTGTGGACACCGCTCCTATCGGGGTTGTGATTGATGCGGCTATCATCACTCAGAAATGTGATGCTTCGATTTTGGTGACTGCAGCTGGTGAAACAAATCGACGTGATATCCAAAAAGCCAAAGAACAATTGGAACAAACAAGTAAACCATTCTTAGGGATTGTATTAAATAAATTGAATACCTCGGTTGAAAAATATGGATCATATGGAGCTTATGGCTCTTACGGGAAAAAATAAGAGATAGCTTAGGGAAGATATTATGGAAGAAAAAGGATTGAAGATTACTTTGGCGGCAATCCAGAGTTTTCTTGTCATTATATTAGCTTATTTACTTAGTTTTGTTAGAGAAACAGAGATTGTGAACACCTCTGTTATCATCTTGTTCATTCTGCATTTTGTTGTCTTTAGCATTAGTGATTATGAGCGTGATTTTTTTAAAAGGGGCTATTTGGCTGAGTTTATCAGCACTACAAAATATATCGTTTTCTTTGCTTTAGCCATCAGTATTTCAAACTTCTTTTTAGAAGATCGTTTTAGTATCTCTAGACGAGGCATGATTTATTTTTTGACAATACATTCTATTTTGTTGTATTTGTTGAATCTGTGCATTAAACGCTATAGGAGACGTATCTTTCCAAATTTCAAGGGGAGTAAAAAGATATTCTTGATAACAGCTACTTCCAGAGTTGAGAAAGTTGTGGATAGACTGATAGAGTCGGGAGATATTTTTTGGGAATTGGTGGCGGTCAGTGTTTTGGATCAGCCTAATTTTCAGCATGCATCCGTAACCGTTGTACCTGCAGAGAACATCTTAGACTTTGCTACCCATGAAGTTGTTGATGAAGTTTTTATCAATTTACCAAGTGAAAAGTACGACATCGGGGAGTTCATCTCTCTTTTTGAAACAATGGGAATTGATGTGACAGTCAACCTGAATGCTTTCAATAACTATCTAGGTAGCGATAAAAAGATTCGCGGAATGGCAGGCTTGAATGTCATTACGTTTTCTACAAAATTTTATAAGACAAGCCATGTCATTGCTAAACGCTTCATTGATATCATAGGTTCAATTATCGGCCTACTTATTTGTGGATTGGTGAGTATTGTTTTGGTTCCGGTGATTCGAAAAGATGGCGGACCCGCTATTTTTTCTCAAACTCGTATCGGAAAAAATGGTCGACATTTCACTTTTTATAAATTTAGATCTATGTGCGTGGATGCTGAGAAAAAGAAACAAGAGCTCCTTGCACAAAATACCATGCAAGGTGGTATGTTTAAAGTCGATGATGATCCTCGTATAACAAAGATAGGGAGATTTATCCGTAAGACCAGTCTAGATGAACTCCCTCAGTTTTGGAATGTTTTAATGGGAGATATGAGTTTGGTTGGGACACGTCCCCCAACAGTTGATGAGTATGAAAAATATACTCCTGAACAGAAACGTCGTCTTAGTTTTAAGCCTGGAATTACTGGTCTATGGCAGGTGAGTGGTCGTAGTAAAATCACGGACTTTGATGATGTTGTCAAGCTGGACGTAGCTTATATTGATGATTGGACCATCTGGAAAGATATTGAAATATTGTTAAAGACCGTCAAAGTGGTATTTATGAGAGAAGGGGCGAAGTAAGAAATGAAAAAAGTCATAACATATGGAACATTTGATTTGTTGCACTATGGTCATATTAATCTTCTTAAAAGGGCTAAATCGTTAGGCGATTATTTAATTGTTGTGATTTCAACTGATGAATTCAACTGGAATGAAAAACAAAAAAAATGTTATTTTACATATGAACAAAGAAAAACACTCGTAGAGGCTGTTAGGTATGTTGATTTAGTAATACCCGAAGAATCTTGGGAACAAAAAGTGACAGATGTCCATGAATATCACATAGATACCTTTGTTATGGGAGATGATTGGAAGGGGAAATTTGATTTTTTAGAGAAGGAAGGAGTTGAAGTGGTCTATTTACCACGGACTCCTGAAATCAGTACAACTGAAATCAAGAATTCATTGGCAACTAGAGAATATTAAAAACGGAGTTTGAGATAACCATATGACAGATGAATTAGAACAGTTACATAACTTAGAACTTTTGTTAGCTTCAGAAGTGTTAAAAATATGTGAAAAATATAATTTAAAAATCGTGATGCTAGCAGGAACTTTTCTAGGGGCTATACGCCATAATGGATTCATCCCGTGGGACGATGATATGGATTTTGGTATGCCAAGAGAGGATTTTGAAAGATTTAAAGAATTATGTGTTTCGGATTTGGACAGGGAAAAATATTTTCTACAGACAGATCAAACAGATTTGAATTATCCATTTAATTTTGTGAAACTACGTCTCAATAACACACATGTTTCTGAGGAATTTTCTTTAGATGCAAATGTTCATGATGGAATTTATATTGATATTTTTCCGATTGATAATATCTGTCCCAAGCCTTTTAGACGATTCATTCAACTTAAAGGATTTTGGTTATTCCGAAATCTATTATGGATAAAATGTGGATATGGGGACAACGATAGAAAAAAACGATTAGCGTATAAGCTAGCTAAGCTTGCCACACATGTGTTCTCAATATCTTTTTTGAAAAAGATGAAGGAGAAGTGTATATTACTAGGGCAGAGTACCAATGCTGATAATGTAGTGGTTAGTGATGGTAGTTATGGAATAAAGAAAGAAACTTTTCCCAAAGTGTGGTTAGACGAAGTTGAAAGTTATTCCTTTGAGGATATAAAATTATGGGGAATGAAGAATTATAAAGCATACTTAAAACATATGTATGGTGACTATATGCAGCTTCCACCTGAGAATCAACGAAATCATCACAAACGAATTAAAATTGATTTTGGGCCATACGTAGAAAAATAGGAGAATTCATAACTTTGTCTAAAAAAGAGATAAAACTTTGTCTAGTAGGATCTAGCGGTGGACATTTAAATCATCTCTATCTATTGAAACCATTTTGGCAGGATAAAGATAGACTATGGGTTACTTTTGATAAAGAAGATGCTCGAAGTATTTTATCAAATGAAAAATGTCATTATTGCTATTATCCGACTAATCGTAATATAAAAAATCTAATAAAAAATACATTTCTTGCTTTAAGAATATTATATAAAGAAAGGCCAGATGTTATCATTTCATCCGGGGCAGCGGTTGCAATACCGTTCTTTTATTTAGGTAAAATCTTTGGTGCTAAAACTGTTTATATAGAAGTATTTGATCGTGTAGACGCTCCGACAATGACTGGCAAAATAGTATACCCTGTTACAGATAGATTCATTGTCCAATGGGAAGAAATGAAAAAAATCTATCCCAAGGCAATCAATTTGGGAGGAATTTTCTAATGATTTTTGTAACTGTCGGTACGCATGAGCAACAATTTAATAGACTAATAAAAGAGATTGATGAATTGAAAGAAGAGGGCGTCATTACGTCGGATGTATTTATCCAAGTTGGTTTTTCAGACTATCAACCTCGATTTTGCAGATGGGAACGTTTTCTTTCATATGATGAGATGAATAACCTAATGGAAAAAGCGGATATAGTTATTACTCATGGTGGTCCTGCTACATTTATGAATGTTATTGCTAAGGGGAAAAGACCAGTAGTTGTTCCGAGAAGAAAAAAATTTGGAGAACATGTGAATGACCATCAGTTAGATTTTTGTAATAGGATTGTTCAGGAGGGATATGATTTAGTAGTCATAGAGGATATTAAAAAAATCCAAGAATACCTGAATCCATCTAGTAGTATTGCCGTTAAATCTAATAATGAATGCTTTGTACAACATTTTTCAAATTTGATTGCAGAATTAGTTGAGTAAAAATGACGAAGAGCATAGAAGGAGACACTTGATGAAAATTTTGCATATTCCAACAGGAGGTTTGTTTTCTGATGGGATTGGAACATTTATATATTCATACCTCGAATACATGGACTTGAGTGAAATTGAAGTGACGATTCTAGCTACTAATAAACCGTTGTTAGAAGATAAATTAAAATTTCAAGTATTAGGTGTTCAGATTGTAGAAATTGAAAGAAAGAAATCCTCAATACTGGCATATATGAGAGAATTCCTTGAACTCTTAAAAGTAGGAAAATACGATGTTGTACATGTCCACGGGAGTAGTGCTCTTATGTCAATTGAATTGTTTATAGCAAAAATTATGGGAGTTCCTGTAAGAATAGCGCATAGTCATAATACAACGTGTAATCATATTCTACTAGACAGAATGTTACGTCCTTTTTTTTACACTTTATATACTCAATCTTGGGCGTGTGGTGAAAAGGCAGGAGAATGGCTTTTTAAGGATAAACGATTTAAAGTTATACATAATGCCAGGGATGTAGAAAAATATAGTTTTAATCCTCATCTTCGCCGAGTATTTCGGACAACACATTCATTAAAAGAAAATACACTTGCATTAGGACATGTAGGCAGATTCAATATTCAAAAAAATCATACATTTCTTCTGGATTTAATGGATGAAATGAAATGTAAGCAGAAGGATGTAAAATTGTTTTTGGTCGGTGAAGGAGAAAAAGTAGAGGATGTTAAGAGATGTGTAAAAGAACGAAAATTGGAAAATTCAATTGTTTTTTTGAATCGGTATTCGGATATGCAATCGTTTATCTCTGCTATGGATATAATGCTATTACCGAGTTTATACGAGGGGTTGCCTTTAGTTGCTATTGAGTGGCAAATTAATGGAATTCAATCTATTCTTTCAACGACAATTTCTGATGAGTGCATCTTCACAAATAGTATCCAACAATTACCAATTGACAACGTAAGTACTTGGATAAAAGCTATTGAAGATTTTTCATATATAAACAGATTGGAAAAATCTAGAGAAAATATTGACCTAGCTCAAAAATCAAACTATGATATCAGAATTGAGGCTAAAAAATTAGAGAATGAGTATAAAAAGTTGATTGGGGAGTAAGAATACAATGAATATATCAATTGTATTATCAACATTTAATGGTGATGAATATATTGTTGAACAGTTAGATACTCTAAGAAATCAAACCCGCCTTGCTGAGGAAGTCTTGATTAGTGATGATGCATCTACAGATGATACTGTTCAAATAATTGAAGATTATATTGCTAAATATAAGTTGGATAATTGGTCTATAAAAAAAAATAAAGAAAATCAAGGATGGAAGAATAATTTTGCCATGTTATTAGAGGAGGCGAAAGGAGATATCGTTTTTCTTTGTGATCAAGATGATATTTGGCATTTAGATAAAATTCAAAAAATGTCTAAGATTATGGAGAATAATGATAAGATTTTGTTGTTAGCCTCTAATTACACACCTTTTTATGTTGGTGATGGTGTCAAGATTAAATTGGATAAAAGTGATTTGGATAATAGTGAGGCAGTGTATCAACCAAATTTTTTAGATAACTTCTTTCATATTAGAAGGCCAGGGTGTGTTTATGCGGTGAACAAAAAGATTATTCCATATTTTTTAGAAATCCGAAGTAACGAAGATGCACATGATGCCTTGTTATGGAGGCTAGCTTCGCTTCTTAATGGGTTATACATTTACTCCTACTCTACTATCGATTTTAGAAGACACGATAGCAACGCGACTGGTAGCAGAGAAAGAAGTTTCCTAAGGAGAAAAGAGCAGGTTATTTATTATGATGATTTGCTTCAGAGATTAGATAAATTTAGTAAACAACATGATTTATCACTTTCAAATGAACAAATTAGTGTTTTGAACGACTACATTCTATGGGGAAAAAATCGAAGAGAATTATTTATGAAAAAGAATGTATTTATATTTTTTAAATTATTTAAATATCATAAGTTGTATTGGTCGTTCAGGTCATATATTACTGATTTTATAGTGTTATATATGAAGGAGTAATTCTAGTAATGTTAAAGAGTATTAGTGAAAGAAAAGGGGGGATTCAAAGTGAGTCCATCAAGAGTTAAAACTGATGTAAAATTGAATGAGTTTCTTTTTGGATTAGCTTTTTATCCTTGGCTAATAGCATGGCTGTTTACTTCGACCTTTTATAAAGATTTTATACATCCCTATGGAATAATAAAAATTTGGGAGTATGTGGGGTTGTTTTTTCTGTTACTTAAATTTATGTTAGGTAAATCTAAGATAAAATCGATAATCATTACTCCAATTATACTTCTTATAGGTTTTATTGTAAGTTATGATAATGGTAACGCCTCCTTTGTAGCATATACTTTGACTCTTATATATTCTTCAAGGGATATTAATTTTCGTAATTTGGTAAGGAATACAATGTTTTGCCAGATTGGAGTTGTAGGAACTGTTGTAGTAAGCTCTTTACTTGGTATTATTCCAAACGAGCTAACCTTAACATATTCAGGAGGTGTGATCCGCTCACGGTATGGGCTAGGTTTTAATTACACATCATTTACTCCGAATTATTTCCTGAGTATATTGCTGGAATATGTGTATTTAAAAGGTGAAAAATATTGGACAATAAAAGAGCTTTTTATTTGTGTACTATTAAATATAGTTATTTATAAATACACAGATACCCGTCTTACTTTTATTATGGTATTTATCCTTCTTTTGATATCGTTTTCGAGAAGATTTATATCAATCAATATGAATTTTAAATTTCTGAAATATTTACTTACTCTTATTTATCCAATTATGGCGTATATGACTTATTGGCTGACAGCAAAATTTGATAGTAGAAATAGTTTATTATCTTTAATAAATAACTTATTGAGTCAAAGGTTGAGATTTGGTCAAGAAGGTTTAAGGAGGTACCCTCTAAGATTATTTGGAACTCATGTTCAATGGGATACTTCGGCAAATTCTTATTTTTATGTAGATTCGTCGTACATCAATATACTTATAAGCTATGGAACAATAATTTTTTTCCTTATGTTAATAAGCTATTCAATTATAATGAGAAAAGTTATAATTAATCAAAATAAAACTTTATTGATTGTGTTAATTTTTTGGTCAGTAAGAGCTTGTATTGACCCACAATTATTTTTATTGTGGTTTAATCCATTTTTGTTTTTAATTGCGAGAACGTTTTTAGATGAAAGAGAGGGAATTGGAGATGATATCACTTATATGCGTATCGAATAATTACGATAAGTTAAATACAATTCTTAAATCATCTTTATCTAGACAAAAAGATGTTAAATATGAACTTATTATAGTGGATTCCAATAAATATGGATTTAATTCTGCTGCTGAGGCTTTGAATTTTGGAGGCAAACAAGCAAAAGGTGATTATCTATTTTTTGTTCATCAAGATATTAGTTTTCAAGATGACTTTGAGTTAGCAAAACTAGAATCTTATTGTAGAAATTTCATATTTGGAGTAGCAGGAGTAGCAGGGGTAAAGAATATTGAGGGAAAGGTCGTCAGTTTTTCAAATATTTTTCATGGGGACCCGAAAACAAAAGCGGCTAGTAAATCTATAAGTACCCCTGTTGAAGTTGATGCAATTGATGAGTGTTTGATTATTATTCCGAAAAAAGTTTTTAGTACGAATCAATTTAGTATAAT
Source organism: Streptococcus halitosis (assembly GCF_027691175.1). Taxonomy (GTDB): domain Bacteria; phylum Bacillota; class Bacilli; order Lactobacillales; family Streptococcaceae; genus Streptococcus; species Streptococcus halitosis_A. Next base: position 362,608 of record NZ_JAQFBD010000001.1, read on the forward strand.
CGGTCCTACCTGGCATTTATATGGAACAGACTATGCATTACAGATGAAGTTAATCAATTCGCCAGTATTAGTTTTTCCAAGTGAGTTATGGCATGTGTCAGATGGGAAATCTTTAAACCTTAATTATTTTGATGCGATACAATGGTTATTGAAAAAATACTCTAAAAATTATTCAGTAATATACACTTTTTTTGGAGTTTGGCCCAGTAATCCTGTTCTATTAAAATTTAAATGTCTTTATAGGAAATTAAGGTTTTATATTAAGGGAGTGTAATGGAAGTGAAGCTATACGTCGCAACACATAAATCTTATAATCAAGTTCAAGACCAGGACCTATATATCCCTATATTGGTGGGCGCGAATAAGAATATTGGAGAAAAGAATTATTTAAGAGATAATCAGGGAGATGATAATATTTCTGATAGAAACTTTACATTTTGTGAATTAACAGGATTGTATTGGATTTGGAAAAATTCTAAAGATGATATTGTTGGTTTATGCCATTATAGACGTTATTTTGGGAAAAACAAGCGTTTTTTTAAACAGAATTCTATTTTAACAAAGAATGATATTCTAAAACAATTAAATGATTATGATGTAATATTACCATCAAAGGGTATGAACGAGTATAACGGGTATACCGCTGAAGAGTTTTTTAACAAGAATCACGATCATGAAGTTTGGGAAATGTGTAGACAGATTATTTCAGAAAACAATAAAGATTACCTTGATGCTTTTAATTGGTTTTCTAAAGAAAAAACAGGATACTGTTATAATATGTTTATAATGTCTAGAGAAATGATGGATGAATATTGCAGTTGGTTATTTCCGATTCTTTTTGAATTAGATAAGAAGATTGATTACTCAAGATATGATAGTTACAATACTCGTATGATTGGTTTTGTTGCCGAACGTTTAATTAATGTATGGGTACATAAGAAACAACTAACTGTAAAAGAGTTTCCAGTTTTTTCAACAGAAGAACCAGGACTCTTACAAAGAATTCAGAAGAAATTATTTAATAAGTAGTAGTTTATTTATAAAAGTAGATTGTTAATAAATCTTTCAAGGTGCTATTCTCTCTTTTCTAATTAAGTTTTATTGCACTGTCTTTATAAATACTCCTAGAAAGACTAAGTTAATTAAAGATGAAGATTTTAAAGAATTATGTTTATAATTTGTCATATCAGATACTAGTAGTTGTTCTCCCAATAATAACTACACCCTATATTACTAGAATCTTTAGTTCTCAAGAGTTAGGTGATTATGGATATTATAGTTCTATAGTAACTTACTTTATATTGCTCGCTACTTTAGGTGTCGCCAACTATGGGACCAAGGTGATTTCTGGACATCGTAATGAGATTAATAAAAACTTTTGGGGTATCTACTTTTTACAATTAGGTGCTACAATCCTTTCAATCTCCTTATATTGTATTTTTTGCGTTAACCTTCCTTCAATGCAAAACCCAGTAGCCTATATTTTGGGATTGAGTTTAGTTTCTAAAGGTTTAGATATTTCCTGGCTTTTTCAAGGGTTAGAGGATTTTCGTAAAATTACTGTTCGAAATATTACGGTAAAACTCGTTGGGGTAATCTCGATTTTCCTGTTTGTCAAATCTACTAACGACCTTTACCTTTATGTGTTCTTATTAACAATATTTGAGCTATTGGGACAATTAAGTATGTGGTTGCCGGCCCGAGAGTTTATTGGGAAGCCCCATGTTGATTTAAAATACGCTAGGTACCATTTGAAACCAATTATTTTATTATTTCTTCCTCAGATAGCAATCTCTTTATACGTTACTTTAGATCGTACGATGCTTGGAGTTTTAGCCTCTACAAAAGATGTAGGAATCTATGATCAGGCACTTAAATTGGTGAATATTTTATTAACCTTGGTAACGTCATTGGGGAGCGTCATGTTGCCTCGAGTTGCTAATTTATTAGCAACAAACAATCATGAAGAAGTCAATAAGATGCATGAGATTTCATTTCTAGTTTATAATTTGATTATTTTTCCGATTATGACAGGTATGTTGATTGTTAATGACGATTTTGTTCAATTTTTCCTTGGTCAAGATTTTCAAGATGCACGTTTCGCGATAGCAATCATGATCTTTAGGATGTTCTTTATCGGCTGGACCAATATTATGGGAATTCAGATTTTAATTCCACATAATAAAAATAAAGAATTTATGATTTCAACAACGGTTCCCGCAATTACCAGTGTGGGATTAAATTTGTTGTTTCTTCCCAAACTTGGTTATATGGGGGCTGCAATTGTCTCGGTCTTGACTGAAGCCTTTGTTTGGGCAATTCAACTGTTCTTTACTCGCAAATATATAAAAGATGTTCCGATTATCGGATCGATGATGAAGATTATTCTAGCATCAGCTATTATGTATGGCCTCCTGCTAGTTTCAAAAACAGTTATACATTTTTCGCCAATCGTAAATGTTTTAGCATTTGCCGTGATTGGTGGAATCATTTATCTTTTTGCGATTCTATCTCTAAAAGTGGTAGATGTGAAAGGATTAAAACAAATAATTAGGAAAAATTAGAATGCGCAAATATCGAAATATTAACTTAGATCTACTAAAAGTACTTGCATGTGTTGGGGTTGTTCTACTCCATACAGCGATGGGGGGATTTAAAGAGACAGGTTCATGGAATTTTTCGACATATTTATACTATTTAGGAACCTATTCTATTCCTTTATTTTTTATGGTTAATGGTTATTTATTGTTAGGAAAGAGAGAGATTACCTATTCCTATATACTGCAGAAAGTAAAGTGGATTCTGATAACAGTATCGTCATGGTCCGTAATCATTTGGCTTTTTAAACGTGACTTTACAGTTAATCCAATTAAAAAAATTGTGGGTTCTTTGATACAAAAGGGGTATTTCTTCCAGTTTTGGTTTTTTGGTGCGCTTATACTTATTTATATATGTTTGCCTATTTTGAAAAAATTCCTTAATTCAAAAAGAAGTTATTTATACACTCTATCTGTATTGCTGGTTATTGGTTTGATTTTTGAGTTAACAAATATTGTACTTCAAATGCCAATACAAACATATGTTATACAAACCTTTAGGTTATGGACTTGGTTTTTCTATTATCTTTTAGGTGGCTTTATAGCTCAATTTGACAAAGATATTATCAAAAATAGGTTTAAGAGATGGATGAAAATAATCGTAGTACTTTTGTTCCTGGTTTCGCCTTTAATATTATTTTTCTTAGCAAGAACCACCTACCATAATTTTTTTGCTGAATATTTTTATGATCTTCTATTTGTCAAAGTTGTAAGTTTAGGAATTTTTCTAACTATATTCTCACTTGCATTGAATCAAGATAACAACAAATGGATTGTTTTTCTTTCTAATCAAACCATGGGAGTTTTTATAATACACACTTACATTATGAAGTTGTGGGAAAAACTATTTGGTTTTAGTTTTGTAGGAGCATATTTACTTTTTGTTATATTTACTTTAAGTGTTAGTTTTATTATTGTTGGAATGTTAATGAAAATCCCTTATTTCAATCGAATTGTTAAATTATAAAAAGGAGAACAAAATGTACGACTATCTAATCGTTGGTGCTGGTTTGTCGGGAGTAATTTTTGCTTATGAAGCGACCAAGCGTGGGAAAAAAGTAAAAGTGATTGATAAGCGTAATCATATTGGTGGTAATATCTACTGTGAGGACGTTGAAGGTATTAACGTTCACAAGTACGGTGCCCACATTTTCCATACTTCAAACAAAAAAGTCTGGGATTATGTAAATCAATTTGCTGAATTTAACAACTATATCAACTCGCCTATAGCCAATTACAAGGGCAGTCTTTACAATCTTCCTTTTAACATGAATACTTTCTATGCTATGTGGGGAACCAAGACTCCTCAAGAAGTGAAAGATAAGATAGCTGAACAAACGGCTCATATGAAAGATGTTGAGCCTAAAAACTTGGAAGAACAAGCTATTAAGTTGATTGGTCCGGATATCTATGAAAAGTTGATTAAGGGATATACTGAAAAACAATGGGGACGTTCTGCAACAGACCTCCCACCATTTATCATTAAACGCTTGCCAGTTCGTTTAACCTTTGATAATAATTATTTTAATGACCGTTATCAAGGGATTCCAATTGGGGGTTACAACGTTATCATCGAAAATATGCTGAAGGATTTAGAAGTAGAACTTGGCGTTGACTTTTTTGCCAATCGTCAAGAATTAGAGACTTCTGCTGAAAAAGTTGTCTTTACAGGGATGATTGACCAATACTTTGATTATAAGCATGGTGAGTTAGAATACCGTAGTCTTCGTTTTGAGCATGAAGTTCTAGATGAAGAAAACTATCAAGGAAATGCAGTTGTTAACTATACAGAGCGTGAAATTCCTTATACTCGCATCATTGAACACAAGCACTTCGAATACGGAGCGCAACCAAAGACAGTTATTACGCGTGAATATCCTGCTGACTGGAAGCGAGGTGATGAGCCTTATTATCCAATCAATGATGAGAGAAACAATGCTATCTTTGCTAAATATCAAGAAGAAGCGGCACAGAATGATAAGGTGATTTTCTGTGGACGTTTGGCAGATTATAAATACTACGATATGCATGTGGTAATCGAGCGTGCTCTGAATGTGGTAGAGGAAGAGTTTAGTAATTGAAACATAACGAAGAAAGGTTATTCTATTATGAAAGGTATTATTCTTGCGGGTGGCTCAGGTACCCGACTGTACCCTCTTACACGAGCTGCGTCAAAACAGCTGATGCCGGTTTATGATAAACCTATGATTTACTATCCTTTGTCAACCTTGATGTTGGCTGGGATTAAGGACATTTTGATCATCTCAACACCACAGGATTTACCCCGCTTTAAGGATCTGCTCTTGGATGGTTCCGAATTTGGGATTAAACTTTCTTATGCGGAACAGCCAAGTCCAGATGGACTTGCTCAGGCTTTTCTTATTGGTGAAGAATTTATCGGTGACGATAGTGTTGCTTTGATCTTGGGAGATAATATCTATCATGGACCTGGCTTGAGCAGAATGCTTCAAAAGGCAGCCAAGAAAGAGAAAGGTGCGACTGTTTTTGGTTATCAAGTGAAGGACCCAGAGCGTTTTGGTGTGGTCGAGTTTGATACAGACATGAATGCTATTTCCATAGAAGAAAAACCGGAGCATCCTCGCTCTAACTATGCAGTGACAGGTCTTTATTTCTATGATAATGATGTTGTAGAGATTGCCAAACATATCCAACCAAGCGCTCGTGGCGAGTTGGAAATCACAGATGTTAACAATGCTTATTTGAAACGTGGGGATTTGTCTGTTGAGCTTATGGGACGTGGTTTTGCCTGGCTGGATACAGGGACGCATGAGAGTCTGTTAGAAGCATCCCAATATATCGAAACGGTTCAAAGGATGCAAAATGTTCAGGTTGCCAACCTAGAAGAAATTGCCTACCGAATGGGTTATATCAGCCGCGAAGATGTGCTGAAGTTGGCGCAGCCACTTAAAAAGAATGAATATGGGCAATACTTGCTTCGTTTGATTGGAGAAATCTAGATGACAGATAATTTTTTCGGCAAAACACTTGCAGTGCGCAAGATTGATGCCATTCCAGGTTTGTTAGAGTTTGACATTCCAGTTCATGGTGACAATCGTGGCTGGTTTAAGGAAAATTTCCAGAAGGAAAAGATGGTGCCACTTGGCTTTCCTGAAAGCTTCTTTGCTGAAGGGAAACTGCAAAATAACGTCAGCTTTTCTCGCAAAAATGTTCTCCGAGGCCTCCATGCTGAACCTTGGGACAAGTATATCTCAGTAGCAGATGGTGGCAAGGTTCTAGGATCTTGGGTGGACCTGCGTGAGGGTGAGACTTTTGGAAATGTTTATCAGACCGAGATTGATGCAAGTAAGGGAATCTTTGTCCCTCGTGGCGTAGCCAACGGTTTCCAAGTACTCTCGGATACAGTTTCTTATAGCTATCTGGTCAATGACTACTGGGCACTTGAACTCAAGCCTAAATATGCTTTTGTCAACTATGCAGACCCAGCTTTGGGAATCCAGTGGGAAAATCTAGCAGAAGCAGAAGTTTCGAAAGCAGATAAACATCATCCATTACTTAAGGATGTCAAACCACTAAGAAAAGAAGATTTGTAAAAAGGTTAAGGAATAAAAATGACTGAATACAAAAATATCATCGTGACAGGTGGAGCTGGTTTTATCGGTTCTAACTTTGTTCATTATGTTTACAAGAACTTTCCAGACGTCCATGTGACAGTGCTGGACAAACTGACTTATGCAGGTAATCGTGCTAATATTGAAGAAATTTTAGGCGACCGCGTTGAGTTGGTTGTTGGAGATATTGCTGATGCAGTCTTGGTAGACAAGCTGGCAGCTGAAGCGGATGCGATCGTTCACTATGCGGCAGAAAGTCATAATGACAACTCGCTCAATGACCCGAGCCCCTTTATCTACACTAACTTCATCGGGACCTACACTCTATTGGAAGCAGCTCGTAAATATGATCTTCGTTTCCACCATGTGTCGACTGACGAAGTCTATGGGGATCTGCCTCTGCGTGAAGATTTGCCAGGTCATGGAGAAGGTCCAGGTGAGAAGTTTACAGCTGAAACCAAGTACAATCCCAGCTCGCCTTACTCATCAACAAAGGCAGCTTCAGACTTGATTGTCAAAGCATGGGTTCGCTCTTTTGGCGTGAAAGCGACGATTTCGAACTGTTCAAACAACTATGGTCCTTACCAGCATATTGAGAAGTTCATTCCGCGCCAAATCACCAATATCTTGAGCGGTATCAAGCCAAAACTCTATGGTGAAGGTAAGAATGTCCGTGACTGGATCCATACCAATGACCATTCTTCAGGTGTTTGGACAATTTTGACAAAAGGTACAATCGGTGAAACTTACTTGATTGGTGCGGATGGCGAGAAGAACAACAAAGAAGTGTTAGAACTCATCCTCAAGGAGATGGGGCGACCAGCTGATGCTTATGATCATGTGACAGACCGTGCGGGTCACGACCTCCGCTATGCCATCGACGCTAGCAAGCTCCGTGATGAACTAGGATGGAAGCCAGAGTTTACCAATTTTGAAGCAGGTCTCAAAGAGACCATCAAATGGTACACAGACAACCAAGAATGGTGGAAATCTGAAAAAGAAGCCGTCGAGGCTAACTATGCCAAGACGCAAAAAGTAATTAAGTAATCAGATACTAAAAAGCAAGAGACTTTGAGTTCTCTTGCTTTTTATGTATGTCGTAAACTTTTATTTTCTTATTTCTTGTTTATAAAACTCTTTAAGGGCATCTTGCCAGGTTGGAATGACGAAACCTGTCGCCTTCGCTTTGGCTAAACTCATGGTTGAGTTGAGGGGACGTTTAGCCTTAGCAGGGAACTTGCTGGAGTCTACTGGTACTACTTCAACATCACTGTCCTTAAGAATTTCGACAGCAAAGTCATACCAAGTGGTATCTTCAGTGGAGTCATTTGATAAGTGGTAGTAGCCAAATTCTTTTTGATTTTCAGTCAAGTAGGTCATGAACTCAGCCAAGGTACGTGTCCAGGTTGGGCGACCGTGTTGGTCGTTAACTACAGTGAGAGTTTTATGGGTTTTGGCAAGATTTTTCATGGTAAAGACAAAGTTCTTGCCATAATTTCCAAAGATCCAAGCAGTGCGGATGATGTAATGTTGTGACGTAAGATTTTCAACGAGTTCTTCACCCATTCGCTTGGTACGCCCGTACTCTGTCTGCGGATCGGGTAGGTCACCGACTTCCCACTCTTGTCCGACGGGTTTCTTTCCATCAAAGACATAGTCTGTCGAGATATAGACCAGGGTAGCTCCGTATTTCTCAGAGGCCTTGGCTACATTTTCAGTTCCAGTTACGTTGATGGCAAAATCCAGTTCTTTCCCCTCGTCTTCTGCCGCATCAACAGCAGTGTAGGCTGCACAATGATAGACTAGAGTTGGCTTGACCTCAGCAAAGACTTTATCAACCATTTCAGCATTAGTGATATCCATTTCGGCCACATCCACTGCAACATAGTCCACATTTCGTTCATCTAGTAAATAACGTAGTTCGGTACCGAGCTGACCATTTGCACCTGTAATTAATATCATTGTCTCCTCCTCAGCTTTTCTTCTATGTTAATCATAGCAAAAAAATGATAAAAAATCTGATTTTTACCTTTGGTTTGACCGTTTGTATTTTGGAAATCGTAAGTTATACAAATTGGAATTTAATACTATGGCTATCTATCAAAAAAATTTTTTCAGAAAATGCTAAAATCATTCAAAAATTCTGAAAATTCTGTTGACAACTTTCTGAAAAGGGTCTATAATGGGATGTAAATTTTAAAGGAGAAAATGATGAAAAGTTCAAAATTACTTGCCCTTGCGGGTGTGACATTATTGGCAGCTGGTACTCTGGCTGCGTGCTCTGGATCTGGTTCAAGTGCTAAAGGTGAGAAGACATTCTCATACATTTATGAAACGGATCCTGATAACCTAAACTATTTGACAACTGGTAAGGCAGCTACAGCAAATATCACGAGCAACGTTATCGATGGCTTGCTCGAAAATGACCGCTATGGTAACTTTGTACCATCTATGGCTGAGGATTGGTCTGTATCTAAGGACGGCTTGACTTACACATATACGCTTCGTAAGGATGCAAAATGGTATACCTCTGAAGGTGAGGAATACGCAGAAGTTAAGGCTCAAGACTTTGTAACAGGACTTAAATATGCTGCTGATAAAAAATCTGATGGTCTTTATTTAGTTCAAGAATCAATCAAAGGATTGGACGCCTACGTTAAAGGAGAAATTACAGACTTCTCTCAAGTAGGAATCAAGGCCCTTGATGATTATACAGTTCAGTACACATTGAACAAGCCAGAAAGCTTCTGGAATTCTAAGACAACGATGGGAGTTTTGGCCCCAGTAAATGAAGAGTTCTTGAACTCTAAAGGGGATGACTTCGCTAAGGGAACTGATTCAAGCAGTATTCTCTACAATGGTCCGTTCTTACTCAAATCAATTGTTGCTAAATCTTCTGTCGAATTTGCGAAAAATCCTAACTACTGGGATAAGGACAATGTCCATATCGATAAGGTTAAATTATCATTCTGGGATGGACAAGATACCAACAAACCAACTGAAGCTTTCAAAGACGGTAGCTTTACAATGGCTCGTCTCTTCCCAACAAGCGCTAGCTACACAGAGACTGAAAAGGCATTTAAAGACAATATCGTTTATACCCAACAAGATTCTACTACTTATTTAGTAGGCACAAATATCGATCGCCAGTCTTATAAGTACACCTCTAAGACAACAGATGAGGAAAAAGCATCAACCAAGAAGGCCCTTTTGAATAAGGACTTCCGTCAAGCTATTGCATTTGGTTTTGACAGAACAGCCTACGCTTCTCAAGTAAATGGTGCAAGCGGGGCAACTAAACTGCTTCGTAACTTGTTTGTTCCTCCTACATTTGTACAGGCAGATGGAAAGAACTTTGGCGAAATGGTCAAAGAAAAATTGGTGACTTATGGTGACGAGTGGAGCAACGTGAACTTGGATGATGCTCAAGATGGACTCTACAACCCAGATAAGGCCAAAGCAGAGTTTGCTAAAGCTAAGACAGCTCTTCAAGCGGAAGGTGTGAAATTCCCAATCCACTTGGATATGCCTGTAGACCAAACCAATACAACAAAAGTTCAACGTGTCCAATCTTTTAAACAGTCAGTTGAAGAAAACTTAGGATCTGATAATGTGGTTGTCGATATCCAACAACTTCAAAAAGACGATGTCTTGAACATCACTTACTTTGCTGAAACTGCTGCTGGAGAAGACTGGGATATCTCAGATAATGTGGGTTGGTCTCCAGACTTTGCAGACCCTTCTACCTACCTTGATATTATCAAACCATCTGTAGGGGAAAATACAAAGACTTACCTAGGATTTGACTCAGGAACAAACAACGCTGCTGCCAAGCAAGTTGGTTTGGAAGACTACGAAAAAATGGTTGTGGAAGCTGGGGAAGAAACTACTGACGTTTCAAAACGTTATGAAAAATATGCTGCTGCCCAAGCTTGGTTGACAGATAGTGCCTTGATCATCCCAACAACTTCTCAAACTGGTCGTCCAATGTTGTCTAAGATGGTACCATTTACACTTCCGTTTGCATACTCTGGTAACAAGGGTATGAGCGAAGCCCTCTTGTATAAATACCTAGATGTACAAGATAAGGCGGTAACAACAGAAGAGTACCAAAAAGCTCAAGAAAACTGGTTGAAAGAAAAAGAAGAGTCTAATAAGAAGGCTCAAGAAGACCTCGCAAACCATGTGAAATAATTTTGCAGGATATGAGAAAGGATTTAGTATTCCTCTTGGATGCTAAGTCCTTTTTATATCTTTAAAGCAAGCTTTTAAATTTGGGGTATCTTGAGAAATTTTTGCGAATTTTCCTTTTTCCTATTGCTTTCTTAGATATTATTTGTTATATTAAAAGCATAATTATTTTTTTATTTATGACAGTTAAGCACGGTACTTTCAGAGAAAGGAGTATTTTTAAAAAAAGAAATGTAAACGCTTACTGTGAAGTGAAAGGATTAAGGAGTTTATGGATAAACATTTTTTTGAAAAACGCTGTAAGTTCAGTATTCGTAAGTTTACGCTTGGAGTAGCTTCGGTGATGATTGGAGCGACTTTCTTTGCGACTGCCCCAGTTTTGGCTGATCAAGCAAGGGTTGGTTCAACAGATAATTTGCCAAGTGAACTAGCTGATTTGGATAAGAAGGCTAGTGATGAGGGGCACGATTTTGACAAGGAAGCTGCCACTCAGAATCCTGGTTTAGCTGAGACTACAGAAGGCCCTCAAACAGAAGAAGAGTTGTTGGCTCAAGAAAAAGAAAAGTCTGAAAAGCCAAGCAATTTGCCAAAAGAATTAGAAGATAAATTGGAGAAAGCTGAAGACAATGGGCGCGAAGTTGACAAGGATCAATTGGCCCAAGATACTGGAAAGCTCGTCCCAGAAGATGTGGCTAAAACGACCAATGGGGAATTAAACTACGGTGCGACTGTTAAGATTAAGACGCCATCAGGAGAAGGTAGCGGTATTGTCGTTGCTAAAGACCTTGTCTTGACGGTTTCTCATAACTTTATCAAGGATAGCCAAGACGGCAATATCCGTAAGGTTGTGGACAATGATCAAGGGGATGGAGATATCTATAGTATCTCTTATCCAGGATTGCCAGATGTCAAGTTTAGCAAGAAAGATATTATTCATTGGGATCGTGAAGGCTACCTGAAGGGCTTCAAAAATGATTTGGCCCTTGTGAGATTGCGTACAGTTCTAGAAAATACGCCTGTTGAAGTAACCAAAAAGCCAGTAGTTAAGAAAATCGGAGATAAACTCCATGTCTTTGGTTATCCAGAAGGGAAATTGAATCCGATTGTCAATACTACAGTTGATTTTGCGGAATCATACGGAGAGGGTGTCCAAGGGATTGGTTACCAAGGAGGAAAACCGGGTGCTAGTGGCGGCGGTATCTTTGATACAGAAGGCAAACTAGTCGGTGTTCATCAAAATGGTGTAGTTGGAAAACGGAGCGGAGGCATTCTCTTCTCACCAGCTCAGCTAAAATGGATCCAGGACCACATGCAGGGAATTTCAAGTGTGAAACCAGCAGACTTGGAAGAGAAAGAAAAACCGGCTGAAGAAAAACCAAAAGAGGATAAACCTGCAGCTGCTAAACCTGAAACACCTAAGACAGTAACCCCTGAATGGCAAACAGTAGCGAATAAAGAGCAACAAGGAACAGTTACGGTTCGTGAAGAAAAAGGTGTCCGCTACAATCAATTGTCCTCAACTGCACAGAACGACAATGGCGATAAACCAGCCTTGTTTGAAAAACAAGGATTGACAGTTGATGCTAATGGAAATGCGACGGTTGATTTAACCTTCAAAGATGATTCTGAAAAGGGCAAATCACGCTTTGGTGTCTTCTTGAAATTTAAAGATACCAAGAACAATGTTTTTGTTGGTTATGACAAAGATGGCTGGTTCTGGGAGTATAAATCTCCAACCGATAGCACCTGGTATAAGGGGGGCCGTGTAGCAGCGCCTGAGACAGGATCAATTAACCGCCTATCAATTACCCTCAAGTCAGATGGACAACTCAATGCAACGAATAATGATGAGAAACTCTTTGATACGGTCACTTTGCCAGCAGCTGTTAATGAAACTCTCAAAAATGAGAAGAAAATCGTCCTAAAAGCTGGTTCCTATGGCAATGAGCGTACAGTTGTCAGCGTTAAAACAGACAATCAAGAAGGTGTAAAAGCAGATGATACTCCTGCCCAGAAAGAAACAGGTCCAGTTGTTGACGATAGCAAGGTGACTTATGATACGATCCAGTCCAAGGTCCTCAAGGCAGTGATTGACCAAGCCTTCCCTCGTGTCAAAGAATACACGCTGAATGGTCATACTTTGCCAGGACAGGTGCAACAGTTCAATAAAGTATTTATCAACAAACACGAAGTCACCCCTGAAGTTACCTACAAAAAAATCAATGAGACAACAGCAGAGTACTTGATGAAGCTTCGCGATGATGCTAATCTTATCAATGCGGAAATGACAGTACGCTTGCAAGTTGTGGACAATCAATTGCACTTTGATGTGACCAAGATTGTCAACCACAATCAAGTCACTCCAGGTCAAAAGATTGATGATGAAAGAAAACTGCTTTCTTCCATTAGTTTCCTTGGCAATGCTTTAGTGTCTGTTTCAAGTGATCAAGCTGGTGCTAAGTTTGATGGGGCAACCATGTCAAACAATACGCATGTCAGCGGAGATGATCATATCGATGTAACCAATCCAATGAAAGATTTGGCTAAGGGTTACATGTATGGATTTGTTTCTACAGATAAGCTTGCTGCAGGTGTTTGGAGTAACTCTCAAAACAGCTACGGTGGAGGTTCTTATGACTGGACCCGCTTGACAGCCTACAAGGAAACAGTCGGGAATGCTAACTATGTCGGAATTCATAGCTCTGAATGGCAATGGGAAAAAGCTTATAAGGGCATTGTCTTCCCAGAGTATACTAAGGAACTTCCAAGTGCCAAGGTTGTTATCACCGAAGACGCCAATGCAGACAATAAAGTCGATTGGCAAGATGGTGCCATTGCTTATCGTAGCATTATGAACAACCCTCAAGGTTGGGAAAAAGTTAAGGATATTACAGCTTACCGTATCGCGATGAACTTTGGTTCACAAGCACAAAACCCGTTCCTCATGACCTTGGATGGTATCAAGAAAATCAATCTCCACACAGATGGTCTTGGGCAAGGTGTTCTCCTTAAAGGATATGGTAGTGAAGGTCATGACTCTGGACACTTGAACTATGCTGATATTGGTAAACGTATTGGTGGTGTTGAAGACTTCAAGACCTTGATTGAAAAAGCGAAGAAATATGGAGCTCATCTTGGTATCCACGTGAACGCTTCTGAGACTTATCCTGAATCTAAATACTTCAATGAAAATATTCTTCGTAAGAATCCAGATGGAAGCTACAGCTATGGTTGGAACTGGTTAGACCAAGGTATCAACATTGATGCTGCTTATGACCTAGCACATGGACGCTTGGCTCGCTGGGAAGACTTGAAGAAAAAACTTGGTGAAGGTCTCGACTTTATCTATGTGGACGTATGGGGCAATGGTCAATCGGGTGATAACGGTGCCTGGGCTACCCACGTTCTTGCTAAAGAAATTAATAAACAAGGCTGGCGCTTTGCGATCGAGTGGGGTCATGGTGGTGAATACGACTCTACCTTCCAACACTGGGCAGCTGACTTGACCTATGGTGGCTACACTAATAAAGGTATCAACAGTGCTATCACCCGCTTTATCCGCAACCACCAAAAAGATTCTTGGGTTGGGGACTACAGAAGTTATGGTGGTGCAGCCAACTACCCACTTCTAGGTGGCTACAGCATGAAAGACTTTGAAGGCTGGCAAGGACGAAGTGACTACAATGGCTACGTGACTAACCTCTTTGCCCATGACGTCATGACTAAGTACTTCCAACACTTCACTGTAAGTAAATGGGAAAATGGTAAACCAGTTACCATGTCTGATAACGGTAGCACCTATAAATGGACTCCAGAAATGAAGGTTGAGCTAGTCGATGCGGCAGGTAACAAGGTTGTTGTGACTCGTAAGTCAAACGATGTCAATAGCCCGCAATACCGCGAACGTACAGTAACGCTCAACGGACGTGTCATCCAAGATGGCTCAGCTTACTTGACTCCTTGGAACTGGGATGCAAATGGTAAGAAACTTCCTACTGATAAGGAAAAGATGTACTACTTCAATACGCAGGCTGGTGCAACAACTTGGACACTTCCAAGCGATTGGGCAAATAGCAAGGTTTACCTTTACAAGCTAACTGACCAAGGTAAGACAGAAGAGCAAGAACTAACTGTAAAAGATGGTAAGATTACCCTAGACCTTCTAGCAAATCAACCATACGTTCTCTACCGTTCAAAACAAACCAATCCTGAAATGTCATGGAGCGAAGGCATGCATATCTATGACCAAGGATTTAACAGCGGTACCTTGAAACACTGGACCATTTCTGGTGATGCTTCCAAGGCAGAAATTGTCAAATCACAAGGCGCAAATGAAATGCTTCGTATCCAAGGCAATAAGAGCAAGGTCAGTCTTACTCAGAAACTGACTGGCTTGAAACCAAATACCAAGTATGCGGTTTATGTTGGTGTCGATAACCGTAGTAATGCTAAGGCAAGTATCACAGTGAATACTGGCGAGAAAGAAGTGACTACTTATACCAATAAGTCACTCGCACTCAACTATATCAAAGCTTATGCTCATAACAATCGTCGTGAAAATGCTACAGTTGACGATACAAGTTACTTCCAAAACATGTATGCCTTCTTTACAACTGGATCAGACGTATCAAACGTTACTCTTACTTTGAGTCGTGAAGCTGGTGATGAAGCAACTTACTTTGATGAAATTCGTACCTTTGAAAATAATTCAAGCATGTACGGGGACAAGCACGATACAGGTCAAGGAACCTTCAAGCAAGACTTTGAAAATGTTGCTCAGGGTATCTTCCCATTCGTAGTGGGCGGTGTCGAAGGTGTTGAAGACAACCGCACTCACTTGTCTGAAAAGCATGATCCATATACACAACGTGGTTGGAACGGTAAGAAAGTTGATGATGTTATCGATGGAAATTGGTCACTCAAGACCAATGGACTGGTTAGCCGTCGTAACTTGGTTTACCAAACCATCCCACAAAACTTCCGCTTTGAATCTGGTAAGACCTACCGTGTAACCTTTGAATACGAAGCTGGATCAGACAATACCTATGCTTTTGTAGTTGGTAAGGGAGAATTCCAGTCAGGTCGTCGTGGTACTCAAGCAAGCAACTTGGAAATGCATGAATTGCCAAATACTTGGACAGATTCTAAGAAAGCCAAGAAGGCAACCTTCCTCGTAACAGGTGCAGAAACAGGCGATACTTGGGTAGGTATCTACTCAACTGGAAATGCAAGCAATACTCGTGGAGATGCTGGCGGAAATGCCAACTTCCGTGGTTACAACGACTTCATGATGGACAATCTTCACATTGAAGAAATTACCCTAACAGGCAAGATGTTGACAGAAAATGCTCTCAAGAACTACTTGCCAACGGTTGCCATGACTAACTATACGAAAGAGTCTATGGATGCTTTGAAAGAGGCGGTCTTTAACCTCAGTCAGGCAGATGATGACATTAGCGTGGAAGAAGCGCGTGCAGAGATTGCCAAGATTGAAGCTCTGAAGAATGCTTTGGTTCAGAAGAAGACAGCCTTGGTAGCAGAAGACTTTGAAAGTTTGGATGCGCCAGCTCAACCAGGTGAAGGTATTGAGAATGCCTTTGATGGCAATGTGTCTAGTCTATGGCATACATCTTGGAATGGTGGAGATGTAGGCAAGCCTGCAACCATGGTCTTGAAAGAACCAACTGAAATCACTGGACTTCGCTATGTTCCACGTGGATCAGGTTCAAATGGTAACTTGCGTGATGTGAAACTGGTTGTCACAGATGAGTCTGGTAAAGAACATACCTTCACCGTGACAGATTGGCCAGATAACAACAAGCCAAAAGACATTGACTTTGGCAAGACAATCAAGGCTAAGAAAATTGTCCTTACAGGTACCAAGACTTACGGAGATGGTGGCGATAAATACCAATCTGCAGCGGAACTCATCTTTACCCGTCCACAGGTAGCAGAAACACAGCTTGACATGTCTGGCTATGAAGCAGCTTTGGCTAAGGCGCAGAAATTAACAGACAAAGACAATCAAGAGGAAGTAGCTAGCGTTCAGGCAAGCATGAAATATGCGACGGATAACCATCTCTTGACGGAAAGAATGGTGGCCTACTTCGCAGACTATCTCAACCAATTAAAAGATTCTGCTACGAAACCAGATGCTCCAACAAGTAGCAAGGGAGAAGAACAACCACCAGTTCTTGATGTACCTGAGTTCAAAGGCGGCGTCAATGCAACAGAAGCAGCTGTACATGAAGTCCCTGAGTTCAAGGGCGGCGTTAATGCGGTTGAAGCCTTGGTTCACGAATTACCAGAATACAAAGGTGGAGCCAATGCGGTCCTAGCGGCTGCAAATGAAGTCCCTGAGTTCAAAGGTGGCGTCAATGCGGTTCAAGCCTTGGTAAACGAGAAACCAGCCTACACAGGTGTATTGGCTACTGCTGGAGATCAAGCAGCTCCAACAGTTGAAAAACCTGAGTACCCGCTCACTCTAAGCCCAGTAGCTGATGCCAAAACTCTGGAAGATAAAGAAGAGAAACTTCCTGCTACAGGAGAACATGGTTCAGAAGCAGCCCTCTTCTTGGCAAGTGTGAGCATCGCTTTATCTGCTGCAGTCCTTGCGACAAAACGTAAAGAAGATTAATGAGATTTGATTTTAGCAGTTCAAAGCAACTCGAATCAAAAAGAACAAACAGCCGGAGAGGACCTCTTGGTTCTCTCCTTTTTCAAAGGAGAAATGATACCGCTTACTCATGTATGCGGATGAAAGGAATAGGAGAAAGATGGATAGACATTTTTTTGAGAAACGCTGTCACTATAGTATAAGAAAATTTGCAATCGGTGCAGCCTCCGTTATGATTGGTGCTAGTATCTTTGGCGCCAATATGGTTCAGGCGGCAGAAACAGCAACACCTTCAGAGACAGAGGGAAGTATCACTCATGTTCAAGCCTTGGATAAGTTACCAGATGATTTAGCCGCTGCGCTTGAAAAAGCAGATGCAGAAGCTGCAACAGAAGCAAGTCATGAAGAAACTCCAGCGACTGATGAGGGAACCAATCCTGCAGCAAGTGAAGAGGCAAAACCAGAGGCAAGTCCTGCAAGTCCCAAGCCAGCAGAAACGCCCAAACCGGTTGAAACACCAAAGGCAGACAATAAACCAGCTGAAACCACTACACCAGCAGTAAAACCAGCTGAAAAGACAATCGAAGATAGAGAAGATATCAACCATCTCGAGGGTGCTACTGCCCAAGCAAACAACCATGAGACTGGGACCAACTTTACTGCAGATAAGGCTATCGATGGAGATGACAATACCCGTTGGGCTACAGATAGAGATGCAGTAAAACCAACTTTTGAATTAACTCTTCCAAAAACTACCCTCATCAAGCATGTAGAAATAGACTGGGATCGTCGTCTTCGTAATGGGCAAAATGACCCCAATATCAAATCTTGGAGTCTCTACTACGCAGGTCAAGAAGACGTGGGCGCTAATGGAGAAAAACAATGGAAACTCGCTCATACCAAGACTGGAGATCCTGTTTTAGACGAGAAAGTTGACTTAGCCAATAGTATTCAAGCTAAATATCTCAAGTTAGAGATCAATGACTATCAAGCGGGCACAATGGGTTGGAGAAACGTTGGAATCCAAGAAATTCGAGCTTATTCAAACGTTCCGGACCATAGTAGGGTAACGGATATCCGCCAAGTAACAGAACTATCAGTAGCAGAAGATGGACAGTCTCTTGTCTTACCAACTTTACCAGGAAAAGTCAGTCTCATCGGAAGCAATAAACAAGGTGTAATTGACCTTCAAAATCACATCCATAAACCTCTGACAGATCAACGCGTCAAGGTCATGGTCCAACAAATCAGAGACAGTCATACCTTTACAAAAGAGTTTGAAGTAGTCATCAAGGGCTTACATCAGGACGAAGGTGTGGGTGTTAAACCAAAAGTAGCACCAGCTGTTCAACAATGGTATGGGAAAGAAGGCCAATCTTCTATCACTTCAGATACAGTTCTTGCGACAGGAGATTCTGGCTTTGATCAGGCTGCAACCTTCTATCAGTCAGACCTTGCCAGTCGTGGATTGGAACTAGCAACAGGTGACAAGCAGGCTCAAAAACGAATCGAATTTAAAAAAGTTGAAAACAAGGGTTATGGTAAAGAAGGGTATGGTATCACTATCCAAAATGATGTGATTACCATCGAAGCTGCCACAAACACAGGAGCCTTCTACGCCACTCGGACTCTTCTTCAAATGGGAGAAAGTAACCTCCAAAATGGCGAAATTCGCGATTTCCCAAGTTTCAGCCACCGTGGCTTTATGCTAGATACAGGTCGTAAATTTATCCCTTATGACACCCTTGTAGACATCATGCTCAACATGGCCTACTACAAGATGAACGACTTGCAGTTGCACCTTAATGATAACTATATCTTCCTTAAGGAACACTTGGCAGGTAAGAATTTAAGTCCAGAAGAACAACTCAAGTATGTACTTGAACATGCCAAGACTGGTTTCCGTTTGGAGACCGATATTGTCGGTACGAATGGTCAAAAATTGACATCAGATGAGCACTATACCAAGGAAGAAATGCAAAATCTGATTAAACTTGCCAAGGCTTTGCATATCAATCTAGTGCCAGAAATTGACACACCAGGTCACGCTCTATCATTTGTCAAAGTCCGTCCAGACCTCATGTATCAAGGTAGTTTGAGCGATTATGCAGGCAAGCACAATGTTGAGCGCGTAGCCATGCTAGACTTGGATAACAAGTACGAAGAAACTCTTAAATTTGTCAAATCAGTTTATGACAAACTTCTCGATGGTCCAGATGCACCACTTCATGGGGTATCCACTGTTCATATTGGAACGGATGAATACTATGGCAGCAGAGAAAGTTACCGTCGCTATGTCAATGATTTGACCCAATATATCAAGTCTAAAGGTTACACCCCTCGTATCTGGGGCTCACTCAGTGCAAAACGTGGAAACACTCCTGTTGACTGGAACGGAGTAGAGGTTGATATCTGGAGTATCGGATGGCAACGACCAAATGAAGCCATTGCTCAGGGAGCTAAGATTATCAACATCACAGATGTACCGACCTATAGTGTGCCAAGTGGAAGCAATAGTCAAGCAGCCTACGGGGACTATGCTAACTACGAACGTCAGTACAATAGCTGGACACCGAATGATTTTAGAACAGGTGGAGGTCCACTTCTACCAGCTTCTCATCCAAGTATCCTTGGTGGTGGTCACGCAGTTTGGAATGATAATATCGACCTTCATGAGACCGGTTTGACCTCTTATGATATCTTTAAACGCTTCTTCAAGAGCATGCAAACCACTGCAGAACGCACCTGGGGATCTGACCGTGCAGCTGCGACCTTTGCAGAACGCACCCTACCAACGAGCCCTTATGCACCCCAGTCAAATCCTGAAAAAGAGATTGATCAAAGTGATTTGTTTACCATCAATCCTGAAACAGTCAAGAACTATGCAAGCAAGAAGGTGAAGGCAAGCGAACAGGGATTGGCCTTTGAGAAAGATAGCAGTATCGAAGGCTTGGCTGGTGATGTTGGTCCAAGTCACGTCTTGAAGTTTGATGTAACTGTCACTGGAGACGGGGAACAAACCTTCTCAACAAGTGGGGACAACCGTATCTATCTAGCTGATAAAGACGGCTACCTTGCTTATCAATTTGAACAGTTCCATATCCAATTCAATAAAAAACTTGAAAAGAACAAACGTTATCAAATCTCCATCGTAACCAAACCACAATCAACTGAAGTCTATGTGGATGGTGAAAAGATTGAGCGTATTGCAAATCCAGCCCACCCTCGCTTTGCCCACAATAGCTTGGTACTACCGCTTGAAAGCATCGGTGGATTCAAAGGAATCTTGCATAGCGCAGAGTTGTCAGACAAACCATTTGTAAATCCTCGCTTGATTTCAAATGATAAGATTACAGCAACCGCAAGCAGTCAGCAACTTCCAGGAAACGCGACTGAAGGCGCTGTTGAAAAGGCCTTTGACAATGATCCAAATACCTTCTGGCATACTAAGTGGACTGGTGACACTGCGCCATACACCCTTACTATGACCTTGAAAGAAGCAGAAAAAGTCAATGGCTTGACCTATCTCCCACGCCCAGGTGGTGGAAATGGTGTTGTGACACGCTACGAAATCTACGCACAAAAAGATGGCCAAATGGTCAAGGTTTCAGAAGGAAACTGGGACAACAACGCCCAAGAAAAAACAGTCAACTTTGCGGCGGTGCATACCAACAAGATTGAGTTGAAAGTATTGGAAGGCGTTGGTGGCTTTGCAAGTGCAGCTGAAGTTCATCTATTGAAACCTGTTAAAAAAGAGCAAGAAACGCCTGCACCAAGTCAACCAGAAAAACCAACTACACCTGAAAAACCAAAAGTAGACCAAACCGGTGATGGAACAGTTGAATTGGCAGATCAATTCACTGCAAGTAAACCAGCTAGCGAAGACAGCATTGCAGCTGCTAGCAAGAGCGCAGACTATCTCAAGAAAGAGTACAAGGTCTTCCCGACTCCACAAAAAGTGACTTATGGAGAAGGAGTCACAGCCCTTCGTAAGCAAGTCAATCTGGTCATGGGCGATCAACTCGATATCTATACTCGCAATCGCTTGAAGAGTGTCTTGCAGGACAATCAAGTATCTTATACAACTGGTAAGGCAGCAATCGCTGGCGCAACCAATATCTATCTTGGGGTGCATGGACAAGGCTCACAAGCAGAGCAAAACTTGTCCAATGTTTCAGCAGGTCTCTTTGACAAGATTGATGCCTATGTTTTGAGTATCAAGGATAATTCGATTTCCATCGTCGGAAAAGACACAGATGCAGTCTTCTATGGTTTGACAACTTTGAAACACATGCTCAAGGAAAGCCAAGTACCAGTCCTTCGCAATGTAACAGTAGAAGATTACGCAGAGCTCAAGAACCGTGGTTTCATCGAAGGATACTATGGAAACCCATGGTCGAATGCCGATCGTGCAGAACTCATGCGTTTTGGTGGCGATTTGAAATTGAACCAATACTTCTTTGCACCAAAAGACGATCCATACCACAACAAGAAATGGCGTGAACTCTATCCAGAAGAAAAACTAGCTGAAATCCGTGAACTCGCTCGTGTCGGAAATCAAAGTAAAACCCGCTATGTCTGGACTATCCATCCATTCATGAACAACCGTATCCGCTTTGGCAATGAAGCGCATTACCAAGAAGATTTGGCAACCATCAAGGCTAAATTTACCCAGTTGATGAAAGTGGGTGTCCGCGAATTTGGTATCCTTGCAGATGATGCTCCAAGCCCAGTCGGAGGCTACAATAGCTATAACCGCTTGATGCAAGATATGACCAAGTGGTTGACTGAAATGCAGGGAACTTACAGCGGTCTTCGTAAAGAAATGATCTTTGTTCCTGGCCAGTATTGGGGTAATGGACGTGAGGATGAGTTGAAATCCCTCAATGAAAATCTCCCAAGTTCAACATCCATGACCTTGACGGGTGGTAAGATTTGGGGTGAAGTCTCTGAAAGCTTCCTTTCAACTCTCAAGAACAATCTATCCGCAGGTGGCAAGACCTATCGCCCAGTTTCACTTTGGATTAACTGGCCTGTAACAGATAACTCGAAACAACACTTGATTCTAGGTGGTGGTGAGAAATTCCTTCATCCAAACGTGGATCCAAGTTTGCTATCGGGTATCATGTTGAACCCAATGCAACAGTCTGAACCATCTAAGATTGCCCTCTTTGCAGGAGCTCAATACTCATGGAAACAGTGGAAATCAGAAGAAGAAGCTAAGAAAATCAATGACATTGCCTTCAACTTTGTAGAAAATGGTCATTTTGAAGATAGCAAGGTATCGGCAGCCTTTCGCGAACTTGGTAAGCACATGATCAACCAAAACATGGATAATCGTGTGGTCAAACTAGAAGAATCGGTAGACTTGGCTCCAAAATTAACAGACTTCATGACCAAGCTCAAAGCAGGTCAGGATGTGACTGCGGAACGTGCAGCCTTGCGTGCAGAATTTGCCAAGATTAAAGAAGCAGCCGAACTCTATAAAGCATCAGGCGATAAAAAAATGGTTGCCCAAATCCACTATTGGTTGGATAATGCAATTGACCAAATGAATGCTCTTGATGCCTTCCTTACAGGAACTGAAGCCATGGCTACAAACGATGCAGCCAAACTTTGGGATAGCTACTATAAAGGTTTGAAATTGTACGAACAGTCTCAAACTCACACCTTCCATTATGTAGACCATATGGAAAAAGCTGAATTGGGTGTTCAACATATTCGTCCATTTATCCTATCCTTGAAGGAAGTTTTAGCGTCTGAGGTTCAAAAAGTCTTGCATCCAGACCAAATCATCAGCACCTTTATCACCAATCGAACAGGTGTAGAAGGTGGTTTGGCAGAAGTAACGGATGGCGATTTGGCAACTCATGCGATTATTAAATCACCAAACAGCATCAAGACAGGTGATTATATTGGTATGAGGTTCAATAAACCAGTAGCGATTCAAACCTTGACCTTTGCAATGGGAACGCAGGCAAATCCACGTGATACCTTTAGTAAGGCAGAAGTGCAGTATCTAGATGAAAATGATAACTGGGTAACCTTGAAAGAGCCAAGCTATGTCGGAAATGAATCCCTTCTTAAGTTTGAAAATCTCAATATCAAGGCCAAGGCAGTTCGCATGATTGCGACAGCAGACCGCGAAAACACTTGGTTTGCAGTTCAGGAAATTGCAGTTAACCGTTCAGTTGAAAAAGCTCGTAGCCAACAAGCAACGACAGTTAGTCTAAGCTCAAACTTGGTTTACAAACTAAATACCTCAGCCCGTCAAATCACTGATGGCAAGGACAATACAGAAGCCATGATGGCAAATGCTGACGGTAGCAATACGACACCAGTAGATGCATGGGCACAACTGGACCTCGGTGAAGTCAAGTCAGTCACTAAAGTACGACTTCGCCAAGGAACGGGTGATAAGCTTGCTGCAGGTGTACTTGAGTATTCTACAGATGGAACGGCGTGGCAAGAGTTGGATCGCCTATCAGGAGAACAAACCAAGGAAGTGACCAGAGCGATCAATGCTCGTTACATCCGAGTACGTAATACCAAGGCCCTCGACCTCTGGTGGCGTATTCAGGACTTCTCTGTTGAGACACGCTCTGGAAACAGTGAGTTAACAGACACCAACGTCGACGCCTTGAAGGAAACACCAGTAGTGGATAGCTTGGGCAGTTACGAGCTTCAAATTCCAGCTGGAACCAAACTCCCTGCTCATAGCTATCTAGGAATGAAGCTTGACCGTATCCATCAAATCAAGAGCATTCAGCTCAAAGGTCAGGTCAACCCAGCTCTTAGCCTAGAGTACTCTGCAAATGCGCAAGAATGGACGCCGGCTAGCCAGTTGACAGACAGATCTGTGGTGAGCCACTTGGTACGTTATGTTCGTCTGGTCAATAAAACAGATCAGGAACAAGCTGTGACAGCCACTTCTCTCCTTGTGACAACCAAAGAAGTGCAACCAACCAAACTAGAATCTACAACTATGGGCATTCATCCAACTTACGGAAGTAATGATGTTCGTAAACTGAACAACCTAGATCAACTATTTGACGGTGTTTACAACAACTTCGTTGAGTTTTCAGACTATGCCCATAAAGATGGCCACGTAACCTTGAAACTTGGTAGCGAACGTACTATCAAGAAGATTAGAGCCTACATCCAAGACGGAACTCAAAACTACCTTCGTGATGGTAAAATCCAAGTCAGCCAAGACGGTAAAACTTGGACAGATGTCGTGACAGTAGGAGATGGTGTAGCTAATAGTCCACACGATGATTCATTGACAGATGGTTGGACACATGATTCTAAGATGCCAGGAAATCGCTATATCGAGGGTGAATTGACGACACCAGTCAAAGCTAACTATCTCCGTGTCCTCTATACGGCAGACTATGATGCCCGGTTTGTAGGCTTTACAGAATTGGTCATCAACGATGGTGAGTTTGTCAAACCAATCAATGATCCAACAGTAGAGGGAAGTAGTGGAGAAAGCCAAGGCAACCTTTATAATAATCTTGTAGACGGCAAAGTCTTGACCAGCTACAAGTCTGAAAAAGACAAGGGCGAATTGGTGTATCACTTGTCTGAACCAACCAAAGCTAACCACCTTCGTCTTGTTTCCAGTATTCCTGAAGGAGCGCAAGCACGTGTTCTTGCTAGAACACTGAAGGATGGCCAAGACAGTTGGCTAGACCTCGGTGCCATTACATCCAGTCTCCAAACCTTCGCTATCCGAAATGGTGGCTCTCTTCTAGACGTCAAATTGGTCTGGGAAGGTGGCAAGGCCGAGTTTTATGAATTGGCGAGCTTCTATCAAGAATTAACAGAAGAAGCTGTTCAATCAAGCAAGGGTGAAGAACCAGCACCCGTTCTTGAGATTCCTGAATTCACAGGTGGTGTCAATGCAGTTGAAGCCCTAGTACATGAACTTCCAGAGTACACAGGACCATTATCGACAGTAGGCGATCAAGCCGCTCCAACTGTAGAGAAACCTGAGTTCAAGGGCGGTGTCAATGCAGTTGAAGCCTTGGTACATGAATTTCCAGAATACACAGGCCCAGTAGCAACAGTAGGCGACCAACCAGCTCCGACAGTTGAGAAGCCTGAGTTCCAGGGTGGTGTCAATCCAGCTGAAGCCTTGGTACATGAGCTTCCAGAGTACACAGGCCCATTATCGACAGTAGGCGATCAAGCCGCTCCAACTGTAGAGAAACCTGAGTTTAAACTTAGCTCTTTAGCTTCCGATCAAGGTAAGACGCCAGATTATAAGCAAGAAATAGCTAGATCAGAAACAGCTGAACAAATCTTGCCAGCAACTGGTGAGAGTCAATCTGATTCAGCCCTCTTCCTAGCAGGTGTTAGCCTAGCCCTATCTGCTCTCTTTGTAGCAAAAACAAAGAAAGACTAGTATTCAACAAAACCTCTTAACAAGATTGCAAAATCCGTTTCCTATCTTTTCCAATGAGGTTTATAGTACGCAGAAAGCCTGAGAAGATTTCTTCTCAGGCTTTTGCTAATCATATAAATACGATACTGCTATGAAAAAATCACCCAGAATACTCTGGGTGATAAATGTTATGGTTGTGCTGGTTGCGGATTCTGGTTTTGTTGGCCAGGGGTTGTATTTGATTGTTGCGTATTATTGTTAGGATTGGTAGTCGTACTATTATTTGTGCTTGTATTTGTGCTTGGAGTAGTTGAGCTTGACTGAGAAGTCGAGCTCTCAGATGTTGAGCTAGAACTTTCAGGTGTTGGGGCTTGCTGTGGAGCAGGTGTGGTCCATGTAGAACGAGCACCATTTTTAAAGACAAATTCTCCACCTCTGTAGAGTCCTTCTGGCATCGTCCAGTCACCAGGATGATCATCTTCAGAGAGATAAGTCATCATTGAACGGTAGACCTTAGCAGCGACATAGAAGCCATCACCAACGATAGGAGTAAGACGATTTGAGTAACCTGTCCAAACTGCCATTGAATATTTACGAGTGTAGCCAACGAACATTTCGTCCGGAGCTACATAACCCGTATTTTTAATGTAGTTTTCAATCTCATCATCTGTATAGTTTGACGTACCAGTTTTACCAGCTTGTGGTAGCCAAGGGAGGTAGGCTCCTCGACCAGTTCCGTATGCCAAGACAGTTTTCATCATATCTGTCATCATATAGGCTGTGGTTTCTTTCATAGCACGTGTACCAGAATCAGAGAATTCTTTTGAACTGCCATCACTAAAGACAATCTTGTTGATATACATAGGTTTGCGGTAGATACCGCCATTGGCAAAAGCAGCGTAAGCCGCAGCCATCTTCTCGCTGCTTGCTCCATACTTTTTGTCAGATTCAGTTGTATTACTTGAAATAGCATTAGCATAGTGTATGCTTGGGTAGTCAATACCGAGTCCATTTAGAAACGTCTTGGCATGATCGAGTCCTACTTTCTCTAGCGTTTCTACAGCCGGCACATTCCGTGATTGCTGGAGAGCATACTGGAGTGTTATGTTTCCAAAGTAACTCTTATCCCAGTTATAGACAGGGGTAGAGGTTCCAGGGTAATTATAAGGACTATCGTGAACAATCGCAGCAGTTGAATCATAAACGCCGTATTCCAAAGCAGGAGCATAGTCTGTAATAGGCTTCATGGTAGAACCCCAGTCACGGTTAGTTTCTACAGCTTGGTTTATTCCAAAGGAAACGTTACTTGATTGGTGGCGAGCACCTAATTGGGCAATGACTTTCCCGTTTGTGACATCAACGATAGTAGAGGCTACCTGTAACTCATCATCTGGATAGTTGACATACTCGTCCGTATTGTAAATATCCCAGAGACGTTGTTGGACCTTAGAATCAACGTTTGTGTAGACTTCCATACCCGTAGTTAAAAGGTTGTAACCTGTTTCCTGTTCAACTTGATCAATCACCTCTTTGAGGTAATTATCCATGTATGGAGGATAACTATTAGCCAATTTTAGGCTTTGAAGTCCATCTGTAATCGGAGTATTAATCGCTTTTTCGTATTGTTCGGCTGTAATGTAACCTTGCCCCTTCATCTCAGAGAGGACGAGATTACGGCGTTCTTGGGCGGCTTCCGGATGCGAGTATGGATCATACTGGTTTGGAGCCTGAGGCATTCCGGCAAGGAGGGCCAATTGAGGGATACTCAAATCTTTGAGGTCTTTGCCATAGTAACTTTGAGCAGCCGTCTGCATTCCGTAGTTTCCGTTTGACATGTAAACCTTGTTGATGTAGTAGGTCAAGATCTCTTGTTTAGTCGCCTTTTGTTCTAGTTGAACGGCAAGCCATGCTTCCTGAGCCTTACGAGAAAGGGTTTGGTCAGAAGTTGACGTAGAGAAATAGGTTAACTTGATCAACTGCTGCGTCAAAGTTGAAGCCCCCTGAAGGCCTCCACCACCACGAAGATTTCGTAGGGTGGCACCTAGGATACGGATAGTATCAATTCCTCGGTGATTAAAGAAGCGATGGTCTTCAATCGAAACAATAGCGTTGACCAAATCGGTCGGTATTTCGTTTGCTTGTGCATTGACCCGACGTTCTGATCCAAGATCAGCGATGAGTTCATCGTTATTGTCATAAATTTTGCTAGACGTTGTAGCGACTAGTTTACTTTCAGAGAGTTCTGGAGCCTTGTTAACATAGTAGAGGAAGAGCCCTCCGCCCAGCATAATAGCTGCGATAAATACAGTTAAGAGGCTGATACTGATATATTTAGCTATTCGCAGGATAGTTTGTTTGTTCATCTTGTTTTACCACCTAGTAAATGTTCTTTGATAATATCGAGGTAGGGAATTTGAGGAAAGGCCCCAGGCTCAATCCTATATCCATTTTCTCGAATATATCCAAGTGGCATTGACTTTTGTCCCATATCTTGATGATAGAAACGGATCAAGTCAATAGCCGGTAATAAGTAGGTTTCTTGCTGAGAAGAAAAGTGAAGGAGGACAAAGCAGATTCCTCGCTGGGCAAGGACCTGTTCCATATGCTGAATCTGATGGTGATGGAAATTCTTCATCGGAATCGCATGTTTTTGCCTAGTTTCCTTTGCTTCAAAGTCGATGTAATATCCATCATAAACTCCTGAATAGTCTGTGGTTGAGGCTTGTCTAAAGTAGGCTTCAACGATCTTGGCTCGACTTCGTTGGGGATAGTCAACACGTACGATTTGGATGGGAGTTGGTTTCTTGTGAATCACTGCCATCCCATGCGACAAGTAATAATCGTTCGTAGCGTTGATCATCTTTTCAAAAGACATTCCCCGATTTGCGAAATTTTTAGTTTGTGACGGGGGAGCTTGTCTCTTCTGTGATGAAATTTTATGTGGATAGTTGACCATAATTCTCCTTATTGGTACAATAACATCACTCTATTATATCATAAATTTACAAAGAAAGGGTTAAAAATGACAACAGCCTTGATTTCAGGTTATTCTGCCTTCGACCTTGGTCTCTTTAATGACAAGGATATTCGCGTTGATATTATCAAAACAGCTATTCGGAGAGACCTGGAGCGTCTAGCAGAGGAAGGGGTGACCTGGCTTGTCTTTACAGGGACTTTGGGCTTTGAGTACTGGGCGCTTCAGGTGGCAAAAGACATGAAAATAGACTATGGATTTCAGCTGGCGACCATTTTTGATTTTGAAACCCATGGCAGTAACTGGAATGAAGCCAATCAAGTGAAGTTGAGCGAATTCAAGCAAGTTGATTTTGTCAAATATGCCTATTCACAGTATGAACACAAGGGACAACTACGTGATTATCAGAAATTTTTACTGGAGAACACAGATATTTGCTATCTTTTTTATGATGAAGAAAACAAAACTAAGTTACAATATTTTTACCAAATGATGAAAAATCAAGCAGACTATGTTACAAGGCAATTAACATTTGATGAGTTAAATGAACTAGCAGAAAATTTTTCTGAAAAGTAACCCTTTGACCTTGATTTTTACTTGTCTTTTTTTATATAATAATACTAGTAACCCAGAATGGAGAGAGACATGGCAAGTATTATATTTTCAGCAAAAGATATTTTTGAACAAGAGTTTGGACGCGAAGTGCGTGGATATAGCAGAGCAGAGGTGGATGAATTCCTCGATGATGTGATTAAGGATTATGAAACTTACGCAGCCTTGGTTAAATCCCTTCGCCAAGAAATTGCCGATTTGAAGGAGGAGTTGTCTCGTAAACCACAGGCGGCTCCAACTCAACCAGACTCTATTGAAGTAACAGCTTCTACTTCAATGACAAACTTTGATATTTTGAAACGCTTAAATCGTCTCGAAAAAGAAGTATTTGGTAAGCAAATCTTAGACAACCAAGATTGATATTGAATAAGGGATGAGTGCAATTTTTGGATAATCGCGTGAAGAGGTTCTCTTTTCATGAGGAAAGTCCATGCTAGCACAGGCTGTGATGCCTGTAGTGTTTGTGCTAGGCGAATCCATAAGCCTAGGGACGAGTGATCGTTACGGCAGTCGAAATGGCTAAGTCTTCGGATAGGTCAGAATAGGCTTGAAAGTGCCACAGTGACGGAGTCTTTCTGGAAACGGAGAGAGTGGAACGCGGTAAACCCCTCAAGCTAGCAACCCAAATTTTGGTCGGGGCATGGAGTGCACGGAAACGAACGTAGTACTCTGACTGCTAGCAGATTTATGCTGTTAGCGGTAGACAGATGATTATCGAAGGAAGTGGTCCTAGTCACTTCTGGAACAAAACATGGCTTATAGAAAATTGCATATAGGTTGGGGCTGAGAAATCTTTCTCAACCTCATTTTTTAAAGTGAACAAGAGAAAGGTCTTGCAAGACTAGAAATGAAAGAACAATTTAATTTAATCGCAACTGCTGCGGCGGGCCTCGAGGCTGTCGTTGGACGTGAGGTGCGAGAACTTGGTTATGATTGCCAGGTTGAAAATGGGCGTGTCCGCTTCCAAGGAGATGTGAAGGCAATCATTGAGGCCAATCTTTGGCTTCGTGCAGCGGATCGCATCAAGATTGTAGTCGGAAGTTTTCCAGCTAAGACCTTTGAAGAGCTTTTTCAAGGTGTTTTTGCTCTAGATTGGGAAAACTATCTCCCGCTTGGGGCGCGTTTCCCGATTTCAAAGGCCAAATGTGTTAAGTCAAAACTTCATAACGAGCCCAGTGTTCAGGCCATTTCTAAGAAAGCTGTTGTGAAGAAATTACAAAAACACTATGCCCGCCCAGAAGGAATTCCCTTGATGGAAACTGGTCCTGAGTTTAAGATTGAGGTGTCTATTCTGAAAGATGTGGCAACTGTCATGATTGACACGACAGGTTCTAGCCTTTTTAAACGTGGTTATCGTACGGAAAAAGGTGGAGCGCCTATCAAGGAAAATATGGCAGCGGCCATTTTACAACTATCCAACTGGTATCCAGATAAGCCCTTGATTGATCCAACCTGTGGTTCAGGAACTTTCTGTATCGAGGCGGCTATGATTGCTAGAAAGATGGCGCCGGGTCTTCGCCGTTCCTTTGCTTTTGAGGAATGGAACTGGGTTAGCGATCGGTTAATCCAAGAGGTCCGTACTGATGCTGCTAAGAAAATTAATCGTGAGATAGAACTGGATATCATGGGCTGTGATATTGATGCTCGTATGGTAGAAATTGCCAAGGCAAATGCCCAAGCAGCAGGTGTTGCAGGAGATATCACCTTTAAACAAATGCGGGTACAGGACTTGCGCACAGACAAGATCAATGGCGTTATCATTTCCAATCCACCATATGGGGAACGCTTGTCTGATGATGCGGGAGTTACCAAGCTCTATGCTGAGATGGGACAGGTCTTTGCACCACTGAAAACCTGGAGTAAGTTTATCCTGACGAGTGACGAAGCTTTTGAAAGTAAGTACGGAAGTCCAGCAGATAAAAAACGAAAACTCTATAACGGAACCTTAAAAGTGGATTTATATCAATATTTTGGTCAGCGTGTGAAACGCCAAGAGGTAAAATAGAAAGGTAAACTCATGAGTAAGAAAAGACACGATCGTCATAAAAAAGAACAGCAAGAGCCACAATTCGACTTTGACGAAGCAAAAGATTTTACTGTTGGTCAAGCAATTCGTAAGAACGAGGAGGTTGAGGCTGGAGTATTGCCTGAAGACAACATCTTGGACAAATACATCAAACAGCATCGCGAAGAGATCGAGGCAGATAAGTTTGAAACTCGTCAGTTTGAAAAAGAAGAGTTGGCTTCTACTCAAAACTTAGAGGAATTGATCCAAGAAGTTCGTGAATCAAGTGAACTTTCTGAAGAGGTAGACGATTCAGACCTGGTTTCCGAGGAATCTATTGAAGAGATAGACAATGAAGAAACTACTCAGTTTGTTCCACCACTTCAAGATGAGGAAAGTACTGAAATGGAGCCTCCCGTTTTAACAGAAACAGCATCCAAGGAAATGAATGAGGAAAATGAGGAACAAGAAGAAACCTATACTTCCCTATCACGATCAGTGCAGACGGAACCTGAAACAGGCTCTAAAAAGAAACGTCTGATTACCATCGTTTCTGTGGTAGCTGCGATTCTTGTTCTTGCTGGGACGTATTATGTCTACCGTCAGGTATCCCGTTCGAACCAAGAAATCCAGTCTTCTCAATCATCTTCAGGAAATCAAGAATCGCAAACCGACTTGCAAGAGTTCAATACGCTTTATGATTCCTTCTATACAGATGCCAATAAGACTGCTTTAAAAAATAGCCAGTTCGATAAGTTGAGCCAGCTAAAAACCTTACTGGATAAGTTAGAAGGTAGCCGTGATTATACACTAGCTAAGTCAAAATACGATAGCCTAGCAACTCAAATCAAGGCCATTCAAGATGTCAATGCCCTCTTTGAAAGTCCAGCTATTACTGATGGTGTCTTGGATACCAATGCTAAAGCCAAGGCGGATGCTAAGTTCACGGAAGTTAAAACGGGAAATACAGAGCTTGATAAACTGTTAGCTCAGGCGATTAGCCTTGGTAAGAGTCAACAAACAGCTCCTTCAAGTTCTAGCACGAGTCAAGCAAGCTCAAGTTCAGCTACAGAAAGCAGTGCAAGTAGTACGACACCTTCAACAAGTACCACAGCACCAGCTAGAGATACAAATGGTGGTTTATCTGGCGATGGGGTTAATCTTCAAAGAAGTGTTAGTCGTGTACCCTACAACCAATCAGCTGTAGACGATAGCAATAACCCTGCTTGGACGTTTGCAGATGGTGTATTGGAACAAATCCTAGCAACCTCACGTGCTCGTGGCTATATCACTGGCAACCAATACATTCTCGAACGTGTCAATATTGTAAACGGAAACGGCTATTACAACCTTTACAAACCAGATGGAACCTACCTCTTCACCCTCAACTGTAAGACGGGTTACTTTGTCGGTAATGGAGCTGGTCACGCAGATGATTTGGATTACTAGGAGTCCGTTACAAAATTCTTTCCTTTCATAGGTAAAAATGATAAAATAAAACATATTAAACAAGAGGAGTGTCACATGACAAAAGCTAACTTTGGTGTCGTTGGTATGGCCGTAATGGGTCGTAACCTTGCCCTAAATATCGAATCTCGTGGTTATACAGTTGCCATTTACAACCGTAGTAAAGAAAAAACAGAAGACGTAATTGTCTGCCATCCTGAAAAGAACTTTGTGCCAAGCTATGACGTTGAAAGCTTTGTAAACTCAATCGAAAAACCTCGTCGTATCATGCTGATGGTTCAAGCTGGACCTGGTACAGATGCAACTATCCAAGCTCTTCTTCCACACCTTGATAAGGGTGATATCTTGATTGATGGAGGAAACACTTTCTACAAAGATACCATCCGTCGTAATGAAGAACTAGCAAACTCAGGGATCAACTTTATCGGTACTGGAGTTTCTGGTGGTGAAAAAGGTGCCCTTGAAGGTCCTTCTATCATGCCTGGTGGACAAAAAGAAGCCTACGAATTGGTTGCGGATGTTCTTGAAGAAATCTCAGCTAAAGCACCAGAAGATGGCAAACCATGTGTGACTTACATCGGTCCTGATGGAGCTGGTCACTATGTGAAAATGGTCCACAACGGTATCGAGTATGGTGACATGCAATTGATCGCAGAAAGCTATGACTTGATGCAACACTTGCTTGGCCTTTCTGCAGAAGACATGGCTGAAATCTTTACTGAGTGGAACAAGGGTGAATTGGACAGCTACTTGATCGAAATCACAGCTGATATCTTGAGCCGTAAAGATGATGAAGGTCAAGATGGACCAATCGTAGACTACATCCTGGATGCTGCAGGAAACAAAGGAACGGGTAAATGGACTAGCCAATCAGCTCTTGACCTTGGTGTTCCATTGTCACTCATCACTGAGTCAGTATTTGCTCGCTACATCTCTACATACAAAGAAGAGCGTGTGCATGCTAGCAAGGTCCTTCCAAAACCAGCTGCCTTCAAATTTGAAGGTGACAAGGCTGAGTTGATCGAAAAGATCCGTCAAGCCCTTTACTTCTCAAAAATCATCTCATACGCACAAGGTTTTGCCCAATTACGTGTGGCTTCTAAAGAAAATAACTGGAACTTGCCATTTGCGGACATTGCATCTATCTGGCGTGATGGCTGTATCATCCGTTCTCGTTTCTTGCAAAAGATTACAGATGCCTACAACCGCGATGCTGATCTTGCAAACCTTCTCTTGGATGAGTACTTCTTGGATGTTACTGCTAAGTACCAACAAGCAGTGCGTGATATCGTAGCTCTTGCTGTTCAAGCTGGTGTACCAGTGCCAACCTTTTCAGCGGCTATCACTTACTTTGATAGCTATCGTTCAGCTGACCTTCCAGCTAACTTGATCCAAGCGCAACGTGACTACTTTGGTGCCCATACTTACCAACGTAAAGACAAAGAAGGAATCTTCCACTACTCTTGGTATGACGAGAAATAAGTAGGTCTGCCATGGGGAAACGGATTTTATTACTTGAGAAAGAACGAAATCTCGCTCATTTTCTCAGTCTGGAACTCCAAAAAGAGCAATACCGTGTTGATCTGGTCGAGGAGGGACAAAAAGCCCTCTCCATGGCTCTCCAGACAGATTATGACTTGATTTTACTGAATGCTCGTCTGGGGGATATGACGGCCCAGGATTTTGCAGAGAGGCTGAGTCGAACAAAACCAGCCTCAGTGATCATGGTCTTGGACCATCGCGAAGAATTGCAAGACCAGATTGAGACAATCCAGCGCTTCGCCGTTTCTTACATCTATAAGCCAGTGATTATCGATCAGCTGGTGGCTCGTATTTCAGCGATTTTCCGAGGTCGGGACTTTATCGACCAACACTGTAGCCAGATGAAGGTCCCAACGTCTTACCGCAATTTGCGTATGGATGTAGAACATCATACCGTTTATCGTGGCGAGGAGATGATTGCTCTGACGCGCCGTGAGTATGACCTTTTAGCCACTCTCATGGGAAGTAAGAAGGTCTTGACTCGTGAGCAGTTGTTGGAAAGTGTTTGGAAGTACGAAAGTGCGACAGAAACCAATATCGTGGATGTTTATATCCGTTATCTACGTAGCAAGCTTGATGTAAAAGGTCAAAAAAGCTACATTAAAACCGTGCGTGGTGTTGGGTACACCATGCAAGAATAGAAAAGCAGTTGCAGTTTTGTAACTGCTTTTTTGAGAAGTTTCTATATATTGACATACAATAAAGTCTTTGCTACAATCAGTTATGGAGGAAAGATCTAATGAAATTTTTGAAAAAAATGATGCAAGTTGGACTCGCAGTCTTTTGCTTTGCTTTGCTAGCGACAAGCACCGTCTTTGCGGATGATACTGATTCAGAAGGCTGGCAATTTGTCCAAGAAAATGGTAGAACCTACTATAAGAAGGGAGAACTCAAAGAAACCTACTGGCGAGTGATTGATGGGAAGTACTATTACTTTGATTCTTTATCTGGAGAGATGGTTGTCGGCTGGCAATATATACCTGCTCCACACAAAGGGGTTACGATTGGTTCTTCTCTAAGGCAAGATGTTGCTTTTAGACCAGATTGGTTTTACTTTGGTCAAGATGGGGTACTACAAGAATTTGTTGGCAAGCAAGTTTTAGAAGCAAAAACTGCTACAAATACCAACAAACATCATGGGGAACAATATGATAGTCCAGCAGAGAAACGAGTCTATTATTTTGGAGATCAGCGTAGCTATCACACTTTAAAAACTGGTTGGATTTCTGACGAAGGGCATTGGTATTATTTACAGGAGGATGGTAGCTTCGATGCTCGTATCGACAGTTTAACGGTTGGGGAGCTAGTGCGTGGCTGGACCAATGATAACTCAACTTGGTACTATCTAGATCCAGAAACTGGTATCATGCAAACTGGTTGGAAACAACTTGGCAATAAGTGGTACTACCTCCGTTCATCAGGAGCCATGGCAACTGGTTGGTACCAGGAAGGCTCAACTTGGTATTATTTAGACGAGCCAAATGGCGATATGAAAACGGGCTGGCAATACCTTGGGAACAAGTGGTACTATCTCCGTTCATCAGGATCTATGGCAACTGGCTGGTATCAGGAAGGCTCGACTTGGTACTACTTACATGCAAGTAATGGAGATATGAAGACAGGCTGGTTCCAGGTCAATGGCAAATGGTACTACGCTTACAGCTCAGGTGCTTTAGCAGTGAATACGACCGTAGAAGGCTATTCGGTCAACTATAATGGCGAGTGGGTTAAATAATGAAAGAGGCGATTGTGAAGGAAACAATCGCTTTTTTTGTGAAAATATAATAAAATAGATAGGAGAAATACTACTGTATGAAATGAGACGGTCTTTTCGTCTGGTTAAAGGAAAACATGACAAAAAAAGTTGGTGTCGGTCAGGCACATAGTAAGATTATTTTAATAGGGGAGCATGCGGTCGTATACGGCTATCCTGCCATTTCCCTGCCTCTCTTAGAGGTGGAGGTGACCTGCAAGGTAGTTCCTGCAGCGAGTCCGTGGCGTCTCTATGAGGAGGATACCTTGTCCATGGCGGTTTATGCTTCGCTGGAGTATTTGGATATCAAAGAAGCCTGCATTCGATGTGTGATTGACTCGGCTATCCCTGAAAAACGGGGAATGGGTTCGTCAGCGGCTATCAGCATAGCAGCCATTCGAGCTGTTTTTGACTACTATCAAGCCGACCTGCCTCATGATGTACTAGAAATCTTGGTCAATCGAGCTGAGATGATTGCCCATATGAATCCAAGCGGGTTGGATGCTAAGACCTGTCTCAGTGACCAGCCCATTCGCTTTATCAAGAATGTTGGTTTTACAGAACTTGAGATGAACCTATCTGCCTATTTGGTGATTGCAGATACAGGTGTGTATGGTCACACTCGTGAAGCCATCCAAGTGGTTCAAAGCAAGGGGAAGGATGCTCTGCCGTTTTTGCATGCCCTGGGAGAATTGACCCAGCAGGCAGAAGAGGTAATTAGACGAAAAGATGCTGAGGGACTGGGACATATCTTCAGTCAAGCGCATTTACATTTAAAAGAAATTGGTGTTAGTAGCCCTGAGGCAGACTCCCTCGTTGAAACGGCTCTGAGCCAGGGTGCTCTAGGTGCCAAGATGAGTGGTGGTGGGCTAGGAGGCTGTATCATAGCCTTGGCAACCAATTTGACTCAAGCTCAAGAACTAGCAGAAAGATTAGAAGAGAAAGGAGCTGTTCAGACATGGATCGAAAGCCTGTAACAGTACGTTCCTACGCAAATATTGCCATTGTCAAATATTGGGGAAAGAAAAAAGAAAAAGAGATGGTTCCTGCTACTAGCAGTATCTCTTTGACTTTGGAAAATATGTACACAGAGACGACTTTGTCGCCTTTACCGACGGATGCGACTGCTGATGCCTTTTATATCAATGGTCAACTTCAGAGTGAGGATGAGCATGCCAAAATGAGCAAAATCATTGACCGTTACCGCCCAGAAGGTGAGGGCTTTGTCCGTATTGATACCCAAAACAACATGCCTACCGCAGCGGGCTTGTCCTCAAGTTCCAGTGGTTTGTCCGCCTTGGTCAAGGCCTGTAATGCTTATTTCCAGCTTGGTTTGAATCAGAGTCAGTTGGCGCAGGAAGCTAAGTTTGCCTCAGGTTCTTCCTCTCGGAGCTTTTATGGACCACTAGGTGCCTGGGATAAGGATAGTGGGGAAATTTACTCTGTTGATACAGACCTGAAACTAGCTATGATTATGTTGGTGTTAGAGGATAAGAAAAAACCAATTTCTAGCCGTGATGGAATGAAACTTTGTGTGGAAACCTCGACGACCTTTGATGATTGGGTTCGTCAGTCTGAGAAGGATTATCAGGATATGCTGGTCTATCTCAAAGAGAATGATTTTGCCAAGGTTGGGGAATTAACGGAGAGGAATGCCCTTGCTATGCACGCTACGACGAAAACAGCATCGCCAGCCTTTTCATATCTGACGGATGCGTCCTATGAAGCCATGGACTTTGTCCGCCAACTTCGTGAGCAAGGGGAAGCCTGCTACTTTACCATGGACGCCGGTCCCAATGTCAAAGTCCTCTGTCAGGAGAAAGACTTGGAGCATTTATCAGAAATTTTCGGTCAACGTTACCGCTTGATTGTGTCAAAAACAAAGGATTTGAGCCAAGATGATTGCTGTTAAAACTTGCGGAAAACTATACTGGGCAGGTGAATATGCTATTTTAGAGCCAGGACAGTTGGCCTTGATAAAGGCGATACCTATCTATATGAGGGGAGAGATTGCCTTTTCTGATAGCTACCGTATCTATTCAGATCTGTTTGATTTTGCAGTGGACTTGACGCCAAATCCTGACTACAGCTTGATTCAAGAAACGATTGCTCTAGTGGAAGATTTCCTCGTTTATCGTGGGCAAGCCTTGCGACCTTTTTTCTTGGAAATCCGTGGAAAAATGGAACGCGAAGGCAAAAAGTTTGGTCTGGGTTCTAGTGGTAGCGTCGTTGTCTTGGTGATCAAGGCCCTGCTGGCTCTATATGATATTACGGTTGATCCGGAACTCTTGTTCAAGCTGGCAAGCGCGGTCTTGCTCAAGCGAGGCGACAATGGTTCTATGGGAGACCTTGCCTGTATTGTGGCAGAAGATTTGATTCTCTACCAGTCGTTTGATCGCCAAAAGGTGGCTGCTTGGTTGCAAGAAGAAAGCTTGGCAACAGTTTTGGAGCGTAACTGGGGCTTTTCGATCTCACAAGTGCAACCAGCTCTAGAATGTGATTTCCTAGTGGGATGGACCAAGGAAGTGGCTGTATCGAGTCAAATGGTCAAGCAAATCAAGCAAAATATCAATCAGAATTTTTTAACTTCCTCAAAAGCAACGGTGGTTGCTTTGGTAGAAGCCTTGGAGCAGGGGAATGCAGAAAAAATTATCGAGCGGCTGGAAACAGCCAGTCAGCTTTTAGAAGGCTTGAGCGCAGATATTTACACGCCTTCGCTGAGACAGTTGAAAGAAGCCAGTAAATATTTGCTGGCTGTTGCCAAAAGTAGTGGGGCTGGTGGTGGTGATTGTGGCATTGCCTTGAGTTTTGATGAGCAATCAACTGAAACCTTAAAAAACCGTTGGGCCGATCTGGGGATTGAGCTCTTATACCAAGAAAGGATAGGACATGACGACAAATCGTAAGGACGAGCATATCCGCTATGCCCTTGAGCAAAAAAGTTCCTATAATAGCTTTGATGAGGTGGAGTTGATTCATTCTTCCCTGCCTCTTTATGACCTGGATGAGATTGATTTGTCTACAGAATTTGCAGGTCGAAAGTGGGACTTTCCTTTTTATATCAATGCCATGACGGGTGGGAGCGAAAAAGGTAAAGAAATCAATCAAAAACTGGCTCAGGTGGCAGAAGCCTGTGGGATTTTATTTGTGACGGGATCTTATAGCGCAGCCCTCAAAGATCCAACAGATGACTCTTTTTCTGTCAAGTCTAGCCATCCAAAACTCCTCCTTGGAACCAATATTGGATTGGACAAGCCTATCGAGTTGGGACTTCAGACTGTAGAAGCGATGAATCCACTTCTCCTGCAAGTGCATGTTAATGTCATGCAGGAATTACTCATGCCCGAGGGAGAAAGAAAGTTTCGAAGCTGGCAATCGCATCTGGCAGACTATAGCAAGCAAATCCCAGTTCCTATTGTCCTAAAGGAAGTGGGCTTTGGGATGGATGTGAAGACTATCGAAAGAGCCTATGAACTGGGTGTTCGAACGGTTGACCTGTCGGGTCGTGGTGGTACTAGCTTTGCCTATATCGAAAATCGTCGCAGTGGTCAGCGTGATTACCTCAATCAATGGGGCCAGTCTACTATGCAAGCCCTTCTCAATGCCCAAGACTGGAAAGACAAGGTCGAACTTTTGGTTAGCGGAGGGGTTCGGAACCCGCTGGATATGGTTAAGTGCCTGGTCTTTGGTGCCAAGGCTGTAGGACTGTCACGTACCGTTCTAGAGTTGATTGAAAGCTACACAGTCGAAGAAGTGATTGGCATTGTCCAAGGCTGGAAAGAAGACCTGCGCTTGATCATGTGTGCCCTTAATTGTGCCACCATAGCAGATCTGCAAAACGTAGACTACATTCTTTATGGTAAACTAAAAGAAGCAAAAGATCAGATGTAGAGAGGTCGGGACAAGAATCCCGCCCTTTTTTGTAGCCTTTTGCCAACTGTGGTGAGTTGATGAAACCTAGCTTGTAGGAGCGATTTCTGTCCAATCTCCTTTTTCCATCCTCAGACCGAGGTGACTTTTCTGAATTGTGATAAAATAGAAGGGAGAGGATGCATCTATGAAAAAATTTCAAATCTTTTTATTTATTGAAGCCTGTCTATTGACGGGAGCTCTGATTTTGATGGTATCAGAGCATTTTTCGCGTTTTCTGCTGATTCTATTCCTCTTTTTGCTCTTGCTCCGCTATTATACAGGTAAAGAGGGCAACAACGTATTCCTCCTTGTGGCGACTATTCTTTTCTTTTTCATCGTCATGCTCAATCCCTTTGTGATATTAGCTATCTTTGTAGCAGTTATCTATAGTCTCTTTCTTCTCTATCCGATGATGAATCAAGAAAGAGAGGAGACGGACTTGGTCTTTGAAGAAGTGGTAACGGTTAAAAATGAACACAATCCTTGGTTTGGCAATCTCCATCATTTCTCTAGTCACCAGATCTGCCAGTTTGACGATATCAACCTCTTTCGCCTCATGGGCAAGGACACCATTCATCTAGAAAGAGTTATCCTAACCAATCATGACAATGTCATTATCCTTAGAAAGATGGTGGGAACGACTAGGATTATCGTACCTGTTGATGTGGAAATCAGCCTCAGTGTTAACTGCCTCTATGGAGATTTAACTTTCCTCCATCAACCCAAGCGAGCCCTTCGTAATGAACATTATCATCAGGAAACTAGGGACTATCTAAAGAGTAACAAGAGCGTCAAAATTTTCCTAACTACTATGGTTGGCGATGTGGAGGTGGTCAGAG
The DNA here is from genome assembly GCF_027691175.1 of Streptococcus halitosis. GTDB lineage: Bacteria > Bacillota > Bacilli > Lactobacillales > Streptococcaceae > Streptococcus > Streptococcus halitosis_A. The sequence goes on from NZ_JAQFBD010000001.1 coordinate 403,095, forward strand.
GATGAAAAAGCAATCGTACCTATTAATCGGGCTGACTTCACTCCTCTTTATTCTCTTTTTGGCTAATAGTCTGCTTGATATTCTAAATCTTGATTGGTCCTATTTGCTACAGGATATCGAGAAAACAGAGAAACTCATCTTCTTGATTTTGGTCTTTAGCCTTTCCATGACCTTCTTTTTTGACCTTTTTTGGCGCGTGATGGAAGAAATTTCTCGCAGAAAAATGCAGGTTAATCTCAAGCGGCTCCTAGCAGGAAAAGAGGTGGTTGCCTTTGCAGATCCAGATTTGGATGCCAGTTTTAAGTCCTTGTCTGGCAAGCTTAACCTCTTGACAGAGGCTGTTCAAAAGGCTGAAAATCAAGGCCTGGTCAAGGAAGAAGCAATCATCGAGAAAGAACGAAAGCGGATAGCACGTGACCTTCACGATACAGTTAGTCAGGAGTTGTTTGCGGCCCATATGATTTTATCAGGTGTCAGTCAGCAGGCTTTGAAGCTGGATAGAGAAAAGATGCAGACCCAGTTGCAAAGTGTCGCAGCTATCCTTGAAACAGCCCAGAAAGATTTGCGGGTCTTGCTCCTACATTTGCGACCTGTTGAGTTGGAAGAAAAGAGTTTGGTTGAGGGGATTCAAATCCTCTTAAAAGAGCTTGAGGACAAGAGTGATCTCAAGGTAAGCCTCAAGCAAAATGTGTCTAAATTGCCTAAGAAGATTGAAGAACATATCTTCCGTATTTTACAGGAATTGATCAGCAATACCCTCCGCCATGCCCAGGCATCTTGTTTGGATGTCTATCTCTATCAGACAGATGTTGAATTGCAGCTGAAAGTGGTGGACAATGGGATTGGTTTCCAGTTGGGGAGTTTAGACGACTTGAGTTATGGACTGCGAAATATCAAGGAGCGAGTCGAAGATATGGCAGGAACGGTTCAACTCTTGACAGCTCCCAAACAAGGACTGGCGGTTGATATCCGTATTCCCCTGTTAGATAAGGAATTATAAGGAGTAGAGATGAAAATTTTACTGGTAGATGACCATGAAATGGTCCGATTGGGCTTGAAAAGCTATTTTGATCTCCAAGACGATGTGGAAGTTGTGGGCGAGGCTGCCAATGGGGCTCAAGGTATTGACTTGGCCTTGGAACTGCGTCCAGATGTCATTGTCATGGATATCGTCATGCCTGAGATGAATGGGATTGATGCAACCTTGGCCATCCTCAAAGAATGGCCTGAAGCCAAGATATTAATTGTCACCTCTTACTTGGACAATGAAAAAATTATGCCAGTCTTGAATGCTGGTGCCAAAGGCTATATGCTTAAGACTTCTAGTGCAGACGAACTACTCCATGCTGTCCGTAAGGTGGCTGCTGGCGAGCTGGCCATTGAACAAGAGGTCAGCAAGAAGGTCGAATACCACCGCAATCATATGGAACTTCATGAGGATCTGACTGCGCGTGAGCGAGACGTACTTCAACTCATCGCCAAGGGCTACGAAAATCAACGCATTGCAGATGAACTCTTTATCTCTCTCAAGACGGTCAAGACCCATGTGTCCAACATCCTTGCCAAGCTTGAGGTCAGCGATCGCACTCAGGCGGCGGTCTATGCCTTTCAGCACCACTTGGTCGGGCAGGAGGACTTTTAGATGAGTCTTGCAGATTTACTTGAGGAGCTAGAAGCAGCAAAAGACCCTGAAAAAGCAGGGCCTATGGAAGCCTATATGCGCCATCAATTTCCCTTTCTAGGTATTGCAGGTCCTGAAAGAAATGCCCTCTATAAAAAGTATTTTCCAGAATCGAAAAAAACAAGAGTTATTGACTGGGATTTCGTAAATATCTGCTGGGAAAAGGAGCCTAGAGAATACCAATATGTAGCTGCCAACTATTTGAAAGCCATGCAGTCTTATCTAACGAAGGATGATTTGCCTAAGCTTGAGCGTCTGGTCGTGACCAAGTCTTGGTGGGACACGGTAGATATCTTAGATAGAGTAGTAGGAAGTTTGGTGCCTAACCATCCGGAACTTGAAGAAGTGATTTTAAAATGGAGCCTCTCAGACAATATCTGGCTGAGACGAGTCGCTATTGACCACCAGTTGTTAAGGAAAGAGAAAACAAATGTCCAACTGATGGAAAAGATCCTGCTCAACAATCTGGACCAGACAGAATTTTTTATCAACAAAGCCATCGGCTGGGCTCTAAGAGACTACTCTAAAACCAATCCCGAATGGGTAGCACGTTTTATTGAAAAAAATCAGAAAAGAATGGCTGAACTTAGTATCAAAGAAGCGAGCAAGTACCTCTAGCACTATTGAAAAGCGCATTCATTACTTGAAAAAAGTCGCTATTATATGGTATAATGGACTGTATTAAAAATTTTAAGGAGAAATGACAGAATGTCTGTATCATTTGAAAACAAAGAAACAAACCGTGGTGTCTTGACTTTCACTATCTCTCAAGACCAAATCAAACCAGAATTGGACCGTGTATTTAACTCAGTAAAGAAAACTCTTAACGTTCCAGGCTTCCGTAAAGGTCACCTTCCACGCCCTATCTTCGACCAAAAATTTGGTGAAGAAGCTCTTTATCAAGATGCAATGAACGCACTTTTGCCAAATGCTTATGAAGCTGCAGTAAAAGAAGCTGGTCTTGAAGTCGTTGCACAACCAAAAATCGACGTGACTTCAATGGAAAAAGGTCAAGACTGGGTTATTACAGCTGAAGTCGTGACAAAACCTGAAGTAAAATTGGGTGACTACAAGAACCTTGAAGTATCAGTGGATGTAGAAAAAGAAGTTACAGACGCTGACGTTGAAGAACGTATCGAACGCGAACGCAACAACTTGGCTGAATTGGTTATCAAAGAAGGCGCTGCTGAAAATGGCGACACTGTTGTGATTGACTTCGTTGGTTCTATCGACGGTGTTGAATTTGACGGTGGAAAAGGTGAGAACTTCTCACTTGGACTTGGATCAGGTCAATTTATCCCTGGTTTCGAAGACCAATTGGTTGGACACTCAGCTGGCGAAACTGTTGATGTTATCGTAACATTCCCAGAAGACTACCAAGCAGAAGACCTTGCAGGTAAAGAAGCTAAATTCGTAACAACTATCCACGAAGTAAAAGCAAAAGAAGTTCCAGCTCTTGACGATGAACTTGCAAAAGATATCGACGAAGAAGTGGAAACTCTTGACGAATTGAAAGAAAAATACCGCAAAGAATTGACTGCTGCTAAAGAAGAAGCATACAAAGATGCCCTTGAAGGTGCAGCAATTGATAAAGCTGTAGAAAACGCTGAAATCGTAGAACTTCCAGAAGAAATGATCCATGAAGAAGTTCACCGTTCAGTAAATGAATTCCTTGGAAACTTGCAACGTCAAGGAATCAAGCCTGAAATGTACTTCCAAATCACTGGAACTACTCAAGAAGACCTTCACAAACAATACGAAGCAGAAGCTGAGTCACGCACCAAGACTAACCTTGTAATCGAAGCAGTTGCGAAGGCTGAAGGATTCGACGCTTCAGAAGAAGAAATCCAAAAAGAAATCGAGCAATTGGCAGCAGACTACAACATGGAAGTTGCACAAGTCCAAAACTTGCTTTCAGCTGATATGTTGAAACACGATATCGCTATCAAAAAAGCTGTTGAATTGATCACAAGCACTGCAACAGTAAAATAATCTTAAAAGAGAAAAAGCCCACCTGACTAGGTGGGTTTTCTGTTGCACTATTTTCCAAAAATTTCTTTAAGGTCTGCGTCTGTAATCCCAATCATGGCTGGAATACTAGACCAGTTTTCCTCGGTGAGGATGTAGGATTGTTCAGAGTCACTTGCTGTGGCAGTTTCAGAGAAGGCTTGTTTATTTTCTTCAATGTCATTTTCAATTAAATCACTGAAGCGTTCAATCAGATAGGTCTTGCGAGCAGTCCCGATGTGCTTGACTGCATAGTCGAAAGCCTGTAATTCACCAAGAAGGATGAGCTTGCTCTTGGCCCGTGTAATAGCTGTGTAGATGAGATTTCGTTCCAGCATGCGCTTGCTAGCACTGGTAATGGGCAGGATGACAACGGGGAACTCACTTCCCTGAGACTTATGGATGCTCATAGCATAGGCCAAGCGAATCTTGTACCATTCGTTACGTGGATAGATGACTTCATTGCCATCAAAATCAATGAAAATCTCGTCTTGTTTGGACTCGGTGTATTTACCAGGAATTAGGTCTGTGATGTAGCCTAGGTCTCCATTAAAGACATTGACTTCAGCGTCGTTGACTAGGTGAATGACCTTGTCCCCTGTTCGATAGTGACACTGAGTTGCTTCAAAGCTAACTTGCCCCTTTTGCTGAGGATTGAGCAGGTCTTGCATGAGTTGGTTGATGGCGTCAATACCAGCAGTTCCTCGATACATAGGCGCTAGCACCTGAATATCGCGAGCCGGAATGCCACTTCTGAGGGCAGCGCCAAGAATTTTCTCAATCGTAGCTGGGATATGGCCGCTAGCGATTTCAAAGTAGGAACGGTCAGCTTTTTTCTGGGTAAAGTCGGCTGGCAAGATGCCTTGTCGAATCTGACTCGCCAAGGTAACGATAGTTGATTCTTCGCTCTGACGGTAAATCCGTTCCAAGCGAGTCTGCGGAATCAGGGGTATCTGGAGCAGGTCAGCAAGGACTTGTCCGGGACTAACAGAAGGCAACTGGTCACTGTCTCCTACGATGAGGATTTTACTGTTAGAGGAGATATTGGACAAGAGTTGGTTGGCTAGCCAAGTATCCACCATAGAAAACTCATCCACGATGATGAAGTCAGCATCCAGATAATCTTCTAGATGACTGGTATCATCGTCTCCCGTCATCCCCAAATGGCGATGTATGGTCGCGCTAGGCAAACCTGTCAATTCATTCATGCGCCGAGCCGCTCGACCAGTTGGAGCAGCGAGAAGAATCGGAAGGTTGCTTTTCTTCCTGAGATCAAGCCCTTCTAAAAGGGCATAAACAGCGATAATTCCATTGATAACAGTCGTCTTACCTGTACCAGGCCCACCTGTCAGGATAAAGACCTTGTTCTGGATAGCGTCGCAGATAGCCTGTTTTTGAATGTCATCGTATTGGATAGCTAATTCTTGCTCAACAGTAGCGATATGCTTGTGAATGGTTTCTAAATCCTGACTTTGTTTCTTTCCTTTTTCGAGGATACGAACCAAATGACTGCGAATGCCTTCTTCGGCGAAAAAGAGGCTGTTATCAAAGATTTTGGTATCAATCTGCTGAACCTTGTCTTCTTCAATCAGATGAGATAATTCCTGAGCAACTTGGCTGGGATCGAGTTCCACGGGACGGGAAGACTCGAGGAGAGTCAGGGTTTGTTCCAGCAAATCTCGGGCTTCCATATAGGTATCGCCTGTCTCCATACATCCCTGAAAAAGACTGTGGACAAGGCCAGCACGGAAGCGTTCAGGAGCTTGACTTTCGATGCCTAGTTCGGCAGCTAATTGGTCTGCAATGGTAAAACCTAAGCCCTTGATATCTTCAACCAGTTGGTAGGGATAGTTTTCGACAATATCTAGCGTTTCTTCCTTGTAAAAGTCTTGAATCTGAAAGGCCAGTTTATTGGGAATGCCGTAGTTGGCAAGTTTAGCCAAGACCATTTCTGTCCCATAGTTGAGACGGAGGGTGGAAACAAAAGTCTCACGGTTTTTGGCAGAGAGTCCAGCAATGCTTTCCAGCTTTTCAGGATGCTCCAGAATTTCGTCTATGGTATTGTCACCATAGCTATCAACGATTTTTTGGGCCGTTTTGAGACCAATCCCCTTGAAATGACTGCTAGAAAAGTATTTGACTAGCCCATTCTTAGTTGGTTTCGCCCGTTCATAACGGCTGATTTGCAGCTGTTCCCCATACTTGGAGTGCTGAACGATTTGCCCCCAAAAAGTGTAGTCTTCTCCTTCAATCACGTCCGCCATGGTTCCTGTAACGATGATTTCAAAATCGTCAAAGTCCTCCGCATCGGTATCTTCGATATCTAGGAGGAGAATGCGATAAAAATTACTGGGATTTTCAAAAATAATACGTTCAATGGTGCCTGAAAAATAAACTTCCATAGGTTTCCTTTACATGAGTTCGTGAGAGTTGTACCCTTAGCTTCTTTGAACAAGCTAGGAGACTAAAAGGTCTTCTTCTCGAATAGAAAAAGAGGCTGAGACTTAGCATTCTCGGCCTCTTCCTTATCTTAAAAAGTTCCGATACGGTTAAGCGGCCAGAAACGGAATTTTGCTTCGCCCTTGATATCGCTGGCCTTGAAGGTACCGACATGGCGGCTGTCGCTAGAGACTAGACGATCGTCACCAAGGAGAAGGTATTCGCCTTGAGGGACAGTAAAGCTGAAGCTGGTATTGGAATTGACATCGACTGTAAAGGCTTGTGCTTTTTGAGCAAGTTCTCTAAAGTAAACTCCCTTATTGCCTTCAAATCCTTTTCCAGTATAGGTGTTTTGCAACTTTTCTGTTTTGAACAAGTTGAGGTACTCAGCTAGGTAGGGTTCATCCGTTTCTTCACCGTTGATAAAGAGTTTGTCATTTTCGTAGCGGATGGTATCTCCAGGCATGCCGATGACCCTTTTGACAATGTCTTTATTTCCGTCTTCCTCATGCGCAACTACAATGTCAAAGCGGTCAATTGGGAGGTGTTTAACAACGAAGAGAACCTCTCCGTCGGCTAGGGTAGGGTCCATCGAGTGTCCTTCCACACGGACATTGCTCCAAAGGAAGATACGGCTAAGGCCGACCAGCGCAATAATCAGGAAGAAAACTCCCCATTCTTTTAGAAATGTTTTAAACGAATTCATAACTCACCTTTCTAGAAGTGCTTTGGCTTTTTCAGTGTTTTTAAAATGCAGTTTGGCACAGAAATGAAGTCCCTTCATGCCATAGGATTGAAGGATTTTGCTAGCGACCTTATCAGATGCAGTTCCAGCGCCACTTGGCAGCTGATAGCCTAGTTCTCGTCCAAGATTTTCCAAGTTTTCGAGGAAGAGATCCCGCGCGATGATAGAGCTAACTGCAACAGCCAGGTATTTGCCCTCGGCTTTTTCTTCTAAGCTAATTTTGTTTGGAAAACGGTTGGCTTCTTGCGCCAAGTACTTGTCATAGTTTTTAGGGCTTGTAAAAGCATCAATCACGATTTTTTCTGGCTGGACTCCTTTTTGGAGAAGGAGAAAGATAGCCTGGTTGTGAAGGGCAACCTTTACAGAAGCAGCATTGTAACGTTCTCCGATAACTTCGTTGTACTTGCTCGGTGAAAGGAGGAGCGCTTGGTGCTGGACCTTTTCTTTAAGGATGGGGGCAATCTGACGAATCTTTTGGTCTGTCAGGGTTTTTGAATCCCCCACACCGAGTTTTCGCAAGAAGTCATGCTGGTCAGATGTCACGAAGGAAGCCACGACAGCCAGTCCACCAAAGTAGGAACCATTTCCCACCTCATCGGTCCCAATCATAGGAAAATCTTGTCCACTGTTTTCTTGTTGAACCTCATAGTCAAAGAAACTGGCGTACTGCTCAGCAGCTTCGCCTTGCAGGAGGACTTTTCCAGAAGTATAGATGGAAACTGTTGCCTGAGGGAAGCGCAAAAAATAGCGGATATAGGGATTTTTACTAGGACTGAGAGCCTTCTGATACTGACTTAAAAAGCTCTGAATTTCTTGTTCACTTGGTATGAGTGTGATACTTGCCATAGTCTCTATTGTACCACAAAAGCAGGAGAATTGGTAAAAACTGACAAAGTTAGCGAAATTTGGTATAATATCGTGAGGTGAATTTTATGGCAAATCTAAATCGATATAAGTTTACATTCGGGAAAAAGACATTAACCTTGACAACCGAGCATGACAACCTCTTTATGGAGGAAATTTCCAAGGTTGCGACTGAAAAATACCAAGCAATTAAAGAACAAATGCCTGGGGCGGATGATGAAACCATTGCGCTTCTTTTGGCGGTCAACTGTCTGTCTACACAGCTCAACCGTGAGATTGAATTTGATGACAAGGAGCAAGAGTTGTTAGAACTCCGCCACAAGTTGATTGCTGTCAAACAAGAACAGAGCAAGATTGAGGACTCCCTATGATTTCAATCCTACTCTTATTGGTTCTGGCTTGGGGCTTTTACATTGGCTACCGTAGAGGTTTGGTCCTGCAAGTTTATTATTTCCTCTTTGCAGTGATTTCAGCCTTTGTTGCGGGGCAGTTTTACAAATCACTGGGAGATCACTTCCACTTGCTTGTCCCTTATGCCAATCCTCAGGAAGGACAGGGCACCTTTTTCTTCCCTTCAGACCAGCTGTTTCAGCTAGACAAGGTCTTTTATGCGGGCCTAGCCTACCTTTTAGTTTTCGGAATTTGTTATAGTATCGGACGTTTTATCGGTTTGTTCCTGCACTTGATTCCAACTAAAAAGCTCGATGTCAAATGGTTGCGTATCGGATCAGGCCTTTTGTCTCTATTGGTAACCTTATTTGTCTTGCAAATGGCTCTGACCATTCTTGCAACAGTGCCTCTGGCAATCATTCAAAATTCACTCGAAAAAAGTACAGTAGCCAAACACATCATCCAAAGTGTCCCTTTTACGACAAACCTTATCAAACAACTCTGGGTGACAAATTTAATCGGATAAAAAGGGCGGGATTTTTCCTAGCCCTTTGTTTACAGATTGGACGACTAGGTCAAAACCTCTAGTTGCTATAATCTTGTAAACCAGCATACAAGGAAAAAATATGAATACAAAAATACTAGAAACTTTAGAATTTAATAAAATTAAAGCCTTGTTTGAACCTCATCTCCTGACAGAACAAGGACTAGAGGAGCTAAAAGGCTTGGCTCCAACTGCTAAGGTGGATAAGATCAAGCAAGCCTTTACAGAGATGGAGGAAATGCAAGCTCTATTTGTGGAGCAACCTCACTTTACCATCCTAGCGACGCGTGAGATATCAGCGGTTTGTAAGCGTCTGGAGATGGGAGCAGACCTCAATATTGAGGAGTTCCTGCTCCTCAAACGGGTCTTGCTGGCTAGCAGGGAGTTGCAAGGTTTTTATACCAATCTCGAAAACGTACGCTTGGAACAGTTGGCGAGATGGTTTGAAAAACTACATGATTTTCCACACTTGCAAGGGAGTCTTCAATCTCTAAATGATGCAGGATTTATCGAAAATTTCGCCAGTGAAGAGCTAGCACGCATCCGTCGGAAAATCCATGATAGCGAGAGTCAAGTTCGAGATGTCTTGCAAGACTTACTTAAACAAAAATCTCAGATGTTGACGGAAGGCATTATCGCTAGCAGAAATGGCCGTCAAGTCTTACCAGTCAAGAACACCTATCGCAATAAGATTGCGGGTGTTGTCCATGACATATCTGCCAGTGGAAACACAGTCTATATCGAGCCACGTGAGGTCGTCAAGCTGAGCGAAGAAATCGCTAGTCTGCGAGCAGACGAACGCTATGAGATGATTCGTATCCTGCAGGAGCTCTCAGAACGGGTTCGTCCTCATGCTGCTGAGATTGCTAATGACGCTTGGATTATCGGTCATTTAGACTTGATTCGTGCCAAGGTGCGTTTCATCCAAGAAAGACAAGCAGTTGTTCCTCAACTTTCAGAGAATCAAGAGATTCAACTCCTCCATGTTCGCCATCCTTTGGTTAAAAATGCTGTCGCGAACGATATACACTTTGGTAAGGAATTAACAGCCATTGTCATTACAGGTCCCAATACAGGTGGGAAGACCATCATGCTCAAAACCTTGGGCTTGACTCAACTTATGGCCCAATCTGGATTGCCCATTCTAGCTGATAGGGGGAGCCGTGTCGGTATTTTCGAGGAAATCTTCGCAGATATTGGGGATGAGCAGTCTATCGAGCAAAGTTTGTCTACCTTTTCCAGTCACATGACCAATATCGTAGATATTCTTGGCAAGGTCAATCAGCACTCGCTCTTATTACTAGATGAACTTGGCGCAGGTACCGATCCGCAGGAAGGAGCAGCCCTTGCCATGGCTATTTTGGAGGATCTTCGTCTGCGTCAGGTCAAGACTATGGCGACGACCCACTATCCAGAGCTCAAGGCCTACGGTATCGAAACAGCCTTTGTGCAAAATGCCAGTATGGAGTTTGATACAGCCAGTCTGCGTCCGACCTATCGCTTTATGCAGGGAGTTCCTGGCCGAAGCAATGCCTTTGAAATTGCTAAACGTCTGGGCTTGTCAGATGTCATCGTAGGAGATGCCAGCCAGCAGGTCAATCAAGATAATGACGTCAATCGCATCATTGAACAATTGGAAGAGCAGACGCTTGAAAGCCGTAAACGCTTGGACAATATCTGTGAGGTGGAGCAAGAAAACCTAAAGATGAACCGAGCACTCAAAAAACTCTACAATGAGCTCAATCGTGAAAAAGAAACCGAGCTCAACAAGGCGCGTGAACAGGCTGCCGAGATTGTGGAACTTGCTCTAAGTGAGAGTGACCAGATTCTCAAGAACCTCCATAGTAAGTCTCAACTCAAACCCCATGAAATCATTGAAGCCAAGGCTGAGCTGAAGAAATTGGCCCCTGAAAAAGTCGACTTGTCTAAAAACAAGGTCCTTCAAAAGGCCAAGAAAAAACGAGCTCCAAAGGTGGGAGATGACATTGTGGTTCTCAGTTATGGCCAACGTGGAACCTTGACCAATCAACTTAAGGACGGCCGTTGGGAAGCCCAAGTTGGTTTGATCAAGATGACCTTGGAAGAGAAAGAATTTGACCTTGTTCAGACTCAGCAAGAAGCCCCAGTCAAGAAAAAACAAGTCAATGTCGTCAAACGTGCTTCTGGTCGTGGTCCGCAAGCCAGATTGGATCTCCGAGGCAAACGGTACGAAGAGGCCATGAATGAGCTGGACGCCTTTATCGACCAAGCCCTGCTCAATAACATGGCGCAAGTCGACATCATCCATGGTATCGGAACGGGTGTCATCCGTGAGGGCGTCACCAAATACTTGCAAAGAAACAAGCATGTTAAGAGTTTCGGTTATGCTCCACAGAATGCTGGCGGCAGTGGCGCCACCATTGTAACCTTTAAAGGATAGAGAGAAGAAGGATTCACTCTTTCTGAAAAAAGAAGTGAAAAGTCAAAAATTTTCATAGAATATATTGACAAAGGCTAACTTTTCTTGTAGAATAATAAAAAATAAAATACCAACACCGAATGAAGTTTAATAGAAGTGGAGAAAGGTTTGTTTTCCATGACTGTAAATGGACGGAACTCTGGAGAGACCGTAAAGGCACCGAAGGGGCAAGGCAGGTAACTGCTCAAACTCTCAGGTAAAAGGACAGAGCTAGGATAGACCGCTTTTTGGCATTTATCTAAGCATTCCAGAGTACATGTATCTTGCATGTGCTCTTTCTTTTGGGGTTGAAAGATAGGAGAAGGATATGTTAGAATTGCTAAAAGCGCTTGATGCTTTCGTTTGGGGGCCTCCCCTCTTGATCTTATTGGTCGGAACGGGTATCTATTTGACCATCCGACTAGGCCTTTTGCAGGTGGCTCGTCTCCCTAAGGCCTTTCAGCTGATCTTTACCAAGGATAAGGGGCATGGCGATGTGTCGAGCTTTGCTGCTCTCTGTACGGCTCTAGCAGCCACCGTTGGTACGGGAAATATCATCGGGGTCGCAACAGCCATTAAGGTTGGAGGACCAGGAGCCCTCTTTTGGATGTGGATGACAGCCTTCTTTGGGATGGCGACCAAGTATGCCGAAGGCTTGCTAGCCATCAAATATCGCACAAAGGATGCAAATGGAGCTGTAGCTGGAGGACCCATGCATTACATCCTTTTGGGGATGGGAGAAAAGTGGCGTCCACTTGCTATCTTCTTTGCCCTAGCGGGTGTATTGGTAGCCCTTCTAGGGATTGGTACCTTTACCCAAGTCAATTCGATTACAGAATCCATTCAAAATACAGCCCAAGTTGATCCAGCTATCACGGCTTTGATTTTATCCATTTTTGTAGGGATTGCCGTCTTTGGTGGTCTCAAATCCATATCAAAAGTTTCGACAGCAGTGGTTCCTTTTATGGCTATTGTCTATATTCTGGGAACTCTTACAGTTATTCTCTTTAATATCGAGAAAATCCCAGCTACACTTGCTCTCATCTTTACTTCAGCCTTTAGTCCAGCGGCTGCGGTAGGTGGCTTTGCAGGTGCCAGCATTCGGATGGCTATCCAGAATGGTGTGGCGAGAGGAGTCTTTTCTAACGAATCTGGCCTAGGATCAGCTCCCATTGCAGCGGCTGCAGCTAAGACAAATGAACCAGTAGAGCAAGGCTTGATTTCCATGACAGGAACCTTTATTGATACTTTGATTATCTGTACTCTGACAGGTCTGACAATCTTGGTAACTGGTGTTTGGAGTGGTGATTTGAATGGAGTTGCCTTGACTCAGTCAGCCTTCTCAACAGTTTTTTCACACTTTGGACCAGCTCTTTTGACCATCTTCCTTGTACTCTTTGCCTTTACGACGATCCTCGGATGGAACTACTACGGAGAACGCTGTTTTGAGTTTCTCTTTGGTGTTCGTTTTATCTGGCTCTATCGTGTAGTCTTTGTAGTCATGGTCTTGTTGGGAGGATTTATCGAGTTGGATATGGTTTGGATTATCGCAGACATCGTCAATGCCTTGATGGCTTTACCAAACTTGATTGCCCTCTTAGTCTTGTCGCCAGTCGTCATTGCTGAGACTAAAAAGTATTTTAAACACTAACCCAATCACACTTTTAGTGTGATTTTTTTCATTTCATAGACATTTCCTATCAAGGCGATTGAAAATATATATTATTCAAGTGGAAAATTCTATGATAGACTAAATGACAATAAAATGAAAAGAGGTTTCTTATGACAATATTTACCATCCACACAGTAGAATCAGCACCAGCAGAAGTAAAAGAAGTTCTTGAAACAGTACAAAAAGACAACAACGGCTATATTCCCAACCTAATCGGTCTCTTGGCCAATGCCCCAACCGCGCTTGAAGCCTACCGAACTGTCGGAGCCATCAACCGTCGCAATAGCCTGACACCAGTGGAACGCGAAGTAGTACAAATCACAGCTGCTGTAACCAATGGTTGTGCTTTCTGCGTCGCAGGTCACACAGCCTTTTCAATCAAACAAATTCAGATGAATGATGATCTTCTTCAAGCCCTCCGCAACCGCACTCCGATTGAAACAGATCCTAAATTGGACACCCTAGCTAAGTTTACCTTGGCGGTCATCAATACTAAAGGGCGTGTAGGAGATGAAGCCCTTAGTGAATTTTTGGAAGCTGGATACACGCAACAAAATGCCTTGGATGTGGTTCTCGGTGTTAGTCTTGCCAGCCTTTGCAACTACGCCAACAACCTAGCCAATACGCCTATTAACCCAGAATTACAACCTTATGCTTAATTCATATCTGAGAAAAAATGAAGTCTGAAATAATCGGGCTTCATTTTTTAGGCTCTCATTTAAGCGCTTTTATGCTATACTAATAATAACATGATTATTGGAGGCTCGGATGAAAAAGTTCCCCTTGGTATTTTCTGGCTGTTTACTAGGCTTAGCAGGTGCAGGAAATCTGCTTGCAGATACTTTGCCTGTTCCGTCGCATTTATTGAGTCTGACTGGTTTAGTTTTGTGGATTTTCTTTCTGATTCTTCATCTTTTTAATTGGGAAGAAACCAAGCAAGAATTGACCAAGCCCCCTCTTTTATCTGGAATGGCCACTTTTCCTATGGCTGGGATGATTTTAGCGACCTATGTCTTTCGCGTATTCCCTGCTCTTCCTTTGGTAGCACAAGGGATCTGGTGGTTTTCATTTCTCTTGGATTTGACTTTGATTGCGATTTTTACCATCAAATTTGCCTGTCCAGGTCGGAAGGTCAATGCGACTCCAAGCTGGACGGTGCTCTATGTGGGGATAGCTGTGGCAGCCTTAACCTATCCTCTGGTAGGTATCGTTGAAATTGCCTATGCAACCTTGAGTTTTGGTTTTGTCTTGACCTTTTATCTCTATCCCCTTATTTATAGCGATTTAAAGAAAGATCCCCTCCCAGTGGCCTTGCTTGGACAGGAAGGAATCTACTGTGCTCCCTTTTCTCTACTCTTGGCTTCCCTAGTTCGAGTTGGAGGAGCAAGCCTACCGACTTGGCTCTTGATTGTCATGATTTTGGCATCTCAGTCCTTCTTTTTCTTTGTTTTAACTCGCCTGCCTAATATTTTAAAACAAGGTTTTCAACCAGCCTTCTCAGCCCTCACCTTCCCAACCATTATCACAGCTACCTCGCTCAAGATGGCTCAAGGAATTTTGAAACTTCCATTTCTGGATTATCTGGTGTTGGCTGAAACGGTTATATGCCTCACTATTTTATTCTTTGTCTTGGTTGGTTATCTGATTTGGTTACGAAAAAAGGTCTAGCTAGAAATAGCTAGGCCTTATTTTTTATGGTTTGATAACTTCAGCGCCACCCATATATGGACGAAGAACTTCAGGGATGGTCACAGAACCATCTGCGTTTTGGTAGTTTTCAAGAATGGCAGCTACTGTACGCCCAACTGCAAGTCCAGAACCGTTCAAGGTGTGAAGGAGTTTAACCTTGCCATCGGCTTCATCACGGTAACGGATTTGGGCACGACGGGCTTGGAAATCTTCTGTATTTGAACAGCTTGAGATTTCACGATAGGTATTTTGCGCTGGAATCCAAACTTCTAAGTCGTAAGTCTTAGCAGCTGAGAAGCCCATGTCTCCAGTAGAGAGTGCAACAACGCGGTACGGAAGATTGAGTTTTTGAAGGATGTTTTCAGCGTTGGCCGTCATTTTTTCTAATTCTTCATACGATTCCTCTGGTTTGGCAAATTTGACCATTTCAACCTTGTGGAATTGGTGCAAACGAATCAAGCCACGTGTATCACGACCAGCTGAACCAGCCTCAGAACGGAATGAAGGACTCATAGCGGTAAAGTAGATTGGTAGGTCTTTACCGTCAAGGATTTCATCGCGATAGTAGTTTGTCAAAGGCACTTCTGCGGTAGGAATAAGGACATAATTAGTATCTTTCAATTCAAAAGTATCTTCCTTGAATTTTGGATATTGACCAGTACCAAACATAGAATCATGGTTAACCATGTATGGTGTGATGACTTCAGTATAGCCCTCTTTTCCATGCTCATCCAACATAAAGTTGTAGATGGCACGTTCCAAACGAGCACCAAGGCCTTTATAGAAGAGGAAGCGAGCACCAGTAACTTTTG
Organism: Streptococcus halitosis; assembly: GCF_027691175.1. Taxonomy (GTDB): domain Bacteria; phylum Bacillota; class Bacilli; order Lactobacillales; family Streptococcaceae; genus Streptococcus; species Streptococcus halitosis_A. The sequence continues at coordinate 418,375 of NZ_JAQFBD010000001.1, forward strand.
CTCCACGTTCCCAGTCAAGGATACCAAGATCTTCACCAAGATCCCAGTGAGCTTTTGGTTCAAAGTCAAACTCACGTGGAGTACCCCAACGGCGGACTTCCACATTGTCATCTTCGTCAGCTCCGATAGGAACACTGTCAGCGGGGATGTTTGGAAGAGTAGTGGTAAATTCTGTCAATTTAGCATCGATGTCCGTCAATTCAGCATCCAAGGCTTTGATTTCAGCAGATAGGGTTTGCATCGCAGCAATCTTGTCATCGGCATTTTCCTTGTTGCGCTTGGCTTGGGCAATCTCAGCAGAAACTGTGTTGCGTTCTGCCTTAAGGTTTTCAACCTTGACCAAGATATCACGGCGTTTAGCATCGATTTCTTTCATCTCGTTTAAGGCAGCAGAATCTACACCACGTGTAGCTAATTTTTCTGCGACAGCATCAAAGTCTGTACGAATACGTTTAATATCTAACATAAGAACTCCTTTATGAAAAAAACACACCTGACAAAGCGTTGGAGTGGCAGGGCCACGGTTCCATCCAACTTCACAGGTGTGCACTTGATTGTGTATGTAATTGTTACTAACGGTAGAATTTCACTTACCCCTCCTATCTGCTCGCAGCACCCGCAGACTTTCTGGAAGAAGAGGATAACCTACTTATCCGTTGCTATGATTATACTAAAGTTTCTACTTTTTTGCAAATAGATTTTTGAATTTTTGACCAATGGTCTGGAGTAAAGTAGGAAGTTTCACAACCTTGTCATTGCCCAGTTTTTCGCGAGCAATTTTAAGAATGGCACCTGAGTCTTTTGAAGCAAAGAGGAATTTTCCTTGATCAGTGAAGACTTCAAAGTGGCGACTGATTTTGCGACCACTTACGTTGGCTCCAATTTGCTGAATACTTGACCAGGGAATTTGGATATATTGTTCGACATTGACATCAGGATAAAACTCTAAGGCTTGATCCCCAACTAGAAATTTTCCGACTTTTCCCGAGATGGAAAGATAGGATGTTCCAGTGGTTTGTAAGTCAATGACTTTATTGAGTGATTGGGCCATGATTAATCTTCCTTACTTTCATCGAAAAAGGCGTGGTAGAGAGCCTTGATAGCTGCCTTTTCTTGCTCTTTATTGACAACAAACATGATGGAAACTTCACTTGAGCCTTGGGACATCATCTGGATGTTGATTTTGTTTTCAGATAGAGCGCGTGTTGCAGTAGCAGTTACCCCGATATGGCTCTTCATCTTTTCTCCGACAATCATAATGATTGAAAGGTCATGTTCGATTTCAGCATGGTCCACTTCGGCCTTTTGAACTAACTGACGCAGAATTTCTTCCTCCTTGATAGGAGTCAATTCACGGGAACGAAGGATGATTGAAAGATCGTCGATACCTGTTGGCATATGTTCCCAACCAATGTTAAGATCTTCAAGGATTTGAAGAATCTTACGACCGAATCCAACCTCGCGGTTCATGAGGTATTTAGACATGTTGATGCTGACGAATCCAGAATCACCAGCGATCCCAACGACTGGGAATTTATCGCTACTGTGTTTTAGAACGATACGAGTTCCTGGATGGTCAGGATTGTTGGTATTCTTGATAACAAGAGGAATTTTTCCGCGGTAGGCAGGTAGAAGGGCCTCATCATGAAGGACAGAAAATCCGGCGTAAGCCAACTCACGCATTTCACGGTAGGTTAATTCAGGAATGGAGTGTGGTTGATGGATAATACCAGGGTGGGCAGCGAAGATACCGTCTACGTCCGTAAAGTTTTCATAGAGATCAGCCTTAACACCTGCTGCGATAATGGAACCAGTAATATCTGAACCCCCACGTGAGAAAGTACAGATTTGATTTTCCTTAGTCACACCAAAGAAACCAGGGATGACAAGGACTTCGTTGCTATCAGCCAAGCCTTCAATCTTGTCATAACTAGATGGAATGATACGTGCGTTTCCTGGTTCACTTGTGACAACGATTCCAGCTTCTCTTGGATGAACATAACGTGCATCAATGCCGTTTTGGTTAAAGTAGGCTGCAATGAGTTTGGCATTGTTATTTTCTCCAGCTGCTAAGAAAGTATCGTAGAGAAATTCATTGTCTTCTATAGGAAGAGTTGCCAAGGCCCGAATGCTTTTAGAAATCTTTTCTAAAACGGCAGGTTTTAGGCCTAGTTCACTAACCATAGCGGCATAACGGTCAATGATCCAGCTTTGACTAGCGTTGATATCATTTCCCGCCACATAGTCGCGATAGTATTTAATCAAGGCATCGGTTACTTTAGTATCTTCAGCATTGCGTTTTCCGGGTGCAGAAACGACTACAAAACGGCGTTCCTTATCACTTTTAACGATGTTTAAAACTTTTTCTAACTGACCAGCAGAGGCAAGCGAACTTCCACCAAATTTTACAACCTTCATAAGGACTCCTCAAGTAAGTATTTTATACGATTATAGCAGAAAGAGGGGCATTTTTCAATGAAGAAAATAGCTCCCTATTACAATAGAAGTAAATGCTAACTTATTCTGAAAAGCGACAACAGTTTAAAAGTAAGAGAGTCAAATTTCACTCACACTCATAAATAATGGGGAAATAATCAGCTGAGACACTTTCCTTTAGTTTTTCCTTGCCTCTTTATCCAAAAAAAGGTATACTTTGAAAATAAAATAATTTCATTGTCTTATAAAAGAAAAGGAGAAGCTATGAATCATATCTTATATCAGATCGTAGATGATCTGGCTATTATTACTTTGAATCGTCCCGAAGTGGCAAATGGTTTCCATATCCCAATGTGTGAGGAAATTTTAGAAGCTTTGACCCTAGCAGAGCAGGATCAAGCTGTTCAGTTCATCTTGATTAATGCTAATGGGAAGGTCTTTTCAGTTGGGGGAGACTTGGTTGAGATGAAACGAGCAGTAGACGAAGATGATATCCCTTCTTTGAATAAGATTGCAGAATTAGTCAATACAATTTCTTTTAAAATCAAGCAAATTCCTAAGCCTGTTTTGATGGAGGTAGATGGAGCAGTTGCAGGTGCTGCGGCAAATATGGCAGTAGCAGTTGATTTTTGCTTGGCGACTGACAAGGCAAAATTCATCCAAGCCTTTGTTGGAGTTGGGTTGGCGCCGGACGCTGGTGGGATTCATCTCTTGAGTCGTAGTATCGGGGTAACACGAGCTGCACAACTTGCTATGACAGGTGAAGCCTTGACCGCAGAAAAAGCACTGGAATGGGGCGTAGTATACCGCGTTTGTGAAGCTGACAAATTAGAAAAAACAAGAGAACAAGTTCTGAAAAAATTAAGACGAGGTTCAGCAAACTCATACGCAGCGATTAAAAAATTGGTTTGGGAAAGTCAATTTAAGGATTGGCAAGATTATGCCGAATTGGAATTGAAACTGCAGGAATCTTTATCTTTAACTGAAGATTTTAAAGAAGGGGTTCGAGCACATTCTGAAAGAAGAAGACCAAAATTTTCAGGAAAATAAAAAAATACTTGCACAATTCTTTGAAGTTTGTTATACTTTTTCTATCAAATGTTTTGATTGTGAAAGTTTTTTGAGGAGGAGGGAAAAAGTTTGGACTACCAACAAGTAAATGATTATTTAACATCTATTTTCAATAACGTCCTTGTGATTGAGGAGGTTAGCTTACGAGGTAGTCGATTCAAAGACATCTCCATCAAAGAAATGCACACGATTGATGTGATTGGGAAGTTCCCTGAGGCGACGCCTAGTAAGGTTTCCAAAGAACTGATGGTGACCCTGGGAACAGTTACGACCAGCTTGAATAACCTAGAAAGAAAGGGTTACATTGAGCGTATTCGTTCTGACCAAGACCGTCGTGTGGTCTATCTGCATTTGACAAAGAAAGGTCGTTTGCTTCACCGCCTTCACAAACGATTCCACAAGGCCATGGTCGAAAGAATTATTGACGGCATGAGTCCCGAGGAAAAGAAAGTCATGGGCAGAGGCTTGACGAACCTTTATCAATTTTTGGAGGATTTGAAATAATGGCCTTTGCTAAAATAAGCCAAGTTGCTCATTATGTTCCAGAGCAAGTGGTCACTAATCATGACTTGGCTCAAATCATGGATACAAGCGATGAGTGGATTTCAAGTCGGACAGGAATTAAACAGAGACATATCTCAAAAACAGAGTCTACAAGTGACTTGGCGACAGAAGTTGCGAAGAGCTTATTGGATAAAGGAAGCTTAACAGCGGATCAGATTGATTTTATCATTGTAGCGACGATTACTCCTGATTCGATGATGCCTTCTACAGCAGCTCGGGTTCAGGCAAATATCGGAGCTCATAGAGCTTTCGCCTTTGATCTGACGGCAGCTTGCAGTGGCTTTGTATTCGCTCTCTCAACTGCAGAAAAGTTTTTAAGTTCTGGACAGTTCAAAAAAGGGATTGTTATCGGGGCTGAAACCTTATCCAAGGCAGTTGATTGGTCTGATCGTTCGACAGCTGTTCTCTTTGGAGATGGTGCTGGTGGTGTTCTCTTGGAAGCGAGCGAAACACGTCACTTCCTTGTGGAAAGTCTCTATACAGATGGCTCTCGGAGCGAGTGTTTGACCTATGGTCAAACGGCTTTGGCTTCGCCTTTCTCAGATCAAGAAGCAGTTCCTGCTTTTCTGAAGATGGATGGACGAGCAGTTTTTGATTTTGCAAATCGTGATGTTGCTAGATCAATCAAGGAAACCATTGAAAATGGTCCAATCGCAGCATCGGACTTGGATTATCTCTTGCTTCATCAGGCAAATATCCGCATTTTGGATAAGATGGCTAAGAAAATCGGTGTAGACCGAGATAAGCTTCCTGCCAATATGATGGAGTATGGAAATACCAGTGCAGCAAGTATCCCGATTTTGCTCTCAGAGTGTGTGGAGAATGGCATGATTCGTTTAGATGGTAGCCAGACGATTCTCCTATCAGGCTTCGGTGGAGGTTTGACATGGGGCACACTCATTCTTACAATCTAGGTAATCATGTGGTAAACACATAGTTATAAAATTTTATATTTTAAAGGAGTCCTATCATGGCAGTATTTGAAAAAGTACAAGAAATTATCGTTGAAGAACTTGGGAAAGACGCATCAGAAGTAACACTTGAATCTACTTTTGATGATTTGGATGCAGATTCATTGGACTTGTTCCAAGTAATCTCTGAAATTGAAGATGCTTTTGATATCCAAATCGAAGCAGAAGATAACTTGAAAACAGTTGGTGACTTGGTTGCTTACGTTGAAGAGCAAACAAAATAATTAGCATATTACTAGAAGGAGTAGGGGAGACCCGCTCCCTCTTGTTTAGGTAATAGTTTGAAATTCAAATGATAAACTTATCGAACTATTACGTAAGCAAGGAATGATGGAGGCACTATGAAAACACGTATTACAGAATTATTGAACATTGATTATCCTATTTTTCAAGGAGGAATGGCCTGGGTTGCTGATGGCGACTTGGCTGGTGCAGTATCAAAAGCTGGTGGTTTGGGAATCATCGGTGGTGGAAATGCACCTAAAGAGGTCGTAAAGGCTAATATCGATAAAATCAAATCACTTACGGATAAACCTTTTGGTGTCAACATCATGCTCTTGTCACCTTTTGTAGAAGATATCGTTGATCTCGTGATTGAAGAAGGGGTTAAGGTGGTTACAACTGGTGCTGGAAATCCAAGTAAATACATGAACCGTTTCCATGATGCAGGAATTACAGTTATTCCTGTTGTTCCTAGTGTTGCTTTGGCAAAACGCATGGAAAAAATTGGTGCAGATGCCGTCATTGCAGAAGGGATGGAAGCTGGTGGACACATTGGTAAATTAACAACGATGACCTTGGTTCGCCAAGTTGCTGCAGCTGTTTCAATTCCAGTTATTGCTGCTGGTGGTATTGCAGATGGTGAGGGGGCAGCGGCTGGGTTTATGCTTGGCGCAGAAGCTGTTCAAGTAGGAACTCGTTTTGTAGTTGCCAAAGAGTCTAATGCTCATCCAAACTATAAAGCTAAAATTTTAAAAGCTCGTGATATTGATACAACGATTTCAGCACAACATTTTGGCCACGCAGTTCGTGCCATTAAAAACCAGTTGACTCGTGATTTTGAGCAAGCTGAAAAGGATGCCTTTAAACAAGAAAATCCAGATTTAGAAATCTTTGAGCAAATGGGAGCTGGTGCTCTTGCTAAAGCCGTTGTTCATGGAGATGTAGAAGGCGGATCTGTCATGGCCGGCCAGATTGCAGGTTTGATTTCTAAAGAAGAAACTGTTGAAGAAATCTTAAAAGATATCTACTACGGTGCAGCTGAAAAAATTCAAGAAGAAGCTGCTCGTTGGGCAGGAGTTACAAGAAATGACTAAAACAGCCTTTCTATTTGCGGGCCAAGGTGCTCAGTATCTAGGGATGGGACGTGATCTCTATGATCGCTATCCTATCGTCAAGGAAACAATTGACCAAGCTAGCCAAGTCTTAGGGTATGACCTTCGTGACTTGATTGACAATGATGAAGCAAAGTTAAATCAGACTCGTTACACGCAACCAGCTATTCTAGCTACATCCGTTGCTATTTATCGACTATTGAAAGGAAAAGGCTATCAGCCAGATATGGTGGCAGGACTGTCTCTCGGAGAATATTCGGCTCTTGTAGCAAGTGGTGCCTTGGACTTTGAGGATGCAGTTGCCTTGGTTGCTAAGCGTGGTGCTTATATGGAAGAGGCTGCACCTGCAGGCTCTGGGAAGATGGTTGCGGTTCTCAATACTCCAGTTGAAGTGATTGAGGAAACTTGTGAAACAGCCTCTAAAGTTGGAGTAGTGACTCCAGCCAACTACAACACCCCAAGCCAAATCGTCATCGGTGGCGAGGTGGCTGCGGTTGACCGCGCAGTTGAACTCTTGCAGGAAGCAGGAGCAAAACGATTGATTCCTTTAAATGTATCTGGCCCTTTCCATACAGCACTTTTAGAGCCAGCCAGTCAGAAACTAGCTGAAGCTCTTGAGGAAGTGAGTTTCTCTGATTTTACTTGCCCACTAGTCGGCAATACGGAAGCTACTGTTATGGAAAAAGATCGAATCCAAGAGCTCTTGACGCGTCAGGTGAAAGAACCTGTTCGTTTTTATGAAAGTATTGCTGTGATGCAGGATGCTGGGGTAACCAACTTTATTGAAATCGGCCCTGGAAAAGTCCTATCAGGATTTGTCAAAAAAATCGATAAAACTGCTAAGCTAGCTAACGTTGAAGATCAAACAAGCTTGGATGCTTTGCTAGGAAACTAGTGACCCCTTCTCCCAGAAAATACAACAGGAAATAGGAGAATAGAATGCAACTAAAAAATAAAAATATCTTTGTTACAGGTTCAAGTCGTGGTATCGGACTTGCCATTGCTCACAAATTTGCCAAACTAGGCGCTAATGTAGTTTTGAATAGTCGAGGAGCAATCTCAGAAGAATTGCTGGCTGAGTTTTCAAACTATGGTGTCAAAGTAGTACCGATTTCAGGTGATGTTTCAGACTTTGCAGATGCCAAGCGTATGGTAGATCAAGCGATTGCGGAACTCGGTTCTGTTGATGTCTTGGTCAACAATGCTGGGATCACTCAAGATACGCTTATGCTCAAGATGACAGAAGAAGACTTTGAAAAAGTGATTAAGATCAACTTGACAGGTGCCTTCAACATGACGCAAGCAGTCTTGAAACAGATGATTAAGGCGCGTGAAGGTGCTATCATTAATATGTCCAGTGTGGTCGGTTTGATGGGAAATATTGGGCAGGCCAACTATGCAGCTTCTAAAGCAGGTTTGATTGGTTTTACCAAGTCAGTAGCACGTGAAGTTGCCAATCGCAATGTACGTGTAAATGCTCTTGCACCAGGGATGATCGAATCGGATATGACTGCTGTTTTGTCTGATAAGGTCAAGGAAGCGACATTGGCTCAAATCCCAATGAAACATTTTGGTCAAGCAGAACATATCGCAGATGCTACAGTGTTCCTGGCTGGACAGGATTATTTGACAGGACAAGTTCTCGCTGTTGATGGCGGACTTAGCATGTAAAAAATAAGGAAAGATATAGGTAAGACAGATGAAACTAAATCGAGTTGTAGTAACAGGTTATGGATTGACCTCTCCTATTGGAAATACTCCAGAAGAATTTTGGAACAGTTTGCAAACTGGGAAGATTGGAATTGGAGAAATCACTAAGTTTGACCACAGCGAATTTGCTGTGCACAATGCGGCAGAAGTTCAAGACTTCCCCTTTGATAAATACTTTGTCAAAAAAGATACCAACCGTTTTGATAACTATTCTTTGTATGCCTTGTATGCGGCTCAAGAAGCGGTGACAAATGCAAATCTTGATGTAGAAGCAATTGATAAAGATCGTTTTGGTGTCATCGTTGCCTCAGGTATTGGGGGAATTAAAGAAATCGAAGACCAAGTTATCCGTCTTCATGAGAAAGGCCCAAAACGTGTTAAGCCATTGACACTTCCAAAAGCCTTGCCAAATATGGCTTCGGGAAATGTTGCCATGCGCTTTGGAGCAAACGGTGTCTGTAAATCAATCAATACAGCCTGTGCCTCATCAAATGATGCTATTGGCGATGCCTTCCGTTCCATAAAGTTTGGTTTCCAAGATGTCATGTTAGTAGGTGGATCAGAATCATCTATCACTCCTTTTGCCATCGCTGGTTTCCAAGCATTGACTGCCCTATCGACTACAGAAGATCCAACTCGTGCTTCTATTCCGTTTGATAAAGACCGTAATGGTTTTGTGATGGGAGAAGGTTCAGGTATGTTGGTTCTTGAAAGTCTTGAACATGCTGAAAAACGTGGCGCAACTATCTTGGCTGAAGTAGTTGGTTATGGAAATACCTGTGATGCTTACCATATGACTTCACCTCATCCAGAAGGTCAAGGTGCAATCAAGGCAATTAAATTAGCTTTGGAAGAGGCAGAGATTTCTCCAGAACAAGTGGCTTATGTCAATGCCCATGGAACTTCAACTCCTGCTAATGAAAAAGGAGAAAGTAGTGCCATTGTAGCTGTTCTTGGTAAAGAAGTACCAGTATCTTCAACCAAGTCCTTTACAGGACACTTGCTTGGTGCTGCAGGGGCAGTCGAAGCCATCGCTACAATCGAAGCTATGCGTCATAACTATGTACCAATGACAGCTGGAACAAGCGAGTTATCAGACTATATCGAAGCGAATGTCGTTTATGGACAGGGCTTGGAGCAAGAAATCCCTTATGCTATTTCAAATACCTTTGGTTTTGGTGGACACAATGCGGTTCTTGCTTTCAAACGTTGGGAGAATAAATAATTATGAATTTAAATGAGATCAAGGACTTGATGGCTCAATTTGACCAATCAAGTTTGAGAGAATTTTCTTATAAAAATGGAACGGATGAATTGCAGTTCAGCAAGAATGAAGCAAGGATGGCTTCTGAAGCGCCAGCTCAAGTTGCTCCAGTGCCAACTGCAGTAGCTGCAAGTCCAGTAGTTTCTGCCCCTTCAACTCCAGTAGAGAGTTCTGTGGAAGAAGCACCAGCACCAGCTGAAACGACTGTTGCTCCAGAGGGTGATGTTGTTGAAAGTCCACTTGTAGGGGTGGCTTACTTGGCCGCTGGACCAGATAAACCTGCCTTTGTCACAGTCGGAGACAGTGTTAAAAAAGGTCAGACTTTGGTGATCATCGAAGCCATGAAAGTCATGAATGAAATTCCTGCACCTAAGGATGGTGTGGTGACAGAAATTCTCGTTTCAAATGAAGAAATGGTTGAATTCGGTAAAGGATTGGTACGTATCAAATGATCGATATTCAAGGAATCAAAGAAGCTCTACCCCATCGCTACCCCATGCTCCTAGTGGATCGTGTCTTGGAAGTGAGCGAGGATACCATTGTTGCCATTAAAAATGTGACCATCAACGAACCTTTCTTCAATGGTCATTTTCCTCAATACCCAGTCATGCCAGGTGTTCTTATCATGGAAGCCTTGGCTCAGACTGCTGGTGTATTGGAATTGTCCAAACCTGAAAATAAAGGGAAACTGGTCTTCTATGCTGGCATGGACAAGGTTAAGTTCAAGAAGCAAGTTGTACCAGGTGATCAATTGGTCATGACGGCTACTTTTGTCAAACGTCGTGGTACGATTGCTGTGGTTGAAGCAAAGGCTGAAGTAGATGGTAAGCTTGCAGCGAGTGGTACTCTTACCTTTGCAATTGGAAACTAAGGAGGTTCTCCATGTTTCGTAAAATTTTGATTGCCAACCGTGGTGAGATTGCGGTTCGCATTATTCGAGCTGCGCGTGAATTGGGCATTGCGACCGTAGCAGTCTATTCAACTGCTGATAAGGAAGCTCTTCACACACTCCTAGCGGATGAAGCTATCTGTATCGGACCTGGTAAGGCGACAGAATCTTATCTCAATATCAACGCTATTTTATCTGCTGCAGTCTTGACAGAAGCAGAAGCCATCCACCCAGGTTTTGGTTTTCTTAGCGAAAACTCCAAGTTTGCCACGATGTGTGATGAAGTGGGGATTAAGTTCATCGGTCCTTCTGGGGCAGTAATGGATACCATGGGGGATAAGATCAATGCGCGTGAGCAAATGATCAAGGCTGGGGTTCCAGTTATCCCAGGATCTGATGGTGAAGTTCACACGGCTGAAGAGGCGCTTGCAGTTGCAGAAAAAATTGGCTATCCAGTCATGCTTAAGGCATCGGCAGGTGGTGGTGGAAAAGGGATTCGTAAGGTTGAAAAGGCGGAAGATTTGGTCGCAGCCTTTGAGACAGCATCCAGTGAAGCCAAGGCCAACTTTGGAAATGGCGCTATGTATCTTGAGCGTGTGATTTATCCAGCTCGTCATATCGAAGTTCAGATTCTTGCGGACCAAGAGGGTCATGTTGTCCATCTTGGTGAACGGGACTGTTCACTCCAACGGAATAACCAAAAGGTCTTAGAAGAAAGCCCATCCATTGCGATTGGCAAAACCCTTCGTCATGAAATTGGTGCTGCAGCCGTTCGTGCAGCAGAGTCTGTTGGCTATGAAAATGCAGGGACGATTGAATTTCTTCTCGATGAAGCGAGTGGCAATTTCTACTTCATGGAAATGAATACTCGTGTGCAAGTGGAACACCCAGTCACAGAGTTTGTTTCAGGTGTTGATATCGTGAAAGAGCAGATTCGCATTGCTGCTGGGCAACCTTTACCTTTCAAACAAGAAGATATTGTCCTACGAGGTCATGCTATCGAGTGCCGGATCAATGCAGAAAATCCAGCATTTAACTTTGCCCCAAGCCCAGGTAAAATTACCAATCTCTATCTACCAAGTGGTGGAGTTGGCTTGCGCGTGGACTCAGCGGTTTATCCAGGTTATACCATTCCTCCTTACTATGATAGTATGATTGCCAAAATCATTGTTCATGGGGAGAATCGTTTTGATGCCTTGATGAAAATGCAACGGGCACTTTATGAACTTGATATTGAAGGAGTGCAAACCAATGCAGACTTCCAGTTGGATCTGATTTCAGACCGCCGAGTTATCGCTGGTGACTACGATACTTCCTTCTTGATGGAAACTTTCTTGCCAAAATACCAAGAAAAAGAATAGACTTTCAAACAGTATGAGAACTAAAAGGGGGAGTTATGGCTCTATTTAGTAAAAAGGATAAGTATATTCGGATCAATCCTAACCGTTCCGTAAGGCAGAAACCACAAGCCAAGCCTGAGGTTCCGGATGAACTCTTCTCCCAGTGTCCTGGTTGTAAACACACCATTTACCAAAAGGATCTTGGGAGCGAACGAATTTGTCCCCATTGTAGCTATACTTTCCGTATTTCAGCTCAGGAACGCTTGGATTTGACGATTGATTCTGACACCTTTGTGGAGATGTTTACGGGTATTGAAACTCAAGATCCATTAAACTTTCTTGGCTACCAGAAAAAACTAGCTAGTATGCGTGAAAAGACAGGTTTGGATGAAGCAGTACTGACTGGTACAGCTAGCATCAAGGGACAAAAAGTTGCCCTTGGGATCATGGATTCAAACTTTATCATGGCTTCTATGGGAACCGTTGTGGGTGAAAAAATCACGCGCTTGTTTGAGTATGCAACGGTAGAAAACTTGCCAGTCGTTCTCTTCACAGCTTCTGGTGGAGCCCGTATGCAAGAAGGAATCATGAGCTTGATGCAGATGGCTAAGATTTCTGCGGCAGTTCAACGTCATTCCAAGGCAGGACTTTTTTACCTAACTATTTTAACCGATCCGACAACAGGTGGGGTGACCGCTTCTTTTGCTATGGAAGGGGATATTATCCTAGCGGAGCCACAGAGTTTGGTTGGTTTTGCTGGACGTCGTGTTATCGAAAATACAGTTCGTGAGACCTTGCCGGATGACTTCCAAAAGGCAGAATTTCTGCTTGAACATGGATTTGTTGATGCAATTGTCAAACGGAGAGAATTGCCTGAAACAATTGCTAAATTAGTAAGATTGCATGGAGGAAGTCGCGGATGAATATTGCAAAAATAGTCAGAGAGGCACGCGAGCAAAGTCGCTTGACAGCCCTTGATTTTGCCAATGGCATCTTCGATGAGTTTATCGAATTGCATGGAGATCGCTCTTTCCGAGATGATGGTGCGGTCATTGGTGGAATTGGCTGGTTAGGTGACCAAGCAGTCACAGTCGTCGGTATCCAAAAAGGGAAGAGTCTTCATGATAACCTCAAACGAAATTTTGGGCAACCTCATCCAGAAGGCTATCGTAAGGCTCTTCGCCTGATGAAACAGGCAGAAAAGTTTGGCCGTCCAGTTGTGACCTTTATCAATACGGCAGGTGCTTACCCAGGTGTTGGAGCCGAGGAACGTGGACAAGGTGAAGCAATTGCCCGAAACCTGATGGAAATGAGCGACCTCAAGGTTCCAATCATCGCCATTATTATCGGTGAAGGAGGGTCTGGAGGTGCATTAGCACTAGCTGTAGCTAACCGTGTCTGGATGTTAGAAAACTCAATCTACGCAGTACTTAGCCCTGAAGGATTTGCCTCGATCCTTTGGAAGGATGGAAGTCGTGCTATGGAAGCAGCGGAGCTGATGAAAATCACTTCACATGAACTTCTAGAAATGGGAATCGTAGACAAGATAATTCCAGAAGAGGATTTCTCAAGTAAAGAACTGCTAGCTTGTGTTAAAAATGAATTACGTGCAGAACTAGATAGGTTGCAAGAACTACCGCTCGACCAACTTATTGAAGAACGTTACCAGCGCTTTAGAAAGTATTAAGAATGACTAAATGAGACTAGAAAGGTCTCATTTTTTATGGAAAAATGCAATTCAGGACGAAAAATTGACAGTTGAGGAGATAGACTATAAAATAGACAAAAAAGATGTATACTGTTAGATGCAAGCTTACAATAATCTATTTTAAGAAGGTACTTGCAATGACAGGTACAGAAACATTTACAGTTCTTTCAACTGAGGACTTAGAGCAAACTTCAGGTGGTCTTGCTGTTTGGGAAGATGGATATGGTAGATGCTTATATTATAGAGAATTTGCCCCCTATATGGGGCAAGGGGCACTTAATTCTTATAGAGATGCTTGGAAGTACGGCTTCCGAGCAGGATAATCTTTCAAAAAAGTACGATGAGAAACACAAAGAAACTAAGACAATTTGGAATATTTTTGCTTATTATTTTACTATCTACCTATTTACCACAAACAATTGGATTGTATGTGGCAATCATTTTAGGGTTAGGCGCTGATGTCTATTCTCTTATTTTAACAATAGGATTAGTAGGAATTTACCTTCTATTAATTTGGTGGTTAAAAAAGCAAAAGATGCTCTTTATCTTTGAAAAAAAGAGCTGGAACTGGTCATTTGTCTTCTACTTATTTGCAACTTATGTGGTTTATCAGATTCTCGGTAATTTTTGGACACGCTATGCTCATTTAATTAATCATAGGAATATTCATGATGAGTATTTTACCGTGGTTCTTTCAAATGGACAACCAACTTTTTTATCGACTATCTTATCTTTTGTCCTGCCTGTGATCATCGGTCCTGTTTTTGAGGAGACTCTTGATAGAGGGTATTTTATGAATACCTTCTTTCCTAAGTCAAAGTACTATTTAGATGTCATCTTATCAGGCCTTATCTCTGGACTTAGTCATTTGATACTATCTCACCGGGACCCAATTAGTTTATTATATTATAGTCTGATTGGTCTCTTTTTCGCTCTTGTTTATCGTTCTACCGACAATCTGAGATTAACGATTCTCTGCCATAGTTTTTTTAACTTTCTCAATCATGCAAAACCTATCTGGATTTTTGTTTACAATTATATCTATTATCGTTTTTTTAGATAGTGGGAAGTAAAAGAAAAAGTGTTTGATATTTGTCAAACACTTTTTCTTTTTACTGTTCTTCTGTTACAAACTGGCTGAGCAGTCCATTGATAAAACGAGCAGATTTTTGATCTGAGAAGTCCTTTGCAAGTTCGATAGCTTCGTTAACAGCAACCAACTGAGGGGTGTCAAATGAAGTGATTTCAAAGACTCCCAAGCGAAGGAGGTTTCTCTCCACGAGCGTTAAACGCTCGATGGTCCAACCTGCTTTTAAATGCTGTGTGATTTGCTTGTCTAGTTCTTCCTTTTTAGCTTGAACACCAGAAACGAGCTCTGTCAAAAAGGCTGGAAGTTGCACATCCGTATCTTCACGATTATGAGTATAGGCGAAACGACAAGCAGTTTCGACATCCGTACCGAACTCAAGGCTCATGAGAGCTTGAAAAGCGCATTTACGGAGTTGGCGTCTAGATTCTAATAGTGGACTAGTCATTGAGGAAGTCCTCGTCAAATAGATCTTTCAATTCTGGTTTTGGTGTTTTATCTGGGACGATACCTGCAACGTGGATATTGATAGCAGCGAGTTCTACATCAGCCATATTGCGGACGGCATCTTTAACAGCTTTCTGGATAGCAACAGCTACCTTAGGAACTTTTACTCCGTACTCAAGGTAGAGATAGATATCAGCTGTGAGTTCTTCGTCCACGTTTTTAAGATAAACACCACGGCCAAGAGAAAGTTTTGAAAGGGTATCAGACACTGATTTGTTTGAAAAAGAGTGTACACCCTCTACCTTTGCAGTAGCAATAGCAATGATTTTTTCAAGTACACGTGGGGCGATAACGATTTCGCCAAGTTGTTCTTCAATTCCCATAGAATGACCTCTTTCTAGAGATTAGGCACGAGAAACGTAAGTTCCTTCTGCAGTGTTGATAACGAGTTTTTGTCCTGCTTCGATGAAGTCTGGAACGTTTACGACAAGTCCAGTTTCCATAGTTGCTGGTTTACCAGAACCTGTAACAGTAGCACCTTTGATAGATGGTTGAGTTTCTGCAACTGTCAATTCGACAGTAGTAGGAACGGTAACACCAATCACTTCAGTTCCGTAGAATTGGATCTTCACATCAGAGTTTTCAAGGATGTAAAGCAATTCGTTTTCAACGTTGACTACAGGGATTTCGTACTGGTCGTAAGTTTCTGTATTCATGAAGTAGGCTGTGTCATCCATTTTGTACAAGTATTGAGCTGGGACAGTCTCGATAATAGCTTGTTCAAATTTTTCCTCTGGACGGTAGCTTGTGTCAAATGTAGAACCAGTACGGACATCACGCAATTTCATACGCATGATTGTATTTCCTTTACCTGGTTTGTGGTGGCTAGCTTCCAAAACGCGGATCAATTTTCCGTCAGCTGTTTCAAAGGTCATACCAGCTTTTAATTTACTTGCTTCAATCATGTTTTTACCTCTTTAATAAATATTATTACTCTTCATTTTACCATAAAATACTCTGGAAATAAAGCCAAAATAGTTATTGGGAGTTGGTAGAGAAGAAAAAACCAACCTTAGGGCTGGTTTTTTTCTGTCTAGTTTTCTTTCAACTTCGCCAATTCTTGTGCAAGGAGTTTAAGGGCAACTTGTGGGTTGGCTTGGCCTTTGGTTGCTTTCATGAGGAATCCAGTAAAGGCCTTGTCTGCATTCCGTTTTCCTGACTTGAAGTCGGCAACAGCAGCTTCGTTATCCGCAAAGACTTGGTGGATGATTGGAATCAGAACATCTGGATCTGAGATTTGCACCAAGCCTGCTTTTTCCACGTATTCACGCGCGCCACCGCCATTTTTAGCCAGGTGGACAAAGACTTTCTTGGCAATCTTAGAAGAGATCGTGCCGTCTTCGATGATGGCAATCATTTCTACTAAGTTTTCTGGTGTCAATTCGATTTGTTCCAGTGTTTTGCCTTCAGCATTCAAGAACTGAGCAACTTCACCTTGAAGCCAGTTAGAGACTTGTTTGGCATCGCCACCGAGGGCAACAGCTTTTTCAAAGAAGTCAGAAGTGACTTTGTTTGCAGTCAACTGGCTAGCATCGTAGTCTGACAAGCCAAGGTCAGACACGTAGCGCGCACGACGTTCTTTTGGAAACTCTGGTAATTCAGTGCGCATTTCCTCAATCCACTCGTCTGAAATTTCAAAGAGTGGGAGGTCTGGTTCTGGGAAGTAGCGGTAATCGGCAGCGCCTTCCTTGACACGCATGAGGATGGTTGCTTTGTTGGCTTCATCGTAACGGCGTGTTTCTTGGCGGATTTGACCACCTGAGCGAAGGATTTCAGCCTGACGTTGGACTTCGTATTCGAGACCCTTGCGAACGTTTGAGAAGGAGTTGAGGTTTTTCAACTCAGTCTTGGTACCGAATTTTTCTTGACCATAAGGACGAAGGGAGATATTGGCATCCACACGCATGGAACCTTCTTCCATCTTAACGTCAGAAATGCCAGCGTACTGGATGACTTCCTTTAGGGCAGTTAGATAAGCATAGGCTTCTTCTGGGGAACGCATGTCCGCTTCAGATACAATCTCAATCAATGGCACCCCTTGGCGGTTGAGGTCAACATAAGAGTAGCCATCTGTACCGTGGGTGTTTTTACCAGCGTCTTCTTCTAAGTGGGCGCGTTCGATACCGATTTTCTTGGTCGTACCGTCTTCTAGCTCCACTTCAATCCAGCCGTTGTAGCCGATTGGCTCATCAAATTGAGAAATTTGGTAGGCTTTTGGATTATCAGGATAGAAGTAGTTCTTGCGGTCAAAGTGCATCTTTTTGTGGATGTCCATGTTGAGGGCAAGAGCAGCCTTGATACCGGCATCGACAACACCTTTATTGAGAACTGGCAGAACTCCTGGGAAAGACCAGTCAATCACGTTAGTGTTGGCGTTTTGGTCATTTCCAAAGTGGGCAGAAGTAGGTGAGAAGATTTTTGAATTGGTGTTGAGCTCTACGTGGACTTCAAGTCCAATGACTGTTTCAAAGTTCATTAGTTGTCACCTCCAAAAATCACGGGTTGTTGTTTGTGGTAGTCTGTTGTTGCTTCAAAGGCAGCAGCAGCTTGGTAAATGGTCTCTTCTGAGTATTTAGGACCGATCAATTGCAGACCGACAGGTAGACCTTGAGCGAATCCAGCAGGGATCGAAATTCCTGGGAGACCTGCTAAGTTGACAGGAATGGTCAAGAGGTCAGCTAAGTACATGGCAACTGGATCGTGGTTGAGTGAATCCAAGTCATAGGCAACGCTTGGAGCAGTTGGTCCCAAAATCAAGTCGTAATCCGCAAAGACGTTTTCGAAATCTTGGATGATGAGGGTACGGACTTGTCCAGCCTTCTTGTAGTAGGCATCGTAGTAACCTGATGAAAGGCTGAAAGTACCTAGCATGATACGGCGTTTCACTTCTTCACCGAAACCTTGGCTACGGCTGTTTACATAGATTTCATCAAGGTTACTTGCATCTTCTGCGCGGTAGCCATAACGGATACCGTCAAAGCGTTGCAAGTTTGATGAGGCTTCCGATGAAGCGATGATATAGTAAACGGCAACACCGTATTTAGAATGAGGAAGGCTGACTTCTTCGACGATAGCACCAAGTTTTTCGAAGTGTTTGGCTGCATTCAGAATGTTTTCCTTAACCTCTGGGTCAATCCCTTCACCAAGGTATTCCTTAGGCAAAGCAATTTTCATTCCCTTGATGTCTTGACCAATTTTTGAAGTAAAGTCGGCAATGCGGACAGGAGCAGAAGTAGAGTCTTTAGCATCTTCGCTGGCAATCGCATTGAGCAAGAGGGCATTTTCTTTAACAGTTGGTGCAAAAGGTCCAATCTGGTCTAATGAGCTACCGAAGGCAATGAGACCGAAACGTGAAACCGTTCCGTAGGTTGGCTTGAGACCAACGATCCCGTTGAAGGCAGCAGGTTGGCGGATGGAACCACCCGTATCAGAACCAAGTGACAAGCGGACTTGCCCAGAAGCTACAGCTGCGGCAGAACCGCTTGATGAACCACCGGGAACCTTGCTGTGGTCCCAAGCATTTTTAGTGGCACCGTAGTAAGAAGTTTCACCTGATCCACCCATGGCAAACTCGTCCATGTTGGTTTTTCCGACAACAATCATACCCTTAGCTTTGGCATTGGCAACGGCTGTCGCATCAAAGATTGGCTCGTAGTTGTAGAGCATTTTTGAGGCAGCAGTTGTGAGGATGCCGTCAGTAGAAATATTATCCTTAACAGCCAGTGGAATTCCTGAAAGGACATTATCCGCGTCAATTCCAGCTTCATCAATGGCTTTAGCTTGAGCAAGGGCTTGTTCTTCAGCGATAGTGACAAAAGCATTGATAGCTTTCTCGCGAGACTTGATATCTTCAAGCGTGGCTTGTGTCAATTCAGTAGCAGAAATTTCCTTAGAGACAAGGAGGTTGTGCAAGTCTTCAATAGTTTTGTTATTAAAAGTCATTAGGCATCTCCTCCATCATCTAGGATAGCTGGTACCTTGATATAGTAGTTTTCTTTTTCAGGTACGTTTTTAAACAAGCGGTCACGGTCTGTTCCTTCTTCGGCCACATCAGGGCGGAGTACGGTCTTGCGGTCAGCCAGGGTTGTAGTAGGTGCGACACCAGTTGTGTCGACTTCGCCCAGCAATTCAACCATGTCAACAATTTTAGACAAGGTTGTCGCAAAGGCAGCAGTTTCTTCTTCAGAGAATTTTAATTTTGAAAGATTGGCAACGTGTGTTACCTCTTCTTGCGTAATTTTCATCTTGCATCCTTTCGTGAAATGATGATTTTTAGTCTGTTCTATTTTACCATATTTTCCTATAAATAAGGGAGCCAAACTGAAAAGAAATAGAAATTGAAAAATCGCTTTTAATTCGCTATAATGGTTAAACTAGAGAATAGAGAAAATAAGGGTTAGGATAGAAATATGTTCCATCAATTTATCACCAGATCTCAAACGGTTCCTCCTCCCATTTCGCTCTTTTGGTATGGGATCATGATGCTTCTCTTAGTGCTTTGTATTTATGGAGCGCTTGTTTATCACAAAAATCCGAAATTTGTCCGCTTGTTTAAGGGGATTCAGATCCTCCAGTTGCTAGCCCTATATAGCTGGTATGTTGGCTTTGGGATCCCATTTTCTAATAGTCTTCCTTTTTATCATTGCCGTTTGGCTATGTTTGCGGTGGTTTTCTTGCCAGATAAATGGCGGAGCAAGCAATATTTTGCCCTCTTAGGAGCAAGTGGAGCGGTATTTGCTTTGGTTTACCCTGTTTTTGACCCCTATGATTTCCCCCATATTACCAGTTTTTCATTTTTGATTGGGCACTATGCCCTTCTAGTGAATTCCTTGATTTACTTGATGAATCACTATGACAAGACCTTGCTTAAGAAGTATATGATTGTAGCCTATACCTTTATTCTCAACCTCTTTTTAGTTGGGGTTAATCAGGTAACGGGTGGAAATTATGGTCTCTTAAGAGATACCCCGTTTATCTCGAATGCTTCTCTATGGATAAAGTACCTCCTTGTGTCGGTCATCCTTTCACTGGCTCTTGTTCTCTTTGATATCTTGTTCAAGAAACGGTGGAAAAAGAGAAATCAGGCGCAATCTGTGCTTTAGCTTGCCTTTTCATCAGATGAGCAATTGAAAAACTCCCCAAAATCCGCTATAATGGAGAGTTGAAAGGAATGGTAAAATCCAATGTAGAGATCATTCTTAGCTACTGAAACAACTAAAATAGAAAATCAAAGAAAGAGAACTTATGACTATTCAAGAAGAAATCAAGAAACGCCGTACCTTTGCCATTATCTCTCACCCGGACGCCGGGAAAACAACCATCACTGAGCAGTTGCTCTACTTTGGGGGCGAGATTCGTGAGGCTGGTACGGTAAAAGGGAAGAAAACAGGGACTTTTGCTAAGTCTGACTGGATGGATATCGAGAAACAACGTGGGATTTCGGTCACGTCATCTGTTATGCAGTTTGACTACGACGGCAAGCGCGTGAACATCCTCGACACACCAGGGCACGAAGACTTCTCAGAAGATACTTATCGTACCTTGATGGCGGTGGATGCTGCGGTCATGGTCGTGGATTCTGCCAAGGGTATAGAGGCCCAAACCAAGAAATTGTTTGAGGTTGTGAAGCACCGTGGCATTCCAGTTTTTACCTTTATGAACAAGCTGGACCGTGACGGTCGTGAGCCACTGGACCTCTTGCAAGAGCTAGAAGAAGTCCTTGGCATTGCGAGCTATCCGATGAACTGGCCAATCGGTATGGGGAAAGCCTTTGAAGGATTGTATGACCTCTATAACCAACGTTTGGAGCTTTATAAAGGGGATGAACGTTTTGCTAGTCTGGAAGATGGGGATAAGCTCTTTGGCAGCAATCCTTTCTACGCTCAGGTTAAGGACGATATCGAACTGTTGCAAGAAGCAGGAAATGAATTTTCAGAAGAAGCTATTCTTGCAGGAGAACTGACTCCGGTCTTCTTCGGTTCAGCCCTCACTAACTTTGGGGTGCAGACCTTCCTTGAGACCTTCCTTGAGTTTGCTCCAGAACCACATGGCCACAAGAAAACAGATGGCGAAATTGTGGATCCTTATGACAAGGATTTCTCAGGATTTGTCTTTAAAATCCAAGCCAACATGGACCCTCGTCACCGTGACCGTATCGCCTTTGTTCGTATCGTATCAGGTGAGTTTGAGCGAGGGATGAGTGTCAATCTGCCTCGTACTGGGAAGACTGCCAAGCTTTCTAATGTCACCCAGTTTATGGCAGAAAGTCGTGAAAATGTAACCAATGCCGTGGCAGGAGATATCATCGGTGTTTACGATACTGGTACTTATCAGGTTGGGGATACCTTGACAGTTGGAAAAAATAAGTTTGAATTTGAACCACTGCCAACCTTTACCCCTGAGATTTTCATGAAAGTTTCTGCTAAGAACGTTATGAAACAAAAATCTTTCCACAAAGGGATTGAGCAATTGGTGCAAGAAGGAGCCATTCAGCTTTATAAGAATTACCAAACTGGCGAGTACATGCTAGGGGCTGTGGGACAACTCCAGTTTGAAGTCTTTAAGCACCGCATGGAAGGCGAGTACAATGCAGAAGTAGTCATGAGCCCAATGGGTAAAAAGACCGTTCGTTGGATCAAGCCTGAGGACTTGGATGAACGGATGTCCTCAAGCCGCAATATTTTGGCTAAAGACCGCTTCGACCAACCAGTCTTCCTCTTTGAAAATGACTTTGCCCTCCGCTGGTTTGCAGACAAGTATCCAGACGTAGAGTTGGAAGAGAAAATGTAACTCAGCACCAACAATTGGAACTAAAGTTCCTAATTGTTGGACGCTAGTCGCTATTTGGCGAACTAGCTAACTGCCTTACTAACTACGTTTGGCAAATAGAATCGATTTGCCAAACTCCGTGTCGTAGTGTAAAATCGACTTACCTAAACGCTTCACTAGGAAAAATCCACGAATATTATCGATTCGTGGATTTTTCCGTCGTAACCACGTTTTACAAATGAAATCGATTTGTAAAACTCAGTGTCGTAGATTAAGGCTATTAATTAGTATGGCATTTTGCTTAAATACGTCGTAAGAAAAGTCCTCGAATGTTTTTGATTCGTGGATTTTTTTGTTGGAAAGGATAGAAAGTTACCTCGGCTACCGGCCTCATTGATTCATTTGTGAAACTGCCTTTAAATACTCTATTCTTAAAAGTCTGTGGATGCTATTGATTCATGGACTTTTTCTATATTTTGAATAAAAATTAATTCCCTGAGTAATTGGAATTAGTTACTCAATTTTTTAAGCATTTAGAAATGGTTAGAAAATAAATAAAATATATTAACAGAGTAAAAAATGAAGATTATATCGAAAAAACAGAATAGATTTAAAATGAAGTTATTTTTGAAATCATTTTCTTTCTTTAGAGTGTGTTATAGATATTGAATTGTCGGTATATTTGGTATATAATAAAAAGATAGTATTTTATAGGTGAATAGATCTTTTTCAAGTTGAGGGGATGAACATGTTTTTTAGACGCCAGAAGGGTGAATATAGAGAAACAGACCGTGTAACTCGGTTCAAATTAATCAAATCAGGGAAGCATTGGCTACGGGTCTCGACTTCCCTTTTTGGCTTATTTAAGGTGATGCGTGGAAGTGCGGATGCGAGCCAAGTAAAGACAGAAATGGTTGAAAAGCAAGAAGGTCAGAAGTTGACCGGCTTGGATGTCTTGAAAGGGATAGCAGCTACGGGAACGATCTTAGGTGGTTTTGCTGCGACGCAAACGCGTGTTTATGCCAATGATGCAGTCGCTGTTGAAAAGACTGTCGAATCAAAAGATACCCTGGCGACGAGAGATTCAGTAGTGCTGGGGACGACACAGGATCATCAAGATGCCGCTAGCTTGTCTCTGTCTATCAGTCAAAGCCAGTCATTGTCAGAATTCAATTCGCAGAGCGCCAGTCAATCTGCGTCTACGAGTCAGTCTATCAGTGCCTCAAACTCCTCTAGCGTAAGCCAGTCGATGAGCCAATCTGCTTCTACTAGTCAATCTTTGGCAAACAGTCAAAGTGTAACTGCTAGTTCAAGTGACTCCCTTGGAACACAAAATCAAGCGAATAGTAATCTGTCAGAGAGAGCTTCGGTTGGTGTTCAAAGTCAGTACCAAACAAGTGAGTCAGCTCGGGAGACAGTGAAAGAATCACAACCTTCAAAAGAATTAAAAGCAGTTGATTTTTCTACAGAATCCTTGCCTCGAAGTCAGTCTGGTCATGTAAAGAATGAAGGTGTGACGGCTGAATCGAGTCTCACAATGACTTCTGTAGCCTTGACAGAAAAGCAAAGTGAAGAAAAACGGAAGAAATTAGAGGCCTTGTCTGCTGAGATTGGGCAATTTCTAGCTCAAGCGCAGGGACTTCCAAACTCGGATGAGGCGATCACGAAGGCTAGTCTAGCGAAGAATGAGATAGCAGAGGCCTTGAAAGGGGAGGTTTCTGATCTTACTCCTATTTTGAATAAGGCTACAGAAGCTCGAAACAGTATTGCAAATGCTGTGTTACGTGCCAACTCTGGACTTCGTGACAGCAGAAACGGACAAGCTTTGACCCAAGCTTCAAATACCGCTAGCTTCAGAGCTGCTAGGGATACAGAGAAGCCAGAACTTCAGAAAATAACCGTTACAGGTGGCGCAGTTCTAGAAGGACAAAAATTTAAAATTTATCGAGAAGAAAATTTTTCTGCGACCATTGAGTTTACTGATAACAGTGGTCGAATTGAACATGCAAAATTTGTTCCTACTGCTGTTCCCGCGGCCTATCCGGCTACTTCAACTGTTGTCTCATTCACTACGAGTAATGGTCAAAGTATCAGAATGATTGTTCCAACAAATAAACTAGCCAAAGATGGAAATGCTACAGCATCAAATCCTTTCACCGTTTCAATCACGGGTTCTGTTGGAAAAAATCAAGCAGTAAATAGTTTGTGGACCCGTTATGTTTTCACCTATGATCAGGAAGGTAATTTTAGCGGAAATACTACTGACGTAGGTCTTGTAAAAGATTTAACAGCCAACCCTGCCGCAATTCAATTTGAAGTCCATGCTCAGTCTGAAAAGTACGAACCAGCTATCAATGCTGAGGTGAATCGAAACTTTACTCTAACGGCTAATTCAGGGACTGTTTCTGTTGGTGAAGCCAGTCAGTACATCACGAATGCTACAGGGACGCCAGAATTACCTACTACAGGAATTACTAAGGGAACTAGAATAACCTATACTTGGAAATCTGGAACCAATACGAATTTGTCTGCTGGTCGGCATACTTTGACAGCGGTGGTAACTTATCCAGATGGAAGTACGGATGAAGTAGAGATTCCGATTGAGGTTCGCCCTCAGACACCTAGAATTGAGGAACGTTTCCTTAACGAAAAAGGTGGTCTCACAAATCAAGCGATTACGGTAGATGGAGTGACTCCAGGTGGGACTGTTACTCTTACAATTGCAGGGGAAACATTCACCAAACAAGCAACGGGGAGCTCGACTAGTGTAACCTTTACTGCAAATGAGTTGAAGAAAGTATATGATCGTAATGGAGGACGACTTCCTAGTGGACCGGTGACTGCAAGTACGACAGTGGATGGTTTGGTTTCAGATACATTTAATGGGCAAATCACGCCAAATCAAGCGTCAATTTCAGTAAGTAATAGCCAATCAGCTTCAGTAAGTTCGAGCCAATCCGCTTCAGCGAGCGCTAGTCAGTCAGCCTCAGCGA
Organism: Streptococcus halitosis; assembly: GCF_027691175.1. Lineage (GTDB taxonomy): Bacteria > Bacillota > Bacilli > Lactobacillales > Streptococcaceae > Streptococcus > Streptococcus halitosis_A. Next base: position 443,017 of record NZ_JAQFBD010000001.1, read on the forward strand.
GCGCTAGCCAATCCGCTTCAGCGAGTGCAAGTGAATCAGCTTCAGTAAGCTCCAGCCGGTCTGCATCGGTAAGTTCAAGTGAATCCGCTTCAGCTAGCGCTAGTCAATCAGCCTCAGTAAGTTCAAGCGAATCAGCCTCAGCGAGCGCTAGCCAATCCGCTTCAGCGAGCGCTAGTCAGTCTGCGTCCGTAAGCTCAAGCCAATCTGCTTCAGCGAGCGCGAGCCAGTCAGCGTCTGTCAGCTCAAGCGAATCGGCTTCAGTAAGTGCCAGCCAGTCTGTGTCCGTAAGCTCAAGCCAATCTGCGTCAGTGAGCTCTAGTCAATCCGCTTCAGTGAGTTCAAGCCAGTCAGCCTCAGTCAGCTCAAGTCAATCTGCCTCAGCGAGCGCTAGCCAGTCAGCCTCAGTAAGTGCGAGTGAGTCAGCATCAGCAAGTGCGAGCCAGTCTGAATCAGTAAGTTCGAGTCAATCCGCCTCAGCGAGCGCCAGCCAATCCGCTTCAGTGAGCGCGAGCCAATCAGCCTCAGTCAGCTCAAGTCAATCTGCCTCAGCGAGCGCTAGTCAGTCAGCCTCAGTGAGTGCGAGCCAATCCGCTTCATTGAGTGCTAGTCAATCTGCATCTGCAAGTTCTAGCCGGTCAGCGTCCGTAAGCTCAAGCCAATCTGCTTCAGCGAGCGCTAGTCAGTCAGCCTCAGCGAGCGCTAGCCAATCCGCTTCAGCGAGTGCAAGTGAATCAGCTTCAGTAAGCTCCAGCCGGTCTGCATCGGTAAGTTCAAGTGAATCCGCTTCAGCCAGCGCTAGTCAATCTGCGTCTGCAAGTGCAAGTCAATCCGCTTCAGCCAGCACTAGTCAATCTGCGTCGGCAAGTTCGAGCCAATCCGCCTATGCAAGTGCTAGCCAATCCGCGTCTGTAAGCTCCAGCGAATCAGCTTCAGTGAGCGCTAGCCAATCCGCGTCTGTAAGCTCCAGCGAATCAGCTTCAGTAAGTGCAAGTGAATCAGCCTCAGCGAGCTCTAGTCAATCCGCTTCAGTGAGTTCAAGCCAGTCAGCCTCAGTCAGCGCTAGCCAGTCAGCCTCAGTAAGTGCGAGTGAGTCAGCATCAGCAAGTGCGAGCCAGTCTGAATCAGTAAGTTCGAGTCAATCCGCCTCAGCGAGCGCCAGCCAATCCGCTTCAGTGAGCGCGAGCCAATCAGCCTCAGTCAGCTCAAGTCAATCTGCCTCAGCGAGCGCTAGTCAGTCAGCCTCAGTGAGTGCGAGCCAATCCGCTTCATTGAGTGCTAGTCAATCTGCATCTGCAAGTTCTAGCCGGTCAGCGTCCGTAAGCTCAAGCCAATCTGCTTCAGCGAGCGCTAGTCAGTCAGCCTCAGCGAGCGCTAGCCAATCCGCTTCAGCGAGTGCAAGTGAATCAGCTTCAGTAAGCTCCAGCCGGTCTGCATCGGTAAGTTCAAGTGAATCCGCTTCAGCCAGCGCTAGTCAATCTGCGTCTGCAAGTGCAAGTCAATCCGCTTCAGCCAGCACTAGTCAATCTGCGTCGGCAAGTTCGAGCCAATCCGCCTATGCAAGTGCTAGCCAATCCGCGTCTGTAAGCTCCAGCGAATCAGCTTCAGTGAGCGCTAGCCAATCCGCGTCTGTAAGCTCCAGCGAATCAGCTTCAGTAAGTGCAAGTGAATCAGCCTCAGCGAGCTCTAGTCAATCCGCTTCAGTGAGTTCAAGCCAGTCAGCCTCAGTCAGCGCTAGCCAGTCAGCCTCAGTAAGTGCGAGTGAGTCAGCATCAGCAAGTGCGAGCCAGTCTGAATCAGTAAGTTCGAGTCAATCCGCCTCAGCGAGCGCCAGCCAATCCGCTTCAGTGAGCGCGAGCCAATCAGCCTCAGTCAGCTCAAGTCAATCTGCCTCAGCCAGCGCAAGCCAATCTGCATCGGTTAGCTCAAGTGAATCAGCTTCAGTGAGCTCGAGTCAATCCGCTTCAGCGAGTGCAAGTCAATCTGCGTCGGCAAGCTCCAGTGAATCCGCGTCAGTGAGTGCAAGTCAATCTGCATCATTGAGTGCAAGTGAGTCAGCCTCAGCGAACTCAAGCCAGTCAGCGTCTGTAAGCTTAAGCCAATCCGCCTCAGCGAGCGCTAGTCAGTCAGCATCAGTAAGTTCAAGCGAATCGGCATCATCCAGCGCCAGCCAGTCTGCCTCAGTAAGCTCAAGCGAATCCGCGTCAGTGAGCGCTAGTCAGTCTGCTTCGGTAAGCTCAAGCGAATCGGCTTCAGTAAGCTCAAGTCAGTCCGCATCTGCAAGTGCTAGTCAATCTGCATCTGCAAGCTCAAGCGAATCCGCGTCAGCGAGCGCCAGCCAATCTGCTTCAGCAAGTTCGAGCCAATCAGCATCATTGAGTTCGAGTCAATCGGCATCAGTAAGCTCAAGTGAATCGGTATCAGTAAGCTCCAGCCAGTCTGCATCTGCAAGCTCCAGCGAATCGGCATCAGCCAGCGCTAGTCAGTCCGCTTCAGTAAGTGCTAGCCAATCAGCCTCATTGAGCGCAAGTGAATCTGCTTCAGTAAGCTCAAGTCAATCGGCTTCAGCAAGCTTCAGCCAGTCTGCCTCAGTAAGTTCAAGCGAATCGGCATCTGCAAGCTCGAGCCAATCCGCTTCAGCGAGCTCTAGTCAATCTGCCTCAGCAAGCTCAAGTCAGTCAGCCTCAGTAAGCGCTAGCCAGTCAGCCTCAGTCAGCTCAAGCGAATCTGCCTCAGCAAGCTCGAGCCAATCCGCTTCAGTGAGCGCAAGTGAATCTGCGTCAGCCAGCGCAAGTGAGTCAGCCTCAGTAAGTGCTAGTCAGTCAGCTTCAGCGAGTGCAAGTGAATCTGCCTCAGTGAACGCTAGCCAATCAGCGTCAGTCAGCTCAAGCCAGTCTGCATCAGTCAGCGTTAGCCAATCAGCATCGGTCAGCTCTAGCCAATCCGCCTCAGTGAGCGCTAGCCAATCTGCCTCATTAAGTTCGAGCCAATCAGCTTCAACCAGCGCCAGTCAGTCAGCATCGGTAAGTTCGAGTCAATCGGCTTCATTGAGTGCCAGTCAGTCTGCATCTGCAAGCTCCAGCCAGTCCGCCTCAGTAAGCTCCAGCCAATCGGCTTCAGCAAGTTCAAGTGAATCCGCCTCAGTGAGCGCGAGCCAGTCCGCCTCAGTAAGCGCTAGTCAATCAGCGTCGGCAAGTTCGAGCCAATCAGCTTCAGTAAGCTCGAGTCAATCAGCGTCGGCAAGTTCGAGCCAATCAGCGTCTGCAAGCTCCAGCCAATCCGCTTCAGTAAGCTCGAGTCAATCAGCGTTAGCAAGCTCAAGCCAGTCAGCTTCAGCGAGTGCAAGTGAGTCAGTATCTGCAAGTTCGAGTCAATCTGCATCATTGAGCGCCAGTGAATCTGCTTCAGCCAGCGCGAGCCAGTCAGCTTCAGTAAGCGCAAGTGAGTCCGCATCGGTGAGTGCCAGTCAATCAGCCTCAGTAAGCTCCAGCGAATCTGCATCGGTTAGCTCAAGTCAGTCAGCTTCGGCAAGCTCAAGTGAGTCAGCATCCGCAAGTTCGAGCCAATCAGCTTCAGTAAGCTCGAGTCAATCCGCCTCAGCGAGCGCAAGTGAGTCCGCTTCAGTAAGTTCAAGCGAATCGGCATCAGTAAGCTCGAGTCAATCCGCCTCAGCGAGCGCAAGCCAATCAGCATCTGTAAGCTCAAGCCAATCCGCCTCAGCGAGCGCAAGTGAATCTGCGTCAGCAAGCGCAAGTCAGTCTGCTTCAGTAAGTTCGAGTCGATCAGCATCGGTGAGTTCGAGTCAATCGGCTTCAGCGAGCGCCAGCGAATCTGCATCGGTAAGTTCGAGTCAATCGGCTTCAGCGAGCGCCAGCCAGTCTGTCTCAGTAAGCACAAGTGAATCTGTCTCAGTAAGCGAGAGTGAGTCTGCTTCAACAAGTACTTCAACTTCTGCAAGTATGCTAGCAGACGAGTTAGCGTTGGAAAGTGCCTCGATCTCAGCAAGTACATCAGTGAGCGAATCTACCTCAACGAGCGCATCACTCTCAGCTAGCATGTTCGCCAGTGAATCGACTCTAGAAAGTGCTTCGATTTCAGCAAGTATGTCTGTGAGCGAGTCGGTGTCGATTAGCGCTAGTCTCTCGACTTCAGATTCTATTAGTAGATCTGCATCAGTAAGTGCTCTGGCATCTACTTCAACAAGCACCTCTCTCTCAATGGCAAACATTGCAAGCCAAGGTCAATCCGCTTCAAGCAAGCCGAAACAAGCCTTGCCAAATACAGGAGCGTCGACTTCGGTAGCATCTGCTTTGTTGGGAGCATTGACAGCTGTGACAGGTATCGGTCTTCTTGCCAAGAAGAGTCAGAATGACGATCAAGAAAGTCATTGATAAGATATAAAAATCAATGAATAAATAGTAAAATGGAAAACCTTTGAAAACATGATTTTTCAAAGGTTTTTTCTATATGTGAGAAGAGGGAAATCCTCTTTTGAGTTTGAAATAAACTAGGGGAAAAGGTATAATAGGAAGGTGAGATAATCATCGAAAAAATCAGAACTATAGTAGTAGAAAAGTAGCCAAACGAATGTGGAAAGAAAAGGGGACGAAATGAAAAAAGAGCTTCAAAAAGCCATTGTGCTCGGTGGTGATAATGCATATATGGACAAGATTGAAACAACAATCAAGTCAATCTGCGCCCATAACCGAGCAGTGACTTTTTATGTTTTCAATGATGATTTGCCATCAGAATGGTTTCAGCTCATGGAGAGACGTCTAGAGCCTCTAGCCTCAAAAATCGTCAATGTCAAGATTAGTCATCAAGGTTTGAAAGAGTATCGTTTACCACTAGCCCACCTAAGTTATGCAACTTTCTTTCGTTATTTTATTCCTCAGTTTGTTAGCGAAGACCTAGCCTTGTACCTGGATTCGGATATTATCGTTAGATCAAACCTAGATCAACTCTTTTTAGAAGATATGGCAGACTGGCCAGTAGCTGCTGTCGCAGATGCTCTAGTTCCTAGCACTTTTAATGCAGGTGTCTTGCTGATTAATGTGGCTCTCTGGCGCCAAGAAAAGGTGACGGAGCACTTGTTGAGTTTGACAGACCAACTGCATGACCAAGTTTTTGGTGATCAGGGTGTGTTAAATCACCTGTTTGAAGGTCGTTGGAAACCTTTGCCAGCTACCTATAATTTTATGGTTGGTATGGATACAGTGGCTCGAAATTACCAGATGGATTCTTGGTATAGGGATTCTCTTGCTACTGAGAAGACAGCCAAGATTATCCATTATACAGGGGACAAGCCTTGGTACCAAATCAACCTCAACCGTTTGAGGGAGGACTGGTGGTTTTACTACGGACTAGAGTGGTCTGATATTGTCATGAAAAAATGTGATTTCCATAAAGGATTGGCATCTTTAGTTAAGGCTCCCCAGTATGCGACCGCTATTTTTACCAATACGTGTCACATAGAGCAAATCGAACACCTGATCCAAGAACTGCCAGATGTTGAGTTCTCTATCCTAGCTCATACCAATTTTGCGCCGGAAATCATGAACTTGCAATCGCATCTGAATGTACGCCTCTATCCTTACTTTAATCCCATGAATGTCAAAAAAGTCTTGGAAAAGATTGACTTTTACTTGGATATCAATCATGAGGATGAAATTGCAAACATTATCCAAGAGGTGCAGAAAAGAGAAATCCCTATATTTGCTTTTGAGACCACTAGTCATGACTTGAGTGGTTACAGTCATGTCTACTCACCAGCAGCCGTAGATCAAATGATCGAGTCTATCCGTACGCTTTTGGAATCACAGAAGCAGTCGTTGTGAACTGAAGGAAACTAAATGAAAAAAACAATTGTTCTCGCAGGAGATTATGCCTATATTCGTCAGATTGAAACAGCACTTAAGTCTCTCTGCTACCATAATAGCCATGTCAAGGTCTATATCTTTAACCAGGATATTCCCCAGGAGTGGTTCCGTGCTCTCAGACCGATAGTAGAGCAAATGGGCGGTGAGTTAGTGGATGTCAAGATGCTTGGCGCCCAGTTTCAGATGAACTGGAGTAACAAATTGCCCCATATCAACCACATGACCTTTGCCCGTTATTTTATCCCTGATTTTGTCGAAGAGGATAAGGTACTTTACTTGGACAGTGATTTGGTAGTGACGGCTGACCTGACGCCCCTCTTTGAAATGGACTTAGGTGAAAACTACCTGGCTGCCACACCATCTTGTTTTGGAGTTGGGGTTGGCTTTAATGCAGGTGTACTCTTGATTAATAACAAAAAATGGCGAGCAGAAGCTGTGAGACAAGAGCTAGTTGAGTTGACGGAGCGGGAACACCAACATGTGAGTGAGGGAGACCAGTCCATCCTCAATATGCTCTTTCATGACAGCTATGCTCCTCTGGATCAGAAATATAATTTCCAGATTGGTTTTGACAGTGGGGCTGCATCGCATGGACATGAGTTTATCTTCCAGATTCCCCTAGAGCCCCTGCCAGCTATCTTGCATTTCCTATCTCAGGACAAACCGTGGAATACTCATTCGGTTGGGCGTTTGCGTGAGGTTTGGTGGCACTATCATCTGATGGAGTGGTCTGCTATTACTGAAAAATGGCGTCAGGCCGGAATTGACTATCCAGTCACAGTCTATCAGCCAGTTATGACTTGTGTTAATTTGACCAATTCTTGGCATCTTGAGAAAATCGACTATCTGGTTCAAGCCTTGCCAGAGGTGCATTTCTACATCGCAGCCTATACGACGATGGCACCTGAACTCATGCTCTTGTCACGTTTTGAAAATGTGACCCTCTATCCCAACACCTTCCCCCTCTTGGTCGAGAAACTGATCCAGCAGACAGATGTCTACCTAGATATTAACCACGATAACAAGTTGAGTGTTGTTTATGACTATGTTTCACGCTTTGAGAAACCGATCTTGACTTTTGACAATACCCAGTCGCGAGAACTACCTGAAAGTGCCTATGCGGGTATTTTCTCAGCAGAAAGACCGGAAGAAATGGTAGCAGCTCTGAAGGCTTATCTGGGGGAGAAACCTCACGAAAACTGAGATGAGGATTTGAAGATGCTAAGATAAAAATGCTGAATTATTCCCCTCTGATAGGATAATTGAAGGATTAAAATGAAAAGGAGGAGCTAGTGAAAGAATTTCGTTCATCGATAGCAGTAAAAAAAGGGATGCACACCCTATTTTTGCTCTTTATTTATGTGCTTGGAAGTCGTATCGCTCTTCCCTTTGTTGACCTCAATAGTCGGAATTTTCTCGGAGGCAGCGCAGCCTATCTGGACTTTTCAGTAGCCCTGACTGGTGGAAATCTTCGTAGTCTCTCTCTCTTTTCCATCGGACTTTCCCCCTGGATGTCAGCTATGATCTTATGGCAGATGTTTTCCTTTTCAAAAAAATTGGGCTTAAACTCAGTTTCTTCAGAAGTTCAGGATAGACGGAAAATGTACTTGACGTTAGGGATTGCCTTGATTCAGGCCTTGGCCTTGACTACAAACCTTCCTGTCCAAGCTCCCTACAATCCCTTCTTGGTCTTTCTCCTCAATACCAGCCTTTTGGTTGCGGGGACCTTCTTCTTGGTTTGGCTGTCAGACATCAATGCATCTATCGGAGTTGGAGGCCCTGTCGTCATTTTATTGGCAAGTATGGTGGCTTCACTCCCTCAGGACATCATCCAATCGGTCCAAGTTCATAAGATCTCTCCTTGGTTGCTTTTCCTGTTGCTGATACTTGGTGTCCTCTTTACCTATCTAGTCGTTCTCTTTTACCGAGCTAGATACCGCATCCCTATCAATAAAATCGGGCTTCATTCTCGCTTTAAACGCTATTCGTATCTGGAAATCATGCTCAATCCTGCGGGTGGCATGCCTTATATGTATGTGATGAGTCTCATGGCCTTGCCTTCCTATCTCTTGATCTTGCTTCAACATCTGGATAAGAGCAATCCACTCTACCCTGCCCTACTGGAGCAGTATGCGATGGGGAAACCCTTGTGGATTTACGCTTATATCCTTATCCTCTTTGTCTTTAGCATTGCCTTTGCTTTTGTCAATGTGAGTGGTCAACAAATCGCAGATCGGATGAAGCAATCAGGAGATTACATTTACGGAGTCTATCCCGGTGAGGATACTAGTCGCTTTATCAATCGCTTGGTTCTCCGATTTGCTCTGATAGGTGCAGTCTTTAACGTTACCTTGGCTGGACTTCCGATCTTGTTTGTCTTGAAGGATGAGAGTTTGTTAAAAGTCAGCATGATTCCCGGACTCTTTTTAATTTTGAGTGGCATGCTCTTTACGATTCACGACGAACTGCAGGCGCTCAGACTAAATGAAAGGTATCAGCCACTATTCTAGGAGGTTTTGATGTATTACTTTATCCCAGCCTGGTATGGCAAGGAGCGTCCCTGGCATGCTGATTTGACACCCTGGTATTTTTCTCATTTCAAGCTAGAATTTGATGACACCTTCAATCAGATTCGCTTGATGCAACACCAAGGGGTCCCTGCACAGGTCCTCCTTTTGTCCTATCAGCCTCATCTTCGCTATTTTCTCCATCGCCAAGGTATTTTAGAAGCACAAGTTTATTCCTTATTTGATGAATTGCAGGATTTTCATGAGATTCGACCGCAGGTCTTGCAGCTCAGAGATATTGAGTGGGAAGAGGACTGCGAGTTTGTTTACAGCCCCTTTACCATTTTAGTTTTGAGAAATGGAAAGCCCTATGCTCAGGTGGAGCATGGGATTGAAGGTTTTATCAGTACGATTCAGTATTTCAAGGAAGATGGGCTCTTGTCTGCTAATTACCTGATGGATGATCGGGGGCTGGTTTCCAGTGTGATTTACTACGAAGAGGGTCAGGCTCTCTACCAAGACTATCTCAATCCCAAGGGACTGTGGCAGTTTAGAGAGCACTTGCAAGATGGGGGGCGTATCGAAGTCAATCCTATCTTTGCTTTTCGATTCCAAAAAGAGGCTTACCGAGATATGGGAGAATTGATTGCGGAGTTTTTTGAGAAGAAAATAGCTCAACTCCCTGAGGAAGGAGCGACCTATTTTCTGCCTGCTTGTGATCAGCACAATGACTTCCTTTTAGAACGATTGCCTCACCAAACCACTAAGGTTCTCAGTCTTTTTATCGGACGAAATCCTCAAGAGCAATTACCTCAGTTGGCGAATTTGTTGTCTAAGGTGGACCTTGTTCTAGTCGACAGAGAGGACACCTTGCGCTTGGCTCAGTCTGCCTTTTCAGAACAAGCAACGAAGTTTCGTCATTTATCACCTTTTGATACCCGCTTGGAGCTGGGAAAGAGTCAGACTCGGAAGGAGTCAATCCTCTACTATCAACTGGACTTTGAGCATGGGATAGAGGACCAAGCGCTCTATCAGGTCTTGCATTTCCTTTCTGAAAACAAAGATACGGAGCTGGTCTTTGGAACCTTTGCTGCTAGTCAAGAAGAAATGAAGCAGCTGGAAACACGAGTTGCTGAGATGGTCTCAGAGCAGTTTCAAGACCAGGAACTGGAGAAGGAAGTTGATTACCAAGGAGCTGAAAATCCGCTTGAGGACAATCGCCATCAGAGCAAGCGCTATTCGTTTGTCAATATGAAGGATGAATCGGAGTTAATCAAGCAGCTGGAATTTGTTCGTTTGATTGTCGATCTGAACAGGCAACCTCTTCTTTATACCCAAATCGCGGGGATTAGTGCTGGTATCCCTCAAATCAATAGGGTCAAAACAGAGTATGTCAGCCATCAGAAGAATGGCTATCTGTTGGAAAATATAGCTGATTTTGCGCAAGCTGCCCATTACTATCTCGATAGCCTGCAGGTGTGGAATGATGCTTTGATCCATTCCATCGAAAAGATAAAGGAACACACTGGGGAGCAATTCCTGATCAAGCTAGAAAAGTGGTTGGAGGAGGTGACTCATGGAAAAGAAGTATAAGATCTTGCAAATCGGTCCAGAAGATTGGCGAGAGACACTTGCCCTACCAGCCCAACTAGACTGGTATCATGTTCCTCCCAACACACCGTCTGCCATCCAGAAAATCATGGATGAGAATGATCTAGATCACTTTCATGCTGTCATTCTCACGGATGGGGCTTATCTAGTAGATTTGTTGCCTTTTGCATCTAGCTTGGAACCCTATACGGTTTTCTATCCAGAACAGTTTGCAAGTCAGGATAAAAACATTCAGAACCTCATCAAACAGCACTGCATGCAAGCGATGGACCTGTCAGACCGCCAGGGCTTTGTTCGAGACCTCTCTACCTCCCTCTTTGAAGGTGGTTATGGAGACAAGCTGAGCCCAGCTACGATAAGGATTCACCCGAGTTTCCAAGGCTCTGTCTCCTATCAGGGATTTGAGCATCTGGAGCTGGAAGGAGACTTTGGCAAGACCTATACCCAGCTAGCTTCTTGGGCCTATAATCAGTCTGTCCAAGCCCATTCGCCAATCGAACTCTGGCTCGAATATGAAAAGAGTGGACTAGTGGAATTGCGCCTGCGATTGCGAAAAATCCCAGCAGGATCCGTTTCAGAGATTAGACAGGACATTCTCCTTGAGGAAGCAGACTTTGCCTCAGCAATCATTGTGGAGCAAGACTATGACGCTTATCTGAGCATTTCTCTTGAAGCGCGTGGTCTGGGAAAGGTCAACATCGGCAATCTCCACCAACGCTGGAGCCGGAAACAGTTTGGAAAGTTTGTTCTCGGTGGCAATATCCTGCATGACAAAAAACGTGAGGAAATCAACTATTTCTTTCACCCAGGGGATTTCAAGCCACCTCTAGCAGTCTATTTCTCAGGTTACCGTCCGGCGGAAGGTTTTGAGGGTTACTGGATGATGAAGAAGCTCAGATGCCCCTTTCTCCTCTTTTCGGACCCTCGATTAGAAGGAGGAGCCTTTTACCTAGGAACTGAGGAATTAGAAGATAAAATTCAAGCAACAATCCAACACTATCTAGACTATCTAGGCTTGGATAGAAGTGACTTGATCCTATCTGGGCTGTCAATGGGAACCTTCCCAGCCCTCTACTACGGAGCCTACTTTGAACCCAAGGGGATTGTAGTCGGAAAACCCTTGACCAATCTAGGAACCATCGCACAGCGGGGCCGACTAGAGGCGCCAGGAGTCTTCCCGACTAGCTTTGATGTCTTGCATCTTCAGACTGGAGGAGTGAGCCAGAAAGACATGAAGGACTTGAATCAACGCTTTTGGAGCCGATTTGAAAAAGCTGATTTTTCCCAGACGACCTTTGGTCTTTCTTACATGAAGGACGAGGATATGGATAGTGGTGCCTATGACCAGCTAGTGGAGACTCTTTGCCAGACAGGTGCCAAGATCTTGTCCAAAGGAACCGCAGGTCGACACAATGATGACACAGGAACAAACGTTGCCTGGTTTATTCATTTTTACAAGATGATACTAGAAGAATACGGAAGAGGTGAGACATGATTATCATCAAGAGAGAGGATATTAGGTGGGGCGAGATGGGAGCCACTTATCTTTACGGTAGCCAGATCACCTATCATGCAGATGGTCATGTTACCCTGAAAAACCCTTTGCTGGCTTCAGGTGAACCCCTTAAAACCTGGTTTTCCAGTGTCAATTACCAGGCTACTAGAAGTCAGCCTAGCCTCCCTCTTCTTAAGAAAAGTCACACCTACCGTCTCTCTATGAAGATGCAGGTTCAACCGACCAATGGCCTCTATCTCAAACTGACTTTTTTAAACCGTTATGAAGAAATTATCGAGGAGAAGATTGAAAGACAATTTTCCTTTAGCTTCACCTATCCTGAAACGGCCTACACCTATCGCCTTTCCTTGATTAGCGCAGGTTTTGAGGCTCTTGACTTTGTTTCGTTTTCTATTGAGGAGGATGATGGTGTTTAATCGTTTGTATCAAGAAAGACAACTGAGAAAGGTCAAGAAACTTTTAAGCCAAATCAACGCCCTCAAAGAAGAGATGGCAGCTCTCCGTGATGAGGAAATGGCTGCAAAGACAGAGGAGTTTCGCCAGCGCCTTGCTCAGGGAGAAACCTTGGATGAGCTATTGGTAGAAGCCTATGCCCTTGTTCGTGAGGCCGATAAACGGGTCTTGGGTCTCTTTCCCTATGATGTGCAAGTCATGGGAGCCATCGTGATCTACCAAGGAAATGTGGCTGAGATGAATACGGGTGAAGGCAAGACCTTGACTGCAACTATGCCTCTCTATCTCAATGCCCTAACGGGAAAAGGCAGCATGCTGGTCACGACTAATGACTATCTGGCTAGACGGGACGCAAGTGAAATGGGCCCAGTCTACCAATTTTTAGGTCTAACTGTCGGTTTGCCCTTTTCAGAGGATCCAAAAGAGGACTTAACTGCCGAAGAGAAAAGAAAGATCTATGCCTCAGATATCGTCTACACGACCAATAGTGTACTGGGCTTTGACTATCTCAATGACAATCTTGCCTCCACTAGTGAAGGAAAGTTCCTGCCTCCCTTTAACTATGTCATCATTGATGAAATCGATGATATTCTACTCGATAGTGCCCAAACTCCCTTGATTATCGCAGGCTCTCCCCGTGTCCAGTCTAACTATTATGGGATGATTGATACCCTAGTGACGACCTTGGTCCAGGGAGAGGACTATATCTACAAGGAAGAAAAAGACCAAGTTTGGTTAACCCGAAAGGGGGCCCAGACGGTTGAAGGCTTCCTAGGAATCGACCATCTCTACAAGGAAGAGTATGCCAGTTATGTTCGGCATCTGGTCTATGCTCTCAGAGCTCATATGCTCTTTACCAAGGACAAGGACTATCTGGTTCGAGGGCAAGAAATGGTCTTGTTAGACAAGGGAACAGGGCGTTTGATGGAAATGACCAAGCTTCAAGGAGGTCTCCACCAAGCCATCGAAGCCAAGGAACATGTGAAGCTTTCTCCTGAAACCAGAGCCATGGCTTCAATCACCTACCAGAGTCTCTTTAAAATGTTTCGCAAAATCTCAGGTATGACAGGAACAGGAAAGGTGGCAGAGAAAGAATTTTTCGAAACCTATAATATGTCTGTCATTCGTATCCCGACCAATCGCCCACTTAGGCGAATGGACCATCCGGACAATCTCTATGTGACCCTCCCTGAGAAAGTGTATGCTTCTCTCGAAGCTATCAAGACCTATCATTCCAAAGGCAATCCACTCCTGATCTTTGTCGGATCTGTTGAAATGTCCCAGCTATACTCATCCTTGCTCTTGCGAGAGGGGATTTCCCACAATGTCCTTAATGCCAATCATGCGGCGCGTGAAGCCCAGATCATTGCAGAGTCTGGACAGATGGGGGCAGTGACCGTTGCGACTTCTATGGCAGGTCGCGGGACAGATATCAAACTCGGTCCAGGTGTTGCAGACTTGGGTGGTTTGATTGTGATTGGTACCGAGCGGATGGAGAGCCGACGAATTGACCTGCAAATCAGAGGTCGTTCTGGCCGGCAGGGTGATCCAGGTATGTCTCAATTTTTCGTATCGCTTGAAGATGATGTGATCAAAAAGTTCGGACCGTCTTGGGTTCACGACCTGTATCAAGACTACCAAGTGGAAGATAGTAGCAAACCCATCCTACTCAAGGCTCGCAAGTACCGCAATCTCGTCAGAAAAGCCCAAGAGGCTAGTGATAGTGCCAGTCGCTCTGCACGCAGACAAACCTTAGAGTATGCGGAAAGCGTCAATATCCAGCGTCAGATGGTCTACAAAGAAAGAGATTGCTTGCTAGATGGGAGCCGTGATTTAGAGCATATCCTTGAGGATATACTGGCAGACTATACCAAACAAATCTCAGAAAAAGCTTATAGCAGTCCCCAAGAGCTCTTTCACTTCATCGTGACCAATATTAGCTTTGGGATGAGAGAATTACCAGCTGATTTAGATTTAGCTGATGCAGATCAGATTCGGGAGTTACTAGAGAAAATAATAGCCAAGGAAATCGCAGCCAAAAAGGAACTTCTCCAACCTCACCAGCTCTATGATTCTTTTCTGAGAATATCCATGCTCAAGGCTATTGATGACAACTGGGTTGAACAAGTCGACTACCTCCAACAGCTCAGCCTAGCAATCGGGAGCCAGTCTGCTTCTCAAAAGAACCCTATCGTGGAGTACTATCAGGAGGCCTATGCAGGCTTTGAAACCATGAAGCAACAAATCCGTACAGATATGGTACGCAATCTTCTCATGGGGATTGTGGAAGTAACGCCCAAAGGTGAGATTCTCACCCATTTTCCATAAAAAGAGGATCATATGACAATTTACAATATAAATCTAGGAATCGGTTGGGCGAGCAGTGGTGTCGAATATGCCCAGGCCTACCGAGCAGGGATTTTTAGAAGTTTAGACCTAGCATCTAAGTTTATCTTTACCGACTTGATTTTGGCAGACAATATCCAGCATTTAACGGCCAATATCGGCTTTGCGGATGATCAGATAATCTGGCTTTACAATCATTTTACAGATATCAAGCTAGCCCCGACCAGTGTCACAGTTGACGAAGTCTTGGCCTCTTTCGGTGGCCTTGAGAGTCATAGGGAGCAAGATGGCAAAGTCTTGCGTGTCTACTTTTCAGATGAGGATAAATTTGTGACCTGCTACTTGGTAGACTCGGCTAAGAATCTAGTACAGCATGCAGAGTATGTGTTTGGGGGGAACTTGATTCGCAAGGATTATTTCTCCTACACACGCTACTGTACAGAATATTTTGCGCCCAAAGACCAAGTGGCTAGGCTCTATCAACGAAGCTTTTTCAATGAAGACGGCAGCACCGCTTACGATATCTTGTTGACTGAGGGACAGGAAGAGGTCTATCGATTTAAGGACCGGATTCTGTACGGAAAGCCAGCCCTTATGCGCTATTTTATGCAAAGTTTGAACTTGAGCAAGTCTGATTTGGTCATCTTGGATAGGGAAACAGGGATTGGTCAGGCTGTTTTTGAAGAAGCACAAAAGGCTCATCTAGCAGTTGTCGTTCACGCAGAGCACTATAGTGAAAATGCTAGTAACGAAGACTATCTCCTCTGGAATAACTACTATGAGTATCAGTTTACAAATGCGGACAAGGTCGATTGCTTTATCGTGTCTACGGATCGGCAGAAGGAAGTTCTCGAAGGTCAATTTGCCCAGTACAGTCAGCATCGTCCACGAATCGTCACGATTCCAGTTGGGAGCATTGATCAGTTGACGAAGCCTGCTAGGGAACGCAAGCCCTTTTCTCTCATTACCGCTTCGCGTCTGGCCAAGGAAAAACACATTGACTGGCTCGTCAAGGCGGTTATCCAGGCGCATCAAGTCCTTCCAGAGCTTACCTTTGACATTTATGGCAGTGGGGGTGAGGAGTCCCTTTTAAGGGAAATCATCACGGCTCACCAAGCGGAGAACTATATCCAGCTCAAGGGGCATGCAGATCTAGCTCAGATCTATCCCCAGTATGAGGTCTATCTGACAGCCTCAACCAGTGAAGGCTTTGGTCTGACCTTGATGGAGGCAGTTGGTTCAGGCTTGCCCCTGATTGGTTTTGATGTGCCTTATGGCAACCAAACCTTTATACAGGACGGTCAAAATGGCTACTTGATTCCAAGTTCGGATGACCATGTTGAAACGGCGATTAAAAGGGCCTTTTCGGAAAAGATCTGCCAGCTCTATCAGGAAAATCATTTGCCAGCTATGCGAACAGCATCTTATGACCTAGCGAGAGAATTTTTAACAGATAAGGTAAGGGACAAGTGGAAGAAAACGATAGAGGAGGTCCTGCATGATTCAACTATTTGATCGATATGGTCAGGAAAGTCGAGATTTACATGAAAGTCTAGAAGCTGCTGGCCTGTCTCATGTCACGGTTGTGATTGAGCCAGATGGCTTTCTCCCAGATGGGATTCTTTCTCCCTTTACCTACTATCTAGGTTACGAGTCGGGAAAAGCTCTTTATTTCAACCAAGTAGCCGTACCTGAGTTTTGGGAGATTGCGGGCAATAACCAGTCGGCGCATATCTTAGAGGATTCTCGGGAGAGGGGCGTGATTCACTATGTGGAGGCTCCTCAGGCCCGTCTGGTCAAGCAAGTCGACTGGAAGGACCTATCCGGCCGTATCTACCAAGCAGACCACTATAACCGATACGGAGCCTGCTTTGCTAAGACCACTTATAGTGTGGATGGACAGGCTATCCTGACCAAGTATCAGGATGCAAAGGGACAGGAAATTGTCCTGGAAAATCATGTGACAGGCGATATCCTCCTAACCTTGCCCGGACAAGCCCTACGCCATTTTAAAAATCGAGTGGAGTTCACAATCTTCTTTTTGCAAGACTTGGGAATCGACACTCGCCACCTTCTCTTTAACACACTCGCCACCTCTTTCTTGGTCTCATACCATTATCCAGACAAGACTGGACGGGACACTTTAGTCTGGCAAGAACCGCTAGATGATTGTCTTCCTGGGAATATGCAGCTGCTCTTGGAGCATGAGGGGCTGAGAGCCAAGCAGATCCTCATACCAGATAAGGCTACCTATGAACAGGCCTTGGTCTTGGCCAATCCTGCCTATCATGACAAGTTTGTCCATCTAGGTTATCATTATCAGTTCAAAAGAGAAAACTTCGTTCGACCAGATGCTTTGATCGTTACCAACTCAGATCAGATCGAGCATATCGAAACTCTGATTGAGTCCTTGCCAATGGTGACCTTCCGAATCGCGGCAGTAACTGAAATGTCGTCCAAGTTGCTAACCTTGCTTTCCTATCCCAATGTCGTTCTCTATCAAAACGCTAGTCCGCAAAAGATTCGAGAACTCTACCAGCTGTCAGATCTCTATCTGGATATCAATTATGGAAACGAGCTTTTGGATGCTGTCCGTCAAGCCTTCGAGCACAATATGCTTATCCTAGCCTTTGATCAGACAGCTCATAACAGATCTTACACAGCTCCAGAACACCTCTTTGATGTGCAGGCTGTTGGAGACATGATTGCGAAGATTCAAGAAGCTCTCAGCAGTCTTGACAAGATGGGCCGAGCCCTTGGACATCAAGGTCGTCATGCCAACTATGTGGACTTGGCTACTTACCAAGAGAGGATGGAAAGGATAATAGGGGAAGGACATGACTAAAAAAGATTTATTTTACAAGGATGTTGAAGGACGCATGGAAGAGTTAAAGCAAGGAGCGCTTAAGAAAGAAAAGCCTACCCGAGGAGAAAAGATCAGTAAAACTTTCTCCATTTTACTCGGCATGCTCATCCTTCTTACCCTGATCTTTACATTATTAGGAATCTTGAGGTGAAAATGATGGAAGTTTTGATGCTTATAGGAATAATCCTAGCCGTCGCCTTAATTGTTCTGGTTCTCATCCAACCTCGCCAAAGCCAACTCTTTTCCATGGATGCGACCAGCAATATCGGAAAACCAGACTACTGGCAGAATAACCGCTTGGTAAAAATGGTGACCCTCTTGATTAGCCTAGCCTTGTTTGTCTTGCTCCTCGTTTTTATGATGGTGACCTATCAGTAAGAACGCGGTACCATTCACAGATAGAGGATACTAGAGACGGGGAAAATACATCTAAACCAGAGGAACATATGGAAAAACAGATTAATGAGAAAATTATCGAAATCGTGCATCAAGCCAACGATATGATTCCAGTTGAGTGGGATGATTTGTATGCTTTATATCAAGCAGGCTACATCCCTTGCGGATATGCGGGTGGACAATATAAAGTCTTCTAGCTTGTTGGATTGTTATGAAAGTCAATCAGACTGTTGAGATATTCTGTGAATTTTAAAATATGGCTAGTCGTGATAGGGATTCAGGTTCTACAGAAAATATCCCTGTCTTGATGATTCTAAGGGGAATGGTCAAATAATTTCTCTCCAAATACAAAACACAAGAACCTCAGAGGAATTCTCTGAGGTTCTTTGCGTTTTAGTTTCCATATTTCTGGTAAAAATCAACCTTGACCTGGATAAAGGTTTCGGCTTCGCGTAGTAGTTGCAGGAGGGTAGCACGGGTTTCAAACTCCTCACGTGTTTTCGGGAGACTCCGATTGCGAAAGACTTGCAGATAGCGTTCGATGTCATCAAGTAGATCATGAGCAGGATTGGTCTGGCTTAGCTGGGCAGCAATCTTTGAAAAGAGCTGGGCCAAGATCAAACTCTCACTGGCGGCCAGATGACAGGTATTGATCTGCTGGGCCATATTTCGCAGGATGCGACTTTGTCGCTGTCTCATCTCAAAGTAATGGATGTGGTAGTCCGTCTGGTGAAAGAGATGGTCCGAGTGATCCAAATAAACCAGTTTGAGGGCCTCATCGAGGAGCTTGTCTAATTGGTCAACGAGTTGGGCTTGGTTGCGGCCGTCTCCTCTTGACAGATAGTATTTAAAGCGAAGCAGGATGTCTTTTAACTTTTCTTCGACCTGAAGGTGGTAGCTTTGGATGGCTTTCTCACGAGAGGGCATATAAAGGTTGACCAATAGAGCAAAGCTTGTCCCGATGAGAAAGAGGAGTACTTCATTGAGCAAGAGAGCTGGAGAAGTAGACTCCTGTACCAAGAGATGGCCGACCAAGACACTGCTAGGTGTGATACCGATTTCCCAGCCCATTTTGTAAGCAAGAGGGACATAGAGAGCCAGATAGAGGCCCAAACTCCAGATGTGAAAACCTGTCAGCTGAAAGGCTAGAACACCGATAGCGAGCGCTAGGAGCATGGAAAAGAGGCGGTTACGTGCTAATTTCAGCGTGCTTCTGCGCGTGTCGGAGAGGCTTAAGAGGGCGATAATTCCAGCTGAAACTGCTGATGATAAATCTAAAAAATAAGCGAGTAAACAAGCGAGACAGGTCGCTAAGATCAGTTTGGTCGTACGTTGAGTGAGAGACATGAAAATTTCCTAAACTAATAGAATCAAGTGTTTAACGAGGAGTCAAAGACTAGGGGCGAAGTTTTCGGTTTGTAGCATATTCGGCAACCGCTGTAAAGAGGACATCTGTTGAAGAGTTCAGGGCTGTTTCGCAGGAGTCTTGCACGACTCCGATCACAAAACCGACTCCGACAACCTGCATAGCCAAGTCGTTGGAAATCCCAAAGAGGCTACAAGCTACAGGAATGAGGAGAAGGGATCCCCCAGCAATTCCAGATGCACCGCAGGCAGAAATGGCAGCCACGACACTGAGCACAAATGCTGTCCCAAAGTCTACCGAGATTCCGAGTGTATTGACAGCAGCCAGGGTCAGGACATTTATGGTAACAGCAGCGCCAGCCATGTTGATGG
This sequence comes from Streptococcus halitosis, assembly GCF_027691175.1. Taxonomy (GTDB): domain Bacteria; phylum Bacillota; class Bacilli; order Lactobacillales; family Streptococcaceae; genus Streptococcus; species Streptococcus halitosis_A. Next base: position 462,325 of record NZ_JAQFBD010000001.1, read on the forward strand.
TCGAACCAAGCGGGATGGAGACAGAGTAGGTATCAGGATTCAGTCCCAGGTCTTGGCAGAGTTTCATATTGACAGGGATATTGGCAGCAGAGCTACGAGTGAAAAAGGCTGTAATACCACTGACACGTAGGCATTTCAAAACAAGGGGATAGGGATTTTTCCTCATAAAGAGAAAGGCGATGAGCGGGTTGACGATGAGAGCAACAAAGGCCATGGTAGCAATCAAAAGTCCTAGGAGGACACCGTAGTTAGCCAGACTGGCAATGCCCTTATCAGAGATGGTCTTGAAAACCAAGCCTAAAATCCCAAAGGGAGCTAGGTTGATAATCCATTCCACGATTTTAGAGGTGACATCCGCCATGGTTTTCAGCAATTCTTTACTGTGTTTACTTGCCTCTCTCATAGCCAATCCAAAGATGACTGCCCAAGAGAGAATCCCGATATAGTTGGCTTCAACAATGGCATTCAAAGGATTGTCCACCAGTTTGAGCAAGAGGTTGCTGAGGACTTGACCGATACCGTCAGGAGCAGCAACTTCTGTATTTGCACTGGTCAGGGTGATTTGCACAGGCAGTAAGAAACTAGCTAGAACGGCTACCAATGCAGCAGCAAAGGTTCCGAGCAAGTATAAGAAAATAACAGTCTTCATATTGGTATTTTGCCCCTTTTGGTGTTGGGAAAGGGCATTGGCAACAAGGGCAAAAACTAAAATAGGAGCGATGGCTTTCAGTCCGCCTACAAAGAGGTCTCCAAGCAGACCAATTCCTGTAAGGTTTGGGAAGAGCATCCCTAATGTAGCTCCCAAAATCATTCCAATAAGGATTCGTTTGATGAGGCTTGCCTTGGTCCAGGCTCTAATGATTCGTTTCATAGCAGTCTCCTTCAAAATGTATTGTTTATAATTATAGTATAAATATGCTATAGAGGCAAGTGATATTTTGAAAATAGGAACAATAATTGAATAATTATGAAAGAAAAGAGAAGGACGATTTTATGGTATAATAGGAAAAAGGAGTTTTATATGCAAGATTTTTTTCAACGCTATTTTGATAAACTTGATTTAACAACCATATTAGAGAATCTCTTAACCAAGGTGATTTCTCTTTTGCTTTTGTTTTTACTATTTTATATAGCTAAAAAGATGCTTCATGCGACTGTACGAAAGATTGTCAAGCCCTCACTTAAATTTTCAAATCGGGATGCAGGAAGGCAAAAGACCATCTCGCGTTTGCTGGAGAATGTCTTTAACTACATTCTTTATTTCTTTTTAATCTACTGCATCCTGTCTATTTTGGGCTTGCCGGTTTCCAGCCTCCTTGCTGGGGCAGGGATTGCTGGGGTAGCCATTGGTATGGGGGCGCAAGGCTTTCTATCCGATGTCATTAATGGCTTCTTCATCCTTTTTGAACGCCAGCTTGATGTGGGTGATGAAGTGGTCCTCACAAATGGACCGATTACCGTCTCTGGAAAGGTCGTTAGCGTAGGGATCCGTACAACGCAACTGCGAGGTGACGATCAAGCCCTTCACTTTGTTCCCAATCGTAATATCACCGTCGTCAGTAATTTATCCCGTACTGAATAGTCCGACTATTTTAGCAGATTTGTGGTACAATAGAAGGAGTTTGGTAAAGGAGAGAGTATGCTATTTGTAGAGAAAAAACTAGGTCACGATCGTACTTGGATAGACCTTGATGTGGATAAGATTAAAAATATGGAAGATCTTTCTGACATCTATGGATTGGACAAGGAAACCATCGAGTATGCTCTGGATAGAAATGAACGAGCCCACATGGATTATAACCGTGAAACGGAGACGGTAACCTTTATTTATAATGTTCTTGATTTAGAAAAAGACAAAGAATATTATGAAGCGATTCCGATGACCTTTATCGTTGAAAAACAACGGCTGATTACTATCAGCAATCACAAGAATACTTATGTGATTAAACGCATGGCAACCTACCTTGAAAGCCATGAAATTATTTCAATCTACAAATTTCTTTTTGCCAGTTTAGAGATTATTAGCAATGCTTACTATCCAGTTATTGAAGAGATGGATAAAAGTAAGGATGAAATCAGTGCACTTCTTCGTCAAAAAACAACTAAAAAAAATCTTTTTGCCCTCTCTGACTTGGAAACTGGTATGGTTTATCTGACAGCTGCTGCTAAACAAAATCGTCTCCTCTTGGAACACATTCAAGGGCATGCACTTTATCGCAATCTTAATGAGGTGGAAAGAGAGCAGTTTGACGATGCTATGATTGAAGCCCATCAGTTGGTTTCAATGACAGATTTGATATCTCAAGTCTTGCAACAACTCTCAGCCTCTTACAATAACATCCTAAATAATAATCTGAATGATAATTTGACAACTTTGACAATTATCTCAGTCTTGCTAGCTATCCTTGCGGTTATTACAGGATTTTTCGGAATGAATGTTCCCTTACCGTTTACAGATGAACCAAATGCTTGGATTTATATTTTGATAGCTAGTCTCATTTTATGGGCAGTCTTAGCTCAATATTTAAAGAAAATTGCTAGAAATTAAAAAAAGGAGCCAGAATGGCGATTGAAAATTACATGCCAGATTTTGCTGTGGAAGCAGTCTATGATCTGACAGTCCCAAGCCTGCAGGCGCAGGGAATCAAGGCTGTTTTGGTCGATTTGGACAATACCCTCATTGCTTGGAACAACCCTGATGGGACGCCAGAGATGAAGCAATGGCTACATGATCTTCGGGACGCGGGCATTCGCATCATCGTAGTCTCAAACAACACCAAAAAACGGGTCCAACGTGCAGTTGAGAAGTTTGGAATTGATTACGTTTATTGGGCTCTGAAGCCCTTCACATTTGGGATTAATCGTGCCATGAAGGAATTCCACTATGAGAAAAGCGAAGTGGTCATGGTCGGCGACCAGCTCATGACAGATATTCGAGCAGCCCACCGTGCGGGCATTCGCTCGATCTTAGTCAAACCCTTGGTCCAACATGACTCGATCAAAACGCAGATTAACCGAACTCGTGAGCGTCGTGTGATGCAAAAAATCACTGAAAAGTACGGACCGATTACATATAAAAAAGGAATTTAACTATGGAAGAAATTCTCTGTATTGGTTGTGGAGCAACTATTCAGACGACAGACAAGGCTGGTCTTGGATTTACTCCCCAGTCGGCACTTGAAAAAGGTTTGGAGACGGGCGAAGTCTATTGTCAACGCTGTTTCCGTCTCCGCCACTACAATGAAATCACGGATGTCCAGTTGACAGACGATGATTTCCTCAAGCTCTTGCACGAGGTGGGAGACAGTGACGCCTTAGTGGTAAATGTCATTGACATCTTTGACTTTAATGGCTCTGTTATCCCAGGCTTGCCACGTTTTGTCTCAGGAAATGATGTCCTCTTGGTGGGAAATAAAAAAGATATCTTGCCCAAGTCTGTTAAACCAGGCAAGATTAGCCAGTGGCTCATGGAACGTGCCCACGAAGAAGGACTTCGTCCAGTTGATGTCGTCCTAACTTCGGCACAAAACAAACATGCCATTAAGGAAGTCATTGACAAGATTGAACACTACCGTAAGGGCCGCGATGTCTATGTGGTCGGTGTAACCAACGTTGGAAAATCAACACTTATCAATGCTATTATCCAAGAAATCACGGGTGATCAGAATGTCATCACGACTTCGCGCTTCCCAGGGACAACCTTGGACAAAATCGAGATTCCGCTTGATGACGGTTCTTATATCTACGATACACCGGGGATTATCCACCGTCACCAGATGGCTCACTACTTGACGGCTAAAAACCTCAAGTATGTCAGCCCTAAAAAGGAAATCAAGCCCAAAACCTATCAGCTTAACCCTGAGCAAACCCTGTTTTTAGGTGGTCTTGGACGCTTTGACTTCATATCAGGAGAAAAGCAAGGATTTACAGCTTTCTTTGACAATGAACTCAAACTCCACCGTACCAAGCTAGAAGGCGCTAGTGCCTTTTATGACAAGCATCTGGGAACTCTCCTCACACCACCAAATAGTAAGGAAAAAGAAGAGTTCCCAAAACTTGTACAGCATGTATTTACCATTAAGGACAAGACAGACCTGGTCATCTCAGGCCTAGGCTGGATCCGCGTAACAGGCATCGCCAAAGTCGCCGTCTGGGCACCAGAAGGCGTCGCCGTCGTCACACGCAAAGCAATAATTTAAAAATATTATTATAAAATCATTGAGCGAACAAAGTGAGCTCATACAAAGATAGTTATTGCCGTGGTGTGATTGCCAATCTGTAGATTGGCAAGGGGCACAATTGAGACATAGACTCAATTGTGAGGTCAGGAAATCCATTTTTCAAAGATGAATTCTTTGGGAAATTAGTTCCGACCGTCCCTCACCACCTAAAATAACTATCAAAAAAGGAAGAAAGATTATGTCATTAACATCAAAACAACGTGCCTTCCTCAACAGCCAGGCACACACCCTCAAACCTATTATCCAAATCGGGAAAAATGGACTCAACGACCAAATAAAAACCAGTGTTCGCCAAGCTCTTGACGCACGTGAATTGATTAAGGTTACTCTCTTGCAAAACACAGACGAAAACATCCACGAAGTAGCTGAAATTTTAGAAGAAGAAATCGGTGTAGATACTGTCCAAAAAATCGGACGCATCTTGATTTTGTATAAACAATCTAGCAAGAAAGAAAATCGCAAGATTTCTAAAAAAGTCAAAGAAATCTAAACACCTACTCCAAGAAACTGTTTTTACAGAGAATTAAAGGAAGACGAGCCTATGGCAATCGAATTATTGACTCCCTTTACCAAGGTAGAGTTGGAGCCAGAAATCAAGGAGAAAAAACGCAAACAAGTCGGGATTTTAGGGGGGAATTTTAACCCTGTTCACAATGCCCATCTTGTTGTGGCGGACCAAGTACGACAACAGTTAGGACTGGACCAGGTCTTGCTTATGCCCGAATACCAACCACCTCATGTAGATAAAAAGGAAACCATTCCTGAGCATCATCGTCTTAAGATGCTTGAGTTGGCGATTGAGGGGATTGAAGGCCTCGCCATTGAAACCATTGAGCTAGAGCGTAAGGGCATTTCCTACACCTACGACACCATGAAGATTTTGACAGAGCAACATCCAGATACGGATTATTACTTCATTATCGGGGCTGATATGGTGGACTATCTGCCTAAATGGTACCGAATTGATGAGCTGGTCGACATGGTTCAGTTTGTTGGAGTTCAGCGCCCACGCTACAAGGCAGGGACTTCCTATCCAGTTATATGGGTGGATGTGCCTCTCATGGACATCTCGTCTAGCATGGTGCGTGACTTCATTGCCCAAGGTCGGAAACCTAACTTTCTCCTACCTCAGCCAGTGCTAGACTACATCGAGAAGGAGGGGCTTTACTGATGGCATACCAAGACTATATCAACTGTTCCCGAGAGGCTTTGTTGGAAAGAATGGCAGAGCTTCTGCCTGAAAAACGTTTAACCCATTGTTTGGGTGTAGAGCGTGCAGCCATAGAGCTAGCTGAGAGATTTGGATTCGATGCCGAGAAAGCAGGACTAGCAGGTCTTCTCCATGACTATGCTAAAAAGTTGTCAGATCAGGAATTCCTAGACTTGATTGACCGTTATCAGCTAGACCCTGACCTCAAAAACTGGGGTAATAATGTCTGGCATGGAATGGTTGGTATCTACAAGATTCAGGAAGATTTGGATTTGCATGATCGAGAAATCCTGCGAGCCATTGAAATCCATACAGTCGGGGCTGGTCAGATGAGCGACCTAGATAAGGTCATCTACGTCGCAGACTATATCGAGCATAATCGTGCCTTTCCAGGAGTGGATGTGGCGCGTGAAATTGCAAGTTTGTCGCTCAATAAGGCAGTGGCTTATGAGACAGCTCGTACCGTGGAGCATTTAGCTCATCAGGGATTTCCCATCTATCCCCAAACCCTTGAAACCTATAACGCCTTTGTGCACTATTTGAAAGAGGACTAAATGAACGAAAAAGAATTATTAGAACTAGTCGTGAAAGCGGCTGATGAGAAACGTGCGGAGGATATCCTTGCACTTGATGTACAAAATTTGACCAGTGTGACGGACTACTTTGTCATCACGAGCTCAATGAATAGCCGCCAGTTGGACGCTATCGCTGACAATATCCGTGAAAAAGTAGCAGAAGCTGGTGTTAAAGGCAGCCATGTCGAAGGTGATGCAGCTGGAGGTTGGGTCTTACTAGACCTCGGCGGTGTCGTTGTACATATCTTTTCAGAAGAAATGCGTGCCCACTATAACCTAGAAAAACTATGGCATGAGGCGAGCTCAGTAGATTTATCTGAAACTCTGGCGTAGAAGATGACTTGAACTTCGGCTGGGAATTACTTTGAAATTCGACAATGTATTGAGATTATTCTTGTTTTCTGAGTGAGAAGGTGAGAAATTACCGAGACTTTCCGTTGTGATAAAACTTCTTGAAAAAAAAATGTTTCAAGAAGTCGGGAGTTTTGAGACTTTAGGCTCAAAACTAAGTCTTGGAACTTCGAAGAAGGTCGCAGACGTCCGAAATCACCTAAGGAAAGTCTTAAAAAGACTTTGTCTTCAATCGAACTCAGTTGCAGTCAACTGGGTTTATTTGCTTATTTTAGAAAAATTGATAGAAAGGTAAAGGGCGTCGTGTTTTGTTCATCTCGAAACTGAACACGAGCTAAAAGCTGTGAGAAAAAGAGGAACTTCCTTTGTATCTGACGCTATGTCGGTAAGATTCCTATTTTCTCTTAGCTTTTAACGCTCTTTGTATCTTAGAAAGGATTTGAACCCGTCCTGTAATCGTCGGAAAATAGATAGCATTCCTTGGAGCTCGGCTCCATCGTCAAGCTCCTAATTTTCATTCCGATTACGGGCGGACTTGGTATCATGAATATGGCTACTTATGAAACCTTTGCGGCGGTCTATGATGCGGTCATGGATGACAGTTTATACGATAAATGGACGGATTTTTCTCTGCGTCATTTGCCTAAGACCAAGGAGAGAAAGACGCTTTTGGAATTGGCTTGTGGAACAGGTATCCAGTCTGTCCGCTTTTCTCAGGCTGGCTTTGATGTGACAGGACTTGACTTGAGCGCGGATATGCTGAAGATTGCTGAGAAGAGAGCTACTTCAGCCAAGCAAAAGATTGATTTTATTGAAGGCAATATGCTGGATTTATCCAAGGCAGGTCAATACGACTTTGTCACGTGTTATTCGGACTCTATCTGCTACATGCAGGATGAGGTCGAGGTAGGAGACGTCTTTAAGGAAGTGTATAAAGCCCTCAATGAAGATGGAGTTTTCATCTTTGATGTGCATTCGACCTACCAGACGGATGAGGTTTTTCCAGGCTATTCTTATCATGAAAATGCGGAAGATTTTGCCATGCTTTGGGACACCTATGAGGACGAAGCACCTCACTCCATCGTGCATGAGTTGACCTTCTTTATCAAGGAGGCTGACGGTTCCTTTAGTCGCCACGATGAAGTGCATGAGGAGCGGACCTATGAGGTCTTGACCTATGATATATTGCTGGAACAGGCCGGTTTCAAGTCTTTCAAACTCTATGCGGACTTTGAGGACAAGGAACCAACAGAAACTAGCACCCGTTGGTTTTTTGTCGCGCAGAAGTAGGAGATTTCTATGACCATCACAGGTATTATCGCGGAGTTCAATCCTTTTCATAATGGGCACAAATACCTGCTTGAGCAGGCGGAGGGACTGAAAATCGTTGCCATGTCTGGAAATTTCATGCAACGAGGAGAGCCGGCTATCGTGGACAAGTGGACACGGACCCAGATGGCGCTGGAAAATGGCGCAGACTTGGTCGTGGAATTGCCCTTTTTAGTTAGTGTTCAGGCAGCTGATTTCTTCGGTCAAGGAGCTGTGGATATCTTGGCTCGCTTGGGGATTGATACTCTAGCATTCGGGACGGAGGAAGTTCTGGATTATCAGAAAATTGCTGACCTATACACGGAGCAAGGTGCTGAGATGGAGAATTTTGTGGAAAATCTGCCTGATTCCCTATCTTATCCCCAGAAAACCCAAGCCATGTGGAAGGAATTTGCAGGTCTGGATTTTTCTGGCAACACGCCCAATCATGTTCTTGCTCTGGCCTATGCCAAGGCGGTTGCGGGACGTAGAATCAAACTCCATCCGATTCAGCGTCAGGGGGCTGGTTATCATTCTGTGGATAAGGATGTGGACTTTGCCTCAGCAACAGCCCTCCGTCAGCATCAATCAGACCAAGATTTCTTAGAACGCTTTATGCCTTCTCTTGACCTCTTTGAGTTGGCGTGTAGGGTGAGTTGGGATGACTATTTTACCTTGCTCCGCTATCAAATCTTGTCAAATCCAGACCTAACCACCATCTATCAGGTCAATCAAGAAATGGCTGTGCGTATCAAGGAAGCTATCAAAACAGCCCAGTCTGTTGACGAATTGGTCGAGGCGGTTGCGACAAAGCGTTATACCAAGGCGCGTGTACGACGACTCTTGACCTATATCTTGGTGCAGGCCAGAGAAAGCGACTTGCCAGAAGGCATCCATGTCCTTGGCTTTACTGAAAAAGGCAGACAACACCTCAAGTCTCTGAAAGGCCAGGTCCATCTAGTCAGTCGAATTGGCAAAGAACCTTGGGATGCTATGACTCAAAAGGCAGACCAGATTTACCAACTAGGACACCCAAGTATAGCAGAACAGAATTTTGGCAGGGTTCCGATTAGAATAGAAACAAACTAAGTCTACTGAAAGGTAGGCTTTTTTAGAATATTTTCGAATAAATAGATAGAAAAGAAAAATCTTGTACAAGTTCCTGACAATTTCTTTCTTTTTGTGTATAATAGTGGAAAAGAGGTAAAACGAGGTATGGTTATGGAAGCAGTTCTTTATTCAACATTCCGAAATCATTTAAAGGACTACATGAAGAAGGTAAATGATGAATTTGAGCCTTTGACGGTGGTCAATAAAAATCCAGATGAGGATATTGTAGTCCTTTCAAAGAGCGAGTGGGATAGTATTCAGGAAACCCTGAGAATCGCTCAAAATAAGGAACTTTCTGACAAGGTCTTGCGAGGAATGGCTCAAGTTCGTGCTGGAAGCACTCAGGTGCATGTGATTGAGGAGTGAGGAATGCTGCTCAAATTTACAGAAGATGCCTGGGCGGATTATTGCTATTGGCAAAACCAAGATAAGAAAACATTAAAAAGGATCAATAAATTAATCAAGGATATTCAACGCGATCCTTTTGTAGGAATGGGGAAACCAGAACCACTCAAGTATGACTATCAAGGAGCTTGGTCGCGGCGCATTGATGCAGAAAATCGCTTGATTTATATAATAGATGGAGATAGCGTGGCTTTCTTGTCCTTCAAAGATCATTACTAAGTCTACTGAAAGGTAGGCTTTTTTGCTTCGTTTTTCGTGGAAATTTAAATTTTTAAAGATTCTTAATTTTACTTGAAAATCTAAGGGATTTCTTCAAAAATTCACACAAAACTCTTCAATTTGGGTTTGTGAAAATCGGTTTTTTATGATAGAATATTAAGGAATGTATGTCATTCGATAAACAAATTTAATGAGGTAAAAACATGGAAATCATGACACTTGCGATTGCTGTTTTTGCCGTCATCATTGGTTTAGTCATTGGATATGTCAGCATCTCAGCTAAGATGAAATCATCTCAAGAGGCTGCAGAGTTGATGCTTCTAAATGCTGAACAAGAAGCAACTAATTTACGAGGACAAGCTGAGCGCGAAGCGGATTTATTGCTAAATGAAGCCAAGAGCGAAAGCAAGTCTCTTAAAAAAGAAGCACTATTGGAGGCCAAAGAGGAAGCCAGAAAATACCGTGAAGAAGTGGACGCTGAATTTAAGTCAGAACGTCAGGAGCTCAAGCAAATCGAAAGTCGTTTGACGGAGAGAGCTACGAGCCTTGACCGTAAGGACGACAATTTGACGAACAAAGAAAAAACACTTGAACAAAAAGAACAAAGTATTTCTGATAGAGCAAAAAACCTTGATGCACGTGAAGAACAATTAGAGGAAGTCGAAAGACAAAAAGAAGCTGAACTTGAACGTATCGGCTCGCTTTCCCAAACTGAGGCTCGAGATATTATCTTGGCTCAGACAGAGGAAAACTTGACCAAGGAAATTGCTAGCCGCATTCGTGAGGCAGAGCAAGAAGTCAAGGAACGTTCAGACAAGATTGCGAAAGATATCTTGGTTCAGGCTATGCAGCGTATCGCTGGTGACTATGTAGCAGAGTCAACAAACTCGACAGTTCACCTACCAGATGATACCATGAAGGGACGCATTATCGGTCGTGAAGGTCGCAATATTCGTACCTTTGAAAGTTTGACAGGGGTAGATGTCATCATTGACGACACGCCAGAAGTGGTAACCTTGTCAGGATTTGATCCGATTCGTCGTGAAATTGCTCGTATGACCATGGAAATGTTGCTCAAGGATGGCCGTATCCACCCAGCTCGTATCGAAGAGTTGGTGGAGAAAAACCGTCAGGAGATTGACAATAAAATCCGTGAATATGGGGAGGCTGCTGCCTATGAGATTGGTGCGCCAAACCTCCATCCAGACTTGATGAAGATTATGGGACGTTTGCAGTTCCGTACTTCTTATGGACAAAATGTCTTGCGTCATTCGATTGAGGTTGCTAAGTTATCTGGTATCATCGCCAGTGAACTTGGTGAAAATGCAGCTCTTGCCCGTCGTGCTGGATTCCTTCACGACATCGGGAAAGCTATTGACCGCGAGGTTGAAGGTAGCCACGTTGAGATTGGTACGGAATTGGCTCGTAAGTACAAGGAACACCCAGTTGTGGTGAATACCATTGCTAGCCACCACGGTGATGTCGAAGCCGAAAGTGTCATTGCAGTGATCGTTGCTGCAGCAGATGCCTTGAGTGCAGCGCGTCCAGGTGCTCGTAGCGAGTCTCTTGAAAGCTACATCAAGCGTCTCCATGATTTGGAAGAAATCGCCAATGGCTTTGAAGGAGTGCAAAATAGCTTTGCTCTTCAAGCAGGACGTGAAATCCGTATCATGGTTAATCCAGGACAAATCAAGGACGACAAAGTCACAATCTTGGCTCACAAAGTTCGTGAGAAAATTGAAAATAATCTCGATTACCCAGGAAATATCAAGGTAACCGTGATTCGCGAACTTCGTGCAGTAGATTATGCGAAATAAATAAGAAAGAGCAGTTGAAATATTACTGCTTTTTTGTTACACTAGATAGAAAGACTGTAGAAGGATAACTGACGCGATCATCAGTATTCGAGAGAAATTTTACTTTATTTCACAGACTAACTAAAGGAGACATAATGGCAGACCGAGGCTTGCTAATCGTTTTTTCTGGTCCTTCAGGAGTTGGGAAAGGAACGGTTAGAAGAGAGATTTTTGAGAGTTCTGAGAATCAATTTCAATACTCTGTATCGATGACGACGCGTGCGCAACGTCCTGGTGAAGTGGACGGAGTGGACTATTTCTTCCGTACTCGTGAAGAGTTTGAAGAGCTGATCCGTCAAGGTCAGATGTTGGAATATGCAGAGTATGTCGGTAACTACTATGGAACTCCTCTGACCTATGTCAATGAAACTCTGGACAAGGGAATCGATGTCTTTCTTGAGATTGAAGTGCAGGGAGCCCTTCAGGTTAAGAAAAAGGTTCCAGATGCTGTCTTTATCTTTCTAACACCACCAGATTTGGATGAATTGCAAGATCGTTTGGTAGGTCGTGGAACAGATAGTGCAGAAGTGATTGCCCAACGAATTGAAAAAGCCAAGGAAGAAATTGCCCTCATGCGTGAGTATGATTATGCTATTGTCAACGATCAGGTGCCCCTCGCTGCTGAACGTGTCAAGCGTGTGATCGAAGCAGAACACTTCCGTGTGGACCGTGTTATTGGTCACTACCAGGAGATGTTGCCAAAATCTCCAACTACTCGATAAACTATAGGAAACAGGTACAAGCAAATGATGTTAAAACCCTCTATTGATACCTTGCTAGACAAGGTACCATCAAAATATTCACTCGTAATCTTGGAAGCAAAACGTGCCCACGAACTAGAAGCAGGTGCGCCAGCAACTCAAGAGTTTAAGTCTGAAAAATCAACTCTTCGCGCTTTGGAAGAAATCGAGTCAGGAAACGTTACGATTCACCCAGATCCAGAAGGAAAACGTGAAGCGGTTCGTCTCCGTATCGAAGAAGAAAAACGCCGCAAAGAAGAAGAAGAAAAGAAAATCAAAGAGCAAATCGCTAAAGAAAAAGAAGATGGTGAAAAAATTTAAGGTTGGGGGGACTCAATCTTATTTTTTCTATTGCAAGAATATACTGATACTCAATGAAAATCAAAAAGCAAACTAGGAAGCTAGCCGCAAGCTGTACTTGAGTACGGTAAGGCGACGCTGACGTGGTTTGAATTTGATTTTCGAAGAGTATGACAAGGAGGAGGTGAGAAGATGGCGATCGCAAAGATAATCGTGGATGTTCCCCTGATGCAGACGGACCAGCCCTATAGTTATAAGGTCCCAGAGGAATTTGTAGAGATGCTGGAAGTCGGTATGCGGGTCCATGTCCCCTTCGGCAAGGGCAATCGCTTGATCCAAGGAATTGTTCTTGGCCTGGAGTCCCAGTCAGATGAAGAGATGGAAGGTCAGGACTTGAAAGAGATTGCAGAGGTGCTAGATTTTTCTCCTGTCTTGACTCAGGAGCAACTCTGGTTGGCTGAGGAGTTACGCAAGTCCGTCTTTTCTTATAAAATCTCCATTCTAAAAGCTATGCTTCCAGGATTTCTGAATTCTAGCTATGACAAGATTCTCTATCCTCTGGAAGGTCTGAGTCAGGCAGACAAAGAGCGCTTGTTTGGTTCAGAAGATTCGCTAGTCTTTTCTTCTTTAGACCTTGCTAAGCAAGCTGAGATGATGCGCTTGACTAGGAAAGGTCTGCTCCGCTTAGAATACCAGGCAGTCGATCAAAAGAAGGTCAAGACCCAGTCTTGGTATGAGGTTGATGCTACTCAGCTAGAGCAGATTGAGATTTCTGCGCGTGCTAAGAAAAAAGCAGAGCTGAGAGACTATTTGCTGTCTCATCCTAAGAGTGCTCCTCTGGCTCGTTTGTTAGAGTCCTACTCACGCGAGCAAGTCAACTTCTTTGTGGAGCAAGGCGCTCTAACCCTAGTCCAAAAGGAAGTGCAACGCTCAGCCGCTTATTTTGAAGGCATTGAAGCAAGTATACCTTTGGAATTGAATCCAGAACAAAGACAGGCGCGTGATGCCGTTGTCAGTGCTATTGGCAGTCAACAGCCTCCTTTCCTCCTTCAAGGAATTACAGGAAGTGGGAAGACAGAGGTTTATTTGCAGATTATCCAAGGAGCCTTGGACAAGGGTAAAACAGCTATTTTACTGGTACCTGAGATTTCCCTGACGCCACAGATGACGGAACGTTTTATTGCCCGATTTGGTGAGAAAGTGGCCATTCTCCACTCAGGCCTGTCCAATGGTGAAAAGTACGACGAGTGGCGCAAGGTTGAGCGTGGCGATGCCCAAGTTGTTGTTGGCGCTCGATCAGCTATCTTTGCTCCTTTGAAAAATCTAGGTGTTATAATTATCGACGAAGAGCATGAAGCTAGCTACAAACAAGACAGCAATCCCCGTTATCATGCTAGAGAGGTCGCCATTCTACGGGCCCAGTACAATCAAGCAGCCCTAGTCCTTGGCTCAGCGACACCGAGCTTAGAGAGCCGTGCGCGTGCTGGAAAAGGTGTCTATCAACACTTACGTCTGACCCAACGGGCCAATCCTTTAGCCACTATTCCTGAAGTTCAAGTGATTGACTTTCGGGACTATATCGGGCAGAATGAGACATCAAACTTTACGCCTCCTTTGCTAGAGGCCATTCGAGACCGTTTGGATAAAAAAGAACAGGCAGTCCTCATGCTCAACCGTCGGGGTTATTCTAGTTTTGTTATGTGTCGGGAGTGTGGAACGGTAGATAGCTGTCCCAACTGTGATATTTCTCTGACTCTCCACATGGATACCAAGACCATGAACTGCCATTACTGTGGATTTTCAAAGGGGATTCCTCATGTCTGTCCCAACTGTCAAAGCCGCAGTATTCGTTACTACGGGACGGGGACTCAGAAAGCTTACGATGAACTGGCAGAACTCTTTCCTCAGGCTCGCATTCTGCGGATGGATGTGGATACGACCCGCAAGAAAGGCAGTCACCAAGCTCTTCTTGACCAGTTTGGCCGAGGGGAAGCAGATATCTTGTTGGGAACTCAGATGATTGCTAAGGGCTTGGATTTTCCAAATGTGACTCTAGTCGGAGTCCTCAATGCGGATACAGCCTTGAATCTGCCTGATTTCCGTTCTTCTGAGAGAACCTTCCAACTCTTAACTCAGGTGGCAGGACGGGCAGGTCGTGCGGAAAAAGCTGGGCAGGTCTTGATTCAGTCATACAATCCGGAGCACTATGCCATTCGTTTTGCCAAGGAACAGGACTATGAAGGTTTTTATGCCTATGAAATGAGTATCAGACGCCAACTCGGCTATCCACCTTATTATTTCACCATTGGGATTACCCTCTCTCACAAGAAAGAAGAAGAGGTTGTCAAACGTGCCTATGAAGTCATGGGGATTTTGCGCTCAGGTTTATCGGAAACTAGTAAAATCCTTGGACCAACGCCTAAACCCATCGCACGTACCCACAACCTTTATCATTACCAGATTTTGATTAAATACCGTTTAGAAGATGAGCTGGGACAGACTCTCAATCGGGTTTTGGCCTTGACTCAAGAACGGGAAAATAGTGAGCTTCGTCTCAGTATTGACCATGAACCGCAACAATTTTTATAAGAAGGAGAAGAAATGACGAAACTAATCTTTATGGGGACACCCGACTTTTCAGCAACAGTTTTGAAGGGGTTGTTATCAGATGATCGTTACGAGATTCTAGCTGTTGTAACCCAGCCAGACCGCGCTGTCGGCCGTAAAAAAGTAATCCAAGAAACCCCAGTCAAGCAGGCTGCCAAAGAAGCAAATCTTCCTATCTACCAACCTGAAAAATTATCTGGAAGTCCAGAGATGGAAGCCATTATGAAGCTAGGAGCGGATGGAATTGTGACTGCTGCTTTTGGGCAGTTTCTCCCAAGTAAACTCCTTGATAGCATGGACTTTGCGGTCAACGTTCACGCTTCCCTTCTTCCCAAACACCGTGGTGGTGCACCTATTCATTATGCCTTGATTCAAGGGGATAAGGAAGCTGGTGTGACCATTATGGAGATGGTTAAGGAAATGGATGCAGGGGATATGATTTCTCATCGCAGTATTCCTATCACTGATGAGGACAATGTCGGCACCTTGTTTGAGAAATTAGCCATTGTTGGTCGTGACTTGCTTTTGGACACCCTGCCTGCCTATATTGCTGGGGAGATTAAGCCTGTGCCTCAGGACCAAAGCCAGGTCACTTTCTCGCCAAATATCAAGCCAGAGGAAGAAAAGTTGGACTGGAATAAGACTAACCGTCAACTCTTTAACCAAATCAGAGGGATGAATCCATGGCCTGTTGCCCACACTTTCCTTAAAGGCGACCGCTTTAAGATTTATGAAGCCCTGCCAGTAGAAGGTCAGGGAGCTCCAGGTGAGATCCTCTCTATTGGCAAGAAACAATTAATCGTTGCAGCGGCTGAAGGAGCTCTATCTCTCAAGCAAGTGCAGCCAGCTGGGAAGCCCAAGATGGACATTGCTTCCTTCCTCAACGGAGTTGGACGGACACTGACTGTAGGAGAACGATTTGGTGACTAAAGTAGAAACGGCTAGAAATCTAGCTCTAGCAGTGTTAGAGGATGTTTTTGTCAATCAAGCATACTCCAATATTGCTTTAAATAAACACCTCAAAGGGAGTCAACTCTCAGCAGCAGACAAGGGCTTGGTGACAGAGATTGTTTACGGAACGGTAGCCCGAAAACTCACTCTGGAATGGTACCTGTCCCACTTTATCCAAGACCGAGATAAGCTAGATAACTGGCTCTATATTCTGCTCCTCCTGAGCGCCTACCAACTTCGGTATCTGGATAAGATTCCTAGTCACGCTGTAGTCAATGAAGCGGTAGAGCTAGCCAAAGCCCGTAAAAAAGGCAGTGAGAAATTGGTCAACGCCGTCCTTCGTCGTATCTTAAGAGAAGGCTGGCCAGATATTGACAGCATCAAACGCAAAAACAAGCGTGATTCCATTGCCTATTCTCTCCCAGTTTGGCTAGTATCTAAACTTAAGGAAGAATACGGTGAAGAGCGAGCACAAGCCATCTTTAAAAGTCTCTTGGTACGCAACAAAGCCAGTATTCGGGTGACTGACTTGAGCCGAAAAGAGGAAATCAAAGCCGTGTTAGAGGCGACTGATTCCCCTTTGGCGGCCACTGGTCTGGTCAAGGAGCACGGCCACTTTGCAGGCCATGATTTGTTTGCTGAAGGGGTTATTACTATCCAAGATGAGTCCAGTCAACTGGTTGCTCCGACTCTTGATCCACAAGGTGATGAGCAGGTTCTGGATGCTTGTGCAGCTCCGGGTGGGAAAACAGCTCATATAGCTTCCTACCTCACATCCGGTAAGGTGACGGCTTTGGACCTTTACGATCATAAGTTGGACTTGATCCAAGAAAATGCGGAGCGTTTAGGTGTGGCAGAACGAGTGCAAACGCAAAAATTGGATGCCAGAAAGGTACATGAGTTTTTCGGTCGGGACTCTTTTGATAAGATTTTAGTAGATGCTCCCTGTTCTGGGATTGGACTTTTACGTCGTAAACCAGACATCAAATACAATAAAGAAACAGCAGATTTCACATCATTACAGGAAATTCAGCTGGAAATATTAGGTAGTGTTTGTCAAACGCTACGAAAAGGTGGTATAATAACGTATAGTACCTGTACTATCGTCTCTGAGGAGAACTTTCAAGTCGTTGAGGCATTTTTAGAAAGTCATCCCGAGTTTGAGCAGGTTAAACTAGAACACGAATGCAAAGATATCCTGAAAGATGGCTGCATCCTGATCACTCCTGAATTGTATGGAAGTGATGGATTCTTTATCAGCCAATTTCGTAAGATATCAGAATAGGAAGGAACTGACACAATGGAAATAGCATTATTAACAGATGTTGGTCAGAAACGGACAAATAATCAGGACTATGTCAATCACTTTGTCAACCGAGCAGGACGCACTATGATCATCTTGGCTGACGGAATGGGAGGACACCGTGCAGGAAATATCGCTAGTGAGATGGCGGTCACAGACCTCGGTGTAGATTGGGTGGATACCCAAATTGACTCAGTCAATGAAGTTCGTGAGTGGTTTGCCCACTACCTGGAGATTGAAAATCAAAAAATTCATCAACTAGGTCAGGACGAAGCATACAGAGGCATGGGAACAACGCTAGAAGCTGTTGCGTTTATTGATAACCAAGCCATCTATGCTCACATTGGAGATTCTCGTATCGGTTTGATTCGTGGAGAAGAATACCACCAGTTGACGAGTGACCATTCCTTGGTCAATGAATTGCTCAAGGCTGGTCAATTGACTCCAGAAGAAGCAGAAACTCACCCTCAAAAGAATATCATCACACAGTCTATCGGACAAAAAGATGAAATCCAGCCTGATTTTGGGATGATTACACTGGAGTCAGGAGATTATCTCTTGCTCAATAGTGACGGCTTGACCAATATGATTTCGGCAAGCGAGATTTATGATATCGTAACCAGCGATATTTCCCTGGCAGACAAGGCGGCAACCCTCATTCGTTTCGCTAACAATGCAGGAGGTTTAGACAACATTACGGTTGCCCTTGTTTACATGAACGAGGAGGCAGCAGAATGATCCAAATCGGCAAGATTTTTGCCGGGCGGTATCGGATTGTCAAGCAGATTGGTCGAGGAGGCATGGCAGATGTTTACTTGGCCAAGGATTTGATCCTAGATGGGGAAGAAGTGGCAGTTAAGGTCCTGAGGACCAACTACCAGACGGACCCGATTGCTGTGGCACGTTTCCAGCGGGAAGCGAGGGCTATGGCGGATCTGGACCATCCTCATATCGTTCGGATAACAGATATTGGTGAGGAAGATGGCCAACAGTACCTAGCTATGGAATACGTAGCAGGACTCGACCTCAAGCGTTATATCAAAGAACACTATCCTCTTTCAAATGAAGAAGCGGTTCGGATTATGGGACAGATTCTTTTGGCTATGCGTTTAGCTCATGCTAGAGGAATTGTTCACCGAGATTTGAAACCTCAAAATATCCTCTTGACACCAGATGGAACTGCTAAAGTTACTGACTTTGGGATTGCAGTGGCCTTTGCAGAGACGAGTCTGACCCAGACCAACTCGATGCTGGGTTCGGTTCATTATTTGTCACCTGAGCAAGCGCGTGGTTCTAAAGCGACTTTCCAGAGCGATATCTATGCGATGGGGATTATCTTCTATGAGATGCTGACGGGACATATCCCTTATGATGGAGATAGCGCGGTTACGATTGCACTCCAGCATTTCCAGAAGCCACTTCCGTCCGTCATTGCTGAAAATCCATCTGTCCCTCAGGCTTTGGAAAATGTTGTCATCAAGGCAACTGCTAAGAAATTGTCTGATCGCTATCAGTCTGTTTCAGAAATGTATATGGACTTGTCAACTAGCTTGTCTTATAATCGTCGGAATGAACCGAAACTGGTCTTTGACGATGCGAGTAAGGCGGATACGAAGACTTTACCTAAAGTCCCACAAAGTACATTGACCTCGATTCCAAAAGCTCCGGCGCAGGAAGAACGTCCTCAGTCAAAGAAACCAACTCAACCAGTGGCAGAACCGGCTCCAGCGCCAAAACCTGCCAAGAAACGGAAGTTTAAGGCTCGCTATATGATTCTTTTGGCCAGTCTTCTATTGGTTGCAGCCTCTTTGGTCTGGATTTTGTCTAGAACACCTGCAACGATTCCTATTCCTGATGTGGCTGGACAAACTGTTGCAGAGGCCAAAGAAGCACTCAAAAAATCTAAGTTTGAAGCTGGTGAGGAGAAATCTGAAGCTAGTGATACAGTAGCGGAAGGACGCGTTATTCGAACCGATCCTGAAGCTGGCAGCGGCCGCAAAGAAGGGACCAAGGTCAATTTGGTTGTCTCTTCTGGCAAGCAATCCTTCCAATTGAGCAATTACGTCGGACGTAAGTATACGGATGTTGTAGCTGAACTCAAGGAGAAGAAGGTTCCTGAAAATCTAATCAAGATGGAAGAGGAAGAATCCAGCGAAAGCGAACCTGGAACCATTCTCAAACAAAGTCCTGCGGCAGGTACGACTTATGATCTTTCAAAAGCTAGCATAATTACTTTAACGGTTGCTAAGAAAGTAACAAGCGTTTCTATGCCAAGTTATATTGGTTCAAGTCTCGAATTTACAAAGAATAATTTGACTCAGATTGTCGGTGTAAAAGAGGCTAATATTGAGGTTGTCGAGGTTTCGACTGCTCCTGAAGGGACAGCAGAAGGTACAGTTGTAGATCAAACACCAAAAGCGGGTGAACAGGTTGACCTTGCTAGCACGCGTATCAAACTTTCCATCTACAAACCGAAAACACCACCGTCAACTTCATCTTCTAGTTCTGCGCAACGTGGGAACCAAGGTTCTTCTACAACTCCAAACCAGGGGAACCAACAAGGAAACACTCCTTCAACTAGTCAATCAAATAGTGAAGGAACCCGTGAAAGTTCTCGAGATTAAACGAATCTTTGTCATGATTTCATGACAAAGATTTTTTTTCATTGATTTTTGTGATAAAATATAGGAAGCAGAAAAGGAGGAGAAAATGGACGAATCAAGAGAGTTGAATGCCGTTATTGATGTCATTATGTTAGCTGGAACCATTCTCTTAAAAAGCGGTTCGGAGATTTATCGGGTTGAGGACACCATGATCCGTATCGCTCATTCACAGGGAATAGTGGATTGCAACGTTCTTGCTATGCCAGCAGCTATTTTCTTTTCTATTGAGAATACCAATATTTCTCGTATGAAACGGGTCACTTCTTCCTCCTACAACATCGAAAAAGTCTGTGATGTCAACCAAGTATCACGGGAGCTTGTCGGAGGGCAAATCGATCTCTCTACAGCCTTTGAAAGGCTAAAGGAAATCAGAAATCAAGCTCTTCCTTATACCAAGTACCAAGTGACTATTGCAGCAACTCTCAGTGCCCCTTTTTTCTCGATTATGTTCGGGGGGAATACCTATGATGCTTTTGGTGCAGCCATTGCGACCTTACTTGGTTTTGCTTTCTCTCTCTATGTAGAGAAGTTTGTCCGCATTCCTTTTGTAACCGCCTTTGCAGGAGCCTTTGCTTTTGGCTTGATTGCCCAGTTCTGGGCCCGCTATACAGGATTTCCTTCGACGGCAGACTTGATCATAGCGGGAGCTGTCATGCCCTTTGTTCCGGGAATTGCCCTGACAAATGCAGTTCGGGATATCATGACCAACCATATCAACTCTGGTATGAGCAAGATGTTTGAATCCCTGCTCATTACCCTCGCTTTAGGGGCCGGCACCTCCGTCGCCCTAGTTTTGATGACATAAGATGACTCTAACAAGTATTTTACTCCAAGCAGTAGCGAGTTTACTCGCCATTATCACCTTTCTAATCGTACTGAATGTTCAACGCTCTATGCTCCTACCTGGTGGTGTTCTGGGAATGGGTGTCTGGCTCCTCTATCTTGTACTTAAAGAACCAACCAATGTTATTGTTGCGACCTTTATCGCAGCGGTGGTTGGTTCTTGCATCAGCCAGATTCTAAGTATTGTCTATAAGACGCCAGCAGTGGTCTTTGTCTTGGCCATTCTTGCCCCCTTGGTGCCAGGTTATCTATCCTATCGAACGACAGCTTTCTTTGTGACAGGTGATTACAGTCATGCCCTTACCAGTGCAACACTAGTAGTTATGTTGGCTCTGGTCATTTCTATCGGGATGGCCAGTGGAACAGTGATTCTGAAGCTTTATTACTATATCCGAAAACAGCGAGGCATATCCTCCTAATGCTGTCAAAGCAAAGACTTGATTTGTTGAATCAGGTCTTTTTTCTCTCATTTGTTCCTATTTGTGATAAAATAGAATAGAACGATTTTTTACAATGAATGAAAAAACAGAGGTAAATATGACAATCGGTATTGATAAGATTGGTTTTGCAACCAGTCAATATGTCTTGAAATTACAAGACCTAGCAGAAGCAAGAGGAGTTGATCCGAATAAATATAGTAAGGGTCTCTTATTAAACGAAATTAGCATTGCACCATTGACTGAGGATGTTGTCACCTTAGCTGCCAGTGCAAGTAACTCTATTTTGACAG
This sequence comes from Streptococcus halitosis, assembly GCF_027691175.1. Taxonomy (GTDB): domain Bacteria; phylum Bacillota; class Bacilli; order Lactobacillales; family Streptococcaceae; genus Streptococcus; species Streptococcus halitosis_A. Next base: position 483,737 of record NZ_JAQFBD010000001.1, read on the forward strand.
ATAAAGAAAAAGAAGAAATTGACATGGTCATCGTGGCGACCGAGTCAGGGATTGACCAGAGTAAGGCAGCGGCGGTCTTTGTTCACGGTCTATTAGGTATCCAGCCTTTCGCTCGCAGTTTTGAAATCAAAGAAGCTTGTTACGGAGCAACAGCTGCCCTCCATTATGCCAAGTTGCATGTGGAAAATTCTCCAGAGTCCAAGGTCTTGGTCATCGCCAGCGATATTGCCAAGTATGGTGTAGCGACTCCAGGTGAACCAACTCAGGGAGCTGGGAGTGTGGCGATGCTGATTACGCAAAATCCGCGTACCATGGCCTTTAACAATGATAATGTTGCCCAAACGCGTGATATTATGGATTTCTGGCGTCCGAACTATTCAACTACTCCTTATGTAAACGGCTTGTACTCAACTCAGCAATATCTTGACAGTCTTACGACGACTTGGGATGAATACAAGAAACGATATGACTGGACTATGAATGATTTTGCGGCTATCTGCTTCCACTTGCCTTATCCCAAATTAGCCCTAAAAGGCTTGCGCAAGATGATGGATAAGACTTTGTCTCAGGAAAAAAAGGATAGTCTGCAAGAAAACTTTGATAAGTCCATTCTCTACAGTCAGATGATTGGGAATATCTACACAGGTTCCCTCTTCCTTGGGCTACTCTCCCTTTTGGAAAATGCAGAGAATTTGAAGGCTGGAGATAAAATTGTCCTCTACAGTTACGGAAGTGGAGCGGTTTCAGAGTTCTTTAGTGGAGAACTGGTTGAAGGCTATGAGGCCTACCTTGATAAGGATCGTTTGACCAAACTCAAGCAACGTACAGCATTGTCTGTTGCAGACTATGAAAAAGTCTTCTTCGAAGAATTGCAGTTGGATGAATCTGGTTCAGCCCAATTTGCAGGCTATGAACATCAAGACTATGCCTTGGTTGAAATTCTCGACCACCAACGCCGTTATAGCAAGGTTGAAAAATAATGAAGTTAAGTTGGAATGGATTTTCTAAAAAATCATACCATGAGCGCCTTGAGTTACTGAAAGCTCAGGCGCTCCTTAGTCCTGAAAAGCAAACCAGTCTGGAGCAGGATGAACAGGTCAGTTTGGCTGTTGCAGACCAGCTGAGTGAGAATGTGGTGGGAACTTTTTCTCTGCCTTATTCTATCGTTCCAGAGCTTGTTGTAAATGGTCAGGACTACACAGTTCCCTATGTGACAGAAGAACCCTCAGTGGTTGCTGCGGCCAGCTATGCTAGTAAAATTATCAAGCGAGCAGGTGGCTTTACTGCTCAAGTACATGAGCGCCAGATGATTGGTCAGGTAGCCCTTTATCAAGTTGCTGAACCTGAACAAGCGCAAGAGAAGATTGCCAGCAAGAAAGCGGAGCTCTTGGAACTTGCCAATCAAGCCTATCCTTCTATCGTCAAACGTGGTGGCGGGGCGCGTGATTTGCATGTAGAGCAGATCAAAGGTGAAATAGACTTTCTCGTTGTGTATCTCCATGTCGATACCCAGGAAGCCATGGGAGCCAATATGCTCAACACCATGCTGGAGGCTTTGAAACCAGTCTTAGAAGAACTCAGTCAGGGGCAGAGTCTTATGGGAATTTTGTCCAACTACGCGACCGATTCTCTGGTGACTGCAAGCTGTCGTATCGCCTTTCGCTACTTGAGTCCTCAAAGGGATCAAGGACGAGAAATTGCGGAGAAAATAGCCTTGGCTAGCCAGTTTGCGCAGGCTGATCCCTACCGAGCGGCTACCCATAATAAAGGGATTTTTAATGGTATCGATGCCATTTTGATTGCCACTGGTAATGACTGGCGTGCCATCGAAGCTGGGGCCCATGCCTTTGCCAGTCGAGATGGACGCTATCAAGGTCTTAGTCAATGGACGCTGGACATGGAAAGAGAAGAATTGGTCGGTGAGATGACACTACCTATGCCTGTAGCGACCAAGGGTGGCTCTATCGGTCTCAACCCACGTGTAGCCCTCAGCCATGAACTACTGGGAAATCCTTCTGCCAAAGAATTAGCTCAGATTATCGTGTCCATCGGTCTTGCCCAAAACTTTGCAGCTCTCAAGGCCTTGGTAAGTACGGGCATCCAGCAAGGCCACATGAAATTACAGGCCAAATCCCTAGCTCTCCTAGCTGGTGCTAGTGAGTCCGAGGTTGCTCCCCTAGTTGAGCGCCTCATCGCAGATAAAACCTTTAACTTAGAGACAGCTCAGCGCTATCTAGAAAATTTAAGATCATAAAAAACTCAGACGAATTGGTCTGAGTTTTCTTGTGTTTAAATACTTTTTCCAGGTAATAGGGTGACTGGTAAGAAGTAACCAGTTGTCGCGACTTCCTTGCCTTCAATCTTCTGCAAGAGGAGATCGACAGTGAGGTGGGCAATCTCTTTCATAGGTTGCTTAATCGTTGTCAGGTGAGGGTAGTAGTTCTCGATAAAGTAGGTCCCATCATATCCGATGACCTTGAGCTCTTCAGGAACAGAGATACCTAGCTCCTGAGCGATTTTAATGACCAGAATAGCTGTCAAATCATCCGAAGCAAAAATCGCATCTGGTTTCTGATGGGTCAAGATATTCTTGATTTCCATTTCTTTTCGGACGGGAGAAAAGTCACTCGAAACATTGATAATAGGCGCTTTCGGGAGAACAGAGGCAAAGCCAGCGTGGCGAAGTCCAGTCGGTGAGTTGGAATTATCATTTCCTGTAATCATGATGATAGACTGGGCTCCAGTCTTAACCAGAGTTTGGGCTGCGAGGACCCCGCCACCGTAGTTGTCAGAGGAGACGACAGGAATGTCTGGAGACAAGTTTCGGTCAAAGGAAATGATTGGTGCCGTCACACGATTGTAGTCTTCGATTCCAAGATTGTGACTTCCAGAAATGATACCATCGACCTGGTTGGCCTCCAGCATTTCAATGTATTCCCGTTCTTTTTCAGAGTCATGTTCGCTGTTACATATGATGGTTTTGTAACCTTTCTTGAAGAGCTGGTGTTCCAACTTGTCAATCAACTCTGCATAAAAGACATGACTAATGTTTGGGAAAATGAGACCAATCAACTTAGCAGATTTTCCTTGGAGACTTCGAGCCAGATTATTAGGCTTGTAGCCTAGCTCTCGCATGGCTTCATTAACCTTTTGAATGGTTTTCTCAGATAGGTAACCCTTTTTATTGATAACTCGAGAAACAGTAGTAGGGCTGACGCCTGCAAGTTTTGCGACATCAGTTAGTTTTGCGACCATAATCTAATTCATAGTAGGTTCCGGTTGGATTTCCAGATTTGATCAGGATACCGTTTTGATCGGCATGAGGAAAGACACGACCAGAAAATACTTTTTCTCCTTTATTGATGAAAATTTCAAAGACTGACTTGTCGATGAATATAGTGGCAGTAGTAGCTTGGTTATTGATAGGGCAAGAACGAGCCGTACCAAATTCTTGGGCATACTGTTCACCAGCCTGACTACGATCCACTGTCACCTCTCCATTGACAAGGTCAAAGATGATTGAAAGTCCCTTGCCTTCTTTATCAGCAAGTAAGACAATCTTGCTCTGACTATTGGCTTCTAAGTTTAGTTCGATTTCGTAGGTGTTATTGGTTTGAGTACGATTTGAGAAGGCTTCTTCAGAAGAACGAAGTTCTTTGACGGCTGAGACAGGATATTGGTAGAGTTTGCCATCTTTGATAGTGAGTTCTTTGACCAATGAGAAGGTTCCTTGGTGGTCAAAACGGTCAGATGGGTAAGAAACATCTGGTAACCCAAGCCAACTTACTGCCAATGCACGTCCATCTGGAGTGTTAAATGCTTGAGTTGCATAGGCTTCAAAACCATAGTCTAGATTTTGCAATGGAGATACATCTACCATTTTGGCATTTTCAGGATCAAAGGAAGCCCCGATTTTGTACATGTTTGGATAGATATTGTCATAGTCTAGAACACTCTTATCCAATCCTTGTGGGCAGTAGAGAAGGACAGGTTGCTCCCCTACAAAGACCAAGTTTGGACATTCCATCATGTAGGCAGTGCGGTCGTTAGCAAATTCAAGGTCGTCAACCGCTTGCCAGATTGTGTAGTCGTTGTCCACAGCCTTGTAGAGACGGACGAAGCCTTTTTTCTCCAAGTCCTGTCCACCGACGATAGCATAATATTGTCCCTTAAAGTTAAAAATTTGCGGGTCACGGAAGTGGTCAGTAGAGTCTGCTGGTTGGTCGATCAAGATCTTGTCAATCTTTGTAATCTTGCCATCCTTATCCATCAAAGCACCAACCTGGTAAGGGTGACGAATCCAGTTTTCATCACGGACATTTCCTGTATAAAATAGGAACAAGTTATCGCCGAATTGCATGGCAGAACCAGAGTAGGCACCGTGGCTATCTAATGGAGTATCTGGCAAAATTTTGACTCCAGTTTCTGTGAAGTGTACTAGATCATCACTTTCAAGCTGCACCCAAGACTTCAACCCATGGGCTGCACCAAAGGGGAAGTTTTGGTAAAAGAGAATCCATTTGCCATCAAAATAAGAAAAGCCATTTGGATCATTGAGAAGTCCCATTTTAGGCTCAACATGGTAACGAGTATGCCAAGGAGATTGTGCCATCTTTTCCTTGATTTGCTTGACTTCATCATTTGTCCAGTCTTCGTAGCGTCTGTAACGACGCTCAGTTGTCCATTCCATTTTATCTTTCCTCCATAAGTTCTATTCTATTATTAATAGTAAACGTTTTCGACAAAAAAAGCAAGTCTTTTATGTTAAAAAAGAGAAAAATATGTCAAACGATTACCAGAAATCAAGCAAAGGAAATTTGACAAATTTTCACGAAAAAATGAAAGAAAATGTAAATAAAAAGCTTTGAACCCTCTAACATAAGGATATTTTTTTGAGGAAAAAGAAAATATCCCTCAAAAACGAGCAAGAATAATCAGGAGTAAAAGAAGTAAAATAAAAATTTCTGCAAAACGCTTGACATATTTTAGAAACGTGATAAAATAATAGTCGTAGGGCGAATAAAATCGCTTTCAAACAAGAACAAAATTTTATAAGGAGATTTTTGCTATGGATTATAGTAAAGTTGCTACCGAGGTCATTGAGGCTGTCGGCAAAGAGAATCTTGTAGCTGCAGCACATTGTGCGACCCGCCTTCGTCTGGTGTTAAAAGATGAAACAAAAGTGAACCAAGCAGCTCTAGATAATAATGCGGATGTGAAGGGGACTTTTAGCACTAACGGACAATACCAAATTATTATTGGTCCCGGAGACGTTAACTTTGTATATGCAGAAATCATCAAAAAAACAGGTTTGAAAGAAGCTTCCACAGATGACTTAAAAGAGATTGTGAATAGAGACAAAAAATTTAATCCATTGATGGATTTGATTAAGCTTTTGTCAGATATCTTCGTTCCAATTATTCCTGCATTGGTTGCGGGTGGTCTTTTGATGGCATTACGTAACTTCTTGACATCACCAGACTTATTTGGACCTCAATCTATTGAAGACATGTACCCTGCTATCAAAGGGATCTCAGCGATGATTCAATTGATGTCTGCTGCCCCATTTATGTTCTTACCTGTTTTAGTAGGGATTTCAGCAGCTAAACGTTTTGGGGCAAACCAATTTCTTGGTGCGGCTATCGGTATGATTATGACCACACCAGATTTGGGTGGTAAAGAAGCTTTTTGGGATATTTTAGGTTTCCATGTTACACAAACAAACTATGCTTATCAAGTAATCCCAGTCCTTGTAGCTGTCTGGTTGTTGGCAACTTTAGAAAAATTCTTCCACAAGAAATTGCCTTCTGCGGTTGACTTCACCTTTACTCCGCTTTTATCAGTTATGATTACAGGATTCCTAACTTTTACAGTTATTGGTCCTGTGATGTTGGTGGTTTCTGATGCGATTACTAATGTTATTGTATGGCTATACAATACTACAGGTGCATTTGGTATGGGGCTCTTTGGTGGAACATACTCATTGATTGTTATGACGGGGCTTCACCAATCATTCCCTGCTATTGAAACTCAGTTATTATCGGCATACAATAATAACGGTACTGGATTTGGTGACTACATCTTTGTTGTTGCTTCAATGGCAAACGTGGCGCAAGGTGCAGCCACTCTCGCAATCTACTTCTTGACTAAAAATGCTAAAACTAAAGGATTGTCAAGTTCTGCGGCTGTCTCTGCTTTCCTTGGGATTACTGAGCCTGCCCTATTTGGGGTGAACTTGAAATATAAATTCCCATTCTTCTGTGCTCTTGCTGGTTCAGCAGTTGGTGCCTTTGTAGCAGGTTTGACCCATGTCATTGCAGTTTCTTTGGGAGCGGCTGGATTTATCGGATTCCTATCTATTAAAGCAGGTTCAATCCCTATGTATGTAGTTGCAGAAGTGATTTCATTTGCCGCAGCCTTTGCCTTGACTTATTTCTATGGTAAAACAAAAGCAGCAGGTGTCTTTGCTGATGAAGCCGCAACAGCAACTGCGGAAACAGTTACTGAAACTACAGTAGAAGCACCAGTAGTGGAAGAGTCTGATACTCCTCAAAACGAAACCATCCTTACTCCAATTGTTGGGGAAGTTGTTGCACTTGCTGACGTGAATGATCCAGTTTTCTCAAGCGGAGCTATGGGACAAGGGATTGCTGTCAAACCTAGTCAAGGTGTAGTTTATGCGCCAGCTGATGCAGAAGTATCTATCGCCTTTGCAACAGGACATGCTTATGGTTTGAAAACTGAAAATGGTGCTGAAATCCTTATCCACGTTGGTATTGATACAGTGTCTATGGACGGCGAAGGATTTGACAAAAAAGTTGCCCAAGGTGATAAAGTTAAGGCTGGAGATGTTCTTGGAACTTTTGACTCTGCTAAAATTGCTGCAGCGGGTCTCGACGATACGACAATGGTTATCGTAACCAACACAGCAGACTACGCTTCTGTGACACCAGTTGCAACTGGTTCAGTTGTCAAGGGTGATGCTATCATCGAAGTGAAAGCCTAGTCTTCTTCGAAAATCAGATCTAAAAACAAAACGAACAAATGCCAGCTTTGTTCGTTTTTATTAGATGGTAAGATATACAGAGGAAAATCTAAAATATAGAGAAATTTAGGTTTTCAAAATGTGCTATAATAGAGAAAATAAAAATAAGAGGTTTATCATGACAAAATTATACGGAAGCTTAGAAGCAGGCGGTACAAAGTTTGTCTGTGCTGTCGGAGATGAAAACTTTAATGTTGTGGAAAAAACACAATTTCCAACAACAACTCCTATCGAGACTATCGATAAAACCATCGAGTTCTTTTCAAAATTCGATAATCTTGCTGGTCTTGCTGTCGGTTCATTTGGTCCGATCGATATCGACAAAAACTCAAAAACCTATGGCTTTATCACAACGACTCCAAAACCAAACTGGGCAAATGTGGACTTGCTTGGGGCTCTCCGTCGCGCCCTCAACGTACCCATGTATTTCACCACAGACGTAAACAGCTCTGCCTACGGTGAAGTGGTTGCTCGTAACAATGCTGGTGGCCGTATCGAAAACTTGGTTTACTACACGATCGGTACAGGGATCGGTGCAGGTGTCATCCAACGTGGCGAGTTTATTGGCGGTGCAGGTCACCCTGAAATGGGTCACTACTATGTAGCCAAACATCCAATGGATATTGAAAAAGAATTCAACGGTGTTTGTCCATTCCACAAGGGCTGTTTGGAAGGCTTTGCAGCTGGACCAAGTTTGGAAGCTCGTACAGGTATTCGTGGTGAAAACATCGAACTTAACAGCTCTGTCTGGGATGTTCAAGCCTACTATATCGCTCAAGCTGCGGTCAATGCTACAGTGACTTTCCGCCCAGATGTGATCGTCTTTGGTGGTGGCGTCATGGCCCAGCAACACATGCTGGACCGTGTACGTGAGAAATTCACAGCTCTTCTCAACGGCTATCTACCAGTACCAGACGTGCGTGACTATATCGTGACTCCAGCGGTCGCAGGTAATGGTTCCGCAACACTTGGAAACTTTGTCCTTGCTAAGAGTGTCGCAAAATAAAACAAAGAAAACATCCGCTTGGGCAACCAAACGGATTTTTTGTTTGAAGACAATTTTTTTGAGCCTTTCCTTAAGTGATGACGGACGGTAGCGACTTTCTGCGAAGCTCCATATCGAAACTTTGAGCCTAATGTCTCAAAGTTTCCGAACACCTGAAACCATTAGATTTCAGGTGTTTTTATCACGGCGGAAAGGCTAGGTAAGTTCTTGATTCACTATCGAAATATTGGCATGATTTCCATACCAAAGTATATTTAGTATCAGGCTATTTTCTATGCTCAAAACATCTGCCAGAAGAAATCAATAATATAAGTCAAACCATAAGTATAAACCACTAGGGTGAAGGGCTTGGTCAGAATGATGATAATCATATAGCGTTTGAAGGTCATCTTTGTCAGGGCAGCCAGCATACAGAGAAAGTCAGCTGGGCTGACAGGCCAGATCATCATAAAGATAAAGAACCGCTCGAAACGATTGCCCTTATCTAGCCAACCGATGTACTTGTCATAGGTGCGCTTGCTGACGACGGACTGGACAAAGGCAGCTCCATAGAGGCGTACCAGGTAAAAGATAATGGCACAGCCAATCACGATGCCGATATAGTTATAGATGGTTCCGATGATGTGGCCGTAAATAAAGACCCCAGCCACTGAGGTCAAAGCTCCCGGAATGATCGGTACAACGGTTTGTAGGATCTGTAAAAAGATAAAGAGTGGTGGCCCCCAAACTCCAGCTTGCTGGATAAAGGCCGATAGGGTTTCCTTTGATTGTAAAACACCCGCCTGATAGGCCCAAATACAGAAAATCAAGGTGCCGACTCCCCCCACGATAGATGAAATATTGATGACTTGCTGCAGAAGGGGAGAAACAGCTTTCATTTGCTTATCCTGTGACATGTAAACTCCTCATAGATAGTATGATTCTACTATACCATATTTTATGGAGAAAAACTATCTGGATTATCTGACTGGTGAAATAAGTGTGGTAAAATGAGAATAAGAAAATGACGGTATAGAATGAGGGGTATCATGTTAGGTTTAAACTTTAAAGGAAGCTGGCGCCAATATCAAAAACAGGTCTTGGATCGTTTTCAGGACTATCAAGCAGACGGTCATGTTCATCTAGTGGCCGCTCCAGGGTCTGGAAAGACAACCATTGGTATCGAGCTAATCGCTCGTTTTGGTAACCCAGCCCTCATCTTAGTTCCGACTGTCACCATTCGTGAACAATGGGTAGATAGGATCCAAACTGCTTTTCTAGAGGATGGTCAGAGGCTTTCAGACCTCGTGTCCCAAAACTTAAAGGAGATGAAGGTATTAACGATTGTGACCTATCAGGCTTTTCATAGCGCCATGAACCAACTGCAATCACAAGAAGATGGAGAAGCAGAGGATTTTGTGGGGTTTGATTTGCTTGCAAGCCTAAGAGCTCAGAAAGTTGCGACTCTTTGTTTGGACGAATGCCACCACCTGCGCAATGAATGGTGGAAAAGTCTGGAAGCCTTTCGCAAGCAGTATGAACCGCTGCAAGTCATCTCCCTGACAGCGACACCACCTTATGACAGCGAGCCTGAACTCTGGGAACGCTATATCCGTATGTGTGGGGAGATCGATCAAGAAATCACGGTACCTGAACTAGTCAAGGAAGACACTCTTTGCCCTCATCAGGATTTTGTCTATATGTGTTCACCAACAGCTGAAGAGTCGGAACGTCTCAAACGGTTTGAGGAGACTAAGTGGGACTATATTCATCACCTTATAGTCGATCCTGATTTTCAAACATTTGTAGCAGGATCTAAGGTCCTCAAAGGGGATATTTCATCTGATTTGCTTTTAGAAGATCCCAAGTACTTATCCGCTATATTGATTTATATGCATTCTCAGGGATTAACGATTTCTCCCTCTTTACAAAATTTACTGGGAACCCAGAAGCTTCCAGCATTGACCTCATACTGGCTGGAGACGCTGTTGCAGAGCATACTCTATCAGACAACAGATTGGTATGAGGATCCAGATGGATACAGGAAAAAGTTAGAGGCTGACTTGAAGGCGCGTGGGTTGGTGGAAAAACGTCAGGTTTATCTAGTTAAGTCCAAGGCTTCCGATCAGCTTTTAACCCAATCTCTGGGGAAGTTGTCTGCCATTGCCGATATCTTTTTGACGGAGTATGAGAGTCTAGGTCAGGAACTGAGACAGTTAGTACTAGCTGATTATATTCGCAAGGATTTTGCCACCTATCTGGGAGATGATCAGGCAACCATTTCTCAGTTGGGGGTTCTCCCTTATTTTGAAAGCATTCGTCGAAAAGCTCAGGAGCAAGAGATACCTGTGTCTTTGGCTGTCTTGTCAGGTAGTGTCGTTATTTTGCCTACCGATGTGGCAGCAGAGTTGAAGGAACTCTTGCCTCAGGTTCCACTTAGTTTCTCATCTATTGGTCACTTGGATCCAAAAGATTATGTGCAGGTTGGTTTTCCGAGCTCAGCTAAGGGAATCGTAGCGGCAGTGACGGAGCTTTTTCAACGAGGGCGGATTCAAGTCCTAGTCGGAACTAAATCTCTCCTCGGAGAGGGTTGGGATGCTCCTTGTGTTAATTCCCTAATCCTCGGAAGCTTTGTGGGGAGCTTTATGCTGAGTAACCAGATGCGCGGGCGTGCCATTCGTATCTGGTCGGGACGTCCAGAAAAGACCAGCAACATCTGGCATCTGGTAGCCGTTCAAGCGCAAGCACTTATCACTCTTCCTGGTGAGGAGCCTAGACCAGAGAGCAATCAGGATCTGCAGACCTTGTCGCGACGGATGGAGCATTTTCTTGGATTGGCCTATAATCAGGAGAGTATTGAGACCGGTTTGGATCGTTTGGATTTTCCAAAGCCCCCTTTTAAGAAAAAGCAAATTAGTGAGTACAATGAGCGAGTTAAGAGTCTCTCCAAGGATCGAGCAGGCTTGAGACAAAAATGGCAGGAAGCTCTTGTTGTAGCGGATCAATTTGAGATAGTTACAGAAGTCGCGACTCAAAAACAGAAGGTCCCAGTCATGCTCTTGCTTGATGCATTAAAATGGGTTCGCATGTCATTGCTCTTGTTAGCAGTGGATTTATTGGTTTTGCTGTTTAGAATGAGACTGACTGGAGTTTGGTGGCTTACAGCAGCTTGTCTCCTCTTTTTGGCCTTTGCATCTTGGCGCTACCTCTGCTATAAGAGTCCCTATAAACGTTTGCAATCTCTGGGTGAGCAGATCCGAAAGGCTCTGCTAGATTCGGGGCATCTAACAGATGACCAATCTCGTGTTCAGGTAGAGAAGGATAAGGAAAATTATTTGGTTTTCGCCTATCTCAAGGGAGGTAGTATGAGAGATAAGGAATTGTTTGCGCAGACTGTGGGAGAGTTCTTTGCACCAGTGGACAATCAGCGCTATCTCTTGAAGGCAGAGAAAGTCCGACAAGGTCAGTCACCTTACTATGTCGTGCCTAGTCTTTTTGACAAGCGCAAGTAAGAAGCGCAGAAATTCCTTGACTTTCTGACGCCAACTATTGGACGTTATCACCTGATCTACACACGAACAGAGGCCGGACGGAAAATCCTTCTTGAAGCTCGTATCCAAGCTCTCTCTAACAAAAACGACCGTATCTTGACTAAGAAGAAGGTTAAAAGCCGATTCGAGTAGGGGCGTATGGGAAAATCCATCTGAAACATGATATAATAATAGAGAAAATAAATTTTTAATAGTTGAAACAGTTGAATAGAATGAAGCGTTTAGAATAAACTATTCTTACAAAGTATAAGAAAGGTTTTTTGATGGCAAAGAAAAAAGATTTTTCTGAATTAACCAGGGTACAAATTCCAGCAGCTCTACACCTTATGAGACTGGGCTATACCTATCTTCCTCGTAATGGGAAGGAGATTTTAGAACGAGATCCAGATACCAATATCCTCGTATCTGTTTTTAAGGAGCAATTTTTAAAATTTAACAACTACCTGACAGAGGAAGACTTTGAGAGAGAACTGGCCAATATCAAGTTGGAACTAGATCAAAATGACTTGGGACGTTCTTTCTTTAGACGCCTGCAAGGTCAAGAAGATACCGTTTATATTGACTGGGAAAAACCTGAAGCCAATACTTTTCATCTAGCGCTTGAAGTCACTTGTAAAAATGGTCAGGATGAATTCCGTCCCGACATTGTCGTATTTATCAATGGTCTGCCTCTTTCTTATATCGAAGTGAAACAGCCAAATGCGATTCGAGATGGGAAAACAGGAATTCAGTCGGAGCAAGACAGAACTAGACAACGTTTTGAAAATCGCAAGTTCCGCTGTTTTAACAATATCACCCAGTTGATAGCTCTGTCTGATAACTTGCCCTATATCAGTGGACAAGGTCAACAGAAACAGGGTTCTTACTACGGTTCAAATGCCTATTCAAAAACTAAGTTTAATGCTTTCAAGGAAGAAAGAGAAGAAGATTTCCTTCATTCCTTAGCAACCTTAACAGAGGACCAAATCGACTTCGTTTTAGATGACATGAACCACTTTGCCCTCAAGTCCCAGCCAGAATTCAAAACAAACCTAAACCCTGACACACCTTGTAATGCCTTTCTGTCCTCCTTGTATCAGAAAGAACGCCTGCTCTTTATGCTTCGTTTTGGACTTGTCTATGTAGAGGAAGAGAACAAGGATGGTCAGATGCAACTGCAAAAGCACGTTATGCGCTACCCTCAGTATTTTGCGACACGTGCCATCGAAGAGACGATTGCAAAAGGTGTTAAGAAGGGCGTTATCTGGCATACACAAGGTTCAGGGAAGACAGCCTTGGCTTTCTTCAATATCTGCTATCTGACCAATTATTTCTCAAAACAGGGAATTGTCCCTCAGTTTTACTTTGTCGTGGATCGTTTGGATCTGGCAGACCAAGCCTTTAAAGAATTTACCAAACGAGGGCTCAAGGTTAAGCGTATCAACAGCCCTCAAGAGCTCAATCAAAAACAAGATGGCTATGATGTCGCTGTGGTCAATATCCAGAAGTTCAAGGATAATTCAGACTTGACTGACCGCTCTGGTTATGACCTCAATCGTCAAAATATCTACTTTATCGATGAAGCCCATCGCTCTTATAATGAACGTGGTTCCTACCTACCAAATCTCTATCAGGCAGACACCAATGCAATCAAGATTGCTTTGACTGGGACTCCATTGATTACCTATAAGAAAGATGGCAAAACCAAGGAAAATCATGCGACCACACGTGATATTTTTGGGGACTATATCCACAAATACTACTACAACCAGTCTATCGATGATGGCTTTACCCTACGTTTGATGCGAGAAGATATCGAGACTTCTTATAAAGACAATCTCAGATCCATCAATGAAGAGATCCAACGTGGAGGCTTGTCAAAGGAGGATATCTTTGCTCACCCTCGTTATGTAGAAGCTATGTTAGACTTTATCATCGAGGACTTTAATCGTGCACGTGATGTAATTTTTGATGATCAGACGATTGGTGGCATGATCGTCTGTGACTCGTCAAAGCAGGCGCGTGAGCTTGAAAAGCAATTAGAAAAACGTCGTAAAGCTGGAACAATCAACTTGACATCCGCATTGATTCTCCATGATGAGGGAGATAAGGAAGAGAAGAAAGACAAGGTAGATGCTTACAAAGAAGGCAAAATTGACCTTATTATCGTCTACTCCATGCTCTTGACAGGTTTTGATGCCCCTCGTCTCAAACGTCTCTACCTAGGGCGTAAAATCAAGGCTCATAACCTTTTACAAACTCTAACCCGTGTCAATCGTCCTTACAAGGACTATATCTTTGGCTATGTCATCGACTTTGCGGATATTTCGAAAGAGTTTGACAGGACCAATCGTGCCTATCTGGAAGAACTCAATCAAGAGTATGATACAGCCTTGACTGGGGAAAATGGAGAGGATGTTTTTGGCTCTCTATTTGTCCCTGCAGACGAGATTTCGCATGAATTAAGCAAGACTGAGTTAATCTTGCTTGACTATCCAACGGATAATCTGGAATACTTTTCACAAGCTATCAATGATATCAAGGATAGAAAGCAGTTAATCGATCTACGAAAAGCTTTGGAGTCTATCAAGCAGTATTACAATATTGCTCGTCTCCTTGGTTACCATCAATTGATTGAGCAGATTGACATTGCTCAGGTCGCAACCTTGCTCAACATCCTCTCTAGACGGATGCTGACACTGTCTTTGATTGATAAACCAGCTGACTTTTCTAGTCAAACGCTCTTAAATTTAGCTATGTCTGAGACCAGTTTTAGTTTTGTCAAGATTGCAGAGGAAGAACTTCGCCTAGCAGCTAATGACCTGGAGGATTGGAGACGTCGGGTAGCTGGTAAGATTAAAAAACAGCGTGATGAAAAGGATCCTGAGTGGGTTTCTCTCTACGAAGAATTCCAACGTATCATGCAAAAACATTTTATCTATGGCCAAGAAGGTTATACGATGGAAAATATCAAGGAAACACAAAAAGACTATGAAGAACTCTTTAAGTCAGTGGAGGATTATTATACTCGTATGAGACGATTGACCATGAACTTTAACGGAGATGAAATGGCTGCTCGTTCATACAAGCATGTGACCAACTCTACTACGGTCAGTGAATTTCCAGCTATTTACCATGTTATCAAAGGTTCTAAGGTTAAATTAGATCATAGAATCGGTCAAAATCAAGGGGTTCTAGATAATGAGGAATATCTAAAGCGAATGATTCGCGAGCAAGCCCGAAAAGAAATGAAGAAAAACCAATCAGCTAGCAATATGGCCAAACAAGATTTTGATAGATTGGTTGAATCACTATTTGAAGGATATGAAGAGGAATACCAACACTAATGAATGAAACATACAAAGTTCAAGTCCAAGACTTGGTAGATGATTTGAAAGCTGTCTTTACCCACGCGGGACTAGGAGGAGAAGCGGGTGAATACAAACTCCTAACCCAGTCCTTCCTCTACAAATTTTTAAATGACAAGTTTTTGTATCAAGCCAAGGTCCTAGATGAATCTAATACCTATGAAAACCTGCTTGCTATGAGCGAGGAAGACTATGACTGGCTTTTGGAGGATATCGGTACCAGCACAGCTTGGCTCAAGCCAGACCAGTTGATCGAAACCCTTCACCGTCAGCAAAATGAAGCGACTTTCTACGAGACTTTTGAAAATACTCTCAACCAGATTGCCATTGAAAATAATGATATTTTCTCTGTTCATACAGACGGAGATACGGCTATTCGTCTCTTTGATGAGCGCTTGATTACTGATACTATCTCAGATGGCAGTAAGCGCAACGAGGTCGCAAAATCCATCATCAATCTCCTTGCGCGTGTTAAGTTTGATGAGACTATCTTTTCACAAGGTTTCGACTTTTTCTCTACCCTCTTTGAGTACATTATTAAGGACTACAACAAAGATGGCGGTGGTAAGTATGCTGAGTATTATACACCTCACTCTGTGGCTAAGATTATCGCTGATATCCTTGTAGGAAATGACCAACCATCAAACGTGCGGATCTATGACCCGTCAGCTGGCTCTGGAACCTTGCTTATGAATTTGGCTAGTCGTATCGGTGTGGATAAGACCACTGTCTATAGTCAGGATATCTCGCAAAAATCGTCTAATCTCCTCCGTCTTAATCTGATCCTGAATGGACTTCAACACTCCATCCATAATATCGTACAAGGAAATACCATCATCGCCAATCGTCATCCTGAAAAGATGGACTATATCGTGTCGAACCCGCCTTTTAAGCTGGACTTTTCAGAATGGCGTGACCGAGTGGAAAGCTTGCCAGAAGCCAGTGAGCGTTTCTTTGCAGGAGTACCAAAGGTTCCAGCCAAGTCTAAGGATAAGATGGCGATTTACGAGCTCTTTGTTCAGCATATCATCTATTCCTTGAAGTCAGATGGTCAAGCAGCCGTTGTCTTACCGACAGGATTTATCACTGCCCAGTCAGGGATTGATAAGGCCATCCGTCAACACTTGGTGGACCATCAAATGCTGGCGGGTGTCGTTTCCATGCCGTCTAATATCTTTGCGACGACAGGTACCAACGTCTCTATCCTCTTTATCGATAAGAAAAACAAGGACGATGTCGTCCTCATCGATGCCTCAAACCTCGGAACCAAGGTCAAGGAAGGCAAGAATCAAAAGACTGTGCTATCTCCTGAGGAAGAGCAGAAGATCGTCGAGACCTTTATCCAGAAAGAAGCCGTCGAGGACTTTTCTGTCACCGTCTCTTATGAGGACGTTAAGGAGAAAAACTACTCTCTCAGCGCAGGTCAATACTTTGATATCAAAATCGACTATGTAGATATCACAGCAGAAGAGTTTGAAACCAAGATGACTGCCTTTCAAGATAATCTTTCAGACCTCTTCCAGCAATCGCATGCATTGGAGCAGGAGATTGAAGAGCAAATGAAGGGGTTGAAGTATGAGTGAAGTTACTTGGGAAATAACAAGTTTATCTGAACTAGGGACATTTAGCAGAGGTAAATCGAAACATAGACCTAGGAATGATATAAAACTATTTGAAGGTGGCACATATCCCTTGGTACAAACAGGCGATGTTAAAGCTGCTAATCTCTATATAACTAAGAATAATTCGTATTACAATGATTTTGGACTAAAACAAAGTAAGTTATGGCCGGCTGGTACACTCTGTATCACTATAGCGGCCAATATTGCTGAAACAGCAATTTTATCTTATCCAATGTGTTTTCCTGATAGTATTGTGGGATTTAATGCAAATCCTGAAAAAAGTAGTGAATTATTTGTTTACTATTTCTTTGAATATATTAAGAAAGAAATTCAAAAATCTGCTAGTGGAAGTATCCAAGATAATATAAATATTGATTATTTATCAAAAATGAGAATCAAAGTTCCTGAAAAAGAATATCAGGATAAGATAGTTGATTTACTATCTTCAATTGATAAAAAGATTCTTTTAAACAACCAAATCAACCAAGAGTTGGAAGACATGGCTAAGACCCTATATGACTACTGGTTTGTGCAGTTTGATTTCCCAGACCAGAATGGAAAACCTTACAAATCATCAGGCGGAAAAATGGTCTATAATCCAGAACTCAAACGCGAAATTCCAGAGGGGTGGGGAGTTGAGAGTGTTGGTAACTTATTAGATAAAGTTACTAAAGCTGAAAAGATTGAAAATAATTCGATTGAATTTATTGGTGAAATACCTGTTATTGATCAGAGTCAAAAATATATTGCAGGTTTTACGAATAATGAAAATGCCATACTACAACCTCAAGATGGGCATGTAATATTTGGTGATCACACTAGAGTAGTAAAATATATAAATTTTGATTATGCTAGAGGAGCTGATGGTACTCAAGTCTTAATTTCAAATAATGAGAATATTTCAAATGTATTACTTTATCACATGATTGAAGATTTTGATTTATCAAATTATGGATATGCTAGACATTTCAAATTTCTAAAAGAGAAAACTGTTATAGTTCCTGATAAAGAAGTATCGTCAAAATTTGAAACACAAGCAAATGTTATTTACGAAAAGATTAAGAACAATATTTTTGAAGACCAAGAACTCACCCAACTTCGCGATTGGCTCTTACCAATGCTGATGAATGGACAGGTGAAGGTGGAGTAGGGGAATCTCCTTTTTAAAAATAAAACAAACTTTTTTAAAAAATATAATAAAAAAAGTCATATAAAATGACTTTTTTTGGTATAATAGATTAAAATGGAGAAATAAGGAGCTGAAATCTATGGTGAAGTTAAAGAGTATTGTTATAGAAAACATAAAAAACGTTCAATATGGAGTGATAGATTTTCAGAATAAATCAGATTTTATCAATGTTACGGGTATTTATGGCCAGAATGGATCTGGGAAAACTGCAGTTGTAGATGTATTTGAAGTATTGGCTTCTTTAATGAGAGGTGAGGCTATCCCACAGCATAAAAAGGGTATCTTTAATGCTATAGACCAAGTGGGTGAAAATAACATTACGCTAGAATTAGAAGTTCCAGAACGTTATAATATTTGGTATAAAGTAAAGTTTGCTGCAAGTGAGCCTACAGGTAGTCAAGATATAATAGTAATAAAAGAAGAGATTGGCTATAGACCTTTAGAAAGTGGTGCTAGATATCGTTATCTAATGAGATATGAGTATGAGGGAAGTAATTTTGATTCTGTGAAACCTCAACACACAGGGACTTTAAAATCTCAAAGAAGCATTATGGGGAAAGATGCGATTAGTGTGTTAACAAAAACTATTACTGATGATAATCGTTCCTTTCTTTTTTCAAATGAATTACGTTCTTTCATTACTGCATCAGGAAAGCAAGAACTCTCTACTCTTATTGAAATATATGGAGTAATGGAGGAATTCTGTCAAAATTTAAGGATATTTAATCAAGAACTATCTAGTATGACAGGCGGTGAAGTCACTCCAGTGACAATCAACTATCATAACCGTGAATCTCATCTTAGCTTTCAAGGAATTATTCCAATGTCTCTTCAAAATGGTGGATTTTCTATACCTGAAGAACTTTATCCAGTTTACGATGGGACAATTACTTATTTGAATGAAATTATTCCTATTATTATACCTGACTTGACACTTGAAATGGAAACTGGTGAAACAGAGACCCATCCAGATGGACAAAAATATAAAAAAGTCAATTTCATTTCTAATCGTGCAGGTAAGAGATTTTCTTTAAAACATGAATCAGAAGGTATACGTAAGATTATTAGTATGCTTGGATTCTTGGTAGAGGTCTATAATAAAGAAAATATTATAGCCATTATAGACGAATTGGATGCAGGAGTATTTGAATATCTGCTTGGAGAACTAATTGAAATTTTTTCTGAAAGCGCTAAGGGACAACTCATTTTTACCTCTCATAATTTGCGTGTTTTAGAGAAGCTTCCTTCTTATAAAGTTGTGTTTTCAACAACTTCTCCTACAAATCGTTATATTAGACTTACAGGGATAAAACCAAGTAATAATTTGAGAGATACCTATTTGCGAGCTATTCAAGTTGGAGGTCAGGCGGAAGAACTGTACCAAGGAGTATCTAATAGTAAAATCAAACGTGCTTTGAGAAAGGCAGGTATGAAACTTGGCAAATAAAAGTAGAAAGGTTATCCTAATATTCGTAGAGGGTGAATCTGATGAAACAGTAGTAGGTTTTGTGACAGACTCATTAGTAAAAAAATTGAATCAGTTACATATTACACTAAAAGTAATATATGGGGATGTTTTTTCTGATAGAAGATACTCTCTTTCGTCTGGTACTAAAATTGCAAGTGATAAAATTTCTGAAGCTTTGGACAAAGAAAAATTGAAAGCAAAAGATTTACTTTTTGCTGCTTTTGTCACAGACACGGATGGGATATTTATAAATCCGACGTCTCTAGCAATTGATAGTTCTATTGAACCAAAAGATTCATTTCAATATGATTTAGAAGCGCAAAGATTATTATTTTCGACTCGAGAAAAGAAAGACGAGATAGTAAAAACTAGACAAAGAAAGTCTAGGAAACTTGCTAAGTTGATAAAAGAAGGTGAGTCACTTAAAATTAATAGAGTACAAGTTTCTTGTTATGTGTTTTATAATTCTGTCAATTTAGAGCATGTTTTATTTGAAAAATTATTACCAGACCATGAAAAGCAGGATGCTGCGGATGATTTCGTTGACCAGTATGACGAAAAAGGTGACGAGGGATTAGATGAGATTTTAGCATTTTTCAAAAGCAGATGCCCATCAGACGATTATGAAGAAAGCTGGGAATTTATAAAACAACATGAAATGATGCAAGGATATTCTAATTTGGCTATATTATTTGACAGGATTCAATCTTATAAATAAGTGACATATAGTAGATGCGGATTGAAATTTTCTTGGAATGATAGAATTTGAATTTTTACAAATAGAATAGGAGAGCAATCACTATGACTAATAAAATTGTTGAATACAAAGACCTGATTGCTTTTCATCCGGGTCAATATCTTGGAGAGCTAATTGAAGACTATGAGATGACCCAGAAAGAATTTGCGGAGAATTTGGGGGTATCGCCAAAGACGATTAGCAAATTAGTGAAAGGTGAGGAATCAATTAGTAATGAGATCGCTCAGAAGTTAGAGAAGTTTACCAATATTTCGATGAAAACTTGGCTCAATCTTCAAAACGCTTACGATGTAAAAATGGAGGGGTTCTTAGAGTAAACATGGTATAATGTCAATTATGAATAATAACAACCAACGTGCCCTGTGCCAGCAACTCTGGGCTAGAAACAAATACCTCGTTTTGAGTCATTCTAGCAATATTTACAATGAGATTCGTCAGTATCTAAAGAATGAAGAGGTGGAGGTGAGTCAGATTCAGGAGATGATTGACCGTGCCTGCCAGATTCCAGAACACAGGGGTCAGGTTTGCAATGCTTTTCAGCATATTTGGGGTTATTTCAAAAAGAAAGCGACAGATGCTGAGCGCAAGGACTACATGCTCTTGCTGGATCGCTACCGATTTGGTCAGGCTTCTCAGGCAGACTTGATTACTAAGACTCGAGACTTGCTTGATCGCTATCCAAATACCTACTTGCAACATTCGACTTTACTGAAAGGAGACTTCCATGAGACTTTGGCATGAGGCTTTGATTTCACAGCTTCCTCGTCCTCAACTCTTGGGGCAACATCGAGAGTGTTGCGCCCTGCGTGGCAATGGCTGGGGCAGAAAGCATGAAACGGTGGACTATGTCTTTACCCACTCGCCCTATCGTCTCTATGCCTATCATGACTTGATCATGAAGGAGATGGCTAACCGAGGCTATAAGGTCAGTCCAGAGTGGTTGGATAAAAACTATCGTGGTAAGATTTGTCCTTCTTATGAGGATTTACCTGAGGAGACTTTGACGAGCCCTATTTACAAGGAGCATGATGCTGCCTACTTTGAGGAGTGCCTGGAAAATCTCCGAGAGAAGGGGATTGAGCTGGAGTAAACGTAAGGATTACAGCACTTTATAACTCTTCTCTTAATTTTTTCGAATAATAAAGATGAGACCTTTAGAGTTTTTCTAAGGTCTTCTTTTTATGAGTGTTCAGATTTACTTTTAATAACTTTTGAGTTATAATTTAATTAGAAAGAGGTTGCTTGGTGCATACGATTTACTTCTATAAGGACAAAAAAGGAAACGAGCCAGTTTTGGATTATATGAGAGAATTGGCTAGTCAGAAAAGTAAGGATAGTCGCATCAAACTCAATAAACTAAATGACTATATCGAGTTGCTTAGTCAGCATGGGACGAGAGCTGGGGAACCCTATATGAAACACTTGGAAGATGAGATATGGGAACTAAGACCTTTGAGAAATCGAATTTTATTTATAGCGTGGCTTGATGGTAGTTTTGTTCTTTTACATCATTTTGTCAAAAAGACTCAGAAAACTCCTAGAAGAGAAATTGAAAAAGCCAAGCGTGAACTGAAGGACTTAAAAGAAAGAGGGTTAAGTGATGAAGAATAGTGCTATTGGAAGTAACTGGAAGGATGTCCGGTCAGAACTCTTTACCAAGGAGGAAATCCTTGAAAGTGATATGCGAGTGGCTATCATGAGTGAGTTGATTGAAGCCAGACATGAGCAAGGAATCAGCCAGAAAAAGCTAGAAGAACTCAGTGGAGTGAGTCAACCTGTCATAGCTAGGATGGAAACAGGAAAGACTAGCCCCCAGTTGGATACAGTCTTGAAAGTTTTAGCCAGTTTAGGAAAGACACTAGCAGTAGTCCCCCTCGAACAGAGAAAGAGTTGATAGGGATGAAACAACTTGGTTTGCTAAAATCATCCACTGGATAATTTTACCTCCCGTCCGCACTTTTTCAGGGAAATATCAGAATTACAAAAGAAAACCAACCTATAGTCTTTTTTAATAACAAGCCATAGTCACTGATGAGAATCGTCAATAGCTCGTTTGAGCATTCCAACTAAAATACAGCCACCAAACAAGCTATACAAAGGATTTGAGACTCTGGTCTCAAGTCCTTTTCTTTTGATCAAAATAGTGATATAGTTTCAAACTATATCAAAGCCTAATTTTTTACAATTATACAGATGATTCCTTTTCTGTTAAGATAGTTTCAACAACAAATTTTGGAGGACACATCATGTCAACTACAATCATCGGTTTCCCTCGTTTGGGCGAATTCCGCGAATTAAAATTTACAACTGAAAAATACTTTAGAAAAGAAATCTCAGAAGAAGAACTCTTGGCGGCCGCAAAAGATTTGCGTGCTAAACACTGGAATATCGTCAAAGAAAAAGGTATCACTGAAATTCCATCAAATGACTTCTCTCACTATGACAACTTCCTAGATGCAGCTTTCCTTTTCAACGTGGTACCTGCTTCAGTTCAAAACTTGGACTTGTCTGACCTTGAGCGCTACTTCGCTTTGGGTCGTGGTTACCAAGGAGAAAAAGGGGACGTTCGCGCCCTTCCAATGAAGAAATGGTTCAACACCAACTACCACTACATCGTTCCTAAGTTTGAAAAAGACACTCAAGTCAAACTTGCAGGTCACAAGATCTTCGATGAGTTCCAAGAAGCAAAAGAACTTGGATTGAACACTCGCCCAGTTCTTGTAGGTCCATTCACTTTCCTTCAATTGTCAGACTTTGAAGAAGGCGTGAAAGCAGAAGACTTCGTAGATAGCTTAGTGGCTGCTTACCAAGACGTTTTTACTAAATTGGCTGAACTTGGTGCGACTCGTATCCAACTCGACGAAGCTGCTCTTGTAAAAGATTTGACAGCTGAAGAAAAAGCTCTCTTCTTGAACCTCTACAACAAGCTTTTGGCTGACAAAAAAGGTCTTGAAGTCTTGCTTCAAACTTACTTCGGAGATGTTCGTGACGTTTACGCTGACCTTGTAAACTTGCCAGTAGATGCTATCGGTCTTGACTTCGTTGAAGGTAAGAAAACTCTTGAACTCGTTAAAGGTGGTTTCCCAGCTGACAAGACTCTTTATGCAGGTATTGTCAATGGTAAAAACATCTGGCGCAACAACTACGAAAAGAGCTTGGCCGTTCTTGAGCAAATTCCAGCTGAAAACATTGTATTGACAAGCTCATGCTCACTTCTTCATGTGCCATTTACAACTGCTAATGAAGAATTTGAACCAGCAATCTTGAACCACTTTGCCTTTGCAGTTGAAAAATTGGATGAGATTCGTGATTTGGATGCTATCCGCAATGGCCAAGGTGAAGAAGCACTTGCAGCTAACAAAGAACTCTTTGCGACTGAGCGTGTTGGTGAAAATGCTGAACTTCGTGCGCGTATCGCTGGTTTGACTGATGCAGACTACACTCGTTTGCCAGCCTTTGCAGAACGTGAAGCTATCCAAGAAGAAGCTTTCAAACTTCCAGCTCTTCCAACAACAACTATCGGTTCATTCCCTCAAACTAAAGAAGTTCGTGCTAAACGTTTGGCTTACCGTAAAGGTGAATTGTCTCAAGAAGAGTACGACGCTTTCCTTGCTGAAACGATCGATGAATGGATTAAATGGCAAGAAGATATCGACTTTGATGTCCTTGTTCACGGTGAATTTGAGCGTAACGACATGGTTGAGTACTTCGGTCAAAACTTGTCAGGTTACCTCTTCTCTAAAAATGGTTGGGTACAATCATACGGTATGCGTGGAGTTAAACCACCAATCATCTGGGGTGATGTCACTCGTCTTAACCCTATCACTGTTAAATGGTCTAGCTATGCACAAAGCCGTACAAACAAACCTGTTAAAGGTATGTTGACTGGACCTGTTACCATCCTCAACTGGTCATTCCCACGTGAAGACATCTCTATCAAGGATTCTACTCTTCAAATCGCCCTTGCTATCAAGGATGAAGTGCTTGACCTTGAAGCTGCTGGTGTGAAAATCATCCAAATCGATGAGGCTGCTCTTCGTGAAAAATTGCCACTCCGTCGTAGCGACTGGTATGAAGACTACCTTGACTGGGCAATTCCTGCCTTCCGCTTGGTACACTCAACAGTAGCGCCAGATACTCAAATCCACACTCACATGTGTTACTCAGAATTTACAGATATCATCCCAGCTATCGACAACATGGATGCAGATGTTATTTCCTTTGAAGCTAGCCGTTCAAACCTTGAAATCTTGGACGAACTCAAAGCGAAAAACTTCCAAACAGAAGTGGGACCTGGGGTTTACGATATCCACTCACCTCGTGTGCCAAATGAAGGCGAAATCGACAATACAATCGAAGCCATCCTTGCTAAAGTGCCGAGCAAGAAAGTTTGGATCAACCCTGACTGTGGTTTGAAAACACGTGGTATTCCAGAAACAAAAGAAAGCTTGATTCGCCTTGTTGAAGCAGCTAAAGCTGCGCGTGAGAAATTGTAAGATAAGGATTTCTCTAGAAGCGCTGTTTGGTCAATCTGCCTGTTTCACTTGGATTCTAGGAATCCAGCTAACGAAAAAAATCAACTAGAAAAGGATAATGACTATGTCACGCCAAACACCGTCACTCTCATTTGAAGTGTTCCCTCCAAACCCAGCCGTGGGTAATGATAAAATTATTTCTGCTCTTCAAGATATGCAGGAGTTGGCTCCCCACTTTATCAGTGTGACTGCCAGCAATAATAAATTTAATATCAAGGAAACGACGGTCCGTTTGGCCGACTTTATCCAAAATGACTTGGCGATTCCGACTATTGCTCACTTGCCAGCCATCTATTTGACCAAGGACAAGGTTGCTGAAACCATTGCTGATTTGGACAAGGTTGGAGTGCAGAAAATTTTGGCTCTTCGTGGGGATATTATTCCAGATGTGGAACCACAAAAGGATTTCCGCTACGCAACTGACTTGATCGAGTTCATCAAGGAACAAGCCCCTCACTTTGATATTGTTGGTGCTTGTTATCCAGAAGGTCATCCAGATTCACCAAATCAGATTTCAGATATTCAAAATCTTAAGAAGAAAGTGGATGCAGGCTGTTCGAGCCTTGTAACTCAGCTTTTCTTTGACAATGAGCGCTTCTATGATTTCCAAGACAAATGCATTTTGGCTGGGATTGATGTTCCTATTCATGCAGGGATTATGCCAATTCTGAATCGAAATCAGGCTCTTCGCCTCTTGAAGACTTGTGAGAATATCCATCTTCCACGTAAATTTAAGGCCATCTTAGACAAGTATGAGCATGACCCTGAGTCGCTCAGAGCAGCAGGACTTGCCTATGCGGTGGACCAAATCGTGGACTTGGTAACCCAGGATGTCGCAGGTGTGCATCTTTACACCATGAACAATGCTGAAACAGCAAAATACATCCACCAAGCAACTCATGCCTTGTTTAATCATCAGTCTCTAGGATAATAAAAAGCAAACCATTCTTCTCAGGTGAGGGGAATGGTTCCTTTTTAATGGTAAAGACCGCACTTTTTAAGAAAAATATGATAAAATAGACTCTGTACGTACTTGATACAAAGATGAGGGTATAAACAGATTTTTAACTATTCAAATCTGCTATAAAAAGGAAAAATACTAAAGAATAATATTTTTAAACTTTTCAAAGTATCTAAATAGTTGAACACGGGCTAAATCCCTAGTGAAAAAGATAGATTTCCTAGTGTGCATCGCACACTGCGTCAATCGAATGCTATCTTGTATAATTGAACCCGGCCGAAAAGCTGTGTAAAAAAGATAAACTGTCTTGTCTTCATCGAAGACTTCGTCAGTTTCCTATTTTTACTTTGCTTTTGACGTCCTTGGTATCTTGATCTTTGTAGGCAAGGCGTATAATTTCATCAATCCAAAGGGGATTAAAATGACAAAACAAGTGTTTCAAACGACTTTTGCGGGTCGTGAGTTAATTGTAGAGACTGGTCAGGTTGCTAAGCAAGCAAATGGCTCTGTTGTTGTACGTTATGGTGAGTCAACTGTCTTGACTGCTGCCGTTATGTCTAAGAAGATGGCAACTGGGGATTTCTTCCCACTTCAAGTCAACTATGAAGAAAAAATGTATGCGGCTGGGAAGTTTCCTGGTGGCTTTATGAAACGTGAAGGGCGTCCTTCAACGGATGCGACATTGACAGCGCGTTTGATTGACCGTCCAATCCGTCCTATGTTTGCGGAAGGTTTCCGTAATGAAGTACAAGTCATCAACACAGTTCTTTCTTATGATGAAAATGCCTCAGCACCAATGGCAGCTATGTTTGGTTCATCCTTGGCGCTTTCTATTTCAGATATTCCATTTGACGGACCAATTGCTGGGGTACAAGTGGGATATGTAGATGGCCAAATCATCATCAACCCTACGCAAGAACAAGCAGAGCAATCGCTCCTTGAATTGACAGTAGCTGGTACCAAACACGCCATCAACATGGTAGAGTCTGGTGCTAAAGAATTGTCAGAAGAAATCATGTTGGAAGCTCTCCTTAAAGGGCACGAAGCAGTCAAAGAATTGATTGCCTTCCAAGAAGAAATCGTTGCAGCAGTTGGTAAGGAAAAAGCAGAAGTAGAATTGCTTCATGTGGACGCTGAATTGCAAGCTGAAATCATCGCAGCCTACAACAGCGACCTCCAAAAAGCGGTTCAAGTTGAAGAAAAATTGGCTCGTGAAGCTGCAACTCAAGCAGTTAAGGACCAAGTTACTGTTGTGTATGAAGAAAAATATGCAGACCACGAAGAATTTGATCGTATCATGCGTGATGTGGCTGAAATCTTGGAACAAATGGAACACGCAGAAGTGCGTCGTTTGATCACAGAAGACAAGGTACGTCCTGACGGTCGTAAGGTTGATGAAATCCGTCCTTTGGATGCGGTTGTTGACTTCCTTCCTCGTGTGCACGGTTCAGGTCTCTTCACTCGTGGACAAACTCAGGCTCTTTCAGTCTTGACCTTGGCTCCGATGGGTGAAACTCAAATCATTGATGGTTTGGATCCAGAGTACAAGAAACGCTTTATGCACCACTATAACTTCCCACAATACTCTGTTGGGGAAACTGGTCGTTACGGTGCGCCAGGTCGTCGTGAAATCGGTCACGGTGCTCTTGGTGAGCGTGCCCTTGCTCAAGTCTTGCCAAGTTTGGAAGAATTCCCATATGCTATCCGCTTGGTAGCTGAGGTCTTGGAATCAAATGGTTCTTCATCTCAAGCTTCTATCTGTGCGGGAACTCTTGCCCTTATGGCTGGTGGTGTGCCAATCAAGGCGCCAGTAGCAGGGATTGCCATGGGTCTCATCTCAGATGGAAACAACTATACAGTCTTGACAGATATCCAAGGTTTGGAAGACCACTTTGGAGATATGGACTTTAAGGTTGCAGGTACTCGTGACGGGATTACAGCCCTTCAAATGGATATCAAGATTCAAGGAATCACTGCAGAAATCTTGACTGAAGCACTTGCTCAAGCCAAGAAAGCGCGTTTTGAAATCCTTGATGTGATTGAAGCAACCATTCCAGAAGTTCGTCCAGAATTGGCTCCAACTGCTCCGAAAATTGATACCATCAAGATTGATGTGGACAAAATTAAGATTGTCATCGGTAAGGGTGGAGAAACCATTGATAAGATTATCGCTGAAACTGGCGTTAAGATTGATATCGACGAAGAAGGTAATGTTTCTATCTACTCTAGCGACCAAGATGCTATCAACCGTACCAAAGAAATCATCGCTGGCTTGGTTCGTGAAGCCAAAGTGGATGAAGTTTACCATGCTAAGGTTGTTCGTATCGAGAAATTTGGTGCCTTTGTCAACCTCTTTGATAAGACAGATGCACTTGTGCACATTTCTGAAATGGCTTGGACGCGTACCAATAATGTCGAAGACTTGGTGGCTATTGGAGACGAAGTCGATGTCAAAGTTATCAAGATTGATGAAAAAGGACGTGTTGATGCTTCTATGAAGGCGCTTCTTCCTCGTCCGCCAAAACCTGAGCATGATGAAAAAGGCGAAAAGTCTGAGCGACCTCACCGTCCACGTCATCACAAGGACCACAAACCTAAGAAAGAATTCACAGATACGCCAAAAGATTCAGAATAAGAAAAGGAGAAATGTATGGGATGGTGGCGCGAAACCATTGATATTGTAAAAGAAAATGATCCAGCGGCACGCAACAGTTTGGAAGTTTTGCTGACTTATCCAGGTGTCAAGGCCTTGGCTGCCCACCGTCTCTCGCATTTTCTCTGGAAGCATGGCTTTAAACTCCTGGCTCGTATGCACAGTCAGTTTTGGCGCTTTTGGACTCAAATCGAGATTCATCCAGGTGCCCAGATTGATTCAGGTGTCTTTATCGACCATGGTTCAGGCTTGGTGATTGGAGAGACGGCGATTGTTGAAAAAGGCGTTCTGCTCTATCATGGAGTGACTCTCGGTGGGACAGGAAAAGACTGTGGCAAACGCCATCCAACCGTTCGTCAGGGTGCCCTTATATCAGCACATGCCCAAGTTATTGGTCCTGTAGAAATTGGTGCAAATGCCAAGGTCGGTGCTGCTGCAGTAGTCGTGGCAGACGTACCTAGTGATGTGACAGTTGTTGGTATTCCGGCTAAGATCGTCCGAGTTCATGGACAGAAGGATGAGCCAACGATCCACGAAGTCGAAGAAAAACGAGAGTACTACGTCAATAAACTCGAGCAGGCTAAAGAAGCCAGTCACAGATCGTCGGGGTTGTAGAGGTTACCTATATGATTCAAGCAAGAAACAAGTTAAGCCAAGAGGAGTTATCTGAGGCGAAAAAACTAATTGACTGTTGCCAAGCCTATGATGGAACTTATCGTGATCCCTATCTTTTTAACATGCTTAATTTTGACCCAAACATGCCCGCCTTTTTCCTTTATTATGAAAAAGGCGAACTTGTTGGTCTCTTAACTGTCTATGCGGATGATCAAGACGTGGAAGTGACGATACTGGTTCATCCAGATCATCGTCGTCAGGGAATTGCGCGTGCTTTGTTTACGAGTTTTGAGAAAGAAACGGCTCCTTTCCCTATTCGTTCAGTTACTTTTCAGACAGAACGTATTTTTCTAGAGCGTCATCCTGATTTTGTCAGCAACTGGGGATTGGTCGAGGATGAAGATACAGAAACCTGGTTAGGTAAGGATAGAAGACCTTATCCGTTAGCAAAGCTTTCCAATCTTGAAGTTTTGTTAGCAGATAGTTCATATCAGGAGCAAATTAGCCAGTTAAAATTTCAGGCATTTTCAGAGGAGCATGAATTGAGAGAAGTTGTGGATAGATATGTCGCCGAAGCTCTGAAGGATCCAGAAAGTCGTCTATATATTTTATTAAAAGACGGTCAGGTTATTGGGACTTGTACGGTAGATTTATCGACTAATACAAATTACCTCTATGGTTTGGTAATATCGGAACCTGAACGTGGAAAAGGCTATGGAAGCTACTTCGTAAAATCTCTTATCAACCAACTGATTGAGCAAAATGATAAGGAATTTCAGATTGCAGTAGAGGACAGCAACGTAGGTGCCAAGCGCTTGTATGAAAAAATCGGCTTTGTCAAACAGACACAGGTAGTTTATCTGAATGAGAAAGAGTAGAAAAATGCTATTAGAAGAATTCGAAAATGTACCTGCTGTTATCGAACCAACTGATCGAAGTATTCGTGGTGGTGGAGAAATCTGTGACACGATTATTTTATCTTTTAATGGAGAAATCGTTGAACGAGTAAAGCAGTTTGAAGATGTTTACGAAGGTGGCTATCTAACCAATCTAAATGGCAGACTTCCATGGTATATCTATGAAAAAGATGGGAGTAAGGTAGCAGTTGCTATAGCTACGATTGGAGCCCCGATGGTTGTTGGACTCTTAGAAGAACTCAAAGCAAGAGGATTTAAGAACTTTATTGTTTTGGGTTCTTGCGGAGTTCTAGATCAGTCTATTCAGGCAGATAAGATTATTCTACCAAGTTCAGCTCTACGTGATGAAGGTACAAGTTACCATTACGCTCCTGCAAGTGATGAGATAGCTTATGACGAAACTCTCCTCTTAACCATGGAAGAAGCTTTGAACAAATCTGGTATTGAGCACATTCGAACAAAGATTTGGACCACAGATGCTTTCTATCGTGAAACAGCCGATAAGGTCAAACGTAGATTAGCAGCAGGTGCGACTGTTGTGGATATGGAAGCTTCTGCAATCATGGCTTGGACGCAATTTCGACAAGCAAAAGTCTATCAATTTTTTTATACGGCTGATTATGTTGACCATCACAATCATGAGTGGGATGCAAGACATGAAGAAAGAAAAGCAGATGCTATGACTTTCTTTGAGATAGCCTTAGTAATTGCTAGAGAGTTGGATTGAAATGACTCTTTACGATAAACAAGAAACAGAAAGGAGACAGTGAGTGATTAAAATCTATGACACCATGTCTCGTGATTTGCGAGAATTTGTCCCTATCGAGGACGGCAAGGTTAAGATGTA
Source organism: Streptococcus halitosis (assembly GCF_027691175.1). GTDB lineage: Bacteria > Bacillota > Bacilli > Lactobacillales > Streptococcaceae > Streptococcus > Streptococcus halitosis_A. The sequence continues at coordinate 514,229 of NZ_JAQFBD010000001.1, forward strand.
TGTCTGTGGGCCAACCGTCTATAACTATATCCACGTGGGGAATGCTCGTTCAACAGTAGCCTTTGATACTATTCGTCGCTACTTTGAGTACCGTGGTTATGAGGTTGCCTATATTTCCAACTTTACGGATGTGGATGATAAGATTATTAACCGTGCCAAGGAAGAAGGCATCACGCCTCAGGAGGTTGCGGATAAGTACATCGCTGCCTTTCGTGAGGATGTGACAGCCTTGGGCGTGAAACCTGCGACTCGCCATCCACGTGTAGTAGAGTTTATGGCGGACATCATCCGTTTTGTGGAAGACTTGATCGAGAAAGGCTTTGCCTATGAGAGTCAAGGGGACGTTTACTTCCGTGTGGAAAAATCCCACAACTATGCTAAATTGGCCAATAAAACCTTGGAAGATTTGGAGCTGGGTGCTTCAGGTCGTACAGATGAAGAGACAGCTCGCAAGGAAAATCCTGTAGACTTTGCCCTTTGGAAAGCTGCAAAACCGGGCGAGATTTCTTGGGATAGTCCTTGGGGACCTGGTCGTCCGGGTTGGCACATCGAGTGTTCGGTCATGTCGACAGAGATTTTGGGCGATACCATTGATATTCACGGTGGTGGAGCCGACCTTGAGTTTCCGCATCATACCAACGAAATTGCCCAGTCAGAAGCCAAAACAGGCAAGACTTTTGCGAACTACTGGATGCACAATGGTTTTGTCAATATTGACAATGTCAAGATGTCTAAATCCTTGGGGAATTTCATCACAGTCCATGATGCCCTCAAAACCATTGATGGTCAAGTGTTGCGTTTCTTCTTTGCGACTCAGCATTACCGTAAACCAATCAACTTTACTGAAAAGGCAGTGCGTGATGCAGAGACCAATCTCAAATATCTGAAGAACACTTACGAGCAACCATTTTCTGGGACTGTAGATGCTCAAGAGTTACAGGACTTTAAAGAAAAGTTTATAGCAGCTATGGATGAGGACTTTAACTCTGCCAACGGTATCACAGTTGTCTTTGAGATGGCCAAGTGGATCAACTCCGGCAACTATGATGCAAGTGTTAAAGAAGCTCTTGCGGCTATGTTAGAAGTCTTTGGAATTGTCTTTGTTGAGGAAGTTTTGGATGCAGACATTGAAGCCTTAATCCAAAAACGTCAAGAAGCGCGTGCTAATCGTGACTTTGCGACAGCAGACCAAATCCGTGATCAATTAGCGGCTCAAGGAATTAAGCTCCTTGACACCAAGGATGGAGTGAGGTGGACTCGTGATTGATGTCAATCTCATTAACGGGATTGCGCTAGCTTTTGAGGGAGATGCAGTTTACTCCATGTATATCCGTCGCCATCTCATCCGTAAAGGCATGACCAAACCCAACAAACTCCACCAAGAGGCGACCAAGTATGTCTCAGCCAAGGCTCAGGCTCGCCTGATTGCCCTCATGTTGGAGGAGCAAGTCCTGACGGAAAAAGAAGAAGAAATCTACAAACGTGGCCGCAATACCAATAGTCACACAAAGGCTAAAAATGCAGATGTCGTGACTTATCGTATGTCCACGGGATTTGAGGCGGTCATGGGCTATCTCCATCTGACTGAAAATCTGGAGCGTCTAGAGACCTTGATTTCTTGGTGCATCCAAAAAGTGGAGGGCTAGGATATGATTGCAAAGGAATTACAGAACTGGTTTCCTGAAGCTCAGATTTCAGATCAGCCGATTGAGAAACCAGGCTATCTTACTCTCCCTTTAGCTTCTCAGCAGTGGATTTTACTAGAGGAAGCTGGGCTCAGCGAGCGTGAAAAGCAGCTGGTTGCCCTTTTGACCCAGCAGGAGCAGGCTCGTTCGCTCAATCCTTGGTATCCCTATCTGATTGAGGGAAAGGGGCAGGCACCGCAAGCTTTCAAAAAGATTCAATTGGTTTATTTCCATCTGTCTTATTACCAACAGGAAAATCTGGCCTCTTGGCTGGATATGATGCGGACTCTTTTTCCCAACTGTCAGACGGTGCTGCAGGTCGGTTCTCAGGATTATGTATTTGTGCTTCAACAAGATAAATACAGCTCTGTTCGCTCAATTTTATCTGATACGATTGAAGCGGTTGAGTATGACTTTGGTCTTCGTCTGTCTATCATGTTGGGGCAGGTTTGGTCTCAGACAGGCCATCAAGCCCTATCAGACTTAATCAAAGCAGAGCGAGATTTGTTTAAGACATGGTGGCGTCAGGGGCATCAAGGCGTTCATACCTTTTCACAGCTCTATCTTTGGAGTATGGGAGAAAGACTAGTGGACCTGAGAGTCATTAAAGAATGCTTGCACCAGATGATTTTGGATCAGGACCAGATTCAGGAAATCATTCTCTCCCTTTGGGAAAATAGTGCTGTCCTAACTAAAACAGCCCAGCAACTCTATCTGCACCGCAACTCTCTCCAATACAAGATTGATAGATGGGAAGAATTGACAGGGCTTCAGTTGAAGGAGTTGACGGATCTCACCCTTTGTTATCAGTTGATTTTACCAGATATTCTCTAAAGTTTTGTGCAAGTTGCACAGAACTTTTTTATTTTTTTGGTCACCTTGCCATAGAAAAGTAAAGCGTTTTCATCTATAATAAGACTATCAAAAGACAAAAGGAGTTTACCTCATGGTAGAATTGAATCTTAAAAATATTTACAAAAAATATCCAAACAGCGAACACTATTCAGTTGAAGACTTCAACTTGGACATCAAAGATAAAGAATTTATCGTTTTCGTAGGTCCTTCAGGATGTGGTAAATCAACAACTCTTCGTATGATTGCTGGTCTTGAAGACATTACAGAAGGTACTGCATCTATCGATGGCGTGGTTGTCAACGACGTGGCTCCAAAAGACCGTGACATCGCCATGGTATTCCAAAACTACGCTCTTTATCCACACATGACTGTATATGACAACATGGCTTTCGGTTTGAAATTGCGTAAATACAGCAAGGAAGATATCGACAAACGTGTGCAAGAAGCAGCAGCAATCCTTGGTTTGAAAGAATTCTTGGATCGTAAACCTGCTGACCTCTCAGGTGGTCAACGCCAACGTGTTGCCATGGGTCGTGCCATCGTCCGTGATGCAAAAGTGTTCTTGATGGACGAACCTTTGTCAAACTTGGATGCCAAACTTCGTGTATCGATGCGTGCTGAAATTGCGAAAATCCACCGTCGTATCGGAGCTACAACTATCTACGTAACCCACGACCAAACAGAAGCGATGACTCTTGCAGACCGTATCGTTATCATGTCAGCAACTAAGAACCCAGCTGGTACAGGTACTATCGGACGTGTTGAACAAATCGGAACTCCTCAAGAAGTTTACAAAAACCCAGTTAACAAATTTGTAGCAGGATTTATCGGAAGCCCAGCTATGAACTTCATCAATGTGAAATTAGAAGGCAATGAAATTGTTTCTGACGGTTTCCGCTTGAAAGTGCCAGAAGGTGCTTTGAAAGTTCTTCGTGAAAAAGGCTATGAAGGTAAAGAATTGATCTTCGGTATTCGTCCAGAGGACGTGAATGCAGAACCTGCTTTCCTTGAAACATTCCCAGAATCAGTTGTCAAAGCTACTATCTCAGTATCAGAATTGCTTGGTTCAGAATCTCACCTTTACTGCCAAGTTGGTAAAGACGAATTTGTTGCAAAAGTGGATGCTCGTGACTACTTGCAAACAGGTGCAACAGTTGAACTTGGATTTGACTTGAACAAAGCACACTTCTTCGACGTAGAAACTGAAAAAACAGTCTACTAAGCAAATGAAATGTCAAAACACTGCTAGAGAAATCTGGCAGTGTTTTTTTAATGATTGGTATTGGCATAAAAACAGGCTTTTCTAGTTTTCATATCCTTAAAAAAGTGATAAAATGGTAGGAAGAATTGGAGAGTATAGATGCCGAAAGAAGTGAATTTGACGGGCGATCAGGTAGTCGCTTTAACGAAAGAATATTTAACAAAGGAAGACGTTGCTTTTGTACAAAAAGCATTGATTTACGCAGTTGATTGTCATAGTGGGCAGTTTCGGAAATCAGGTGAGCCCTATATTATCCATCCCATTCAGGTTGCAGGCATTCTAGCTAAGCTCAAGCTGGATGCCGTAACCGTTGCCTGTGGTTTTTTGCATGATGTGGTTGAGGATACAGATGCGACACTGGATGATCTGGAGCGGGAATTTGGTCATGATGTTCGAATTATCGTTGATGGGGTGACCAAGCTTGGTAAGGTTGAGTACAAATCACTCGAGGAACAATTGGCTGAAAATCACCGCAAGATGCTTATGGCCATGTCAGAGGATATCCGTGTTATCTTGGTTAAATTATCGGACCGTTTGCACAATATGCGGACTCTCAAACACCTGCGAAAGGACAAGCAAGAACGGATCTCCAGAGAAACCATGGAAATTTACGCACCACTTGCTCATCGTCTAGGGATTTCCAGTGTCAAGTGGGAGTTGGAAGATCTATCTTTCCGTTATCTCAATCCAACTGAGTTTTACAAGATCACCCACATGATGAAGGAAAAACGCAGAGAACGTGAGGCTCTGGTCGACGAAGTCGTAACCAAGTTGGAAGAGTATGCTACCGAACGCAATCTCAAAGGGAAAATCTATGGTCGTCCTAAGCATATCTATTCGATCTACCGCAAGATGCAGGATAAGAAGAAACGCTTTGAGGAAATTTATGACCTGATTGCCATTCGCTGTATCTTAGATACCCAGAGTGATGTCTATGCTATGCTGGGTTATGTGCATGAACTTTGGAAACCTATGCCAGGCCGCTTCAAAGACTATATCGCCAATCGTAAGGCCAATGGTTACCAGTCTATCCATACAACCGTTTATGGGCCAAAAGGGCCGATTGAATTCCAGATTCGGACCAAGGAAATGCACGAAGTGGCTGAGTACGGGGTAGCAGCTCACTGGGCATATAAGAAAGGCATTAAAGGGCAGGTCAACAGCAAGGAATCTGCTATTGGGATGAACTGGATCAAGGAGATGATGGAGCTCCAAGACCAGGCTGATGATGCCAAGGAATTTGTGGACTCTGTTAAAGAAAACTATCTGGCAGAGGAGATTTACGTCTTTACTCCTGATGGTGCGGTTCGCTCCCTTCCAAAAGATTCAGGACCGATTGACTTTGCCTATGAAATCCACACCAAAGTCGGTGAAAAAGCGACTGGTGCCAAGGTCAATGGCCGTATGGTTCCACTGACAACCAAACTCAAGACAGGGGATCAGGTTGAAATTATCACCAACCCCAACTCCTTTGGTCCGAGTCGTGACTGGCTCAACATGGTCAAGACTAGCAAGGCACGCAACAAGATTCGTCAGTTCTTTAAAAATCAAGACAAGGAATTATCCGTTAACAAGGGCCGTGAAATGTTGATGGCCCAGTTCCAAGAAAACGGCTATGTAGCCAATAAGTTTATGGACAAGCGTCATATGGACGAGGTTCTTCAAAAGACCAGCTACAAGACAGAGGAGGCTCTCTACGCAGCCATTGGTTTTGGAGAAATTGGCGCTATTACCGTCTTTAACCGTTTGACCGAAAAGGAACGCCGTGAGGAAGAGCGTGCCAAGGCCAAGGCGGAAGCAGAAGAGCTTGTCAAAGGTGGCGAAGTTAAAGTCGAGAACAAAGAAACCCTCAAGGTTAAGCATGAGGGTGGTGTGGTCATTGAAGGTGCTTCAGGACTCCTCGTTCGTATTGCCAAGTGTTGTAATCCAGTTCCGGGTGACGACATTGTCGGCTACATTACTAAGGGACGAGGTGTAGCTATTCACCGTGTGGACTGTATGAATCTCCGTGCCCAAGAAAACTATGAGCAACGTCTCCTTGATGTGGAGTGGGAAGATCAATTCTCAAGCAAGGAATACACCGCCCACATCGATATCTATGGTCTTAACCGTACAGGGCTCTTAAATGATGTTCTGCAAGTTCTCTCCAACACAACTAAGAATATTTCAACCGTTAATGCTCAACCAACCAAGGATATGAAATTTGCTAATATCCATGTCTCCTTTGGTATTTCCAACCTCTCTACACTGACCACAGTCGTGGACAAGATTAAGAGTGTGCCAGAGGTTTACTCTGTCAAACGGACCAACGGCTAATTCTCCTAGCTCTTACTAGAAAGGCTATTATGAAAATCATCATTCAACGAGTCAAGAAAGCCCAAGTGATTATCGAAGGTCAGGTTCATGGGAAAATCAATCAGGGACTTTTATTACTGGTCGGTGTTGGCCCAGAGGACCAAGAGGAAGATCTGGACTATGCTGTGAGAAAGCTCGTCAACATGCGGATTTTTTCTGATGCAGAAGGCAAGATGAATCTGTCTGTCAAGGATATTGAAGGAGAAATCCTTTCTATTTCCCAGTTTACCCTCTTTGCAGATACCAAGAAAGGCAATCGTCCAGCTTTTACAGGTGCTGCCAAGCCGGATATGGCAACTTCCTTCTATGATACTTTCAACCACAAGCTAGCTCAGGAAGTACCTGTTCAGACAGGTATCTTTGGAGCGGATATGCAGGTTGAGCTGGTTAATGATGGACCAGTCACCATCATTCTTGATACTAAAAATAGATAAGAAAACCAAGCCAGCTGGCTTGGTTTTTGTTTATAGACACTCCCATAAAGAGGTATGTCTGTTGTAAAAGTCGGGATAGTTTTCTCTTAGGTTGCTAGCCGTTATATAATATAAAGTAGAATGACAACCAGTGACGATTGGCATAAGAGAGGAAAGTCGCTGAGAACTAGCGAAGGCTAAGAGGACAAATAATAGAAAATCGCTGATGACTACTCCTAAATAGTAGAAGCGAAACTTTTTATTTATTTGAGGATAAATCTCAACGAAATGATGTTTGAGTCGGTTGACCAAGCGAAATAGCAGTAGTCCCTGAGCAAGGATGAAAATAAAACCAGAGAGCAGGAGCCAGTCTACAGAGAGATCGGTTTTGGAGATAAAAATTGCTAATAGTAGCAAATCGCTGACTGCAATGGCTGCAAAATGGATTCTAAAGAGCTTTTTCATAGGAAGACCTCCCTCTTTTATCTAGCTTCATTCTACACCAAACGAATGGGACTTACAAGCAAAATAATAAAAAATCCCCGAAAGGAATTTCTTTCAGGAATAAGGGCTTAGTTGATTTTTTCGACATAGAGTTGTTTGGCGATATCGATGCTAACTTGGAGATCTTCACCTTTGTTGACCAGTGTAAAGGTATTGGAAAAATTATCAAACTGCTTGACTTGGAGTTGGTCACCGATATGAATCTCATGCTTTTCTAAGTATTTGAGCAGATCAAAGCTATCGTGAACGCGAGTCAGGAGGTAGGTACCAGCTTCCTGGATAGCCGCTAGTGGTAAGTTGTTGATTTCGACCAAGAGTTCTCCCTCGGCTGGGATGGTTCCTCCGTGGGGGCAGGTTTTAGGGAAGCCAAGCAGTTTATCCAGTCTCTCTACGAAGAGGTCGGATACAGTGTGTTCTAGGACCTCAGCTTCTTCGTGGATTTGATCGCTAGTATAGTCTAGATGGTGAACTAGAAAGACTTCAATCAAACGGTGTTTACGATAGAGCTCAGAGACCAGTTTGAGGCCAATATCTGTCAATAGATAGCCGTTCTCCTTATCCTTGAGGATGAGATTTTCACTTTTCATGCGTTTGATCATCTCTGTTACGGCAGGTGGAGAGACTTGCATACGGGCAGCAATTTCCTTATTGGTGATTTTTTGAATTTCCGTACCGATTTCATAAATACATTTTAGGTAGTCTTCTTTATTTGGCGTCATTCGTTTCCTCTTGTCTTTTCTCTCCATCTAGTATATCAAAAAAAGCTAGATTTCTCTAGCCTTCTGCCCTAATGGCTTTGATTTTAGTCCAGTTCTTTCACTGCAGCAATGGCAGCTTCAAAGTCTGGTTCCGTGTTGATGTTGTCAACGTATTCTACGTAACGGATGACATTGTCAGTATCGAGAACAAAGACGGCACGTGCGAGGAGATGCCATTCGTTAATCAAAAGGGCATAATCGCGCCCGAAAGAATGGTCAAAGTAGTCTGATAGCATGATGGCATTGTCAAGACCTTCAGCCCCACACCAGCGTCCTTGGGCAAATGGTAGGTCCATAGAAACGGTAAGAACGACGGTGTTGTCAAGGTTGGCAAGTTCTTGGTTGAATCGACGTGTTTGCGTTGAGCAGACACCAGTATCGATAGAAGGGACAACACTCAAGACTTTTTTCTTTCCATCAAAGTCAGCTAGCGTTTTTTTAGAGAGATCGGTTGTTGTAAGAGAAAAGTCAAGTGCCTTGTCTCCGACTTGCAGTTGTTTACCTGTAAAAGTTACAGGATTTCCGAGAAAAGTGGTCATGAAACTACTCCATTCTTTTTCTTTTATTTTACCGAGAATTGTCAGATTTTTCCAATGATTTGACCGGAAATTAAGTGATAAAAAAACGCCCATTCACGTGAGAATGACGTTTTTTAATGGATTATTTTGACAAACCTTCAGCAATCTTGTCAAGGTTGTATTTCATCATGCTGTAGTAGCTGTCGCCTTCTTTGCCTTCTTCAGCGATTGAGTCAGTGAAGATTTGTGCGTAGATTGGGATGTTTGTGTCTTGTGAAACGGTCTTCATTGGACGGTCATCGACACTTGATTCAACAAAGAGTGATGGAACTTTTGTTTGGCGAAGTTTTTCAACCAAGGTCTTGATTTGTTCAGGAGTTCCTTCTTCTTCCGTGTTGATTTCCCAGATGTAGGCACTTGGAACACCGTAGGCTTTAGAGAAGTATTTGAAGCATCCTTCGCTAGTTACTATGAGTTTCTTCTCAGCAGGGATATTGTTAAATTTCTCTTTGGCTTCCTTGTCCAGTTTGTCTAGTTTTTCAGTATAGTCTTTGAGATTTTTTTCGTAGAATTCCTTGTTGCTAGGGTCTTTGGCAATGAGCTGTTTAGCGATATTTTTAGCATAAATCATCCCATTTTCAAGGTTGAGCCAAGCGTGTGGGTCTTCTTTGCCTTTCTCGTTTTGGCCTTCAAGGTAGATAACATCAACGCCTTCGCTGACTGCAAAGTAGTCTTTGTTTTCAGTTTTTTTGGCATTTTCGACCAATTTGGTAAACCAAGCATTGCCACCTGTTTCAAGGTTGATACCGTTATAGAAAATCAAGTCAGCTTGAGAAGTTTTCTTAACGTCTTCAGGAAGTGGTTCGTATTCGTGTGGGTCTTGACCAACAGGAACGATACTATGAAGATCAATCTTGTCACCAGCGATATTTTTGGTAATATCAGCGATGATTGAGTTTGTAGCAACAACTTTTAGTTTTTGACCAGAAGCCGTATCTTTTTTTCCGCTAGCACATGCTACAAGAGCAATGACGGAAAGAAAGAGTACAAGCAATGTACCTAATTTTTTCATTAGATTCCTCCAGAAGGGTTTCCCCGTTATTTAATGATTTTTTTGTTTTTCAGTTTCAAGTATCGTTGCTTAGGAGAGATAAAGAAACTGATTAGAAAGAAGCTGGCGGATGTGAGCACGATGCTCGATCCTGCTGCGAGATTGAAACTATAGCCGATAAAGAGCCCTACAACAGAAGCCAGAGCTCCTAGGCCTGATGAAAGAAAAATCATGCTCTTTAGGCTATTAGCATAAAGGTAAGCCGTCGCAGCTGGGGTGATCAACATGGCCACGATAAGAATGGTTCCGACACTTTGCATGGCGGTGACGGACACAAGGGTCAAGAGCACCATGAGTAGATAGTGGTAGAAATTAACGGGCATTCCCATTGCTTTAGCCAGGAGCTCGTCAAAGGATGTAATCAATAGTTGTTTAAAGAAAATCCCAATAATCAAGAGAATCAATGCCCCCACACCAATGGTAATCCACATGTCCGTATCTTGGACAGCGAGGATATTCCCAAAAAGGATATGGAAGAGGTCTGTCGAACTCTTGGCAACACTAATCAAGATGACACCTAAGGCTAAGAAAGATGAAAAGGTAATACCAATGGCAGTGTCACTCTTGATGATAGAGTTTCCCTTGATGTAGGTAATGATGATGGAAGCCATCAAACCAAAGATGATCGCTCCAATAAAGAAATCAATTCCCAGGATAAAGGAAAGGGCTACGCCGGGCAAAACTGCGTGAGAGATGGCATCTCCCATGAGAGACATACCACGTAGGATGATAAAACATCCCACAGCACCAGCAACAACTCCGATGACAATAGCTGTGATCAAGGCGTTTTGTAGGAAATGGAAATTTTGCAATCCATCGATAAATTCTGCTATCATAGGCCACCTCCATTGAAAAAGAGTTTGCTACCGTAGGCCTTCTTAAGATTGGCCTCGGTAAATGTTTCTTTAGTCGGACCAAGGTCTATTAATTCTCGATTGAGAAGCAGAACTTGGTCGAAATAATGGGGGACTTTGCTGAGGTCATGATGGACGATGAGAACTGTTTTACCAGCTTTTTTAAGATCTCTCAGCGTGTTCATGATAATCTCTTCACTAACCGAATCAATCCCGACAAATGGCTCATCTAGAAAGATGTAGTCTGCTTCCTGCACTAAGCAGCGGGCAATCAACACACGTTGAAATTGTCCGCCTGAGAGCTGGCTGATTTGGCGATCAGCATAGTCTGAGAGCCCAACGATTTCAAGTGCATCTGCCACTTTTTTCCAGTGGCTGGCCTTTAAGGTGTGAAAGAGTGGGATGGATGGATAGAGTCCCAGAGAGACGCATTCCTTGACCTTGATAGGGAAATTGTAGTCGATATGGATTTTTTGCTCGACATAGGCAACTCGATGTAACGATTTCTTGAATTCTTTGTCATCGAGAAAGGCCTGACCTTCATGTGGGATAATTCCCAACATACTTTTTAATAAAGTTGATTTTCCAGCACCGTTTGGACCAATAATTCCGGTAATAGTTGGTCCTTGGAGCACTAGTGAGATATCCTTTAGTGCCAACGTTTCTTTGTAGGAGACACTGAGGTTTTCGATACGTATCATACAGTTGTATTCCTCCTGTCTTTTAATATACCTTAAAAAAAAAATTAAGTCAAGTTAATTTTTGAAAAATTTAAAATAATAACTGAAAAATGAAGTGAAAAGAGAGACCATTTTTAATTGCATTCCCAAGTGTTTTCTGCTAAGCTAAGAATAAGTGAAAAAATGAAAGCGAGAACAAGATGACACGTTATCAAGATGATTTTTATGATGCTATTAATGGCGAATGGGAAAAAACAGCTGTCATTCCAGCTGATAAATCTCGAACTGGTGGTTTTATTGACCTTGACGAGGAAATTGAAGAGTTGATGCTGGCGACTACGGACAAGTGGTTGGCAGGTGAAGAAGTCCCAGAGGATGCCATCCTCGCAAACTTTGTTAAGTACCATCGTATGGTACGTGATTTTGACAAGAGAGAAGCAGATGGGATTAATCCTGTCCTTCCTCTACTCAAGGAGTACCAAGACTTGGATAGTTTTGAAGATTTTACCAGCAAACTGGCAGAGTTTGAACTAGCTGGTAAACCAAACTTCCTTCCATTTGGTGTATCACCAGACTTTATGGATGCCAGAACCAATGTTCTCTGGGCCAGTGCACCAGGGACGATTTTGCCAGATACGACTTACTACGCTGAAGACCATCCTCAGCGTGAGGAGCTCTTGACTCTTTGGAAGGAAAGTACTACGAATCTTCTCAAAGCCTATGATTTTTCAGATGAGGAAATCGCAGACTTACTAGAGAAAAGATTGGAATTGGACCGTCGCATTGCGGCTGTGGTGCTTTCTAACGAAGAAAGTTCAGAATATGCCAAACTCTACCATCCATACGCTTATGAAGATTTCAAGAAATTTGCTCCTGCCCTACCTTTGGATGATTTCTTCCAAGCTGTTCTTGGACAAACTCCAGATAAGGTTATCGTAGATGAGGAACGTTTCTGGCAAGCAGCAGACCAGTTTTATAGTGAAGAAGCTTGGCCTTTGCTTAAGGCAACTTTGATTTTGGGTGTGGTCAATCTCTCAACCAGCTACCTCACAGACGAGATTCGTGTCTTATCAGGTGCTTACGGACGTGCCCTTTCAGGTGTGCCAGAAGCACAGGACAAGGTCAAGGCAGCTTATCACTTAGCCCAAGGTCCTTTCAAGCAGGCTCTTGGTCTCTGGTATGCGCATGAAAAATTCTCCCCAGAAGCTAAGGCTGACGTAGAGAAAAAAGTAGCGACTATGATTGACGTTTATAAGGAACGCTTGGCTAAGAACGACTGGCTCACGCCTGAAACGCGAGACAAGGCCATTGTCAAACTCAATGTCATCAAGCCTTATATCGGTTATCCAGAGGAATTGCCAGAACGCTACAAGGACAAGGTAGTGGATGAAACTGCCAGTCTCTTTGACAATGCCCTAGCCTTTGCGCGTGTGGAAATCAAGCACAGCTGGAGCAAGTGGAACCAACCGGTTGATTACAAGGAGTGGGGCATGCCAGCACACATGGTCAATGCCTACTATAATCCTCAGAAGAACTTGATTGTCTTCCCAGCGGCCATTTTGCAGGCTCCATTCTATGACTTGCATCAGTCGTCTTCTGCCAACTACGGTGGTATTGGTGCTGTTATTGCCCACGAGATTTCTCATGCCTTCGACACAAATGGTGCGTCCTTTGATGAAAATGGTAGTCTCAAGGATTGGTGGACAGAGAGTGACTATGCTGCCTTTAAAGAAAAAACGCAGAAAGTTATCGACCAGTTTGATGGGCAAGAATCTTACGGTGCAAGAATCAACGGAAAACTAACTGTATCAGAAAACGTTGCTGACTTGGGCGGAATTGCTGCAGCCCTTGAAGCTGCTAAGAGAGAACCAGACTTCTCTGCTGAAGAATTCTTCCACAACTTTGCTCGTATCTGGCGCATGAAAGGCCGTCCAGAGTTGATGAAACTCATGGCCAGTGTTGACGTGCACGCGCCTGCCAAACTCCGTGTCAATGTTCAAGTACCAAACTTCGATGACTTCTTTACAACCTATGATGTCAAAGAAGGCGATGGTATGTGGCGTTCACCAGAGGACCGTGTGATTATTTGGTAAAGTAAGTCCCTAACCAAGTATCATCTTGGAATTAATGGTTCATTTTTGAAGTTTATCAATCTGAAAATGTAATGCTATCGAGGTAAACATGAAGAAATTTTTAATAATGCTATCAGCTATTCTTTCGATTTCAGTTCTAGCATCTTGTAGTCTCGATAAAAATAGGAACAATACAGAACCTTCATCCGCACTATCATCTGTCTCCAAAGACGATAAGACTAGTGTATCAACAGAAGCAAAGGCTGAAAATACTAGTGACTCGTCAACCAATGAATCACAATCAACTGCTGAAAATAAGAAAGAAACTAGACAAGATTTATATAAAGAAGTGATTGAACGCTATAATCACTTTACAGACCTTTTAAAACAAGGTAATAGAGAAGATTTATACAAGGAAAATAAACAAGATAAGATTACTTCAGAAGGATATAGCCTGGTTTTCTCTCGAATGGATTATCAAAATGCACCCGATTGGAAATACGCAATGGTTGATTTGAATAAGGATGGTCAAGACGAGTTGCTTATTGGCGATGAAAAATTTGTTTCAGCTATTTATTATTTGGAAAATCAAAAACCTAGCTTACTTCACACAGCATATATAGCTTCTGCAGGTGGTTTTCGCTCAGAATTTGTTATTTATGAAAATGGTCAAGTCTCTTATGCAGACTGGCAGTCAACTCGTCCAGAAATGAACCTGTCTCTATATTCGTTCGATAAAAACGGAGTGCAGAAGATTAAAGAAGCAACTCTTCAAATCGGTAGCAATGAAAAAGCAGAGCAAGTTTTAGATATTTCTTCTGAAAAGCTTGATTTGTCTAACATTGGCTGGAAAGAATTGAATCCGGCTAATTAGTTTTGAATTATTTTTCTAGTCAATATTGATTCTTCTGAGCAAATATTGACATAGAAATTGAAGCTACAAAAAAACCAAGGAAATTATCCTTGGTTTTTTGTTTGCTAGAAAAAGGGATTAAAGGTCTTTTCGTGAGCGATGGTCGTAGCCGGGCCGTGCCCAGGATAGACATCGTAGTTAGGAAGAGTGAAGAGTTGAGTCTGGACACTATGGAGAAGTTGTTCCATGCTACCTGTAGGAAGGTCTGTCCGTCCGATGGTTTCGCGGAATAGAACATCTCCGGTTAAGACTAGATGGGCATCAGGAAAAACCAGAGAAACACCTCCGATAGAATGGCCAGGTGTTGGCAATACCGTAAAACGAAACTCTTCGATCTGGTATTCCTCATGAAAGACATAGGTGTGTTCAGCTGGTTTGCAGACGACATCAGCCATATCATCATGACGAGGTAGGCCAGAGAGATTGTCAACAGGAGTATAGAGCCAGCTGGCTTCACTTTCTGCTACATAAACGGGGGGATTTCCAAAAGTATCTCTAACCAAGTCCAGACTCATAATATGGTCGTAGTGGGTGTGGGTCAGGAGAATCGCACAGACTGGTTTGTTGATTTTCTCGATGGTCTTGCGAATAGCCTCCCAATGGCTACCTGGGTCAACCAAAATCAGGTGTTGGTCTCCTTCTAGATAATAAGTGTTTTCATAGGCAACGGGATTCACGGTTTTATGGATTTTCATAAATCTTCCTCTCTCAAAGAATGTACTAAACTAAGTATAGCATAGAAGAGAATACTTAGGGTATCAGAAAGTCTTTTTCGTGCCTTGACGATTTTTCCAAGCCTGGTATCGGGTGTCAATCAAGAGTTGGGTTAAGCGCCCCATGGTTTCTCTTTCTTCGGGAGTGAGGGATTGAGCTTGGACAAAGAGTTGATGAATGTGTTCAATGACCTTGAAGGAAGAAAGATCGTTGATAGAGGAGATGCCTGCATCGAGAATGATTCCGAAAAAGAGGTCGAAATAGAGTTGTAGTTCCTCGTCAGGGACTGTTTCAACCCATTCCTTGAAGGTTGTATCGACTTGCTGACTATCACTATTGGTCTCGTCCAGTTGGACAAAGTGTTTGTCTTCAACCTGCCAACTAAAGGTATCGTGCTGGGCGATGCCACCCAAGGCAGTACTTCGAACAACGATTTTTTTATCCGGAATTTCCAGCATCATCCCGATGATAGAACCTTGTGGGATAAATACTTTTGTTCTGTCTATCATGTTTTGATATCCTAGTGTTTCGGTTAGTTCCTTGTGAAGCCCAGGTGCATCAAAAGTATAGACAGCGATAATGTTTTTCTGCAAGTTTGGATCAAGTTGACTGGCAGCATAGACAGCTAGATTGCCCCCTTTTGAGTGTCCTGCTAGGATAACCTTTTGGTTAGGATGTTGGGCAAAAAAGTCCTCTAAATACTGGAGGGCATGTTTTTGAGCTGGGATTTCCTTCATATAGGTCATATGGAAATCTTCTTTCCAACCAATGATGCTGTCATCAGTTCCACGAAAAACAAGCAAATAGGTATCGAGACTGATACGATAAGTCATGGCTGCAAACTGTTTCTGCAATTCAGGATCAATATCGTTGATAAATTCTGAGAGCTTGCAATTTTTAAATCGTTTGTGTTGAGCGAGTTGATCCAATAACTGGAGACGGTTTTTATTGGTCAGCATCGTCGTGTCTCTAGGAATTTGAGGTGCAAGATCTATGAGGCGCTTTGGTTCTTGGGTGACTACATCATCAAAAGCAAGGTAGGTTAATTCAGTCAAGGCAAGAACATCTAACTCGTTCACGGAGAGGTCATAAAAGGAATCGTATGCTACATCATTGAGGTAGTCAAAAATATTGGCCATAAAAGCTCCTTTCTCTATATTTATCCTATCACATTTATCTAGAATTAGCTAGTAGGCTTATTGGATACTACATGGCTAGCGAGCTGGTTTAAATACAGGTTTGCATTTTATCCATGGGGAAAATCTGTTATAATAAGAACAAAGGAGGAGCACATGCACAAGATTTTACTAGTAGAAGATGACCAAGTCATTCGGCAACAAGTTGGGAAATTGCTCTCAGAATGGGGTTTTGAGGTTATTTTGGTGGAGGACTTTATGGAAGTATTGAGTCTTTTTGTTCAGTCAGAACCTCATTTGGTCCTTATGGATATTGGCTTACCTCTCTTTAATGGTTACCACTGGTGTCAGGAGATTCGTAAGATTTCTCAGGTACCCATCATGTTTCTGTCTTCGAGAGACCAGGCGATGGATATCGTCATGGCGATCAATATGGGAGCAGATGATTTTGTGACCAAGCCTTTTGATCAGCAGGTGCTCCTTGCCAAGGTTCAGGGCTTGTTGCGCCGTTCTTACGAATTTGGGCGGGATGAAAGTCTGCTGGAGTATGCGGGTGTGATCCTCAATACCAAGTCTATGGACCTGCACTATCAGGGGGAAGTATTGAGTTTGACCAAGAATGAATTTCAAATTTTGCGGATTTTGTTTGAACATGCTGGCAATATCGTAGCGCGTGATGACTTGATGAGAGAACTCTGGAATAGCGACTTTTTCATCGATGATAATACCTTGTCTGTCAATGTTGCTCGTTTGCGTAAAAAGTTGGAGGAGCAAGGCTTGGCAGGATTTATCGAAACCAAGAAGGGAATAGGATACGGACTGAAACATGCTTGATTGGAAATCATTTTGTCTAGCCTATCTGCGTTCTCGCAGTCGCATCTTTGTCTATATTTTTTCATTAGGCTTTCTCGTCCTTCTCTTTCAGTTTTTATTTGCTAGTCTAGGAACTTATTTTCTTTATTTCTTTCTGCTCAGTGGTTTTCTGACCTTCTTATTTTTGGTTTGGGATATTTTTGCAGAAGCTCAGGTTTACCGTCAGGAAATACTCTATGCTGAAAGAGACCCAAAGTCTCCTTTGGAGTGTGTGCTAGCGGAAAAACTCAAAGAGCGTGAGTCTGAATTGTATCAAAAGAAGTCAGAAGCCCAAAGTAAACTGACAGATTTGCTTGACTACTATACCTTGTGGGTTCATCAGATAAAGACCCCTATTGCAGCGAGTCGACTTTTAGTGGCAGAAGTCTCTGATCGTGAGGTCAAGCAGCAATTGGAACAGGAAATCTTCAAGATTGACTCCTATACCAATCTGGTGTTGCAGTATCTACGTTTAGAGAGCTTCCATGATGACCTAGTGTTTGAAAAGGTTCAAGTGGAGGATCTGGTGAAGGAAGTTGTCCGTAAGTATGCCCTTTTCTTTATTCAAAAGGGACTGACAGTCAACCTACATGACCTTGACAAAATCATCGTGACCGATAAGAAGTGGTTGTTGGTCGTCATTGAACAAATCCTCTCAAACAGCCTCAAATACACCAAGAAAGGTGGACTAGAGATCTATATGGAAGGCCAGGAACTCTGTATCAAGGATACGGGAATCGGGATTAAAAACAGTGATGTGCTCCGAGTCTTTGAACGTGGCTTTTCAGGCTACAATGGTCGTTTGACCCAGCAGTCATCTGGACTTGGACTTTATCTATCTAAGAAAATTTCTGAAGAACTGGGCCACCAGATTCGTATCGAGTCTGAGGTTGGAAAAGGAACAACCGTACGGATTAAATTCACTGAAGTGAAGCTTGTTATTGAGTAAGAATAAATGAGAAAAAGCCTCCGAATGGAGGCTTTTATGCTAGGTTTTTATTTCTCAACGCGTGATTTGTTGGCGATATCAGCCAGGATAGATTCAACAAAGTCATCAACTGAGACAGTGTGTGTTTCTTTTTGGCCGTAGCGGCGAACGTTGACTGTTCCGTCTTCCATTTCCTTGTCCCCAACGATCAATTGGTAAGGAATTTTGCTAGTTTGTGAAGCACGAATCTTGAACTGCATTTTTTCATTGCGCTCATCCACATCCGCACGGACACCACGGTCACGGAGTTTCTTAGCCACTTCCCATGCGTAGTCCACGTGTTTTTCGTTAGAAACAGGGATGAGGGTCACTTGATGTGGTGCAAGCCATGTTGGGAAAGCACCCTTGTAGTTCTCAATCAAGATAGCTGTAAAGCGTTCCATAGTTGAGATAACCCCACGGTGGATCATGACTGGACGGTGTTCCTCACCATCTGCTCCAACATATTTGAGGTCGAAGCGTTCAGGAAGCAAGAAGTCGAGCTGGATAGTAGAAAGGGTTTCTTCTTTTCCAAGGGCAGTTTTAACCTGGATATCCAATTTTGGTCCGTAGAAGGCTGCTTCACCTTCAGCTTCAAAGTAGTCCAGTTCCATATCATCCATAGCTGCCTTCAACATGCGTTGTGCATTTTCCCACATTTCATCGTTGTCAAAGTATTTGTGTTTATCTTCAGGATCGCGGTAAGACAAGCGGAAACGGTAATCTGTCAAATTAAAGTCTTCATACACGTCGATAATCAATTGAAGAATTTTCTTGAATTCTTCCTCAATTTGTTCTGGAGCTACAAAAGTATGACCATCATTTAGGGACATTTCACGTACACGTTGAAGGCCAGTAAGGGCACCAGATTTTTCATATCGGTGCATCATGCCAATCTCAGCGATACGGATTGGTAATTCACGGTATGAGTGTACATGGTGTTTATAAACTTCGATATGGTGAGGACAGTTCATTGGGCGGAGGACAAACTCTTCACCGTCTCCCATGTCCATAGTTGGGAACATATCTTCACGGTAGTGATCCCAGTGACCAGAAGTTTTATAGAGTTCCACGGAGGCAATTGGTGGAGTGTAGACGTGTTGGTAGCCTGCAGCGATTTCCTTGTCGACAATGTAGCGTTCCAATTCACGACGGATAGTCGCTCCGTTTGGTAACCAGAATGGTAAACCTTGTCCGACTTCTTGTGAAATCATGAAGAGGTCAAGCTCTTTACCGAGTTTACGGTGGTCACGTTCCTTGGCTTCTTCACGCATTTGAAGGTAGTTCTTTAAGTCTTTCTTGTCAAACCAAGCTGTACCGTAGATCCGTTGCATCATCGCGTTGTCGCTATTTCCACGCCAGTAGGCACCAGCTACGTTGAGCAGGTGGAAGATTTGGATACGACCTGTTGATGGGACGTGAGGACCACGGCAGAGGTCTACGTATTCGCCCTGACGGTAGATAGTCAAACCACCTTCGTCTTCTGAGTGTTCTTCAATCAATTCCAATTTGTAAGGGTCGTTCTTGAAGATTTCACGGGCCTCGTCTTTGGTAACTTCTTCACGGATTGATGGGAAGTTTTCTTTAACGATTTTTTTCATTTCTTCTTCGATACGAGGAAGATCTTCGTTGGAGATTTGACCAGCAGTATTGTCCGTATCGTAGTAGAAACCGTCTTCGATAGCTGGACCAACCCCCAAGTGAATATCTGGGAAAAGGCGACGAGCTGCTTGGGCAAACAAGTGAGCAGCTGAGTGGCGCAAGATTGGAAGGGCATCTTCGTGATCAGGTGTCACGATTTCAATGCTTCCATCTTCAGTGATAGCACGAGTCGTGTCAATGAGTTTGCCGTTGAATTTACCAGCCAAGGCTTTTTTAGCTAGGGAATTGCTGATAGATTGGGCAATTTCAAAAGTTGTCACGCCAGATTCGAATTCACGAACAGCTCCATCTGGGAAAGTAATCTTAATCATGGTTTTCTCCTTATAAAGTTTTTATTAGCCTAGTTATGGTGAAGGTGCCCTTGAAATATAAATAGAAATTCCTTTTGATTTTTCGTTAATAAATCAAAAAGCGACATCCTTAAAAGGACGTCGCAACGTGGTTCCACCTTCATTTATGTTCCTCAAAAAAGAGGGACACCTCAGATTGGCTTTAACGTGGCCACCGTTTTATGTTTGCATAAAAATCAGTAGAGTAGTATCAGTTTAGGCTTTCTATGCGTTTCCAGCAACCACGCACTCTCTAGTAGAAAGGGACTAAGTGACTTGTCTCTATGCATTATTATAGCATGATTGCGAGAATTTTCAAGGTTTTTGTATAATTTTTTTGTTTTTCTCTCTTTGGAAGACATGCTTGATACCCATGCCAGCAGCCAAGCCAAGTAGGGCAAAGAGTTCATAGGCTAGGAAGTAAAGCAGGATGAACTCACCAAAGGTGATGATGGTAAAGCAAAAGACCAGACCAATACCGAGTAGCCACCAAAGTGAGAAATGAAATCGATAGCTATAAAGTAGCGATACGATAAAGGTTACTAGGGGAGAAAAGAGGAGAATGTTATAAATGTAAAGTCCCTTCAGCGTATAAGAATCAGATATCAGCAGTAAAAGCAACTCATAGAGGGGCCAGTAAAAGAAGAAAATGACAAGGTAGTATGGAATATACTTAAGATATTTCCGCATGGCAATAGTCCTCCAATCTGCAAAAATTGAGAGATGTTGAAGACCACATAATCCTAAATGAAGGGGAACTCTCTATTTATATTATAGCACGTATTGGAAGCCTTTACAAGTTAATCCAGTGAGTAGTGATAGTGCTCTTTTTGAGTGTTTTCTGCTATAATACTAACAAAAGAAGTAAGAGGAAAAGAGGAGAAAGGATGACGAAAATAGCAGTTCTTTCAGACATACATGGAAATACGACAGCCCTGGAAGCTGTACTGGCTGATGCTAAAAAGGCAAAGGTAGATGAGTACTGGCTTTTGGGGGATATTCTTATGCCTGGAACGGGACGTAGAAGGATATTGAATCTTTTAGCTACTTTGCCTATCACTGCAATAGTTCTTGGTAATTGGGAGAACAGTCTCTGGCGAGGCTTGCATCGTAAGCTAGATTTGACAAAAGCTAGTCATCGCTACCTCCTACGTCAATGCCAGTATATATTAGAAGAAATCAGCCCTGAAGAAATCGAAGACCTCCACAATCAACCCATGCAAGTTCACCGTCGGTTCGGTAATTTGACGGTAGGAATCACTCACCATCTCCCTGATAAAAACTGGGGTAGAGAGTTGATTCATACGGGAAAACAAGAAGATTTTGATAGATTAGTGACGAATCCACACGCCTCCATCGCAGTATATGGTCATATCCACCAACAGTTGCTTCGTTATGGAAGTGATGGACAGTTGATTCTTAATCCAGGGTCTATTGGACAACCCTTCTTTCTAGATGCGAAGTTGCGTAAGGACCTGCGGGCCCAGTATATGATCTTAGAGTTTGATGAAGCAGGTTTGGCTGATGTTGATTTTCGTCGAGTGGATTATGATGTAGAAGCTGAATTGCAGTTGGCTAAAGATTTAAAGCTCCCCTATTTCCAGGTCTATTATGAAAGTTTGGTAAATGGGATTCACCACACTCATAACCAGGAACTTCTGTATGAGATTGCTCAAAAACAGGGTCATGATATTGAGTTGGATGCATGGTTAGATAGTAGTAATGATTGACATGACATCAAAAAGGGGTATAATGAGTATGAGAAGAGAGATGATGAGAATCTCAGGTGAAAGGGGAACAAAATGCAAATTTCAAGTCGATTTACCATTGCGATCCATATGCTAATTATCATTGCTATCAAGGGCCAGGAAAGTAAGGTGACCAGTGATTTTCTCGCAGCTAGCGTTGGAGTTAATCCAGTCATTATCCGTAAGACTTTGTCGCAACTCAAAAAAGCAGGATTGATTTCAGTTGCGCGTGGGACGGGTGGTACCGAAATTATCAAAGACCTCCAAGATATTAGCCTTTTTGATGTTTATCAGGCAGTCGAATGTTTAGGAAAATCTGGTAAGCTCTTTAGTTTCCATGACAATCCAAATCCTAATTGCCCAATTGGTGCGAATATCCATGCAGTCTTGGACCAAAAGTTGTTTGATGTTCAAGCAGCTATGGAAAACCAACTGCGTCAGACAAGTCTGGCTCAGGTTGTGGCAGATGCAGAAGCAAGAATTGTAAAATAATAAGAGGGCTAGGCTCCTCTTTTTCTATTGCCATAATTATGGTACAATGTAGTCATTAAAGGAGGAGACTATGTACTTTATCACAGGATTTTTTGTCCTACTTTTTCTCGTTTCGTTTTTAAGGGACAATCGCAGTCTCTGGAATCCAGCTCTCTTGCTTTTGTCTTTACTCTTTTCTTATATGTCTATTGCCAATCTTTTTTACGAAGCTGGGCAGAAAGAAGTGCACATGGTTTTCTTTGCAGGGATTTTTCTCCTGCTGCCTCTTTTAGTTTTTCTAAGTGGTTTTTTCCTTATTTATAATGGATTTGTGTTATTGAAAAAAGAAGGAAAATCCAAGGCAAATTATTTGTCTCTAGGATTAGGCTGCGTGATTCTATTCTTTTTTGTGATCATGGCGATTCGAGTGAGCGATACCAAGGGCTTGTTTTACACCAATCATCTAGTGAATATTATCTTTTTCTTTTTGATTTATTCGTATTTGATTTTTGGTTTTGCCTTTGCAGGATTTCTGCTTTATTCCATTCTGTATCTTTTCATTCCTAAGAAAAAATATTATGATTTTATCATCATTCACGGAGCAGGCTTGTTGAATGGAGAAAAAGTCACTCCCTTACTGAAGAGTCGCATTGACAAGGCAGTAGAAGCCTATCACCAGTCTCTCAATCCCAATGTTAAAATCATCGCAAGTGGTGGTCAAGGTGGGGATGAGAAGATTTCCGAAGCTCAGGTAATTTGTAATTATTTGCTGGAAGAGACGGATGTTCCGAGAGAAGCGATTCTCCTAGAGGAAGACTCAACGACGACCTATGAGAATCTTCTCTTCTCAAAAGAAATGGGAGAGAAGCTGGTGGCCAGTCCACGTTTTCTCTTTGTGACCAATGATTACCATGTTTTTCGTACCAGTACCTATGCTCGCCGTATTGGGATGAAGGGAGATGGTCTTGGTTGCCGTACAGCCGCCTACTATATCCCATCGGCCTTTATCAGAGAATACATTGCTCTATGTGTGAAGATGAGATGGCTTTTTCTCGCCTTCTATATTTTATTAATTTTAGCTCTGATTTTCTCCTATAGAGGTGTTCTATGGTAATATGTAAAATTCATATTGTAATTCTTGTTAGAATCTCTAAAAAATCTTGTAGTAACCCTAAGGGAAAAATTGTCACTAGTAATGAAAGAGCAGGGTAAGTGATTGTGAGTGCGGTTTTTGGAACGGTTTCATGATTGCTCGTCAATCAATTGAACAATTTCTAACCTAGTTGCAGATTTTTAGAGAGAGTCAAAAATAGGCAACTGAATATGAGTAGACTAGAATTTTACAGTCAACGACAAATAAAAATGTGAACAGCAACAGAGGTTCACATTTTCTTTTTGGTCTATGGCAAAATGGCTTTTAGTTCCTTCAGGATAGTTTGCAAGGTTACGATCGCTTGTTCTCCTTGTTGTGGTTGATAGAGTAGTTGGAAATACTTGCGAATAGTTTCTTCAAATTGCTTAGGGAGGAGAGTACAATGGGCCTTTGCGTACTCCAGCATCCGTTTTTCACCAGGATGGGTTTGCTCATTGAGCGCAAACAACAAGTCAAAGTAGGAAGCAAAAAATTCACTTGAGCGGTGATTCATACTGAGAAGATCTTGGCGTTTGATAGCTTTTTCTATTTGGTGAGAGAAGGCAGGCATGGCTTGTTCTAGTAAAAGGAGTTGCCTTTCAATGATATGCTTTTTGAGTTCCTGTGGATAGGGAATCTGGCAGGTTCTTTGGAGCGAAGCATAGTGTCCATTCGGGTCGTATAAAATCTTGCTGTGGAGTAGATTATGCCACATGCAAGTTGTATAGGCATTTTGAGCTTTGTGTTGAAAAACGGTTGAGTTCAATTCTTGTTCAAACGACTCCAGTGAACGATAAATCAACTCGATTTCGATACCGTTGTTTAGTACGCAGTCATCCTCTAACTCCCAAAACTGATTTCCAATTTCCATATAGGAGCAGTATTCACTCAAAATTTTTAGGCGAGTCGCCTCATCAATAGGAGAGTTGAGATAGACATAAACGTCATAGTCAGAGTTTTGATCGTAGGCTTGTCCTGCACGAGAACCACCAAGAGCAATAGCTTCTACTTGTTCCAGTTGAGAGAATTCTTTGCAAAGTTCGTGGATCATGATTTTTCTCCTTGTTTTATGGTTTTAAAGTCATTTTACCAAAAAGTAAAACGTTTGCATAGCATTAAGTTACTCTTTTCCATCTATAGAAAAAAATGTGAACCCTTGTTTTGAGTTCACATTTCGTTTTTATTCTGCGGCTTGTTGCCAACGTTTTGCTAGCTTATGAGACAGGCTAGAAATGGCAAAGTTAAAGATAAAGTAAATCAAGGCAATCAGGATATAAAGACTGAAGACCTGCTCTGGTTCGAAATAGCGTCCCATGAGAATTTGGCTGGCGCCAAAGAGTTCCTGTAGAGCGATAACAGAGTAGAGAAGGCTGGTATCCTTAATCACAGTTACAAACTGAGAAATGATAGCTGGCAGCATTTTACGGATCGCTTGTGGGAGAATGATGTAGTAGAGGATTTGCGCAGAGGTGAATCCTTGCGACATTCCTGCTTCATGCTGGCCCTTGTCCACGGCATTGAGGCCGCCTCGGATAATCTCAGCCAGGGCTGCTGAGGTAAAGAGGGTAAAGGCTGTAATACCAGCTGGCGTGGACTTCATCTTAAACACCAAAAAGATGGTGAAAATCCAGAGAAGGTTGGGAACGTTACGTACAAACTCGATATAAATGCTGGAGATGATCCGTAAGACAGGATTTTTCCCATTTCTCATGACGGCTAGTACTGTTCCGATAAGGGTCGAGAGGACGATAGCAATCAGAGAAATGTAGAGGGTCAAGCCGAATCCTTTAAAGATAAAGACTAGGTTATCTGGGGTCAAAACTTCTAAAATAGATTCCATAGTAACCTCCTAAAGTGAATAGGCTTTTTTGTTGGCTTGCTCCATCTTGCGGCCAAACTGGGCAACAGGGAAGCATAGGGCAAAGTAGAGAAGAGCAGCACCTAAAAAGGCTGGGATGTAGTTTCCGTTGAGAGCCGACCAAGACTTAGTCACAAACATCAAGTCCACTCCAGAGATGATGGCAACTGTAGAGGTATTCTTGATGAGGTTAACGATTTGATTGGTCAAAGGTGGGAGAATGATGCGGAAAGCCTGAGGCAAGATAATCAAGCGCATGGCACTGATATAGGTAAAACCTTGCGACAAGGCGGCCTCCATCTGACCACTAGGAATAGACTGAATCCCTGAACGAATAACCTCAGCGATATAAGCGCCGTGATAGAGTCCCACGCAGAGAACAGCTGTCCAATAAATCGGAATCATGATGGTATGGTCACTGATAAGAGGTAGGCCATAAAAAACGATGACAAACTGCACCAATAGGGGAGTGTTTTGATAAAATTCGACAAAAATACGAGCCAAAACGCGCAAGACTGGGCGTTTGCTGGTTGACATGGCTCCAAAGAAGATGCCCAAAACCATGGCGAGGATAAAGGATCCGATTGCTAGGGCAAGGGTGAAGAGGAAACCATTGAAAAATTGTCCAAAATCCTGAAAATAGGCTGTCCAAGATGATAAATCTGTCATGGGGTGTCCTCCTTAATCTGCGGTATGGCTAGATGGTTTAAGTTTGTAACGGTCATAGAGCTTCTGCAAACTACCATCCTTGCTCCATTTAGTGACCAAGCTATCAAGATAATCGTTGAGCTCGGTGTTTGATTTCTTGGTAACAATACCGTAGTCAGATGGTTTAAAACTATCATCTAGCAATTCTGTTCGTTTACTGGTGTAGCCAGACAGGATAGAGCGGTCCACGGAAAAGGCATCAATACGGTGAGCGTGAAGGGAAGTAATCAATTCTGGATAGGAACCAAGTTCGACGAATTTAAAGGTTAGACCTTTCTTTTTGCCCAGTTCAGTAATCAAGCGCTGGGTGATGGAGCCTTGGGCAACCCCAATCGTTTTTCCGTTTAGGTCCTCAATGCTTTTGATGTTGGCGGATTTATTGACCAAAAAACCAGAAGCATCCGTATAGTAGGGACTGGTGAAGTTGTATAGTTTTTTACGTTCGTCTGTGATGGTGAAGGTTGCGATATCCATGTCGACCTGTTCATTGTCTAGTAGTGGTCCTCGGGTTTGAGCGGTAACTGGAACGTAGCGAACCTTGACCTTGAGTTCGTCTGCAATCATCTTGGCAAGGTCCGTTTCGATACCAGAATAAGTCCCTGTCTTGGGATCCTTGTAGCCAAAATTCGGAACGTCTTGTTTGACACCGACAACTAGTTCGCCTCTTTTTTGAATGTCTGCGACGCTAGTATCAGCCTGGACTGGTTTGGCAGCAGCAAGGCTGAAAAGACTAATCAATAATGCGGATAAAAAGAATTTCTTTTTCATAGGCGCCTCCTTATTTGACTTTGTCACTTTCGTGGTTGATAATTTTGCTGAGGAATTGTTGGGCACGAGGTTCGCTTGGGTTGTCAAAAAAGTCATCGACATCTGTCGTATCCACCAAAACTTCTCCGTCTGCCATAAAGATGATGCGGTCCGCAACCTCTCGAGCAAAGCCCATTTCGTGGGTAACGATGATCATATTCATCCCGTCATGCGCCAGTTTTTGCATAACTGCTAGAACATCTCCGATAGTCTCAGGATCAAGAGCAGATGTTGGCTCATCAAAGAGAAGTAGCTCTGGATGCATAGCGAGTCCGCGTGCAATGGCAATCCGTTGTTTTTGTCCACCAGATAGCATGGCTGGATAGGAATCTTTCTTGTCCCACATATTTACAAATTCCAGATATTTTTGGGCTGTTTTTTCAGCTTCTTTTTTATCAATTCCTAGAACTTTAACGGGTGCGAGTGTTACGTTTTCTAACACTGTTTTGTGTGGATAAAGGTTAAAATGTTGGAAAACCATGCCGACTTCCTTACGAAGAGGAACTAAATCCTTCTGACTGGCACCTGCTACTTGATGTCCATTTACTAGGAGACTTCCTTTGTCAACAGCCTCTAAACCATTGATCGTACGGATAAGAGTGGACTTTCCAGAACCAGAAGGTCCAAGCAGGACAACGACTTGTCCTTTTTCAAAACGGAGATTGATGTCGCGGAGTGCGTGGTAGTCTCCGTAATATTTTTCGACGTTTTTAAATTCTACTAAAGCCATGAGAGATCTCCTTTGTGTTAGATTTTATAACATGATTCTACACCAAAAGATTTGTCTTGTCAAATAATATCAGAAAAAAGTTAGTAAAATTTTTGTACAAAGCAATCTGAATAGAGAAAAAGCCTAAATCATGTTATAATGAAACGATAGAATTCTTAGAAAGAGTGGATGTTTTTTTGATAACTCCTACTTATGAATGGCAGTTTGCCCCGCAGGTTGAAGATGCGGATTTTACAAAGATAGCCAAGAAGGCTGGACTGGGCCCTGAGGTGGCTCGGTTATTGTTTGAGAGAGGGATTCAGGATGAGGAAAGTTTAAAGAAGTTTTTAGAACCTTCTTTAGAGGACTTGCATGACCCCTATCTGCTCCATGATATGGACAAGGCAGTGAAAAGGATTCGTCAGGCTATTGAAGAAGGGGAGAATATTCTCGTCTATGGAGACTATGATGCGGATGGTATGACTTCAGCTTCGATTGTGAAGGAAAGTTTGGAACAGCTTGGCGCCGAGTGCCGTGTTTACCTGCCCAATCGTTTTACCGATGGCTATGGTCCCAATGCCAGTGTCTATAAATACTTTATCGAGCAAGAGGGAATTTCCTTGATTGTGACAGTGGATAATGGAGTTGCTGGTCACGAGGCTATTGAATTGGCCCAGTCTATGGGAGTGGATGTTATTGTGACTGACCACCATTCTATGCCGGAAACCCTTCCTGATGCCTATGCGATTGTTCACCCTGAGCATCCAGATGCGGACTATCCCTTCAAATGTTTAGCTGGTTGTGGAGTGGCTTTCAAGCTGGCTTGCGCCCTTTTAGAAGAAGTGCAAGTGGAATTGCTTGATTTGGTCGCTATCGGTACCATTGCAGATATGGTGAGCTTGACAGATGAAAACCGTATCATGGTTCAATATGGTCTGGAAATGCTGGGGCATACTCAGCGTATTGGCCTACAAGAAATGCTGGATATGGCTGGGATTGCTGCTAATGAAGTAACAGAAGAAACGGTTGGTTTCCAGATTGCCCCTCGTTTAAATGCCTTGGGGCGCTTGGATGATCCCAATCCTGCCATTGATTTGTTGACTGGGTTTGACGACGAGGAAGCACATGAGATTGCCCTCATGATTCATCAGAAAAACGAAGAGCGCAAGGAAATCGTTCAGTCAATCTATGAAGAAGCTAAGACCATGGTGGATCCTGAGAAGAAGGTCCAGGTTTTGGCCAAGGAAGGCTGGAATCCTGGCGTTCTGGGTATCGTGGCTGGGCGCTTGCTGGAAGAACTAGGGCAGACAGTTATCGTTCTCAATATAGAAGATGGTCGTGCCAAGGGTAGCGCTCGTAGTGTGGAAGTGGTCGATATTTTTGAAGCCTTGGATCCCCATCGCGACCTCTTTATCGCCTTTGGCGGCCATGCTGGTGCAGCTGGAATGACGCTGGAAGTGGAGAAACTCTCAGATTTATCTCAGGTTTTGGAAGACTATGTCCGTGAAAAAGGTGCAGATGCTGGTGGCAAGAACAAGTTAAATCTAGATGAAGAGCTGGATTTGGAGACTCTTAGTTTAGAAACGGTTAAAAGCTTTGAATGCTTGGCACCCTTTGGAATGGATAATCAGAAACCTGTCTTTTATATCAAGGATTTTCATGTCGAAAGTGCCCGTACTATGGGAGCAGGCAATGCCCACCTCAAACTAAAAATTTCCAAGGGTGAGACGAATTTTGAAGTGGTAGCCTTTGGTCAAGGTAGGTGGGCGACAGAGTTTGCTCAAACCAAGAATCTAGAGTTGGCAGTCACCTTGTCTGTCAATCAATGGAATGGCCAAACTGCTCTCCAGTTGATGATGGTGGATGCGCGTGTGGAGGGTGTTCAACTCTTTAACATTCGTGGGAAGAATGCAGTCTTGCCAGAAGGGGTTCCAGTTTTGGATTTCTCTGGAGAGTTGCCAGATCTAGCGAATAGTGATGCTGTGGTTGTGAAAACCATTCCCGAGGATATTACCTTGCTGAAGACCATTTTTCAGGAACAGGATTTCTCAGCTGTCTATTTCAAAAACGACATCGATAAGGCCTACTATCTGACAGGTTATGGGACTAGGGAACAGTTTGCCAAATTGTACAAGACCATTTACCAGTTCCCAGAGTTTGATATTCGCTACAAGCTCAAAGATTTGGCAACTTATCTCAATATCCAACAAATCTTGCTGGTCAAGATGATCCAAGTATTTGAGGAACTGGGCTTTGTGACGATCAAAGATGGTGTCATGACAGTCAATAAAGAAGCGCCGAAAAGGGAAATTGCTGAAAGTCAGATTTACCAAAATCTCAAACAGACCGTTAAAGACCAAGAAATGATGGCGCTGGGTACCGTGCAAGAAATATATGACTTTTTAATGGAGAAATAGTAGAAGTTAGGAAAGAGTTGGGTAACCAGCTCTTTTTTGAAAACAAATCTTCGTTTTGAAAATCATCAAAAAAATGGTATAATGGTAGGAAAAGATTCGGCTGAAAGTTTTAGAACTTTTAGAATAAGAGGGTAAACCTACCCTATAATCAAGATAATTAAGTTTCGGAGGGAAAATGAGTAATATCAGTTTAACAACACTAGGTGGTGTACGAGAAAATGGGAAAAATATGTACATCGCTGAAATCGATGAATCTATCTTTGTTTTGGATGCAGGGCTTAAATACCCTGAAAATGAACAACTAGGGGTTGATGTCGTCATTCCAAACATGGACTACCTTTTTGAAAATAGCGACCGTATCGCAGGGGTCTTCTTGACTCACGGGCATGCGGATGCCATTGGTGCCCTGCCTTATCTTTTGGCAGAGGCTAAGGTGCCTGTGTTTGGCTCTGAGTTGACCATCGAGTTGGCGAAACTCTTTGTCAAAGGAAATGATACGGTTAAGAAATTCAATGACTTCCATGTGATTGATGAAGATACGGAGATTGACTTTGGAGGGACTGTGGTTTCCTTCTTCCGTACGACTCACTCCATCCCGGAAAGCCTGGGAGTTGTGTTAAAAACACCAAAAGGGAACATTGTTTACACAGGCGACTTCAAATTTGACCAGACGGCTAGTGAATCCTATGCGACGGATTTTGCGCGTTTAGCCGAAATCGGCCGTGACGGTGTCTTGGCACTTCTCAGTGATTCTGCGAATGCAGACAGCAATATCCAGGTGGCGAGCGAGAGTGAAGTTGGGGATGAAATTACCCAAACCATCGCTGACTGGGACGGCCGTATCATCGTTGCCGCGGTTGCCAGCAACCTTTCTCGTATCCAGCAGGTTTTTGATGCGGCTGCGGAGACTGGCCGCCGAGTCGTTTTGACTGGATTTGATGTTGAAAATATCGTTCGTACAGCGATTCGTCTCAAAAAATTATCTCTAGCTAATGAAAGCCTTTTGATTAAACCAAAAGAAATGTCTCGTTTTGAAGACCATGAGTTGATTATCCTAGAGACAGGTCGTATGGGTGAACCCATCAATGGGCTTCGCAAGATGTCTGTTGGGCGCCACCGTTATGTAGAAATCAAGGATGGGGACTTGGTTTATATTGTAACAACTCCATCCACCGCCAAAGAAGCAGTTGTGGCTCGCGTTGAAAATATGATTTACCAAGCTGGTGGTGTGGTAAAACTCATTACCCAGAGTTTGCGAGTATCAGGACACGGAAATGCGCGTGATTTGCAGTTGATGATCAATCTTTTGCAACCGAAATATCTCTTCCCTGTCCAAGGGGAGTACCGTGAGTTGGATGCGCATGCCAAGGCTGCCATGGCAGTTGGAATGTTGCCAGAGCGCATTTTCATCCCTAAAAAGGGAACGATCATGTCCTATGAACATGGAGATTTCGTCCCAGCTGGAGCAGTTTCTGCAGGCGATGTCATGATTGATGGAAATGCCATTGGAGATGTTGGGAATGTCGTTCTTCGCGACCGTAAGGTCTTGTCAGAGGATGGGATCTTTATTGTGGCTATCACTGTTAACCGTCGTGAGAAGAAGATTGTGGCTAAGGCTCGTGTTCATACGCGTGGATTTATCTACCTTAAGAAAAGTCGTGACATTCTCCGTGAAAGTTCAGAATTGATTAACCAAACGGTAGAAGAGTATCTTCAAGGGGATGACTTTGACTGGGCAGATCTCAAAGGCAAAGTTCGTGACAATTTGACCAAGTACCTCTTTGATCAAACCAAGCGTCGCCCAGCAATCTTGCCAGTCGTGATGGAAGCAAAATAATAAGCAGAATACCTACAGAAAAAGTCGAAATTCGGCTTTTTCTTATAAATAGTAAAAGGAGAAAATCATGGCAGTTATGAATATTGAGTATTACTCTGAAGTTTTGGATATGGAGTGGGGTGTTACCGTACTCTATCCAGATGCTAGTCGAGTGACTGAACCAGATTGCACAGATATTCCTGTGCTTTACCTTTTGCACGGAATGTCAGGAAATCAAAATAGCTGGCTCAAACGTACCAATGTCGAACGCTTGTTGCGTGGGACCAATCTCATTGTCATCATGCCCAATACAAACAATGGCTGGTACACAGATACCCAGTACGGTTTTAACTACTTTACTGCTCTAGCAGAAGAACTCCCCCAAGTCATGAAACGTTTCTTCCCCAATATGACCAGTAAGCGAGAAAAAACCTTTATTGCAGGTCTCTCCATGGGAGGCTATGGTTCCTTCAAGCTGGCTCTCGCAACCGATCGTTTTTCTCGTGCGGCTAGTTTTTCCGGTGCACTCAGTTTTCAAGAATTTTCTCCTGAAAGTCAGGATTTGGGATCACTTGCCTACTGGCGAGGAGTTTTTGGAGAGATTAAAGACTGGACAGCTAGTCCTCATTCGCTTGAAAGCATGGCTGCAAGATCCGATAAAAAGACCAAACTATGGGCTTGGTGTGGGGAACAAGACTATCTTTACTCTGCCAATAACCTCGCAGTGAAAAACCTCAAAAATCTTGGTTTTGAGGTGACCTATAGTCATAGTCCAGGTAAGCACGAGTGGTACTACTGGGAAAAACAATTGGAACGTTTTTTAGCTACTCTACCAATTGACTTTGTCTTGGAAGAACGTTTATCTTAGTTTTAGGTTTCTTTCAGCTTTCTTCAGTAAAATAGAGAATCTATCTTGATCAAGGAGAATGTGATTTCAAGATAGGTTCTTATTTTTATGAAAGGTGGGGCGTCATGTTCTGGATTATTCGATTATTCTTCCGATTTCTTTTGGGAATTTGGCGTTTCTTCTGGCGTCTGGTTTGGACTGTGGCCATTCTACTGCTTATTGCCTTTGGAGTGCTTTGGTACCTGACTGGTGATTTTCATTCTGCGGTCAATCAGGTTGAAAAAATGAGCAAGATAGGTCAAGGTGGCTGGAATCAATGGAAGGAGACGGGAACGCTGGAAGTCTTGTCTCAGACAGACAGTCACCAACATGCAGAAGGCAAGTGGGCTCAGGCCTCAGCTCGCATCTATATTGAACCTCAAATGGATGAGACCTTCCAAGGTGCCTATGCAGAAGCTATAAAAAACTGGAATCAAACGGGATCCTTTACCTTTGAGGTGGTTGCGGATCCTAGCCAGGCAGATATTGTGGCAAGTGAGATGAATGATGGATCGACCGCTGTAGCTGGTCAAGCCGAGAGTCAAACCAATTTGTTAACCAAACAATTTATATCTGTAACGGTTCGCCTGAATCACTATTATCTATCCAATCCAAACTATGGTTACTCTTATGAACGAATCGTGCACACGGCGGAGCACGAGCTGGGACATGCCATCGGATTGGATCACACCAACGAGACTTCTGTCATGCAGCCGGCAGGTTCCTACTATGGGATTCAGCCTCGGGATGTGACGGCTGTTCAAGAACTCTATACCAGTAGCGACTAGATGAAGTCGGTGCAATCCGAAAAGAAATTAAAGCTCCTCCATTAAGCGGTTGGTGGGGCTTTTTGTTCGTCCTGTCACGGCCTTTTTGCTATAATGGAACTATGAATAACTTGATCAAATCAAAACTAGAGCTCTTACCAACCAGCCCTGGTTGTTACATTCACAAGGATAAAAATGGCACTATTATCTATGTAGGAAAGGCTAAAAATCTGCGCAATCGCGTGCGGTCCTATTTCCGTGGAAGTCACGATACCAAGACAGAGGCCTTGGTGTCTGAAATTGTGGATTTTGAATTTATCGTCACTGAGTCTAATATTGAGGCGCTTCTCCTAGAAATCAACCTGATCAAGGAGAATAAGCCTAAATACAATATCATGCTCAAGGACGACAAGTCCTATCCCTTCATCAAAATCACCAATGAGCGTTATCCTCGCTTGATTATCACCCGTCAGGTCAAAAAGGACGGAGGACTCTACTTTGGCCCCTATCCAGATGTAGGGGCAGCCAATGAAATCAAGCGGTTGCTGGATCGGATTTTTCCTTTTCGTAAGTGTACCAATCCGCCGTCTAAGGTCTGTTTTTATTACCACATCGGCCAATGTGTGGCCCATACCATCTGTAAAAAAGATGAGGCTTATTTCCAGTCCATGGCTCAGGAGGTTTCTGATTTCCTAAAAGGGCAGGATGATAAAATCATTGATGACCTCAAGGGGAAGATGGCAAAGGCAGCTCAAAGTATGGAGTTTGAACGTGCGGCGGAATACCGTGACCTGATTCAGGCTATCGGAACGCTTCGGACCAAGCAACGGGTTATGGCCAAGGATCTTCAAAATCGGGATGTATTTGGCTACTATGTGGATAAAGGCTGGATGTGTGTTCAGGTTTTCTTTGTCCGTCAAGGCAAGCTCATTGAGCGAGATGTCAATCTCTTCCCTTACTACAATGATCCGGATGAGGATTTTTTGACCTATGTGGGACAATTCTATCAAGAAAAATCCCACCTGGTTCCCAATGAGGTACTGATTCCGCAGGATATTGATGAAGAAGCCGTCAAGGCCTTGGTGGATACTAAGATTTTCAAGCCCCAACGTGGTGAGAAAAAACAACTGGTCAATTTGGCTATAAAGAATGCCCGTGTTAGTCTGGAGCAGAAGTTCAATCTGCTAGAAAAATCTGTTGAAAAGACCCAAGGAGCTATTGAAAATCTGGGACGCTTGCTCCAAATCCCGACTCCGGTTCGCATCGAGTCCTTCGATAACTCTAATATCATGGGAACCAGTCCTGTTTCAGCTATGGTGGTTTTTGTCAATGGCAAACCAAGTAAAAAAGACTACCGAAAGTACAAGATAAAAACGGTTGTTGGTCCAGACGATTATGCCAGTATGCGTGAAGTTATTCGCAGACGTTATGGTCGAGTTCAACGAGACGGTTTGACTCCTCCTGATTTGATTGTCATTGATGGGGGACAAGGTCAAGTCAATATCGCAAAGCAAGTCATCCAAGAAGAGCTAGGTTTGGATATCCCAATTGCAGGTCTGCAAAAGAATGACAAGCACCAAACCCATGAGCTACTCTTTGGAGATCCGCTTGAGGTGGTGGAGTTGTCTCGCAATTCTCAGGAATTTTTCCTCCTCCAACGCATTCAGGATGAGGTGCACCGTTTTGCCATCACCTTCCACCGTCAACTGCGCTCCAAAAATTCCTTTTCATCACAACTGGATGGAATTGAAGGATTGGGACCTAAACGCAAGCAGAATCTCATGAAGCATTTCAAGTCCCTCACTAAAATCAAGGAAGCCAGTGTGGATGAGATTGTCGAAGTTGGTGTGCCAAGGGCAGTCGCAGAAGCTGTTCAGAGAAAGTTGAACCCTCAGGAAGAAGTGGAATGGGCTCAAGTAGCGGAACCATTAAAAGAATTAGAATAAGTATCTAGATAGAAAGTAGAAGAAATGAATAGGATTGAGATTGACAGAGATATACTCCTTTTTTTACGATTTGCTTACTTTGGGAATTCAAAAGATTTATTTTTAGCTGCAACTACTCGAGCCTATCTTGATTTTAATCGAACCTTGCGATTTCATGGCATGCCAGATGAACAGCGCTTGGAGATGAGAAATCGAGCTTCTAAGTGTATCAAAGAAGCGATTTTAAATCTCTTGAATCGGGACAAGCTGTGTCAAACTGATTTTGATAGTTGGCATCATAGGACTTGTGATGTTCTGATAGATTGCTATCGTTCAAATGGGATTCGATTCACTTATGGTCATGCTCAAAAGTGGATTAATATGACGTTCAAGTATCTGTATATGCTTGAAGCTGTAACCCTAGACTCCGTTTTTTCTTTTTTACACGTACCGATAGACAACATCGTGTTAGAGAGGGCGAACAAACAGTTGTGTATCCCAAAACCTTCTCAAGTGTGGAGTAGTTGGGGAGATTACGCTTTCTATCTTCAATATCAAGGTTATTTGAGACAAAGAATAGGCAAGGAAGCTCCCCTTCGTTGGGAGTTTCACAATTGGCTAGATGAAATAGAAAAAGGAAATCAACATGAACCATAAAATCGCAATTTTATCAGATATTCATGGAAATGCGACTGCCTTAGAAGCAGTGATTGCAGATGCTAAAACTCAAGGAGCCAGTGAATACTGGCTTCTGGGAGACATTTTCCTCCCTGGTCCAGGTGCAAATGACTTGGTCGCCCTGCTAAAGGACCTTCCTATCACGGCAAGTGTTCGAGGCAACTGGGATGATTGTGTCCTTGATGCTTTAGATGGGCAATATGGCTTAGAAGACCCACAGGAAGTCCAGCTCATGCGATTAACCCAGTTTTTGATGGAGCGAATGGATCCTGAAACGATTGTCTGGCTACGAAGCTTGCCTTTGCTGGAAAAGAAAGAAGTTGACGGACTGCGCTTTTCTCTCTCTCATAATTTACCTGAAAAAAACTATGGTGGGGACCTGTCTGTTGGGAATAACACAGATAAATTTGACCAACTCCTAGATGAGGAAACCGACGTGGCAGTCTATGGTCATGTTCATAAGCAGTTACTTCGTTACGGCAGTCAAGGGCAACAAATCATCAATCCAGGTACGATTGGCATGCCCTATTTTGATTGGGAGGCGTTAAAAAATCACCGTGCCCAGTACGCCGTGATAGAAGTAGAAGATGGGGAATTGGTAAACATTCTATTCCGAAAAGTTGCGTATGACTATGAAGCGGAGTTAGAATTAGCTAAGTCTCAGGGCCTTCCCTTTATCGAAATGTATGAAGAACTACGTCGTGAAGATAACTATCAGGGGCACAATTTGGAACTTTTGGCTAGTTTAATCGAAAAACATGGATATGTAGAGGAGGTAAAGAATTATTTTGATTTCTTGCAAAGTGAGAAATCAAAATGGACGCCCTTAATTTGAAGTGAGGTTTGTAGTCGAATCGCTTAGAAAAGAGTTAGACGATGAGGAAGAAAAGATGCCTCAGCTAAAGTTTGACATTGAAATTATTTTGTTATAGAATGGACTTAATTCTTAATAAAAAGGAGAACATTATGAAGAAAATTATTACAGCCAGTATGGCTCTTTTATCTGTTGTTGTTTTAGTAGCATGTTCAGGGAAAACAACGTCTGATTCTTCGACTAAGGCTTCAAGCTCTGTAGAACAAACTTCTTCTTCAGAGACCTCATCAACAACGTCTAGTTCAAAGACAGAAAATAATGAGGTTGTTTTGATCACCGATGAAGAAATTGACAATGCTAAAACTGTTGGAGATGTGAAGAAAGTCTTTGGTAAATTAGTCGACAATTATAAAAAGCATGCAGTTGAAATTGGAGAAAAAATTCCAGAGAGTGGAAAAGAAGCATATAACGCCCAAGTTGAACCCGCACTTAAGTCTATGGAGACTGTAAGAGAGTCATTTAACGAAAGTCTTTCAAGTATTGGTTCTGATGATACAGTAGTGCCAGAACAAACGCGTACTCTATTTGTTCAACAGTTGAAAACTGGACGTGACACAATGAAGAAAGCGCTGGAAGCGGCTTATAAAGCAGTTGCTCCATACACATCTGGTCAATAATATGAGAAAGTAGGTGAGTTATCACCTGCTTTTTGATTGCTTCAAATCTAAAGCGATACCTACTTAAAGAGCTTAAAATAAATAGCAGAGAGTTTGAAAGAAGTACTAACTCTATGAAAAATATCTGCAAGCTCTTTCAAAATATGGTAGAATAGAAGCAGTAGAATTAGAAAAGGAAATCGATTATGAAATTTCTTGAATTAAACAAAAAACGTCATGCGACCAAGCATTTCATTGATAAGCCAGTTGACCCTAAAGATGTACGCACGGCTATTGAAATCGCAACCTTAGCCCCAAGTGCCCATAACAGCCAGCCATGGAAGTTTGTAGTCGTTCGTGAGAAAAATGCTGAATTGGCAAAATTGGCATACGGTTCGAACTTTGAGCAGGTGTCATCAGCACCTGTAACCATTGCCTTGTTTACAGATACGGACCTTGCTAAACGTGCCCGCAAGATTGCCCGTGTTGGTGGTGCAAAGAATTTCTCAGAAGAGCAACTTCAATACTTTATGAAAAATTTGCCTGCCGAGTTTGCGCGTTACAATGAACAACAAGTCAGCGACTACTTGGCTCTTAATGCAGGACTAGTAGCTATGAACTTGGTTCTGGCTCTTACAGACCAGGGAATTGGTTCAAACATTATCCTTGGTTTTGATAAATCAAAAGCCAATGAGGTTTTGAACATCGAAGACCGCTTCCGCCCAGAACTCTTGATTACGGTAGGTTACACTGACGAAAAATTGGAACCAAGCTACCGCTTGCCAGTAGATGAAATCATTGAGAAAAGATAGAAAGAAGAAAAAATGACAGCAATTGATTTTACAGCAGAAGTAGAAAAACGCAAAGAAGACCTCTTGGCTGACTTGTTTAGCCTTTTGGAAATCAACTCAGAACGTGATGATAGCAAGGCAGATGCGCAGCATCCATTTGGACCTGGTCCAGTAAAAGCCTTGGAAAAATTCCTTGAAATCGCAGACCGTGACGGCTATCCAACTAAGAATGTCGACAACTACGCAGGGCATTTTGAGTTTGGTGAAGGAGAAGAAGTTCTCGGAATCTTTGCTCACATGGACGTGGTGCCAGCTGGTAGTGGTTGGGACACAGATCCTTACACACCAACTATCAAAGACGGTCGTCTTTATGCGCGTGGGGCTTCAGACGACAAGGGGCCTACAACAGCTTGTTACTATGGCTTGAAAATCATCAAAGAATTGGGCCTTCCAACTTCTAAAAAAGTTCGTTTCATCGTCGGAACAGACGAAGAATCAGGCTGGGCAGATATGGACTACTACTTTGAACATGTAGGACTTGCAAAACCAGACTTTGGCTTCTCTCCAGACGCTGAATTCCCTATCATCAATGGTGAAAAAGGAAATATCACAGAATACCTTCACTTTGCAGGTGAAAATGCAGGTGCTGCTCGTCTTCACAGCTTTACAGGTGGTTTGCGTGAAAACATGGTACCTGAATCAGCAACAGCAGTCGTTTCAGGTGTCTTAGCTGACTTGCAAGCTAAACTAGATGCCTTTGTTGCAGAGCACAAACTCAGAGGAGAACTCCAAGAAGAAAACGGTCAGTACAAGGTGACTGTGATTGGTAAATCTGCCCATGGTGCTATGCCTGCTTCAGGTGTCAATGGTGCGACCTACCTAGCATTCTTCCTCAGCCAATTTGACTTTGCTGGACCAGCCAAAGACTACCTCGACATTGCTGGTAAGATTCTCTTGAATGACCATGAGGGTGAAAATCTCAAGGTTGCTCATGTGGATGAAAAAATGGGTGCCCTTTCTATGAATGCGGGTGTCTTCCGCTTTGACGAAGCAAGTGCTGACAATACCATTGCCCTCAACTTCCGTTATCCAAAAGGAACAAGCCCAGAGCAAATCAAGTCAATCCTTGAAAACTTGCCAGTTGCTTCTGTTAGCCTCTCTGCCCATGGTCATACACCTCACTATGTACCGATGGAAGATCCACTTGTGCAAACCTTGTTGAATGTCTATGAAAAACAAACTGGTCTCCAAGGTCACGAACAAGTCATCGGTGGTGGTACCTTTGGTCGTTTGCTAGAACGTGGGGTTGCCTACGGTGCGATGTTCCCAGACTCAATTGACACTATGCACCAAGCCAATGAATTTATCGCCTTGGACGATCTCTTCCGAGCAGCAGCAATCTATGCAGAAGCTATCTATGAATTGATCAAATAAAACGATAGAAGTCTGAGATTTTATGCTTGGACTTCTTTTTGGAGGGAAAACAGATGTCTCAAATTGAAAGAATTAAGAAAGCTATTATGGCGGATCCGCAGAATGCCAGCTACACAGAACGAGGAATCGAACCTCTCTTTGCGGCGCCAAAAACTGCTCGCATCAATATTGTCGGTCAAGCTCCGGGGGTTAAAACGCAAGAAGCTGGGATTTATTGGAAGGATAAGAGTGGTGATCGTCTGCGTGAGTGGCTAGGTGTAGATGAAGATACCTTTTACAATTCGGGCTTGTTTGCAGTTATTCCCATGGATTTTTATTTCCCAGGACATGGAAAATCGGGCGACCTTCCCCCCCGTAAAGGCTTTGCCGAAAAATGGCACCCACAACTCCTCAAGGAATGTCCAAATATTGAATTGACACTTTTGATTGGGCAATATGCCCAAGCCTATTATTTACATGAGAAAATTAGTGGCAAGGTAACAGAACGGGTAAAACGCTACAAAGACTATCTACCAGAATTTTTCCCTCTGGTTCACCCATCACCACGAAATCAAATCTGGATGGCTAAAAATCCTTGGTTTGAGTCAGAAGTGGTGCCAGATTTGAAAAAAAGAATTAAAACGATTTTATAGTCAATGAAAATCAAAGAGCAAACTAGGAAGCTAGCCGCAGGCTGCTCAAAGTACAGCTTTGAGGTTGCAGATAAAACTGACGAAGTCAGCTCAAAACACTGTTTTGAGGTTGCAGATAAAACTGACGAAGTCAGCTCAAAACACTGTTTTGAGGTTGTGGATAGAACTGACGAAGTCAGTAACCATAACTACGGTAAGGCGACGCTGACGTGGTTTGAAGAGATTTTCGAAGAGTATTAGGAGAAAAAGAATGAAAGAAATAGCCTTCGATGAATTTTACCAGCTCTATCAGAAAGAGTCCCTTTCAGTCTTAGACGTGAGAGAAGTAGAAGAGTTCGAGGCGCTTCATTTAGAAGGTGCTCAGAACCTACCACTTGGTCAATTAGCTGATATCTTTGATCGATTGGATAAGGACCTCTTGTATTATGTCATTTGTAAATCTGGGATGAGGTCAGCGCGTGCTTGTCAATTTCTAGCTGAAAAGGGTTATGACGTTATCAATGTCCAAGGTGGAATGACGGCCTTTGAAAATCTTTAAACCTATATGGCGATAGATCCTAGTTTTCCCTTGCTCGGCTCCAACTGAGTAAGGGATTTTGTTTTTAGATAATTCTTATTTTTAAAAATATTGAAAACATTCAATATTTACTTCGTGATGCTTTTTTCATACTCTTATTCGTGATATACTAGGTCAGTATTTTAGAAATATGAAGGAGATTCTTTATGGCTAAAAAAGGTGCCCTAACAGGTTTGCTCCTGTTTGGAATATTTTTTGGTGCGGGGAACTTGATTTTTCCGCCTTCTCTAGGTGCCCTATCTGGAGAACATTTTCTTCCTGCCATTGCAGGTTTTGTCTTTTCAGGCGTCGGTATCGCCGTTTTGACTCTCATTATTGGAACACTAAACCCGAAAGGATACATTCACGAGATTTCTAAGAAAATCTCACCTTGGTTTGCGACGCTTTATCTTGCAGTCCTCTATCTATCGATTGGTCCCTTCTTTGCCATTCCACGTACTGCCACAACAGCTTATGAAGTTGGGATTAGCCCCCTCTTGTCTGAAGCAAATAAAGGCCTAGGATTGATTATCTTTACTGTGTTGTATTTTGCAGCAGCCTATCTGATTTCGCTTAATCCATCAAAAATCTTGGATCGAATCGGACGTGTTTTAACGCCAGTCTTTGCCTTGTTGATCGTTATCTTGGTTGTACTAGGTGCCTTCAAATATGGTGGAACAAGCCCTCAAGCGGCCTCAGAAGCCTATCAATCCTCTGCTTTTGGGACAGGTTTCCTAGAAGGGTATAATACCTTGGATGCCCTTGCCTCAGTTGCCTTTAGTGTGATTGCAGTTCAAACCTTGAAACAACTTGGA
This sequence comes from Streptococcus halitosis, assembly GCF_027691175.1. GTDB lineage: Bacteria > Bacillota > Bacilli > Lactobacillales > Streptococcaceae > Streptococcus > Streptococcus halitosis_A. Next base: position 555,488 of record NZ_JAQFBD010000001.1, read on the forward strand.
TTCTCCAGTAAGAAAGAATACATTTCAACTATTTGGGTGGTTGGTATCGTTGTAGCTCTTGCCTTTAGCGCTCTTTATATCGGTTTAGGATTCCTTGGAAATCATTTCCCAGTACCAGCAGAAGCGATGAAGGGTGGAACACCAGGTGTTTATATCTTGTCACAAGCAACTCAGGAAATCTTTGGTTCAACAGCTCAACTCTTCCTTGCTGTTATGGTAACTGTAACCTGCTTCACAACGACAGTTGGATTGATTGTGTCGACAGCAGAGTTCTTTAACGGACGTTTCCCACAAATCAGCTACAAGGTCTATGCCACTGCCTTTACCTTGATTGGGTTTGCTATTGCAAATCTTGGTCTTGATGCAATCATTAAGTACTCAGTGCCAGTACTGGTAATCTTGTACCCAATCACCATCGCCATTGTGATGATCGTGATTGTTAATAAGTTTATCGCCCTATCAAAACCGGGCATGCAGTTAACTATTGGGCTTGTTACAGCGATTGCTCTTGCAAGCGTCCTTGGAAGTTCTTTTAAGATTGAGTTTCTAGCAAATCTCGTCAATGCTCTTCCGTTTGCAGCTGCCTCTCTTCCATGGCTAGTGCCAGCTATTATCGGAATCTTGCTTTCATTGGTTCTACCAAACAAACAAGAGAGTGATGTTTTTGAGATGGAATAAAAAAATTCTTGGTCATCGACCAAGAATTTTTTGTATGAGCACGACTCATTAGTTAGTTTGTTCAGTATAACCAGCTTCTTTAAGCATTTTTTTCGAGGCAGCAAAGCTTACACGGTTTCCAATACCAGAATATTCGTTCGGCATTGCTTTTTTCAATTCGTCAAGACTTGCGACAGTCATGTCAACCTCGATGCTTTGGATAACTTTTTCGTCTTGAATTTCAACTTTTTGTGTAACCCCTTTGACCCCTTCATAACCTTTATAAGTATCGTCAACAATTTCCTTAATACCTTCCGCAGTATTATTAAGTTTTTCAGGTTCAAGTACATTATGAACAGTTTGTTTTACAACGTCATCTCCCTTCACAGTATAAGTCAAGGTAGAATGAATCCCAGGTTTGCTATTGTGGACAAATGTGTGAGTTTCTGTCTCATCTTTCTTTTCAGATGATTGTTGGCTGCTTTGTTTGCTCTCACTTGACTGAGTTGTTGTGTCTTCTTTGCTACTGCTGCTAGCAGGTGTTGATGCTTGTTTGGAACATCCGAGTAGGAGGACAAGTGAAGCTACAAGGGCTAGTGATACTTTAAAGTATGATTTCATATTTTTACTTTCCTTTTATAATCAAAGTATTTGTATTATAACATGTATCTATAGTGAAAGCAACTAAACACAGTTTTTCTCCTTTTGAGAAGGAGTCTGACTAGAAAAGTGATATAATGTTAGGAAGAGGTGAAGAAATGAATCAAACTGTAGAATATATCAAAGAACTAACCGCAATTGCATCTCCAACAGGCTTTACTCGTGAGATCTCAGACTATCTAGTCCATACTTTAGAGAAACTTGGTTACCAGCCTGTTCGTACAGCTAAGGGCGGTGTCAATGTGACCATTAAAGGTCAAAATGATGAGCAACAACGTTATGTGACTGCCCATGTGGATACGCTGGGTGCTATTGTCCGTGCTGTCAAACCAGATGGCCGTCTCAAATTAGATCGTATCGGTGGTTTCCCTTGGAACATGATTGAAGGGGAGAACTGTACGGTTCATGTGGCTAGCACTTGTCAAAAGGTATCTGGGACTATTCTTATCCATCAAACTTCTTGCCATGTCTACAAAGATGCGGGAACTGCTGAACGCACACAGGACAATATGGAAGTGCGTTTGGATGCAAAAGTAACCAATGAAAAAGAAACTCGCGCCTTGGGCATCGAGGTTGGCGACTTTATCAGTTTTGACCCGAGAACTGTCGTGACAGAGACTGGTTTTATCAAGTCTCGTCACTTGGATGACAAGGTTAGCGCGGCAATTTTGCTCAATCTTCTTCGTGTTTATAAGGAAGAGGGGATTGAATTGCCAGTAACAACTCATTTTGCTTTTTCAGTCTTTGAAGAGGTTGGCCATGGTGCCAACTCCAATATTCCAGCTCAGGTAGTGGAATATCTGGCTGTAGATATGGGAGCTATGGGCGATGACCAGCAGACGGATGAGTATACAGTGTCTATCTGTGTCAAGGACGCTTCAGGTCCCTATCACTATGACTTCCGTCAACATTTAGTGGCTTTGGCGAAGGAGCAAGATATTCCATTTAAGTTGGATATCTATCCATTTTATGGTTCGGACGCTTCGGCAGCTATGTCAGCTGGAGCAGAGGTCAAACATGCCCTCCTTGGAGCTGGTATTGAATCCAGTCACTCTTACGAACGAACACACATTGATTCGGTCGTGGCGACTGAGCGTATGGTTGATGCTTATCTCAAGAGTGCATTGGTAGACTAATATGTGCTTGATTTGTCAAAGAATTGAATGGATCAAGGCAGGGGGAAATCCCTACTTTGTAAAAGAACTAGAAACAGGCTATGTTGTTATTGGAGACCACCAATACTTTAAGGGCTATACCTTGTTTTTAGCAAAAGAGCATGTCACAGAACTCCACTATATGGAGACTTCTGAAAAACTTCGTTTTCTAGAGGAAATGAGTTTGGTCCAAGAAGCTGTCGCCAAAACGTTTAAAGCTGAAAAGATGAACATCGAACTTCTAGGAAATGGAGATGCCCACGCTCACTGGCACCTCTTTCCAAGACGGTCAGGTGATATGAAGGGGCATGGATTGAATGGCCGTGGTCCAGTCTGGTGGGTACCCTGGGAAGAAATGGCGGCAGAAGATTGCCAAGTGAAATCCCATGAGTTGGAACAAATGATTAAAGCCTTATCCGATGAATTAGAGAAGCACTTGGTATAAGAGAGGAAGAAAAAATGAAAAAAAGATACATCGTTTTATCTGGTTTGCTGGCAGTAACCCTAGCAGCATGTTCTCAAGAAAAACCTAAAAATGAAGAAAACACTCAAAAAACGGAACAAACTAGTCAACCTGAAGGAACTGTAGGGAGCAAATCTCAAGCCTCTAGTCAGAAGAAGGCAGAAGTTGTCAATAAGGGAGACTACTATAGTATTCAAGGGAAGTACGATGAAATCGTCATAGCTAATAAGCACTATCCTTTGTCAAAAGACTATAATCCAGGAGAAAATCCAACAGCTAAAGCGGAGTTGCTGAAGCTCATTGCAGCAATGCAAGCAGCTGGCTACCCGATCAGCGATCATTACAGTGGTTTTAGAAGTTATGAAACTCAAACCAAACTTTATCAAGACTATGTGAACCAAGATGGTAAGGAAGCAGCAGATCGCTACTCAGCTCGCCCTGGATACAGTGAACACCAGACAGGTCTTGCTTTTGATTTGATCGGGACTAATGGAGAATTGGTAACAGAGGAGAAGGCAGCCCAGTGGCTCTTGGATCATGCGGCTGACTATGGCTTTGTTGTTCGCTATCTCAAAGGCAAGGAAAAAGAGACTGGCTATATGGCAGAAGAGTGGCATCTTCGCTACGTCGGAAAAGAAGCCAAAGAAATTGCTGCAAGTGGTCTCAGTTTGGAAGAGTACTATGGCTTTGAAGGTGGCGATTACGTCGATTAAAAAAGTAATTTTTCTCTTGCATTTTTAGATAAATAGTGTATAATAGAAAGGTATGTGTAAAGCATACTTGTGGGAGGTAAAAATCTCTAATTACCGCCAAAACCACAAAGGAGGATTTAAAAATGGCTAAAAAAGTCGAAAAACTTGTAAAATTGCAAATCCCTGCTGGTAAAGCTACACCAGCTCCACCGGTCGGACCTGCTCTTGGTCAAGCTGGTATCAACATCATGGGATTCACAAAAGAGTTCAACGCTCGTACAGCTGACCAAGCTGGTATGATCATTCCAGTTGTTATCTCAGTATACGAAGACAAATCATTTACTTTCGTTACAAAAACACCACCAGCTGCTGTTCTTTTGAAAAAAGCTGCAGGTGTTGAAAAAGGATCAGGTACACCTAACAAAACTAAAGTTGCTACAGTTACTCGTGCACAAGTACAAGAAATTGCAGAAACTAAGATGCCAGATTTGAACGCAGCAAACATTGAGTCTGCAATGCGTATGATCGAAGGTACTGCTCGTTCTATGGGATTCACTGTTGTTGACTAATCAATAACACAGTAGAAAATCTCACAGCAGTCTATTAGTTGCTTTTCATACTAGGCAAGTGACTGAGGCTTGTACTTAGGTACAGCAAAGGAACTGAACGAAGTAGGAAAAGGAAAATAATAGACTGAAAACCCGCAAGACTTCATCATTTCGAGGAGTGACGTGGGAGATGAAAATCGATTGAACCACTTACAAGGAGAATAGAAAATGGCTAAAAAAAGCAAACAACTTCGTGCTGCTCTTGAGAAAATCGACAGCACAAAAGCATACAGTGTAGAAGAAGCTGTAGCACTTGCAAAAGAAACTAACTTTGCAAAATTTGACGCAACTGTAGAAGTTGCTTACAACTTGAACATTGACGTAAAAAAAGCTGACCAACAAATCCGTGGAGCAATGGTATTGCCAAACGGAACTGGTAAAACTTCACGCGTTCTTGTTTTCGCACGTGGTGCAAAAGCTGAAGAAGCAAAAGCTGCTGGTGCAGACTTTGTTGGTGAAGATGACCTTGTTGCGAAAATCAACGACGGTTGGTTGGACTTTGACGTAGTTATCGCTACACCTGACATGATGGCTCTTGTTGGACGTCTTGGACGTGTCCTTGGACCACGTAACTTGATGCCAAACCCTAAAACTGGTACTGTAACAATGGATGTTGCTAAAGCAGTTGAAGAGTCTAAAGGTGGTAAAATCACTTACCGTGCTGACCGTGCAGGTAACGTTCAAGCAATCATCGGTAAAGTATCATTTGAAGCTGAAAAATTGGTTGAAAACTTCAAAGCTTTCAACGAAACAATCCAAAAATCAAAACCAGCTACAGCTAAAGGAACTTACGTAACAAACTTGACAATCACAACTACTCAAGGTGTTGGTATCAAAGTTGACGTAAACTCACTTTAATCAGTAGTTTATAAAAGAGAAGACGAGTGCGAAAGTGCTCGTTTTTTTATGAGTATGACCTTTTAGAAAAATCAGTTCATTGATCAGGTTTGTAGCAATAGTGCGTTTCCTCTTCTTCTTTCACAGAAAATATGGTATAATAGAGAGTAAAAAACTTTGAAAGAAAGAAAAAGATGAATTTAAAAGATTATATCGCAACGATTGAAAATTATCCTAAGGAAGGCATCACCTTCCGTGATATCAGCCCTTTGATGGCAGATGGAAATGCTTATAGCTATGCTGTTCGTGAAATTGTTCAGTATGCAACTGATAAGAAAATCGACATGATTGTGGGACCAGAGGCTCGTGGATTTATTGTCGGATGCCCAGTTGCTTTCGAGTTGGGAATTGGCTTTGCACCTGTTCGTAAACCAGGGAAATTGCCACGTGAAGTGATTTCTGCTGACTATGAGAAAGAGTACGGTATCGATACCTTGACCATGCATGCTGATGCAATCAAGCCAGGCCAACGCGTTCTCATCGTAGATGATCTCTTGGCCACAGGTGGAACTGTCAAGGCAACAATTGAGATGATTGAAAGACTTGGTGGAATTGTAGCCGGTTGTGCTTTCTTGATTGAGTTGGATGAGCTTAAAGGCCGTGAAAAAATCGGAGATTACGATTACAAGGTACTTATGCATTATTAATAAAAAACAGTCCTTTGGGCTGTTTTCTCTTCATCAGCTATATAAATTAACTATAGCTAGTTAGAGAAAAACTATAATTGAAAACTATATCTTCATACAGTATAATATAGGGAAGAAGTATTTGGAGGTTTTTGCTTTCAAACAGACAAGATCATTCCCGAAATAGAGAACTGTTAGGAGGGTATTATGCCGATTCGACTTGATAAAAAATTACCAGCTGTGGAGATTTTAAGGACAGAAAATATCTTTGTGATGGACGACCAACGGGCCGCTCATCAGGATATTCGCCCCTTGAAGATTTTGATTTTAAATCTCATGCCCCAAAAGATGGTGACAGAAACGCAACTCTTGCGGCACTTGGCTAATACACCGTTGCAATTAGATATTGATTTCTTATATATGGAAACGCATCATTCAAAGACAACCCGTGCCGAACATATGGAAACCTTTTATAAGACCTTTCCAGAGGTCAAGGATGACTTTTTTGATGGAATGATTATCACGGGAGCACCAGTGGAGCATTTGCCTTTTGAAGAGGTAGATTACTGGGAGGAATTCAAGCAGGTTATCGAATGGTCCAAGACGCATGTCTTTTCAACCCTGCATATCTGTTGGGGAGCACAAGCAGGTCTTTATGTTCGCTATGGCGTTGAAAAGCACCAGATGGATCGGAAACTATCAGGAATTTATCCACAGGATACCTTAAAAGAGGGGCACCTTCTTTTTAGAGGTTTTGATGATCGCTATGTAGCTCCTCATTCTCGTCATACTGAGATTTTGAAAGAAGAAATCTTAAACAAGACCAATCTTGAGATTCTGTCAGAAGGTCCTGAGGTTGGGGTTTCTATCTTAGCTAGTCGAGATCTGCGTGAGATTTATAGTTTTGGTCATTTGGAGTACGATCGTGACACTTTGGCAAGAGAGTATTTTCGTGATTATGAGGCGGGACTCGACCCTCATATCCCAGAGAACTACTTTAAAAATGATGATGTAAATGAGACCCCCTGTCTCTGTTGGTCTTCATCAGCTGCCCTCTTTTTTAGCAATTGGGTAAACTATGCAGTTTATCAAGAAACCCCTTTTGACTGGAGAAAGGTAGAGGATGATGCGGCTGCATTTGGATATTTATAAGAGGAATTATGACATATTTTGACGCTTTTAAAACAGGGAACTTGGTTTTGCCAAGTGCCCTGCTCTTGCATTTTAAGGAACTCTTTCCTTCCAGCGAAGATTTTCTCGTCTGGCAATTTTTCTATTTACAAAATACCACAGCCTTAGGAGATGTTTCACCTAGTCAGATTGCTGAAATCATTGGGAAAGAGGTGGCAGATGTCAACCAATCCATTTCGAATTTGACAGAAAATGGTTTGCTACAATATCGAACCATTGAACTAAATGGGGAAATTGAGCTCATTTTTGATGCTAGTTTGGCTTTTGAACGCTTGGATAGCTTGCTAGATACCCAAACTCCAGTTACAACTGCCCCAAACCCCCAAAATCAATTGAAGGATCTGGTTGAAACTTTTCAGCAGGAATTGGGACGCTTATTAACACCATTTGAAATCGAAGATCTTTCTAAGACTGTCAAAGAAGATGGAATCAAGGCGGATTTGATCAAGGAAGCTCTCCGAGAGGCGGTTTTTAATGGCAAACCAAACTGGAAGTACATTCAGGCAATCCTACGAAACTGGCGCCATGAAGGCATTCAGTCTGTGGCCCAGGTGGAGGCCAAACGAGCAGAGCGAGAAGCGAACAATCCCAAACAAGTTCAGGCTTCGGCTGATTTCCTCGATGCCATGAATTTGTGGCAAGATTAGTCGCTTGAAAAATCTTGAAAATTAGAGTAAGGTTTGCAAGCTCCTTATAAATATGATAGAATAATAGTGAATAAAATGAAAAAAGAGGTATGTGAAATGTCACGTAAACCATTTATCGCTGGTAACTGGAAAATGAACAAAAATCCAGAAGAAGCAAAAGCATTCGTTGAAGCCGTTGCATCAAAACTTCCTTCATCAGACCTTGTTGAAGCAGGTATCGCAGCTCCTGCAGTTGATTTGACAGCTGTTCTTGCTGCTGCTAAAGGTTCAAACCTTAAAGTTGCTGCTCAAAACTGCTACTTTGAAAATGCAGGTGCGTTCACGGGTGAAACTAGCCCACAAGTTTTGAAAGAAATCGGTACAGACTACGTTGTGATCGGTCACTCAGAACGTCGTGACTACTTCCATGAAACTGACGAAGATATCAACAAAAAAGCAAAAGCAATCTTTGCAAACGGTATGCTTCCAATCATTTGTTGTGGTGAGTCACTTGAAACTTACGAAGCTGGTAAAGCTGCTGAATTCGTAGGTGCTCAAGTATCTGCTGCATTGGCTGGATTGACAGCTGAACAAGTTGCTGCATCAGTTATCGCTTATGAGCCAATCTGGGCTATCGGTACTGGTAAATCAGCTTCACAAGACGATGCACAAAAAATGTGTAAAGTCGTTCGTGACGTTGTAGCAGCCGACTTCGGTCAAGAAGTTGCGGACAAAGTTCGTGTTCAATACGGTGGTTCTGTTAAACCTGAAAACGTAGCTTCATACATGGCTTGCCCAGACGTTGACGGTGCCCTTGTTGGTGGTGCGTCACTTGAAGCTGAAAGCTTCTTGGCATTGCTTGATTTTGTAAAATAATCTAGCTCATTCCAGACAGACAGTTAAAAGTACTAAGTGACTTTGACTGCCTGTCTTATTTTTAATTGGAGCATTCTTGTGAAAGAGGGATTTTTCTAGACTAGGAAAGTTCCTTAGGGAAAGAAAGGCGTGCAGATGCGCGCTCTTTTCTATATCAAAAAGTTATGAAAGGGGGAGTTATGCTCTATATTTGGTCTTATTTGAAAAAATACCCCAAGTGGTTATTCTTGGATTTCTTTGGAGCGGTTTTCTTTGTTGTCGTCAATCTTGGACTGCCAACTGTTCTGGCTCGGATGATTGATGAAGGTGTGAATAAAGGAAATGAACAGCAATTGTATGTTTGGGCTGCAATTATGCTGGTGATTATCCTATGTGGAACCTTGGGGCGTATAGTCTTGGCTTATGCTGCTAGTAAGCTGACGACCAATATGGTCAAGGATATGAGAGATGATCTCTATGCCAAATTACAAGAGTATTCTCATCATGAATATGAAAAGATTGGAGTGTCTTCACTAGTTACTCGCATTACCAGTGATGCCTTTGTTCTCATGCAATTTGCAGAACAGACCTTAAAACTGGGTGTCATCACTCCCATGATGATGCTGTCTAGTATCTTAATGATTTTTCTGACCAGCCCGTCATTAGCCTGGATAGTGGCCTTTGCAGTACCTTTCTTGGCTGTGGTAGTCATTTATGTAGCGGTCAAGACTCGACCATTATCAGAGAAACAGCAGGCTACCTTAGATAAGATAAACCAATATGCCAGGGAAAATCTGATGGGACTCCGTGTCATTCGTGCCTTTGCCCGTGAGGAGTTTCAAGAGAAACGTTTTGCAGGACAAAATGCAGTCTATGCAGCTAATTCCAATCGTCTGTTTAAACTAACCGGTTTGACGGAACCCTTGTTTGTTCAGATTATCATTGCCATGATTGTAGCTATTGTCTGGTTTGCTCTGGACCCTATCAAACAAGGAAGCTTGCAAATTGGGGACCTAGTAGCCTTTATCGAATATAGTTTCCACGCCCTCTTGTCCTTCCTTTTCCTATCCAATCTCTTCACCATGTATCCTCGTACAGCCGTTTCGAGTGAACGGTTGAAAGAAGTCATGGATATGCCGATTTCTATTGATCCCAATGAAGGAGGCGTCAGAGAGACAGCAACCCACGGCTATTTGGAATTTGAAAATGTCACCTTTGCCTATCCTGGCGAGACGGAAAACCCTGTTTTGCATAATATTTCTTTCAGCGCTAAGCCGGGTGAAACCATTGCCTTTATCGGATCGACCGGATCGGGCAAGTCCTCTCTTGTGCAATTGATTCCTCGTTTTTACGATGTCACACTTGGAAAAATTAAAGTAGATGGTGTTGATGTGAGGGATTACCGCCTCAAGTCTCTCCGTCAAAAGATTGGTTTTATCCCGCAGAAGGCTTTGCTTTTTACTGGAACTATCGCTGAAAATATCCGCTATGGGAAGGAAGATGCTAGTCATAAAGATCTACATCAGGCAGCGGACGTGGCGCAAGCCAAAGATTTTATCGAAAGCCGAGAAGAAGGCTTTGCGACCCATCTAGCTGAAGGTGGAAGCAATCTTTCTGGGGGACAGAAACAACGTCTCTCAATTGCCAGAGCGGTTATAAAGAATCCTGATATCTATATTTTTGACGATTCTTTCTCAGCTTTAGATTATCGTACGGATGCTATTTTACGTCGTCGTCTCAAGGAAGTTACTCAAAATGCTACAGTTTTAATTGTTGCTCAACGTGTCGGAACCATTATGGATGCGGACCAGATCATCGTTCTGGATAAGGGAGAGATCGTGGGTCGCGGTCGCCATGAGGAATTAATGGAGTCCAATGACATTTATCGTGAAATTGCTGAGTCGCAGTTGAAAAATGCATCTCTAACAGAAGAATAGGAGGAAATATGAAAACACAATCTAGTTTGGCTCGTTTGTGGAGCTATTTGAAAGCCTACCGTTTTTCTGTCTTTTTTGCAGTCTTTCTAAAAGTTTTAAGCGTAGTCATGAGTGTCTTGGAGCCTTTTGTATTGGGGCTAGCCATTACGGAGTTGACAAAGAATCTCTTAGATATGGCTAATGGTCTTGCAGGCGCTCGTATCAATACTGGCTACATCGGAACTGTTTTAATCATTTACCTCTTTAGAGGTCTCTTGTATGAACTTGGGTCTTATTATTCCAACTATTTCATGACCAATGCGGTCCAGTCTATGACTCAGGATCTGCGAAATGAAATGACCGAGAAAATCAATCGTATCCCAGTGTCTTTCTTTGACAAACACCAATTTGGCGATTTGTTGGGGCGCTTTACCAGTGACGTTGAGACAGTGTCTAATGCTCTTCAACAGTCTTTTCTCCAAATTGTCAATGCCGTTTTGACGATTGTTCTCGTCATGGGAATGGTTTTATACTTGAACTTTCAACTGGCTATAGTAGTGATTCTATCCATCCCAGTGACCTATTTTGGTGCCAGAAGCATCCTGAAACGTTCTCAGCCTTATTTTAAAGAGCAGGCGGCTATTTTAGGACGGATGAATGGCTATGTGCAGGAAAATCTTACAGGTTTTAATGTCTTGAAACTCTACGGTCGTGAGGAAACTTCTCATAAAGAATTTTCTAAGATTACAGACGATCTCCAACGTGTTGGTTTTAAAGCCAGCTTTATCTCTGGGCTCATGATGCCAGCCCTTCATGCTGTATCGGACTTGACCTATCTGATCGTTGCAGTTCTCGGTGGTTTACAGGTGATTGCGGGTCGTTTGACAGTGGGGAATATGCAGGCCTTTGTTCAGTACGTTTGGCAGGTCAGCCAGCCTATCCAAAACATCACACAACTTGCGGGTCAAATGCAAAGTGCTAAGTCTTCGCTAGACCGCATCTTCGACATCCTAGATGAGACAGAGGAAGTCAAGGGAGAAGAACTCGAAATCCTTGAACCCTTAACAGGTCAGGTGACCTTCCAACATGTTGACTTCCAGTATGTTGAAAACAAACCATTGATTCGAGACTTTAATCTAGAAGTTCAACCGGGAGAGATGGTAGCGATTGTTGGTCCTACTGGAGCTGGTAAGACGACCTTGATCAATCTGCTTATGCGCTTTTACGATGTCACAGCAGGCGCAATCTTGGTTGACGGGCAGGATATTCGACAGTTGTCACGTCAAGACTACCGCCGTCAGTTTGGGATGGTCTTGCAGGATGCTTGGCTTTATGAAGGTACGATCAAAGAAAACCTACGTTTTGGAAATCTTGACGCCAGTGACGAGGAAATAATAGAAGCCGCCAAAGCAGCAAATGTAGACCACTTTATCCGGACTCTTCCTGGCGGTTACAATATGGAGATGAACCAAGAGTCAAGTAATATTTCCCTCGGGCAAAAACAACTCTTGACCATCGCGCGTGCTCTCCTAGCCAATCCTAAAATTCTCATTCTGGATGAAGCGACTTCCTCTGTTGACACCCGTTTGGAACTCTTGATTCAAAAAGCTATGAAACGCTTGATGAAGGGAAGAACCAGCTTTGTCATCGCCCACCGTCTCTCTACCATTCAAGAAGCGGATAAGATTCTCGTTCTTAAGGATGGACAGATTATTGAACAGGGAAATCATGAAAGCTTGCTCCAAGCAAAAGGTTTTTATTATGACCTATATCAAAGTCAATTTTCAAGTAAATCCGAGCAAGTCAGCTAATTAAAACTGTCCAGACTATTCTTAAATTATCAGTCTATTACAACTTTTCTCAGATAGTACACTTTCCTTGCTATCGTTTTCTGGTAGTAGTATACTTATATTGTAACCACTAAGAAGATGGTTACAAAAAAATGAAAGAGGTAAGAAATATGGTTGAATTGAAAAAAGAAGCAGTAAAAGACGTTACAACATTATCTAAAACAGCGCCAGTAGCATTGGCAAAAACAAAGGAAGTATTGAACCAAGCGGTAGCAGACTTGTATGTGGCTCACATTGCTCTTCACCAAGTTCACTGGTATATGCGTGGCCGTGGTTTCCTCGTATGGCATCCAAAAATGGATGAATACATGGACAGCCTTGATGGCTATCTTGACGAAATCAGCGAACGTTTGATCACCCTTGGTGGCAAACCTTACTCAACTTTGACAGAATTCCTTCAACACAGTGAAATCGAAGAAGAAGAAGGAGAATTCCGTAACGTTGAAGAAAGCTTGGAACGTGTTCTAGCGATTTATCGCTACCTCATCACTCTTTTCCAAAAAGCTTTGGATGTGACTGACGAAGAAGGCGATGATGTTACAAACGATATCTTTGTTGGTGCTAAGGATGAACTTGAGAAAACAGTTTGGATGATTGCAGCAGAACTTGGACAAGCTCCTGGTTTGTAAGATATAGTTACTACCCCTTTTATCATGAGGTGCTTGATAAGTGCCCATGACCAATCATCTTTTAAAAGTCATGTAACTGTAAAAAGTTGCATGACTTTTTTGTCTGCTGGACTTAGGACACATTGTCAAAAGTGGGATTTTACGGTATAATAGTTGCTGTTCGAGAAATTTTGATTTTCAAAGAATAGTGAAATGTTATAAGGAGAACCCATGAACAACTTACCAAATTGCCCAAAATGTAATTCAGAATATGTCTACGAAGATGGAAATCTTTTGGTATGCCCAGAGTGTGCCTATGAATGGAATCCTGCTGAAGTTGCAGAAGTAGAAGAAGGTGTAGTTGCTATCGATGCCAATGGAAATAAATTGGCCGACGGCGATACTGTGACTCTTATCAAGGATTTGAAAGTAAAAGGTGCACCAAAGGATTTGAAACAAGGAACTCGTGTTAAAAATATCCGTATCGTAGAAGGTGACCACAACATCGACTGTAAGATTGATGGTTTTGGGGCTATGAAATTGAAGTCAGAGTTTGTTAAGAAAATCTAGCCATGAAAACGAACTACAAATTTATCTTTTATAGTCGTGCGCTCTTGTTCTTAGCGGCATTTACAGGAGTTTATTTAGAGATTACCAAGCACGGTGGTTTTGGTATGCTTCTCTACTACACGGTGTTGTCTAATCTCTTGGTAATGATTTTCACGGGCTATCTACTCCGTGTGATGAGTCGCTCAGGGGAAAATTGGCAAAGTCCGACCTTGCTTCGTCTCAAGGGTGGCGTCACCATGAGTATCATGATTACCTGTGTGATTTACCATTTTATGCTTGCACCGATCGCGACAGACTTTTACCGAGTGGAAAATTTCCTTTGCCACTATATCGTTCCACTCTGGTTTTTAGCCGACACCCTCTTCTTTGATAAACGGGGTCAATACAAGATCTGGGATCCAGTCTTGTGGACCATCTTGCCCTTGGTTTATATGATTTTTGCTTTGTTTAATGGCTTGGTCTTAAAACTCAATATTCCGAATTCCAAGGACAATCCCTTCCCTTATTTCTTTTTAAATGTGAACAAGGGTTGGGACGTGGTTATCAAATGGTGTTTGATCATTTTTGCAGCCTATATGGTTGCAGGCTTCATCTTCTATCTGATCAAGCAAATCAAGCGAAAATAGTCATCCTATTAGGAAAGTTAGGACGGAGTCTCTAGTTCAATCGGGCTCCTTCTTTTCTTGCCATCTTCCTTTTAAAAGGATCAACAGTGAGAAATGTATAGAAAGAAAATCCATGAAACAATATTTAGAACGGGCTAGTATTTTGGCCCTCTCCCTCGTTTTGATTACCTCCTTTTCCATCTCAAGTGCTCTGCCAGCCATGTTTGACTACTATCAAGGCTACCCCAAGGAACAAATCGAGCTCCTAGTCAGTCTCCCTTCTTTTGGGATCATGATTATGCTGGTTTTAAATGGGTTTTTGGAGCGGTTGTTTCCTGAGAGACTTCAGATTAGTCTGGGCCTTCTCATCCTCTCTATCGGTGGAACAGCTCCCTTCTGGTATCAGGAGTACAACTTTGTCTTTGCGATGCGGATTTTATTTGGCTTGGGTGTTGGGATGATCAATGCCAAGGCTATTTCTATCATCAGCGAACGCTATCATGGAAAGACACGAATTCAGATGTTGGGCCTCCGCGGATCAGCAGAAGTTGTCGGGGCATCGATTTTGACTCTAGTGGTAGGTCAACTCTTATCCTTGGGATGGACAGTGACCTTCTTGGCCTACAGTGCTGGATTTTTAGTATTGCTCCTTTATCTGCTCTTTGTCCCTTATGGGAAGGAAAAGAAAGAAACAAAGAAAAAAGAGTCCGAAACGACTCGTTTGACAGGCCAGATGAAAGGCTTGATTTTTCTATTGGCTGTCGAAGCAGCAGTTGTTGTCTGCACCAATACAGCTATCACCATTCGTATTCCTAGTCTGATGGTGGAGAGAGGTCTAGGGGATGCCCAGTTATCGAGTTTGGTTTTAAGTATCATGCAGTTGATTGGTATCTTGGCAGGTGTGAGTTTTTCTTTTTTTATCTCTCTGTTTAAAGAAAGGTTGCTCCTTTGGTCAGGTATTACCTTTGGATTGGGGCAGATTGTGATTGCCTTGTCTCCGTCATTGGGTGTGATGGTAGTTGGAAGTGTTGTGGCAGGTTTTTCTTACAGTGTGGCCTTGACGACTGTCTTTCAGCTTCTTTCTGAAAGAATCCCAGCCAAGCTCCTTAATCAGGCAACATCTTTTGCAGTGCTAGGATGTAGCTTTGGAGCCTTTACGACACCTTTCATTCTTGGGGCGATTGGCTTGGTGACTCAAAACGGTATGTTGGTCTTCACCATTCTAGGATGCTGGTTGATTGTCACTTCTATTTTTGTTATGTACGCACTTCAAAAAAGAGCTTAGGATTGGTTTCCTAAGTTTTTCTTTTTGGGAATTTTGTACCCAGACAATTATTGTTTTTTAAACTTGTTTACACTTTTATTTCCTGATAAAATAGAAGTTATGACAAGATATAAAGCAATCATTTCCTATGACGGGTATGCATTTGCTGGTTTTCAGCGGCAGCCTCATGCGCGGAGCGTTCAAGAGGAAATCGAAAAAACCTTAACGAAACTGAATAAAGGACAAGCCATCACTGTACACGGTGCTGGTAGGACTGATAGTGGGGTCCATGCTCTGGGACAGGTCATTCATTTTGATCTGCCCTATCAGATGGATGAGGAAAAACTCCGTTTTGCCCTGGATACCCAATCTCCTGAAGATATCGATGTAATCTCGACGGAGCTTGTGGCGGATGATTTTCATTGCCGTTATGCCAAACATAGCAAGACCTATGAGTTTATAGTAGATAGGGGGCGTCCTAAAAATCCCATGCGCCGTCACTATGCCACTCACTTTCCTTATCCGCTTGATGTAGAGCGGATGCAGGAGGCTGTCAAGAAATTAGAAGGAACCCATGATTTTACCGGTTTTACAGCATCTGGGACTAGTGTAGAGGACAAGGTTCGTACCATTACAGAAGCTAGTCTTAGTGCTGATGAGACAGGCCAATTCTTGACCTTTACCTTTTCGGGAAATGGTTTCTTGTATAAGCAGATTCGCAATATGGTGGGGACGTTGCTCAAAATCGGAAATAATCGGATGCCAGTTGAGCAGATTGACTTGATTTTGGAGAAGAAGGACAGGCAGCTAGCAGGTCCAACGGCGGCACCAAATGGTTTGTATTTGAAGGAGATTCGTTATGAAGAATAATCGTATTTTAGCCCTTTCTGGGAATGATATTTTTAGTGGTGGTGGTTTGTCAGCTGATTTGGCTACCTATACCTTGAACGGTTTGCATGGCTTTGTAGCAGTGACTTGTTTGACGGCCTTGACCGAAAAGGGTTTTGAGGTCTTTCCAACAGACGACGTTATTTTTCAACATGAGTTGAATAGCTTATGTGATGTCGAGTTTGCGGGGATTAAGATTGGCCTTCTCCCTACTGTTAGTGTGGCTGAGAAGGCTTTGGACTTTATCAAGCAACGTCCAGGAGTGCCTGTGGTATTGGACCCCGTTTTGGTCTGCAAGGAAACGCACGACGTGGCTGTTAGTGAGCTTTGCCAAGAGTTGATTCGCTTTTTCCCTCATGTCAGTGTGATTACGCCAAATCTTCCTGAAGCAGAATTATTGGCTGGTCAGGAAATTAAAACATTGGAAGATATGAAAGCTGCAGCGCAGAAATTGCATGATTTAGGAGCGCCAGCAGTCATTATCAAGGGAGGCAATCGCCTCAGTCAGGACAAGGCAGTGGATGTCTTTTATGATGGACAAACTTTCACTCTTCTAGAAAACCCAGTCATTCAAGGCCAAAATGCTGGTGCAGGATGTACCTTTGCCTCAAGCATCGCCAGTCACTTGGTTAAAGGGGATGAACTTTTACCAGCAGTAGAAAATTCTAAAGCTTTCGTTTACCGTGCTATTGCACAAGCAGATCAATATGGAGTAAGACAATATGAAGCAAACAAAAACAACTAAAATCGCCCTTGTATCCCTTTTAACTGCCCTTTCTGTGGTCCTAGGTTATTTCTTAAAAATCCCGACACCAACAGGTATTCTAACTCTCTTAGATGCGGGTATCTTCTTTGCGGCCTTCTACTTTGGTAGTAAAGAGGGGGCTGTCGTTGGAGGTCTAGCAGGTTTCTTGATTGACCTCTTATCAGGCTACCCTCAGTGGATGTTCTTTAGCTTGATCAACCATGGCTTGCAGGGATTTTTCGCAGGATTTAAGGGGAGATCTCAGTGGTTAGGACTTATCTTGGCAACGATTGTCATGGTAGGGGGCTATGCCTTGGGTTCAACTTTGATGAATGGCTGGGCGGCAGCCCTACCAGAAATCCTACCAAACTTCCTGCAAAATATCGTGGGAATGGTTGTAGGGTTTGTAGTCTTTCAGAGCGTCAAGAAGATAAAATAAAAAAGTCAGATTCAATAGCTGACTTTTTGCTTGTCTAGATTTAATCAAAATAAAGCAAATCTTTGCTGGTGCTTGTAAAGAGGTCAAAGCCATCCTTGGTAACAACACCACAGTCTTCGATACGAACGCCGACTTTACCAGGGATATAGATACCAGGTTCAACAGAGAAGCACATGCCTTCTTCGATGACCATGTCGTTTCCTTCCATGATAGATGGGAATTCGTGGACATCCATACCGATACCGTGACCGAGACGGTGGTTGAAGTACTCACCGTAACCAGCTTTTTCAATGACTTCACGGGCGGCGCGGTCTACTTCATGAGCAGTCACACCAGGTTTGATAAAGTCAAGGGCAGCTTGTTGGGCTTCAAGGGTCAAGTTGTAAATATCTTTCTTGAATTGGTCAGGTTTACCGACAGCGACTGTACGAGTCATATCTGATGCGTAGCCATTGACCATAACACCCAGGTCAAAGAGGAGAAGGGCGTCTTTTTCGACCTTGTTTGCACCAGGAATTCCGTGTGGATTTGCAGCATTGTCACCAGTCAAGACCATGGTATCAAAACTCATTTCATAGCCTTCACGTTTTAAGGCGAAGTCGATTTGTGCGATGATATCTGTCTCTGTTTTATCAAGAGAGATATTGTCAAAACCAACTTTTACAGCTTTATCAGCATAGAGACCTGCAACCATCATTTTTTGTACTTCATCAGCTGATTTGATGAGGCGCATGCGTTGGATGCGAGGAGTGAGGTTTTCAAACTCAGCAGTTTCAAAAACTGTTTTCAAACCATGGTATTTGGTCAAGATGAGATTATCAAACTCAACAGCGATACGTTTGAAATCAAGCTGTGGAAGAGCGTTTTTGATTTTTTGCCATGGATTTTCAGAATCCACATAGCCCACAACTGGGAAGGACACAGTGCTACTTGCACGCTCCACTTCAAGAGCTGGGACAAAGAGGAGAGGTTCCTGATCCGCTAGAACAAAGAGGAACATTTGGCGTTCATGGGGATCACTGTAAAAGCCAGTGAGGTAATTGATAGTGACGGGGTCAGATACGACAGCGACGTCTAGTTTTTCTGATTCAAGATATGTTAGGATTTGTTGTAATTTAGACATATGCTACCTTCTTTCTACCCCTCTATTTTGGCAAAAAAAGAGAGAAAATGCAAGGGAGAAGGGTAAAAGGGCAGGCAAAAAGAACTCCGACAAGATAGCGGAGTTCTTTGATCTAGTTTTTCTTGGTTTAAGAAAAGTCTGCCTTGCTTTTTACGTCGCTGTATTCTTCAGCGATTTCTTGACTGAGAATGTCTTCATAGGCAGGGAGTTGGATATCCTGACCGTATTTCTTCTTGAGGGCAGTGGTGACTAGGCGATAAGCCAGATTGGCATTACGAGAGAGGATAGGTCCGTGGAAGTAGGAACCAAAGACATTCTTATAATGAACCCCTTCGCCGATCTTTTCTTCGTTATTTCCATTTCCATAGACAACCTGACCCAGCGGTTTTTGGTCATCAGAAAGGAAGGTACGGCCTTGGTGATTTTCAAATCCATAGTAGGTTTCGTCGAAGTCTTCATTATGGATCTTGATGTCACCGATAAAACGGTTATTGGTCTGGTTGAGGGTGTAGTGGCCCATGACCCCTAGCCCTTCGATACGTTTACCGGAAGCTTCAACATAATATTGGCCCAATAGTTGGAAACCACCGCAGATGGCTAGAACCACACCATCGTTTTGGATGTAGTTGTCAATGCTCTCTTTCTTGGCAGGTAGATCGCCTGCGATGATACTTTGTTCAAAGTCTTGACCACCACCGAAAAAGGCGATATCGTAGTGGTTTTCATCAAAATCATCATGAAGTGAAACGATATCAACTGTTACATGAGCTCCCAGTTTTTCAGCCACATACTTGAGCATGAGGATATTGCCGTTGTCCCCGTAGGTATTCATGAGGTTTCCATAGAGGTGGGCAATGTTGAGCTGATAAGGGTAATTGCCAGCTTTTGAGGAAAGTGAAGTATAAACCATTAGTTCATCTCCTTTCTAACAATCTGACGACTAGCCAGCAGTTCGCGGAATTCCAGCATAGCAGTATAGGTAGCCAGGATATAGGCATGTTTGCAGTCTTGGTTCTCAATGGTTTTGAGAACTTGTTCCAGATTGCTTGTCTCAGTGATTTTCTCAGCTGGATAGCCAGTCACTCGTAGACGGCGTGCGATTTCAGAATGACGAACACCACCAGCATTGATTTCAGGAATGTCCATGTCAGTGATTTGTTCAAAGTCCGCATCCCAGATCCAGCTAGTGTCAATTCCGTCTGCATAGTTGGCATTGAGAAGGACAGATAGACTAAATGGATAAGGGGCTAGTTTGATCATCTCGATAGCTTGGGTCGCACCGACTGGATTTTTAATCAAGACAAGAGTACATTCTTTATCACCGATATGGAAGGTCTCCTGGCGTCCAAAGACAGCACGGCTCTTATCAAATCCTTGCTTGATGAGTTGCGAATCAGCCCCGAGAAAACGGGCGATGGCAACCGCAGCAAGAGCATTGTAAATATTGTAGAGTCCACCGATTTGAATACCGTATTCTTGTCCGTCGATGACAAAGCGAGAACGATTGTTAGTTAACTCAACCAAGTCTGTCAGACGGTAGTCCAAGTCAGGACGTTTACATCCACAGTTTTCGCAAATATAAGCTCCTAAATTAGCATAAGTATTAAGCTCATATTTCAAAATACCTTGACAGTCTGGGCAGAGAATACCTTCAGTATTGTAGTGAGCAAGTTTTGCTGGACCTTTCTCCAAGTCAAAACCAAAATATTGTACAGGATTTGGAATAGCTGGCTTGTAGAAAAGTGGACTGTCACCATTGAGGAGAACTGTAGCCGTAGGCACCTTACGAATGGCATCCAAAATCATGTTATAAGTCGTGTAAATCTCACCATAGCGGTCCATCTGGTCACGGAAAATATTAGTGATGACAAATAAGCTTGGCTGGATATAGTCACAGATACGAGATAGACTAGCCTCGTCAATTTCGAGGACGGCAATGTTTTTCCCAGTTTTAGAGTATTTGGCAGTCAAGAAGGTTGTCGTAATCCCTGTGATCATATTGGCACCGCTTGGATTGGTCAGAACCTGACCATAAACCTCTTTTAAAATGCCGACAGTGAGGGCAGTTGTCAGGGTTTTCCCGTTGGTTCCAGTGACCACGACAATCTCGTAGTTCTTAGCTAGATGTTGTAAAATATCTTTATCAAATTGAAGGGCAAGTTTTCCAGGGAGCGTACTTCCACGGCCAAGACGGCTCAAGATGAAGTGAGAAGAACGCCCAGCTAGGAGACCCAAAGTAGTTTTTAATTTCATGTTTCTATTATATCATACTGCGCCCAGCAGTCCAATAACTAAAGTAACCTCTAAGATCAACTAAAGAAGTAACCTTAGAAGTGCTTTTTAGGTTCTGATTAAACCAAACCAATCAAATACAATATCTTTGGATTTGATAACTTTGGCAACTTTAAGAAATAAATCTTTCTCACTCTGAATATAAGAAAGGAGAGGACATCGATTATCCTCTACAGGTTTTAAAATTTCATTAATCCATTATAACTGACAGAGATACCTAACTTTTGGGATTTAGATTATTTTTTGGAAAGTCTCTTTTATAATAAATTACGAATTTTTTCTTTTATAAATGCGTTAAGAGGATAGTGTTTATCAAGATATTCTAGGAGTGCCTGAGCAGATTCAGAAATTCGTTCGTAACCTTGCAAAAAGTGAGGCAATTGTTTGGCCTCGTTTGGATAACCTTTTTCAAATCTTCTGTTGCTGTTAAAAATATCTATAAAATCAGATTTAGAGGTTTTTTCCAAATTGATTAGTTCGGTCCAAAGCTTGACGGATCTGTTTTGGATGAAATCATAAGCAGCCAATTTTTCGCCTCGTTGATAGCGACCTAGTCCTATATATAGATTGCATAAAATTTCTCCCAACAGCCATTCACGGTCTCTATTTTCTTTTGATGGCAATCTTTGTGGCTGGCAGATTGTTCCATCAAAACCGACCTCCTTCCAGATAATCTTGCCTTCAGCGAAGGGAATGTTTACTAGTTCATGAGCTTCAAAGACAGCAAATTCACAAAAAACATCATCTTCAAATAGAACTTTATGTCCGTCCACTGTATTTTGGTAGTGAAATGCAATTGGTTCTAGATTACTTAACCAAGTTAGATCCTGTATATAGGCCTGCTTGTAGCCATCTTTTACAATAACAAAAAAATCCAAATCTGAGTATTGATCCAATCGGTCTCTTTCTACTCCGCAAGAACCAAGTGCTAGCAAAGCTAGTGCTTGTCTAGAATCTTTTAGAGACTGACCAATATCATCTAGTCTTTGTAACAGTAATTCTGTTTTATTCATAATCGTTACCTCATTATTTCTTGTTTACAGACATTATATAGTTAATGTTTTCGAAAGTCAATTTCATCCCATACCAAATATATACTAATATAATGTGGGATTTCTTTCGATATTTTTTACAATGATAAAGTTTAAACATTTTGCAGAGTATTGCTCATATTATCAAGAATGAAGAAATTTGAAGTATCCTTTGATTGATTAGAAAGTGATTCTTATCTTTAAAAAGATTAAATAATTTGGAAAATATTTAAGAAGAAAAAATATATCGACTTAGCCATCAATTTGCAAACGGTAAAACCTTTCCACAAACGATGAAAATACACATACGATCCGCGCAAAGAGTGGATAATTTACTAATTAGGCATGAGACAATCATTGCAAAATATACTTTCTAAATTACCCATAAAACGATGAGCTGAAGCGAGTTATTCAAAGTCATATGTATTGCTGATATTTAAAAGAGTGGCCTGAGACTCAATATATAATTAGGACTGCTAAGTAAAGTTTGGACATTATATCATAAAAGAGGGAAAAGATAGATTTGAGATTTCGCAGAAACAAAAACAGCCCGATGAGGGCTGTGAGTGATTAGTTCTGAAACCAAGTTGCGATTGGGAAGTCGTTTTGTTTCAGTTCCAGTTTTGTTTTAGTTAGAAGTTGGCCATTTTCTAAAGAATACAATAACAAATGTTGATTGGTTACGACCAATATCTTATTTGTCAAACTTGTATCGATGTGTATTATCTCTTCTGTAGAGTCAGGCAAATCTTTTCTGACATTAATCAGATAGCTAGATTCATCAGAGAGATTGACAATAGATAAGGCACAGCGATCATTTCCATCCGCCTCATGTTTTACAATCAATCGGTCTTCTTTCGGTGTTTCATAAAGAAGATTTGGGTTGTCCTCTGGTAGCTTGATGAAGTGCTTTTCCTTACTAGACAAGTTTATGACAAGTATGCGATTGTCTGGATCTTTGGAGAAAGTTTCTGTATTTCGAGTATAAGCAACGCTACTGTAATAATTGTCACCGATTAATTCAGAAGAAGTCAACATTTCAACGATCTTTCCTTCGCTTGTCAGAGGTGTGCGAGACAATTCCTTTAGTTGGTCATTTTCGTCCAATTCAACTAAATATCCATCAAACACTAAAGCGGGTCGTTGACGGGACTCATCGTGAAACCCCAGACCGAGGTAGAGGCGATTCCTTCTTCCGTGAAACTGGATTGGAAAGGAAGTGGATTCGGAAAATGTTTTCTGAGTAATCAGCTTTCCTGAGATGTCAAACATACTGAGCACCCCATCCTCAGTTGTAGTTTGGCCGGTGTAGAAGAACTTGTCTGATACTCCAGCTCCCGAATAAGCATAGAAGGGAGTTGAAGTTTTCCGGATGTCCCCTGTCTGAAAGTCAAGAGATACGATGTTCTGAGTGGATGCTTTCCCTCTCGTATTTCCAGATGAAAATACGAGATAGCGATTGTCAAACCGTCCCTGAGGAAACCAGAAATTGACATCTTCTGCAATGGAGACGTCCTCAGTCCTCATGAGCTGAAACTGATTGTTTTGCAACTGATAACTTTGAATGGATTTCGAATTGACAAGGTAAAAATCAGCAGCTTGATTGACTGTGAATCGCTGTTTTTGAGGTGAAATCAAGCGAAAAAGTATCCAACAAAGTAGGAGAAAAATGAAGACTGTACTAACACAGAAAATCAGTGTTTTCACAGCCGTACTTTTTTCTTTGGATAGGAAGGAAAAAGGAGAGTGTGTTGGTAGTTTAACTTGCTTTCCCATGTGACTAGCCTCCTTTTTGAACAGAAAATGAAGACAACATCCTACACCTATATTATAAGCTTTTACAGCTAAAAGCACAAATAATCTTATAAGGAAACTATGGACTGGATAGAAAAAGACAAGCACCAAAATGGATACTTGTCTTGTGTAGAATATTTGAAATCTTAAATCGCAAACAAGTCATTCAAGTTCTCAGCCAAGGTTGGGTGAGTGAAGATTTGTTTTGTGAAGTAAGTGTAAGGAATCTTGTTGTCCATTGCAACAGTGATGATGTTGATGATTTCTTGAGAACCTTCTGAGAAGATGCTTGCTCCAAGAATTTCTTTTGTTTCAGTATTGACAACAGCTTTGAAAGCTCCGCGAAGGTCTCCATTTACGTGACCACGAGGCATAGCTGCAACAGGGATTTCCTTGACAGCGTATGGAAGTTTCAAATCAGCTGCTTGGCTTTCTGTCAAACCAACTTGTGAAAGTGCAGGTGTGATGAACATGGTGTTTGGTACATTGAGACGGTCTTCAAGAGTGTAGCTGCCATCTCCAGCAAGGTAGCTGTAGACAACACGGAAGTCATCAAGTGAAATGTAGGTGAATTGAGGTCCACCGTTGACGTCTCCAACTGCAAAGACACCAGGAATGTTTGTTTGACAGTGTTTATCGACCTTGATAGCACCACGCTCTGTTAGTTCAATATCGGTATTCTCAAGTTGAAGTGGTTCGACGTTTGGTTTACGTCCAGTTGCGTAGAGAAGGACGTCGAAACGGTACGTTTCGTTTTCGGTTACGACGAGAACTTGGTCACCGTCGTTTTTGATTTCAGTAGTACGGATGTTTTGAAGCAATTCAATACCGTCTTCTTCCATGTACTGTTTAGCAAGAGCTGCGATGGATGGTTCTGCACGAGGAAGGAAAGTATCCAAGGCATCTAGGACTGTGACTTTGCTGCCAAGTTTGTTGTAGAGCCCTGCAAATTCAAGACCGATGTTTCCACCTCCAAGTACTCCAAGTTTTTCAGGCAATTTGTCCAAGTTTTGGATAGCTGTTGAGTCAAAGACATTCTTACTTGTAGCAAGTCCAGGAATTGGCAAGACGTTTGAAACAGCACCAGTATTGATAACGATAGTTTCAGCAGTCAGTTCTTGTTTTTCATCACCAGCCTGGATTTCGATCACCTTATTTGACACGAAATGTGCCTCTGCATCAATGACATCAACGCCATTATCGGCCAACATTTTATAATTCTTAGCGTTAAGACGACCAGTCACCGCACCACGCTCTTTCATGGTATCGTCAAATGACCAGTCCTTTTCAGCCGCTACAATCATAGTCTTGGTTGGGATACAAGCAATATTAATGCAAGTACCACCATACATCGCTTTACTGCGCTCGATGACAGCAACTTTTTTTCCAGCCGCATTCATCTTAGCAGCCAAAGTCTTACCGGCTTTACCAAATCCGATAACAATTAAATCGTATGTTAACATTTTTAAATCCTCCTATTTGATTTAATTCTAGCACAAGAAAAAAACTTTTGCACAAATCTGCTACGGGAAAAAATATTGGACTAAAATAGTCTAACGAAAGCTTTCGGGAATCAAGTTCAAAAAATAGAAAAATCGTTTACATGATTTTCCTTAAAGATTCTACTATCTTTTGCCCCGCTCTTGTGTTATACTAGATAGGTTGCAAAGAAACTCGTACTTTTCTTTCGTGGAAAAGAAGCAACACGGTATCTCTTTTTTGTAGAAGATACATCATGAAAAGAAAAGTATATACTAAGCGCTATAGGATGGCTTCGCACCATCTTTAGAAAGAAGAAAAATGTGAAATTTAATGAATTTAACTTGTCTGCTGATTTGCTAGCAGAGATTGAAAAAGCTGGATTTGTAGAAGCCAGTCCCATCCAAGAACAGACCATTCCATTGGCTCTTGAGGGAAAAGACGTTATAGGTCAAGCCCAGACTGGTACAGGGAAAACCGCGGCCTTTGGCTTGCCAACCCTTGAAAAAATCCGTACAGAAGAAGCAACTATTCAAGCCTTGGTCATCGCTCCAACTCGTGAACTTGCTGTCCAAAGTCAAGAAGAACTCTTCCGCTTTGGCCGTAGCAAAGGAGTGAAAGTTCGCTCAGTATATGGTGGATCAAGCATTGAAAAACAAATCAAAGCTCTTAAATCTGGTGCCCATATCGTGGTAGGAACACCAGGCCGTCTCTTGGACTTGATTAAACGCAAGGCCTTGAAATTACAAGATATTGAAACTCTGATTCTTGACGAAGCGGATGAAATGCTCAATATGGGCTTCCTTGAAGACATTGAAGCCATCATTTCCCGTGTCCCTGAAAATCGTCAAACCTTGCTCTTTTCAGCAACCATGCCAGATGCTATCAAACGTATTGGTGTTCAGTTTATGAAAGACCCTGAACATGTCAAGATTGCTGCCAAGGAATTGACAACAGAGCTGGTGGATCAGTACTATATCCGTGTCAAGGAACAAGAGAAATTTGATACTATGACGCGTCTCATGGATGTGGAACAACCAGAACTTGCTATCGTATTTGGTCGTACCAAACGCCGTGTAGATGAATTGACTCGTGGACTTAAAATTCGTGGCTTCCGTGCAGAAGGAATTCATGGTGATTTGGACCAAAATAAACGTCTTCGTGTCCTTCGTGATTTTAAAAATGGCAATCTTGATGTTCTAGTTGCGACAGACGTGGCAGCACGTGGTTTGGATATCTCAGGTGTGACCCATGTCTACAACTACGATATTCCACAAGATCCTGAAAGTTATGTTCACCGTATCGGTCGTACAGGTCGTGCTGGTAAGTCAGGTCAGTCTATTACCTTTGTTTCTCCAAATGAAATGGGCTACCTTCAAATCATCGAAAACTTGACTAAGAAACGCATGAAAGGCTTGAAACCAGCAACAGCAGAAGAAGCCTTCCAAGCTAAGAAACAAGTAGCGCTCAAGAAAATCGAACGCGATTTTGAGGATGAAACTATTCGTGGGAACTTTGAGAAATTTGCTAAAGATGCTCGTAAGTTAGCAGCAGAATTCAGTCCAGAAGAATTGGCTATGTATATCTTGAGCCTGACAGTCCAAGATCCAGACAGCCTGCCTGAAGTGGAGATTGCGCGTGAAAAACCACTGCCGTTCAAACCGTCAGGAAATGGACGTTCTGGAGGTAATCGTGGACGCGACAATCGTCGAGGAGATAACCGTCGTGGTGGTCGCCGTGATGATTTCAAAAAAGGCAGCCGCGGGAACGATCGTTTTGATAAAGACAGACGCTATCGTAATAAAGACAATAAAAAACCTCACAACACTTCAAGTGAAAAGAAAACAGGCTTTGTTATTCGTAACAAAGGAGACAAGTAGGAAAAAGCGATTCACATTGTGAATCGCTTTTATATATAAGGAGACCAAGGGTAAAAGAAGATGGTGATAGTAAAGGATAGGTGAAACGGAAAGGAATTTACCATGTCATCTTCTTATAATGTTATATTAACAAAAAATAATTCAGCTGTCAACACAAAAGAACTCATTTTTCTAAAATATTTTTGCTGTTCAAAATTGTAATTAAATAAGCAATTTTCAGATAATAATTGAAAATTCACGCTCTTTATGTTATAATGGTAGCGATTAAATGCGAGGTAAAAAATGGCACATTTATTAGAAAAAACAAGAAAAATTACTTCTATTTTGAAACGCTCAGAGGAGCAACTTCAAGATGAACTTCCCTATAATGCGATTACACGCCAGTTGGCAGATATTATTGATTGTAACGCTTGTATTGTGAATAGCAAGGGGCGCCTTTTAGGCTACTTCATGCGTTATAAAACGAATACAGATCGTGTAGAGCAGTTTTTTCAAACTAAGATTTTTCCAGATGATTATATCCAAGGTGCAAACATGATCTATGATACGGAAGCCAACCTTCCTGTTGAACATGATTTGACCATTTTCCCTGTAGAGAGCCGTACGGATTTTCCAGATGGTTTGACGACCATTGCTCCGATTCATGTGTCAGGGATTCGCCTAGGTTCGTTGATTATTTGGCGCAATGATAAGAAATTTGAAGATGAAGATTTGATTCTTGTTGAGATTGCGAGCACGGTGGTAGGGATTCAACTGTTGAACTTCCAACGTGAAGAAGATGAGAAAAATATTCGCCGTCGTACGGCTGTTACCATGGCGGTTAATACCCTTTCCTATTCAGAACTTCGTGCCGTATCAGCTATTTTAGCTGAATTGGATGGAAATGAAGGACAGTTGACTGCATCTGTTATTGCAGACCGTATTGGAATTACGCGTTCTGTGATTGTCAATGCGCTTCGTAAACTGGAGTCAGCAGGAATTATTGAGAGCCGTTCACTCGGAATGAAGGGGACTTATCTCAAAGTTTTAATTGGTGATATTTTTGAGGAAGTGAAAAAGAGGGACTACTAATGGCAAAGGCTTTAATCTCGATTGACTATACAGAGGATTTCGTAGCAGACCATGGAAAGCTGACTGCAGGGGCACCTGCTCAAGCAATATCAAAAGCCATTGATCAGGTAACCAGATTGGCTTTTGAACGTGGGGACTATATCTTTTTCACCATTGATGCCCATGAAGAGAAGGATACATTTCACCCAGAAAGCAAGCTCTTTCCGCCACACAACATCATCGGGACTAGTGGCCGCAACCTCTATGGTCCCCTAGCTGACTTTTATGCTGAACATGAGGTGGATAGCCGCGTCTTTTGGATGGACAAGCGGCACTATTCAGCATTTTCAGGAACGGACCTCGATATTCGCCTGCGAGAACGTCGGGTTACTACTGTTATCTTAACAGGTGTTTTGACGGATATTTGTGTTCTTCATACGGCTATTGATGCCTATAATTTAGGTTATCAAATCGAGATTGTCAAGCCTGCAGTTGCCTCTATTTGGCCAGAAAATCATCAGTTTGCTCTTGGTCATTTTAAGAACACTTTGGGAGCCAAGTTGCTGGATGAAAATCTGGCTGAAATCCAAGAATAATTCCCTTGGAAAAATGAAAAAAATCTGAAAAAAGTGTTGACAAAGATTTTGAAAGTTGATATACTAGTAAAGTAATCGACGCGGGGATGGCGGAATTGGCAGACGCGCAGGACTAAGGATCCTGTGACCGCTTTAGGTCGTGAGGGTTCAAGTCCCTCTCTCCGCATAGGATAAGAGTTAGCTTTGGCTGGCTCTTTTTGTTTTTACAAAGAAAACTAGAGGCTACGTTTCGTATATCGAAAAATATTGGCATCAAGAACAGTCATTGTATCAGAACATTTAAACTGAGTTTTTCATTTCATTCTATCAAGAATTTTCTCAGACACAAGTCAGAAAATGAAGAACTTAGGAAATGGAAAATGCTAAGCTGAAAGACGGTGCCAACATTTATAAAATGAAGTAGATTTTTGATTGGTACTATTTATCCTTATATATGAAGAAAAGTTAGCGTTTGCTAGCTTTTTTGTTTTTTCAAAAAATAAATCAAAAAAAATTTTTGATTTCATAAACATTTCATATTTGGATTTTATAATAGTCTTACAAATATGGAGGTGACAAATGAATCCAATCCAAAGAGCTTGGGCTTATGTCAGCAGAAAACGACTGAGAAGTTTTATTTTATTTCTGATTTTATTTGTCCTTTTAGCAGGAATTTCAGCCTGTTTGACTCTGATGAAGTCCAACAAAACAGTAGAAAGCAATCTTTACAAATCACTCAATACTTCATTTTCTATCAAAAAGATAGAAAATGGACAGACCTTCAAGTTGTCTGATCTAGCATCTGTGAGCAAGATTAAGGGACTGGAAAATGTCTCTCCTGAACTCGAGACGGTCGCAAAACTAAAAGACAAGGAAGCAGTGAGTGGTGAGCAGAGCGTCGAACGTGATGACTTGTCAGCTGCGGACAAGAATTTAGTTAGCTTAACGGCTCTTGAGGATTCATCCAAGGATGTCACCTTTACCAGTTCGGCTTTCAATCTAAAAGAAGGGCGACACCTTCAAAAAGGGGACTTCAAGAAAATCCTCATCCACGAAGAGTTGGCCAAGAAGAATGGTCTTTCGCTTCACGACAAGATTCGCTTGGATGCTGGTCAGTCCGAAGCTGGAAAGGGGCAAACAGTTGATTTTGAAATTGTCGGCATCTTTTCTGGTAAAAAACAAGAAAAGTTCACAGGCTTGTCTTCCGACTTCAGTGAAAACCAGGTCTTTACAGACTATGAAAGTAGCCAAACCCTTCTGGGAAATAGTGAAGCTCAAGTCAGTGCAGCGCGCTTCTATGTAGAAAATCCTAAGGAAATGGACGGACTCATGAAGCAGGTGGAAAACTTGGCTTTGGAAAGTCAAGGCTACCAAGTCGAGAAGGAAAACAAGGCCTTTGAACAAATCAAAGACTCAGTTGCAACCTTCCAAACCTTCCTCACCATCTTCCTTTATGGGATGTTGATAGCAGGAGCAGGAGCATTAATCTTGGTCTTGTCTCTCTGGTTGAGAGAAAGAGTCTACGAAGTGGGAATTTTACTCGCACTTGGAAAAAGCAAGAGCTCGATCTTCCTACAGTTCTGTTTAGAGGTAGTGTTGGTATCTCTCGGAGCTTTGCTTCCATCCTTTATCGCTGGAAATGCCATCACATCCTATCTGCTCCAAACTGTACTAGCCAGTGGAGATCAGGCAACCTTACAAGACACGCTGGCCAAAGCAAGCGGTCTATCAACTAGTCTCCTATCCTTTGCAGAATCCTATGTCTTTCTGCTCCTGATTGGTTGCTTGTCTGTAGCCCTTTGTTTCCTATTCTTATTTAGAAAATCGCCGAAAGAAATTTTATCATCTATTAGTTAAGAAGGAGAAATCATGACTTTATTACAATTGCAAGATGTTACCTACCGTTATAAGAACACTGCTGAAGCAGTTTTATATCAGATCAAGTATAATTTTGAACCCGGAAAATTTTATAGTATCATTGGTGAGTCAGGAGCAGGAAAATCCACTCTCTTGTCCCTACTGGCTGGTCTAGATAGCCCTGTTGAAGGTTCTATCCTTTTCCAAGGAGAGGACATTCGGAATAAGGGGTATTCTTACCATCGCATGCACCATATTTCCCTGGTCTTTCAAAATTATAACTTGATAGATTATCTTTCTCCGCTGGAAAATATCCGCTTGGTCAACAAAAAGGCAAGCAAGGATACACTTCTTGAGCTTGGTTTGGATGAAAGTCAGATCAAGCGGAATGTTCTCCAGTTATCAGGTGGTCAACAGCAACGTGTAGCCATCGCTCGCAGTTTAGTCTCAGAAGCTCCAGTTATTCTAGCTGATGAGCCAACAGGAAATCTGGACCCTAAAACTGCTGGAGATATTATCGAACTGCTCAAATCACTTGCCGAGAAAACAGGTAAATGTGTAATCGTCGTCACCCACAGTAAAGAAGTGGCACAAGCGTCAGATATTACACTTGAATTGAAGGATAAGAAACTAACTGAAACTCGCAATACTACAAAATAAGATGAGTTTGTTTTGATAGAATGATAAAAACGAATCAAATCTAGAAAGGGAACCTATGTTACACAACGCATTTGCCTATGTTACAAGGAAGTTTTTCAAATCGATTGTTATCTTCCTGATTATTCTCCTCATGGCGAGCTTAAGTTTGGTCGGCTTGTCGATCAAGGGAGCTACTGCCAAGGCTTCTCAGGAGACATTTAAAAATATCACCAATAGCTTCTCCATGCAAATCAATCGTCGCGTCAACCAAGGAACGCCACGTGGTTCAGGGAATATCAAGGGTGAGGATATCAAAAAAATCACCGAAAACAAGGCCATCGAGTCTTATGTTAAACGCATCAACGCTATCGGAGATTTGACTGGATACGACCTGATTGAAACTCCAGAAACCAAGAAAAATCTCACTGCTGACCGAGCAAAACGGTTTGGAAGTAGTTTGATGATTACAGGTGTCAATGATTCCTCTAAAGAAGATAAGTTTGTCTCTGGTTCATATAAGCTGGTCGAAGGTGAGCACCTAACCAACGACGACAAAGATAAGATCCTCATGCACAAGGATTTGGCAGCCAAACACGGTTGGAAAGTCGGAGATAAGGTCAAATTAGACTCCAATGTTTACGACGCAGACAATGAAAAAGGAGCCAAGGAAACAGTTGAAGTGACTATCAAGGGACTCTTTGATGGTCACAATAATTCGGCAGTAACCTACTCGCAAGAACTCTATGAAAATACAGCTATTACAGACATTCACACAGCTGCAAAACTTTATGGATACACAGAAGACACAGCTATTTATGGGGACGCAACCTTCTTTGTAACAGCAGACAAGAACTTGGATGACGTCATGAAAGAGCTGAATGGTATCAGTGGTATCAACTGGAAGAGCTACACACTTGTGAAGAGCTCCTCTAACTACCCAGCTCTTGAGCAATCCATCTCTGGTATGTACAAGATGGCCAACCTCCTCTTCTGGGGTAGCTTGAGCTTCTCAGTTCTTCTCCTTGCACTCTTGCTTAGTCTTTGGATCAACGCCCGTCGCAAGGAAGTGGGAATCCTCCTCTCTATCGGTCTCAAGCAGGCAAGTATCTTGGGGCAATTCATCACCGAATCTATCCTGATTGCCATCCCTGCTCTCGTTTCGGCTTACTTCCTAGCCAACTACACAGCTCGAGCAATCGGAAATACTGTTCTTGCCAATGTCACTTCAGGTGTTGCCAAGCAAGCCAGCAAGGCTGCTCAAGCCTCTAACCTTGGTGGTGGTGCAGAAGTAGATGGCTTTAGTAAGACCTTGTCGAGCCTAGACATTTCCATTCAGACATCAGACTTTATCATCGTCTTTGTTCTTGCTTTGGTTCTAGTGGTTCTCGTTATGGCGCTTGCTTCAAGCAATCTCCTTAGAAAACAACCAAAAGAACTCTTGCTCGATAGCGAATAAAAAACTTGCTACCTATTCTCTCCTAAATGGGGTATAATATAGGTAGCATTTTTATCTATTTCATCTTGATGGGAAGAGGTTTTATCAGGATGAAACTGAGATAATTTACAAGAAATTTAAAGGAATGTGAAAAATTTTTTCTATGAAAATTTTAATTGTAGAAGATGAAGAGATGATCCGTGAGGGGATCAGTGACTATTTGACGGATTGTGGTTATGAAACCATTGAAGCAGCAGATGGACAAGAAGCTTTGGAAAAATTTTCCAGCTATGAAGTTGCTCTAGTACTACTGGATATCCAGATGCCCAAGCTTAATGGCCTAGAAGTCCTAGCTGAGATTCGTAAGACCAGTCAGGTTCCTGTCTTGATGCTGACCGCCTTTCAGGATGAGGAATACAAGATGAGTGCTTTTGCTTCTCTAGCAGACGGTTATCTGGAAAAACCCTTCTCCCTGTCTCTCTTAAAAGTGAGGGTGGACGCGATTTTCAAGCGCTACTACGATACAGGACGAATCTTCTCTTATAAGGATACCAAGGTAGACTTTGAAAGCTATAGTGCAAGCCTCGCAGGTCAAGAAGTGGCCATCAATGCCAAAGAGTTGGAAATTCTGGACTATCTGGTGAAAAATGAGGGACGGGCCTTGACTCGTTCTCAGATAATTGATGCGGTCTGGAAGGTGACAGATGAGGTTCCCTTTGACCGTGTCATTGATGTCTATATCAAGGAACTGCGGAAAAAGCTAGACTTGGATTGTATCCTCACTGTGCGCAATGTTGGTTATAAATTGGAGCGAAAATGAAACGAACAGGTCTATTTACTAAAATATTTATCTATACCTTCTCGATTTTTAGTGTTCTGGTTATTTGTCTTCATTTAGCTATTTATTTTCTCTTTCCATCGACTTATCTGAGCCACCGTCAGGAAACCATTGGTCAGAAAGCGACAGCTATTGCCCAGTCCCTAGAAGGAAAGGATAGGCAAAGTATCGAGCAAGTGTTAGATTTGTATTCCCAGACCAGTGATATCAAAGGGTCCGTTAAGGGTGAGATGACTGAGGACAAGTTAGAGGTTAAGGATAATTTTCCACTAGATACAGCTCGCCAGACAACTTCACTCTTCATTGAGGAACGCGAGGTAAAAACGCAAGATGGTAGCACTATGACTCTTCAGTTTCTAGCTTCCATGGATTTGCAAAAAGAAGCAGAGCAGATCAGTCTCCAGTTTCTTCCCTATACCTTGCTGGCATCCTTTCTGATTTCCCTCTTGGTGGCCTACATCTATGCTCGGACCATTGTTGCACCGATTTTGGAAATCAAGCGAGTGACCCGTCGGATGATGGATTTGGATGCCCAAGTGCGATTGCGTGTAGATTCTAAGGATGAGATTGGTGATCTCAAGGAACAAATCAATAGCCTTTACCAGCATCTTTTGACTGTTATTGCGGACTTGCATGACAAGAATGAAGCTATTCTCCAGCTGGAGAAGATGAAGGTTGAGTTTCTACGAGGGGCTTCTCATGAATTGAAAACACCTCTGGCCAGTTTGAAAATCCTGATTGAGAATATGAAAGAAAATATCGGTCGCTATAGAGATAGAGACCACTATCTGGGAGTTGCCTTGGGGATTGTGGATGACCTCAGTCATCACGTTCTCCAGATATTGTCTCTTTCTTCTGTTCAGGAATTGCGAGAGGAGAAAGAAAAGGTTGACCTCCTTCAGATGACGCAAAGTCTAGTCAAGAATTATGCTTTACTAGCCAAGGAGAGAGAACTTCAGGTAGACATTAACCTAACCCATCAGCAGGCATACATAAACCCATCTGTCATGAAACTAATCCTATCGAATCTCATCAGTAATGCTATCAAGCACTCCACTCCAGGTGGCCTGGTCTACATTGGCGAGAGAGAAGGAGAACTCTTTATCGAGAATAGCTGTAGTCCTGAAGAACAAGAACAATTGGCCCAGTCTTTTTCTGGAAATGCTAGTCGCAAGGCCAAGGGTTCGGGGATGGGGATCTTTGTGGTCAAAAGTTTATTAGAACATGAGAAATTGCCTTATCGTTTTGAAAGGCAGGATGATCGCTTGACTTTCTTTATACGCTTTCCTAGAGTTAGCCAAGATTAAAAAAGAAAGGGTTTACATTGATTGGATTGGAAGAAATTCAATCTAAAGCATGGGAAAAACTAGCTTTTTTTATCAAAAAGTGATAAAATGAACAATGTAAATGGGATGTCCCAAAAAATATATAGGAGGCCTGACAAATGGCAATCGTTTCAGCAGAAAAATTTGTCCAAGCAGCTCGTGACAACGGTTATGCAGTTGGTGGATTTAACACAAACAACCTTGAGTGGACTCAAGCTATCTTGCGTGCAGCAGAAGCTAAAAAAGCTCCAGTTTTGATCCAAACTTCTATGGGTGCTGCGAAATACATGGGTGGTTACAAAGTATGTAAACTTCTCATCGAAAACCTTGTAGAATCAATGGGAATTACTGTACCAGTTGCTATTCACCTTGACCATGGTCATTATGAAGATGCACTTGAATGTATCCGAGTTGGTTATACTTCAGTTATGTTTGACGGTTCACACCTTCCAGTTGAAGAAAACCTTGAAAAAGCTCGTAAAGTTGTAGAATTTGCTCATGCAAACGGCGTATCAGTAGAAGCTGAAGTTGGTACTATCGGTGGTGAAGAAGACGGAATCATTGGTGATGGCGAATTGGCTCCTATTGAAGATGCTAAAGCAATGGTTGCAACTGGTATTGACTTCTTGGCAGCTGGTATCGGTAACATCCACGGTCCTTACCCAGCAAACTGGAAAGGTCTTCACCTTGATCACTTGCAAAAATTGACAGAAGCAGTTCCAGGCTTCCCAATCGTATTGCATGGTGGTTCAGGTATTCCTGATGACCAAATCCAAGCAGCTATCAAACTTGGTGTTGCGAAAGTTAACGTTAACACTGAATGCCAAATCGCATTTGCTAACGCAACTCGTAAATTTGTTGCTGAATACGAAGCAAACGAAGCAGAATACGATAAGAAGAAACTCTTTGACCCACGTAAATTCTTGAAACCAGGTTTCGAAGCAATTACAGAAGCTGTTGAAGAACGTATCGACGTATTCGGTTCAGAAGGTAAAGCATAATCTAGCTGAACAATACAGATAGAACCTGCCCATTGGGTGGGTTTTTTTGTGGTTATTTTTATGGAGAATATACTTAAGACTACTATATCCAAAGCTGCTAAACGAATGTAATTTTTTACAATGATTCTAAGACTACCCTTGGCTAATAAATATAACAGCTTTACGCCTGTTTTCAAAGGAAATCACTGTCTTTCCCAAAGTAAATTGGAACACCTAATTTTTAGGAATACAGAGTAGCTAAATTAATGATAGAACTTTCATTCAAAATAACAATATGATTTTTCTAGTTTCGTGATCTAAGTATTAAAAGTATCCAAATAGATAAGGGAGATAAAAAAATAATAATAAAAACCAATAATAGTTGACTTTTTTGAAAAAAAATCTTAAAATAAGACTATAAATTTCAAAGAGGTGTTCTATGGAAAATTTACCAACCCAAATCTTTAAGTTTGCTCAAGTATTTTCAACAAGTCGCAAGAAAGATATTGAGAAAATATTTTATGATAATGAGTTTGAAACTAAGAATAGTCTACCAATTTTAACTTGGGATTTTATTTATCGTGATATTGTAAACACCGCCAAAGTAAATGGTTTAATATCACCCACTATGTATATGGGCGCTCTGTGGACGGCAAGAGGAGTAATTATTGAGGGTGTTCTATATGTTTTTATGATGAATAAAAGATTTGAAGATGTAACTAATAAATACAAAAAGCATCACTATCTTACTTGTATAGCACGTGCGAAAAATTCTCATTTAAATGGAAAAGAAGACGGTAAACTATCCATTGAATTATTTAATGATCTGGATGATGATGGGTTGAGTGATTCACAAATTGAACAAGCGAAGAAATTATTGGGAGATCATTATAATTCGATTGATGAGATTAGGGTTGTTACCTTTGATAAAAAAACTAAAGAAGTGATTGTTAATCAGGTAAATGCCTTTTGTGAATTTATTGATGCTGTAAATATCACAGAATTTGATTTTACAAAACTTGAAGAAGATGGACGTGGAAATAATCCTGAAAAACCTCTTGTTGCATTGAAATCTGACGTACAGAAACAATTGGAGTCACAAAAGCATGTTAGTCTTCCTGTTGAAAAGAAGGAAGAGAATACTAAATTATAATATTTTATATAAAATAGGAGTAAATAATGCTTCAGATTAGTTTTAATGGTGCTCGCTTAAAAGAGGCAAGACTTTTTAACAAAAAAAGTATTACTCAGATTGCAGAGTTTTTAAACGTTTCAAAACAAATGGTTTCTAAATATGAAAAAGGACGAGCAACGCCAAGTGAAGAATCGTTAGAAATATTGGAAAAGAAATTAAAGTTTCCGAGAGATTTCTTTTTTGGAAATGATAATTTTAGCTTAAGTTCTACAGGCACATTTTTTAGAAGTCGTTACACAGCGACTCAAACAGAAAAAATGCCTGCAGAAATAAATAAAAACTATGTTGCTTTAATAAGAGATTATTTGGGAGAATTTATTGATTTTCCAAATCTTGACTGGGGTCTTTCTGGTTTAGACTATACTCCACAAGAATACGCAAGCTACATAAGAGAGAAATGGGAACTTGGAGATAGACCAATTGATAACTTGTCGTTGTTGATGGAAGAAAAAGGTTTTGTTATTTCTAGAATAGACACTCAGAGTGATAAAGTTGATGCTTTTGGTTCAGCTGTCAAAGTAAATAATAATGAGTATTATGTTGTTATGTTAGAGGGGACAGAGTATTCATTCTATCGTCAGCAGTTTAGTTTAGCCCATGAATTAGGACATTGGTTAATGCATGAAAGTTGTAAGTCACCTCAAGACATGGGAGCAATTGAATATAAGCAAATGGAAGACGAAGCGAATGAGTTTGCGGCTGAATTTCTATTGCCAATGGATTCGTTTAAAGCTTCTCTCATTGGGTATGAAAATGATCTAGAGTACTACAGGTATCTAAAAAGAATTTGGCAAGTCTCAATTAGTATGATGATAATGCGTGCTAAGTCATTGAATATCATAGATTCCAATGAGTATACAAACTTGTATAAGAAGCTTAGTTACAGAGGTTGGAGAAAAAATGAGCCCTTAGACTCAACGAAATTGATTAGTAATCCTCTATCTTTAAAACAGTCAGTAGAGCTATTAGTGGAAAATAGAATTGTGATGGATATATCTGCTGATATATATAGAGTATACAATAAATTATTGCCGAATTTTTTAATTGAGGATTTATGTGGCTTAGAGGCAGGATATCTTGATGAACTGAATGATAGGTATCCAAATATTATTAGTCTTACTAAAGAAAGAATAAGAAGAACATAGAATAGTCCAAAGTGTACTTTTTACAATTCGTAGCCTGCCCAATGGGCAGGTTTTTTGGTGTTTTAAGGAAACTATTAAACCAGAATTTTTGATTAAAACTATTATTTTAAGAGTAAAATCTCTAATTTCATAATCTTCAGGCAAACGCTTGCATTCCGTTTTTTATTGGGCTATAATGGGTTGGTATAAAGCCTTTTGTAGTAATAAAATGTAGAAGTTGTAGAAAGTAAGGATTTAGATATTTGTAGTTAAAAATACAATGTTGCTATTCCTTGCTATAGGGAGAGATTTATGGCAATGATAGAAGTGGAACATCTTCAGAAAAATTTTGTGAAGACAGTAAAGGAGCCGGGGTTAAAGGGGGCTTTGCGCTCTTTTATTCACCCTGAAAAGCAAACCTTTAAAGCGGTTAAAGATTTGACCTTCGAGGTACCCAAGGGCCAAATTTTAGGCTTTATCGGAGCTAATGGTGCTGGGAAGTCGACAACCATCAAAATGCTGACAGGGATTTTGAAACCGACATCTGGTTTTTGTCGAATCAATGGCAAGATTCCGCAGGACAATCGCCAAGACTATGTCAAGGATATTGGGGTTGTCTTTGGACAACGCACCCAGCTATGGTGGGATTTGGCTCTGCAAGAGACCTACACGGTCTTGAAAGAGATTTACGATGTGCCAGACTCGCTCTTTCATAAGCGCATGGACTTTTTGAATGAGGTCTTGGATTTAAAGGAATTTATCAAGGACCCCGTGCGAACTCTTTCACTGGGTCAACGGATGCGGGCAGACATTGCGGCTTCCTTGCTCCACAATCCCAAGGTTCTCTTTTTAGATGAACCGACCATTGGTTTGGATGTGTCGGTCAAGGATAACATTCGTCGGGCTATTACCCAGATCAATCAGGAGGAAGAGACTACCATTCTCTTGACTACTCACGATCTGAGTGATATTGAGCAGCTCTGTGATCGGATTTTCATGATTGATAAGGGGCAGGAGATTTTTGATGGAACGGTTAGCCAGCTTAAGGAGACCTTTGGCAAGATGAAGACTCTTTCTTTTGAACTGGTACCAGGTCAAACTCATCTCTTCTCTCACTATAAAGGCTTACCTGATATGACCATTGATAGACAAGGAAATAGCCTCAATATTGAATTTGATAGTTCCCGCTACCAGTCGGCTGATATTATCAAGCAAACCTTGTCTGATTTTGAGATTCGCGATTTGAAGATGATGGATACGGATATTGAGGATATTATCCGTCGTTTCTATCGGAAGGAGCTCTAAGATGGTCAAATTGTGGAGACGTTATAAACCCTTTATCGATGCAGGGATTCAGGAGTTGATTACCTATCGAGTCAACTTTATTCTCTATCGGATTGGGGATGTTATGGGAGCTTTTGTGGCTTTCTATCTTTGGAAAGCGGTCTTTGATTCCTCACAGGAGTCCTTGATTCAAGGCTTTAGTATGGCAGATATCACCCTCTACATCATCATGAGTTTTGTGACTAATCTTCTGACTAGGTCAGATAGCTCCTTTATGATTGGTGAGGAGGTCAAGGATGGTTCCATTATCATGCGCTTGTTGAGACCGGTGCATTTTGCGGCTTCGTACCTCTTTACAGAGCTTGGATCCAAGTGGTTGATTTTTATCTCTGTTGGACTGCCATTTTTAAGTGTTATTGTATTGATGAAAATCTTATCTGGGCAAGGGGGTATAGAAGTACTGGGATTAACTGTCCTATATCTTTCTAGCTTGACGCTGGCCTATCTAATTAACTTTTTCTTTAATATCTGTTTTGGTTTTTCAGCCTTTGTATTTAAAAATCTTTGGGGTTCCAATCTCCTCAAGACTTCCATAGTGGCCTTTATGTCTGGAAGTTTGATTCCCTTGGCTTTCTTTCCTAAAATCGTTTCAGATATTCTGTCCTTCTTACCTTTTTCATCCTTGATCTACACCCCAGTTATGATCATTGTTGGGAAATACGATGCCAGTCAGATTCTTCAGGCGCTTTTGCTACAGTTTTTCTGGCTTTTGGTAATGCTTGGCTTGTCTCAGTTAATCTGGAAACGGGTTCAGTCATTCATCACTATTCAGGGAGGTTAGTATGAAAAAATATCAACGCATGCATCTGATTTTTATCAGACAATACATCAAGCAAATCATGGAATACAAGGTTGATTTTGTGGTTGGTGTCTTGGGAGTCTTTCTGACTCAAGGCTTGAACCTCTTGTTTCTTAATGTCATTTTTCAGCACATTCCATCCCTAGAAGGCTGGACCTTTCAAGAGATAGCCTTTATCTACGGTTTTTCCTTGATTCCCAAGGGATTGGATCATCTCTTTTTTGACAATCTCTGGGCACTGGGGCAACGCTTGGTGCGAAAAGGGGAGTTTGACAAGTATCTAACGCGTCCTATTAATCCTCTCTTTCACATCTTAGTTGAGACCTTTCAGATTGATGCCTTGGGCGAACTTTTGGTCGGAGGCATCCTACTGGGCACAACAGTGACTAGCATTGCTTGGACTCTTCCAAAATTCCTGCTTTTTCTAGTTTGTATTCCTTTTGCGACCTTGATTTATACTTCCTTGAAAATCGCGACAGCTAGTATCGCTTTTTGGACAAAGCAGTCAGGAGCCATGATTTACATTTTTTATATGTTTAATGACTTTGCCAAGTATCCGATTTCCATTTACAATTCGGTCCTTCGTTGGTTAATTAGCTTTATTGTACCTTTCGCCTTTACGGCCTATTATCCTGCCAGCTATTTCTTGCAGGATAAGGATGTCTTCTTTAATATCGGTGGTTTGATTCTGATTTCCCTTGTCTTCTTTATGATTTCTTTGAAACTATGGGGCAGAGGCTTGGATGCCTACGAAAGTGCGGGTTCGTAAAAGGAAGAAACTCAAAGCCTCGTCTCAGGACAGACTTTTTTAATAGTGATGAAAATTTCTTGACATCTATTCTCAGAGTGCTATACTAAAAGGGTAATCGCCGATTTAGCTCAGTTGGTAGAGCAACGCACTCGTAACGCGTAGGTCACAGGTTCGATCCCTGCAATCGGCAGAATCAAGAAGCCTTAATTAGGCTTCTTTTTTTGTAAATATAGGAAAGGTGGAACGTTTGAGGTAGGTTCTATTTAACATCTGAGACTCCTGCTTATAAATAAAAACTAAAATTTATATTTTGTGGTATAATATATTTTAATAAGCACTTGTTTTCGTTCCGTTTCAGAGGACTAGAGGCTGGTAATCATTCTAGAATTTTTTGCATAGGTTTTCTAAAAATTATAAAAATCCGTGGATAATAACGAATGAAGTCTAGCAAGCTTGGCTGAATATAAATCAAAAAGGAGAAAATTATGAATAAGAAAGAATGGGTAAAACAATTTGAGGAGGCGAATGGTCGCAAGCCAACTGCATCAGAATTAGCAGAGGCGCAGTCAACTAAAAAGTTTGCGAGAGGAACTAGAAATATCAAAATCTATATTGGGATAGTCCTCGGTATTTTGGTTGCTATAATCCTAGTAAGTGTTTTCTCGCATTCTTTGATTGGAAAAAAAGAGTCAAATCAAGCATCGTCTGCCGTTTCAACTACAGAGTCAACAAGTCAATCGTCTACAAGCCAAGGAAAAACAGATGAGACTGATAAGGATAAACAAGAGGAAATTCAAAAACTCAAGGATCAACTGATTGCTTTAGATACCAAAATTACGGAATCAGAAGCACTTGTTAGCAAGTTGAAGAAAGAAACTACCGTTCCAAAACTAGATATTGAAGCAATCAAGAACAATGATTTGTCTAGTTTAGAAGGTACTTGGCGTAGTCAATCTGGTAATGAATACATTATTAATGATTCTGGAGAAGTACGTGCGACTTGGTTTACAAATGATCAAAAGTACGAATCTGTAGTTGGATTAAAGGTATCAAAAGGACAAGATAGTCGTAACCCTGAGACAGCGTCTATCAGTGCATGGGTAAAAGATTCTGTTGCTGGAGGATTTGTAGTAGTAGCTGTGCCAAGTGGAGTTGTTATGAAACCTGCTGATGATGGAAAGATTACGGATAAAAGCAATCATGCTGAGGAAAGACTACTTTCTGGACAAGAGTATGGAGCGATGTTAATGAAACCAGAAGATGTTTATTATCGTGTGAAACCAGATACTAGTAAAGTTGAGGAAGCAGAAAAGAACTTAGCTCAACTACAAGCAGATCGTGAAGCAATCAAATCTTCTCTAGAATCTAAGGAAAAGAAAAACTAGTTTAGAATCTAACTTTAGATTATCTTAGTTCAGAAATGCCCTTGTACTCGGCAAAATCAAGAAGCCCATTAGGGCTTCTTTTTCTTTTATCACCACTATTCAACCACTTAGACTGAGATAGAGACCAGATAGGCAAAAGAGGTTGTTCTGGGGGAAACCCTCTGCTATAATAATTTTTGTAAAGGGTGTGAGGCGTCAATATCAGACAACTCAAGAACCCAAAAAAGAAAATGGAGACAAAAAATGAAAAAATTATTGGGACTTGTATTTTTAGTAGCAGCAGCGGTTGTATTGTATTTCGGTTCTGTTGGTTGGCCAAGTTTGGATGTCAATCTCTGGTCACTCATTCCGGTAGGATTGTTCCTCTATTTCACGCTAGAAAACTTTTTGAAAAAAGACTACAAGGCTAGCTTGATGTGCTTGATCATCGCCTTTATCATTGTAAATGCTATTTTTGATCTATTACCAATTTCAAGTGGTTTGGTGATTGGTGCCGGTGTGCTAGCTTGTGTAGGACTTGGTTACCTCTTTCCTGATAAAGATAAAAAAGAAGGCAAATAAAAAGTCTCGAGATTTCTCGAGACTTTTTTTACTGACCAGCGTAATATTTTTGGATCCCTTTCACAATACCTGCGACCAGTTTATCTTGGTAGTGGCTATCTCTGATTTGTTGGTTTTCGGTGAAATTATCCATATAACCAAGCTCTAGGAGGACTGCTGGTTTGGCTGTTTCGCGTAGTACAGCAAAGCTACTTTCCAATAAGCCAGCATCCTTTGCCCCTGTTTCTGCAAGGAGAGAGGAGTGGATGGCAGCGGCGAGGCGTTTGCTTTCACTCATACGATCAGGGTGATTGTGCCAGTATTGATTAATCTTACTTGGATAATCAGGTTCATCTCTATAGGAGTAGGTTTGAATACCGCTCGCTTTTGAGTATGCGCTACCAGTTGCATTGAAGTGAATACTGATAAAGATGTCAGAGTTGGTCTTATTAACCATACGAGAACGTTCGGTAACAAAGTCAACGTCAATATCGCTATCACGAGAGGTGAGGACCTTGTAGCCCAGTTCTTCTAACTTAGCACGAAGTTTATGGTAAATCTGCATGTTGAGATCTTTCTCAGCGACATTGTAGTAAAAGGCACCAGAATCTTGACCACCATGTCCAGGATCTAGGAAGATGGTATTGTTGTATTGACCCTTTGTAAATCCACCTTCAGTTGAAACTTCAGAAATCCATTGGCCGTATTTTTGGAACAAGTGTTCCTTGCCGTCTATCTTGTAAGTTCCTGATACATAATGTCCACTATCGTCCAGATAGTAACGAGCCTTGTAATAGTCGTCGTAAATCCACTCATTCTTGGCCATATAACCGCCAGACTTGAGGTAGTATGCCCCAATCCACTCCTGATTTGCATAACGGCCATCCGCTTTTAGATAGAACCAGCTATTGTAGGATTTATCGAAGATCCACTCTTTCTCCGCCATGGCCCCGCTGGCTTTGAGGTAGTAGCTTTCTTTCCATTTATTGGAAAGCATGACTCCATTTTGTTCAAAAGCATACCAAGAGCCATTGATTTTCTCCCATTTATCTTGGCTGTATTTCCCATATGCATTAGCGTAATACCAATTTTCATTGATTCTCACCCAAGAGTTTTCTGCCATGGCTCCGCTATCGCCTAGCAGGTAGGCACCAATGGTTGTCTGGCTGAGCATCACGCCGTTTTTATCAAAATAATACCAAGAACCGTTGATTTTCTCCCACTTGTCTTGCGAGATTCTGCTAGATGGTGTGACATAATACCAATTTTGGTCTAATTTAATCCACCCCTTTTCTGCCATAGCTCCACTATTTGTGAGCAGATAGCCGTCAACGGAGGTGTTGCTGAGCATGCTTCCAGTTTGGTCAAAATAGTACCAAGATCCGTTAATTTTTTTCCAGGTATTCTGAGCTAATCGTCCAGAGGAATCAGCATAATACCATTGGTTGTCCAAATTGGTCCAGCTATTTTCTACCATAACCCCATCTTGGTCAAAGGCATAGCCTTTGTAGATAGTAGAATGAAGACGATTACCATCTTGATCGAAGTAGTACCATTTGCCTTGGATTTGTTTCCAGTTCAAAGCAGGTTTATCATCTTGGTAAAAACGCCAGTGGTGATTTTCTTGGTACCACCCTTCTTTTGGGGGCTTGTCTTCTTGCACATCTACTTTCGGAAGCACCTCTGATTTAGAGTTTTCCTCAACACTCGACTCTTTCTTTTCTTCTTTGTCAATTGATTCCTTGACAGCAGATGTGGATTGAGTTGTGTTTTCTTCTCCTGAGACGGATGCGGGTGCCAATCCTGCGATTGAAAGGATTAAAGCACTAGTCAGTAGTATCTTTTTCACTTTCTATTTCCTAACTTTTTCTTTTTCCTATTAATTATCAAATTGAACTTCTTCTACTAAGTATTCGATAAAGCGTTCGCCCATCTTAGACAGGTTGGTTTTTTCATGCTGGATGTAGACTAGCTCGATAGGATCGTCTA
Organism: Streptococcus halitosis; assembly: GCF_027691175.1. GTDB lineage: Bacteria > Bacillota > Bacilli > Lactobacillales > Streptococcaceae > Streptococcus > Streptococcus halitosis_A. Next base: position 600,227 of record NZ_JAQFBD010000001.1, read on the forward strand.
TGTCCAGTGGAATGGAAACGATATTGTCTCCGTTGAGGTTGCTGTTCAAAATCCCTGTTGCAATCGTGTATCCGTCCAAACCAATTAAGAGATTAAAGAGGGTGGCACGGTCGCTGACCACGATAGATTTTTTGTGGTATTCCTGCGAGAGAATCTCTTCAGAGAAGTAGAAGGAGTTGTGAGTCCCTTGGTCATAGCTGAGGTAAGGGAAGTTCTCCAAGTCTTCTAGTTTAACCTTATCTTTCTTTGCTAGAGGGTTGGTTTTGCTGACAAAGATATGAGGTTGCGCAGTAAAGAGGTGGTGGGCTAAGAGGTGATTGTCATCCAGCATTTTCGTTAAAACATCGCGGTTGTAGCTGTTTAAAAAGAGGACACCGACCTCGCTACGGAAGTTCTTGACGTCATCGATAATCTCCCAAGTCCGAGTTTCACGAAGGAAGAGCTCGTATTTTTCCATATCACTTTTCTTGAGCAAAGAAACAAAGGCATTGACTACAAAGGCATAGTGCTGAGAGGAAACGCTGAAAAGTTCGCGGTGGGCGATAGGATTTTTATAACGTTCCTCAAGAAGCTGCGTTTGCTCAACGACCTGACGGGCATAGGAGAGAAACTCCATCCCATCACGAGTCAAGGTAATGCCCTTGGGATTGCGGATAAAGATTTCAATGCCCATTTCATTTTCCAAGTCTCGAACGGCATTAGAGAGACTGGGTTGAGTGATAAAGAGTTGCTTGGCTGCTTCATTCATAGAGCCAGTTTCGACGATTTTGATAATATAGTGTAGTTGTTGAATTCTCATGTTTTTATTGTACCACACTTGCGGAAGAATGGGCAATGAAGACGAAGAAAATAGGGGGAAAGAGCCGGTCCAGTATTGAAAAAAAGTCTAAAATCTGTTAGAATGAAAGCTATGAAAACATTCTATGATGTGCAGCAATTTCTCAAACAGTTTGGCATTATTGTTTACATGGGGAAGCGCTTGTATGATATTGAACTGATGAAGCTTGAACTCTCTCGGATCTATGATGCCGGTCTGATGGACAAGCTAGATTACCTAGAAGCGGAAGCTGTTCTCCGCAGGGAGCACAAGATAGAATTAGACTACATAGAGAAAAATGGAGATAAGAACTTATGACAATTTGGATTGTTTGGGGAATCGTATTGGCAATGGTGGCATGGATGGGTTATAACTACCTTCGTATTCGTCGTGCGGCTAAGATTGTGGATAATGCTGAATTTGAAGCCTTGATTCGGAAAGGGCAATTGATTGATGTCCGTGAACCAGCAGAATTTCACAGAAAACATATCCTCGGAGCTCGCAATATTCCTTCAAATCAGTTGAAGTCAAGCCTTGCAGCCCTTCGCAAGGATAAACCTGTCCTTCTCTACGAAAACCAACGTGGACAACGAGTGACCAATGCAGCACTTTATCTGAAAAAACAAGGTTTTTCTGAGATTTATATCCTTTCTTATGGGTTGGATTCTTGGAAAGGGAAAGTGAAGACTAGCTAAGATTCTTTAAAAAACTGTCGAATGATAGATAAAGCTAGTATCTTAAGGTATCATCATTTATAATAAATTTAAGGAGATTTTATAATATGAATTCACAACAAAAGAAAAAACCTTCACTTATTTTAGGTATCTTATCTATCGTCCTTGGTTTGCTATTTCCAATAGTAGGTCTGATTTTGGGGATCATAGGATTGGTCTTGGCTTTTTCATACCAAAAAGAATCTGGACTAGACTATAAAACAGAAAAAATTCTCAACATCGTAGGACTTGTGGTTTCTGTACTTAACTGGATTGTAACTGTCGCAGTATTTTTTAGAATTGTAGCTGTCGCAGTATTTTTTAGATAAGCAATAAACAAAAAAGCTTTAAATTTAAAGCTTTTTTATTTTATCGACTCATCTCTAAGTAGTTTTTTATGATTTCCAATTCCTCTGGATTTAAGGGACGGTATTGCCCTTCTGATAGCTCTGAATTTAATGTAAAATCGCCGAACTGGACTCTTTTTAAGGCAGTCACCTTGACACCAACTGAGAGGAACATTTTTTTAACCTGATGAAATTTTCCTTCTGAGATGGTAATAGAGGCATGGCTCTCTGTTGGGCTTGCGGATAGAATTTCTAGTTTGGCTGGTTTGCAGAGTGTTCCATCTAAAAAGACGATTCCATCTTTGAACTTTTGGATATGGTCTGGGGTGATCAGTCCATTAACCTTGACTTGGTAAGTTTTATCCACATGATATTGAGGATGGAGGAGTTGAAAACCAAGAGGTCCATTGTCTGTCAAAAGGAGCAGTCCTGTCGTATCGCGGTCTAGCCTGCCTATCGCATAGAGTTGGTCTGACTGGATATTTTTAGGGAGTAGGTCCATGACGGTTGGAAGTTTCTTATCCTTGCTAGCTGTAACGACTCCTTTTGGCTTATGAAGCATGAGGTAGTTGTGCTCGTATCCTTGAATCTGCCGTCCTTGAAGGACTAGTTTTTGTAATCCAGTGTCGACATTTTGAGCGAGGGAGCTGGCTGGGCAATCGTTCACTAGGATTTCTTTTTTCAAAAGTGCCTGTTTCATAGCCTTGCGACTGATTTTTTCTTGGGCTAATAATCTATCTAAACGCATATCAGCTTATCTTATCATAAGTCTCTGACTTTGAAAAGAGTTGCCTTAACTAGAAAAGCAGAGTGAAAACATTTACACTTAGCTGAACTGTGATTTTTGAATGAGACTGTGGTATAATTGTTCAGTTAGAAATAAAAATTTAAATATTATAGAGGAAATCATGACAAAATTAAGAGAAGATATCCGTAACGTAGCCATTATTGCCCACGTTGACCACGGGAAAACAACCCTCGTTGATGAATTATTGAAACAATCAGAAACGCTTGATGCACGTACTGAATTGGCAGAGCGCGCTATGGACTCAAACGATATCGAAAAAGAGCGTGGAATTACCATCCTTGCTAAAAATACAGCCGTTGCCTACAACGGAACTCGTATCAATATCATGGACACACCAGGACACGCGGACTTCGGTGGAGAAGTTGAGCGTATCATGAAAATGGTTGACGGTGTTGTCTTGGTCGTAGATGCCTACGAAGGAACCATGCCACAGACTCGTTTCGTATTGAAAAAAGCCTTGGAACAAGACCTTGTCCCAATCGTGGTTGTCAACAAAATCGATAAACCATCAGCTCGCCCAGCAGAAGTAGTGGACGAAGTCTTGGAACTCTTCATCGAGCTTGGCGCAGATGATGACCAGCTTGATTTCCCAGTTGTTTATGCTTCAGCTATCAACGGAACATCCTCCTTGTCAGATGATCCAGCTGATCAAGAAAAAACAATGGCGCCAATCTTTGACACCATCATCGACCATATCCCGGCTCCAGTGGATAACTCAGATGAGCCTTTGCAGTTCCAGGTGTCACTTTTGGACTACAACGACTTCGTAGGTCGTATCGGTATCGGTCGTGTCTTCCGTGGTAGTGTGAAAGTTGGGGACCAAGTTACCCTTTCTAAGCTAGATGGTACAACGAAGAACTTCCGTGTAACAAAACTCTTCGGTTTCTTTGGTTTGGAACGTCGTGAAATCCAAGAAGCCAAAGCAGGTGACTTGATTGCCGTATCCGGTATGGAAGACATCTTTGTTGGTGAAACTATTACTCCGACGGATGCCATTGAACCTCTTCCAATCCTACATATCGATGAACCAACCCTCCAAATGACCTTCTTGGTCAACAACTCACCATTTGCAGGTCGTGAAGGGAAATGGGTGACTTCTCGTAAGGTAGAAGAACGCTTGCAAGCAGAATTGCAAACAGACGTTTCCCTTCGTGTTGACCCAACGGATTCACCAGATAAATGGACTGTTTCAGGACGTGGAGAATTGCACTTGTCAATCCTGATTGAAACCATGCGCCGTGAGGGTTATGAACTTCAAGTATCTCGTCCAGAGGTTATTGTAAAAGAGATTGACGGCGTAAAATGTGAGCCATTTGAACGTGTGCAAATCGATACTCCAGAAGAATACCAAGGATCTGTTATCCAAAGCCTTTCTGAACGTAAGGGTGAAATGTTGGATATGATTTCAACTGGTAATGGTCAAACTCGTTTGGTCTTCCTTGTTCCAGCGCGTGGTTTGATCGGATACTCAACTGAGTTCTTGTCAATGACTCGTGGTTACGGTATCATGAACCATACCTTTGACCAATACTTGCCATTGATTCCGGGTGAAATCGGTGGACGTCACCGTGGTGCCCTCGTTTCTATCGATGCTGGTAAGGCTACAACTTACTCAATCATGTCGATCGAAGAGCGTGGTACGATCTTTGTCAACCCAGGTACTGAGGTTTACGAAGGAATGATCATCGGTGAAAATTCTCGTGAAAACGACTTGACTGTTAATATCACCAAGGCCAAACAAATGACCAACGTCCGTTCAGCTACCAAGGACCAAACAGCGGTTATCAAGACACCTCGTATCTTGACCCTTGAAGAGTCTCTTGAGTTCTTGAATGACGATGAGTACATGGAAGTAACGCCTGAGTCTATCCGTTTGCGTAAGCAAATCCTCAACAAGGCAGAGCGCGAGAAAGCCAACAAAAAGAAAAAATCAGCTGAATAAGAGCTAGAAAGAGATAAAGATGGTCTATTTAATCATAGGGATACTCTTATTACTACTCTATGTATTTGCGACACCCCAAAGTATCAAAGGAACAGTCAACATCGTTATCTTGGTCTTTGTAGTTGTTGCACTCTTGATTTTGCTGATGTTGTCCATCTTGCAAATCTTCCAATTACCGACAGAATTCTTTGTCACAATCGCCATGCTGGCTCTAGCCTACTTTAGCTTGAGAGACATTACGCTCATGCCTGTAAAAAAGAGCAGAAGAAGATAAATAGAAAGAGAGCTGTGGCTCTCTTTTTCGATTTAAAATAAGATTTTTAAAACTTTCCTTAGGTGATTACGGACGGTAGCGACTTTCTTCGAAATTCCATACCTAAACTTTGAGCCTATAGTCTCAAAGTTTCCGAATGCCTGAAATCTATTGTTTTCAGGCATTTTTATCACAACGGAAAGTCTAAGATTCCGTTTCTTGCAAAAAGGAATAAACCTAAAAATATTTTGTTCAAGTGAGTTTTTTTCCACATTTTAAGAGCTCTATATTGTTATAGAAGTTTAAAAAGTTAGTCCAAAAAAATATAAGTATATTTTGCCAAAATCTATTGACAATTTATCATAATGGTGATATATTTGCGATAAATAGAAACCGATTTCATACTCTGAAATCTTACCTCCTGAAATCAATTTTCACCACAAGGAGTCTACTATGAAGAAACTATTTATTTGCTTGTCTACTATTTTTCTCAGTTGCTTCTTCATTTGGATTATTATCTTACGTGCTCCTCAGTATCTCTATACTAGTTATGACTCCGTCACCTTGCTACGTGTTAAAAATGGGGCACAAGAGCCGACTCGTGAGGAGTTTGAGCGAGAGTTGGAGAAGTTTGCAAGCTCGGAGCAGAGTTTGATTGCCAGACGGATAGTAGAGCCGAGTAAGGATGGAAGGACCAACTTCACCTATGCGACCTATGGTCAGGGAGGCTTGCCAAAAGAGTTTCAAGCGGCTAGCCAAGAAAGCCGAGAACGGAGCGATCCTCTCAATAGTTACCTTCTCTTGTCTGGTTCATTGACCAAGGAAAAATTAGCTGCAAAATTAGATGATTTAGGTTATAAAGCGATTGCAGACCGCAAAACTCCTCCGTATCTTTTAGCTTTTTGGATTGCTTTAAATCCGTTGTTATTGATTAGTTTAGCTATATTTGGATTAGCTTTCTTTGCTATGGTGATTATCACCCGAATTAAGGAGATGCGGGCTGCAGGGATTCAGCTCTTTTCAGGACAGACCCTCTTGTCCATCATAGGAAGCGCCTTATACGATGACGTCAAGTGGCTTTGCTTAGCTGGGGGGGGATCCCTTATAGTGGGAGGTGCTGTCCTCCTCGGCCAAGGGCTCTTTTATCCCGTTCTTTTAGCAGCCTTTAGTATCGGAGTGGGGCTTTATCTTCTCTTTTTATTGGGAATTTCGCTAGTACTGAGCCTGCTCTACTTGATGAGCTTGAGCTACAAGGCTTTGGTTCCTGTGTTAAAAGGACGTTTGCCCCTCAAACGTTTGATGACCTTGACCTTACTATGTCAGTTGGTTGCTGTCTTTACAGTAGGTTATGCAGTCAAGACTGGCTTGACTTCTTACCAGCGTTTACAGGAACTCCAACTATCCAAGCAAGCTTGGGAAGACCGAGCAGATTATTACCAGATTTCCTTTGGGCTCGGTGATAGAGTAAAAAATGCGGAAAATCAGAGCAATTGGTATGCCTTTGCCAAGGAAGCAATCGAAGAAGAACAAGCCCTTTATGTAAAGGATAATCTGTTCCATTTTGCCAATCCACAAGGAAAAAATGAACAGGGAGAGACACTGGATACCTATAGTCCAGATGCTAATACGCTCTATGTTAGTCCTAGTTATTTGGAGAAGGAAAAGGTCGTGGTAGATGCTGAGACCAAACAGAAGTTAGCCCATCTCCAAAAAGGTGAGTTTGTCCTCTTGCTCCCAGAACATTTGCGCTCTCAAGAAGCAGAACTAAAAAAAATCTTTGAAGAAAGATTGAGTTATTATGGAAAATCTGGTGAGGAGGCAAGTGCTCCTTTGGATTATGAGATGAAAGCGCACGTTAGTTATCTTTCAATGGGAGAAAAGCGATTTGTTTATAATAACGGTGAGAACCCCGTATCCACTCAGTATTTGACGGATCCGATTTTAGTGGTATTCACGCCGACTTCTACAGGTGATAGTTTTACATCCTTATCTAGTTGGTCTATCAATGCTGGTAAGAATATCTTTGTCAAAGGATATGAAGATGGGATTAAACTCTTGAAAAATGCAGGAATTTATGATCAAGTATCCTACCTCAAGGAGGGACGAAGTGTTTACCTCGCACGTTACTATGAGGTTCAAACACAAACTCTAACCCTTATTTTAGGAGCAATTATTGGAATCGCGAGTTCTTTGCTTCTCTTTTATTCTGTGAATCTTCTTTATTTTGAACAATTCCGTCGTGAGATTTTGATTAAACGAATTTCTGGTTTGCGATTTTTTGAAACGCACGCTCAGTATATGATTAGTCAATTTGCTAGTTTTGTATTCGGTGCGAGTCTCTTTATTTGGCGTAGTCGGGATGTGGTGATTGGATTGGTAACTTTATCGATCTTCCTCGTTAGTGCTATACTGACTCTCTACCGTCAAGCACAGAAAGAATCTCGTGTTTCTATGACCATTATGAAAGGAAAATAGGATGATTGAACTAAAGAATATATCTAAAAAATTTGGAAGCCGTCAGCTATTTTCAGATACTAATCTTCAATTTGAAGGTGGGAAAATTTATGCCTTAATCGGTACAAGTGGCTGTGGTAAGACAACCCTCTTGAATATGATTGGACGATTAGAGCCATATGACAATGGAGAAATTATCTATGATGGCACTTCTCTTAAGGACATCAAGCCTTCTGTTTTCTTTAGAGATTACTTAGGATACTTATTTCAAGATTTTGGCTTAATTGAAAGTCAAACCGTCAAAGAGAATCTCAATCTGGGTTTAGTTGGTAATAAGTTGAAAGAAAAAGAGAAAATCTCTTTGATGAAACAAGCTCTAAACCGTGTTAACCTCTCTTATTTAGATTTAAAGCAACCTATCTTTGAATTATCAGGAGGAGAAGCACAACGTGTTGCACTAGCGAAGATAATTTTAAAGGATCCACCTTTGATTCTCGCAGATGAACCAACCGCTTCCTTAGACCCCAAAAACTCTGAGGAATTACTTTCTATCCTAGAATCTTTAAAAAATCCGAATCGAACGATTATTATTGCGACCCACAATCCCCTGATTTGGGAGCAAGTGGACCAAGTCATTCGAGTTACCGATTTATCACATCGATGATAAGAGAACATTAAGTTAGAAGAAAGAGTCACAAATACACTTTGTGGCTTTTTTATTTCCATAAAAATGGTAAAATAGTAGGAGTAGAAATGGAGTTTGAGACATGAAAGTAATCGATCAGTTTAAAAATAAGAAAGTACTTGTTTTAGGTTTGGCTAAGTCTGGTGAGTCTGCGGCCCGTTTGTTGGACAAGCTGGGTGCTATTGTGACGGTAAATGACGGCAAGCCTTTTGAGGAAAATCCTGCTGCTCAAAGCTTGCTGGAAGAGGGAATCAAGGTTGTCACTGGTGGGCATCCTTTGGAACTCTTGGATGAAGATTTCGCTCTGATGGTGAAAAATCCAGGTATCCCGTATAGCAATCCCATGATTGAAAAGGCATTGGCAAAGGGGATTCCAGTCTTGACTGAGGTGGAATTGGCTTATTTGATTTCGGAAGCGCCAATTATCGGTATCACTGGTTCAAATGGGAAAACCACCACAACGACGATGATTGGGGAAGTTTTGACTGCTGCTGGTCAACATGGTCTTTTGTCAGGAAATATCGGCTATCCAGCCAGTCAGGTTGCTCAAACTGCGACAGCCAAGGACACGCTCGTCATGGAACTTTCTTCTTTCCAACTGATGGGTGTCCAAGAATTTCATCCTGAGATTGCGGTCATTACCAATCTCATGCCTAGCCACCTTGATTATCATGGCTCTTTTGAAGAATATGTGGCTGCCAAGTGGAATATCCAGAACAAGATGACAGCGGATGATTTTCTTGTCTTGAACTTTAACCAAGACTTGGCAAAAGAATTGGCTACTAAAACACAAGCCACTGTTGTTCCATTTTCAACATTGGAAAAGGTTGATGGAGCTTATCTGGAAGATGGTAAACTCTACTTCCGTGGTGAAGAGGTCATAGCAGCTGATGAAATCGGAGTTCCAGGTAGCCACAATGTGGAAAATGCCCTTGCGACCATTGCAGTAGCCAAGCTACGTGGTGTAGATAACCAAATCATCAAGGAAACTCTTTCAGCCTTTGGTGGTGTCAAACACCGTCTCCAGTTTGTGGATGAAATCAAGGGGGTCAAATTCTATAACGATAGCAAGTCAACCAATATCTTGGCTACTCAAAAAGCCTTATCAGGATTTGACAACAGCAAGGTTATCTTGATTGCAGGTGGTTTGGACCGTGGCAATGAGTTTGACGAATTGGTTCCAGATATTACTGGGCTCAAGAAGATGGTCATCCTCGGTCAGTCTGCAGAACGTGTCAAACGGGCAGCAGAGAAGGCTGGTGTGACTTATGTAGATGCGACAGATATTGCTGATGCGACCCGCAAGGCTTATGAGCTTGCGACTCAAGGAGATGTGGTTCTCCTCAGTCCTGCCAATGCTAGCTGGGATATGTATGCTAACTTTGAAGTACGTGGCGACCTCTTTATCGACACAGTAGCGGAGTTAAAGGAATAATATGAAAAAAATTGTCTTTACAGGTGGGGGGACGGTTGGACATGTCACCCTCAACCTTTTGTTAATGCCCAAGTTCATCGAAGACGGCTGGGAAGTTCACTATATTGGTGATAAACACGGAATCGAGCACCAAGAAATCCTCAAGTCAGGTCTGGATGTGACCTTCCATTCCATAGCGACAGGGAAATTACGTCGTTATTTCTCTTGGCAAAACATGCTGGATGTCTTCAAAGTTGGTTGGGGAATTGTCCAATCCCTCTTTATCATGTTACGACTGCGTCCACAGGCTCTTTTTTCAAAGGGGGGCTTTGTCTCTGTACCGCCGGTTATCGCAGCGCGTGTGTCAGGAGTGCCAGTCTTTATTCACGAATCGGACCTGTCCATGGGGTTGGCCAATAAAATTGCCTATAAATTTGCGACCAAGATGTATTCAACCTTTGGGCAAGCTTCAAGTTTGTCTAAGGTTGAACATGTGGGGGCTGTCACCAAGGTTTCAGACCAAAAAACTCCTGAACCAGATGAATTGGTGGATATTCAAACCCACTTTAATCCTAAATTGCCAACGGTATTATTTGTCGGTGGTTCTGCAGGAGCCCGTGTATTTAACCAATTGGTGACAGATCATAAGAAAGAACTGACAGAGCGCTACAATATTATCAATCTCACTGGAGATTCAAGCCTCAATGAGTTGAGTCAAAATCTCTTTCGTGTTGATTATGTGACGGATCTCTATCAACCCTTGATGGAGATGGCTGATGTGGTGGTAACGCGTGGCGGTGCCAATACGATTTTTGAGCTCTTGGCCATGGCGAAACTCCATCTCATCGTACCATTGGGTCGTGAAGCAAGTCGAGGAGACCAGATTGAAAATGCTGCCTACTTTGTTAAGAAAGGTTATGCAGAAGAACTTCAAGAAAGTGACTTGACCTTGGAAAATTTGGAGGAGAAACTCAGTCACTTGCTTAGTCACAAGGATCAGTACCAAGCTAGCATGAAAGCTTCGACTGAATTGAAATCTCTTGCAGATTTTTACGATCTATTAAGAAAAGACCTAGCATAAGGAATATCAATGTCAAAGGATAAGAAAAAAGAATCAAACCAGAAGCAAGAATTGTCTGAATGGCAGAAACGAAACCAGGAATACCTGAAGAAGAAGGCTGAGGAAGAAGCTGCCCTAGCTGAAGAGAAGGAAAAGGAAAAACAAGCTCGTAAGGAAGCCAACTCGAAACTATTGGAGGAATCCAAGAAATCATCGAGTGAGTCAGATGAGGAAGCCTCAAGTCCAAGCAAGGAACCATCCGAAAAAGAAGAAAAATCTCAAAAGGATGACCGAAAAGTCAAAGAGGAAAAAGAGAAGAAGAAAAAAGAAAAACCAGAGAAACCAGAAAAACCTGCCAAGCCTAAAATTGCGCCTGTTCATATTTGGCGAGCTGTGAGTATCTTGGTACCAAGTGTCCTGGTCCTCCTTCTTTCAGTCTATCTATTGACTCCACTTTCGACCATCAAAAATATCGAGGTTAAGGGAAATAGTAACACGCAGGCGGATGACATCAAACAGGCTTCTGGAATTCAAGATAGCGACTATACTTTAGCTCTATTGTTGGATAAGGAAACATACGCTGAGCGAATCAAGTCCAATCATTGGATAGAATCAGCGAAGATTGACTATCAATTTCCGACTAACTTTACGATTGAGGTCAAGGAATTCGATATTGTTGGTTATTATGTGTCTGGTGAAGAACATTATCCTATTCTGTCTAGTGGTACAGTAGAGTCAACTCCTGTTGATCGCTTAAACTTACCTGAGACTTATCTGACAGTTACCTTTAACGATGAGCAGCAGGTGAAAGAACTGATCACAGGATTGTCTAGCATCAGTGAGGATATCAAGAGTCAAATCCAGAAAATCGAATTAGCGCCAAGCAAGGCAACAGCAGATCTTTTAAAAATTACTATGCTGGATACAGATGAGGTTTTGGTTCCCTTGTCAGAATTGAGCAAGAAATTGCCTTATTACAGCAAAATCAAGCCACAATTGTCAGAACCGAGTGTAGTCGATATGGAAGCTGGAGTATACAGCTATACGATAGCAGATAAACTGATAGAAGAAGCTGAGGAAAAAGCCAAGCAAGAGGCCAAGGAAGCTGAGAAGAAAAAACAGGAAGAAGAAAAGAAAAAACAAGAAGAACAAGGAAATCAAAGCCAAACGAGCCAGCAATCACAGAGTCGTTAGACCAATTTTTCCTCTTGATTTTGAATAGTATAGAAATCCAGTTTCGAGTTTTTGCTTGACAAGTCCTACTATAAATAATAGAATAGAAAAAAACCTTTAAAGCAGTCCAGAGAGGCAGCTAAGGTTAGACGGTGAAAGGGTGGACTCTACCCATTTTTCGTGGAACCTTGCTGTTGGCAGGTTCCTTTTTTCGTGGTTTATTTTTGACCATACTCTCTTGCTCGTAAAGGTAAAAGGAGAAAGGTATGCGTGAACATCGTCCAGTTATTGCTCTTGATTTTCCTAGTTTTGAGGCAGTCAAGGAATTTTTATCTCTTTTCCCAGCAGAAGAAAGTCTTTATTTAAAAGTAGGGATGGAGCTTTATTATGCGGAAGGTCCTGAAGTTGTCCGTTATTTGAAGTCACTGGGGCATAGTGTCTTTTTGGACCTCAAACTACATGACATTCCCAATACAGTCAAATCGGCTATGAAGGTCTTATCTCAGCTTGGTGTGGACATGACTAACGTTCATGCTGCAGGTGGTGTGGAGATGATGAGGGCTGCGCGTGAAGGTCTGGGGACACAAGCCAAATTGATCGCTGTGACCCAGCTTACCTCAACGTCGGAAAGCCAGATGCAGGATTTTCAAAATATCCAAACCAGCCTGCAAGAGTCTGTGATTCACTATGCCAAGAAGACAGCTGAAGCGGGCTTGGATGGTGTCGTTTGCTCGGCTCAGGAAGTGCAACTCATCAAGCAGGCTACCAATTCAGATTTTATCTGTTTGACACCAGGAATTCGTCCAACGGGAGCTGCGGTTGGAGACCAAAAACGTGTCATGACACCTGCTGACGCCTATCAAATCGGTAGTGACTATATCGTAGTGGGACGTCCTATTACCCAAGCTGAGGATCCTGTTGCAGCTTATCATGCTATCAAGGATGAATGGAACCAAGACTAAAATTAAAGAAATAGATTATAAAAACAAAAGGAGAAGACCATGACACTTGCTAAAGATATCGCTAGCCACCTCTTGAAAATCCAAGCCGTTTACCTTAAACCAGAAGAGCCTTTTACTTGGGCATCTGGTATCAAATCGCCGATTTATACTGACAACCGTGTGACGCTTGCCTATCCAGAAACTCGTAGCTTGATTGAAAATGGTTTTGTGGAAGCTATTAAAGCAGAATTTCCAGAAGTAGAAGTGATTGCAGGAACAGCGACAGCAGGGATTCCACACGGAGCTATCATTGCTGATAAGATGAACTTGCCTTTTGCCTACATCCGTAGCAAACCAAAAGACCACGGAGCTGGTAACCAAATCGAAGGTCGCGTAGCTCAGGGGCAAAAGATGGTTGTTGTTGAAGACCTCATTTCAACTGGAGGGTCTGTTCTTGAAGCCGTAGCAGCTGCTAAACGCGAAGGAGCCGATGTTCTTGGTGTCGTAGCGATTTTCAGCTACCAATTGCCGAAAGCAGATAAGAACTTCGCAGACGCAGGTGTGAAATTGGTGACGCTTTCTAACTACAGTGAACTGATCCACCTAGCCCAAGAAGAAGGTTACATCACGCCAGAAGGACTCGCTCTCCTAAAACGCTTTAAAGAAGACCAAGAAAATTGGCAAAATGCCTAAAACATAAAAAATCAGGTAGTCACTAGGATTACCTGATTTTTTGCATATAGGCAATAAAACTATGATTCCTAAAGGTAAAGATGAATATAGGATAATGGTAGAATGAGAGACCTTCTTTTTTGGCGGCATATTCAGATAATCAGTTTGAAATCTCCAGACAAAATTTTTGAAAGGATTCTGAAAAAGAGGTAAGATAGTTTATGTAAGAAAAAGTAAACGCTTACTTAATAAGGAGGACACTTTATGTCATATAAAACAAGCAATGCAGAAGGACCTGTAGATTTTATTAACACCTATGATTTGGAGCCAATGGCGCAACAAGTCATTCCTAAAGCTGCCTTTGGTTATATCGCTAGTGGAGCAGAGGATACTTTCACTTTACGCGAGAACATCCGTGCCTTTAACCACAAACTCATCGTTCCTCATACGCTTTGTGATGTTGAAAATCCAAGTACAGAGATTGAATTTGCAGGTGAGAAATTATCTTCACCCATCATTATGGCGCCTGTTGCGGCTCATAAATTGGCAAATGAGCAGGGGGAAGTAGCTACTGCGCGTGGTGTGCATGAGTTTGGTTCTCTTTATACAACTAGTTCCTACTCTACCGTTGACCTTCCAGAAATTACGGAAGCTCTTCAAGGGACACCTCACTGGTTCCAATTTTACTTTAGTAAAGATGATGGGATCAACCGCCACATCATGGACCGTGTGAAGGCTGAAGGCTACAAAGCGATTGTCTTGACGGCAGATGCAACTGTTGGGGGCAATCGTGAGGTCGACAAACGCAATGGATTCGTCTTCCCAGTTGGCATGCCGATTGTTGAGGAATACCTGCCAGAAGGTGCTGGAAAATCCATGGACTTTGTTTACAAATCAGCTAAACAACGCTTGTCTCCACGTGATGTCGAATTTATCGCTACATACTCAGGACTTCCTGTCTATGTCAAGGGGCCTCAATGCCGTGAGGACGTTGAACGTTCGCTTGCCGCAGGTGCTTCTGGTATCTGGGTAACCAACCACGGTGGTCGCCAAATCGACGGTGGGCCAGCTGCCTTTGACTCACTTCAAGAAGTAGCAGAAGCAGTTGATAAACGTGTGCCAATTGTCTTTGACTCTGGTGTTCGTCGCGGTCAACACGTCTTTAAAGCCTTGGCTTCAGGAGCAGACTTGGTAGCTATTGGTCGCCCTGTGATCTATGGTTTGGCTCTCGGTGGTAGTGTTGGTGTGCGTCAAGTCTTTGAGCACTTGAATGCAGAATTGAAGACAGTCATGCAGTTATCTGGAACTCAGACTATTGAGGATGTCAAACATTTCAAACTCCGTCACAATCCATACAATCCATCCTTCCCAGTTGATTCACGTGATTTGAAGTTGTATTGATAAAGCAGACTGCCTCCACCTGATGTGGAGGTTTTTCTTCGTGTATAGAAAGATTAAATCGTTATCAGAAACTATATAAATATATTTTCCAGTCAAATATCTTGCTAGGGCTTTCAAATTCTGTTATACTGGTCCAGTAATTAAATAATAAAGACATTTGGGGTGCTTTAGGCTGAGATGATACCCATTGAACCTGATACAGTTAATACTGGCGAAGGGAAATGTGAAAAGGTTTTTTTCGTATGTCGAAAAAAACTGTCTAATCTTGTAAGCTAAACTCTAATTCTTGATTGTAATTGGAGTTTTTTTGTTTATCAAAAGAGGATAGGCTTGACGGCAAGCCTTTTGGTAGCTCACCTTGAATGCCCCACTTTTCTTTAAAAAGGTCAAGTAAAACTAGGATTTTCTTGGTATTTTGTTGATTACGAACGAGTAAAGAGAGGAAAAGTAAATATGGAAACACAAGACTATGCATTTCAGCCAGGTTTGACTGTTGGAGAATTATTAAAAAGCAGTCGGAAGGATTGGCAGGCTGCAATCAATCATCGTTTTGTCAAGGAACTTTTTGCGGGGACAATTGAGAATAAGGTCTTAAAAGACTACCTGATTCAAGATTATCATTTCTTTGATGCTTTCTTATCCATGCTGGGAGCTTGTGTAGCTCACGCAGACCAGCTTGAATCCAAACTTCGTTTTGCCAAGCAACTAGGCTTTCTTGAAGCAGATGAAGATGGTTATTTCCAAAAGGCTTTCAAAGAGTTAAAAGTAGCAGAGAATGACTATCTAGAAGTGACCTTGCACCCTGTAACAAAAGCGTTTCAGGAGCTAATGTATTCTGCTGTGGCTTCATCAGACTATGCTCATCTTTTGGTCATGCTGGTCATTGCAGAAGGTCTCTATTTAGACTGGGGTTCTAAAGATTTGCCTCTACCTGAAGCCTATATTCATTTAGAATGGATCAATCTCCACAGAGGTCCTTTCTTTACAGAGTGGGTTCAATTTCTGGTTGACGAACTCAATCGTGTCGGGAAAAATCGAGAAGATTTGACAGAACTTCAGCAACGCTGGAATCAAGCAGTTGCTTTGGAATTAGCCTTTTTTGATATTGGTTATGAATTATAGGATAAATTCAATCCTTTTATGTAGATTAAAAGAATGAACAAACAAACTATATAAATATATTTTCCGGTCAAATATCTTGCTAGGGCTTTCAAATTCTGTTATACTGGTCCAGTAATTAAATAATAAAGACATTTGGGGTGCTTTAGGCTGAGATGATACCCATTGAACCTGATACAGTTAATACTGGCGAAGGGAAATGTGAAAAGGTTTTTTTCGTATGTCGAAAAAAACTGTCTAATCTTGTAAGCTAAACTCTAATTCTTGATTGTAATTGGAGTTTTTTTGTTTATCAAAAGAGGATAGGCTTGACGGCAAGCCTTTTGGTAGCTCTTCTTGAATGCCCCACTTTTCTTTAAAAAAGGAGTTTTTTATGTTGAAAAAATGGCAATTAAAAGATGTTATCTTGCTTGCTTTCTTGTCTATCTTTTTTGGTGGCGTTTTTGTGGGTTCGGGCTATCTATTTGATATCCTCACCCTAATCTTGGCCCCTCTTGGTTTGCAGGCCTTTGCCAATGAAATCCTCTTTGGTCTCTGGTGTATGGCTGCGCCCATTGCGGCCATCTTTGTTCCAAGAGTCGGAAGTGCGACGATTGGAGAAGTGCTTGCTGCACTTGCTGAAGTTCTTTATGGTAGCCAATTCGGTCTAGGTGCTCTTTTGTCCGGCTTAGTTCAAGGTTTGGGAAGTGAATTTGGTTTTCTCGTAACCAAGAATCGCTATGAAAGTTGGCTCTCTCTAACTGCCAATAGTATTGGGATTACGCTTGTTAGCTTTGTCTATGAATACATTAAGTTAGGTTACTACGCCTTCTCCCTTCCTTTTGTCCTTTCCTTGCTTGTGGTTCGTTTTATTTCCGTCTTTTTCTTCTGTACCATCTTGGTTCGTGCCATTGTCAAACTCTACCATCAGTTTGCAGCTGGAGGAAAGGCGTAGATGGGGCTGGAACTACGGGGGATTCAGTCCCCAATCTTTTCGGAGCCGATTGATTTTACTTTTCATGCGCAAGCTTTTACCTTGTTAGTTGGGAGCAGTGGTTCAGGAAAATCCAGCCTTTTTCAAATCATTGCCCAGGTCACTTCCTTACCTTATAGTGGTCAAGTCCTGATAGATGGGAGGCTAGTCAGTCAGCTTTCAATCGTTGAACGTGTTCAGACGGTTGGCATTCTCTTTCAAAATCCCAATCATCAATTTACCATGGAGAACTTGTTTGAGGAACTGATTTTTACCTTGGAGAATATCGGCCATCCTGTTCAAGAGATTGATGCTAAAATAGCAGAGGTGATCCGGCAATGTCGTTGCGAGCCAATCTTGCACCGTCCCATTCATCACCTATCAGGTGGGGAAAAGCAAAAGGCTGCGCTAGCTGTCCTCTTTGCTATGAATCCTAGGGTCTATCTCTTGGATGAGCCCTTCGCTTCCATTGACCGCAAGAGCAGAATCGAGATATTGGAGATTCTAAAAGAGTTGGCTCTTGATGGGAAGACAGTCATCCTGTGTGACCATGATTTAACAGACTATGAAGCCTATATCGACCATATGGTGGAGCTAAGAGACGGTCAACTAAGAGAAGTGTTTCAAATCCCTTCCTCTGAGATGATACAGGTCGCTTCAAAGGAAGTTGCTTCTAGCCAAGAACTATTTCATATGGACCGTTTGACTTGTGAGCTGGATCACCGCCCCCTCTTTTCAATTGCGGAGTTTACATTCTACCAAGGGATTTCCTGTATCTTGGGTGACAATGGTGTCGGGAAATCAACCCTCTTTCGGTCTATTCTTCAATTTCAAAAGTATAAGGGGCGCATTAGTTGGAAGGGATCGGTTCTCAAAAAGAAAAAGAGTTTGTATCGTGACTTGACAGGTGTTGTTCAGGAAGCTGAGAAGCAGTTTATCCGAGTCAGTCTGCGAGAGGAACTGCAATTAGATAGTCCAGACTCTGAAAGAAATCAGCGGATTCTCCAAGCTTTACGATATTTTAATCTGGAGCAGGCGCTTGATAAGAGTCCCTATCAATTAAGTGGTGGCCAACAAAAGATTCTTCAGCTATTGACCATCTTGACCAGCAAGGCTTCTGTGATCTTGCTAGATGAACCATTTGCTGGTTTGGATGATAGAGCTTGTCATTATTTTTGCCAGTGGATTCTGGAGGACAGAGATCAAGGAAGAAGTTTTTTGATGATTAGCCATCGTTTAGATCCCTTGATTTCTGTGGTTGATTATTGGATCGAGATGACTAGTGAGGGCCTCCGTCATATTAAAGACGTGACAATCAGCAAACCTCTCCCATCTCTGAAGAATGATACTCTAGGGGAGGTGAGGTAGTATGATCAAAGTAGCAACCCAGACACCGATACTCAGCCTCTTCTTTCTAATTTTATCCTTGGAAACATCTTTCATTCCTTCGATTGCTCTTAATCTTTCAGTAGTCGCATTTTGCATTCTCTTCATGCTCTACTACCGTCGATTTAAGATGTTGGCTTGGATGCTATTGCTCGCGATTTTACCATCTTTGGCTAATTACTGGGCAGTACAGTTACATGGGGATGCTTCGCAGGCAGTGATACTTGGAACGAGAGCTTTTGTGACGGTTTGTATTGGTCTTGTCTTTGTTTCTAGTATTTCCCTAAAAGAGCTTCTCTTGTACTTGGCTCAAAAGGGGTTATCGCGTTCTTGGGCCTATGCCTTGATTGTGGTATTCAATTCCTTTCCCCTCATTCAGCAGGAGATCAAGTCCCTCAAGGAAGCTTGCTTACTGCGTGGTCAAGAACTGCATGTTTGGTCTCCCTTGATTTACAGCAAGGTTCTGATGACAGTCTTTAGGTGGCGCCATCTTTACCTGAGAGCTCTATCTGCGCATGGATATGACGAGCATGCACAGTTGGAGAATAGTTATCGGACTTTTTATATTTCTCAGAGGACAAAATTGATCTACCTACTTTTCTTTTTATTGCTTCAAACCAGCCTATTTCTATAAAGGAGTTATTATGGAATTTACAGATATTGCGATGGAATTATCCAAGGAAGCTTGGCAGGCTTCCTTTCATCACCCCTTTGTTTTACAGTTACAAGAGGGGAATTTAGAACCTTCTATTTTCCGCTATTACCTGATTCAGGATGCCTACTATCTGAAGTCTTTTTCAGAAGCCTATCACCTCTTGGCTGATAAGACTTCAAACGAGGAGATGAAAAGACTCTTGAAACAAAATGCCCAGAGTCTAGTGGAGGGTGAGTTGTTTATTCGCCAACAATTTTTTAAGGAGTTGGGAATCAGTGACCAGGAGATGGACGAGCAACCGATTGCTCCGACTTGCTATCATTACATTTCGCATATTTATCGGCAATTTGCAGAGTCAAATTTGGGCATTGCTTTTGCTAGTTTACTTCCATGTCCTTGGTTATACCATGATTTAGGCAAGGAACTTAATCGCAAACCATCCCCGAATCCTCTTTATCAACAGTGGATTGAAACCTATATCACCGATGAGTTAGAACAGCAGATTAAAGAGGAAGAAGAGCTGGTCAATCAACTCTATCAAGAAAGCGACGAGACAGACAAACAAAAAATGCTAGAGGCCTTCCAAAGAAGTGTCCACATGGAAGCCAAGTTTTGGGAGATGGCTTACCAACATCAAACCTGGACGAGTGATTTGCAGTCCTTAGAAACAGAGAAGAAATAGAAAATGAGAAACCACCAACTACAAGTTCACAAATTAACCATTTTATCCATGATGATTGCCCTTGACGTAGTTCTTACACCCATCTTTCGAATTGAAGGGATGGCACCGATGTCCAGTGTAGTCAACATTCTTGCAGGAATTTTGATGGGGCCTGTTTATGCCTTGGTCATGGCTACAGTCACAGCCTTTATCCGTATGTCTACTCAGGGCATTCCCCCTTTGGCCCTCACGGGAGCTACTTTCGGAGCCCTCCTTGCAGGTCTCTTTTATAAGTACGGCCGGAAATTTCACTATTCTGCTCTAGGAGAGATTTTGGGAACAGGTATTATCGGTTCTATTGTTTCCTATCCTGTTATGGTTCTCTTTACAGGATCTGCGGCCAAGCTTAGCTGGTTTATCTACACTCCTCGATTTTTTGGAGCAACATTGATCGGTACAGCGATTTCCCTTATTGCCTTTCGATTTTTAATCAAGCAGGAATTCTTTAAAAAAGTACAAGGATATTTCTTTGGAGAAAGGATAGACTGATGCAGGAATTTACAAATCCCTTTCCTCTAACCTCCAGCTCCTTAATTCACTGCATCACCAATGAGATTTCTTGTGAGATGCTGGCAAATGGCATTTTGGCTCTGGGATCTAAACCTGTCATGGCAGATGATCCCCGTGAGGTCCTTGATTTTACCAAACAAAGCCAAGCTCTCTTCATCAATTTGGGGCATTTGTCAGCTGAGAAGGAGAAAGCAATCCGTATGGCGGCTACTTATGCAAACCAAGCTTGTCTCCCAATGGTAGTAGATGCGGTTGGCATAGTGGCTTCCCCCATTCGTAAGGATCTAGTCAGAGATCTTTTAGACTATAGACCTACGGTCCTTAAAGGAAATATGTCGGAAATCCGAAGTCTTGTTGGCTTAAAACACCACGGAGTCGGGGTCGATGCTAGTGCTAAAGATCAAGAAACTGAAGATTTGCTCCAAGTCTTGAAAGACTGGTGTCAGCTTTATCCTGGTATGTCGTTCTTAGTAACTGGACCCAAGGACCTCATAGTTTCAGAAAATCAAGTTGCTGTATTGAGGAATGGCTGTGCAGAATTGGACTGGATAACAGGGACAGGAGACTTAGTTGGAGCCTTGACAGCTGTTTTTCTCAGCCAAGGAAAGACTGCATTTGAAGCTTCTTGCCTAGCAGTTTCTTATCTCAATATCGCTGCTGAGAGAATTCTTGTTCAAGGAATGGGATTGGAAGATTTCCGCTTTCAAACTCTCAATCAGCTCTCTCTCCTAAAAAGAGATGAAAATTGGCTAGATACCATCAAAGGAGATATTTATGAATAGAGAAGCGCTCAGACTATATCTGGTAACCAACCGCTACCAAGATTCCTTGGAAAGCTTCCTTAAAAAGGTTGAGACGGCCTGCCGTTCAGGTGTTACCATCATCCAATTGCGAGAAAAAAATCTCACTACCAATCAATATTATCAACTGGCAAAACAAGTCAAGGAAATAACAGATGCCTACCAAGTACCCTTAATTATCGATGATCGGTTGGATATCTGTCTCGCAGTAGATGCTGCAGGTTTGCATATTGGCGACGATGAACTACCAGTTTCGGTTGCCCGCCAAGTTTTGGGTCCTGAAAAAATCCTCGGTGTCACTGCTAAAACAGTAAAAAGAGCCCTGGAAGCAGAAACATCGGGTGCGGATTACTTGGGAACAGGAGCCATTTTCCCAACTAGGACCAAGGAGAATGCTCCCATCACCCTGATTTCAACCTTGAAAACCATTTGCCAAACGGTCGCTATACCAGTAGTTGCTATTGGAGGATTGACGTCAGAGAATATTGACCAACTTGCTGCAACTGGCATAGCTGGAGTAGCCGTTGTTCGTGATTTGATGCAGGCAGAAGATATAGAGGCAAAAACGCAAGCATTTTTAACAAAGCTGGATGACATGATTTCCTAATCAAAAACTCTCTAATTCCCTTAAAGTGGGAACTAGAGAGTTTTTCTTAATCTTTAAAACTTGTATGGTTGACTGGGCCAGAACCATGACCGAGTTGAGGGGCGTCTTGGATGGCTTTTGTGATAAAGGCCTTGGCCTTATCGACTGCCTGATAAAGGGTCTTCCCCTTGGCTAGTTCAGCCGTAATCACTGCAGCAAAAGTACATCCAGTACCATGGGTGTGACAGGTTTGAATTCGTGGACTTTCCCAGACAAATTGTTCCTCCTTGGTAAAGAGGAAATCCTTGGCACCACCTTCAAGATGACCACCTTTGATAACTACAGACTGAGGACCAAATTCTTTTAAAATCAGGCGACCAGCACGCTGCATGTCTTCTGGATCATGGATTGAAAAACCAACAATCTCTTCTGCTTCAGGAAGATTGGGAGTGATAATGGTTGCAAGGGGAAGTAGGTTTGTTTTTAGGAAGCTTCTCGCACTGGTATCAATCAGGGTGTCCCCACTCGTAGCGACCATAACAGGGTCCAGCACATAGGGACAGTCCAGCTTTTTAAGGTAGGGTTGGATGATCTCCATGATCTCAGTAGTTGCCAACATACCAGTTTTCACAGCCTGAGGTTTGATATCCGAAAAGACACTCTCCAATTGAGCTTCCAGCATTTGGTTGGAGACGTGCTCGATTAATTGAACACCTCTGGTATTTTGAGCGACAAGGCTGGTGACAACGGCCATTCCATAGACATCTCTCGCTTGGAATGACTTCAAATCAGCCATAATGCCAGCACCGCCACTAGGGTCAGTTCCTGCAATGGTTAGAGCAACGGGTAAATAAGTCATCTAAAACCTCCCAACCAACTGAAGTTTGTATTCTCAAGAACAAGCTAGTCTGTTTTGGAAGGAAATAGAAGACTAGCTAGTCCTCATTATCATTTCCACTTCCATCAGCTAGCATTACCTAGATTGAGTCAAAGGGATCTAACAGTCGTTAATCTCAGCTTTACGCACCCCTAGTGGTTGTTTTCTTTTTTCTTCAGTATAGCATATTTTTATAGTTTATATAGTGAAATTTGACTGCAAATCTCTCGTTACAGGATTAGAATTCTATTTTTCGAAAAAATAATAAAAATTATAGTTGACAAATGTAGATTTTGAGAGTATACTAATAACTGTAATCGACAAATGTAGATTTAGGAGGTGTGATGATGCAGATTTCAGATGCAGAATGGCAGGTCATGAAGATTATTTGGATGCAAGGAGAGCAGACCAGTACGGATTTGATCAGGGTTCTGGCGGAGCGGTTCGACTGGTCCAAGTCGACCATTCAAACTCTTTTGGCTCGTTTGGTTGAGAAAGAGTGTCTGACAAGGAAAAAAGAAGGCAAGTTCTTTGTCTATTCAGCCCTTTTAACTCTGGACCAGAGTCGAGACTTGCTTGTCCAAGATATCAAAGACAAGGTTTGTTCTCGTAGGATTAAGAACTTGTTGGCTGATTTGATTGTGGAATGTGATTTCACTTTGGCTGACTTGGAAGACTTAGAAGCTGTGATTTCTAAGAAGAAATCAAGCGCTGTAACAGAAGTAAGATGTAATTGTATGTAAAGGAGACGTCATGTTAAATAGTATTGTAACCATTATTTGTATTGCCCTTATCGCGTTTATCTTGTTTTGGTTTTTCAAAAAGCCTGAAAAATCTGGACAAAAGGCCCAGCAAAAAAAGGGTTACCAAGAGATCCGAGTGGAAGTCATGGGGGGCTATACGCCTGAGTTGATTATTCTTAAAAAATCAGTGCCAGCCCGCATTGTCTTTGACCGCAAGGACCCTTCACCCTGTCTAGATCAGATCGTCTTTCCAGATTTTGGTGTGCATGCGGACTTGCCTATGGGTGAAGAGTATGTAGTGGAAATCACACCTGAGCAGACTGGAGAGTTTGGCTTTGCATGTGGTATGAACATGATGCACGGCAAGATGATTGTAGAGTAGGAGGAGACTATGACAGAAATTGTGAAAGCAAGCCTAGAAAATGGCATTCAAAAAATCCGTATCACGGCAGACAAAGGCTACCATCCAGCCCACATTCAACTGCAAAAAGGGATTCCTGCTGAGATTACTTTTCACCGTGTGACACCTTCAAACTGTTATAAAGAAGTTCTCTTCGAAGAAGAAGGGATTCTAGAACCAATCGCTCAAGATGAGGAAAAAATTATTCGCTTTACGCCTCAAGACTTGGGTGAGCACGAGTTTTCTTGTGGCATGAAGATGCAAAAGGGGAGTTATACCGTAGTTGAGAAGACTCGAAAATCTCTATCACTTTTACAACGTTTTTGGATTACTACTATCTTTACTGTGCCTCTTGTGATTCTCATGATTGGTATGTCTACAGGAGGAATTAGTCACCAAGTCATGCTTTGGGGAACTTTCTTAGCTACGACACCCATTATGTTGGTATCTGGAGTTCCTTATATCAGAAGTGCTTGGGCTAGCTTTAAAAAACATAACGCCAACATGGATAGTTTGGTAGCTCTAGGAACCTTGGTAGCTTATGTCTATAGTTTAGTTGCCCTCTTCACTGGACTTCCTGTTTACTTTGAAAGTGCTGGTTTTATCCTCTTCTTCGTTCTTTTGGGAGCAGTTTTTGAGGAAAAAATGCGAAAAAATACTTCCCAAGCTGTGGAGAAATTACTTGACTTGCAGGCTAAAACTGCAGAAGTCTTGCGTGATGATAGCTATGTTCAAGTCCCCTTGGAGCAAGTCAAGGCAGGTGACCTGATTCGAGTGCGTCCCGGTGAAAAGATTGCGGTTGATGGGGTCGTAGTAGAAGGTATCTCTAGTATTGATGAGTCTATGGTGACAGGTGAGAGTCTGCCTGTGGACAAGACAGTTGGAGATACTGTCATTGGCTCCACCATCAATAATAGTGGAACACTTGTTTTTAGGGCAGAAAAAGTTGGTTCAGAGACAGTTTTGGCTCAGATTGTGGACTTTGTGAAGAAAGCCCAGACCAGCCGAGCACCAATTCAGGATTTGACGGATAAGATTTCAGGGATTTTTGTACCAGCGGTTGTCATTTTAGGGATTGTGACCTTTTGGGTATGGTTTGTCTTGTTCAGGGATAGTGTAGTCGTGCTTGGAGCGAGCTTTGTCTCTTCTCTTCTCTATGGGGTGGCTGTTTTGATTATCGCTTGTCCTTGTGCACTAGGACTTGCAACACCAACGGCCCTTATGGTGGGGACAGGTCGCAGTGCCAAGATGGGGGTTCTCCTCAAGAATGGAACCGTCTTACAGGAAATCCAGAAAGTCCAAACTCTTGTCTTTGATAAAACAGGAACTTTGACGGAAGGAAAACCAGTGGTCACTGATATCATTGGCGACGAGACAGAAGTACTTGGCTTGGCAGCTTCTTTGGAAGAAGCTTCTCAACACCCACTGGCTGAGGCCATTGTCAAGCGAGCGAGTGAAGCTGGACTTGAGATTCAAACTGTGGAAAATTTCCAAGCCTTGCACGGAAAAGGTGTTTCAGGGCAAATCAATGGAAAACAAGTTCTGCTTGGAAATGCTAAAATGCTGGATGGCATGAACATTTCTAGCACTTATCAAGAAAAACTAGAAGAACTAGAAAAAGAAGCTAAGACAGTTGTCTACTTGGCTGTTGACAATGAAATCAAAGGCTTGCTTGCCCTGCAAGATATTCCCAAGGAAAATGCCAAGTTAGCCATCAGTCAGCTGAAAAAACGTGGACTTAAAACAGTCATGCTGACAGGGGATAATGCTGGAGTGGCGCGTGCTATTGCCGATCAGATCGGAATCGAAGAGGTCATTGCAGGTGTCTTGCCAGAAGAAAAAGCCCATGAAATCCATAAACTACAATCAGCTGGAAAAGTAGCCTTTGTTGGTGATGGTATCAATGACGCTCCTGCCCTCAGTGTAGCGGATGTCGGGATTGCTATGGGAGCTGGAACAGATATTGCCATCGAGTCAGCAGATTTGGTGTTGACAACTAATAACCTTCTAGGAGTGGTTCGTGCCTTTGACATGAGTAAGAAAACCTTTAATCGAATTCTGCTCAACCTCTTCTGGGCCTTTATCTACAATGTCGCCGGCATTCCGATTGCAGCAGGAGTCTTTTCAGGAATTGGTCTCGTTCTCAATCCAGAACTGGCTGGTCTAGCCATGGCCTTTAGTTCTGTATCTGTTCTGACTAGTTCACTCTTACTAAACTTTAGTAAAATAGACTAAAAGCGAGCTTGCTCGCTTTTTATTATAAAACAGTTCTGAAAAACGTTTTCAAACTGTACTGTAATAGAGAATAAAAACTTCTGAGCACATTCTTAGGATACCCAAAACAAATGTGGTAAAGTAGTAGAGTAAAAATTTGCTGAAACGTTTCCAATTAGTATATGAAAACGGATTTATCAAGTTTTAAAAATATTTGAAGGAGAGTTATCATTATGACTCAAGGGAAAATTACTGCATCTGCAGCAATGCTCAACGTATTGAAAACATGGGGCGTAGACACAATCTACGGTATCCCATCAGGAACACTCAGCTCATTGATGGACGCTTTGGCTGAAGACAAAGATATCCGTTTCTTGCAAGTTCGCCACGAAGAAACAGGTGCTCTTGCAGCGGTCATGCAAGCTAAATTTGGCGGCTCAATCGGGGTTGCTGTTGGTTCAGGTGGTCCAGGTGCGACTCACTTGATTAACGGTGTTTACGATGCAGCTATGGATAACACTCCATTCCTTGCTATCCTTGGATCACGTCCAGTTAACGAACTCAACATGGATGCCTTCCAAGAATTGAACCAAAACCCAATGTACAACGGTATCGCTGTTTACAACAAACGTGTCGCTTACGCTGAGCAATTGCCAAAAGTAATCGACGAAGCTTGCCGTGCTGCAGTTTCTAAAAAAGGTCCAGCTGTTGTTGAAATCCCAGTAAACTTCGGTTTCCAAGAAATCGACGAAAACTCTTACTACGGTTCAGGTTCATACGAACGTTCATTCATCGCTCCTGCTTTGAACGAAGTTGAAATTGACAAAGCAGTTGAAATCTTGAACAATGCTGAACGTCCAGTTATCTATGCTGGTTACGGTGGTGTTAAAGCAGGTGAAGTGATTACTGAATTGTCACGTAAAATCAAAGCACCAATCATCACAACTGGTAAAAACTTTGAAGCCTTTGAATGGAACTACGAAGGTTTGACAGGTTCTGCTTACCGTGTTGGTTGGAAACCAGCCAACGAAGTGGTCTTTGAAGCAGACACCGTTCTTTTCCTTGGTTCAAACTTCCCATTTGCTGAAGTTTACGAAGCCTTCAAGAACACTGAAAAATTCATCCAAGTTGATATTGACCCTTACAAACTTGGTAAACGTCATGCCCTTGATGCTTCTATTCTTGGTGATGCAGGTCAAGCAGCACAAGCCCTTCTTGACAAAGTGAACCCAGTTGAATCTACTCCATGGTGGCGTGCAAACGTTAAGAACAACCAAAACTGGCGTGATTACATGAACAAACTCGAAGGTAAAACTGAGGGTGAATTGCAATTGTACCAAGTTTACAATGCAATCAACAAACATGCTGATCAAGACGCTATCTACTCAATCGACGTAGGTGACACTACTCAAACATCTACTCGTCACCTTCACATGACACCTAAGAACATGTGGCGTACATCTCCACTCTTTGCGACAATGGGTATTGCCCTTCCTGGTGGTATCGCTGCTAAGAAAGACAATCCAGATCGCCAAGTATGGAACATCATGGGTGACGGTGCATTCAACATGTGCTACCCAGACGTTATCACAAACGTTCAATACGATCTTCCAGTTATCAACGTTGTCTTCTCAAATGGTAAATATGCCTTCATCAAGGACAAATACGAAGACACAAACAAACACTTGTTTGGTTGTGACTTCCCTAATGCTGACTATGCGAAAATCGCTGAAGCACAAGGTGCTGTAGGGTTTACAGTAGACCGTATCGAAGACATCGATGCAGTTGTTGCAGAAGCTGTGAAACTCAACAAAGAAGGTAAAACTGTTGTTATCGATGCTCGCATCACGCAACACCGTCCACTTCCAGTAGAAGTACTTGAACTCGATCCAAAACTTCATTCAGAAGAAGCCATCAAAGCCTTCAAGGAAAAATACGAAGCAGAAGAGCTTGTACCATTCCGCCTCTTCTTGGAAGAAGAAGGATTGCAATCACGCGCAATCAAATAATTTCTCTCATCGAAAATCAAAAGTAAACATTGAAGATTTTATTCTTTGATTTTCAAGAGTCGAACTTGAAAAGATCGGAGTAATCCGGTCTTTTTCTGGAGGATAGTAAATGAATTTAAATCAATTAGATATTATCGTTTCAGATGTTCCTCAAGTCTGTGCTGACTTGGAGCGTATTTTGAATAAAAAAGCCGATTATGTTGATGACAGTTTTGCTCAGTTCACGATTGGCAGTCATTGTCTTATGTTGTCAGAGAAACATTTGATTTCTTTGGAAAACTTTCAGTCAGGAATCATTCTTCACATTGAGGTTGAGGATGTAGAGCAGAACTACAAACGGTTGAAAGAGCTTGGTGCCGACATTTTACACGGTCCGGCTGTAACTGATTGGGGAACGGAATCGCTACTAGTTAAAGGCCCTGCTGGTCTAGTGATTGATTTTTATCGTATGAAGTAGGGCGCGTAGTCATTTGACGTTAACCTTAGCTATTTTTAAAACAGAAATTGAGAATGTGAATTATTAAAAGATCGGAGCAATCCGGTCTTTTTCTTATCACAAGATTGTGATAGTTTACATCTTCATAACAAAAGCTTCAAAGTCTTGATTGTTTTGAAGAAAGATTATAAAATATGATTCATAAAAATGAAAGAGGTTTTGAAAATGTCTGAAAAACAAATGAAAATTTTGGGTTGGGTAGCGACCTTCATGTCTGTTATGATGTATGTCTCTTACTTCCCACAAATCATGAACAACCTGGCTGGTCAAAAAGGCAACTTCATCCAACCCTTAGTCGCAGCCATCAACTGTAGTCTATGGGTTTATTACGGTCTTTTCAAGAAAGAAAGAGATATTCCCCTCGCGGCTGCTAATGCACCAGGTATCGTTTTTGGTCTGGTAACGGCTATCACAGCTTTGATTTAAAAAGAAGACTGGTTTCAGTCTTTTTTTCGTATATATAAAAGTAAGTTTAGTGCTATCATTATCCAGAAAGTTCAAAACCTTTTGCCTTCTTTTTAGTATAATAGAAGTAATAAATCAATCGAGGTAAAGTGATGACAGAAATACTACAATTTCCAGAAGGCTTTCTCTGGGGTGGTGCAACGGCGGCTAATCAATGTGAGGGTGCTTATAATCAAGACGGTCGTGGTCTTGCTAATGTGGATGTGGTACCGATTGGTCCAGACCGTGAGGCCATTATTACAGGTCAGAAAAAGATGTTTTCGTTTGAGGAGGGCTATTTTTACCCAGCAAAGGAAGCCATTGATATGTACCATCATTACAAGGAAGATATTGCGCTTTTTGCAGAAATGGGCTTTAAAACCTATCGACTTTCCATCGCTTGGACTCGGATTTTTCCTAAGGGAGATGAAGCAGAGCCAAATGAAGCTGGTCTAGCCTTTTATGAGGATTTGTTTAAGGAGTGCCACAAGCATGGGATCGAGCCACTGGTGACCATCACGCATTTCGATTGCCCCATGCACTTAATCAGGGAGTACGGTGGTTGGCGCAACCGTCGCATGTTGGACTTTTACGCAAATCTCTGTCGCACCCTCTTTACCCGTTACAAGGGCTTGGTCAAGTACTGGCTCACCTTCAACGAAATCAATATGATTCTGCATGCCCCCTTTTTAGGAGCTGGGATCTGTTTTGAAGAGGGGGAAAATCAAGAGCAAGTCAAATACCAAGCAGCCCACCATGAGTTAGTAGCCTCGGCTATGGCGACTAAAATTGCTCACGAAATTGATCCAGAAAACAAGGTGGGATGTATGTTGGCAGCAGGGCAATATTATCCTAACACTGCCCATCCGAGAGACTACTGGGCAGCCATGGAAGAAGACCGTAAGAGTTACTTTTTCATTGATGTTCAAGCGCGTGGGGAATACCCAAACTATGCCAAGAAGCAGTGGGAGCGTGAGGAAATTAAGATTGAAATGACGGCAGAGGATTTGGACTTGTTGAAGAATCACACTGTTGATTTTGTTTCTTTCTCTTATTATGCGAGTCGAGTGGCTTCAGGCGATCCAGAAATGACGGATCTGACAGCTGGAAATGTCTTTACCTCTATCAAAAATCCCTATCTGGAATCCTCAGAATGGGGTTGGCAGATTGACCCACTGGGGCTTCGTATCACCCTCAATGCCATCTGGGATCGTTATCAAAAGCCTATGTTCATCGTAGAAAATGGCCTCGGTGCTATGGACACGCCAGATGAAAATGGCTACGTAGCAGATGACTATCGGATTGCTTACTTAGAGGCCCATATCAAGGCTATGCGAGATGCTATTTACCAAGATGGCGTTGAATTGCTTGGTTATACGACTTGGGGTTGTATAGATCTGGTTTCAGCTGGAACAGGCGAGATGAACAAGCGCTATGGTTTTATCTATGTGGATCGTGATAATGCAGGTCAAGGAAGTCTCAAACGGAGCAAGAAGAAATCCTTCTACTGGTACAAGGATGTCATTGCCAGCAATGGTGCAAGTATTAAGTAGAGCACATTTGTTCACTATTTTTATAAAATCTTCTCCCTACTTTATAAGATGTGAAAAAGAGTTCAATTAGATCAAGCTTTTTGCTATAATGAAGTGAGAAAAATAGACAGGAGATCAAGATGTCAGAACCATTATTTTTACAATCAGTTATGCAAGAAAAAATCTGGGGTGGAACCAAGCTACGTGATGAGTTTGGCTACGACATCCCGAGTGAAAAAATAGGAGAATACTGGGCTATTTCAGCCCACCCAAATGGTGTTTCTAAAGTTGCCAATGGTCGTTTTGAGGGAACAGACCTAGCTACTTTATATGCGGAACACCGTGAGTTGTTTGGCAATCGTCCAGAACCTGTATTTCCACTGTTGACTAAGATTCTAGATGCCAACGACTGGCTCAGTGTTCAAGTTCACCCAGACGATGCCTATGGACTAGAGCATGAAGGCGAGCTCGGAAAAACAGAGTGCTGGTACATCATCGCTGCGGATGAAGGTTCAGAGATTATCTACGGTCACAATGCCAAATCAAAAGAAGAACTCCGCCAGCAAATCGAGGACAAAAACTGGGATGCGCTGTTGACAAAAGTACCAGTTAAAGCTGGAGATTTCTTCTATGTACCAAGTGGTACCATGCACGCTATCGGGGCGGGTATCTTGATTCTTGAAACCCAGCAGTCTAGTGACACTACCTACCGTGTCTATGACTTTGACCGCAAGGACGACAAGGGCAACTTGCGTGAACTTCACCTTGAAAAATCCATTGATGTTCTAAATATTGGGGAGCCTGCTAATAGCCGACCTGTGACTGTCAAAGCTGATGACCTGCGTTCTACACTCCTCGTTTCCAGCGAGTTCTTCGCAGTTTACAAGTGGGAAATCACTGGCAAAGTTGACTTTGAAAAGACAGCTGACTACAGCCTGTTCAGTGTCTTAGCTGGTCAAGGCCAACTAACTGTTGACGGGAAAAACTATCCAATCCAAAAAGGCAGCCACTTTATCCTACCAAGTGATGTCGAAGCTTGGACCTTGGAAGGTCAAGGTTTGGAATTGATTGTTAGTCATCCATAAAAAAGAAAGGGCCTGAGTTTACTACTCAAGTCCTTTTTAATTACATAAATTGGGCGATGAAAACCACAATGATGATGATTGGAATGATGAAACGAAGAAGGAAGAGCCAGACTTGGAAAAGTCCCTGTTTCCATGCTCTTTCATCGAGATGGAGTTCCTCCATAGCAAGAGCCTTTTTAAAGATATAGCCAGTAAAAAGTGACAGACAGAGGGCTCCAAATGGCATGAGGAGATTGGAAACCAAGAAGTCCATAGCGTCAAAGAAGGTCTTCCCAAAGAT
Source organism: Streptococcus halitosis (assembly GCF_027691175.1). GTDB lineage: Bacteria > Bacillota > Bacilli > Lactobacillales > Streptococcaceae > Streptococcus > Streptococcus halitosis_A. Next base: position 631,716 of record NZ_JAQFBD010000001.1, read on the forward strand.
GTGGACATCCGACATAACACCGTAAGAAAGGGCTGAAGGAATACCAAAGATAAAGGTCAAGATCCCTAAAATAGCACTCCATTTAGCGCGCTTACTGTTGTCCTGATTGGTGATATTGCCCACATTGATTTCCAGCATCACGACAGAAGAAGTAACCGTCGCAAAGAGGAAGAGCAAGAGGAAGAGGATGTAGAAAATGGTTCCCAAAGGCATCTTGTCAAAGAGTTGAGGCAAGACGATGAAAAGGAGGCTTGGTCCCCCTTCAGACTGGATATTGAAGGCTGACATGGCTGGGAAAATGGCTAGTCCAGCCATGATGGATACTGAGATATTCATGGCTACGATGGAAATCCCTGACTGGACCAGATTGGTTTTCTTGTCCAAGTAGGAAGCATAGGTCAGCATGGCTGTAACCCCTAGTGAGAGGGCAAAGAAAGATTGTCCCAGAGCATAAAGGAGACCAGCGCTAGTTAGTTTTGAAAAGTCTGGTTTGAGGAAGTAGAGAACCCCTTCCATGGCGTTTGGCAAGCTGAGAGAGCGCCCGATGATGATAACAAAGATGATAAAGAGTAGCGGCATCATGACTTTTGAGGCTCTTTCAATCCCTTTTTGAACCCCACGTGATACAATAAAGATATTCAACAAGATAAAGGCAGCTTGTGCGCCAAGGGCAATGGCTGGATTTGAAATGATTGAAGTAAACAACTGAGCATAATCACTCGTCCCAGCAAGCTGGAACAATTTTCCAAACTCAATACCTAGATAGACTAAAATCCATCCTCCGATAACACTGTAAAAGGAGAGGAGGATAAAGAGGGCAAAGGCACCAATCCAACCGATAAAGTTGTACTTGTTATTGTTGCCTAGTTTTCCAAAGGTTTTGATAGCGGAAACGCCAGCACTACGACCTAGGGCAAATTCAGCCAGCAGGAGCGGGAAACCGATTAAAATAGTGGAAATGAGAAAGACTAGTAAAAAGCCTCCCCCACCATTAGCAGCAGTCATGTAGGGAAATTTCCAAACGGCTCCAAGTCCGATAGCTGAACCAGCAGATGCTAGGATAAAGCCTAGTTTCGAGCCCCATTGCGATTTTTCTGACATAGTTGAAACTCCAATCTCTTTTTTAAAATAAGAAAAGGCTACTTGAGTTGTCAAATAGCCCTCTCTCAATGGCTCTCTATGAGCCTTCTGTTTGATTGATAGACTTGACTATCCTATCATGTTTTCTAAGGTCTGTCAAGAAAACCATTTTCAAGTTTTCACACCTTTCTCAAAAAGTTAAAAATTTTTCTCAAAAACACTTGACTCTGACCTAAGGGGAGGAGTTATACTATTTCTTGTAAGGAGGAAATCATGTACCATATAAAAGAAGCTGCGCAGCTTTCAGGTGTCTCTGTCAAGGCCCTGCACCACTACGATAAGATAGGACTTCTGGTTCCCTTAAAGTCGGAAAATGGCTATCGAACCTACAATCAAGAGGATTTGGAACGACTTCAGGTCATTCTGTACTACAAATATCTAGGTTTTTCTTTAGAAAAAATAGCAGAGCTGTTAAAGGAAGAAAGGACAGATTTATTGCCCCATTTGACCAGACAGTTGGACTATTTGACCCAAGAAAGGCAACATCTGGATACCTTGATTTCCACCTTGCAAAAAACCATTCAAGAACAAAAAGGAGAAAGAAAAATGACGATTGAGGAAAAATTCACTGGATTCAGCTATCAAGACAATCAAAAATACCACCAAGAGGCGGTAGAGAAATATGGTCAAGAAGTCATGGATCAGGCCCTCGAGCGCCAAAAAGGCCGTGAAGACGAGGCTACGACTGCCTTTAACCAAGTCTTTCAAGCCTTGGCTCAAAATCTTCAAGCTGGTCTGCCTGCAACAGCAGCTGAAAACCAAGAGCAAGCAGCTAAGCTCTTGCAAGCCCTTCGTACTTATGGATTTGACTGCTCTATTGAGGTATTCGGTCATATCGGTAAAGGCTACGTCTACAACCCAGAGTTTAAGGAAAACATTGACAAATTTGGTTCTGGAACAGCTCAATACACATCAGATGTTATTGCAACTTACGTTCAGACAAATGCAGAATAAATAGGCTAGGAATTTCCTAGCCTATTTTTTACTTCAAATCATAAAGCCAGTCGTCACCGTCTTTGTAGTAAAAGAATTCACTGAGATTCTCTTCTAAAAAAACACGAAGCATATCAGACATATCCTCAGTAGCTAGTTTAAGATGAGATAGATTTTCAAAATCCTCCCACCAAACTTTCCCTTCGTCTGAAGACTGGAGTTCACCAGTAAAGTGTTCCGTCTTGTAAAAAAGGACGACATAACGATAATCCTTGTCATCGTACCAGTTTTTGATACCACAGAGTTGGGGTTTGGAAATGGTCAGACCAGTTTCTTCTTTCACTTCACGAATGACAGCATCGACAAAGGATTCGCCACGTTCAACATGACCACCAGGAAAAGTAATACCAGGCCAGTCAGGGCTAACTCTGTCTTGGACCAGAACCTTGTCTCCGTTTTGAATCATGCACATGTTGACAAATTCAACTGATTCTCTTCTATTCATTTTTTACAACCTTTGATATTTAATCATAATGCAGACTTCCTGCTACCCAGCCAGTACAGAGGGCAGAAGTGATGTTAAAGCCACCCGTGTGGGCATTGATATCCAGTACCTCACCAGCAAAGTGGAGCCCAGGAACGAGTTTACTTTCCAGAGTTTTGGGATTGATTTCCTTGAGACTGACACCGCCTTTAGTTACAAAGGATTTGGCAAGAGACATTTTGCCAGTCACAGGAATTTTGAGAGCCTTGATAGATTGGACAAGTTGCTCGCGTTCTTTTTCAGTTAGCTGTTTAACTTTGTCAGGATAGCCTTGCACAAAGAACTCTGCTAAACGTTCTGGAAGCAAAGTTTTCAAAGCATTTTTCAAGGATTTTTCCCGATTTTCCTCTAGAAATGCTACCAAGTCGCTCTCAGAAAGTTGAGGCAAAACATCCAGTGAAAGAACTTCTCCACCCTTGACAAAGCTGGACATACGCAGAGCAGCAGGGCCCGACAAACCAAAGTGGGTAAAGAGCAGATCGTGAGTGATGACATGCTTACCATAGCTTAAGGTCACATCGTCTAGTGAAATCCCCTGAAGCGCTTTGTGTGGAAAATCAGTCAACAAAGGACTCTCAGCAGCCTCAAGCTCAGTAATGGTATGCTTAAAATGACGGGCAATCTCATGTCCAAAACCAGTCGAACCAGTGGAAGGATAGGATTTTCCGCCAGTTGTGACAATGAGTTTATCACAAGTGAAGGTTTGGTCTGCGGACTTAAGGACAAACTGGTCGTCTATCTTTTTAACCGAAACAATTTCTGTTTGAGTAGCAACTTGACCACCGAGTTCAGTGATTTTCTTTTCTAGTGTCTCGATAATAGTCCGAGACTTATCACTAGCAGGAAAGACGCGTCCGTGGTCCTCGACCTTAAGTTTAACACCATTCTCCGTAAAAAAGTTGATGATATCGTGGTTATCAAACTGGGAAAAGACACTGTACAGAAAGCGTCCATTTCCAGGAATTCCAGCCAGAAGGTCATCTAAGCTTCCGTTGTTAGTCACATTACAACGACCACCACCCGTTCCAGCTAATTTTTTTCCGAGTTTGCGATTTTTTTCGATGAGAAGAGTTTTCTGACCATAAAAACTACTGGAAATCGTAGCCATCATGCCTGCAGGTCCACCACCGATAACAATAGTATCAAAATGTTTCATAGCTCTATTGTACCACAAAAAACAAGAGATGCTTGGCATCTCTTGTTGCTCATAATCTTAGTTGATTTCATATCCCATCAACAAACCGCCATCTTCTGCATAGAAACTGCAGAGACCAGACGTCGGGATGATTTTGATATTGGCTTGTGGGAAGGTTTCCAGCAAGCGTTCTGACAATTGCTGACAGAATTTTTCATTGCTGCGATGAGCCATGACGATACGGCCACCAGCGTAGCCAGCCTTGATGATTTCTTCATAGGCTGCTTGAAGGGATTTTTTTGGTCCACGCGCTTTTTGGAGTAGTTCTAGGGTTCCAGTTTCACTTGCTTCCCCAACCATACGGATGTTGAGGAGGCCAACGACTGTACCGATCAGCTTACTCAAACGGCCATTTTTGACTAAGTTATCAACTTTAGCAAGAACAAAGAGTAACTTCGTTTTTTTTTGGTAGGCTGTAATAGCTTCAACAATTTCTTCAAAAGAAAGTCCTTGATCAATCAAGTCATTGATTTTTTCTACAATTAGGTCAACTTCCCCACCAGCAGATAAACTATCAATCACATGAATCTGAGTGTCAGGGTGTTCTTCAAGGTAGATATTTTTAGCGAGCTGTGCACTATTATGGCTACCTGAAAGAGTACCAGTGATAGTAACGACAAAGATATGCTTAGCACCTTCAAATGCTCGCAAGTAATCATCAGGGCTAGGACAAGCTGATTTTGAAGCCTCAGAAGTCGCATACATGGTTTCCATCATGTGGTCAATGTTAAGATTGGCATCATCGATAAAGACCTGATCAGCTACTTGAATGGTTAAAGGAACACTAACAAATTCAGTATCAATAGCAGGAGTTGCCAGTTGACGATAATCACAACCAGAGTCAGCCACAATCTTCCAAGTCATAGAAATTCTCCATCTTTGTCACTTATACATTGACAAAGGTTCTGTCTTTTTTTACAATTATATCATGAAAGCCCTTGAAACAAAAGTACCACCTCTCTGTTGTCACAAGTAGAAAGAAATTGTTATGTCTGAACGTAGAATATCTGAAAAATCTCTTGAAAATCTCAGAAAATCAAATCAAGAATCCAATTTTTTAACCAGAGAAGCAATCGAGACGGCTCTTTTGCAACTTCTAGAGAAAAAGGACTTGGCAAAGATCAGTATTTCAGAATTAGTCAAGCGGGCGGGCGTCTCTCGTGCTGCCTTCTATCGTAACTATGACTCCAAAGAAGAGATTTTGGAAAGTGTTTTTAAACGCAGTGTCCATAACATTATGGAACAGTTGAGCCACTACGATGTCAAAACCGACCTTTATCTAGTCTGGGTTCACCTTTTCAGAGCAGCCAAGAAAGAAGCCAAGGTTATCCAACTTGCTCTGGACTACCATTTGGAAAAGATTTTCGTCCAAGCCATGCAGGAATTTCTAGAAAAATACCACGGAAAGTCAAAAGGTGTCAGCAGCTATCTTCATTCCTTTTGGAGTTCTGCCATCGTATCGGTTCTGCTCAAATGGATCAAGGATGGCATGAAGGTTCCGGCTGAAAAGATTGCAGATTTACGCTTGCCATTTTTCAAAAAATAGGGAATAAGGAGAAGAATTATGACAGAAAAAAGACTGGCTTGGGATGAGTACTTTGCAGCTCAGGCTTTACTGATTGCCAATCGTTCGACCTGTAAACGTGCCAAGGTGGGAGCTGTCCTCGTTAAGGACAATAAAGTCATTTCAACAGGCTACAATGGTTCCGTATCAGGAACGGAACACTGTATTGACCACGAATGTCTGGTCATTGAAGGTCACTGTGTTCGAACCCTTCACGCCGAGGTTAATGCTATTCTCCAAGGGGCTGAGCGAGGGGTTCCCAGAGGATTTACAGCCTATGTGACCCATTTCCCTTGTCTGAACTGCACCAAACAACTGCTACAAGTTGGTTGCAAGCGCGTGGTTTATATCAACCAGTACCGAATGGATGACTATGCCCAGTACCTTTATCATGAAAAAGGCACCGAGTTAACCCATTTACCATTAGAGACTGTTCAGACAGCTCTTCAAGAGGCAGATTTGATTTAAAAATTAATAAAAATAAATGGTTTAGAAAGCTTTTTAAACCGTTTTTTGATATAATAAGAAGAATAAATTGAAAGAAGGAACTCAGAAAATGGGAAAAATTGAAGTCATTAATCATCCACTCATTCAACACAAATTGTCAATCTTGCGTCGTACAGACACTTCTACAAAAGCTTTTCGTGAGCTAGTAGATGAGATTGCAATGTTGATGGGATATGAAGTACTTCGTGATCTTCCACTTGAAGACGTTGAAATTGAAACACCTATCACAAAGACCGTTCAAAAACAATTGGCTGGTAAAAAATTGGCGATTGTCCCAATTTTGCGTGCAGGTATCGGGATGGTAGATGGTCTCTTGAATCTGGTTCCAGCAGCAAAAGTTGGACACATCGGTATGTACCGTGATGAAGAAACCCTTCAACCAGTTGAATACTTGGTGAAATTGCCTGAGGATATTGACCAACGTCAAATCTTTGTCGTTGATCCAATGTTGGCAACAGGTGGCTCAGCAATCTTGGCTGTAGATTCACTTAAAAAACGTGGCGCATCCAATATCAAGTTTGTCTGCCTGGTATCTGCTCCAGAAGGTGTAAAAGCCCTTCAAGAAGCACACCCAGATGTAGAAATCTTTACTGCGGCTTTGGATGAACGCTTGAACGAACACGGTTATATCGTTCCAGGTCTTGGAGATGCTGGAGACCGCTTGTTCGGTACTAAATAAAATCCCAAAGTAAATATTGAAACTAGAAGTTTGTTTTTGACTTGAAAGGAGGTTGAGTTTTTGTTTCTGTTTAGAGAATAGAGCAAAAATTTGACCTTTTTTGACCAAAAAGATATAATAGTTCTGTATTGAAGTCGTATGACTAAGAAAATTCAACATTAAAAGGAGAAATGAATGATTCCTGTAGTTATTGAACAAACAAGCCGTGGAGAACGTTCATATGATATTTACTCACGTCTACTAAAAGATCGTATCATCATGTTGACTGGACCAGTTGAAGACAACATGGCCAATTCCGTTATTGCCCAATTGCTCTTCTTGGATGCCCAAGACAGTACAAAAGATATTTACCTTTATGTCAACACACCTGGAGGCTCTGTTTCAGCTGGTTTGGCAATCGTTGATACTATGAACTTTATCAAGGCAGATGTCCAAACCATCGTGATGGGGATGGCAGCCTCAATGGGGACTATCATTGCATCAAGTGGAGCAAAAGGCAAACGTTTCATGCTTCCAAATGCAGAGTATATGATTCACCAACCAATGGGTGGTACAGGTGGTGGTACCCAACAAACCGATATGGCAATCGCTGCAGAGCACTTGCTTAAAACTCGTAAGACTTTGGAGCAAATCCTTGCAGATAACTCTGGTAAATCAGTCGAGCAAATTCATGTAGACGCAGAACGTGATTACTGGATGAGTGCCCAAGAAACACTTGAGTATGGTTTTATTGATGAAATCATGGTCAACAATTCTTTGAGCTAACCAAGCTAAAAAGCAAACTCGACGGGGTTTGCTTTTTTTGATATAATTAGGAGAAGATTTCTTAGAAAGAGGATTTATCATGTTTGAAAAGGTCAATCGATCAGGATTAATCATCTATCTTTACTATAATCGGGATGCAAAGAAACTTCAGGAATACGGTGACATCTGTTACCATTCTAAGAAGCATCGCTACTTGCAACTCTATGTTCCAACTGAGGAGTTAGATGACTTAGTAGAGAGATTAGGTAAGGAAAGATTTATCAAGAAAATTAGGCGGTGTCACATTCAAGAGTTAGAAACTCCCTTTGTTGGGAATCTCTATCGAAATGAAGAAAACGTTATCATTTAAAAAAGTGAATAAAAAGGTTGACAATTTTCTGATAATTCGGTATATTCTTAACATACTATTTTTGAAACAACTATAAGGAGATTAAAAATGAAGAAAAAATTTGCCCTATCTTTTGTGGCTCTTGCTAGCGTAGCTCTTCTCGCTGCTTGTGGAGAGGTCAAGTCAGGAGCGTCAAATACAACTGGTAACCCAGTAGACGAAAAGACTATCAAAATCGGTTTTAACTTTGAAGAAACAGGTGCTGTAGCTGCCTATGGTACTTCTGAACAAAAAGGTGCTCAACTTGCTGTTGATGAAATCAATGCTGCAGGTGGTATCGATGGAAAACAAATCGAAGTTGTGGATAAAGATAACAAATCTGAAACTGCTGAGGCTGCCTCTGTTACAACGAACCTAGTGACCCAATCAAAAGTTACAGCTATTGTAGGACCTGCGACATCTGGTGCAACTGCTGCAGCTGTAGCCAACGCTACTCAAGCAGGGGTTCCATTGATTTCACCAAGTGCGACTCAAGATGGATTGACCAAAGGTCAAGATTACCTATTTATCGGAACATTCCAAGATAGCTTCCAAGGGAAGATTATTTCAAACTATGTGACAAACAAATTGAATGCTAAGAAGGTTGTTCTTTATACTGACAATGCTAGTGACTATGCTAAAGGTATTGCTAAATCTTTCCGCGAAACCTACAAGGGTGAGATTGTAGCAGATGAAACGTTTGTAGCAGGTGATACAGACTTCCAAGCAGCCCTTACTAAAATGAAAGGGAAAGAGTTTGACGCTATCGTTGTTCCAGGCTACTACACAGAAGCAGGTAAAATCGTAAACCAAGCCCGTGGTATGGGAATTGATAAACCAATCGTTGGTGGTGATGGATTTAACGGTGAAGAATTTGTTCAGCAAGCAACAGCTGAAAAAGCATCAAACATTTACTTCATCTCAGGATTCTCAACTACAGTTGATGTTTCTGAAAAAGCTAAAGCCTTCCTCGAAGCATACCGTGCTAAATATAATGAAGAACCTTCAACCTTCTCAGCCTTGGCTTATGACTCAGTTTACCTAGTAGCCAATGCTGCAAAAGGTGCTAAAAACTCAGGTGAGATCAAGGATAACCTTGCTAAAACAAAAGATTTTGATGGTGTAACTGGTCAAACGAGCTTTGATGCTGACCACAATACAGTGAAAACTGCTTACATGATGACCATGAACAATGGTAAAGTAGAAGCAGCAGAAGTTGTAAAACCATAACATTAGAATAGTAGTTGAAATAGGGAATGAGCCTTTGACTCACTCCCTGTTTCGGTGTTTATGAACTTGTGAAAATGATGAAAATCTTCTAAAAAATAACGATAGAAAAGAGTGAATGCTATGCTCCAACAACTTGTGAATGGTTTAATTCTGGGTAGTGTTTATGCACTTTTGGCCTTGGGTTATACCATGGTTTATGGAATTATCAAACTCATCAACTTCGCCCACGGTGATATTTATATGATAGGTGCCTTTATTGGTTACTTTTTGATTAATTCCTTCCAAATGGATTTCTTTTTAGCTTTGATTATTTCAATGGCAGGAACCGCACTACTTGGTGTTGTGATTGAATTTCTTGCCTACCGTCCTTTGCGACACTCTACACGTATTGCCGTATTGATTACTGCCATCGGAGTGTCTTTCCTACTGGAATACGGAATGGTTTATCTAGTAGGTGCCAATACTCGTGCCTTCCCTCAAGCAATTGAAACAGTCCGCTTTGACTTGGGACCAATTAGCTTGACAAATGTTCAATTGATGATTTTAGCAGTGTCTGTACTGTTGATGGTTTTATTGCAATTAATCGTCCAAAAAACAAAAATGGGGAAAGCCATGCGTGCGGTATCAGTTGATAGCGACGCAGCTCAATTGATGGGAATTAATGTAAATCGTACAATCAGCTTTACTTTTGCTTTGGGTTCAGCCCTTGCCGGTGCGGCAGGTGTCCTCATTGCCCTTTACTACAACTCTCTTGAACCTTTGATGGGCGTGACTCCAGGTCTAAAATCATTCGTTGCGGCCGTTCTTGGTGGTATCGGGATTATTCCTGGTGCAGCTTTAGGGGGATTTGTGATTGGCTTGTTGGAAACTTTTGCAACTGCCTTTGGTATGTCTGATTTCCGTGATGCCATCGTATATGGGATCTTGCTTTTGATTCTGATTATTCGTCCTGCAGGTATCCTTGGTAAGAATGTGAAAGAGAAGGTGTAAACAATGAAGACAAATCTTAAAGTAAATATTCTCTGGTTATTCCTTCTGCTAGCGGGTTATGGGTTGATTAGTGTACTGGTTTCTGCTGGTGTTCTCAATCTATTCCATGTTCAAATTTTAGAACAAATTGGGATTAATATCATCCTTGCAGTAGGTTTGAACTTAATCGTTGGTTTTTCAGGACAATTCTCACTCGGTCATGCTGGTTTTATGGCGATTGGGGCTTATGCAGCAGCGATTATTGGTTCAAAATCACCAACCTATGGTGCCTTCTTTGGAGCAATGGTCTTGGGTGCCTTGATTTCTGGTGCAGTTGCTTTGCTCGTTGGAATTCCAACACTACGCTTGAAGGGTGACTACCTAGCTGTTGCGACACTAGGTGTTTCAGAAATCATCCGTATCTTTATCATTAATGGTGGCAGTTTGACCAATGGTGCCGCTGGTATCTTGGGTATTCCAAACTTTACCAACTGGCAAATGGTGTATCTTTTTGTGGTGATCACAACTATTGCAACTCTCAACTTCCTACGTAGTCCAATCGGACGCTCTACTCTATCTGTTCGTGAGGATGAGATCGCTGCAGAGTCTGTTGGGGTAAACACTACAAAGATCAAGATTATCGCTTTTGTCTTTGGTGCCATTACAGCAAGTATTGCTGGTTCACTTCAGGCTGGTTTTATCGGATCTGTTGTGCCCAAAGATTACACCTTTATTAATTCCATCAACGTGTTGATTATTGTTGTATTTGGTGGACTTGGATCGATTACTGGTACCATCGTTTCAGCGATTGTTTTAGGAATTTTAAATATGCTCCTTCAGGATGTAGCAAGCGTACGTATGATCATCTACGCTTTGGCTCTTGTATTGGTGATGATTTTCAGACCAGGTGGACTTCTTGGGACATGGGAATTGAGTCTGTCACGTTTCTTTAAAAAATCTAAGAAGGAGGGACAAAACTAATGGCATTACTTGAAGTTAAACAGTTAACCAAACATTTTGGCGGTCTAACAGCTGTTGGAGATGTCACTCTTGAATTGAACGAGGGAGAATTGGTTGGTCTGATTGGACCAAACGGGGCAGGTAAAACAACCCTTTTCAATCTCTTGACCGGTGTTTATGAACCAAGCGAAGGTACTGTGACACTAGATGGTCATCTCCTAAATGGGAAAACTCCCTACAAGATTGCTTCACTTGGTCTCAGTCGTACCTTCCAAAATATTCGTTTGTTCAAGGACTTGACAGTTTTGGAAAATGTTTTGATTGCATTTAGCAATCATCATAAACAACATGTCCTTGCGAGCTTTCTACGCCTACCAGCTTTTTATAAGAATGAGGAAGAATTAAAAGGCAAAGCTTTGGACTTGCTGAGGATCTTTGATTTGGATAGTGATGCAGATACTCTTGCCAAGAATCTGGCCTATGGTCAACAACGTCGATTAGAAATCGTTCGTGCTCTGGCAACCGAACCTAAAATCCTCTTTTTGGATGAACCGGCAGCTGGGATGAATCCTCAAGAAACAGCTGAATTGACAGAATTGATCCGTCGTATCAAAGATGAATTTAAAATTACCATCATGCTTATCGAACACGACATGAATTTGGTTATGGAAGTCACTGAGCGTATCTATGTTCTGGAATATGGTCGCTTGATTGCTCAGGGAACTCCTGACGAAATTAAGACGAATAAACGTGTTATCGAAGCTTATCTAGGAGGTGAAGCCTAATGCCTATGTTAAAAGTTGAAAACCTCTCTGTACATTATGGTATGATTCAAGCAGTTCGTGATGTGAGTTTCGAGGTTAATGAAGGTGAAGTTGTTTCCCTTATCGGTGCCAATGGTGCTGGTAAAACAACCATTCTTCGTACCCTTTCAGGTTTGGTTCGTCCAAGTGCTGGTAAAATTCAGTTTTTAGGAAAAGAAATTCAAAAGTTGCCAGCGCAAAAAATCGTGGCAGGTGGTCTTTCACAAGTTCCTGAGGGACGCCATGTTTTCCCAGGTTTGACTGTTATGGAAAATCTAGAAATGGGAGCTTTCTTGAAGAAAAATCGTGAAGAAAATCAAGCCAACTTGAAAAAAGTCTTTTCACGTTTCCCTCGTCTGGAAGAACGCAAAAACCAAGATGCGGCAACTCTTTCAGGTGGTGAACAGCAGATGCTGGCTATGGGACGCGCTCTCATGTCTACACCTAAGCTCCTTCTCTTGGATGAGCCGTCAATGGGACTTGCCCCGATCTTTATCCAAGAAATTTTTGATATCATTCAAGATATTCAGAAGCAAGGAACAACAGTTCTCCTAATTGAACAGAACGCTAACAAGGCTCTTGCTATCTCTGACCGTGGTTATGTACTTGAAACAGGCAAGATCGTCCTATCAGGAACAGGAAAAGAACTAGCCTCATCAGAAGAAGTCAGAAAAGCATATCTAGGTGGCTAAAACAAGCCAGTGGATTGTTTTAGTCGGTGGATGAGAGTTGCGCAAGCAATTTCCCTATAGACCGGGGGACCTTTTTAGTCGGCAGATAAGGATTGCGTAAGTAATCATCCAATCCAGTGGATTGTTTTAGTCGGCGGATAAGAATTGTGCAAGCAATTCTCCTTTAGTCTGGGAGACTAGTTTAGGTTGCGGATGGAGATTGCGCAAGCAATCCCTCTATAGACCCGGGGGACCTTTTTAGTCAGCGGATAAGAATTGCGCAAGCAATTCTCCTCTGGTCTGGGAGACTAGTTTAGGTTGCGAATGGAGATTGCATAAGCAATTTCCCTATAGACCGGGGGACATTTCAATGGTTAGATGAAGATGGTCAAACAATCATCCTATAACAGGGACTTACTTTCCCAATCATCAGATGATAGAATGTTCTGGAGCTCCAACTTAGGAGCTTTTTCGTTTATAGTTGGATTTTGGAAATAGATGAAATGGTGCCTTAATTTTAACTAGATGATTTCGTGTTTGAATTGACAGTCCTTTTTGTTCATATTATAATATGAGTAAGAAAAAATTGAACAGGAGGACTGAGAAATGCTAACAGAAAAACAATTTAAACTTTTGCGTTTTATGTTGATACATAAAGAAAAGACATTTACTCAGAGACAGTTAGCTGAAGAGTTAGGTCTATCTGTAGGGACAGTTAACACACTATTGAAAAAACTGAAAGAAGAGAAGTGGCTTGATGAGGAGCTTCACTTAACAGAACTAGGTCAGAAAGTTTTAGAACCCTATCGAGTAGAAAATGCTATTATAATGGCTGCTGGCATGAGTAGTCGTTTTGCTCCTTTGTCTTATGAGATTCCAAAAGGATTGCTTCAAGTCAAGGGGGAACGCTTGATAGAGAGGGAAATCAGACAGCTGCAAGAAGCAGGAATAGAAGATATAACCATTATCGTAGGCTATCTTCAAGAAAAAATGTTCTATCTTGCAGAGAAGTTTGGTGTGAAAATTGTAGTGAATAATGATTACTACAAATACAATAACTGTTCGTCTCTTATGTTGGTTAAAGATAAACTTTCCAACACTTATATTTGTTCATCAGATAATTATTTTGTGGAAAATCCGTTTGAGCAATATATTTATAGAGGTTACTACTCGACGATTTTTGTAGAAGGTCAAACGGACGAATATTGTGCTATAGAGAATTCAAATCACACTATCGTTGATATCCAGATTGGTGGAGAAAATACTTGGGCTATGGTGGGGCACGTTTATTTTGACCGTGCATTTAGCGAGAAATTTAAGGAAATTTTAGAAACCGAGTTTAAGCACGAACCTTATCGGGAACAGCTTTGGGAGGATTATTATAGTCGGCATGTCAAGGAACTCCTTTTAGAAGCTCGTCACTATTCAGCGGATATTGTTAAAGAATTTGATTCACTAGATGAACTCCGACAATTTGATGAACGTTATTTGGTAAATGCAGACTCAGCTATTATCGATAATATCTGTAAGACATTAAAGTGTGTGGCTTCAGATATTGTCAATATCAAACCTCTAAAAGATGGGTTAACCAACACATCATTTTCATTTGACTGTCTAGGGAAAAAATATGTTTACCGTCATCCGGGCAGGGGAACGGAAAATTATATCGACCGAGCTAGTGAAGCAGCTTCTATGGAAATTGCTGCAAAATTAAAGATTGACCGTACCTTCGTAGCTATGAACAAGGATGAGGGCTGGAAGATTTCAGAATTTATTCCCAATGCTAAGCAACTGGATTATGATAATTGGGATGATGTGGCACAAGCAATGGACCTCTTGAGACGGTTACACCAATCTGGAGAAAAAACGGAACATTCCTTTGACCAATTTGAAGGAATTGATGATTTTAGAGAAAAATTGAAGGCTAGAAATCGATTCGAGTTTGATGGTCTCGAGGAATTGGATGAAACTGTTTCACTTCTCAAAAATTATTTACAGAATGAACCGAAACAGGTTGTTCTTTGTCATGGAGATTCCTATAGTCCTAATTTTTTATTGAATGAAGCAGGCGAAATGAGCTTGATTGATTGGGAATATTCTGGAATGGGAGAGCCAGCAGGAGATTTGGGAACCTTTATTGCGTGTTCCAATTATACTGTAGCAGATGCTGAAAAAGTACTGGAATTGTATCTACAAGAAGTTCCAGATAAGAAAACCAAACGTCACTACTTGGCTTATGTAGCAGTGACCTCATATTATTGGTTCTTGTGGGCTTTGTTCCAGGAGAGTGTCGGAAAACCAGTCGGTGAGTTTCTCTACATCTGGTATCGCTATACCAAACAATATGGACAACTGGCCCTTGACTTGTATTTGGAGGAAAACTAAGATGAAAACGACATCCGAAATTGAAGAATTAGTAGCAGCTGAAACAAAGAGAAGATTGGAAGAAATGGAGTCTCCAAACTACGAGTTTGTTCAACCCTTCCTAAAAAGTGATTTCATTTTAATCATCTCCATAGTCCTAATCAACCTTATTTTGATTATCTTAGCAATGACGGGAGGAATTCAATAACATGTCTAAAATGAATGACTATATCCAACAAGAAACCATAACCGGAATTGTTCCCATGACCAATAAGGATCGTCAGTATTCTTTTTGGGATCTCTTTCTATCGACAAGTGGTTTTGCCATTGCCACTTGGTGTTATACCCAAGGGGCATATGTAGCTCAATATTTGACCTTTAATCAAATGTTGATAAATATTTTTAGCTTTAACATTATCTGGGTCTTTATTGAATGTCTCCCTATTTTGTTTGCGGTTAAATATGGAATTGATTTGTGGATTTGGTTGAGAGCTGTTCTAGGAAAAAGAGGTGTAGCCCTGTTATCAACCATTATTAGCTTGGCTAACTTTGGATGGTATGCTGTTGCGGCCAATCTTTTTGCCAGTTCCATGATTCATTTGGCAAATAATTTTGGTCTTGGTTTGGACAAGGGAGTATGGGCACCTATTCTTGGTACCCTCTGTGTTCTTCTTGGAACTCTCATTGCTCTTGGAGGTCCAGAAGTGATTAAATGGACCAATCGCTTCTTGGTTATCGCCTTGTTGATTGTCGGTCTCATCATCGTTGGAATCTGCTTTGTCGCCGTTCCTATAACGGATATTATGAATATCCAGCCAGCCACTCAAGGAGATTTGACGCCATTAGAACGCTTCATGCTCTCTGGAGAAGGAAATGTTGCATTTGCCTTTTCTTGGTCTACACAAGCATTGGTTTTACCGCGTTTAGCAAAATCAGAACGCAGTGGTTATTGGGCTACAGCCTTATCATACGGAGTTGTGGCTCCATTCTTTGTTGCGACAGGTGGAGTCATGGCTCTAGCCATGTTTGTCAAAACAGGTGTTTATGAAAGTGATCCAACAACCATGCTATCAACTCTAAGCACCCCAGCCTTTGCTCTCTTAAGTCTACTACTAGTAGCCTTTGCCAATATTGGAACCCAGGGGACAGGATCGTACGTGAACTGTATGATTGTCAAAAGCGGGATGCCCAAAGTAAGCTATAGACTAATGGTTTGGATTGCCATGGTTTACGTGAGTCTACTCACTATCTGGGGAGGAGTAGAAGAGTATTTCGGATCCTTCATCTCCCTAGCCGCCTATATTCAGGGGCCAATTATTGGTATGATTGTTGTCGACTATTTTATCTTAAGAAAACGAAAACTCGACTTGCGTTCAGCCTATTTCCTTGAAGGGCATAACGCCTACGAATTTACTAAAGGATTTAACTTAGTTGGCTTGTCTTGCGTATTTATCTCCTTATTGGTAGCGGTACTATTTGTCTACAACCCTGTAACTGCACAAATTCAAAGTCCAATCTTTTTAATCACAACGGGTAGCGGATTTACTGCGCTATTTGGCGGTCTACTATATTGGCTAGCCAGTCTTAGCCCACTGAAACGTTATATGATAAAAGATCGAGACACTGTTACGATTTAAGAAGAGAGGGGACTACGGTTCCCTCTTAATTTATACTGGCATTTTATGCAAACTTCTCAGATTATTCAAAATCTTGAAAAAGAGATGAAAGCGTTTGATAGATTTTCTAAGAAAGTGTATAATAAAAGTAGCAATATAGAAGGAGAAGTCTCATGGCAGTTAAAGATTTCATGACCCGTAAGGTAGTTTATATCAGTCCAGATACGACTGTAGCACACGCAGCAGATTTGATGCGCGAGCAAGGCTTGCACCGTTTACCTGTTATCGAAAACGATCAATTAGTCGGATTGGTAACAGAAGGAACCATCGCGGAAGCCAGCCCATCTAAAGCAACAAGTCTCTCTATCTATGAGATGAATTATCTTTTGAATAAAACCAAAGTAAAAGATGTGATGATTCGAGATGTCGTGACTGTTTCTGGATATGCTAGTCTAGAAGATGCGACCTATCTGATGCTGAAAAATAAAATTGGGATATTACCAGTCGTAGACAACCATCAAGTTTATGGCGTAATTACAGATCGCGATGTCTTTCGGGCATTCTTGGAAATTGCCGGATACGGAGAAGAGGGAATCCGCGTTCGTTTTATCACAGAAAATGAAGTCGGTGTACTGGGAAAAATTGTAGCTCTAATAGTAGAAGAAAATCTAAATATCTCGCACACAGTTAACATTCCACGTAAGGATGGGAAGGTCGTCATCGAAGTTCAAATTGATGGAAAAATCGATTTGACTTCATTAAAGGATAAGTTTGAAAAAGAAGGAATTCAAGTGGAGGAGATTACTCAGACCTCTGCCAAAGTCCTTTAAACCAGAGGCTTTAAAGCCTCTTTTCTTCTGCCATCAAAAGCGGTGAAAAGCAAAATATGGAAAGAAATGAGAGATTATGGTATAATAAAACGATATGAAAAGGAGTATCTATGGACATTTCAGAAATTCGTCAAAAAATTGACGCAAATCGTGAAAAATTAGCTTCTTTTAGGGGGTCTCTTTGACCTCGAAGGCTTAGAGGAAGAGATTGCCATCTTGGAAAACAAGATGACAGAACCTGATTTTTGGAACGATAATATCGCGGCCCAAAAGACGTCGCAAGAATTAAATGAATTAAAAAACACCTACAACACCTTCCGTAAAATGGAAGAGTTGCAGGATGAAGTTGAGATTTTATTGGACTTTTTAGCAGAAGACGAGTCAGTCCATGATGAACTGGTCGAGCAGCTAACCGAGTTGGATAAGATGATGACCAATTACGAAATGACGCTTCTCTTGTCAGAACCTTATGACCATAATAATGCAATCTTGGAAATCCATCCAGGATCTGGAGGTACTGAGGCACAGGACTGGGGCGATATGTTGCTTCGTATGTATACTCGTTATGGAAATGCCAAAGGCTTTAAAGTAGAAGTTTTGGATTACCAGGCTGGTGATGAAGCAGGTATCAAGTCTGTGACCTTATCTTTTGAAGGACCTAATGCATACGGCCTACTTAAATCAGAAATGGGTGTTCACCGTTTGGTCCGTATTTCACCATTTGACTCTGCCAAACGTCGCCATACTTCATTTACATCCGTAGAGGTTATGCCTGAGTTGGATGATACCATCGAAGTGGAGATTCGTGAAGATGATATCAAAATGGATACCTTCCGTTCAGGTGGTGCTGGTGGACAAAACGTCAATAAAGTTTCAACAGGTGTGCGTTTGACACACATTCCTACAGGAACTGTCGTCCAATCAACGGTCGATCGTACCCAGTATGGAAATAGAGATCGTGCCATGAAGATGTTGCAGGCTAAGCTCTATCAGATGGAGCAAGAAAAGAAAGCTGCGGAAGTTGATTCTCTCAAAGGTGAAAAAAAAGAAATCACATGGGGAAGTCAGATCCGTTCTTATGTCTTCACACCTTATACTATGGTAAAAGATCACCGTACAAGCTTTGAAGTTGCTCAGGTAGATAAGGTGATGGATGGAGACCTTGATGGTTTTATCGATGCCTACCTCAAGTGGCGAATCAGCTAAGATAGAAAGGAACTCATATGTCAATCATTGAAATGAGAGATGTTGTCAAAAAGTATGACAATGGAACGACTGCCCTGCGTGGTGTCTCTGTCACCATTGAACCAGGAGAGTTTGCCTATATCGTAGGACCTTCTGGGGCAGGTAAGTCAACCTTTATTCGAGCTTTATACCGAGAAGTAAAGATCGAAAAAGGAAGCCTAACAGTTGCAGGCTTTAATCTAGTTAAAATTAAGAAGAAAGATATCCCGCTTCTACGTCGTAGTGTTGGGGTTGTCTTTCAAGATTACAAACTCTTGCCAAAGAAAACGGTTTATGAGAATATTGCCTACGCAATGGAAGTTATCGGAGAGAATCGCCGTAACATCAAAAAACGTGTTATGGAAGTGTTGGACCTAGTAGGTTTAAAACACAAGGTTCGTTCTTTCCCGAATGAACTCTCAGGTGGAGAACAGCAACGGATTGCGATTGCCCGTGCGATTGTCAACAATCCTAAGGTATTGATTGCTGATGAACCAACAGGAAACTTGGACCCAGATAATTCTTGGGAAATTATGAATCTGTTGGAACGCATCAATCTCCAAGGTACGACTGTCTTGATGGCGACCCACAATAGCCAGATTGTAAATACCTTGCGCCACCGTGTCATTGCCATTGAAAATGGCCGTGTCGTTCGTGACGAAGCTAAAGGAGAATATGGATACGATGATTAGTAGATTTTTTCGCCATTTATTTGAATCATTAAAAAGCTTAAAACGAAATGGCTGGATGACAGTAGCAGCAGTGAGTTCGGTTATGATTACCTTGACTCTGGTTGCCCTGTTTGCATCTGTAATTTTTAATACAGCAAAGCTGGCTACCGATATTGAAAACAATGTTCGTGTTATGGTCTACATTCGTAAGGATGTAGCGGATAACAGTGAAACGATTGAAAAAGAAGGTCAGACAGTTACCAATAATGACTACCACAAGGTCTATGATGCTTTGAAGGCGATGCCGGCTGTTAAAAGTGTTACCTTCTCAAGTAAAGAAGAGCAGTACGAAAAATTGACGGAAACAATGGGTGACGATTGGAAGGTCTTTGAAGGGGATGCAAACCCTCTCTATGATGCCTATATCGTTGATACAAATTCTCCGAGTGATGTTAAAACAGTAGCTGAAGAAGCAAAGAAAATTGAGGGAGTATCAGAAGTTCAAGATGGTGGAGCCAACACTCAACGACTTTTTGAACTAGCTTCCTTTATCCGTGTTTGGGGATTGGTTATTGCAGGGCTCTTGATTTTTATCGCAGTCTTCCTCATCTCCAATACCATTCGTATCACTATTATTTCACGTAGTCGTGAGATTCAGATCATGCGTCTTGTAGGAGCGAGAAATGGCTATATCCGTGGCCCATTCTTGCTAGAAGGTGCTTTTATTGGCTTGCTTGGCGCAGCAATTCCTTCAGTTCTTGTATTCTTTGTTTACAATATCGTTTATCAATCGGTCAATAAATCCTTGGTAGGTCAAAACTTATCGATGATTACACCAGATGTGTTTGTCCCTTTGATGACAGTTCTACTATTTGTAATCGGAATTTTCATTGGTTCAATTGGTTCAGGAATTTCCATGCGTCGATTCTTGAAAATCTAATTGGATATAAATGCAAATTGAGATAAAAACAGAAAAACAAAACATTTTTAAAGAGAAGTTTTCGTAAACTTCTCTTTTTTCTTCTAAAAATTAAAAAAAGTAGACAATTTTTTTATAAAAGCCTTTACAAAAAAAAATAAAGTGGTATAATTGAATTATAAATAAGTGCAAACGTTTTCGTAAAACGTTTGCCTAAATAAAATAAAGGAGATTTGAATGATGAAAGCTACATTCAAAAATGTCTTGTCTTTCGAATTTTGGCAAAAATTCGGTAAGGCATTGATGGTGGTTATCGCTGTTATGCCAGCGGCTGGATTGATGATTTCAATCGGTAAGTCGCTTGCATTGATTGACCCAAATCTTGCCCCACTTGTTATTACAGGTGGAATTCTTGAGCAAATCGGTTGGGGAGTTATCGGTAACCTTCATATTTTGTTTGCTCTTGCTATCGGTGGTAGCTGGGCTAAAGAACGTGCAGGCGGTGCTTTTGCAGCAGGACTTGCCTTTATCTTAATCAACCGTATCACTGGTACTATCTTTGGAGTTACAAGTGATATGCTGAAAAACCCTGAGGCTATGGTCACTACTCTCTTTGGAGGCTCAATCAAAGTTTCTGATTACTTCATCAGTGTTCTTGAAGCACCAGCATTGAACATGGGTGTTTTTGTAGGGATTATCTCTGGTTTTGTAGGGGCAACTGCCTTTAACAAATACTACAACTACCGTAAACTTCCTGATGCGCTTTCATTCTTCAATGGGAAACGCTTCGTACCATTCGTTGTCATCCTTCGTTCAGCTATTGCAGCAATTGTGCTTGCAGCTTTCTGGCCAGTTGTTCAAACAGGTATCAACAACTTTGGTATCTGGATTGCCAATTCACAAGAAACAGCACCTGTTCTTGCACCATTCTTGTATGGTACTTTGGAACGTTTGCTCTTGCCATTTGGTCTTCACCACATGTTGACTATCCCAATGAACTATACAGCTCTTGGTGGTACTTATGACATTTTAACTGGTGCAGCTAAAGGTACTCAAGTATTCGGTCAAGACCCACTATGGCTTGCATGGGTAACAGACCTTGTAAACCTTAAAGGTACTGATGCTAGTCAATACCAACACTTGTTAGATACTGTTCACCCAGCTCGTTTCAAAGTTGGACAAATGATTGGTTCATTTGGTATCTTGATGGGTGTCATCGTTGCTATCTACCGCAATGTTGATGCTGACAAGAAACACCAATACAAGGGTATGATGATTGCGACAGCCCTTGCAACATTCTTGACAGGGGTTACTGAACCTATCGAGTATATGTTTATGTTTATCGCAACACCTCTTTACCTAGTGTATGCTCTTGTTCAAGGTGCTGCCTTTGCTATGGCGGATATTGTTCACCTTCGTGTGCACTCATTCGGTTCAATTGAATTCTTGACTCGTACTCCGCTAGCTATCAACGCTGGTCTTGGTATGGATATCATTAACTTTATCTGGGTAACTGTCCTCTTTGCAGTCATCATGTACTTCATTGCCAACTTCATGATTAAGAAATTCAACTATGCAACTCCAGGACGTAACGGAAACTATGAAACTGCTGAAGGAGCATCAGAAGATGCAGCTCCAGGAGAAACAAAAGTTGCAGCGGCTTCTCAAGCTGTAAATATCATTAACCTTCTTGGTGGTCGTGCAAACATCGTAGATGTAGATGCATGTATGACTCGTCTTCGTGTAACTGTTAAGGATGCAGATCGTGTTGGTACTGAGGAACAATGGAAAGCAGAAGGCGCTATGGGGCTTGTCATGAAAGGACAAGGTGTCCAAGCTATCTACGGACCAAAAGCTGACGTATTGAAATCTGATATCCAAGATATCCTTGACTCAGGTGAAGTAATTCCTGAAACTCTTCCAAGCCAAATGACAGAAGCTCAAAAAAATACTGTACATTTTAAAGGTGTAACTGAGGAAGTTTACTCAGTAGCTGACGGTCAAGTTATTGCCTTGGAACAAGTGAAAGATCCAGTCTTTGCTCAAAAAATGATGGGTGATGGTTTTGCAGTAGAACCAGCAAATGGAAACATTGTATCTCCAGTTACAGGTACTGTATCAAGTATCTTCCCAACAAAACATGCACTTGGTCTTGTGACTGAATCAGGTCTTGAAGTACTTGTTCATATTGGTTTGGATACTGTAAGCCTTGAAGGAAAACCATTTACTGTTCACGTTTCTGAAGGACAAAAGGTTGCAGCAGGTGATCTTCTTGTTACAGCTGACTTGGATGCTATCCGTGCAGCAGGTCGTGAAACATCAACAGTGGTTGTCTTTACAAATGGTGATGCTATCAAATCAGTTAAATTAGAACAAACAGGTTCTCTTGCAGCTAAAACAGCAGTTGCTAAAGTAGAATTGTAATATACTCGAGGTTGGAAGCTGTTTTCCAACCTCTTGTTTTAGGAGAAAAGCATGAAATTTTTAACACTCAATACTCATAGTTGGATGGAAAAAGAAGCAGAGGAAAAATTCCAGCTCTTGCTCCAAGATATTCTTGACAAAGATTATGATTTGATTTGTTTTCAAGAAATTAATCAAGAAATGACTTCGCAGGAGGTAGAGGTTAACAATCACTATCAAGCTTTACCATCAGCAGAACCTATTCATCAGGATCACTATGTACGACTTCTGGTTGAAAAATTGGCTGAGAAAGGGAAAAACTACTACTGGACTTGGGCTTACAACCATATCGGCTATGACCGCTACCATGAAGGTGTAGCTATCTTATCCAAAACACCTATTAAGGCGCGTGAGATTTTAGTATCAGATGTAGATGATCCAACAGATTACCACACTCGTCGAGTTGCTTTAGCAGAAACAGTAGTTGAAGGCAAAGAACTTGCAGTTGCAAGTGTCCATCTCTCTTGGTGGGATAAAGGTTTCCAAGAAGAATGGGCACGATTTGAGGCTGTACTGAAAGATTTGAACAAACCTCTAATTTTAGCAGGTGATTTTAATAATCCAGCTGGTCAGGAAGGCTATCAAGCGATTTTAGCTAGCCCATTAGGATTACAAGACGCGTTTGAAGTTGCGAAAGAAAGAAGTGGTAGCTATACCGTTCCACCAGAAATTGATGGCTGGAAAGGCAATACCGAACCACTACGAATCGACTATGTCTTTACGACAAAAGACTTAGAAGTGGAAAGTTTGCATGTAGTTTTTGATGGCCAAAATGGTCCACAAGTCAGTGACCACTATGGTTTGAATGCTGTATTGACCTGGAAATAATGAAAGAGGTTGGAATCAGAGGTTCCAACCTTTTAAGCTACTTGAATCTTTACTACAGGACTGGGACTCAAATGGGGCTACTGCAATAGGACAAAATATGGTATAATTGAAAGGATAGAATCGAGGATAGTATGTCATTTAAGAAATTTCAATTTAAAAATTATATAGTAGAAGCCTTGGAGGATTTGAAATTCAAAACTCCAACAGAGGTACAAGAAAAATTAATCCCTATTGTACTGGCAGGTTGTGACTTGGTGGGCGAATCGAAAACAGGTTCAGGAAAGACTCATACTTTCTTATTACCAATTTTCCAGCAATTAGATGAAACTAGCGATAGTGTGCAAGCAGTCATTACTGCACCAAGTCGTGAGTTGGCCACTCAAATCTACCAAGCAGCTCGTCAGATTGCAGCTCACTCAGATGTCGAAGTTCGTGTGGTTAATTATGTGGGTGGTACGGATAAGGCGCGTCAGATTGAAAAACTTGCCAGCAACCAACCACATATCGTTATCGGAACGCCAGGTCGTATCTATGACTTGGTCAAATCTGGTGATTTAGCTATTCACAAGGCTAAGACCTTTGTCGTCGATGAAGCCGATATGACCTTGGATATGGGATTCTTAGAGACAGTCGATAAGATTGCAGGGAGCCTTCCAAAAGACTTGCAATTCATGGTCTTTTCAGCGACTATTCCACAGAAGTTACAGCCGTTCTTGAAAAAATACTTGTCCAATCCTGTCATGGAGAAAATCAAAACAAAAACAGTCATCTCAGATACGATTGATAACTGGTTGATTTCGACCAAGGGCCGCGATAAGAATGCTCAGATTTATGAATTGACTCAGTTGATGCAGCCTTATTTGGCAATGATCTTTGTTAACACAAAAACGCGTGCAGATGAGTTACATGCCTACTTGACTGCTCAAGGATTGAAGGTGGCTAAGATTCATGGAGATATTGCTCCTCGTGAACGCAAGCGAATCATGAATCAGGTGAAAAATCTGGATTTTGAGTACATTGTCGCAACAGACTTGGCAGCGCGTGGAATTGACATTGAAGGTGTCAGCCATGTTATCAATGATGCCATTCCGCAAGACTTGTCCTTCTTCGTGCACCGTGTTGGACGAACTGGGCGCAACGGACTGCCTGGTACGGCTATTACCCTTTACCAGCCTAGTGATGACTCGGATATCCGTGAGTTGGAAAAATTAGGTATCAAGTTTACTCCTAAGATGGTCAAAGACGGAGAGTTTCAAGATACCTATGACCGTGATCGTCGTGCCAATCGTGAAAAGAAGCAGGATAAGCTTGATATCGAAATGATTGGCTTGGTCAAGAAGAAAAAGAAAAAAGTTAAACCGGGTTATAAGAAGAAAATCAAATGGGCGGTTGATGAAAAACGCCGCAAAACCAAGCGTGCTGAAAATCGCGCACGTGGCCGTGCAGAGCGGAAAGCCAAACGCCAAACATTTTAAGAACAAAATTGGAGCTGAATGGCTCCTTTTTGTACCTTCGTTTTATAAATTTTCGAAAAGAATGCAAAAATGAGTAAAAAGTGGTATAATGATAAGGTTATATAGTCCCGATAAGATGGTAGAAATTTCTATCAGTACTTTGTAACTCTATAACAATATTTTTTAAGGGGGGACATTTTTATGTCAGAACGTAAATTATTCACGTCTGAATCTGTATCTGAGGGGCATCCGGATAAGATTGCAGACCAAATTTCAGATGCGATTTTGGATGCTATTTTAGCAAAGGATCCAGAGGCGCACGTTGCTGCTGAGACAGCTGTATACACTGGTTCTGTCCATGTTTTTGGTGAAATTTCTACAAATGCCTATGTGGATATCAACCGTGTGGTTCGTGATACCATTGCAGAGATTGGTTATACGAATGCAGAATATGGTTTTTCTGCGGAAACAGTTGGAGTTCATCCATCGCTTGTTGAGCAGTCACCGGATATCGCCCAAGGTGTTAACGAAGCCTTGGAAGTCCGTGGAAATGCAGATCAAGATCCGCTTGACTTGATTGGTGCTGGTGACCAAGGTCTCATGTTTGGATTTGCAGTGGATGAGACAGAAGAACTCATGCCATTGCCAATTTCACTCAGCCACAAACTGGTTCGTCGCTTGGCAGAACTTCGTAAGTCTGGTGAAATTAGCTATCTTCGTCCTGATGCTAAATCACAAGTTACAGTTGAGTATGATGAAAATGATCGTCCAGTACGTGTGGACACAGTCGTGATTTCAACTCAGCACGATCCAGAAGCTACTAATGAACAAATCCATCAAGATGTGATTGACAAGGTTATCAAAGAAGTTATTCCAGCTTCTTACTTGGATGAGCAAACAAAATTCTTCATCAATCCGACTGGTCGCTTTGTAATCGGTGGACCTCAAGGAGACTCAGGTTTGACTGGTCGTAAGATCATCGTGGATACCTATGGTGGCTATTCTCGTCATGGTGGCGGTGCCTTCTCTGGTAAGGATGCGACGAAGGTGGACCGTTCAGCCTCTTATGCGGCTCGCTACATTGCCAAGAATATCGTGGCAGCAGGTCTTGCTAAGAAAGTAGAAGTGCAATTGGCCTATGCCATCGGTGTGGCACAGCCTGTTTCTGTTCGTATCGATACTTTTGGTACAGGAACAGTAGCTGAAAGCAAACTTGAAAAAGCAGCGCGTCAAATCTTTGATCTTCGCCCTGCAGGAATTATCCAAATGCTGGATCTTAAACGTCCAATTTACCGTCAAACAGCGGCATATGGTCACATGGGACGTACAGATATTGACCTTCCATGGGAACGTTTGGATAAGGTAGATGCTTTGAAAGAGGCTGTGAAATAAAATTAAAAGATTGGTAGTACACAACTACCAATCTTTTTTGTAAGTGAAGACCAGCTTTTAAGTTGGTCTTCTTATTTTATAGGGATTGAAATCTCAATCAATTTATCCGAATAGAGGGTTTTGATATTGGCTTCATCGATGCTTCCCTTGTCGATTTTACGTTTCAAGAAGAAGTCTTGGATGGTTTCAATTTCGGGTTCACGAATAGCACGGTGTTTGTTGGAAATGAGGATTTCATAGTGAAGCGGGGCTTGTGTGAAAACCACATCTGTATTTCCGGCCGAATAGACCTCGACAAGAGTTGCGTCAGTACTTTCTAATTGGTTTTTAACAAGTTGCGAGTGTGAATTAGTCGTGTTGATAAGCTTCATAACAGTTCCTCCGATTTTCTAACTCTATTATAGCACTTTTTGGATAAAATCGTGTATTTTAGCCAATTCCATGCTGGATTTTCCAAGCTTCAATTCCCCATTTATGGCTACCACGTTTGAGTTTTTCAATTGCTTCATCAATAGGAAACCAAGCAATATGATTAAAATCTTCCAATGGTTTTTGTACTTCTTGGAAAGAAGTAGCTTCATAGAGATACGCTGGATTGTAGTAGTAGGTATCACGATGGCGAGAGTAGAAATACTCATCAGCTTGCCCATAATAGGTTCCAATCTCAGCTGTAAAGCCAAGTTCTTCGATTAGTTCTCTCTTCAGTGATTCTTGATGATCTTCGCCTGCTTCAATCTCTCCGCCTGGCAAGAACCAAGCACCATTGGGAGCTTGGACTAAGACAATTTGTTTTTTTTCTTCATCCGGAATAACTGCGTACACACCATAGCGGGGCTGGTAAGTCACATTCTCTTTTTTTTCACCAAAAGTTGGGTTTGCCATTGCATTTTCCTCATTCTCTAGTATCTTTATTATTATCATAATGGACGAGGGGCAAGCTGTCAAGAATTTACAGTTATTTTAATAAAAAAAGGTACAGAAATTGTTAACTGCTTGTACGAAAAAATCCATTATTTATTCCTCCTCGTTTTCTTCTTTCTTTTCAATTTTATTCATAGACATAACTACAAAATTCTTATATGTCTTTCCATTTTTAGTTCGTTTGTTAAAGGAACCATATACATGAATGAAATCACCTTCTGAAAATTCATTAGCTACTTCAGATTTATTGCCATAGGCTGCACAGTTGATATATTCTCTACCTTTTCCATATCCTTTCGAAAGAGCAAAATTTACAACTTGAACCTCTTCATCCCCTCTTGTAAAAGTTCCAAAAGTAGGTTCTTTTATCAGATTGTCATTGATATTAATCATTTCTTTGTTCATTTTATCCTCCAATTAAAAAAGCGACTGAAAAGTTAATTCCAATCGCCAAGTATTTGTATATATAGTTGTCTTTTAGGTAGGGCTTCTTATCCTTATCATCTTTTCTCCTTTCATATTTAAGGGAACTAGCATTTTGTCGTGTATATATTAGTGAGATGCATTTGAAATACTAGTTAGCTTCTCTGCGAGTTTTCCCTATTTATTGATCACAATATAAATTGAAAATAGGGATTAAAAAAGACGATAGATTTTTTCTTTCTATCGTCGGCTTTATTGCAATTATTTTAATATCTATTGGAGATCATTTTATTGTATTTGCTTCCCGTTTTTTTATATGCTTTTGAAAATTCATTTACTAGCTCTTCGTCATTTTGCATAGCTTCTACTACCCAGGGATTTAACATAAATGGAAAAACTGCATTATTTAAATCAGAAACCATGTACTGATTTGTTGTTTCTGTTATCACCATATTTTGTTTAAGCCATCTTACAGCCCCATCGTGTATAGGTAATTCTTCAGTATGATTATCTTCTTTATATAAAACATAAACTATGGTCTTTTGATAATCTTCTAATTTCAACAATCTTTCTTTTGCAGTATCCTTAAATTTTTTCCAAAAATATTTATTACTAAAATACTTATATAGTGATACTACAATTGTTATTGTAACAATAGAAATAGAAATCAAAAAAATCAAACCTATTGTAAATCCATATTTATTTCTAAAATCAATCATATACATTTTTTGAATGAAACTATCTGGCAAAAATAAAACAAGTCCAGTAGCTATGCTAATAGCACACATAATTTTGGTAGGCAATTTAAAAAAATCCACAATCTTAAAATCAAAATTCACACATACATCTCCTCTATCTCTAATATGACTTTTATTATACCAAATATACCCATGCCACATAAAGCTATAACAGAAAATATTACAATCTTGTAATTATTGTATTTCTATTAAGCTTAACTTCGCCTTTTCTCTTAATATAGCTCTCAATATCAAACGTTAGACTTCCTGCACCTGTTAGATCGTTTTATCCTTCTTTTTCAGAAGCAATTTCTTCTGTTTTTTCAGTTTTTTTGGCAGATTTGATTTGAATCTTACCATTGCTTGTCATGACGGCCTTGAGGTCTTTCTCACTTGGATTTTCAAGGTAGTAGTCAGTGATGGCATCCTCGATATGGTCTTGAATGGTACGGCGGAGTGGGCGTGCCCCCATTTTTGGATCATAACCTAAGTCAACCAATTTTTCCTTGACCTTGTCTGTCACATCGAGGTGGATATTGTTGCTGGAGAGGCGTTTGTTGACATCCGCTAGCATGAGTTCGACGATTTGGAGAAGGTTGTCCTTGCTGAGAGGTTTAAATTCGATGATGCCATCAAAACGGTTCATAAACTCTGGACTAAAGAAGTTACCGAGTTCACCGAGAACAGAGTTGGTT
Organism: Streptococcus halitosis; assembly: GCF_027691175.1. GTDB lineage: Bacteria > Bacillota > Bacilli > Lactobacillales > Streptococcaceae > Streptococcus > Streptococcus halitosis_A. The sequence goes on from NZ_JAQFBD010000001.1 coordinate 660,580, forward strand.
CGACCTTCACGAGCAGCTCCAAAACCAACGCTGGCTTCGGCCTTACCAGTACCTGCATTTGAGGTCATGATAATGATGGCATCCTTAAAGCTAACTGTACGTCCTTGCCCATCTGTCAAACGACCATCGTCTAAGACTTGAAGGAACATGTGCATCACATCTGGATGGGCTTTTTCAACTTCATCGAGAAGGATGAGAGAGTAGGGATTGCGACGAACCTTTTCAGTCAGTTGACCAGCTTCATCATAGCCTACATAGCCTGGAGGGGCACCGATTAATTTAGCCACACTGTGTTTTTCCATGTATTCACTCATATCAAAGCGAATCATGCTGTCAGCAGAGCCAAAGAGCTCAATGGCTAGTTGTTTGGAAAGTTCTGTTTTACCGACACCAGTTGGTCCGACAAAGAGGAAGCTTCCGATTGGGCGGTTAGGAGTTCCAAGTCCAACACGATTACGACGGATGGCTTTGGCAATCTTATCGACAGCTTCATCTTGACCAATGACATGAGTTTTGAGGTCGTCTGCTAGATGGATAAGCTGAGATTGTTCCTTTTCTTTGAGTTCTCCAACAGGAATATTGGTTTTCTGCTCAATGATATGTTCAATGGTTTTCTCGCTAATGATAGGAGTATCTTGGTCAGTCACCTTGTTTTTCTGCATTTCCTTATACTTGGCAATCTGATCGCGGAAATAGGCAGCCTTTTCAAAGTCTTCCTCTCGAGTAGCCTGAGCCTTGAGATTCTCAGCTTCAATTAAACGCTGGTCAATCACTTTAGGATCAACAAAGTTCAGCGTTAGATTCATCTTAGAACCAGCCTCATCCAACAGGTCAATAGCCTTGTCTGGCAAGAAGCGGTCTTGGATGTATCGGTTGGAAAGAGTAGCAGCAGCTTCGATAGCAGCGTCTGTGTACTTGACGTGATGATAGTCTTCGTATTTTTTTTGAACCCCTTTGAGGATGGTAATGGTTTCTTCGACAGTTGGTTCATCTACCTTGACAGGCTGCATACGGCGTTCGAGGGCAGCATCTTTTTCAATGATACGGTATTCATTGAGAGTAGTGGCACCTACCAGTTGCAATTCACCACGGGCAAGGGCTGGTTTGAGGATATTTCCTGCATCCATATTGCCATCGCCAGCAGATCCAGCGCCAACAATTTCATGGATTTCATCGATAAAGAGGATGATGTCCTCGCGTTTGCGAATTTCTTCCATGAGTTTTTGCATACGTTCCTCAAATTGGCCTCGGATCCCTGTTCCTTGAACTAGGCTAACCACATCCAGACGGATGACCTGCTTGCCTTGGAGTTTATGGGGAACATCACCATCGACAATCTTCTGAGCTAGACCTTCTACAACAGCTGTTTTACCAACACCAGGTTCTCCGATAAGAACAGGATTGTTCTTGGTTCTTCGGTTGAGGATTTCGATAACTCGGATAATCTCCTCATCTCGACCTATAACAGGGTCAATATCTCCTCGACGGGCTATTTCAGTCACGTTGATACCATACTCCTCTAGGAGTCCTCTTTCTTGGCTAGGAGGAGGTGTTTGAACAGGTCCGCGGTTTTGAGGTCCATAACCACCGTTTCCTCCATATCCCCCACCAGATTGAGTTGGAGGGACGTTATTAGAAGAAGGTTTGAAATTGTTCAAGTCATTGAAAAAGTCGCCGAATGGATCAAAGTCATGATTGTTTAAGTCAGTCATTCCTTTAAAGAGGGTATTATTTGGATCTGTTTTGATAATTTTATAGCAGTTTTGACAAAGATCAATTTGCTTTTGCTGTCCATTGATATTGGTATACAGATGAATTGTTGAGTCGTTAATTTTACAGTTTTGACAGAGCATAACATCTACCTCATTTCATTCTTATACTTGGCCTAAGAAAAAGGTCAAGAATAGTCAAAGTTTTATACTCTCATTATAGCATGATTAAGGTGTAAAGCAAGTAAAAAGATTGGGAAGTGGTCGTTTTTAAAAGAAGGATTTATGGAGAATCCAGCGACATTGAAGGTAAGAAAAAATCCCATTTGCGGTGACAAAAAGGATTCTCATTTATCGGGCCTTACTGCCCGTTGTTTTTATATTAGTAAAGGAGTTCGTAGATCTCCATTGCAATCAAATCAATGCTATCAAAGGTATAAGTTTCACGAGCTTCTACATCGCGAAGGGTGAAGAGTGATCCGTTTTCTTCGTCGTGGCTGTATGCAACTTCTGCGACAACAACACCTTCACGTTCAAAATTACGTTTTAGATTCCCACCATCTTTTGCCATTGCTTCTAGGCGGTTGATGATTCTAACCAAATGTGATTCCATTATGATTCTCCTCCATTTCTTATCGTTTCTATTTTACCATAAACAAGAGGTAGTTGACTAGAAAAAAACTGTGATTTCTCTCTATTTCTCTATTCTATCAAGTTAATTGTTAAAATTGGTGAAAAAGAATTGCATTTTAATTCAATTCATGTTATAATCATACAATCTAATACATAGAAAGTTGATTGAATATGAATTTTTCTTTTTTACCAAAGTATTTACCATATTTTAACTATGGTGCTCTGATTACCGTATTGATTTCCATCCTTGTTGTCTGCTTAGGAACTATTATAGGTGTGTTACTGGCCTTTGCCCAACGTTCACGCTTTAAACCGCTCGTTTGGTTTGCAAATGTGTATGTTTGGATTTTCCGTGGGACGCCAATGATGGTTCAAATAATGATTGCCTTTGCTCTTATGCATATCAATGCTCCGACTATCCAAGTGGGAATTTTAGGAGTTGATCTTTCTCGTTTGATTCCTGGTATTTTGATTATTTCTATGAATAGTGGTGCTTACGTTTCAGAAACTGTTCGTGCGGGGATCAATGCGGTTCCTAAAGGGCAGTTAGAGGCCGCTTACTCTCTTGGTATTCGTCCCAAAAATGCCATGCGTTATGTCATTTTGCCACAAGCTATCAAGAATATTCTTCCAGCGCTGGGAAATGAATTTATCACCATTATCAAGGATAGTTCCCTCTTGTCGGCGATTGGGGTGATGGAGTTGTGGAATGGTGCAACGACAGTAGCAACAACAACTTATTTACCGCTGACTCCTCTTTTATTTGCAGCCTTTTACTATTTGATTATGACCTCTGTTTTGACAGTGGCGTTGAAAGCATTTGAAAAACATATTGGACAAGGAGACAAGAAATAATGACAGAAACCTTGATTAGAATTGAAGAACTACATAAGTCTTTTGGGAAAAATGAAGTTTTAAAAGGCATCAACCTTGAGATTAAACGAGGAGAAGTTGTGGTCATTATCGGTCCGTCAGGGAGCGGAAAATCAACCCTCCTTCGTTCGATGAATCTCCTTGAAGAAGCAAGTAAAGGTAAGGTTATCTTTGAAGGAGTTGATATTACGGATAAGAAAAATGACCTTTTTGCTATGCGTGAAAAGATGGGTATGGTATTCCAACAATTCAACCTGTTTCCCAATATGACAGTGATGGAAAATATCACTTTGTCCCCAATTAAAACCAAAGGTGAAAGCAAGGAAGTTGCGGAGAAAAGAGCACAGGAACTGTTAGAAAAAGTTGGCTTGCCAGATAAGGCAACGGCCTATCCTCAGAGTTTGTCAGGTGGTCAGCAGCAACGGATTGCCATTGCACGTGGACTTGCTATGGAGCCAGATGTTTTGCTCTTTGATGAGCCGACTTCAGCCCTAGACCCTGAGATGGTTGGAGAAGTTCTAGCTGTTATGCAAGACCTTGCCAAGTCAGGGATGACCATGGTGATTGTGACTCATGAAATGGGCTTTGCGCGTGAGGTAGCAGACCGTGTCATCTTTATGGCGGATGGTGTTGTTGTCGAAGATGGAACGCCAGAGGAGATTTTCGATCAAACAAAAGAACAACGGACCAAGGAATTTTTGAGTAAGGTTTTGTAAGACCTCATTTTTAGAAGAAATGGAGTAGGCATCATGGCTTCCAGTAAAGAATATTTAGATTTTATTCTCGAACAGCTATCGGAGCTAGAGGAGATGAGTTATCGTCCAATGATGGGAGAGTATATTCTTTATTATCGTGGAAAGATTATTGGAGGAATCTATGATAATCGTTTGTTACTGAAGCCTGTGAAGCTGGTCTTGGATCAACTGGGACAGACTAGGCTTGAACGTCCTTATGAAGGAGCTAAGGAGATGATTTTGATAGAAGACATTGAAGATAAATCATTTCTAATGAGATTAATCAAGGAGATGTATGAAGTCTTACCGGCTCCAAAAGTCAAAAAGAAAGCATGACAAGTTTACCTAGTATAAATAAGCATAAAAGCTCGATAAGGGCTTTTTCTTATAGTTTTTGACTATAAGGTCCATTAGGCAAGAAGTGTTAGAATGGCGAGTTATTTTTTGATATAATAGAGGATATTTGATAGAAAAGAGAAGAGATATGGCACAGATTATTGATGGGAAGGCTCTTGCAGCTAAGTTACAAGGACAGTTGGCTGAAAAGACGGTCAAACTAAAAGAAGAAACAGGTCTAGTTCCAGGATTGGTAGTGATTTTGGTGGGGGACAATCCTGCCAGCCAAGTCTACGTTCGCAACAAGGAACGGTCAGCTCTCGCTGCTGGCTTCCGTAGTGAAGTCGTGCGAGTTCCAGAGACCATTAGCCAAGCGGAATTGTTAGACTTGATTTCCAAATACAATCAAGATCCAGCATGGCATGGGATTTTGGTTCAATTACCTTTGCCAAAACATATTGACGAAGAGGCAGTTTTATTAGCTATTGACCCCGAAAAAGACGTGGATGGTTTCCACCCCCTAAACATGGGGCGTCTCTGGTCTGGTCATCCGGTTATGATTCCTTCGACACCTGCAGGAATTATGGAGATGTTTCATGAGTATGGGATTGAGTTGGAAGGTAAAAATGCGGTTGTTATCGGTCGCTCAAATATCGTTGGAAAACCGATGGCTCAGCTTCTTTTAGCCAAGAATGCGACTGTGACCTTGACCCACTCACGGACCCATCATCTTGCCAAGGTGGCTGCTAAGGCGGATATTCTTGTCGTTGCTATCGGTCGTGCTAAGTTTGTGACTGCTGACTTTGTCAAACCAGGAGCGGTTGTCATTGACGTTGGGATGAATCGCGATGAAAATGGCAAGCTTTGTGGAGATGTTGATTATGATGCCGTTGCACCACTTGCTAGCCACATCACACCTGTACCGGGTGGAGTTGGTCCTATGACGATTACCATGCTAATGGAGCAAACCTTTCAGGCAGCGCTTCGAACACTAAACAAGGACTAGAAAGATGAAATTCGTATTTGACCTGGATGGAACGCTATCTTTTGACTACATGACCATAGATGAGGAGATTAAGCAGGTTCTTTTAAAGGCTGAAGATTATGGACATGAGCTTGTGTTTGCCTCAGCCCGCTCTTATCGGGATTGCTTGGGTTTATTAGGCCCTAAACTCAGTCAGCGCTTGGTCATAGGATTGAATGGTGGCGTAGCCTATCATCTGGGGCGGGCTATCTTCGAAAGGAATCTCGATGCTAGAGTTTATCAGGCGCTAGTGGATTATTGCCAGACTTATAATCTTCCTTTCTTTGTAGATGATTGCTTTGACTATAGTGGTCAGATTGTAGAGAAGATTCCATTTATTTCCAGTGTGGATCCCCTAAAGGTGGCTCGTCATCAGAAACTTGAGGACTTAGGGACTCCGATTAAGGTAGTCGTTTATATGGGTGACCATGAGGATTTGCTTGATGATCTGCTTGGTCAGCTAGAAAGACTAGGACAGGCTCGTCTCTCCTATCATGCGCATGAAAAGTGCCTTTATGTTAATCCCTTGGATACTCATAAGGCGACAACTGTTGAAAAGTTATGTGGGGAGAACTTCATCGCTTTTGGAAATGACCAAAACGATATTGAACTATTTAAAACGTCGCTCTATTCAGTCCAGATAGGAGATTTTGCTGGTCTTACTCCATATGCAGATGACACGTTAGAGCTAAAAGGAGCTCCTTCTCCAGCAGTGGCAGCTAAGATCTTACAGACTTTTGCGGAATTTAAGGGAAAATAGTGTAGAAGGAGGTTTGCCCTCCTTTTGTAGTATAATGGAGTGAGAGGAAAAAACGATGAAAGTGATTGATCGAACTTTACTAGAAAAAGTCATTATGGAACGTTCTCGTCACAGTCATAAGGGAGATTACGGTCACCTGCTCTTACTAGGAGGGACTTATCCTTATGGGGGAGCTATCATCATGTCAGCCATTGCAGCTGTAAAAAGCGGTGCAGGATTGGTGACCGTTGGAACGGATAGGGAAAATATTCCAGCTCTGCACAGTCATTTACCTGAGGCTATGGCCTTTTCTCTAAAGGATAAAGCATTACTAAAGGAACAGATAGGGAAGGCAGAAGTTGTCTTGTTAGGTCCGGGTTTGCGAGAGGATGCATTCGGAGAAGAACTCGTAAAACGGGTCTGTAACAGCCTTAGAAAAGACCAGATTATGATTGCAGATGGCGGTGCTTTGGGCATCTTAGCAAACGGCCAGTTACCATTTCCTTCCAGTCAGCTCATCCTAACTCCCCACCAAAAGGAATGGGAAAGACTGTCTGGTATAGTTCTTGACCATCAAAATACAGAGACGACTGCTAGAGCTCTTTCAGCTTTTCCTCAAGGAACGATTTTAGTTGAGAAAGGTCCGGCAACTCGTATCTGGCAAGCTGGTCAGTCCGAATATTATCGGTTACAGGTTGGAGGCCCCTATCAAGCAACTGGTGGAATGGGAGATACTCTTGCTGGGATGATTGCAGGTTTTGCAGGTCAGTTTGACCAAGTCAACCTCTATGAGAGGGTAGTGGTAGCGACTCACCTTCATTCAGCTATTGCGCAAGAACTAGCTCAAGAAAACTATTTTGTCCTGCCAACAGAAATTAGCAAGGCTCTTCCGAAAACAATGAAAAAAATATCTCAAAAAGGCAGCTAATACCTTGGTTGCCTTTTTATGTTGATGTAGCTTTGTTGATAAGGTTTTCAAATACCTCAGAACCAGCGACCAACTACTGAACTTGCGTGAAATTCTCTATTTTAAGGTCTTGATTTTTACTCAAACTCGCAATTAAAGCGAGACTGTTATCAAAGTTGAGGGGTGTCAAATCATGCTTTTTTTGATATAATTTTTAATGATGAATGCGAGAAATGATCGGTATGTGGTCGTTGATTTAGAGGCGACCAGCACTGGAAGCAAGGCAAAAATTATTCAAGTAGGCATTGTGGTGATTGAGAATGGTGAAATAATCGATCAGTATGCGACCGATGTCAATCCCCATGAACCCTTGGATTCTCATATCAAAGAATTAACGGGTCTAACCGATCAGCGTTTGGCTGCGGCACCAGAGTTTTCTCAGGTGGCCGGAAAAATTTTTGAATTGGTTAAGGACGGTATTTTTGTTGCGCACAATGTACAATTTGATGCCAACCTCCTTGCAGAATTCCTCTTTTTTGAAGGATATGAATTGCGCACCCCGCGGGTGGATACTGTTGAGTTAGCCCAAGTTCTATATCCTCAATTTGAAAAGTACAATCTAGGTATTCTTTGTCAAGAGTTGGGCATTGAGCTGGAACATGCCCATACTGCCCTGTCAGATGCTCAAGCAACAGCTGAACTCTTGCTTTACATGCGTCAAAAACTTTTTGAGCTACCTAAAGGGCTTTTAGAAAGCTTATTAAACCTTGCAGACAACCTTCTCTATGAAAGTTATCTGGTGATTGAGGAGGTCTATCAGCAACAATCTCTCTTGTCTTCGCCAGACTTGATGGAACTTCATGGGCTTTTCCTCAAAAAGGAAAGCAAAGGCTTAGTCCCACGAAAGTTATCCAAAGATTTTGCTAAAAATATTTCTTTATTGGGGCTGGAGGAACGTCCGCAGCAGCTGGATTTTGCGGAGAAGGTTGAGCAATTATTGGAAGAACACCAGACTTCCTTTATCCAAGCCCAAACGGGACTGGGCAAGACTTATGGTTATCTCCTCCCAGCTTTGAACTTGGAGAGTCAAGCAGGTATCTTAGTGAGTGTTCCGACCAAAATTCTTCAAAATCAAATCATGCAAGAAGAAGGTCAGCACTTAAAAGAGGTCTTCCATCTGGAAATTCATAGTCTCAAGGGGCCTCAAAATTACTTGAAATTGGATGCTTTTCACCAAGTCCTCCATCGACCGGAGTCCAATCGCCTCTTCACACGCTTTAAAATGCAACTGCTCATCTGGCTAACAGAGACAGAGACAGGTGACTTGGACGAAATCGGGCAGCTTTATCGCTACCAGCACTTTCTGCCGGAACTAGTCCACGATGGCAAGCTTTCAAAGAAAAGTTTATTTGCTACAGAGGATTTTTGGAAACGAGGGCAGGAAAAGGCCAAGACCAGTCGTGTTCTTCTGACCAATCATGCCTATCTGGTCACTCGTTTGGAAGACAATCCAGAGTTTGTCGACAATCGTTTGGTGATTTTGGATGAAGCTCAAAAAATGCTGCTAGCTCTTGAAAATCTAGCCCAGCAGGCTTATCGCCTTGAGGAGCTTGTAACCCAAATTGAAAAGTCCTTGGAGACAGAGGAAGATTTGGTTCAGAAGCGCTTGCTTGAGAGTATTGCTTTTGAATGTCGTTACTTGATAGAGCACTATCAGTCAGGTCTGAAGAATGGAAAGTGGTTGGATTCTCTTGAAGAGTTGCGCCAGCATTTTTCGGAGTTAGCTCTCCTAGAGTATCGAGAGATTGCAAACTTTTTCACCTCGGACCGTGAATTTTGGCTTGCTACAGCAGAAAAATCGAGCAAGGACGTTTTGATTTGTTCAAGCAAAAAAGGCCGCTTTATACTAGCAGACCTATTGCCAGAAGATTGCAGACTCCTAGGAGTATCGGCCACTCTTGAAATCAGCAATCGGGTTTCCTTAGCAGATTTATTGGGATTTCCAGATGCTCCGCTTGTTAGGCTTGATGTAGCAAAACAGGAGCAACAAGAAGTCTTTCTAGTCGATGATTTTCCTCTTGTGACAGAAGTTTCACCTGTTGACTATGCTAGTGAAGTGGCTTCTGTTATTCGAAGGTTACAAGTCTTTCAAGAACCTTTATTGGTTTTGTTTACCTCAAAAGAGATGTTGCTGGCAGTTTCAGACTTGCTCGACCAACCGCATCTAGCTCAGTATAAAAATGGGGAACCAAGCCAACTGAAAAAACGTTTTGAAAAAGGCGAACGCCAGATCTTGCTTGGAACAGGTAGTTTCTGGGAAGGGGTTGATTTTTCAACCCATCCTTGTGTAATTCAAGTGATTCCGAGATTGCCTTTCCAAAACCCCCAAGAACCGTTAACCAAAAAATTAAACCAAGAACTGCGTCAAGAAGGGAAAAATCCCTTTTATGATTATCAGTTGCCGATGGCTATCATTCGGCTAAAACAAGCCCTGGGTCGTACTGTTAGACATCCTGACCAAGGTTCGGTTGCTGTAATCTTAGACAGTCGTGTTGTCAGCAAGCGTTACGGCAAACAAATCGCTCAGGCCTTGTCAAAAGAAAGGGCTGTTCAGGTTCTTTCTAGAGACCAGCTAGAGCCTGCTGTAGCTGATTTTCTCCAATCCCGTCGCAATAGAATGAAAGAAAAATCCAAGAAAGAGAAAAGGTAAAAAATATGAAACGTTCCTTCGACTCACGAGTCGATTATAGCCTCCTCCTACCAGTGTTTTGTTTACTGGTGATTGGAGTAGTGGCCATTTATATAGCAGTTAGTCATGACTATCCCAATAATGTACTTCCAATACTGGGTCAGCAAATCGCCTGGATTGCTTTAGGGCTTGTCATTGGGTTTGTCGTCATGTTCTTCAATACGGAGTTTTTATGGAAGGCGACTCCTTATCTTTATGGTCTGGGGCTAGCTTTGATGGTCCTACCCCTTGTTTTCTACAATCCAAATCTTGTAGCGTCAACAGGTGCCAAGAACTGGGTATCGATTGGTGGAACGACACTCTTTCAGCCATCGGAGTTCATGAAGATTTCCTATATCTTGATGTCGGCTCGAGTCATCGTACAATTCACGCAAAAACACAAGGAATGGCGACGGACTATTCCCTTGGATTTCCTATTGATTGGTTGGATGATCGCCTTTACCATCCCAGTCTTGATCCTCTTAGCCCTACAAAGTGACTTGGGGACTGCCTTGGTCTTTGTAGCTATTTTTGCAGGCATGGTTCTCCTTTCAGGTGTTTCGTGGAAGATTATCATTCCTGTTTTTGCGACAGGAGTGACTGCAGTTGCAGGCTTCATGGCCATCTTTATAAGCAAGGATGGACGTGCCTTCTTGCATCAGATTGGGATGCCAACCTACCAGATCAACCGCATCTTGGCTTGGCTCAATCCCTTTGACTTCGCGCAAACAACGACTTACCAACAGGCGCAGGGACAAATTGCGATTGGAAGTGGTGGCTTGTTTGGGCAAGGTTTCAATGTGTCCAATCTCCTCATTCCAGTACGTGAGAGTGATATGATTTTCACAGTGATTGCTGAAGATTTTGGCTTTATTGGTTCGGTCTTTGTCGTTGCCCTGTACTTACTTCTTATTTACCGGATGTTGAAGATTACGCTCAGGTCAAATAACCAGTTCTACACCTACATTTCGACTGGTTTTATCATGATGTTGCTCTTCCATATCTTTGAAAATATCGGTGCCGTGACAGGCTTGCTTCCTTTGACAGGGATTCCTCTGCCTTTCATTTCTCAAGGGGGCTCCGCAATTATTAGTAACCTCATTGGTGTTGGTCTCCTTTTGTCTATGAGTTACCAGACAAACCTAGCGGAGGAGAAAAGTGGAAAAGTTCCATTCAAACGAAAGAAAGTCGTCCTAAAACAAATCAAATAAGGAGGCCACTATGGCAACAGTAGCAGTTATCTTAGCCCAGGGTTTTGAAGAAATTGAAGCCTTGACAGTAGTTGATGTCTTGCGTCGAGCAAACATTTCATGTGATATGGTAGGATTTGAAGAGCACGTGACAGGATCACATGACATTCAGGTAAAAGCCGACCGTATCTTTGATGGTGATTTGTCTGACTATGACTTGGTCGTTCTTCCAGGTGGCATGCCAGGCTCAGCTCACCTACGGGATAATCAAGCCCTCATTTCACAGATTAAAGCCTTTAATCAAGCAGGAAAGAAAATTGCTGCCATCTGTGCAGCTCCAATCGCCCTCCATCAAGCAGGTATCCTGAAAGACAAGCGCTTCACCTGTTATGACGGTGTTCAGGAGAACATCAGTGATGGAATTTATCAAAAGCAAACAGTGGTTGTGGATGGCAATCTAACAACTAGCCGAGGACCGTCAACCGCACTTGCCTTTGCCTATGAGTTGGTAGAGCAGTTGGGAGGGGATGCTGAAAGTTTACGAGTCGGCATGCTCTATCGAGATGTCTTTGGAAATTAACAGTAAGACGAGAGTTCGGCTCTCGTTTTTACTTGGAAAAATCTAGGAAATCATCGCTTTTTTCATAAAAAAATGGTATAATGAAGGGTATGAAATATCACGACTACATATGGGATTTAGGTGGCACCCTATTGGATAATTATGAGACTTCTACAGCAGCCTTTGTAGAGACCTTAGCCCAATACGGAATAGAGCAAGAACACGACCGTGTTTACGAAGCCTTAAAGGTTTCGACAGCTTTTGCCATTGAGAAGTTTGCCCCAGACATCGAGAATTTTTTAGAAAACTACAAAGATAATGAAGCGCGTGAGCTAGAGTATCCAGTTTTGTTTGAAGGGATTCCAGAACTACTCAAAGACATTTCTGACAAGGGTGGCCGTCATTTCTTAGTTTCTCATCGAAATGACCAAGTTCTAGAACTTCTTGCAAAGACTCAGATAGCTGACTATTTCACAGAAGTCGTGACTGCCAGTTCCGGTTTCAAACGAAAACCAGATCCTGAGTCCATGATTTATTTACGTGATAAATATCATATCTCATCCGGTTTGGTCATTGGAGACAGGAATATTGATGTAGAAGCAGGGAAAGCTGCCGGCTTAGATGCCTATCTTTTTAAAAACGTTGTGACACTGAGACAAGCAATAGACATGTAAGAAAAGGGAAAAAATGACAGAAGAAATCAAAAATCAACAGGCACAGGATTATGATGCCAGCCAAATTCAAGTTTTGGAGGGGTTGGAGGCCGTTCGTATGCGTCCAGGTATGTATATTGGGTCGACTTCAAAAGAAGGCCTTCACCATCTAGTCTGGGAAATCGTTGATAATTCAATTGATGAAGCCCTAGCAGGATTTGCCAGTCATATCCAAGTCCTTATTGAACCAGATAATTCCATCACCGTTGTGGATGATGGACGTGGTATTCCTGTTGACATTCAGGAAAAGACAGGACGTCCTGCCGTTGAGACCGTCTTTACTGTTCTTCACGCTGGAGGAAAATTCGGCGGTGGCGGATACAAGGTATCAGGTGGATTGCACGGTGTGGGTTCATCAGTAGTAAATGCCCTTTCAACTCAACTAGATGTTCGGGTTCATAAAAACGGAAAAATTTATTATCAAGAATACCACCGTGGGAATGTCGTTGCTGATCTTGAGGTGGTTGGAGATACGGATAAAACGGGAACAACAGTTCACTTCACGCCGGACCCAGAGATTTTTACAGAAACAACAACTTTTGACTTTGACAAATTAAATAAACGCATTCAAGAACTAGCCTTTTTGAACCGGGGGCTTCGAATCTCCATCACAGATAAGCGTGAAGGTCTCGAACAAAGCAAGCATTACCACTATGAAGGTGGGATTGCTAGTTACGTTGAATATATCAACGAGAACAAGGATGTTATCTTTGACACACCAATCTACACAGATGGTGAGATGGATGATATTACTGTTGAAGTAGCCATGCAGTACACAACCGGTTACCACGAAAATGTCATGAGTTTCGCCAATAATATTCACACCCATGAAGGTGGAACGCATGAGCAAGGTTTCCGTACAGCACTGACGCGTGTTATCAATGATTATGCCCGCAAAAATAAGCTGCTAAAAGACAATGAAGACAACCTAACAGGGGAAGATGTTCGCGAAGGCTTGACTGCAGTTATCTCAGTTAAACATCCAAATCCGCAGTTTGAAGGACAAACCAAGACTAAGCTGGGCAATAGTGAAGTAGTTAAGATCACCAATCGCCTCTTCAGCGAGGCCTTCTCTGATTTTCTCATGGAAAATCCACAGATTGCTAAGCGCATCGTGGAAAAAGGGGTTTTGGCTGCCAAGGCTCGTGTGGCCGCCAAGCGTGCGCGTGAAGTCACGCGCAAGAAATCTGGTTTGGAAATTTCCAATCTTCCAGGAAAACTAGCAGACTGTTCTTCAAATAATCCTGCTGAAACCGAACTCTTCATCGTCGAAGGAGACTCGGCTGGTGGATCAGCTAAATCTGGTCGTAACCGTGAGTTCCAAGCTATCTTACCAATTCGTGGTAAGATCTTGAACGTTGAAAAGGCTAGTATGGATAAAATTCTTGCCAACGAAGAAATTCGGAGCCTCTTCACAGCCATGGGAACAGGATTTGGTGCAGAATTCGATGTTACTAAGGCTCGTTACCAAAAACTCGTTTTGATGACCGATGCCGATGTTGATGGAGCCCACATTCGAACTCTCTTGCTAACCTTGATTTACCGCTACATGAAACCAATCCTAGAAGCTGGTTATGTTTATATTGCCCAACCACCGATTTATGGGGTTAAAGTTGGAAGTGAGATCAAAGAATACATCCAGCCAGGTACAGATCAAGAAATTAAACTCCAAGAAGCCTTAGCACGTCATAGTGAAGGACGCTCAAAGCCAACCATCCAACGTTATAAAGGGTTGGGAGAAATGGATGACCACCAATTGTGGGAAACAACCATGGATCCAGAACATCGCTTGATGGCGCGTGTTTCAGTAGATGATGCTGCTGAAGCAGATAGAATCTTTGATATGTTGATGGGCGATCGGGTAGAACCTCGTCGCGAATTTATCGAAGAAAACGCTGTTTACAGTACACTTGACGTCTAAAAAATGTGGGAAATAGTTCCCTTGGTTTAAAAAATATGATATAATCATTACGATTGTTTCTAGTATAAAAGGAGTTTGATATGTCTAATGGACAACTAATTTATCTAATGGTTGCGATTGCGGTCATTTTGATTTTAGCTTATGTAACAGCCATTTTTCTACGTAAGCGTAATGTAAGCAGATTAACGGCGCTTGAAGAAAGAAAAGAAGAACTCTACAACCTTCCTGTAAATGATGAGGTTGAAGCCGTTAAAAATATGCACTTGATTGGTCAAAGTCAGGTAACCTTTCGTGAATGGAATCAAAAATGGGTTGATTTATCTCTGAACTCATTTGCAGACATCGAAAATCACCTCTTTGAAGCTGAAAACTACAATAATTCTTTTCGTTTCTTTAAAGCAGCTCACAAGATTGATCAAATTGAAAGCCAGATTAGTTTGATTGAAGAGGATATTGCAGCTATTCGCAATGCCCTTTCTGAACTCGAAAAGCAAGAATCTAAGAACAGTGGTCGTGTCCTACATGCTTTGGACTTGTTTGAAACCCTTCAACATACCGTTGCAGAAGATTCAGAGAAATATGGAAAAGCTCTTCCTGAGATTGAGAAACAATTGGAAAACATCCAATCGGAATTCTCTCAATTCGTTACTCTTAACTCATCAGGTGACCCAGTCGAAGCTGCAGCAATCTTAGATGATACTGAAAATCATATTCTTGCTCTAACGCATATTGTTGATCGGATTCCAGCTCTTGTTGAAACCTTGACAAAGGAATTACCAGATCAATTAGCAGATTTGGAAGAAGGCTATCGCAAGTTGTTGGATGCCAACTACCACTTTACTGAAACAGATATTGAGTCACGTTTCCAACTTTTGCATGAATCTTTGAAGAATAATCAAGAAAACATTCGTCAGTTGGAGTTGGACAATGCAGAGTATGAAAATAATCGCATTCAAGAAGAAATCAACGCACTTTATGATATTTTCACTCGTGAAATTGAGGCTCAAAAAGTCGTTGAGAATCTCCTCTCAACACTTCCAACCTATCTCAACCACTTGAAAGAAAATAACCAGGTGCTTGTTCAAGATCTTGAACGCCTGAATAAAACTTATCTTCTTCCAGAAAGTGATGGAAATCATGTTCGCCGACTTCAAGAAGAATTAGCTGCACTTGATACTGCTATTTTAGAAATAACAGAGGATCAAAGAGAATCTGCTCAAGCCTATTCTGTTCTTGAAGAACAGTTGGAAATGCTTCAAAGCAATCTCAAAGATATTGAAGATGAGCAAATTTCTGTGAGCGAACGACTTGCGCAAATTGAAAAAGACGACCTCAATGCTCGCCAAAAAGCAAATGTCTATGTGAATCGTTTGCACACCATCAAACGTTACATGGAAAAGCGAAACTTACCAGGAATCCCTCAAAGTTTTTTGAAACTCTTCTTTACTGCAAGTCATAACACTGAAGATTTGATGGCGGAGCTAGAACAACCGCAGGTTAATATTGAATCTGTTAAGCGAATTCTTGAAATTGCAACGAATGATATGGCAGTACTTGAGACAGAAACATACGATATTGTTCAGTATGCAACTTTGACAGAGCAACTTCTCCAATACTCAAATCGTTACCGTTCATTTGATGAACGCATCCAAGAGGCTTTCAACGAAGCACTTGAAATTTTTGAGAAAGAGTTTGACTATCGGGCATCATTTGAGAAGATTTCTCAAGCCTTGGAAGTTGCAGAACCAGGAGTTACAAATCGTTTTGTGACTTCATATGAAAAAACACGTGAAGCAATTCGCTTTTAAAATAGAAGCTTAGAGAACTCTAAGCTTTTTCTTTATTTTTGAAATGGAGCTAGATTACCTGTTTATCATTGAAATAATAGCTTTGATTTGATATGATGGAAATATGAAGAAAAATATGAACCGTGTTTCTCACGATAAAAAGAGAAGTATATTGCTTTCCTTTGTTGGGATCTTAGGAATCGCTATGATTCTTTTGGGAAGTGCCATTGGCTACAAGGTTCTACAAAAGCAATCTTATGAACAAAAAATTGAAGCGTTAAAAAGCGAAAAGGATCAGCAATTCAACTCAGGTAGTCAGAGGGACCATTTCCGAAAAGGGCAAGCGGAGGTGATTGCCTACTACCCTCTGCAAGGAGAGGAAGTTATTGCGTCTATTAGAGAAAAAATCAACCAAGACATCAAAGAAAATCTAGAAGATAAAGAGGATCTGGTCTTTTATTATACTGAACAGCTGGATCCTGTCTTAAAGGGAGTTGTTGCTCGTAATATCAGCAAGCAAGTCTACGATTTGTCTGCATCAAAGGTTGAAGAAAAAGAAAAGACTTCTTTAGGAAAAATTTTCTTGACTGAAGATGGGAAAGATTTTGACCTCAGTAAACTTTTTAAAGATGCAAGCAAGGCTAAGGAACTCTTACTAAGTCAAATCAAATCAACTCTAGAAGATAAGAAACTTGACCAGGCAAAAATTGATCAGGTTGTCAAAAACTTCACAGATCAGGATTTGGCATCTTGGAGTTTTGATTATAAAGATAGTCAAATTATCCTTTATCCTGCTAATCCTGGAGAGACTGTTGAAGAAATTGCTTTACCAATATCCAGTTTCTTTGATGTCATTGATTCCTCTTATTTACTAGAAAAAGATGCTGAACTTTATCAAGCTTACTTTGCCAAGAAAAATAAAAAGGTTGTAGCCTTGACCTTTGATGATGGTCCTAATCCGACTACAACTCCACAAGCCTTGGATACCTTGGCTAAGTATGGTGTAAAAGCAACCTTCTTTGTACTTGGAAAAAACATAGCAGGAAATGAGGATCTTCTGAAACGAATGAAATCGGAAGGTCATGTTGTGGGAAATCATAGCTGGGATCACCCTATCCTTTCTAAATTATCCCTCGAAGATGCTAAAAAGCAAATCACTGATACAGAAGATTTGTTGACTCAAGTTTTAGGATCAAGCTCTAAACTGATGCGTCCACCTTATGGTGCCATCACTGATGATATTCGAAATAGTCTTGACTTGAGTTTTATCATGTGGGATGTGGATAGTTTAGACTGGAAGAGTAAGAATGAAGCTGCTATTTTGACAGAAATTCAACACCAAGTTCGTAATGGTTCTATCATTCTCATGCATGATATCCATGCTCCTTCTGTTAATTCTCTACCAAGTGTCATTGAGTATTTAAAGGGTGAGGGTTATACATTTGTGACCGTTCCTGAATTGCTCAATTCTCGCTTGAAGGCTCACGAGATCTATTACGACCGTGATCAATAATTGTTAAAATCTAAAGGAGCAAGTGTTCTGATAATCAGAATTTTGTTTCTTTAGATTTTCTTCACATAGAAAGGAAAAACGATGAAATCTTACACCCTTAATAATGGAGTTTCAATCCCAGTTTTAGGATTTGGAACATGGAAAGCTGAAAATGGAGAGGTAGCCTACCAAGCTGTTTTAGAAGCCTTGAAGGCTGGTTATCGTCATATCGATACTGCAGCTATCTACAAAAATGAGGAGAGTGTTGGTCGCGCTATTCGAGATAGCGGTATTCCTCGCCAAGAAATCTTTGTAACGACCAAACTCTGGAATACCAATCACAGCTATGAAGAAGCTCACCAAGCATTTGAAGAATCAATGGAAAAACTGGGATTGGACTATCTAGATTTGTACCTGATCCATTGGCCAAATCCAAAACCACTAAGAGAAAATGCCGAATGGAAAACTCGCAATGCTGAAGTCTGGAGAGCGATGGAGGATCTTTACCAAGAAGGCAAAATCCGTGCTATCGGCGTTAGTAATTTCCTTCCCCATCATTTGGATGCTTTGCTTGAGACAGCAAGAATCATCCCGGCGGTCAATCAGGTTCGCTTGGCGCCAGGAGTTTATCAAGAGGAAGTGGTTGACTACTGTAAAGAGAAAGGAATTCTCTTAGAGGCTTGGGGACCATTTGGGCAAGGGGAGTTGTTTGATAAGAAAGAAGTCCAAAAAATTGCTGCTAAGCATGGGAAATCAGTGGCCCAAATTGCCTTGGCTTGGAGTTTGGCAGAAGGATTTTTACCCCTACCTAAGTCAGTGACGGCTTCTCGCATCCAGAACAATCTTGACTGTTTTGGAATTGAACTCAGCAAAGACGAGCGAGAAGTCTTAAAGACAATTTCAGTGACTTCGGGCGCACCTCGTGTGGATGAGATGGATTTTTAGTTTGTGAAATCTGTTTATACCGAAATAACAAAGACTAGGAATTTTAAATCCTAGTCTTTTTGTGTATAAAAAATCTAAATTATTTGTATAATAAAATAGTTTTATAAATTGAAATAAATGAACAAGTTTAGAAAATGTTGCTTTGATAGAACAAATAACACGAACGATAAAACTAAATAAGAACATTACATACGCAAATATTACATTTTTGTGACAATTCAGATTTTTATGAAAATTTTTGATTATTTGCGTTATAATAGGTATACTTTAAAGAAAAAGGAGATTATTTATGGATAGACGACAACGTTTTTCATTACGGAAATACAAATTTGGTCTTGCTTCAGTTTTATTGGGAACTGCATTGTTTTTTGGAGCAAGTCAAGTTAATGCCAATGAGCAGAGTACAGGTGAAAATCAAGCTCAAACTCAGGAAATCAAGACAGAGCTAAAAGACGATAAACACTCAAGCTCTTCAACTGACCAAACCAATACTAATGTGATAGCTCCAGTAGCTGGAGAGAAACAGGAAGTTGAAACTTCTAAAGAGGATGCTAGTAAACAAGATGCTAGGGTAGAAGCCCCAGTTGATAAAACTGTCGAATCTCAAGAATCAGGAAAAGATAGCGCAGTTGCAAATGAAGGAAATCAAGGTGTCGTCCAAAAAGAAACAACAGTCAATACGAGTATCGCGTCTGCCACTGAGAAGGTCTCTACCATAGAGAAAAAAGAGGCTCAAGCAACGACAGTTCCTAAAACTACTGGACAAACAGCAAGTACTGAAAAAGAACAAGAAAAAGCTGAGTCTGCAAAACCCAATAGTCTTTCAAGCAATGATATCATCACAGTGCCGAAAACTTGGAAGGCTGGTTACAAGGGGACAGGGACCGTTGTTGCCATAATTGACTCTGGGCTTGATTTGAATCATGAGGTTCTTCGAATTTCGGATCCGTCAAAAGCAAAATTTAAAAACAAGGAAGCCATCGAAGCAGCTAAAAAGGCTGCTGGGATCGACTACGGTAAATGGTATAGTGATAAGGTTGTCTATGCCTATGACTACTTTGACGGAACAGATAAGATTAAAGAAGCAGAAAGAACTTCTCATGGAATGCACGTAACAGGGATTGCTGCTGGAAACCCTGATAAAGAAGCACCGAATGGTGAAAAGGTCTATGGTGTTGCACCAGAAGCCCAAGTCATGTTTATGCGTGTCTTTTCAGATCGCCAAAAAACGACAAGTTCGGCCCTTTATGTAAAGGCGATTGATGACGCAGTTGCCTTGGGAGCAGATGCCATTAATATGAGTTTGGGATCTAGCACTGGTTCTATGGTAGATGCTGGTTCTGATATTGTGGATGCTATCAAACGGGCTCGTGCCAAGGGAGTTTCTGTTCTTATCTCAGCAGGAAATAGCAATACATTCGGAAATGGTTATTCAAAACCGCTAGCCGAAAACCCAGACTATGGCTTGGTTGGAAATCCATCCACTGTTGAGGATTCGATTTCAGTTGCTTCTGTCAACAACAAAACATTGACAACAGCGGTTTTTGAAGTCAAAGGTCTAGAGGGAAATGCCGGCCTTCATAACGGAAAATTTGATTATAATCAACCTGAGGCAGATAAGGACTTTGAAAAAGGAAAAGAGTATGAATATGTCGAAGCAGGCTTAGGTCGTGAAGAAGACTTTGCTAAGTTGGATTTAACTGGGAAACTGGCCCTCATTCAGCGTGGAGTCATGAACTTTTCAGAGAAGATCAAAAATGCACGAAAACACGGTGCAGTTGGTGCCTTGATCTACAATAATGTAGAAGGCGCAAACATCAATATGTCTATTGATGATGAAGCAAAGAAAATTCCTTCTGTATTTATTTCTAAACAGTATGGTGAAGCCTTAAAATCAGGAAACTATAAGATTGTTTTTAATGGTAAGATGGATAATCGCCCTTCCGATGTAGCCAATCAGCTATCTGACTTTTCAAGTTGGGGGGTGACTACTGATGGACAATTGAAACCAGACGTAACAGCTCCTGGTGGCAATATCTACTCATCCTTTAATGACAATACCTATGGAAGTATTAGTGGCACCAGTATGGCGGCTCCTCACGTTACGGGTGTTGCCGTTCTGGTTAAGGAATACCTTCAAAAACACCATCCAGAATTGACTCCTGAGCAAGTATCAGAGACTGTCAAGGCCTTGATCATGTCAACTGCAAAACCACATGTTAATAAGGATACAGGCACTTATACCTCTCCTCGTCAGCAAGGTTCTGGGATTGTGGATACTGCTGCTGCAGTGTCAACAGACCTCTATGTAACGGGTGAAAATGGCTATCCAAGTGTGACTTTAGGAAATGTTGGAGATCAATTTACTTTTAAGGTCACTGTACACAATATATCAGATACTGACCGTACTCTCAAGATGGTGGTGAATACCAATACAGACGATGTCCAAGATGGGAAATTTACCCTTCGACCTCGAAAATTAACAGAGACAGTCTGGCCAGAAGTGACGGTCAAATCCCACAGCAGTCAAACAGTCACTGTTAAAGTGGATGCTCGAAAATTTGCTGCTGAACTCAGCAAACAAATGCCAAATGGCTATTTCCTAGAAGGTTTTGTTCGCTTTGTAGATCCAGCAGATGATGGGGATATTGTTAGTCTTGCATTTATGGGCTTCCGAGGTGAATTCCAAAATCTTCCCGCTGTCGAAAAACCAATTTACAACCTTGTTCGAGAAGGGAAAAATGGATTTTACACAGAGGTAGACAAGGAAAATCCTGCCGTTAACTACTCTAATGATGCCACCTATCTCGCAACCTTGCAAAATGACCTTCTAGTTTCTCAAGGTCAACGCCAAGGACGACGAATTACCGTTCTTGGAATCGAACAAAATGCTGAAGGTAAGCATGTTCTTCAGTTGGACGAAAAAGGGAATGTCCGTATTGCTATTTCTCCAAATGATGATGGAAACAAAGACCTAGTTGAATACAAAACGGTTGCTTTGAGAAATCTTGTAAATCTTCGTGCTACAGTTTATGCGGCTACGGATACCAAGCATGAACATCCTATTTGGGAGGGCGATGCAAAGGATCTTCGTAAGAATTACTTTGATGGTGACAGTAGAAATCTGAAGAGTTATATTCTAGATAATACTGCTTGGAGAGGCCAGGATTTTGATGGCAATACTGTTGCGGATGGTTTATATGACTATGTTATCAGTTATACACCAGACGTTCCAGGAGCTAAAGAACAACACACGACCTTCAAAATTCAAATTGATACTCAAAAACCTGTCATCACAAGTGGATATATTCGTTTTAAAGATGGAAACCAAGAATTCGTAGCTCGCAAACCCAAAGATGTGGGTCAAGGCGGTATCCTTTCAGAAAAAGTCTTCTACCTCACACCATTTGACCAGAAAGGGACCATGGTTCTAACTGGGAAAGACCAGTCTGGAACTCGTGCGCTTGAGAACACCCATCTGATTAAGGCCAATGCTGACGGTAGTTATACACTTCCTAAGGATGTTGACAAGGCTAATATTTACTATCTTGTTGAGGACTATGCAGGAAATGTAGACTATATCTCACTTGCTGAACTTGTGCGCGATCAAAATAGTGGTCGAGTGAAAATTGCCTTGAAGAATGCAAAAACAAAACAAGATATTGATACCCTCTACGTCTATCGAATCAAAAATAGCAAGGGGCAATATGTTGATGTTGACAAGACAAAAGCGATTCATTTCTTACAGTTTGGTCATTATACAGCAGAAATTTTCAGTTATGACCGAACAGAATTGAAATTTATCAGTGCCTTATCCCAAGAGTTTGACTTGACGGAAGAAAATAGTTTCCAAACCATTACCTTCCTAGCAAATCTCCTAGAATATGCACCTGTGTCTGTTTCCTTCAATCGAGCAGTTCCAAAGACGACTACAGTAGTTTTGAAAGGAGAAGATGGGACAAGTATCACTCTTCCTGCTGAAAAATACGGTCAATACGCCTTTGGTAAGAAAGTTGCTACAGGTCGTTATACTGTACAAGTCACCTTGCCAACTGGATATGAACTCCTTGAAGATCTCGTTTCCTTGCTCGTTCAGCCAGGTCGAAATAATGCTTTGCGTCTATCTGTTGTGTCTAAGTTGGCCTTAATTGCTGCGGTAAATCAACAAAAAGAACTGGTAGAAACGTCTCGTTACTTTAATAGTAGTGCAGATAAGAGAAAAGCTTATGACCAAGCTTTCCAAGTGGCGCAGTCAGCCTTATCAAGCAAGTTGAAGCAAGAATTGATTGATGGCGTTCTCGCTAGTATTGAGGCTGCTGGTAAAGCTTTGGATGGAAAAGATTCGAACGTTACAGCCTTGAAAGAAGCTATGAAAGCTTACTATGCAACGACTAAAACTGGACGATATGCTAATGCCAAGGAAAAAGTACGTCGTGCTTATGATCGTGCCTTCCAAGAAATTGCTTTACTCGCTGTGGACCCTAAAGTCAAACAAGATCAAATTGACCAATCTCTTATTGCCCTAGCTACAGCTAAAAGTAAACTAAATGGCAAGGCCACAGACTTCTCTAGTCTAAAGAAACTGGTCAAGGATGAACGTCTTTTCCAAGAAAAGAACGCGAGATTTATCTATGCAGACAAGAAAGAAAAAGCAGCTTATCTTCTAACTTTTAAAGAGGCACAGGAACTCCTTAAAGATCCAGGAGCGAGCCAAGAAGATGTCAAAGATGCCATTACAGCCTTGAAACAAGCCAAGAGAAATCTACATGGCAAAAAACCAAAAGCGAAAAGACATCCTTAAACAGGACTTTCTGAAGCTTTACTATTAAATGAGTCTGGAACTTTGTTTTCAGACTCATTTTTGGTTTACACTGGCTAGAAAATCTGCTATAATACTAGCTAGGAAAGAAAGTCTTATGGCGTTCTTCAGCGAGCTTGGGGTAGTGGGAGCCAAGTAGAACAAGGTAAGAAACTGGCGCTTTCTGTCGTATTTTTAAAAACAATGAAGTAATAAATTAGGGTGGAACCGCGTTTCAGACGCCCCTAGGTCACAGACTTAGGAGCAAAGACACGGTTCTTTTTGTATCCAAAGTCACAAAAATTTATAATAAAGGAGTAAATAATGTCTAAAAAATTGACTTTCCACTGCGTCAGTGGCAGAGACCTCCTTACAGTCGGACTGCCCCACGCTCAGCACTAGAGTGCCTGAGCTAGACGCAGTACTAACTCGTCTTGCCTCGTATAATCGACAAGGCAGACTCGTGTCGCAAAAAATCATTTTTTATTAAGGAGTATTCAATGTCTAAGAAATTAACATTTCAAGAAATTATTTTGACTTTGCAACAATTTTGGAATGACCAAGGTTGTATGCTTATGCAGGCTTATGATAATGAAAAAGGTGCGGGGACGATGAGTCCTTACACTTTCCTTCGTGCTATCGGACCTGAGCCATGGAATGCGGCTTATGTGGAGCCATCACGCCGTCCTGCTGATGGTCGTTATGGAGAAAATCCTAACCGTCTCTACCAACACCACCAATTCCAAGTGGTCATGAAGCCTTCTCCATCAAATATCCAAGAACTTTACCTTGAGTCTTTAGAAAAATTGGGAATCAACCCTTTGGAACACGATATTCGTTTCGTTGAGGACAACTGGGAAAACCCTTCTACTGGTTCAGCTGGTCTTGGATGGGAAGTTTGGCTTGATGGGATGGAAATCACTCAGTTCACTTATTTCCAACAAGTTGGTGGATTGGCAACTGGCCCTGTGACTTCGGAAGTTACCTATGGTTTGGAACGTTTGGCTTCTTACATTCAAGAAGTGGACTCTGTCTATGATATCGAGTGGGCCGATGGCGTAAAATATGGAGAAATTTTCATCCAGCCTGAGTACGAGCATTCAAAATATTCATTTGAAATTTCGGACCAAGAAATGTTGCTTGAAAACTTTGATAAGTTTGAAAAAGAAGCTGGTCGTGCATTAAAAGAAGGCTTGGTTCACCCTGCCTATGACTATGTTCTCAAATGTTCACATACCTTTAACCTGCTTGATGCGCGTGGTGCCGTATCCGTAACCGAGCGCGCTGGCTATATCGCTCGTATCCGTAACTTGGCCCGTGTCGTAGCCAAAACCTTTGTCGCAGAACGCAAACGCCTAGGCTACCCACTTTTGGATGAAGCAACACGAGCTAAACTCTTAGCAAAAGACGCAGAATAAAGAGAGTGACAGTTTACGAAAATGGGCGAACAGAGTGAGCCTTGAGCCAGTTGCCGCAGTGATGAAGGTATCCTTAGTGAAGCTAAGGATACTAGGCAAAATTGGAGACTTTCGGCTCCAATTTTAGCAATGAAACAACGAAGTTGGTTGCTTGCGTGCCAATCACATAAGGCAAACTGGAAAATAAAAAGATACTTTTCGGAGAAAAAACATGACAAAAAACTTATTAGTAGAACTCGGTCTTGAAGAGTTACCAGCCTATGTAGTAACTCCAAGTGAAAAACAACTAGGTGAAAAAATGGCAGCCTTCCTCAAAGAAAATCGTCTTTCCTTTGAAGCCATTCAAACCTTCTCAACACCACGCCGTTTGGCTGTTCGTGTGACTGGTCTTGCAGACAAACAGTCTGATTTGACAGAAGATTTCAAGGGACCAGCAAAGAAAATTGCCTTGGATGGTGATGGAAACTTCACCAAAGCAGCTCAAGGATTTGTCCGTGGGAAAGGCTTGACGGTTGAAGATATCGAATTCCGTGAAATCAAGGGTGAAGAATATGTCTATGTCACCAAGGAAGAAATAGGCCAACCAGTTGAAGCCATTGTTCCAGGTGTAGTAGACGTCTTGAAGTCACTGACTTTCCCTGTCAGCATGCACTGGGCTAACAACACTTTTGAATATATCCGCCCTGTACACACTTTGACTGTTCTTTTAGATGAAGAAGAGTTTGACTTGGATTTTCTTGATATTAAGGGCGGTCGTGTGAGTCGTGGTCATCGTTTCTTGGGACAAGAAACTAAGATTCAGTCAGCATTGAGCTATGAAGAAGACCTTCGTAAACAGTTTGTAATCGCGGATCCTCGTGAACGTGAGCAAATGATAGTTGACCAAATCAAGGCAATCGAAGCTGAACATGGTGTACGTATCGAAATTGATGCTGACTTACTGAACGAAGTCTTGAACTTGGTTGAATACCCAACTGCCTTCATGGGAAGTTTTGATGCCAAATACCTTGAAGTTCCAGAAGAAGTCTTGGTGACTTCGATGAAGGAACACCAACGTTACTTTGTTGTTCGTGATCAGGATGGTAAACTCTTGCCAAACTTCATTTCTGTTCGTAATGGAAACGCAGAGCATTTGGAAAATGTCATCAAGGGTAATGAAAAAGTCTTAGTTGCCCGCTTGGAAGACGGAGAATTCTTCTGGCGTGAAGACCAAAAATTGGTCATTTCAGATCTTGTTGAAAAATTGAACCAGGTGACCTTCCATGAAAAGATTGGTTCCCTTCGTGAACACATGATTCGTACAGGTCAGATTGCCGTCCTTTTAGCGGAAAAAGCTGGTTTATCAGTGGATGAAACGATTGATCTTGCCCGCGCAGCATCCATTTATAAGTTTGACTTGTTGACAGGGATGGTTGGTGAGTTTGATGAACTCCAAGGAATTATGGGTGAGAAATATGCCCTTCTTGCTAGGGAAGCTCCAGCAGTTGCGGCTGCCATTCGTGAACACTACATGCCTACATCAGCGGACGGAGCTCTCCCAGAGAGCAAGATTGGAGCCATTCTAGCCATTGCAGACAAATTGGATACGATTTTGAGTTTCTTCTCAGTAGGCTTGATTCCATCAGGTTCTAACGATCCTTATGCCCTTCGTCGTGCAACGCAAGGTGTAGTTCGTATCTTGGATGCTTTTGGTTGGCACATTGCTATGGATGAGTTGATTGATAGCCTTTATGCTTTGAAATTTGACAGCTTGACTTATGGAAATAAAGCAGAGGTCATGGACTTTATCAAGGCTCGTGTTGATAAGATGATGGGTTCTACTCCAAAAGACATTAAGGAAGCGGTCCTTGCAAGTTCGAACTTTGTCGTGGCGGATATGTTGGAAGCAGCAAGTGCTCTCGTCGAAGCAAGCAAGGAAGAAAACTTCAAACCGTCTGTAGAATCTCTTTCACGTGCTTTCAACTTGGCTGAGAAAGCAGAAGGATCTGAAACAGTTGATCCTGCTCTCTTTGAAAATGAAGAAGAGAAAGCCTTGGCGGAAGCAGTAGAATCACTCGTTTTATCAGGGACTGCAAGTCAGCAATTAGAACAACTCTTTGCGCTTAGTCCAGTTATTGATGCTTTCTTTGAGAATACTATGGTAATGACCGATGATCAAGATATTCGTCAAAATCGATTGGCTGTTTTGTCGCAATTAACCAAGAAAGCAGCTAAACTTGCACGCTTTAACCAAATCAATACCAAGTAGACTCTCTATTAAACGAACTGTATCTTTTTACAAAGGAGATAAACATGGATTCAAAAAAAATCGCTCGTATCAACGAGCTCGCTAAAAAGAAAAAAACAGAAGGCTTAACTTCTGCTGAAAAAGTAGAACAAGCTAAACTTCGTGAGGAATACATCGAAGGCTATCGTCGTGCTGTTCGTCACCATATTGAAGGAATTAAGATTGTTGATGAAGAGGGAAATGACGTCACACCAGAAAAACTACGCCAAGTGCAACGTGAAAAAGGTTTACACGGTCGCAGTTTAGATGATCCTAACTCATAAAATGAAAGGGGGCTGTAGATGATTTACAAGCCCTTTTTCTGTTGTAATAACAAAAGGAGCCAAATGGCTCCTTTTTGGTTTCTTAGTTGCTTGCACCAGAAGTAGCGTCTGCGCCACCACCGTGGCCTCCAGCATCACCTGAATCAGAAGCGCCAGAAGTAGCATCAGCGTCTCCATGACCTCCAGCAGCAGGAGCAAATGGTCCGCTACCACCTACCAAACGTTGACCCGTTTCTTTTAGGTACCAGTCAAGCCATGGTTGGAAGTTAAAGACAATTTCATTGATACCAGCGTATGATCCGTCAGGATAGTACATCGCTTGGTAGTTGTGAGTATTGATGACGCCTGCAGGAGAACCTGGAACGATCGTACGGACGTATTCTTGGTTTCCGTTACGAAGTGTTCCGATAACCCACTCTACATTCTTCATACGTGCTGGTGGAAGAGAATTGTGAACAGTCGACATACGGTTACCTGATTGAGGTGGTACACGTTTGGCAAACATGGTGTCTGGATCTTGGTGAGCGTTGTTGTAGTAGAGGAATTGGTTGTTGTCATCAGCGTATGTCAATTCAAATGGCATAGCTTTCAAGAACATATCAATTTGGTTAACCGTCAAGATACCGTGGTCCAATTTGACATAGGTATCACCAGAAACAGCTCCAGTGATTGCAGCAACTTTTTCTACCCATTCTGGATCGTCAGGATCAACTTCTGTAATGGTTGTAGCGATTGGTTTTCCACAATCCAAGTCTTCTGGTTCAATTGGTTTTGGTTTTTTCAATTTTGAAACGACTCCTACGTATTTTACAAAGTTATCTAAGCAAGTTTCAAGGAATTTAACAGTTCCTTCATTAGTGATATTTCCGTCGTTATCAAAAGCTTCCTTAGCTTTACCAAGAAGGAATTCATTACCTGGAAGCGTGTAGGCATTAACACCTGGAGCGTCAAGGATTTTACGAAGGTGAACTTGGGCACGTGATGTTCCTTGGTCATAGTATGATGCACCCACAATCATAACAGGCTTGTTTTCAAATGGATGAACTTCGTATGAAAGCCATTCGAGTACAGATTTGAGTGAAGCTGAGATAGTGTGGTTGTGCTCAGGAGTAGCGATAATGACACCATCAGCACGTGTAATCTTGTTATACAAGAAACGCAATTGGAAGCTTTCGTCCCATTTTTCGTCTTGGTTAAACATTGGAACTTCGTCAATTTCAAGAACTTCTAATTCAAATTTGAATTTGAAATTACGACGGATAAATTCCAAGAGTTTGCGGTTATATGATTGATCGTAGTTTGATCCAACAAGTCCAACAAATTTCATTCTTTCGGTCTCCTATCTTACAAATTTTCCCAGTCAAATTCTTCTGCATCTTTGCGAAGCAATTCTTGTGCATTGCGCAATTTTTCAGTAATCTTCACAAAGATACGGAAGTCATCAAAGATGGCATCCAATTTTTTGATGACATCAAGGTCAACCAAGTCACCACTTGGGTTAAATGCTTGAAGAGAGTGTGAGAGCAAGAATTCATCTGGAAGAACATTTGCCTTGATTTCAGGAGCATTCAAGATTTGACGAAGTTGCAATTGGGCACGAGATGAACCAAGTGTACCATAGGAAGCACCAGTGATCATGATTGGTTTGTTCAAAAGTGGGTAGATACCGTAAGATAGCCAAGCAAGAGCGCTCATCAAAACTGCAGGGATAGAGTGGTCGTACTCAGGAGTACCGATAATCACACCGTCAGATGCTTCAATTTTAGCAGCAATCTCAAGAATTTCAGCTGGAAGTTGCTTATCTGCTGGTTTGTTGAAAACAGGGATATCCTTGATTTCAACGAGTTCAATTTCAGCTTTATCCGCAAAGTGTTTTTGCATGTATTGGAGCAATTGGCGGTTTGTAGAACGTTTAGAGTTCGTTCCAACAATGGCAATAAGTTTTAGCATGAGATTTCCTTTCTCTTTTTACATAATACAATTTTGAAGGCCTGAAGAACATGCAAGGCGTCCCTCTTTGTCGATGAGAATGGCTTCGATACCATCTAAACTTTCGACTTGCCAGAGGATAGAAGCGCTACGTTCTCCAAATAGGCGGGTTGTCCAAATCTCACCATCAACGGATTTATCAGAGATAATCGTTAGGCTAGCAAGATCGGTTTCGACAGGGAATCCTGTCTCACTATCAAAGATATGGTGATAGTCTTTTCCATCTACTGTCAGGTGGCGTTCATAGATACCTGAAGTGACAACGGATTTGTTAGAAGCAGGAATGGTTAGGAGATGGTTGCCACGAGGATTTCGCGGATCTTGAATCCCAATCTGCCAGGCTTTCCCTTCTTTGGCTTGGTTATCCCCGATGGTGAGGATATTTCCTCCGAGATTGATCAGTGCAGAGGTGACACCGTGTTCTTTCAAATACTGGGCAACCTTATCTGCACTATAGCCCTTGGCTAAACAACCTAAATCAAGCTTCATTCCTTTCTTCTTTAAAAAAACAGTAGAGTTAGTCGGATCCAACTTGATAAAATGCGGGTCAACTAGAGGCAAGACAGCTTCGATTTCGTTTAACTCTGGAAGTCGTGCATCTGCAAATCCGATTCGCCAGGTTTGAATCAAGGGACCAATACTGATATTTAGATGGCTAGAGGGAGCTAGGCTGTGCTCTAGTCCAAGAGCAATCAGTTCAAATAGGTCAGGATGAACCTTAACAGGTGCGATTCCAGCCTTGTAGTTGATTTCCATCAGTTCGGATTCTTGACTATTGGCGTTGAAGCGGTATTCGAGCTCCTTGAGCAAGTCAAAAGCGCCCTGAAGCAGGATTTCTGCCCGCTCATCTACTAATGAAATCGTGATAGTTGTTCCCATTAGCCGTTCAGAACGTGAATGAAGAGACAAGCTACCAGCTCCTTTCTTTTCATAGGAAATCATTCAATATAAGGTAGTTAAAGAAAAATTAAACCCCTTATATTTTCTTTCCATGTAACTAGCATACCATAAAGTCAGCGTTTTCACAAATGGATTTTGACAAAAAGTCAAGAAATATGCTCAAAATTAGCATGAAAACGATAGAAAAATAATGTTTGTTAATATTAAGTGTATTTTTTTCTGAAAAAAAGAGAATTCTGAGCAAATACCTTGTAAACGCTAACAGTAAATGATATACTAGAAAAGTAAATCAAAAATTAAAGGTAGGAATTTTTCTATGAGTAAAATTGTTGTAGTTGGTGCTAACCACGCTGGTACAGCTTGTATTAATACGATGTTGGATAACTTTGGTCATGAGAACGAAATCGTAGTATTTGACCAAAACTCAAATATTTCATTCCTTGGTTGTGGAATGGCGCTTTGGATCGGGAAACAAATTGATGGCCCAGAAGGTCTCTTCTACTCTGATAAAGAAAAATTGGAAGCAAAAGGTGCTAAAATTTACATGAACTCACCAGTTCTTTCAATTGACTACGATAACAAAGTTGTGACTGCAGAAGTTGAAGGAAAAGAGCACAAAGAGTCTTATGACAAATTAATCTTTGCAACTGGTTCAACTCCAATCTTGCCTCCAATCGAAGGTGTAGAAATCGTTAAGGGCAACCGCGAATTCAAAGCGACTCTTGAAAATGTTCAATTTGTTAAGTTGTACCAAAATGCAGAAGAAGTAATCGAAAAACTTGCTGACAAGAGCAAACACCTTGAGCGCATTGCCGTTGTTGGTGGTGGTTACATCGGTGTTGAGCTGGCTGAAGCTTTCGAACGTCTTGGAAAAGAAGTGGTGCTTGTTGATATCGTAGACACTGTTTTGAACGGCTACTATGACAAAGACTTTACCCAAATGATGGCGAAGAACTTGGAAGACCACAACATCCGCTTGGCGCTTGGTCAAACAGTTAAAGCCATCCAAGGTGACGGTAAAGTTGAACGCTTGGTAACAGACAAAGAAACATTTGATGTGGATATGGTGGTTCTTGCAGTTGGTTTCCGTCCAAACACAGCTCTTGCTGACGGTAAGATTGAACTCTTCCGTAACGGTGCCTTCCTTGTAGATAAGAAACAAGAAACATCTATCCCAGGTGTATACGCTGTTGGTGACTGTGCGACTGTTTATGACAATGCTCGTAAAGACACTAGCTACATCGCTCTTGCATCTAACGCTGTACGTACTGGTATCGTTGGTGCTTACAATGCTTGTGGACATGAATTGGAAGGAATCGGTGTGCAAGGATCAAACGGTATTTCAATCTATGGTCTTCACATGGTTTCAACTGGTTTGACTCTTGAAAAAGCCAAAGCTGCAGGCTATAATGCAACTGAAACTGGCTTTAACGATCTTCAAAAACCAGAATTTATGAAGCATGACAACCACGAAGTTGCCATCAAGATTGTCTTTGATAAAGACAGTCGCGAAATCCTTGGTGCACAAATGGTTTCACATGATGCTGCAATTAGTATGGGAATCCACATGTTCTCACTTGCTATCCAAGAGCATGTGACAATTGATAAATTGGCTTTGACAGACCTATTCTTCTTGCCACACTTCAACAAACCATACAACTACATCACAATGGCTGCACTTACAGCTGAAAAATAACAATAGCTGAGCTATCTGGCCTTAAGTTAAGGTCAGATAGTTTTTTTAATCCATCTGTACCCAGACAATTATTGTTTTTCTATCTTGTACTTCATTCTAATCTGGCTTAAAATGAAATGGTAGCTACCAATACAGATGATGAGGATTAAGAAATGACTGAAAATCGTTATGAACTAAATAAAAACTTGGCACAGATGCTCAAAGGTGGGGTTATCATGGACGTTCAGAACCCTGAACAGGCTCGTATCGCAGAGGCTGCTGGTGCGGCAGCTGTTATGGCCTTGGAACGGATTCCAGCTGATATTCGTGCAGCTGGTGGAGTTTCTCGTATGAGTGATCCAAAGATGATTAAGGAAATTCAAGAAGCGGTCAGTATTCCAGTGATGGCCAAGGTCAGAATCGGGAATTTTGTTGAAGCTCAGATTTTAGAGGCTATTGAGATTGACTATATCGATGAGAGTGAAGTGCTGTCTCCAGCAGACGATCGTTTCCATGTGGACAAGAAAGAATTCCAAGTTCCTTTTGTCTGTGGAGCTAAGGATTTGGGTGAAGCCTTGCGTCGTATCGCTGAGGGAGCTTCCATGATTCGGACAAAAGGAGAACCGGGTACAGGAGATATCGTCCAAGCCGTTCGCCATATGCGTATGATGAATCAAGAAATTCGCCGCATTCAAAACCTCCGTGAAGATGAACTTTATGTGGCAGCAAAAGAACTCCAAGTCCCTGTAGAATTGGTCCAATACGTTCATGAACATGGAAAATTACCAGTTGTTAACTTTGCAGCTGGAGGTGTGGCAACGCCAGCAGATGCTGCGCTGATGATGCAATTGGGGGCAGAGGGGGTCTTTGTCGGTTCAGGTATTTTCAAATCAGGCGACCCTGTTAAACGAGCAAGTGCTATTGTTAAGGCCGTAACCAACTACCAAAATCCTCAAATTCTGGCTCAAATCTCTGAAGATCTAGGGGAAGCCATGGTTGGTATCAATGAGAATGAAATCCAAATTCTCATGGCAGAGCGAGGAAAATAGATGAAAATTGGAATATTGGCCTTGCAAGGCGCCTTTGCAGAACATGCAAAAGTGCTAGAAAAGTTAGGTGTTGTTAGTGTCGAAATCAGAAATTTAGATGATTTTCAACAACATCAGAGTGACTTGGTGGGTTTGATATTACCTGGCGGTGAGTCTACAACCATGGGCAAGCTCTTGCGCGACCAGAACATGCTGCTTCCCATCCGAGAAGCCATTCTATCTGGATTACCCGCTTTTGGGACCTGTGCGGGCTTGATTTTGCTGGCTAAGGAAATCACTTCTCAGGAAGAAAGTCATCTTGGAACCATGGATATAGTGGTTGAGCGCAATGCTTATGGGCGCCAACTAGGAAGTTTTTATACAGAAGCAGAATGTAAGGGAGTTGGTCAGATTCCCATGACCTTTATCCGTGGACCGATTATCAGCAGTGTTGGAGAGGGTGTAGAAATTCTAGCAACAGTTGATGATCAAATCGTTGCTGCGCAAGAAAAAAATATGCTGGTAACCTCTTTTCATCCTGAGTTAACAGATGATGCTCGCTTGCACCAGTATTTTATCAATATGTGTAAAGAAAAAAGTTGAGAAAAGATTCTCAACTTTTTTACATGTAATAAACAATAGCGATGTACTGAAGTGCAGATGCTGCTAGGATAAAGAGATGCCAAATCATGTGGAAATAAGGTTTTTTCTTAGCGTAAAATCCAGCTCCAACTGTATAACAGAGCCCACCAGTTACCATGAGACTCCAGAAAATTGGTGTTGTTTGACTGATAATGGCAGGAATGATAGCCAGAACCAACCAGCCCATGATCAGGTAAAGGGCAAGGCTGAATTTCTCATTGACCTTTTTAGCAAAGATTTTATAAAGGATGCCAAAGATGGTCGTTCCCCACTGAATGGCAATGATCAGATAGCCAAACCAGTTATTCATCAAAGTCAAGACGACCGGCGTGTAAGAGCCTGCGATAGCCACGTAAATCATAGAATGGTCGATGATTCGCAAGACGTATTTGTGGGTCGAACCATAGGCCATAGAGTGGTAAATGGTTGACGAGAGGAACATGAGAAAGAGACTGATAACAAAGATAGAAACGCCAAAAGATGATAAAAATCCGTGTGCTTCATAACTATAGGTGGATGAAATGGGGAGTAGGATGAGCATGATAACGGCACCCACAGCATGGGTCACGCTATTAGCAATTTCCTCTCCAAAACTGAGTTTTTTACTGAGTTTTAGACTGGTATTCATTGGATTTCCTCCTCTTCTTTGATAAGGATTAAGTCTAGAGTTTGATGATAGAGTTTAACCGTTTGACAGCTAGTTTGGATAATAGGATTTTCTGGATCAATCCCATGGTTCATGTAGTCTACAAAAGCATCGTAGAGCTGGTCTGAGCTCGCTTGAGTTTGCAGAGTATTAAGGGTCTGAGCGATTTCTTGGATCGAAAAGACAGACTTGAGAGTGGTGATGGCAATCAAACGGGCGATCTGTTTGCGTTGGTATTTTTTCTTGTCTGGCTTTGTCAGGTAACCATGTTTGACATAGTTATTGACCATAGATGCTGTTAGTCCCTTGT
This sequence comes from Streptococcus halitosis, assembly GCF_027691175.1. Lineage (GTDB taxonomy): Bacteria > Bacillota > Bacilli > Lactobacillales > Streptococcaceae > Streptococcus > Streptococcus halitosis_A. The sequence continues at coordinate 694,826 of NZ_JAQFBD010000001.1, forward strand.
CCTTATCTGGAGAGATAGGGGCACAGACCTGATTGACATAAAGTAAAACCTGATCCAGATAGAGGTCAATGTTTGGAATGTCTTCCCATTTTGGGTAGGAAAAGTTAGAATTCATTTCCAACTCCTTTTTATCTAGTTTTAATAACTAGATTATAAAATAATAAAAAACAAAAGTCAAGTTTCAACTGCTTGTAGAAAGCTTTAAATTATGCTATGATGAGAGAAAATAGTTAGAAATGAGGGGAAAAGATGGAGATTCGTTTAGCTTTTCCAAACGAAGTGGATGCGATTATGCAGGTGATGGAGGATGCTAAAAAGTGCTTAGCCAAATCTGGTAGCGACCAGTGGCAAAATGGCTATCCAAATGCAGATATCATTATTGATGATATCATCTCAGGCCAAGCCTATGTGGCCTTGGAAGAAGGAGAACTGCTAGCTTATGCTGCTGTAACCAAGAGTCCAGAGGAAGCCTATGAAGCCATTTATGAAGGAAGTTGGCAGGGGGAAGAATCAGAATATCTGGTCTTTCACCGTATCGCTGTGGCAGCAGATGTCCAAGGACAAGGTGTTGCTCAGACTTTCCTAGAAGGCTTGATTGAAGGTTTTGATTATCTAGATTTTCGTTCAGATACGCATGCAGAAAACAAGACCATGCAGCATATCTTTGAAAAGCTGGGCTTCCAACAGGTCGGTAAGGTTCCAGTTGATGGGGAACGTTTGGCCTATCAGAAATTAAAAAAATGATGCAGAAAAAGTACGCAAAGATGCTCTACCCGTCGCCAATTGGAACTTTATCCTTAGTTGCTGACGAGCAATATTTGTATGGAATTTGGGTACAGGACCAAACTCATTTTGAGAGGGGATTAGGAGATGAAACGATAGAAGAAGTTGCTAGCCATCCTGTATTAGAGCAAGTTATTTCCTATTTAGATACCTATTTCGAAGGCAGTGTTCAGGATCTATCTGACTTACCTTTAGCTCCCATTGGAACAGATTTTGAAAAGCGGGTTTGGGATTACTTACAGGCCATTCCTTATGGTCAAACAGTAACTTACGGACAAATAGCTCAAGACCTGCAAGTGGCTTCTGCTCAAGCGATTGGAGGAGCAGTGGGGCGCAATCCTTGGTCCATACTTGTTCCCTGTCATCGGGTGCTGGGGTCAGGCAATCGCTTGACAGGCTATGCATCTGGAGTCGAAAAGAAAGCCTGGCTCTTGCAACATGAAGGTGCAGCATTTCAAGAAAATAAAAAATAGAAAGAAAAGAAGATGTTAGAATTTATCGAATACCCAAAATGTTCAACTTGTAAGAAAGCAAAAAATGAATTGGATCAACTTGGACTGGAATACCAAGATGTCCACATCGTAGAAGAAACACCAAGTGAAGACGTGATTTTGAAGTGGTTGGAAACTTCCGGTTTTGAAGTGAAACAATTTTTCAATACTAGCGGGATCAAATACCGCGAACTGGGCCTAAAAGATAAGGTAGGAAGTTTGTCAAAACAAGAAGCAGCCAAGCTTCTAGCGAGTGATGGTATGTTATTGAAACGTCCAATTTTGGTGGAGAATGGTGCTGTTAAACAAATCGGCTATAGAAAACCCTATGAGAACTTAGGTTTAAGATAGTTTTTATTTATCTCCTTGATAGGTAAAATATATAGCCTCCCTGTTTTAAAGTGTGATAAACTAGAAGATAGACAAAGTCTGAGTAGCCCGTAGCAAATAATTTGCTTGCGAGCAGAAGTATGATAGAATGAATCATTATCAGGAGAGGATGTTTTTATGACTGTTACAACATTTTTAGCATCAGATTGGTACCAAAGTTTGATGCAACTCATTCCGGATGGTAAACTCTTTAGTTTGCGTTCGGTCTTTGATGGAATTCCAAGGATTGTCCAACAACTGCCTACAACCTTGATGTTGACACTTGGAGGTGCACTCTTTGGTTTGCTACTTGCCTTGATTTTTGCCATTGTTAAGATCAATCGTGTTAAAATTCTATATCCCTTGCAGGCCTTTTTCGTTAGCTTCTTAAAAGGTACTCCAATCCTAGTTCAACTTATGTTGACCTACTACGGAATTCCTTTGGCACTGAAAGCTATCAACCAACAATGGGGCACTGGTTTCAATATCAATGCGATTCCAGCAGCGCTTTTTGCGATTGTGGCCTTTGCTTTTAATGAGGCGGCTTATGCAAGTGAAACGATTCGTGCAGCCATCCTTTCTGTTAACCCAGGTGAAATTGAGGCGGCGCGTAGTCTGGGTATGACTCGTGCTCAAGTTTATCGTCGCGTGATTATTCCAAATGCGGCGGTGGTAGCGACACCGACTTTGATTAACTCTCTTATCGGTTTGACCAAGGGAACTTCTCTAGCCTTTAGTGCGGGTGTTGTCGAAGTTTTTGCTCAAGCTCAGATTTTGGGTGGAGCAGATTATCGTTACTTTGAGCGTTTCATCTCCGTAGCCCTTGTTTATTGGGTAGTCAATATCGGAATTGAAAGCCTCGGTCGTTTCATCGAGAGAAAAATGGCTATTTCTGCACCTGATACAGTGCAAACAGATGTGAAAGGAGACCTTCGTTAATGATTAAGATTTCGAATTTAAGCAAATCCTTTTCAGGACAAACTGTCTTGGATCATCTGGACTTGGATATCCAAAAAGGGGAGGTAGTGGCCTTGATTGGTTCATCTGGAGCTGGGAAATCAACCTTTCTTCGTAGTTTGAACTATCTTGAAACTCCAGATAGTGGAACGATTCAGATTGACAATTTTAAAGTTGATTTTTCTCAGATTAGCCAAGAAGAAATCCTAACCCTTCGTCGCAAGTTGTCTATGGTTTTCCAACAGTTTAATTTGTTTGAACGCCGAACTGCTCTTGACAATGTTAAGGAAGGTTTGGTTGTTGTCAAGAAATTATCGGATGAGGAAGCAACAAAAATCGCCAAGGAAGAGTTGGCTAAAGTTGGTCTTTCTGACCGTGAAAACCATTACCCTCGCCACTTATCAGGTGGACAAAAGCAACGGGTTGCCCTCGCGCGTGCGCTTGCTATGAAACCAGATGTCTTGCTCTTGGACGAACCCACTTCAGCTCTAGACCCAGAATTGGTCGGTGAAGTAGAAAAGTCTATTGCAGATGCTGCCAAGTCAGGTCAGACCATGATTTTGGTCAGTCACGATATGTCTTTTGTAACCCAAGTGGCAGATAAGGTTTTATTCCTAGATAAAGGGAAAATCATCGAGTCCGGCACACCGGATGAAATCATCAATCATCCAAAAGAAGAACGGACAAAAGAATTCTTCGCTAGTTACAAACGGACTTATATTTGATATAATAGAAAAAGGAAAACTCAGTTAGTTGGACTAGCTGAGTTTACTCTTTAAAAAAGATAGAAACGAGAGAGATCATGCTGCTGCAACTGTTTTCTTTATATTTCGAGAGTTTGATCTTAACGACCATCCTTGTCGTGATTTTTCTGGGGATTTGGATTGGATTGAGAGCCATGTCTGGTGTGGACAAGACAGCCAAAGCTCGCCAAGCCCATCTCTATGATATGATTATGATTGGAGTTTTGGTCATTCCGGTGTTGTCCTTTGCCGTCATGAGTTTGCTCTTGGTTTTCAAGGCATAATCCTTGCGTGACTAGCAAGAATAAGTTAGAATAAAGATAGTTACAACAAGAAAGAAGGAATCGAAATGTACGATACGATTATTATCGGTGCTGGACCTGCGGGAATGACCGCTGCCTTATATGCTGCTCGAAGCAATCTGAAAGTAGGCTTGATTGAAGGTGGTCTGCCAGGCGGGCAAATGAATAACACATCTGATATCGAAAACTATCCAGGTTATGCCAATATCAGTGGACCTGAATTGGCTGAAAAGATGTTTGAACCACTTGAAAACCTTGGAGTAGAGCATCTTTATGGCTATGTTGAAAATATTGAAGACAAGGGTGACTATAAGAAGGTAATCACTGATGATCAAGTTTACGAAACCCGTACTGTCATCGTGGCAACTGGGTCAAAACACCGTCTTTTGGGAGTTCCCGGAGAAGAAGAACTGAACAGTCGTGGTGTTTCTTACTGTGCAGTCTGTGATGGAGCTTTCTTCCGTGACCAAGACTTGCTCGTAGTCGGTGGTGGAGATTCAGCGGTAGAAGAAGCCCTCTTCTTGACTCGCTTTGCCAAGACTGTTACCATTGTTCACCGTCGCGACCAACTTCGTGCCCAAAAGGTGTTGCAAGACCGTGCCTTTGCTAATGAGAAAGTCAACTTTATCTGGGACTCTGTCGTCAAGGAAATCAAAGGTGAAAACCGAGTAGAATCTGTCGTATTTGAAAATGTAAAAACAGGTCAAATAACAGAGCAAGCCTTTGGTGGTGTCTTTATCTATGTTGGTTTGGATCCCGTTAGCGATTTTGTCAAAGATTTGAATATTCAAGATCAGGCTGGCTGGATTGTGACAGATAACCACATGAAAACTGCCGTTGACGGTATCTTTGCGGTTGGAGATGTTCGCCAGAAAGACCTTCGCCAAGTAACAACAGCAGTTGGAGATGGGGCTATCGCTGGTCAAGAAGCTTACAAATTTATTACAGAACATAGTTAATACACTTCGAAAATCTCTTCAAACCACGTCAGCTTCGCCTTGCCGTAGGTATGGGTACTGACTTCGTCAGTTCTATCCACAACCTCAAAGCAGTGCTTTGAGCTGTCTTAAGCTAGCTTCCTAGTTTGCTCTTTGATTTTCATTGAGTATAATCATAAAAAAGTTTCCAATCAGATGACTGGAAACTTTTTTTATAGTCTATTTCGGAAAACTTCGTACATGAGAATGGCTGCAGCAACACTGGCATTGAGGCTTTGAACATGTCCATTCATGGGAATGGTAATCATCTCATCAACCTGTTTTTTGATGTTGCTCGAGATGCCTTTTCCTTCATTTCCGATGATGAGGGCGATTTTCCCTTTTGTATTCCACTTGTGGCAAGGGGTACCGTTCATATCCGTTCCAAAGGTCCAGAAGCCTTCGTCCTTGAGCTTATCTAAGGTTTGACTAAGGTTAGTCACTCGAGCAATCGGTACGTGCTCAATAGCTCCAGTAGCCGTTTTGGCAACGACTGGAGTTACACCGACAGCTCTGTGCTTAGGAATGATGACTCCTGAAACGTTGGTTGCATCAGCAGTTCTCAAGATAGAACCTAAGTTGTGAGGGTCAGTTAACCCGTCCAGAATCAATAGCAAAGGATTTTCTTCTTGGCGTATTTTTGCAAGGATGTGATCCAGCTCGCTATAGGCAAATTCAGAAACTCGAAGGACAAATCCTTGATGGACAGCGCCTTCGGTCATTTCAGAGAGGGATTTTTTTGAGGTCCAAGAGATGGAGACCTTTTTCTCAGCAGCCAGTTCCTTTACTTTCTCAACATTCTTACCTCGGAGATCATCTTGGAGGTAGAGTTTGTTTCCTGTATTTGCAAGGAGGGCTTCGGTAACGGCGTGGACGCCATAGACAATATCATTTGTTTTCATGCCTTTATTATAACACAAAACCCCGTCTTGCAACGGGATTTTCTTTATTCGAGGATGAGGAGTCCATCTTTGATAGCAAATGGGTCTTTCTCATTGATACGATCGTAGAACATGATTCCGTTGATGTGGTCAATTTCATGTTGGACAACGATAGAGTTGTATCCTTTAAGCTTGATGCGGTGTTTTTCTCCGTCCTTGTCAAAGTAATCAACAGTGACGCGGGCATGACGAACAACATAGCCTGGAACTACACGGTCGACAGATAGGCACCCTTCTCCTTCACCGAGGGCGGCGTCCTGAACAGAGTGGGATACGATTTTTGGATTGTACATAACAGCTTGCAGGTCGTAGGCTTCCTGAGGAGTTTCACCTTCTTCCACAATATTTGGCACTAAAACAGCGATAATGCGTTTTGAGATATCTAACTGAGGAGCGGCCAATCCAACCCCACCGCGGAGTCCCATCTTTTCAGCCATAACAGGATCCTGAGAATTTTTGAGGAATTGCATCATCTTTTCTCCAAGGATGATTTCCTGGTCAGACAGTGGGAAAGTGACCTCCTCAGCAACCGCGCGTAAAGTTGGGTTCCCCTCACGGATAATATCGTTCATATTAATTAAATGAGCAGCTTTTGTAATACGTTCTATAGCAGACATTTTCTCTCCTTTCATTACCTCTACATGATAACACAAAATAGGCGAGAAAGAAAGTCACAGAAGTTCCTAAAAAATAATATAATAAACGGTATTCCTCTTTTGTCTGTGGTATAATAAAAGAAAAGACTTGCAGTAAAAGCAAGGGGGAAATAAAGATGGAAAAGCGACAAGATAGATGGTCTCATGGTCCTATTTTTGGATTGTTGAAGAGTAGTATTGGTTTCTTTAGGAATTATAAATCTTGGACAAATGCCCAGTTTATTACGGTGCTGTTGCTTGCAGTTTCCTTGTCTATGGGGCTGAACTTGTTGACCCAAGCAGTACAAGGGAACAAGGGAACAAGTCCGAGTGGTCAAACAGTTGATTCTGCTCAGACGTCTAGTCAGTCTAAGGAAAATCAGTCTGCCGAAACGACAGCTCGTATCATGGCAAATGGTGACCTTCTCTACCATATTCCTATCTACCGAACAGCTCTGAAAGAAGATGGAACCTATGATTTCCATGAAAATTTTGAGTATGTAAAACCCTGGCTCAAACAAGCGGATTTAGTGCTTGGTGACTTTGAAGGAACGGTGAACAAGGACCACTACTTGGCAGGCTATCCTCTCTTTAATGCACCAGGGGAAGTCATGGATGCGATCAAGGATGCAGGCTACCAAGTTCTAGACTTGGCTCATAATCACATCTTGGATTCTCAAATTGAGGGAGTGGTTTCGACAGCAGAAGCTATTGAAAAGGCAGGGATGACACCCATAGGAGTCTACACACATGAATCCCGTGACCAAGCTCCACTAGTTATCAAGGAAGTCAATGGTATCAAGGTAGCTCTCCTAGCCTATTCTTACGGTTTTAATGGCATTGAGCAGTATATCTCTCAAGAGGATTATAATCGCTATCTTTCTGACCTGAATGAAGATAAGATGAAGGCGGAAATCGAACGAGCTGAGCAAGAGGCGGATATTACTGTCATCATGCCTCAGATGGGAATTGAGTACCAGCTAGAACCGACGGAAGAACAGAAAACACTGTACCACAAGATGATTGACTGGGGAGCTGATATTATTTTTGGAGGGCATCCTCACGTCGTTGAACCTGCTGAAACCGTTGAAAAGGATGGTGACAAAAAATTGATCATCTATTCCATGGGAAATTTCCTTTCAAACCAGCGCATTGAAACCATGCAAGATGAGGAAAATGCCAAGTGGACGGAGCGCGGTGTTCTCATGGATGTGACCATTAAGAAAAAAGATGGCAAGACAAGGATTGAAACTGCCAAAGCGCATCCTACTTGGGTCAATCGGACACCTAAAGGGACTTACTCTCCAGAAGGCTATCCGCTCTTCCTCTATCAGACCTATATCCTAGAGGACTTCATTGAGGGAGGCAGTCACCGTGACAAGTTGGATGAGGCGACCAAGGAACGAATTGACACGGCCTATAAAGAAATGAATGAACATGTGGGATTGAAGTGGTAGGTGCTCACCCTAAAGGAGATAGGATGACGATTAAATTAATTGCAACAGAAATAGAGATTAAATGGATAATACAATAGAAGCAAGAAATTCCTTGGAATAAAGAGAGTTAGAGTTAAGGTGAAATTTGGTGCGAATGAAATAATTTGATTCGCAGAAGATGAAATTTAAAACGTTAAAAGAATTGGTATAAGGCAGTTTATCTTCCACAGGAACAAGCTGCGAATACACCGTCACGTTAGGACGTAGCTTATGATTGAAAAAACAGTAACAGTTAACGACAAAGAAGTGAAGTTCAAATCATCAGCTACCATTCCACGTTTGTATCGTATCAAGTTCAAGCGTGATATTTTTAAAGATTTAGCTAAACTAGAAAAATCATTTAAAGTCAACGAACAAAGTTTTGAGATTGAAGATTTAGAGATTTTTGAGAATGTGGCATGTATTATGGCGTATCACGCAGATAAAACTATTCCTCCAACCATTGATGAATGGTTAGATGAGTTTGATAGGTTTTAGAAATAGGTATTTAGTAGTATAATAAGAGTTACAATACACATGGAGGTAGCTTATATATGAATGTAATATGTTCTGAATTATTTTGGACAGCATTATCTGCTGTAGGGACAATTGGAGCCGTTATTGTAGCTTTATGGCAAATATTAAGACCTAAATCAAGAAAATTATTAGTAAGTAGTACATTCTCTCAGTATCTGGATAAGAAGATGCTGGAGTTTGTAATTACATTGGAAAACATGGGTGATGTTCCCATAATTATAAAAGAATGTGGATTTGGAAAGTTTACAACTAAGGAAGGGAATCAAAAGTTTCTTACAGGTAAAAATGTTAAATTTATAGATAAGAAATTAATCAATGTAATTGATACTTCTATGAATAATTATGTCAATGATGCTAAATTTCCTTTATTAATAAAATCAGGAGAAGCTGTTTTAATTACTTATGAATATATAAGCGAAAAATCTTTTGAATTTGATGATGAATTTATCACTCAACAAACAGAATATAAGTATTTCACTAAAGGAATAGCAGCAGTGAGAGATTCGAGAAATAGGATTTATCTATAAAACAATACATGATCACGGCATTTAATGAAAAACTCTTCAACACATTAGTGGAAAAAATGGTCATACACACAAAAGATAAAGTAGAAGTCCACTTCAAAAACGGTCAGGTCATAGAAATATGATCTGACTGTTTTTATGAATGGAATGAGACATTCATTTTATGATATAATATAAAGGATTAACAGAGATGAGAAATGATGGGGGTTGCCTAAATCGTTAAAAGATGCACACCCTAAATGCCCTTTGCACAGCCCTAATAATAAAAAGGAGCTAATTGTATGATAAAACTCATTGCAACAGATATGGATGGAACCTTGTTGGATCCAAGAGGGCAACTGGACTTGCCACGTTTAGAAAAGATTTTAGACCAATTAGATGAACGAGGTATCCGTTTTGTCATTGCGACGGGAAATGAGGTTCATCGAATGAGGCAATTATTAGAACACTTGGCGAGTCGAGTGATCTTGGTTGTTGCTAACGGCGCTCGTATATTTGAGTATGATACATTACTTCAAGCTCAGACCTGGGATGATGCTATGGTTGACAAGGCTCTCCTTCATTTTAAAGGGAGAGAGTGTCGAGATCAGTTCGTCGTTACCAGTATGAATGGGAGTTTTGTCAAGAAAGGAACTGTTTTTACAGAACTTGATAAATTTATGACTCCTGAGATGATTGAAAAACTCTATCGGCATACAAACTTTGTTGAAGAGCTCAGATCGGATCTCTTTGGTGGAGTGCTTAAAATGAGCATGGTCGTTGGTGAAGAACGATCAAGTTCTGTTTTGCGGGAAATCAATGACCTCTTTAATGGGCATGTAAGAGCTGTTTCCAGTGGTTATGGTTGTATCGATATCCTACAGGCTGGTGTTCACAAGGCTTGGGGATTGGAAGAATTACTCAAGCGCTGGAATTTGCAATCGGAACAAGTCATGGCTTTTGGTGACAGTGAAAATGATGTCGAAATGTTAGAGCTGGCTGGAATTGCCTATGCGATGGAAAATGCAGATGATAATGTCAAGGCAGTTGCGACTGCCCTAGCACCAGCTAACAGCCAGGCGGGCGTTTATCAAGTTCTAGAGAATTGGTTAGAGAAAGAGGGATAGGGTGGCAGTACAGTTATTAGAGAATTGGCTCTTAAAGGAGCAGGAAAAAATTCAAACCAAGTATCGTGAATTGAATCAAGTATCTGTTCTAGAGCCAGATATCATCTTTATTGGTGATTCGATAGTGGAATATTACCCTCTTCAAGAGTTGTTTGGGGTTGCCAAGACGATTGTTAATCGTGGCATCCGAGGTTACCAAACTGGACTTTTAATAGATAACCTTGATGCACATCTGTATGGTGATGCTGTCGATCAGATTGTTCTCTTAATTGGGACAAATGATATTGGAAAAGATATTCCCATGAATGAAGCCTTGGATAATCTCGAGCGTGTAATCCAATCGATTGCCCGAGAATATCCGCTGTCACAAATAAAGCTCCTTTCTATTCTGCCAGTCAATGAGGGAGAGAAATACAAGCAGACTGTTTATATCCGAACCAATGAAAAGATTAGAGAATGGAATCAAGCCTATGAGGCTCTAACATCCGCCTATATGCAGGTAGATTTTGTGCCTGTTTATGATAGTTTGATAGATTCAGAAGTACAACTCAAAAAAGACTATACAACAGATGGCCTTCATCTAAGTGTAGCCGGTTATCAAGTCTTATCGGAAGCCTTAAAAGGGGTTCTTTTCTAAAGAGGTGGCTTGATTTTGCATTTTTCATGAAGATAGGTTATAATGGTTCTATCGTCTTTTGGGGTCGTTACGGATTCGACAGGCATTATGAGGCATATTTTGCAACCCGTGTGGCGACGTAAACGCTCAGTTAAATATAACTGCAAAAAATAACACTTCTTACGCTTTAGCTGCCTAAAAACCAGCAGGCGTGACCCGATTTGGATTGCTCGTGTTCAATGACAGGTCTTATGATTAGCGAGATACGATCAAGCCTTGTCTAGTGGTTTGATAAGAGATTAATAGACTCGCAGTTCCTAGGCTTGAGTTATGTGTCGAGGGACTGTTAAAACAATACATAACCTATGGTTGTAGACAAATATGTTGGCAGGTGTTTGGACGTGGGTTCGACTCCCACCGGCTCCATTATTCTTTCACCCACCTTGGAAAAACGTTGTTAAATCAACGTTTTTTGTTTTTGCCTTTGGTATTCCTTGGTATTCTTTTTTTAAAAAGGGATACAAAAAAAGATACAACATTTGTTGTATCTAAAAAAATAATTTTTCTTTTCTACGGAAGACATGGGATTCGAACCCACGCACGCTGTTACACGCCTACCGCGTTTCCAACACGGCCTCTTAAGCCTCTTGAGTAATCTTCCAATACTTACTCAAATAGTCTACCATAAAGCCACTTATCTTGCAATAAAAATTTTGGAAATAAGAAAAATGATAGAATTTGAAAGAAAATGATAAAAAATGCTTGACTTTGATAGAAATTGTGCTAGAATGAATAGTGTAAACGATAACAGGAGGTGATTTGGTGTTAAAAACTGAGCGGAAGCAACTGATTTTAGAGGAGTTAAATCAACATCATGTAGTTTCCCTAGAAAAATTGGTTAGTCTATTAGAAACATCAGAATCAACGGTACGAAGAGATTTGGATGAGTTGGAGGCAGAAAACAAGCTTCGCCGTGTGCATGGTGGAGCAGAATTACCCCACTCCTTGCAGGAAGAAGAAACCATCCAAGAAAAATCTGTCAAAAACCTTCAAGAGAAGAAGCTACTGGCTCAAAAAGCAGCCTCTCTTATTAAGGAACAAGATGTTATCTTTATTGATGCTGGAACGACAACTGCTTTTTTAATCAAGGAATTGGTTAATAAGAATATCACAGTTGTGACCAACTCCATTCACCATGCGGTTCAGTTGGTTGAAAAGCAGATTCCAACTGTCATGGTTGGAGGAAGTGTCAAGATGGCAACAGATGCATGTATTGGCGGTGTTGCTCTTAACCAAATCAATCAATTGCACTTTGACCGTGCCTTTATTGGGATGAATGGTGTCGACGATGGTTATTATACGACTCCAGATATGGAGGAGGGAGCCGTTAAGCGTGCTATTTTAGAGAATGCCAAACAAACCTATGTCTTGGTGGATTCGTCAAAGATTGGTCAAACTTGCTTTGCCAAGGTAGCACCACTTAAACGCGCTATTGTCATCACAAGTCAAGGGCATGAGCTCTTGCAGGCTATTAAGAAGAAAACGGAGGTAATAGAAGTATGATTTATACAGTCACACTTAATCCATCCATTGACTATATCGTTCGCTTGAACCAAGTTCAAGTCGGCAGTGTCAATCGTATGGACAGTGATGATAAGTTTGCTGGTGGGAAAGGAATCAATGTCAGTCGTGTCTTGAAACGCTTGGATATTTCTAATACTGCGACTGGATTTATTGGAGGTTTTACTGGTAAATTTATCACAGATACCCTTGCAGAAGAGGAAATCGAAACTCGTTTTGTCCAAGTAGCAGAAGATACTCGTATCAATGTCAAGATTAAAGCAGACCAAGAAACAGAAATCAACGGAAGGGGTCCAACTGTTGAACCAGCCCAGCTAGAAGAGTTGAAAGCTATTTTATCTAGTTTGACTACAGAAGATACGGTTGTGTTTGCGGGTTCGAGTGCTAAGAACCTAGGCAATGTTATCTACAAGGATTTGATTGCTTTGACACGCCAGACTGGTGCGCAAGTGGTTTGTGACTTTGAAGGACAGACATTGATTGATAGTTTGGACTACCAGCCACTTTTGGTTAAACCAAACAATCACGAACTTGGAGCTATCTTTGGAGTGAAACTCGAAAGTTTAGATGAAATCGAGAAATATGCTCGAGAATTGTTGGCTAAAGGTGCTCAAAATGTCATCATCTCTATGGCTGGGGACGGTGCCCTCCTTGTCACATCTGAAGGAGCTTACTTCGCTAAACCAATCAAAGGGACAGTAAAAAATTCAGTTGGTGCTGGTGACTCTATGGTTGCTGGATTTACCGGTGAATTTGTCAAATCAAAAGACGCAGTAGAGGCCTTCAAATGGGGAGTGGCTTGTGGGACAGCAACTACTTTCTCTGATGATTTGGCAACTGCAGCATTTATAAAAGAAACTTATGAAAAAGTTGAGGTAGAAAAACGATGAAAATTCAAGACCTATTGAGAAAAGATGTCATGTTGCTGGATTTGCAGGCGACTGAAAAAACAGCAGCTATCGAAGAGATGATTCATAGCTTGGTAGATCATGGTTATGTGACGGATTTTGAAACCTTTAAAGAAGGGATCTTAGCGCGTGAAGCTCTCACTTCCACTGGTTTGGGTGACGGAATTGCTATGCCACACAGCAAAAATTCTGCTGTCAAAGAAGCAACAGTTCTCTTTGCAAAGTCAAACAAGGGTGTTGACTATGAAAGCTTGGATGGGCAACCAACAGACCTCTTCTTCATGATTGCAGCTCCAGAAGGTGCCAATGATACTCACTTGGCAGCCTTGGCAGAATTGTCTCAATACTTGATGAAAGATGGTTTCGCTGACAAACTTCGCCAAGTAACATCTGCAGATCAAGTTATCGAACTATTTAACCAAGCTTCAGAAAAAGCTGAGGAGCCTGTCCAAGCACCTGCTAATGACTCTGGTGACTTTATCGTAGCTGTTACGGCTTGTACAACAGGGATCGCTCACACTTACATGGCTCAAGAAGCCCTTCAAAAAGTAGCTGCTGAAATGGGTGTTGGTATCAAGGTTGAAACCAATGGTGCTAGCGGTGTTGGGAACCAATTGACTGCAGAGGACATCCGCAAGGCTAAAGCTGTTATCATCGCAGCGGATAAGGCAGTGGAAGTGGATCGTTTTGATGGTAAACCTTTGGTTAACCGTCCAGTTGCAGACGGTATCCGTAAGACAGAAGAATTGATCAACTTGGCTCTTTCTGGGGATGCTGAAGTTTATCGTGCTGCTAATGGAGCAAAAACTGCAACAGCATCTAATGAAAAACAAAGCCTTGGTGGTGCCTTCTACAAACACTTGATGAGTGGTGTATCTCAAATGTTGCCATTCGTTATCGGTGGTGGTATCATGATTGCCCTCGCCTTCTTGATTGACGGTGCTTTGGGTGTGCCCCAAGATAGTCTTGGCAATCTCGGATCTTACCATGAGCTAGCTTCTATGTTCATGAAAATCGGTGGTGCAGCCTTTGGCTTGATGCTTCCAGTCTTTGCTGGTTATGTAGCCTACTCTATTGCTGAAAAACCAGGTTTGGTAGCTGGCTTTGTGGCTGGTGCAATTGCCAAAGAAGGTTTTGCCTTTGGTAAAATCCCTTATGCAGCAGGTGGTGAAGCAACTTCAACTCTTGCAGGTGTCTCATCCGGTTTCCTAGGTGCCCTTGTTGGTGGATTTATCGCAGGTGCTTTAGTTCTTGCTATCAAGAAATACGTTAAAGTTCCTCGTTCACTTGAAGGTGCTAAATCAATCCTTCTCTTGCCACTTCTTGGAACAATCTTAACAGGATTTGTCATGCTAGCTGTTAACATCCCGATGGCAGCAATCAACACTGCGATGAATGACTTCCTAGGCGGTCTTGGAGGCGGTTCAGCTGTCCTTCTTGGTATCGTTCTTGGTGGAATGATGGCTGTTGATATGGGTGGTCCAGTTAATAAAGCGGCCTATGTCTTTGGTACAGGTACGCTTGCAGCAACTGTTTCTTCAGGTGGTTCTGTAGCCATGGCAGCAGTTATGGCTGGAGGAATGGTGCCACCACTTGCTATCTTTGTCGCAACCCTTCTTTTCAAAGATAAATTCACTAAGGAAGAACGCAACTCTGGTTTGACAAACATCATCATGGGCTTGTCATTTATCACTGAGGGAGCGATTCCATTTGGTGCCGCTGACCCAGCTCGTGCTATCCCAAGCTTCATCCTTGGTTCTGCAGTAGCAGGCGGACTCGTTGGTCTTGCTGGAATTAAACTCATGGCGCCACACGGAGGAATCTTCGTTATCGCCCTCACTTCAAATGCCCTTCTCTACCTTGCCTGTGTCTTGGTTGGCGCAATTGTAAGTGGTGTGGTTTATGGTTACCTACGTAAACCATTAGAAAAATAATCATAAATACTCAAATGACTGAACACGAAAGTGGGCAGTCATTTTTTGATGATGGAGTTAGGGAGAACGGTCTTTAAAGTGATATAATAGAGGTAAATCTTAGAGAATTTAAATGATAGAATGCTGAAGTTCTACAAATATCTTAGAGGAGATAAGTGTCATGAGTGATTCTAGAAAAGAAGGAATCGACAAACTAGAAAAGGAACAGTTCGGTCGCAAAAGTCTTACAAAAGAAGCGTTACAAGGAACCTATGCCAGCTTGGTGGAGGAAGATTTTTCTGATTCTAAACGAATTCATTTTATAGCTGATTTAGGTAGGAGCCCAGAAATTGCCTTTCATTTTGAACTCATTTGCAACGATTGGGAGGAAGGAACTGACCTAAATTTTGAAGCAAGTTTTGACCAGCATGGGCAGGAGGGAATAGACTATCTTTTGGAAACTCTCAATCAAGAGGAAGATGAGAGTCAACGCATTTTGATTGTTTATTTTCTAGCGAAAATTCTTTCCAAAGTAAGACATAGAGATTTTTATGCATCTTCTTGCAAGCAAGTACTTCCTGTTCTAATCTCTCTTTTACCTAGTTCAGAAGCTTCGAATCGTAGAAAGCTAATCATTGCCCTAGGTTGGATTGGTTCAATAAGTGAGATAGAAATCTTAGGGCAACATCTCTTGACTGACCCAGATGCACTTTGTCGTGCCTGGTCTGCCAGTAGTTTGATGCAATTATCTTTTCATCAAATTGAAAAAGAAGTCTTGATGGAGAAAACGAAGGATTTGTTTCGAGAGGCGATTCCAGAAGAAAAGGACTTTCTGGCTTGTGCTCTGATGATAGAAGCAGCTCAAGTTTTATTTGGGAAAAAATGGATTCCTACATCTGCTGTAGAGAAGTTGGAAATCGAAAAGATTGAGAAGGCAAGAAAATCAGCAATTAGATTTTTGAAGAAGTAGTGAGACAAGGTTGTTGAAAAATCATATAGAATAGAAAATTCAGAAATATCAACGAAAGATGATTGTGTCTAGTAGATGCAGTCATTTTTTTGATTTCTCTAGATGTTTCTGAAATATGGTATAATAGAAATATGGCAAACAAAAATACAAGTAAAACAAGACGGAGACTGTCTAAAGCAGAACTCGAAAGAAAGCAGGCTATCCAGAGGATGTTGATTTCCTTAGGGATTGCCTTATTATTAATCTTTGCAGCCCTCAAGCTTGGTGCTGCGGGTGTCACCCTTTATAATCTCATTCGACTGTTAGTCGGAAGTTTGGCCTATGTGGCTATAGGCGGCCTCCTCATCTATCTTTTTCTTTTTAAATGGATACGCAAGCAAGAGGGGCTTCTGTCAGGATTTCTCTGTATCTTCGCTGGCTTGCTCTTGATTTTTGAGGCCTATCTTGTCTGGAAGTTTGGTTTGGAGCAGTCAGTTCTAAAAGGGACCTTGGCTCAAGTTATGACGGATCTGACGGGTATCCGGGTGACTAGCTTTGCTGGTGGAGGTCTGCTAGGTGTTGGACTTTACATCCCCATTGCCTTTCTTTTCTCCAACATCGGATCGTACTTTATTGGAGTTCTCTTGATTCTAGTTGGGGCTCTCTTGGTCAGTCCTTGGTCTATTTATGATGTTGCAGCCTTTATTGGAGCTCAGTTTAGATCCTTCATGGAAAAACAGGAACAGAGAAAACAGGAACGCTTCATCAAGAGAGAAGAAGAGAAGGCTCGTCAAGAAGCTGAAGAAGCAGCAAGAATCAAGAGAGAACAAGAAGAACAGGATGCACTACCGCTTCCTCCTGTAGATCCTGAAACTGGAGAAATCTTACCAGAAGTTCCAGACTATGATCTTCCGCCAATTCCTGAAAAAGAATGGAATGAACCCGAGATTATCCTCCCTCAAGCTGACGTTGAAGTTCCAGATGAGAAAGAAGATTTTGAGGATGAAGAGGTGCAGGTTGATTTTTCTGCTAAGGAAGCCCTCGAATACAAGCTACCAAGCTTGCAACTCTTTGCGCCAGATAAACCCAAAGATCAGTCCAAGGAAAAGAAGATTGTTCGAGAAAATATCAAAATCTTAGAAGAAACCTTTGCCAGCTTTGGTATTAAGGTAACGGTTGAACGGGCTGAAATCGGCCCATCAGTAACCAAGTATGAAGTCAAGCCAGCAGTCGGTGTACGGGTTAACCGCATTTCCAATCTGGCAGACGACTTAGCGCTGGCTCTAGCAGCCAAGGATGTTCGGATTGAGGCTCCGATCCCTGGTAAATCCCTAGTCGGAATCGAAGTACCCAACTCTGAGATTGCAACCGTCTCCTTCCGTGAACTCTGGGAACAGTCTCAAACTAAGCCAGAAAATCTCCTCGAAATTCCTCTAGGGAAGGCGGTCAATGGAACTGCTCGCACCTTTGACCTTTCCAAGATGCCCCACCTACTTGTTGCAGGTTCGACAGGATCAGGGAAGTCAGTCGCAGTTAACGGTATTATCGCTAGCATTCTCATGAAAGCAAGACCCGACCAGGTCAAGTTTATGATGGTGGATCCTAAGATGGTTGAGTTGTCGGTTTACAATGACATTCCTCACCTTTTGATTCCAGTTGTGACCAATCCACGCAAGGCCAGCAAGGCTCTGCAAAAGGTTGTGGATGAGATGGAAAATCGTTACGAACTCTTCGCTAAGGTTGGTGTGCGAAATATCGCTGGTTACAATGCCAAGGTCGAGGAATTCAATGCCCAGTCTGAGTACAAACAAGTAGCGCTTCCTTTGATTGTTGTCATTGTGGATGAGTTGGCTGACCTCATGATGGTGGCTAGCAAGGAAGTAGAAGATGCCATCATTCGTCTTGGACAGAAGGCGCGTGCTGCAGGGATTCACATGATTCTCGCAACGCAACGTCCATCGGTTGATGTCATCTCTGGTCTCATTAAAGCCAATGTCCCCTCTCGTGTGGCTTTTGCAGTTTCATCAGGTACAGATTCACGAACCATCTTGGATGAGAATGGAGCAGAAAAACTGCTTGGTCGAGGAGACATGCTCTTTAAACCAATTGATGAAAATCATCCAGTCCGTCTGCAAGGATCCTTTATCTCAGATGACGATGTCGAGCGCATCGTAAACTTCATCAAGGCTCAGGCGGATGCGGACTACGATGAGAGTTTTGATCCAGGTGAGGTTTCTGAAAATGAAGGAGAATTTTCAGATGATGAAGCTGGCGGCGATCCGCTTTTTGAAGAAGCTAAGGCTCTGGTTATCGAAACGCAGAAAGCCAGTGCTTCGATGATTCAGCGTCGTTTGTCGGTTGGATTTAACCGTGCGACCCGCCTTATGGAAGAACTCGAAATGGCGGGTGTTATCGGTCCAGCTGAAGGAACCAAACCACGAAAAGTATTGCAACAATAAAAAATAGCTTCTTTCCAAAGCTGGAAGGAAGCTATTTTAGTAGTTATTGATTGCTTTTGTTTTCGGAACTAGTCGTTTTGGACGAGTTTCCACTATCAGTTGTTTCTTTTGTTGAGGAAGGTGTAGAAGAATCCTGAGTTGTTGTTTTCTTCTCTTCTTTTTGCTCTTCCTTTTTATTGGATTGAGGAGTTTCTTCCTGCGAGGTATTTTCTTTAGTAGAAGTGTTGTCCTTGTTAGGAGTAGTATTCTCCTGAGGGGCTTCTTTTTGAATTTCCTTGACAACAGTTGTTTGGGTTGTCGTCGGTTCTTTTTTGTTGTTTTTGTTATTATCCATGGCGTTCATGATGGTGATAGTAGCGGTGATTAGGCCAAGGATACTACCGATGGTAGCAATCGTTTTTTGAAAGACAGTAAACCCCTTTTTGATATGCTCAGTTTTTGGTTTTGAAGTTCTATGATAGTTAGACATGATACTCTCCTTTTATTATGATTTATTATACCTCATTTCTTTAAAAAAATCTTAAAAAAAAGAGAAATTGCCCTTTCTTGTCGCAAGCTTCGTTTCATGATACAATAGAAGAAGTGATTTTAGAAAGCGTGAGAAAACATGATCTACTTTGATAATTCGGCAACGACCAAGCCTTATCCTGAAGCACTTGAAACTTATACGCAGGTCGCTTCGAAAATTGTAGGAAATCCATCCAGTCTCCATCGTTTGGGAGACCAGGCGACACGAATTTTAGATGCTTCCCGGCAGCAAATTGCAGATTTGATTGGCAAGAAGAGTGATGAAATCTTCTTTACCTCTGGTGGAACAGAAGGAGATAACTGGGTCATCAAGGGTGTGGCCTTTGAAAAATCCCAGTTTGGCAAGCATATCATCGTATCAGCTATTGAGCATCCAGCAGTCAAGGAATCAGCCCTCTGGCTAAAAAATCAAGGTTTTGAGGTGGATATTGCTCCAGTGGATGAGAAAGGATTTGTGGATGTTGAAGCATTAGCAGATTTGATACGTCCTGATACGACTCTCGTCTCCATCATGGCAGTTAACAACGAAATTGGCTCTATCCAGGCTATTGAGGCTATTTCGAAACTGTTAGCAGATAAGCCGACCATTTCCTTCCATGTTGATGCGGTTCAGGCACTCGCTAAGATTCCGACTAAAAACTATCTGACAGACCGAGTGGATTTTGCGACCTTCTCAAGTCATAAGTTTCATGGTGTCAGAGGTGTTGGATTTGTCTATATCAAGTCTGGTAAGAGGATCATGCCTCTTTTAACAGGTGGTGGTCAAGAGGGAGACTATCGTTCGACAACTGAGAATGTAGCAGGGATCGCAGCAACAGCCAAGGCCCTCCGTTTGTCTATGGAAAAGTTAGATATCTTTACTAATAAGACGGGGCAGATGAAATCAGTCATTCGCCAAGCGCTTTTGGACTATCCAGATATTTTCGTCTTTTCAGATGAGGATGACTTTGCCCCTCATATCCTGACTTTTGGGATTAAGGGTGTTCGTGGTGAAGTCATTGTTCACGCTTTTGAAGACTATGACATTTTCATCTCAACGACTTCTGCTTGTTCGTCCAAGGCTGGGAAACCTGCAGGCACTTTGATTGCCATGGGAGTGGAGAAGGATAAGGCCCAGTCAGCTGTGCGTCTAAGCTTAGACCTAGAAAATGATATGAGTCAGGTCGAGCAGTTCTTGACCAAGCTAAAATTAATTTACAATCAAACTAGAAAAGTAAGATAGGAGCATTTATGCAGTATTCAGAAATTATGATTCGCTACGGAGAGTTATCAACCAAGGGCAAAAACCGTATGCGTTTCATCAATAAACTTCGCAATAATATTTCAGACGTTTTGTCTATCTATCCTCAAGTTAAGGTGACCGCAGATCGCGACCGTGCCCACGCTTACCTCAATGGAGCTAATTACACAGCAGTTGCAGAATCGCT
Organism: Streptococcus halitosis; assembly: GCF_027691175.1. Lineage (GTDB taxonomy): Bacteria > Bacillota > Bacilli > Lactobacillales > Streptococcaceae > Streptococcus > Streptococcus halitosis_A. The sequence goes on from NZ_JAQFBD010000001.1 coordinate 715,047, forward strand.
CAAACAAGTCTTTGGAATTCAAAATTTTTCTCCTGTGTATAAGATTGAAAAGTCAGTGGAAGTTCTGAAGTCTGCTGTCCAAGAGATTATGAAGGAAATCTACAAGGAAGGGATGACCTTTAAAATCACTAGCAAGCGTAGCGACCACAACTTTGAATTGGACAGTCGTGAACTCAATCAAACTCTTGGTGGAGCTGTTTTCGAAGCAATTCCAAATGTCCAAGCTCAGATGAAAAATCCAGATATTAATCTTCAGGTTGAGATTCGTGAGGAGGCTGCCTATCTTTCCTATGAAACTTTTCGTGGAGCAGGAGGATTACCTGTGGGAAGTTCTGGTAAAGGTATGCTCATGTTGTCAGGAGGGATTGACTCACCCGTGGCAGGTTATCTAGCTCTTAAACGAGGGGTAGATATTGAGGCGGTTCACTTTGCCAGTCCGCCATACACGAGTCCTGGTGCTCTTAAAAAAGCCCAAGATTTGACCCGCAAATTGACTAAATTTGGGGGCAATATTCAGTTTATCGAAGTACCTTTCACTGAAATTCAAGAGGAAATCAAGGCTAAGGCGCCAGAAGCCTACCTCATGACCTTGACCCGTCGTTTTATGATGCGCATTACCGACCGTATCCGTGAGGTACGAAATGGTTTAGTTATCATCAATGGGGAAAGTCTTGGTCAAGTAGCCAGCCAGACCTTGGAAAGCATGCAGACTATCAACGCTGTGACTAGCACTCCAATCATTCGTCCCGTGGTTACCATGGACAAGTTGGAAATCATTGATATCGCGCAGGAAATCGATACCTTTGAAATTTCAATTCAACCTTTTGAGGACTGCTGTACTATTTTTGCGCCTGATCGTCCTAAGACCAATCCTAAAATTAAGAATGCAGAGCAGTATGAAGCACGCATGGATGTTGAAGGTTTGGTTGAGCGAGCAGTGGCTGGTATCATGATTACTGAGATTACACCTCAAGCTGAAAAAGATGAAGTCGATAACTTGATTGACAATCTCCTTTAATCAGAAAACCCAGAAGAATTCAGAAAAACAAATGAAAAAAGTTAGTTATTTATCCTTAAAATGGACATTTGCTGACTTTTTTTCTATTTTTATGGTATAATAAGATAAAATTTTGAATATAGAGAGTTTTCTGACAATGAATCATTCCTACTTTTACTTAAAAATGAAAGAACACAAACTCAAGGTTCCTTATACAGGAAAGGAGCGTCGTGTGCGTGTGCTCCTGCCAAAGGACTACGAGAAAGACACAGACCGTTTTTATCCTGTAGTTTACTTACATGATGGGCAAAATGTCTTTTACAGCAAGGAATCTTATATCGGACACTCATGGAAGATTATTCCAGCCATTAAACGAAATCCAGACATCAGTCGCATGATTGTTGTTGCTATTGATAATGACGGCATGGGACGGATGAATGAGTATGCGGCTTGGAAGTTTCAAGAATCTCCTATCCCAGGCCAGCAGTTTGGTGGTAAGGGTGTGGAGTATGCCGAGTTTGTCATGGAAGTGGTCAAGCCTTTTATCGATGAAACCTATCGTACCAAAGCTGATCGCCAGCATACGGCTATGATTGGTTCGTCACTAGGAGGCAATATTACTCAGTTTATTGGACTAGAGTACCAAGACCAAATTGGTTGTCTAGGTGTCTTTTCATCTGCTAACTGGCTCCACCAAGAAGCCTTTAACCGCTACATCGAGCGCAAGAAATTATCGCCTGAACAGCGTATCTTCATCTATGTGGGAACAGAAGAAGCGGATGATACAGACAAGACTCTGATGGCTGGTAATATCAAGCAAGCCTATATCGACTCGTCGCTTCGCTATTACCATGATTTGATTGCAGGTGGAGTACATTTGGATAATCTTGTCTTGAAAGTTCAGTCTGGCGCCATCCATAGTGAGATTCCATGGTCGGAAAATTTACCAGACTGTCTCCGATTTTTTGCAGAGAAATGGTAAGTTAGGAAAGGAGAAAGCCAATGCATATTGAAAACCTTAGCCACTGGAGTGGCAATCTTAATCGTGAAATGTACCTCAACCGTTATGGACATGCTGGGATTCCAGTTGTTGTTTTTGCTTCATCTGGTGGCAGTCACAACGAATACTATGATTTTGGCATGATAGATGCCTGTGCTTCCTTTATCGAGGAGGGGCGCGTCCAGTTCTTTACTCTCTCCAGTGTGGACAGTGAGAGCTGGCTTGCGACTTGGAAAAACGGTCATGACCAAGCTGAAATGCACCGTGCCTATGAACGATATGTCATTGAAGAGGCTATTCCTTTTATCAAGCACAAGACAGGTTGGTTTGATGGCATGATGACGACGGGTTGCTCGATGGGGGCCTACCATGCACTCAATTTCTTCCTCCAGCATCCAGATGTATTTACCAAGGTGATCGCCCTCAGTGGTGTTTACGACGCACGTTTCTTTGTCGGCGATTACTACAATGATGATGCTATTTACCAAAATTCGCCAGTAGATTATATCTGGAATCAAAACGATGGATGGTTTATCGACCGTTACCGTCAGGCAGAAATCGTCGTTTGTACGGGTCTCGGTGCCTGGGAACAAGATGGTCTGCCATCTTTCTACAAGCTTAAAGAAGCCTTTGACCAGAAACAAATTCCAGCCTGGTTTGCTGAATGGGGACACGATGTCGCCCACGACTGGGAATGGTGGCGTAAACAAATGCCCTATTTTCTTGGACGCCTGTATCTATAAAAGGAGTTGCCTATGAATTACCTTGTTATTTCTCCCTACTATCCACAAAACTTTCAACAGTTTACCATCGAGCTAGCCAATAAAGGCATCACCGTTTTGGGAATTGGTCAGGAGCCTTACGAACAACTAGATGAGCCCTTGCGCAATAGCCTGACCGAGTACTTCCGAGTAAATGATCTTGAAAATTTGGATGAAGTCAAACGTGCAGTTGCCTTTCTTATTTACAAGCACGGACCAATTGACCGTATTGAGTCTCACAATGAATACTGGTTAGAGCTGGATGCAGCCCTTCGTGAGCAATTCAATGTCTTTGGTGCTAAACCCGATGACCTCAAAAAGACCAAGTTTAAGTCTGAAATGAAGAAATTTTTCCAAAAAGCAGGTGTCCCTGTGGTACCTGGGGCTGTCATCCAGACGGAAGCAGATGTGGACCAAGCAGTTGAGACGATTGGCCTACCAATGATTGCCAAACCTGACAATGGAGTGGGAGCGGCAGCCACCTTTAAGTTGGAAAGTCAGGAAGATGTGGACCGATTCAAGCAAGAATGGGATCATTCGACCGTTTATTTCTTTGAGAAATTTGTCACTTCTAGCGAAATCTGTACCTTTGACGGGCTTGTGGACAAGGATGGCAACATCGTCTTTTCAACGACTTTCGATTATGCCCATACACCACTTGATCTCATGATTTATAAGATGGACAATTCCTACTATGTGCTCAAGGATATGGATCCAAAACTGCGCAAGTATGGCGAGGCCATTGTCAAGGAATTTGGTATGAAAGAACGCTTTTTCCATATCGAGTTTTTCCGTGAAGGGGACGACTACATTGCCATTGAGTACAATAATCGTCCTGCAGGTGGCTTTACCATTGACGTTTATAACTTTGCTCATTCCTTGGACCTCTATCGTGGCTATGCAGCGATTGTCGCAGGAGAAGAGTTCCCAGCATCAGAGTTTGAACCTCAATACTGTTTAGCTACATCACGTCGTGCTAATGCTAACTATGTTTATTCAGAAGAGGTTCTTCTTGCCAAATACAGTCAGCAATTCAAGGTCAAAAAAATCATGCCAGCGGCCTTTGCAGAGTTACAAGGAGATATCCTCTATATGTTGACAACTCCAAGTCGTGAGGAGCTGGATCAGATGTTAGCAGACTTTGGTCAACGTCAAGAGTAAGGAATAGGATGAAAGGAGTTTGACTTCTTTTGTCCTTTTCTTAAAGATAAGTTAAATAAAGCGTTTTCCAGAGATTCTTTTAGAAAATCGGTTGCTAAAAGGCCTAAAAATTGATAGAATAAGGATTGTCTAAAAAAATTAAGGAGAATCTATCAAATGGATTTTACATGGGCTATTAAATATGCCACTGAATTTTTGGGAACTGCCATTTTGATCATTCTTGGTAATGGTGCAGTTGCTAACGTTGAACTTAAAGGTACGAAAGGTCACCAAAGTGGCTGGCTCGTTATCGCGGTTGGTTACGGTATGGGGGTTATGATCCCAGCCTTGATGTTCGGTAATGTATCTGGGAACCACATCAACCCAGCCTTCACACTTGGACTTGCTGTGAGTGGACTTTTCCCTTGGGGACAAGTACCATATTATATCCTTGCGCAAGTTTTAGGAGCGATTTTTGGTCAAGCTATGGTTGTGGCTACTCACCGTCCTTACTACTTGAAAACAGAGAATTCTAATAACATTTTGGGTACTTTCTCAACGATTTCAAGTGTTGATCACGGTACAAAAGAATCACGTTTCGCAGCAAGTGTAAATGGTTTTATCAATGAGTTTGTCGGTTCGTTTATTCTGTTCTTTGCAGCCCTAGGAATGACTAAAAACTTTTTTGGTGCGGAAGTAATGCAATACATGAAGCAAATGGCAACGCAGGCTAATCAAACAGTTGACTTTTCTGAATTAGCTATTAAGGCTCAAATAGCACCACACACAGCAGCAGGTCTTTCAGTTGCTCATTTAGGGCTTGGTTTCCTAGTAATGGCCTTGGTAACTTCACTCGGTGGACCTACTGGACCTGGTTTGAACCCGGCTCGTGACTTTGGACCACGTCTTCTTCACGAACTCCTTCCAAAATCAGTTCTTGGTCAACACAAGGGTGATTCAAAATGGTGGTATGCATGGGTTCCGGTTGTAGCTCCAATTGCAGCGGGAATTGCAGCAGTAGCACTATTCAAACTACTTTACCTATAAGAAACGAAACTGGGGAAACCCAGTTTTTTTCTTGGAAAATTTTCTAATTTAAACAAATATGGCTTGTAAAATATTCTAAAATCCTTTAAAATAAAAGAGTTGGAGGAACTTATGGATGTGAATGAGATTGTTCGGATCATTCCGACTTTGAAAGTTAATAATCGAAAATTAAATGAGATATTTTATATTGAAACTCTAGGAATGAAACCCTTACTAGAAGAGTCTGCCTTTCTTTCATTAGGCGACCAGACGGGTACGGAGAGATTGATTTTAGAAGAGGCTCCAAGCATGCGAACTCGCAGAGTTGAAGGACTTAAGAAGCTAGCTAGGCTCTTGATAAAGGTTGAGGATCCTTCCGAAATCGAGGCCCTTCTTTCTCAAATGAAGTCTCTTCCTCGCTTGTTTAAAGGAAGTCGTGGATATGCTTTTGAGATTGTTTCTCCTGAAGAGGATGTGATCCTTGTTCATGCAGAAAATGATATAAGAGATTTGGTTCCACTGGAAACTGTTCCTGAATTTTATTCAAATACAGGTATAAAATACTTGAGCCAATTTGAGGTTTCTATGGAGTTGCGTTTGCCTGAGGGGACAGAGAGCTTACTTGATCCTGAAGGAGTAGCGCAAGTAATCACTTTTACTAAAGGGCAAGGACTAGATTTGGTTGTTGAAAACAATGTCACTTGGGACTTGACGATGTTGAAATTTTTAGTAAGAAATTTTGATCTAACCAGTCTTCGTCAGAAATTTGAAAAGACAGGCTACTTTGTCCCTAAGTCTGAAAAATTCTTCCTGGGTAAAGATACCAATAACATTGAATTGTGGTTTGAAGAAGCATGAAGTGGGAAAAAATTCTAAGAAAAATAGAAAATCAAATCGAGGCAGGGATTTATCCCGGGGCCTCTTTTGCGTATTATAAGGATGGTGAATGGAAAGAGTCTTATCTAGGATTGAGTGATCCAGAACGGGGCTTGAAGATAGAAAGCGGTTTGATTTATGATCTGGCTAGTGTGAGTAAGGTTGTGGGAGTGGGGACGGTTTTTACCTTCTTGTGGCAGCAGGGCAAATTAGATATTAATCGACCGGTGACGGATTTTTTACCGGAGTGTGATTATCCTGATATCACTATACGGCGACTTCTGACTCATGCAACAGACTTAGACCCCTTTATTCCAAATCGGGACAGGTTAAGTGCAGAGGAATTGAGAAAAGCCATGTTTCACCTCAACAGACGAAGTCAGCCAGCCTTTCTATACTCGGACGTGCACTTTTTACTCCTGGGCTTTGTTTTGGAAAAAATCTTTAAACAAGACTTGGATCAGATTATAGAAGAACAAGTTTTGGAACCATGGGGGATGAAGGAAACAATGTTTGGTCCTGTTGAGCAAGCTGTACCAACAGTGAGAGGAGTAGAGGCCGGAATCATTCACGATCCCAAAGCTCGTCTATTAGGGAAGCACGCTGGAAGTGCTGGTTTGTTTTCGACTGTTAAGGATTTACAGATCTTTCTGGAACATTACTTGAAAGATGAATTTGCTGTAGATTTGAGCCAAAATTTTTCTCCCTTAGATGATAAGGAGCGTTCCCTAGCCTGGAATCTGGAAGGAGCTTGGCTCGACCATACGGGTTATACAGGTACCTTTATTATGTGGAATCGGGAGAAGCAGGAAGCGGCTATCTTTCTATCCAACCGAACGTATGAGAAGGATGAGCGTGCCCAGTGGATAGTCGATCGAAATCAAGTCATGGAAATGATTCGTCAAGAGGAGTAGGGAGAAGCATGTCAAAAACCGTAAAAGGAACTCTGTATACAGTAGTGGCAGGGATTGCTTGGGGCTTGTCTGGAACCAGTGGCCAATACCTGATGGCACACGGGATTTCTGCTCTAGTCTTGACTAATCTGCGGCTTATCATTGCAGGTTTGGCACTGGTAGTCTTATCCTATATGACTGCAAAGGATAGACTCTATGCTTTTTTAAAAGACAGAAAAAGCCTTTTATCTCTGTTGTTGTTTGCCTTGTTTGGACTTTTCTTAAACCAGTTTGCCTATCTTTCTGCCATTCAGGAAACCAATGCTGGCACGGCGACAGTTCTCCAGTATGTATGCCCCGTTGGGATCTTGGTTTATACTTGTATCAAGGACAAGGTGGCGCCTACTCTGGCTGAGATTATTTCAATTGGTTTAGCAATTGGAGGAACGTTTCTTATCGCGACGCATGGGGAACTTGACCAGTTGTCTGTCACAGCTGCTGGACTTTTCTGGGGCCTCTTTTCTGCCCTAACCTATGCCCTCTATATTATCCTTCCCATCGCTTTGATTAAGAAGTGGGGCAGTATTTTGGTGATTGGTGTTGGGATGGTTATTTCTGGTGTAGTGGCTATTCCTTTCACAGGAGTTTTACAGGCCAGCATACCGACTAGCTTAGATTTTCTCTTTGCATTTGCTGGGATTATCATTATCGGAACGGTCTTTGCCTATACAGCTTTTCTAAAAGGAGCTAGTCTGATAGGCCCTGTTAAGTCTAGTTTGCTAGCCTCGATTGAACCCATTTCAGCTGTTTTCTTTGCCTTTCTGATTATGAAGGAACAGTTTTATGCGATTGATTTTGTCGGTATGGCCATGATTTTACTAGCCGTGACCATTATTTCATTGAAAGATTTACTACTGGAAATAAAGAGTAAGTAAAAAAATCCACTCAATCGAGTGGATTTTGTGTGTATAGATGATTAGTCTTTATTTTCGTGTGGCAAAATCAAGTTTAAGATAATTCCTGTCATAGCTGATAGAGCAGTACCTGAAAGTGTAACGGGGCCAAGTTTGAGGATGGCCCCACCAAGTCCAAGTACCAACATGGCACTTGCGATGATGAGGTTACGCATTTGACTGAAGTCAACGCGCTCTTTAATCAAAACTTTTAGACCGTTGCTGGCGATAACTCCGTAGAGAAGGATGGACATACCACCAAGCACAGCATTTGGAATGGTTGAAATCAAGGCAGTGAATTTACCTAGGAAGCTAAGAGCAATGGCGATAAAGGCCGCGTTACGGATAACAGAGACAGAAGCGATACGAGTCATCCCGATAACTCCTGTATTTTCTCCGTAAGTCGTATTAGCTGGTCCACCGAGGAAGGCGGATACAGATGTCGCGATACCGTCACCGAGAAGAGTACGGTGAAGTCCTGGTTCTTTCAGGAATTGACGGCCACAGATTTGGCTCAAAACTGTGTGGTCTCCGATGTGTTCTGAAATTGTTACAATAGCGATTGGCAAGATGGCGATGGTTTCAGGACCGAAGTACAAGTTGTACTCTTTAAAGGCACCACCCGTATTAAATGGCAAGTAGAAACCAGGGATTTCAAACCAGTTGGCTTGAAGAACAGGAGTGAAGTCAACTAATCCAAGAACTAGGGCAAATAGGTATCCACCGATGATGGCAAAGAGGAAAGGAATGATACGGAGGAAACCTTTTCCTTTTGTATTGATAAAGGCTGCAATCAAGAACGTAACAACGGCTACAAGGGCATTTTTCCAGTTTCCATCTGCTACAAGTCCAGCATTCGTTACAGCTGAACCAGCAAGTCCAAGACCGATAACGATAATCATAGGTCCGATAATAATTGGTGGCAAGAGTTTGTCAATCCATTTCGTACCTGCAAAACGAACACTTGCTGCTACAAGGACATAGACCAAACCAGTCAGGATAACTCCAGTTTGAGCGGCAGATACGTCGCCCCCCATTTCTTTCATGGCTAGAGACATAGCCGTGATAAAGGCAAATGAAGAACCTAGATAAACTGGAACCTTAAAGCCAGTAGAAATCATGTAGATAAGTGTTCCAATACCAGATGCGAAGAGAGCCACCGATACGGGCATTCCCAAAATTAAGGGAACGAGAATGGTTGCACCAAACATGGCAAATACGTGCTGGAAGCTGAGAAGAATACCTTTACCAGCAGAAGGACGTTGATCAACGTCTAGTAACAAGTCAACAGTTGATTCCTGTTTCATAAAAACCTCACTTTTGGGCACCAAAAAAGAGCCCATTATTTTGCAGCAATAGGCCCTCAGAGTAAGACTTTTTAAAAAATAGCTATCTTTTAAAAATTTATATAAATCTGCGCCTTCGTCACCTCACAGGATGACATTAAAAACCTTTGCTTGTGATAGTATAGCAGAAAAAAATGATTTTGTAAATCATTTTTTCCCGAGCCCGGAAATGCGAGAGCGAGGTTCGTTTTGTAAACGAATTTTTCCCGAGCCTAGAAATACGAGAGCGAGGTATGATTTTGTAAATTGTTTTCTGAACTTTAAACAAGGGCTCACCATTGTTTAAAGTGGGCGTTTGTTGGGCATGCCAGCCTTTCTTGGGTACTTGTTAGGTGTTTCCTTTTTCTTTTCGACGACAGTGATGTAGCGCGGATCTCCATTTGGCAGGGCATAGCTGAGGTTGTTCTCTACCTTGCTAAAGAGGAGGTTGAGGGCGTTCTTGGCTTCTAGCAATTCCTCGGGCGCATTGCTGGCCTTGAGTGCCAATAGTTTTCCACCGACTTTAAGATAGGGAATGGTCAGTTCAGACAAAACCTGCATACGAGCAACAGCACGAGCCGTTACAAAATCATATTGAGCACGGAAGTTCTTGTCTTGGGCAAAGTCTTCTGCACGACCATGGTAGAAGTGAACTCCGTCCAAGTTCAGCTCCTGAGCCAAGAGTTGGAGGAAGTTGATGCGCTTATTTAGCGAATCAATGATGGTCACATCTAACTGAGGATAGAGGATTTTCATAGGAAGACTAGGAAATCCTGCTCCAGCGCCGATATCAAGAAGTTTGATAGTTTCATTTGAAATCAAACCTTGTAGGATAGGTGCAATCGAATCATAAAAGTGTTTAAGGTAGACTTCTTCTTTGTCAGTGATAGCGGTCAGGTTAATCTTTTCATTCCACTCGACCAAGAGTTCAAAATACCGTTCAAATTGTTCTTTTTGCTGGTCTGAAAGTGGAAGGTTTTGCTTCGCTAGCAAGTCGTAAAATGTTTCTGGTTTCATAGTTATTTCCTTCTCTAGTATCATCTTATTTTACCATATTCGTTAAAATTTTGATATACTGGTATTAATCTAAAAGAAGAAAGGAATAAGATTATGACTTGGATTATTCTTGGAGTTTTGGCTCTGATTGTTATTTTTGTGATTGTTAGCTATAACGGTTTGGTGAAAAATCGTATGCAAACCAAGGAGGCTTGGAGCCAGATCGATGTTCAGTTGAAGCGTCGTAATGATCTGCTCCCAAACTTGATTGAAACGGTCAAAGGCTATGCCAAATATGAAGGCTCTACCTTGGAAAAAGTGACAGAACTTCGTAGACAAGTAGCCGCAGCAACGTCACCAGCTGAAGCAATGAAGGCCAGTGATGCCCTTACCCGCCAGATTTCCGGTATCTTTGCAGTAGCAGAGAATTACCCAGACTTGAAGGCTAGTGCTAACTTTATCAAATTACAAGAAGAGCTGACCAATACAGAAAATAAAATTTCTTATTCACGTCAACTCTACAATAGTGTTGTCAGCAACTACAATGTAAAACTAGAAAGCTTCCCAAGTAATATTATCGCTGGACTATTTGGCTTTAAAGCTGCAGATTTTCTTCAAACACCTGAAGAGGAAAAGGCAGTTCCTAAAGTTGACTTTAGCGGTTTAGGTGACTAAGATGTTGTTTGATCAAATTGCGAGCAATAAACGAAAAACCTGGATTTTGTTGCTGGTTTTCTTCCTACTCTTGGCCTTGGTTGGTTATGCCGTTGGCTATCTCTTTATGAGATCAGGTCTTGGGGGGATGATCATAGCCCTAATCATTGGTCTTGTCTATGCCTTAACCATGATCTTTCAATCAACAGAGATTGTCATGTCTATGAATGGGGCGCGTGAGGTTGATGAGCAAACGGCACCAGACCTCTACCATGTAGTGGAAGATATGGCCATGGTCGCTCAGATCCCTATGCCACGTGTTTTCATCATTGAGGATTCTTCCTTAAATGCCTTTGCGACAGGTTCCAACCCGCAGAATGCGGCAGTTGCGGCCACTTCGGGTCTCCTAGCTATCATGAATCGCGAAGAACTAGAAGCTGTTATGGGACATGAGGTCAGTCATATTCGTAACTACGATATCCGCATTTCGACCATTGCTGTTGCTCTTGCTAGTGCTATTACCCTGCTATCTAGTATGGCTGGTCGTATGATGTGGTGGGGTGGTGCTGGTCGCAGACGGAGCGATAATGATCGTGACGGAAATGGTCTAGAGATTATCATGCTTGTCATCTCTCTCCTAGCCATTGTTCTGGCACCCTTAGCAGCATCCTTGGTGCAATTAGCCATTTCCCGTCAGAGGGAATTTCTGGCGGATGCATCCAGTGTGGAGCTGACCCGCAATCCTCAAGGGATGATCAATGCACTGCGCAAGTTAGACAATAGCGAGCCAATGCACCACCATGTCGATGATGCCAGCAGCGCTCTTTATATCAATGATCCCAAGAAAGGTGGCGGACTTCAAAAACTCTTTTATACCCACCCACCTATCTCAGAACGAATCGAACGCTTGAAACACATGTAAAAAAATCCAGAGATGATCTCTGGATTTTTGCTATGTTCAACATTTATAAATCGTCTAAATTAACTACCTCCAAACCATGTTCTGTCAAACGATAGATGGCCCTACAGACCTCTTTTAGAAAACGTCTGTCATGAGAAACAGTGATCAGACCGCCGGGATAAGATGCAAAGAGTTTTCTGATTTCGGGTTGGGAAGTTGGAGAAAAGTTTCGTGTAGGCTCATCCAGAAGGAGAAAGTTTGGTTTGCGCAACACTAAATCCAAAAGTAGGAGTTTACCTTGTTGCCCGCCAGATAGGGAGCGGATTTGGTGGTGCATCTCTGGATAGCTGAAATTGAGACTGGCTAGGTGAGATTGGATTTTCTGTAGTTCTTCTTTTTGTCCAGTGTGGCTGAGGTAGGCTACTGGAGATAAATCCAATTGCAGTTTTTTGTGGTAATCTTGTGGCATATAACCAAGGGAAATCTCTCTTTTGGCGCTGAGTAGTTGTTGCAACTTGGCTAACAGAGTTGATTTTCCAGCACCATTTGGCCCGATGATACCGATTTTATCTTGGCCACGGACCGTTAGTCGTAACTCCTGAGCTAAAATGCGCTGGCCAATGGACAAACTTTCTTTTTCCAGTTGGATTAAGACTTTAGAAGCCGGTAATGGTTGGATGTCTGAGAAGAAAAGTTGGATTTGTTCCTCTTCAAGTGGCATTTGTGTCATGGACTGAGCTTCCTTTTCAAAGCGTTTTTCTTGAGAGAGAACAGTTTTCATCTTTTTAGCCAATAGGCGACCGGCAGTACTGTCTTTGGTAGCTCGAAGTGCAGTTTCTACATTTTGCTTGACGCGGCGTTGTTTTTCCATGGTTTTGTCATAGGCTCTCTGGTCGTTAGCAGCTTGCTGGCTTTGTCTTGCAAAATTAGCCTTTCTCTGCTCACTATAGCGATCATAGTCTAAATGCTCGACTAGCGTTTCCGCTTCTTTCCGATGCTTGACCAGTCGCAAGTGGACAATAGTATCTGCCGTTTGAGAAAGAAAGTCTTCATCATGGGAAATGAAAATAACAGTTTGCCTAATCTTTCGAATCTGCCTTTTTAGCCAATCAACCGTCTCAAGGTCAAGGTCATTTGAAGGTTCATCTAAAAAAAGAATCTCAAAAGGTTTTGCTAACTCGTGAATGAGCTGAATTTTCAAAGCTTCTCCCCCTGATAGGCTGCCAATTTCTTGGTCGCTAGCAAAACGGTCGCTATCAAAGTGCAACTCCTCCGCCAAACGATAAAGAATGCTGTAGTCTAATTCAGTAGAATCCAAAAAGAAGTAGTCGTGTAGAGTCCTATTTTTCAGGATTTCAGGGAGTTTTTGAGGAATGTAGGCCAGTGATTGAAGATCAGATTGGATGTCTCCCTTGATAGTGAAATCAGTCAATTTTTCCCCCATTAAAGCTCGTAGCAAGGTTGATTTGCCATTTCCTTCTTCGCCAATAATAGCAACCTTTTCCCCGTCTTGGATAGTCATGCTTAAGTCAGATACAAGATCTCGTAGATCTTTGTTTTGAGTGATGGATAGATGATTGATTTTTATCATATTGTTGCCCTTTCTAGAATGTCGATAGTGCATAACAAAAAGCTCTACTTTATCTAGTAGAGCTCAAAGTCACTGTCAAAACTCTATTTTCCTCGTTAAAAAGCTCGTCAAACTAGCTTGGAGCTGCCTACCCCAACCCAAAAGGAGCAGACGGTTAGCTTTCTAGTTTTTTGATTTTCAATGGGGACAAGATACTAGAAAATCTAGTATAAAAAGAGCACACAAAAAGAGACAAAAACAAGATCTACTAAATAAAGGTTCTTTATTTGATAGACTTAGTTGTTCATGTCTCCCTTACCTCCGAGTATTAGTACCTCTATCCTATACTTTTGAGGAAATTTTGTCAATAGAAAACAGGAAATTCTAGTTTTTATACTCAATGAAAATCAAAGAGCAAACTAGGAAGCGACCCAAAGACTGCTCAAAGCACAGCTTTGAGGTTGCAGATAGAGCTGACGAAGTCAGTAACCCATACTAACGGCAAGGCGAAGCTGACGTGGTTTGAAGAGATTTTCGAAAAGTATCAGAATCCGAAAACAGGTCCATAGAGAGTCAGTACGTGTTTGACATGTTCGTAGTGGAACTTGTCATAGTTGCGCCAAGCAGCACGAGCTTGATCATTCAGTTTTAGGCTACCCAGTCCAATCAGTAGACTGGTACGTTGGTAAAATTTCTCAAGGTCGATTAAGATACTGTTGTCAATCTTTTCCGCTTTTTTTAGTTTCTTAAGAGTGGTGTTCAGCAGTTCTTGTAGACGAAAATCATCGGCTGTACCTTGTTTGCAATTTTGGAAACTTTGATTTAACTCGGAAAGTAGTTGGTAAGCTTCAGTGATGAGTGCTTTGTCTTCCATATGAGCATCCTCCTTGCTCTGATGTATTCTTGCCTATAGTATAGCACTAATCAGAAAATATGCCATAGTAAATATGTTAAAAAATGAAATTTTAATATCAAAGTTTGGGAGGCTGACTTATAGCCTTTTCATGGTATAATCAAGTGAGTACATCTTTATGGAGGAAATATGAAGTTACATATTCAAGAAATTAGTAAGCAGCCTGAAGGTCTACACTTTGAACAAGCTTTAGACCTGGCAGCAGACTTGCGTAAACGAAATCAAGAAATTTTAGATGTCAAAGATATCCTTGCTGTTGGGAAGGTGCAGTACGAAGACCGTCTGTATTTCTTAGACTATCAGTTGTCATATACCATTGTTCTTGCTTCAAGTCGTAGTATGGAGCCAGTTGAGTTAGATGAATCTTATCCAGTCACAGAAGTTTTCATGGAAGGAGAGACCAACCAACTGGACCAGGAAGTTCTAGACGATGACTTAGTCTTGCCTATCGAAAATGGGGAAATTGACCTTGCTGAGAGCGTAGCAGATAATATTCTGCTCAATATTCCTATCAAAGTCTTGACGGCAGAAGAAGAGGCGGGCCAAGGTTTTGTGTCAGGAAATGACTGGCAAATCATGACTGAGGAAGAATACCAAGCCCAACAAGCAGTCAAGAAAGAAGAAAACAGTCCATTTGCTGGCTTGCAAGGACTATTTAATGGAGACGAGTAGATGGTTTTATCCAAGAAACGTGCCCGTCATGTCATAGAGGAAATAATTGCCCTCTTTCCAGATGCTAAACCTAGTCTTGATTTTCGCAATCATTTTGAACTCTTGGTTGCGGTGATGTTGTCAGCTCAGACGACAGATGTAGCGGTAAACAAGGCCACGCCAGGTCTCTTTGCTGCCTTTCCGACACCACAAGCCATGTCTGTCGCAACAGAGAGTGAAATTGCTTCACACATTTCTCGCCTGGGACTGTATCGAAATAAGGCTAAATTTCTTAAAAAATGTGCCCAACAGTTACTAGATGATTTTGATGGTCAAGTGCCTCAGACACGAGAGGAATTAGAAAGTCTAGCGGGTGTTGGTCGTAAAACAGCAAATGTCGTCATGAGTGTGGGGTTTGGGATTCCTGCTTTTGCAGTGGATACTCATGTGGAGCGTATCTGTAAGCATCACGATATCGTAAAAAAATCGGCTACGCCACTTGAAGTAGAGAAACGTGTTATGGATGTCTTGCCACCAGAAGAGTGGTTAGCAGCCCACCAGGCCATGATTTACTTTGGACGAGCTATCTGCCATCCCAAAAATCCAGAATGTGACCACTATCCCCAGTTATATGATTTTAGCAATGTTTAAGCGGACTCTGAAAAAGTTTTTACTTGATTTTAAGGGTGCTTTGTGCTATATTAAGTGATAACTAAATAATCCTTTAAACCTGTCCCGTGAGGCAGGCAAGGAGCGCGATAAAGTAGAAGGGTGAAGTCTATACTGTATACAGTAGGGCTCGCTTGGCTATACATTTCAAGTCTCCTTGTAGAAGGAGACTTTTCTTTTTGGAGGTTTGTCATGAAGACAAAAGAAGTTGTAGACGAATTGACTGTCAAACGAGCGATTACGCGAATTACTTATGAGATTATTGAGCGCAATAAAGATTTGAATAAGATTATCCTAGCAGGGATAAAAACGCGTGGTGTTTTCATCGCTCATCGTATCAAAGAACGCTTGGAGCAGTTGGAAAACATCACTGTACCTGTTGTGGAACTGGACACCAAACCTTTCCGTGACGATGTTAAAAGCGGAGAAGATACTTCTTTGATTTCTGTTGATGTGACAGACCGTGAAGTTATCTTGGTTGATGATGTACTCTATACAGGTCGTACCATCCGTGCTGCTATCGATAATATTGTTGGTCATGGTCGCCCTGCGCGCGTGAGTCTTGCGGTGCTAGTCGATCGTGGACATAGAGAATTGCCTATCCGTCCAGATTACGTTGGGAAAAATATCCCAACCAGTCGTTCTGAAGAAATCATCGTAGAGATGACAGAACTTGATGGCCAAGACAGAGTTCTGATTACTGAAGAAGCTTAGAAAGCTGAAGGAGTAGCTATGTCAGAAAATCAACAAGCATTGAACCATGTGGTGTCCATGGAAGACCTCACTGTCGATCAAGTGATGAAATTGATTAAGCGAGGAATTGAGTTTAAAAATGGAGCCCAGCTTCCTTATGAAGACCATCCGATTGTTTCAAATCTTTTCTTTGAGGATTCTACACGGACACATAAGTCATTTGAAGTGGCAGAGATTAAGCTAGGGCTGGAGCGACTTGACTTTGATGTGAAGACCAGTTCGGTCAATAAGGGTGAGACATTGTATGATACCATCTTGACCCTATCTGCTCTAGGAGTGGATGTCTGTGTGATTCGCCACCCAGATGTCGACTATTACAGAGAGTTGATTGCGAGTCCGACGATTACGACTTCCATCATCAATGGTGGAGACGGCTCGGGACAACATCCTAGTCAGAGCCTGCTTGATTTGATGACCATTTATGAGGAATTTGGTCACTTTGAGGGTCTCAAGGTTGCTATTGCAGGCGACTTGGATCATTCACGTGTTGCCAAATCCAATATGCAGATTTTGAAACGCTTGGGAGCTGAACTGTATTTTGCAGGACCTGAGGAATGGAGAAGTCAAGAGTTTGCGGACTATGGACAGTTTGTAACTATTGATGAGATTGTTGATCAGGTGGATGTTTTGATGTTACTCCGAGTTCAACATGAACGCCATGAAAGCGGAGCGGTCTTTTCAAAAGAAGACTACCATGCTCAACACGGTTTGAACCAAGAACGCTATAATCGTTTGAAAGAAAAAGCAATCATTATGCATCCGGCTCCAGTTAATCGGGATGTGGAAATTGCTGACCACTTGGTTGAAGCACCAAAATCACGCATTGTCCAACAAATGACCAACGGTGTCTTTGTTCGAATGGCAATCTTAGAATCCGTATTGGCGAGTAGAAACGCCAACTAAAACACAAGACGTTAAAAGACGCCAGTGAGCGTCCACGAGAGGTGAAAATATGACAAAAAGACTTCTAGTATTAGAAGATGGCACAGTTTTTGAAGGAAAGGCCTTCGGAGCAGACATTGATGTAACAGGTGAGATCGTCTTTAACACAGGGATGACCGGCTACCAAGAATCCATTACAGACCAGTCTTATAATGGACAAATCTTGACTTTCACTTATCCTTTGGTGGGAAATTATGGAATAAATCGTGATGATTATGAATCCATCATTCCAACTTGTAAGGGAGTTGTCGTTTTCGAAGAGGCGCGTCGAGCTAGCAACTGGCGCAACCAAATGACCTTGGACGAATTCTTGAAAGCTAAGAAAATTCCGGGTATTTCAGGGATTGATACGCGTGCACTTACCAAGATTATCCGTAAGCATGGTACCATGCGTGCAACCTTGACTCATGTTGGGGACAGTATGGACCATGTGACGGACCAGCTCCAAGCAACAGTCTTGCCGACAGACAATATTAAGCAGGTTTCTACTAAAACTTCCTATCCAGCTCCTGGAGTTGGTTTGAGTGTGGTCTTAGTAGACTTTGGTCTCAAGCACTCAATCTTACGTGAACTTTCTAAGCGTAACTGTAACGTGACGGTTGTTCCGTATTCAACAACGGCAGAAGAAATTCTCCACCTCAATCCTGATGGAGTTATGTTGTCAAATGGTCCAGGTAACCCAGAAGACGTTCCAGAAGCACTGGACATGATTCGTGGTGTGCAAGGGAAAATTCCAATTTTCGGAATTTGTATGGGACACCAACTCTTTGCCATGGCAAACGGGGCTAAGACTTATAAGATGAAGTTTGGTCACCGTGGATTTAACCACGCGGTACGTGAGATTGCAACAGGACGTGTAGACTTTACCAGCCAAAACCATGGTTATGCAGTCAGCCGTGAGGACTTGCCAGAGCATTTGATCATTACCCACGAAGAAATCAATGACAAGTCAGTTGAAGGTGTACGTCACAGATACCAACCAGGTTTTTCTGTACAATTCCACCCAGACGCAGCTCCTGGTCCACACGATGCAAGCTACCTATTTGACGAGTTTATCGAGATGATGGAAGCTTTTAAACAAGCAAACTAAAAACGAGTAAAAACTCGTTGGAGAATTTATGTAACTGAACACGGACGGAAAGCTCGGAATTTAGAGAAACCAACTTGGATTGTCAATCCTTCCTTGGTTTCCTAAAATTCAATCGCTTTCTATTCGTCCTTTGTATCTTATTTAATGGCAACCTGAGAGTTGCCGAATAGAAAGGCAGGTCGTTTCTTTTAGTCGCTATTGGGCGAACTAAAAACTCCCTGCACTAGATTTTTTATCGAAAAATATCGTTTCTCTAAAAAATCGTCGGAGAATTTATTTAATGTCGCTCTGTGAGGCGACGAATAGAAAGGAGAAGGGTGGTCCGTATTTGCTGAACTGAATACGGGCTACGGACGGTGCTAAAAAGATAGTTATTCCTAGAACTGAGAGTTCTTCGTCATAACTCCTATTTTAGCTTTGTCCGCTTGACGCCCTTAATATCTTATAAATGCCTAAACGTACTGATATTCAAAAAATTATGGTGATTGGTTCTGGTCCGATTATTATTGGTCAGGCTGCTGAGTTTGACTACGCGGGGACCCAGGCCTGCTTGTCGTTGAAAGAGGAAGGTTATGAGGTTGTCTTGGTGAACTCAAACCCTGCTACCATCATGACAGATAAGGAGATTGCGGACAAGGTCTACATCGAACCGATCACACTGGAGTTTGTGACACGTATTCTCCGTAAGGAACGTCCAGATGCCTTGCTTCCAACTCTTGGTGGTCAAACAGGGCTCAATATGGCTATGGAATTGTCTAAAAATGGTATTTTAGATGAGCTTGGAGTAGAGCTTTTAGGTACTAAATTGTCTGCCATCGACCAAGCAGAGGACCGTGACCTCTTTAAACAATTGATGGAAGAGCTTGAGCAGCCGATTCCTGAATCTGAAATTGTTAACACAGTGGAAGAAGCTGTTGCTTTTGCTGCGTCAATTGGTTACCCTGTTATCGTTCGTCCAGCCTTTACCCTAGGTGGTACTGGTGGTGGTATGTGTGCCAACGAGGAAGAATTGCGTGAAATCGCTGAAAATGGGTTAAAACTGTCACCTGTTACCCAATGTTTGATTGAACGTTCAATCGCTGGTTTCAAGGAAATCGAATACGAGGTTATGCGCGATTCAGCTGACAATGCCCTCGTTGTTTGTAACATGGAAAACTTTGACCCAGTGGGGATTCACACAGGGGATTCTATCGTATTTGCTCCTGCGCAAACCATGTCAGACTATGAAAACCAAATGCTTCGTGACGCGAGCTTGAGCATTATCCGCGCCCTCAAGATTGAAGGTGGATGTAACGTTCAGCTAGCCCTTGATCCACATAGCTTTAAGTACTATGTTATCGAAGTAAACCCTCGTGTATCGCGTTCGTCAGCGCTTGCTTCTAAGGCAACTGGTTATCCGATTGCCAAATTGGCAGCTAAGATTGCGGTTGGTTTGACCTTGGATGAGGTCATCAACCCAGTCACTGGTTCCACCTATGCTATGTTTGAACCAGCCCTTGACTACGTCGTTGCTAAGATTCCACGTTTCCCATTTGACAAGTTTGAAAAAGGTGAGCGTCGTCTTGGAACTCAGATGAAAGCGACTGGGGAAGTCATGGCTATCGGTCGTAACATCGAGGAGTCACTTCTCAAGGCATGTCGTTCACTTGAAATTGGCGTTCACCACAATGAAATGCCGGAGCTTGCTTCTGTTTCGGATGATGCCTTGATTGAAAAAGTTGTCAAGGCCCAAGATGATCGTCTCTTCTACGTATCAGAGGCTATTCGCCGTGGTTACACACCAGAAGAAATTGCTGAATTGACAAAGATTGATATCTTTTACCTTGATAAACTCTTGCACATCTTTGAAATTGAGCAAGAGTTAGGTGCCCATCCACAAGATCTAGAAGTCTTGAAAACTGCCAAACTCAATGGATTTTCAGACCGTAAGATTGCGGAACTTTGGGAAACGACAGCTGACCAAGTTCGCCAACTACGTTTGGAAAACAAGATTGTTCCAGTCTATAAGATGGTCGATACCTGTGCGGCAGAATTTGACTCTGAAACACCATACTTCTATTCAACCTATGGCTGGGAAAATGAATCTATCAAGTCTGATAAGGAATCCGTCCTAGTTCTAGGTTCAGGTCCAATCCGTATTGGTCAAGGGGTTGAGTTTGACTACGCAACCGTTCACTCTGTTAAGGCAATCCAGGCAGCTGGTTATGAGGCCATCATCATGAACTCAAACCCAGAGACCGTTTCTACGGACTTCTCTGTGTCTGATAAGCTCTACTTTGAACCATTAACTTTTGAAGATGTGATGAATGTCATTGATTTGGAGCAACCAAAAGGCGTTATTGTTCAGTTTGGTGGTCAAACAGCCATCAACCTTGCGGAGCCATTGGCCAAAGCAGGAGTGACCATTCTTGGTACACAAGTTGCTGACCTAGACCGGGCGGAAGACCGCGACCTCTTTGAGCAAGCCCTCAAAGACTTGGATATTCCACAACCACCAGGACAAACGGCAACAAATGAAGAAGAAGCGGTGCTTGCAGCTCGCAAGATTGGTTTCCCAGTCCTCGTTCGCCCATCTTATGTCTTGGGGGGACGTGCTATGGAAATTGTAGAAAACGAAGAAGATCTTCGTTCTTACATGCGTACAGCCGTTAAAGCAAGTCCAGACCACCCAGTTCTTGTTGACTCTTACATTGTTGGACAAGAGTGTGAAGTCGATGCCATTTCAGATGGAGAAAATGTTCTCATCCCTGGTATCATGGAACATATCGAACGTGCTGGTGTCCACTCAGGTGACTCAATGGCCGTTTACCCACCACAAACCTTGTCGCAAAAGGTTCAGGAAACCATCGCAGACTATACTAAACGCCTAGCAATCGGCCTTAACTGTCTTGGTATGATGAATATTCAGTTTGTCATCAAGGATGAAAAAGTCTACGTTATTGAGGTCAATCCACGTGCCAGCCGTACGGTTCCGTTCCTTTCTAAGGTAACCAATATCCCTATGGCTCAGGTAGCGACTAAGCTGATTCTTGGGCAAAGTCTTGAAGAACTTGGCTACCAAGATGGACTTTATCCTGAAAGTACTCGCGTTCATATCAAGGCTCCAGTCTTCTCCTTTACCAAACTAGCTAAGGTAGACAGCTTGCTCGGCCCTGAAATGAAGTCAACAGGTGAAGTCATGGGTTCTGATACGACTTTGGAAAAAGCTCTCTATAAAGCTTTTGAAGCTTCTTACTTACACTTGCCAACCTTTGGGAATGTGGTCTTCACCATCGCTGATGATGCCAAAGATGAAGCCTTGGACTTGGCTCGCCGTTTCCAAAATATCGGCTACGGTATCCTCGCGACAGAAGGGACAGCAGCCTTCTTTGCCAGTCATGGACTCGAAGCCCAACCTGTTGGTAAGATTGGTGACGATGAACAGGATATCCCAAGCTATGTCCGTAAAGGAAAAGTCCAAGCGATCATCAATACTGTCGGAACCAAACGAACTGCTGACGAAGATGGTGAGCAAATCCGTCGTTCAGCCATTGAACACGGTGTGCCACTTTTTACAGCCTTAGATACAGCTAATGCCATGCTTAGAGTGCTTGAAAGCCGTAGTTTTGTCACAGAAGCGATCTAGTTGAGAAATATTTTTCACAGTTTTAAAGCCAGCGTCAAAAAACGCTGGCTTTTACAATACTGATATTGCCTATTTCAATTATCATTTCTTTTATTAGGAATCATTCTAAAATGTGATATAATAAGGATGAATTGGAAATAGGTAAACTATTTTCATCATTCTTTCAAAAAATATTCTATTAAGAAATATGTAAAGACAGATTAGAAAGTGGGAAATCCCTATGTCCTCTTATGAAAAAGTCTCTCTTTCTGAGATCAATCAATCTATTGAGACTCCAAATAACAATCATTTTTGGCAAAATCTAAAAGCATTTTTAGGACCTGGTGCACTTGTGGCAGTTGGCTACATGGATCCAGGAAACTGGATCACCAGCGTGGTTGGTGGCGCCTCCTACAAGTACAGCCTTTTATTTGTTATTTTAATTTCATCCATCATTGCTATGCAGTTACAACAGATGGCTGGAAAGCTCGGTATCGTGACTAGGATGGACCTAGCGCAGGCAACGGCTCATCATGCTCCCAAGTGGCTTCGCTATAGTTTATGGGTGATTTTAGAATTAGCTTTAATGGCGACAGATTTGGCTGAAGTTTTAGGTTCAGCAATTGCCTTAAATCTTTTGTTTAAAATACCGATTATGATTGCTATCCTTCTAACCGTTTTAGATGTATTTTTGTTACTTTTATTGATGAAATTTGGTTTCAAAAAAATTGAAGCCATTGTTACGACTCTTATTTTAACCATATTAGCCATCTTTGCCTATCTTGTGGCCTTATCCAATCCAAGTATCCAGGGGATTATTGGTGGTTATTTACCAACTTCAACTTTATTTGAAACACCGTTACCAGGTCATGAAAGTCAATTGACCTTGGCTCTAGGGATTGTAGGTGCGACAGTCATGCCCCATAATCTCTATCTCCATTCCTCTCTATCCCAAACAAG
Organism: Streptococcus halitosis; assembly: GCF_027691175.1. Classification (GTDB taxonomy): domain Bacteria; phylum Bacillota; class Bacilli; order Lactobacillales; family Streptococcaceae; genus Streptococcus; species Streptococcus halitosis_A. The sequence goes on from NZ_JAQFBD010000001.1 coordinate 737,721, forward strand.
GAAAATCAATCACAAAGATAAGAAGGATGTTCGAAAAGCAGTACGCTTTATGACCTGGGATTCAAATCTTCAGTTGTCCCTAGCCTTTATTGTCAATTCCTTGCTTCTCATTTTAGGTGCCTCCCTCTTTTTTGGTCATGCATCTGAAATTTCAGCTTTCTCCCAAATGTACAATGCTTTACAGGATTCGACGATAGCAGGAGCAATAGCCAGCTCAACCTTGTCAACTTTATTTGCTCTAGCCCTCTTAGCAAGTGGTCAAAATTCGACCATTACAGGCACTTTGACAGGACAGATTGTCATGGAAGGTTTCTTACATCTAAGATTACCTCAGTGGATTATCCGTATCGGTACACGTATTTTTGCCTTGATCCCTGTGATTATAGTCGCCGTCTTGTTTGGACATCAAGAAAAAACCTTGGATCAGTTATTGGTCTATTCACAGGTCTTTCTGTCAACCGCTCTTCCGTTTTCAATCTTTCCCTTAATCTATCTGACCTCTAAGAAGTCACTGATGGGAGAATTCACTAATGCCAAGTGGAACACAATCCTAGGTTACGCAGTTTCAATCATCTTGACCATTCTCAATATCAAGCTTCTTTTCGATATTTTTTAAACTTGTTCAAATTAGTTCTCGGCACTAGCAGCTTGAAGCTTGATATTGAGATAATAGTAGTGGTTGGTTCATAAAAATAAGTACAAAAAAAGAACAGTTGAAACTGTTCTTTTTATGATTATTTGAGACCGTATTTTTTGTTGAAACGATCCACACGTCCATCTGCTTGAGTGAACTTTTGACGTCCAGTGTAGAATGGGTGTGAGTCTGATGAAATTTCCACACGGATCAATGGGTAAGTTTCGCCTTCGAACTCAACAGTTTCGTTAGAGCGTTTTGTTGAACCGCTAAGGAATTTGTAACCAGTAGTTGTGTCCATGAAGACAACTGGGCGATATTCTGGATGGATATCTTTTTTCATTTTGCAATATTTCCTTTCTGCCATGGTCTCTTTGCGAGCCATAGATTGTTACCATACTAGTCTATCAGATTCTGAAAAGTTTGGCAAGTATTTTATCAGTATTTAAGCAAGTTTTTTAACTTTTGATAGATGATTTCGTTTTCTTCTAGACTATAGGAATTGGCGCCACTGGCTAATGGGTGTCCTCCTCCGTCGTGTTCTTTGGCAATTTCATTGATAGGGGTGATTTTACTACGCATTCGCACGCGGAAGTGGCCATCAGCTTGCTCAACAAAGATAGCCCAAGCCTTAACAGTATCAATTCGGCCAGGTGTTCCGACAATCGCAGCCGTTTCAGCATCCGTAACCTTATATTCTTTCAGGATTTCTTGAGTAAGCAGAACGCGTGCGGCTCCATTCTCATCGACTTCTAAGTGATCATAAACATACCCTTGCAATTTTGCAATCTTGAAGCTCACGGTATCCATTTGACGAGACAATCCAGCAAAGTCAAAATCAATTTCTCGGAGCTGGCTAGCTATTCTAAAGGTACGGGCACTAGTTGACGGGTAGAGAAAACGCCCTGTGTCCCCGACAATTCCTGCATAGAGAAGTCGTGCCGCTTCACTAGACAAAGCCAGCTGATTTTCTTGAGCAAATAGGGCAATCATTTCACTAGCACTACTTGAACTTGTATCCACCCAGGATAGGTCACCATAGATATCATCATTTGGATGATGATCGATTTTGATGGTAAAAGCAGCTTGTTCGTAGCGTTTGTCATCGATACGAGGGCGATTCGCTGTATCACAAATAATAGCAAGAGCTCCTTGGTAGACACTGTCTTGGACAGTATCCATTTCCGCCATCCAGGTTAGAGTGGGTTCGTTAAAACCGACCGCTTTGATAGTCTTTTCTGGGAAATGGTGTGTGAGAAGAGCTTTCAAGCCCACCTGACTCCCTAAGGCATCCGGATCTGGTTTCATATGACGGTGAATGATAATGGTATCGTATTCTTTGATTTTCTCTAATATTTGCTGGTAAATTTCCATAAATAACCTCAATTCTTTCTCATTTCATTGTAGCATAAGAATTTTTATTTTTAAAATGAAAAAGATATGATATAATGGAGAAAGATAAATTGAGGAGGACGATATGGCATTAGCAAAAATTGTATTTGCCAGTATGACCGGTAATACCGAAGAAATTGCAGATATTGTAGCAGATAAATTGCGTGACTTGGGCTTGGATGTCGATGTGGATGAATGTACGACTGTTGACGCTTCAGACTTCTTGGAGGCGGACATCGCAATCGTTGCGACTTACACTTACGGGGATGGAGAATTGCCCGATGAGATGATGGACTTCTACGAAGACCTAGCTGATCTCAACTTGAATGGCAAAATTTACGGAGTGGTCGGTTCAGGAGATACCTTCTACGACGAATTCTGTAAGGCTGTCGATGACTTTGATCGCGTTTTTGTAGCAACAGGAGCAGAAAAAGGTTCAGAGTGTGTTAAAGTAGACCTCTCTGCCGAAGAAGAAGACATCGAACGTTTGGAACAATTCGCAGAAGAATTGGCTGCAAAAGTAGGATAAGAATCAAACTGCGCTGACTGGAAGAAGTCAGTGCGTTTTTTTATTAGTTTTTTTGGGATTTTACTAGCCTATTTAGAAGCTTTTTGATACAATAATTCAAATAAAGGAGGAGACACTATGGATTTAGATATTATTCGGCAAGAAATTGATCAAATCGACGACCAAATCGTTAAGCTCCTAGAAGAACGGATGTACTTAGTTGAAGGGGTTGTCGCTTATAAGAAAGCATCTGGTAAGCCAATCTTAGATACCAAGCGAGAAGAAATCATTTTTGAAAAAGTCAGAAATCGAGTAGAAGATAAGCGCTATCAGGAGACCATTGTTGCGACTTTTTCAGACATTCTCAAACATTCGCGTGATTATCAGGATCAAAACATCAAATGAAAAAAGAACAATTTTATCCGCTAGGAATTTTTCTGGCTGCAATGGTGGGAGGCCTTGTCCGCTATCTCATTTCCACTTGGTTACCAGCCAGTCCAGACTTTCCTTGGGGTACCCTCCTTGTCAACTATCTGGGCATTTTCTGCTTGGTCTATCTGGTGAGAGGCTATCTGGTCTATAAGGAAACTAGTAAAGGCTTGGTTTTGGCGCTGGGGACAGGTTTTTGCGGAGGTTTAACAACCTTTTCTAGCCTAATGCTTGATGCAGTGAAACTTCTTGATACCGGGCGTTATCTTAGTTTAGGCATCTACTTACTTTTGAGCATTGGTGGAGGTCTACTTTTGGCTTATGTTCTAGGGAGGAAGAAATGGTAATCGTTTATCTTGCAATCGCCTGCGGGTTCGGAGCCCTGGTACGTTATTTCTTTTCACGCTATAATCAAGCTTCTAAATTGCCCCTAGGAACTCTCATAGCCAATCTTCTAGGTTGTTTTTTGATTGGCTTGCTCTACAATCATGTGGAGTCTAAGGAAGTCTATGCTATCCTAGCGACAGGTTTTTGTGGAGGTTTGACGACCTTTTCAACCTTGAATGACGAGCTGCAAAGACTATTAAGTGACAAGAAGGTATTTTATAGCTATTTAGTCATAACTTACATAGGCGGTTTTCTAGCGATTTTTTTAGGAATTCTGCTATAAATTTCTTTACTTTTAGGTGGAAATTTGGTAAACTGTATCTTGTGTGTAATGGACGCACAAAAATACAGTTTATCCGCTGAGGAAGGTTCCTCAAGATTGACAAAGATAGGAGAATAAAATGAATCCATTAATCCAAAGCTTGACTGAAGGTCAACTTCGTACAGATATCCCATCATTCCGTCCTGGTGACACTGTTCGTGTACACGCGAAAGTTGTCGAAGGGAACCGTGAACGTATCCAGATTTTTGAAGGTGTTGTTATCGCACGTAAAGGTGCTGGTATCTCAGAAAACTACACAGTTCGTAAAATCTCTAACGGTGTAGGTGTTGAGCGTATCTTCCCAATCCACACTCCACGTGTTGAAAAGATCGAAGTTGTTCGCTACGGTAAAGTACGTCGTGCGAAATTGTACTACTTGCGTGCACTTCAAGGTAAGGCAGCTCGTATCAAAGAAATCCGTCGTTAATTCGACTAAAAAACTCTGCTCACCCAGCAGGGTTTTTCTCTAGCTCCCTTAGTTCAATGGATATAACAACTCCCTCCTAAGGAGTAGTTGCAGGTTCGATTCCTGCAGGGGGCATTTTTAGTAATGTAAAGAAAGACAAAGAAAATTCAAAATGTTTGTTTATAGGCAATCATCACAAGTTTGTTTTTTAAAATAACTTAATATTTTTGGAATTTTTGACCAAAGTGTGACCAAAAGTCAATGAATATAGAATAAAGTAGATCAGGAAACTGATCTATTTATTTTGTAATTATTAATGAACAGTATTTTTTAAGTTTATAATATTCAGTTTAAGTTAAATAGTTGTAATTATAGTATATAAGTTTTTCTTTGTTAATGTTATAATATAAAGTATATAGAGCTATTTTTCGAGGTGCGGATTTGGCAAATAATAGAAAAATTGAGACATTAGGTGTTTCACATCTGTCGACATTTATAGATAAGCATGAGTTACTTCAATCTTATTTTGATAGAAATGATAAAACTCCAGTGTGGGATGGAGAAATTCATGTTCTTAAATCACCGAGTGAGAAGAAAGACGAAATATTAGGTAAAGTACCTGTTCAGATTAAAACCACTAGACAGAAAAAAGATGTGTTAAAATCCTTCTCATTAGATACTAGAGATTTAGAACTATATAAATCAAATGGTGGAGTAGTTTTATTTGTAGTTTGGTTGAATGAGGATAATGGTTTAAGAGATATTTACTATAAGTCATTACCTCCTCTTTCTATAAAGAATTTGCTCAGAAAGAGTAAACTAAAAAATAAATCTACAAATAAGAAGAAACTTTCCATAGAGATTTTTAAACTGGATGATAAAAAAATTTATCCAATGTTAGTGGATTTCATAAACAATAGTCAGAAGCAGTATAGTTTCATAAATGCCGAAGGTATTTCAGTTGAGGACATTTCTGATGATAAAACTCTAAAGTTCTACTTCTATGGTCAGGAAAAAGAAGAAATTTTTAACTATCAGGAAGAACATGATCTCTTTATTTATTATTTAGATCCTATAACTGGCATAGAAATACCTCTTGAAAACACAATTAAGATTGTAGAAACTGAAGAAGAAACGGATTTAATTATAAAAATAGGCGATCATGTTTTTCAAGACGTAAAAAGACATCGTTTTCCTGATGGGAATGTACAGCTTCATTTTGGTGAAAGCTTTACAATGTCTTTTGATATAAAGAAGAAACAATTCAAATTTAACTATACTAGGCCGGATTTGCTGTCAAAAGCTATAAAGTGTACTCAGGTATTTCAAGAGCTAGGAAAAATCGGATATTTTACCCTTAATGGTAATAAAATAGAGTTAGATGAACGGTCAATAAAGGATATTTCTTCATTTGATTTAGAGGCTGATATAAAGGGATTGTTAAAAATTTCTAACTTTATGAAAAAAATGGGTATACAAAAAGATGTTGATTTATCTTGCTTTGATAAACAATCTCAAAGAAATCTAAATATTCTTTATTCAGGTCTTGTCTTAAAAAAGAAAGTTGCTTTAAATTATAATGAATCGAAATTACTTCACCTAAATATTGCTAACATCCACATTATAACTTTATATAGTTTTTTGTCAGATAAAAATGGAACTATGATAGACATTTTTACTGAAACTCCTTGGTGCCGGGAAGGAGAAACTGAAGATGAAGATTATTTAGACATTTCAATTTTTGAAGTATTTGAACCAAACGATTGGCTAAAAATTGATAATTGTAAAATTGATTCAGTTATTGCCTCATATCAAAGATTGGTAGATAATAAGCTGAAATATGAAGGCGCTGACCATACTATTTTAAAAATAGTTATCGCTGCAGACATGGCAGAAGATATGACTAAAAGAGAGTTGTTACTTAATTGGGCTCAATGTCTTTCTAATTGGAACTTAAAATACTCCCAAAATAGTGAGATGGCTATAATAAATGACCTTCAAATAAAATCTAGAGTTCGTAAATTAAACAGCAAAGAAATGGAGATTCTGAGCAATATTTTAGTAAATAGTAATGATAACTATGAACTTTGTTTCGGTTCATCAGTGTTATTAAAATCGAAACCGCAAGCTGATTTGTTTTGGAATAAACTGGATAATGAGACAAAAGAAAGATATAAAGACTTTCCTATTTATACTTTGTATATGAAATTATCGTAAAAATTAAAAGAGATTGTAAGAAAATAACATATGGAAATAAAGAAAGTAATGTATTACAATACAGTGCCACAATTAAGGAAGCAATACCTATTTTTGTACTTTCAAGATTTAAGTAACTGTACAACTGCAATTCAATTTATTAATTTACTCTCATTGTGATATATTCATATAAAACCCGCTCTGCTGAGCGGGTTTTATCTATTCTTGCATTTTTACAATACCCATGTACGGATGGCATGGGCAACGCCAGATTCATTATTTGTTTTAGTGATGTATTTGGCGATTTTTTTGAGTTCTGGATTTCCATTTTCCATGACAACGGGATTTCCAACGACTTCGAGCATGGCGCGGTCATTTTCTTCGTCACCGATCGCCATGGTTTCATCTTTGGTCAATCCTAGTTTTTCAGCTAGATGGGTAATAGCTGAACCCTTGTCTACATTCTTTTTAAGGAGTTCAAGGTAGAAAGGAGCAGATTTGTTGATAGAGTAGCGTTCGTAAAATTCTGCTGGGATTTTTTCAATCGCAGCATCGAGAATCTCTGGTTCATCGATAAACATACACTTGACGATTTCCTTGTCAGCCATTTCTCCAGGTGTGCGGTAGAAGATGGGCATGCTGACGAGGGTTGATTCGTGCACTGTGTATTTTCCGATATTGCGATTGGCAGTATAGATACCGTCCTTGGTAATAGCGTGCATGTGGACACCGAGTTTGCGACTGAGAAATTCCATATCGAGATAGTCCTCATAGGCTAAAGATTCGCTGATAATCTCATGGCCAGTAGCAGTTTCTTGGACAAGGGCACCGTTGAAGGTTACAACATAGTCACCCTCGTCTCTCAACTGCAAGTCGTCCAGAAGTTTAGCAACACCTGCGATAGGGCGGCCAGTTGCAATCACGACTTTGACGCCAGCTTGTTTGGCATCTTGGATGGCAGAAAAAACTTCAGGAGTGATTTCCTTTTTACTGTTAACCAGGGTACCATCGATATCGACAGCGATTAGTTTAATACTCATAAATTTCCTCTTCTAGTTTTTATTTGGGGTAAAATGATCGTTCTCAATCAAGTGTAAAAATTGCTGGGTGATACTTGCGAAGATGCTATTTTGGTCCAACATTTCTTTCGGGAAATAGAAGCGATTGTCTCCATGGCGGCTGCCAGCAAGGGATTGGACGATAGGAGACAGGCTAGAGAGTTCTGCCAGTTCTCCATTTTTTTGTAAAATTTCAATCTGAGTCCGTGGATTTTCAGATTCGGGGCGATAGATATCATAAGGAAGGTCAAAGTTCTTATGAATGGCAGTGTAGTAGTCTGGATCAAAACCGATTTCTTCAACCAGTTGTCTCATGGTTGCGAGTTGGTCTTGGTCTTTTTCTGAAAAAGTAATGGATTTAAAGACCTTGCGGTTGACAAAACGTTGCGACAAGTCGGCTAGTATCTTGTCAGGACTGGTCATCCAGAGCTGGAAGTAGGTATTCATCACGCCATCATCCAGAGCTAGATAGTCAGACAAGGTCACATTTTTTTCAAAGAAAGGAAGGAGATGTGGAGAAGTTCGTGCAAAGAAGTCCTTGTCTTCAGGATAGAGTTCCTTGGCGCGTTTGAGGAGATTTTGTAGGAGAACTTCCATGGCCCGTGTTGCTGGGTGGAAATAAACCTGCATATACATCTGGTAACGACTGAGGACATAGTCTTCGATGGCATGCATGCCATTGCGCTGAAAGGCGATGCCATTTTCGACTGGGCGAATGACCCGTAGGATGCGAGTCAGGTCAAATTCTCCATAGGAAGCTCCTGTAAAATAGGAGTCGCGCAAGAGATAGTCCATACGGTCCGCATCAATCTGACTGGAAATGAGCTGTACGACCTGTTTGTTAGGGTAGGTATGGTCGATGACACTAGCCACTTTTTCAGGAAAGTCTGGCGCTACTTGTAGCAGGACTTGGTGAATCTCTGTCTCAGGACTTTGGATAATTTCCTGAGTGATGGCTTCGTGGTCTGTATCAAAGAGATGTTCAAAAGTATGCGAGTAGGCACCATGCCCAAGGTCGTGTAGGAGAGCAGCGGTCATGGTCAAGAGAGACTCAGCAGGATCCCATTCTTCAGGATATTTTTCTTCAAAAATCTCTGTGATACGGCGAGCAATCTCATAGACCCCCAAACAGTGGGAAAAGCGACTGTGCTCGCCACCATGGAAGGTATAGCTGGAAGTCCCTAGTTGTTTGATACGGCGCAGACGTTGAAATTCTTTTGTATTGATCAAGTCGTAGATGACTTGATTATTGACATGGATGTAGTTGTGAACTGGATCACGGAATACTTTTTCGTTCATATGACCATTATAGCAAAATCCTGCTCTTTTTGGTAAAATAGTAGGACAAGAGACAAGAAAGAGGACATGATGTGAAGATTCGAATGCGAAATAGGATTCAGTTTGATGAACAGTTGGAAGTCATAGACCAACTCTATGACGTGGAAGTGCGTGAAAAGGGAGATTATAGCTATCTGCTTTTCTACAATGAGGAAAAGGAAAAAGTGGTTATTAAATTTCATGGTGAAGAACTAGTGATGACCCGTTTCTCGAGTCCCAAAACCATCATGCGTTTTCTAAAGTCTAGTGATAGTTTGGCCTATATTCCTACACCAATGGGGATGCAGGAGTTTATCATTCAAACGAGTCACTACAAACTGGATGGGCAAAAGATCGAGCTCGCCTATCAACTGCAAAACCAAGAGGGACAACCCTTTGCCAGCTATCAATTAGAAATTACTTGGGGATAAGAAAAAGGTTGGCGAATGCCAACCTTATTTGATATAGAGTTCTTGATTTTTTAGAACAATTTCACGAACACTTGCGAATTTCTTGAGTTTTTTAAGTTCTTCAGGATGGGTTACGAGAGTGATAACATAGCCCTCTTTGCCCATGCGACCTGTACGTCCTGCCCGGTGAGTGTAGGTTTCCATGTCTCTAGGAATATCAAAGTTTACGACACATTCTAGGCTATCGATATCAATTCCACGCGCTAAGAGGTCAGTTGCAAGGAGCAGGGTTAGCTGCTTGTCTTTAAACTTTTCTAAGATGACTTTTCGAAATTTCACATTGACATCGCTAGCGAGGGAAACAGCCAAGACATCGCGATACTGTAGTTTTTCCTCCGCACTTCCAAGATCTGATAGGCTATTAAAGAAAACTAGTCCGCGGAAATCCTCTACATGAGCCAATTTTCGTAGCATATCCACTCGGTGACGTTGGTCTACCTGCATATAGAAATGTTGGATGTTGTCCAGTTTTTGATCAGAGAGATCAATAGTGCGCGTGTTTGCCGCAATCTTTTCTTGGTCAAACTTGGTCGTCGCACTCATGTAGATGAGTTGGTGGTCACGAGGTGCGTAGTGAGTGATTTTCTCGACAAAGTGAATCTGAGAATCATCGAGCAATTGGTCAAATTCATCCAGGATGATGGTTTCCACATTCATCATCTTGATTTTTTTCAATTTAATCAACTCAAAGATACGGCCAGGTGTTCCAATCAGAATTTCTGGTCCTTTTTTAAGACGTTCAATCTGACGTTTCTGACTTGAACCTGATAAGAAGAGCTGAGCTGTTAAACCAATAGCTTCAGCCCATGTTTTACATACGTCAAAAATCTGTCCAGCTAGTTCTGTATTTGGTGCTAGAATCAAGAGTTGCTGGGCTTTTTTCTTTTGTAGTCTGAGAAGACTTGGCAGGAGGTAAGCGAGGGTCTTACCAGTTCCTGTTGGGCTTACTCCCAGTAGGTTTTCTCCAGCGAGGATGGGTTCAAATAGTTGAGTTTGAATGGGGGTAAATTCTTGGAAACCGAGTTGGTCGCTCAGTTCTTGCCATTCAGTGGGTAGTTTGGTTTTCATTTTTCTGCCTCAAATCTAATGCCAGCAGTCTGGCGCATGGTATAGAGTAGCTCATGAATAGAACTTGCATCATCCAGCCAAGTCTGGTAAAGTTTTTGGTCTGGCTGCTGGATCATGTGTGCAAATGCAGCAACTTCCTCAGTCATCGTATGAGGAGCCTGTTGGATAGGGAGTTGAACTTGATTTCCTTGGTGGTTAGTAAAAATAGCTGAGCGGATATGCTCAATCGTGTTGAGGGTCAAGGTTCCATCTGCTGTGTAAATCTCACAAGGAAGATTGGAAGTGATGTTTTTCCCAGCCTTGATATGAACTTGAAAGTTAGGGTAGAAGAGGATACCGTCTCCATTTAGGTCAATGCTATTGTCAAGCTGTTGAGCTTGATAAGTCGCGTCTTGAGCCTTTCCAAAGAGGCGGATAGCAGCATAGAGAGGATAAATCCCCAAATCCATAAGTGCTCCACCAGCAAAACGATCTGAAAAGACATTTGGCGTCTGTCCAGCCAATAAGTCAGGCATCTTGGAAGAATACTTGGCATAGTTGAAATCAGCTCCCAATACTTGCTTGTCTGCTAAAAAGTTTTTGATAGTAGTAAAAGCTTCCTCGTGGTAATTACGAGCAGCTTCAAAGATAAAACAGTGATTTTTCTCAGCTGTTTGCCTTAAATCTAGCCATTCTTGTGGCTGAGTGACAGCTGGCTTTTCAAGAATGACGTGCTTACCAGCAGACAAGGCAGCCTTGGCTTGAACAAAATGCAAGGAGTTTGGACTAGCAATATAGACTACATCAAAGGAAGACTTAAAGAAGTCTTCTAATTGATCAAAGAGTTGGACATTTTGATAGCAGGAAGCAAAGGTTGCGGCAGTTTCTCGTTTTCTAGAATAGACTGCGACCAGCTGGTATTCTCCACTAGCATGGGCTGCTTCTATGAAATGATGGCTGATAGCGCCTGTTCCGATGACACCTAATTTAAGCATAGATACTCCTTTTCCGATTTTAAATCCTTCCTTCATTATAACACAGAAAAGAAGGACTATCCAACAGATGGTAAAAATTTTCAAATGGACTACGCATTTCTTGGAGAAAGTGGTACAATATGTAGATAGGTAGATAAAATGAAAAGGGGGAGAAAATGAGATTATTACCAATAAGAAAAATATCACGTCAGTCTAAGAGGCTAGCGCTTTTTTTGACTTTTTGCGCAGGATATGTAGATGCCTATACCTTTATCGTGCGAGGAAATACCCTTGTGGCAGGACAGACTGGGAATGTGGTTTTTCTATCAGTAGGACTCATTCAACACAATGTGTCAGATGCCAGTGCTAAAGTAATGACCTTGCTAGCTTTTATGATGGGGGTCCTTTTATTAACTGTCTATAAGGAAAAATTGAGAATTGTTAAAAAGCCAATTTTGTCCGTAATTCCACTTGCAGTCCTGTCCCTAATTATTGGCTTTGTGCCGCAAACTGTAGAGAATATCTATCTCGTACCGCCATTGGCCTTCTGTATGGGACTGGTGACAACTGCTTTTGGAGAAGTATCAGGGATTGCCTATAATAATGCTTTTATGACCGGGAATATCAAACGAACCATGTTGGCTTTTGGAGATTATTTTCGGACCAAGCATACGCCTTTCCTACGAGAGGGCTTGATTTTTGTTAGCTTGCTTAGCAGTTTTGTCTTCGGAGTTGTTTTTTCAGCTTATTTGACGATTTATTATCAGGAAAAGACAATTCTAGGTGTTCCTCTTATGATGAGTATCTTTTACTTCAGTATGCTTTTTGCTTCTTGGAGAAAAAAAGGAGAGAAAAAACTTAATTTTAATTGATTTTACTTGTAAGAAAAAAGAAGATATGCTATAATTGAAGAGTTGACTATGCACAGTCCTGTGCAACCGCACGAACATCGTTTGCTCGTCGTATAACAAATTTAAACTTTGTTATACTTAGAGCTCTTCTTTTAAGTGGTTCGTCCCACGATGCTAGGCGAGTCTTCACAAAAATACGGGGAAACCCTAAAAATCATAGGAGGTGCATAATGAGCACATACGCAATTATCAAAACTGGCGGAAAACAAGTTAAAGTTGAAGTTGGTCAAGCAATCTACGTTGAAAAATTGAACGTTGAAGCTGGTCAAGAAGTTACTTTTAACGAAGTTGTTCTTGTTGGTGGTGAAAACACTGTTGTCGGAACTCCACTTGTTGCCGGAGCTACTGTAGTTGGAACTGTTGAAAAACAAGGAAAACAAAAGAAAGTTGTTACTTACAAGTACAAACCTAAAAAAGGTAGCCACCGTAAACAAGGTCACCGTCAACCATATACAAAAGTTGTCATCAACGCGATCAACGCTTAATTTTAAGGAGAACACATGATACAAGCAGTCTTTGAGAGAGCCGAAGATGGCGAGCTGAGGAGTGCGGAAATTACTGGACACGCCGAAAGTGGCGAATACGGCTTAGATGTCGTGTGTGCATCGGTTTCTACGCTTGCCATTAACTTTATCAATTCCATTGAGAAATTTGCAGGCTATGAACCAATCTTAGAATTAAACGAAGATGAAGGTGGCTATCTAAAGGTTGATATACCAGCGGATCTTCCTTCACACCAGAGAGAAATGACCCAGTTATTCTTTGAATCATTTTTCTTAGGTATGGCAAACTTATCGGAGAACTCTTCTGAGTTCGTCCAAACCAGAGTTATCACAGAAAACTAACACGGAGGAAAACATTATGTTAAAAATGACTCTTAACAACTTGCAACTTTTCGCCCACAAAAAAGGTGGAGGTTCTACATCAAATGGACGTGATTCACAAGCGAAACGTCTTGGAGCTAAAGCAGCTGACGGACAAACTGTAACAGGTGGATCAATCCTTTACCGTCAACGTGGTACACACATCTACCCAGGTGTAAACGTTGGACGTGGTGGAGACGATACTTTGTTCGCTAAAGTTGAAGGCGTAGTACGCTTTGAACGTAAAGGACGCGATAAAAAACAAGTTTCTGTTTACCCAATCGCTAAATAAAAAGGTTCAGTGAACCTTTTTATCCCGAGCCTTAAAATGAAAAGGTGAGGAAGCTAGAAGTAGCATAAAATAAGGCTTTCCGAGTTTTCGGAGAGCCTATTTTTTTGTTTTGATACCCATTTTGAATTTAATAGAGAATAGTTAGATTTAAACTTGCGATGGACACTTTTTTCTTTTTTGGAAAAATTCTGAAATATGGTATAATGAACAGATAGAGATGTTGGGGGTAAAAGATGAACATTCAACAATTACGCTATGTTGTTGCCATTGCCAATAGTGGTACTTTCCGTGAAGCTGCTGAAAAGATGTATGTTAGTCAGCCAAGTCTGTCTATTTCTGTGCGCGATTTGGAAAAAGAGCTTGGGTTTAAGATTTTCCGTCGAACTAGTTCGGGAACGTTTTTGACCCGTCGTGGTATGGAATTTTATGAGAAAGCGCAAGAATTGGTCAAAGGCTTCGATGTTTTTCAAAATCAGTATGCCAATCCTGAGGAAGAAAAGGATGAATTTTCCATTGCCAGTCAGCACTATGACTTCTTGCCACCAACGATTACGGCCTTTTCAGAGCGTTATCCTGATTATAAGAACTTTCGTATTTTTGAGTCTACTACAGTTCAAATTTTAGACGAAGTAGCCCAAGGACATAGTGAGATTGGGATTATCTACCTCAACAATCAAAATAAAAAGGGCATCATGCAACGGGTTGAAAAGCTTGGTTTAGAAGTTATTGAACTAATTCCTTTCCAGACTCACATTTATCTTCGTGAAGGGCATCCTTTAGCACAGAAAGAGGAATTGGTCATGGAGGATTTAGCGGATTTACCAACAGTTCGTTTTACTCAGGAAAAGGATGAGTATCTATACTATTCAGAGAACTTTGTCGACACCAGCGCGAGCTCCCAGATGTTCAATGTGACGGACCGTGCTACTTTGAATGGTATTTTGGAGCGGACGGATGCTTACGCGACTGGATCTGGATTTTTAGATAGTGACAGTGTTAATGGAATCACAGTCATTCGTCTCAAGGATAATCTATATAACCGCATGGTCTACGTCAAACGGGAGGAAGTGGAGCTTAGCCAAGCTGGGACTCTCTTCGTAGAAGTCATGCAAGAATATTTTGATCAAAAGAGGAAATCATGAAAAAAAGAGGAATAGTAGCAGTCATTGTACTGCTTTTGATTGGACTGGATCAGTGGGTTAAAGCCTATGTTGTCCAGCAGATTCCACTGGGTGAAGTGCGTTCGTGGATCCCCAATCTCGTTAGCTTGACCTATCTGCAAAATCGTGGGGCAGCCTTCTCCATGCTACAAGATCAGCAGTGGTTATTTGCTGTCATTACACTGGTCGTCATGGTGGGAGCCATTTGGTATCTACATAAACACATGGAGGATTCTCTCTGGATGGTTTTTGGACTGACTTTGATAATCGCGGGAGGTCTGGGCAACTTTATCGACAGAATGAGTCAAGGTTTTGTGGTGGATATGTTTCACCTAGACTTTATCAACTTTGCGATTTTCAATGTTGCTGACAGCTATTTGACAGTTGGTGTGATTATTCTATTGATTGCAATGCTTAAAGAGGAAGTAAATGGAAATAAAAATTGAAACTGGTGGGCAACGTCTAGACAAGGCTCTGTCGGACCTGACAGAATTGTCACGCAGTCTCGCGAATGAACAAATCAAGGCTGGACAAGTTTTGGTTAATGGGCAAGCTAAGAAAGCCAAATACACTGTCCAAGAGGGGGATGTCGTCACTTATCACGTGCCAGAACCAGAGGTTTTAGAATATGTGGCTGAGAATCTGCCGCTCGAGATTATCTACCAAGATGAGGATGTAGCCGTTGTTAACAAACCTCAAGGCATGGTGGTCCATCCGAGCGCCGGTCATACAAGTGGAACCTTGGTCAATGCCCTCATGTACCATATCAAGGACTTGTCGGGTATCAATGGAGTTCTTCGCCCGGGTATCGTTCACCGCATTGATAAGGACACGTCTGGTCTCCTTATGATTGCTAAGAATGACGAGGCACACTTAGCACTCGCTCAAGAACTCAAGGATAAGAAGTCTCTCCGCAAATACTGGGCGATTGTTCATGGCAATCTTCCCAATGATCGTGGTGTCATTGAAGCGCCGATTGGTCGTAGTGAAAAAGACCGTAAGAAACAGGCTGTGACTGCTAAAGGAAAGCCAGCAGTGACGCGTTTTCACGTCTTGGAACGCTTTGGAGATTATAGCTTAGTGGAGTTGCAACTGGAAACAGGGCGTACCCACCAGATTCGTGTTCATATGGCTTATATTGGCCATCCGGTCGCTGGTGATGAAGTCTATGGTCCTCGTAAGACTTTGAAAGGACATGGACAGTTTCTCCATGCCAAGACTCTAGGTTTTACCCATCCGAGAACAGGTGAAACCTTGGAATTTACAGCAGATATTCCAGAGATTTTTAAAGAAACGCTGGAAAGATTGCGTAAAATTGAGAATAGATAAAAGAGTTGAGATGCCTTGTCTCAACCTTTTTCATTTCAAGTCTTTTCTATTTTAAAGTATTCATGTTATAATGGATAAATATGAAGAATCGGAGTGAGAATATGGAGTACAAACGAATCGTCTTTAAGGTAGGGACCTCCTCCTTGACAAATGAAGACGGGAGTTTATCAAGAAGTAAAGTAAAGGCAATTACCCAACAATTAGCTATGCTGCATGAGGCTGGACATGAGTTGATGTTAGTGTCATCTGGGGCAGTAGCCGCTGGATTTGGAGCTTTGGGTTTTAAAAAACGTCCGACCAAGATTGCAGATAAACAAGCTTCGGCTGCAGTTGGTCAGGGACTTTTGTTGGAGGAATACACAACCAACCTCCTCATGCGCCAAATCGTTTCTGCACAAATTTTGCTGACCCAGGATGATTTTGTAGATAAACGTCGCTATAAGAATGCCCATCAAGCCTTGTCAGTATTGCTTCATCGTGGTGCAATTCCCATCATCAACGAGAATGACAGTGTCGTCATTGATGAACTCAAGGTTGGGGATAATGACACTCTGAGTGCCCAGGTAGCAGCTATGGTTCAAGCGGATCTTTTGGTTCTCTTGACTGATGTGGACGGCCTCTATACTGGCAATCCCAACTCAGATCCAACAGCTAAACGCTTGGACAAAATTGAGACTATCAATCGTGAGATTATTGATATGGCTGGTGGAGCAGGTTCGTCAAACGGTACTGGGGGTATGCTGACCAAAATCAAGGCTGCTACGATTGCTACGGAGTCAGGTGTGCCAGTCTATATTTGCACCTCCTTGAAATCAGATGCCTTGATCGAGGCAGCGGAGGAGACTAGGGATGGTTCCTTCTTTGTTGCGCAAGAGAAGGGACTTCGTACCCAGAAACAATGGCTGGCCTTCTATGCTCAAAGTCAGGGAACGATTTGGGTAGATGGTGGAGCTGCAGAGGCACTTTCAAAAAACGGGAAAAGTCTCCTTTTATCGGGTGTTGTAGAAGTGGAAGGAAACTTCTCTTACCACGATATTGTCACAGTAGCAGATAAAGAAACGGGTCAATCTCTTGGAAAGGGACGTGTCCAATTTGGCGTCTCAGCTCTAGAAGATATGCTCCGTTCTCAAAAAGCTAAGGGAGTCTTGATTCACCGTGATGACTGGATTTCCATCACTCCTGAAATCCAGCTGCTCTTTACAGAATTTTAGAGGTGAACGATGGTAAGTACACAAGAACAATTTGAACAGGTACAGGCTGTTAAGAAATCAATCAATACTGCCAGCGAAGCAGTGAAAAACCAAGCCTTGCTAGCTATGGCTGATCATTTATTGGCAGCTACTGAGGAGATTTTAGCGGCCAATGCCCTCGATATGGCAGCGGCCAAGGGAAAAATCTCAGATGTTATGCTAGACCGTCTTTATTTGGATGCGGGACGTATAGAAGCGATGGCAAATGGGATTCGTGAAGTGGTTGCTTTACCAGATCCTATTGGTGAAGTCCTAGAAACAAGTCAGCTTGAAAATGGCTTGGTTATTACTAAGAAGCGTGTGGCTATGGGGGTCATCGGTATTATCTATGAAAGTCGTCCAAATGTGACGTCTGACGCGGCTGCTTTGGCACTCAAGAGTGGGAATGCGGTTGTTCTTCGTAGTGGTAAGGACGCCTACCAAACTGCTCATGCTATTGTCACAGCCTTGAAGAAGGGCTTGGAGACGACTACCATACATCCAGAGGTGATTCAACTAGTGGAAGATACCAGCCGTGAAAGTAGCTATGCTATGATGAAGGCCAAGGGCTATCTAGACCTTCTCATCCCTCGTGGAGGAGCTGGCTTGATCAATGCCGTGGTTGAAAATGCTATCGTACCTGTTATCGAGACAGGAACTGGGATTGTCCATGTCTATGTGGATAAGGAAGCCGATGAAGGCAAGGCTCTATCGATCATCAACAATGCTAAAACCAGTCGTCCTTCTGTTTGTAATGCCATGGAGGTTCTCCTCGTTCATGAAGACAAGGCAGCAAGCTTCCTTCCTCGCTTGGAACAAGTGCTGGTTGCAGATCGAAAAGAAGCTGGACTGGAACCAATTCAATTCCGTCTGGATAGCAAATCAAGTCAGTTTGTTTCAGGTCGAGCAGCCGAGGCCCAAGACTTTGATACCGAGTTTTTAGACTATGTCCTAGCGGTTAAGGTTGTGAGTAGTTTAGAAGAAGCGGTTGCGCATATTGAAGCTCACAGTACCCATCATTCGGATGCGATTGTGACGGAAAATGCTGAAGCTGCAGCTTACTTTACAGATCAAGTGGACTCTGCCGCGGTTTATGTCAATGCCTCGACTCGTTTCACTGACGGTGGGCAATTTGGTCTTGGATGTGAGATGGGGATTTCTACTCAGAAACTGCATGCGCGTGGGCCTATGGGCTTGAAAGAGTTGACCAGCTACAAGTATGTGGTTACTGGTGACGGACAGATAAGGGAGTAAGAGATGAAGATTGGATTTGTCGGTTTGGGAAATATGGGTTCTAGCTTGGCCAAGGCTGTTTTGCAGGCCAAGACGGGAGCTCAGATTCTCCTTGCCAACCGTAGTCAAGCAAAAGTAGATGCTTTCATCGCCAACTTCGGCGGTCAGGCTTCCAGCAATGACGAAATCTTCGCAGAAGCAGATGTGATTTTTCTAGGAGTAAAGCCTGCTCAGTTTTCTGAACTGCTTGCTCAATACCAGACCATCCTTGAAAAAAGAGAGAGTCTTCTTTTGATTTCTATGGCGGCTGGATTGACTTTGGAAAAACTGGCAAGTCTTCTGCCAAGTCAACACCGGATTATTCGCATCATGCCCAATACACCAGTGGCTATCGGCCAAGGAGTGATTAGTTATGCTTTATCAGAAAACTGTCGTGCTGAGGACAGTGAACTCTTTTGTCAGCTTCTAGCCAAGGCTGGTCTCTTGGTTGAACTTGGGGATGGCTTAATTGATGCTGCGACAGGTCTTGCAGGTTGTGGACCAGCCTTTGTCTACCTTTTTATCGAAGCCTTGGCAGATGCAGGTGTTCAGACAGGATTGCCCCGAGAAATAGCTTTAAAAATGGCAGCCCAAACAGTAGTCGGCGCTGGGAAAATGGTCCTTGAAAGTCAGCAACATCCTGGAGTTTTGAAAGACCAAGTTTGTAGCCCAGGAGGTTCGACTATCGCTGGTGTAGCACGCCTGGAAGAACATGCCTTTAGAGGTACAGTCATGGACGCAGTTGGTCAAGCCTATAAACGAACACAAGAACTAGGTAAATAAGAGGTTGGACGACTCCCAGCCTCTTTTATGGTTGATTGAATGGAGAAGACACAAAAAGAATGTCACAAAAACCTATTTTTTTGATAGAATAGAAGGTAGAAAAAAAGAAATGAGTTAGACATGTCAAAAGGATTTTTAGTCTCTCTTGAGGGACCAGAGGGAGCAGGAAAGACCAGTATTTTAGAGGCTCTGCTCCCAATTTTAGAGGAAAAAGGAGTAGAGGTGCTGACGACCCGTGAACCTGGCGGAGTCTTGATTGGGGAGAAAATTCGTCAAGTGATTTTGGATCCAAGTCATACTCAGATGGATCCTAAAACAGAACTCCTTCTCTATATTGCCAGTCGTAGACAGCACTTGGTGGAAAAAGTTCTTCCAGCACTTGAAGCTGGCAAGTTGGTCATTATGGATCGTTTCATCGATAGTTCTGTTGCTTATCAGGGATTTGGCCGTGGTTTAGATATCAATGCCATTGATTGGCTCAATCACTTTGTGACAGATGGCCTTAAACCAGACTTGACACTTTATTTTGATATTGAGGTGGAAGAGGGGCTGGCTCGCATTGCTGCAAATAGTGATCGCGAGGTCAATCGTTTGGATTTAGAAGGCTTAGACTTGCACAAGAAAGTTCGTCAAGGTTATCTTTCTCTTCTGGGCAAAGAAGGAAATCGCATTGTCAAGATTGATGCGAGTCTTCCTTTGGAGCAAGTTGTGGAAACGACCAAGGCTGTCTTGTTTGACAGAATGGGCTTGGCTAAATGAAACAAGAACAACTAAAGGCCTGGCAACCAGACCAGTTTGACCGCTTTGTCCGTATTCTAGAGCAGGGCCAGCTCAATCATGCCTATCTCTTTTCGGGTTTCTTTGGAAGCTTGGAAATGGCACAGTTTTTGGCTAAGAGCCTCTTTTGTACGGATAAAGTAGGCGTTCTACCATGTGAGAAATGCCGAAACTGCAAGTTGATTGAGCAGGAAGAATTTCCCGATGTTACTTTAATCAAGCCAGTCAATCAGGTCATCAAGACAGAACGGATTCGGGAATTGGTGGGTCAGTTTTCCCAAGCAGGGATTGAAAGTCAGCAACAGGTTTTTATTATCGAGCAGGCGGAGAAAATGCATCCCAACGCAGCTAATTCTCTGCTCAAGGTCATCGAAGAACCCCAGAGTGAGGTTTACATTTTCTTCTTGACCAGCGATGAGGAAAAGATTTTACCAACTATCCGAAGTCGAACCCAAATTTTTCACTTTAAAAAGCAAGAAGAAAAGCTCATCCATCAATTAGAGCAAGCAGGTCTGGTTAAGAAAAAAGCAACTTTCTTAGCCCAGTTTTGTCAATCACGAGCTGAAGCTGAAAAGTTGGCAAATCAGGCAAGTTTTTGGACCTTGGTGGATGAGAGTGAACGCTTGCTGACCTGGTTATTAGCTAAGAAAAAAGAAAGTTATCTCCAAGTTGCTAAATTAGCCAGCTTGGCAGATGACAAGGAAAAACAAGATCAGGTCTTGCGAATCCTCGAAGTGCTCTGTGGACAGGACCTCTTGCAAGCAAGGATTCGACAGATTTTACAAGATTTGCTAGAAGCTAGAAAAATGTGGCAGGCTAATGTCAGCTTTCAAAATGCCATGGAATATCTGGTCTTGAAAGAAATATAAACTCAATGAAGTATAAAGAAAGGAAAGGGCTGGTTTATGGACAAAAAAGAATTATTTGATGCACTAGACGATTTTTCCCAACAGTTATTGGTGACCTTGGCCGATGTGGAAGCCATCAAGAAAAATCTCAAGAGCTTGGTAGAGGAAAATACAGCTCTTCGTTTGGAAAATAGTAAGTTGCGCGAACGCTTAGGCGAGGTGGAAGCAGATACTCCCGTTAAGGCCAAGCATGTTCGTGAAAGTGTGCGTCGAATCTATAAAGACGGTTTTCACGTATGTAATGATTTTTATGGACAACGCCGCGAGCAGGATGAGGAATGTATGTTCTGTGACGAGTTGTTGTACAGGGAGTAAGCATGCAGATTCAAAAAAGTTTTAAGGGGCAATCTCCCTATGGCAAGCTTTACCTAGTGGCAACGCCGATTGGCAATCTAGATGATATGACTTTTCGTGCCATTCAGACCTTGAAAGAGGTGGACTGGATTGCTGCGGAGGACACGCGCAATACGGGTCTTTTGCTCAAGCATTTTGACATTCCGACCAAACAGATCAGTTTTCATGAGCACAATGCCAAGGAAAAAATTCCTGATTTGATCGGTTTATTGAAGGCGGGGCAAAGTATTGCTCAGGTTTCTGATGCGGGTCTGCCTAGCATCTCGGACCCTGGTCACGATTTGGTCAAGGCAGCCATCGAAGAAGATATTGCTGTTGTCACAGTTCCAGGTGCCTCTGCAGGGATTTCTGCCTTGATTGCTAGCGGATTGGCGCCACAGCCACATATCTTTTACGGTTTCTTACCGAGAAAATCAGGTCAGCAAAAGCAATTTTTCGACTT
The DNA here is from genome assembly GCF_027691175.1 of Streptococcus halitosis. Taxonomy (GTDB): domain Bacteria; phylum Bacillota; class Bacilli; order Lactobacillales; family Streptococcaceae; genus Streptococcus; species Streptococcus halitosis_A. The sequence goes on from NZ_JAQFBD010000001.1 coordinate 759,181, forward strand.
GAAAAAAGATTATCCAGAAACTCAGATTTTCTATGAATCGCCCCACCGTGTAGCGGATACGTTAGAAAATATGCTAGAAGTCTACGGCGACCGCTCGGTGGTCTTGGTGAGAGAATTGACTAAAATCTATGAAGAATATCAACGAGGTACCATTTCTGAGTTATTAGAAAACATAGCTGAAACGCCACTCAAGGGTGAATGCCTTCTCATCGTTGAAGGCGTCAGTCAGGATGTGGAAGAAAAGGACGAGGAGGACTTGTTCTTAGAAATCCAAGCTCGTATCCAGCAAGGTATGAAGAAAAATCAAGCCATAAAGGAAGTTGCGAAACTCTACCAGTGGAATAAAAGCCAGCTCTATGCTGCCTACCACGACTGGGAAGAAAATTAAGAAAATGACTAAACAGGGAAGTTTGCCTTCTTCCCTTTTTTTGTTATACTAGTAAAAGAAAATTTAGAAAGATTTGTGGGTGTCAAATAGTCTAGTAGCTTGTTTTTATTTGGACTTAGTTTCCACCCAAAGAGGTATTAGTGTCGTGTCTCAATCTTATATCAATGTTATCGGAGCAGGTTTGGCAGGGTCTGAAGCTGCTTATCAAATTGCAGAACGTGGTATTCCAGTTAAACTCTATGAAATGCGTGGTGTCAAGTCAACACCCCAGCACAAAACAGACAATTTTGCAGAGTTAGTTTGTTCCAATTCCTTACGTGGGGATGCTTTGACAAATGCCGTTGGACTCCTCAAGGAAGAAATGCGTCGCTTGGGTTCTGTCATCTTGGAATCTGCTGAAGCTACACGTGTTCCTGCGGGCGGTGCCCTTGCGGTGGACCGTGACGGTTTCTCCCAAATGGTGACCGAAAAAGTAGCCAACCACCCCTTGATTGAGGTGGTTCGTGATGAAATTACAGAATTGCCGACTGATGTAATCACAGTTGTCGCTACTGGTCCTTTGACCAGCGATGCCCTAGCTGAAAAGATTCATGCCCTTAATGACGGCGATGGTTTCTATTTCTACGACGCGGCGGCGCCGATTATCGACGTTAACACAATCGATATGAGTAAGGTCTATCTCAAGTCTCGTTATGACAAGGGAGAGGCGGCCTACCTCAATGCTCCAATGACCAAGCAAGAGTTTATGGATTTCCATGAAGCCTTGGTCAATGCGGAAGAAGCACCGCTCAATTCCTTTGAAAAAGAAAAATACTTTGAAGGATGTATGCCTATCGAAGTCATGGCCAAGCGTGGCATTAAAACCATGCTTTATGGTCCGATGAAACCAGTCGGTCTGGAGTATCCAGACGACTACACAGGCCCTCGTGACGGGGAGTTCAAAACACCGTATGCAGTTGTCCAGCTTCGTCAGGATAATGCGGCTGGTAGCCTCTACAATATCGTCGGTTTCCAGACCCACCTCAAATGGGGAGAGCAAAAGCGTGTCTTCCAAATGATTCCAGGTCTTGAAAATGCTGAGTTTGTCCGTTATGGAGTCATGCACCGCAATTCTTACATGGATTCACCAAATCTCCTTGAACAGACTTACCGTTCTAAGAAACAACCAAATCTTTTCTTTGCTGGTCAGATGACGGGTGTGGAAGGCTATGTTGAGTCAGCAGCTTCAGGCTTGGTTGCAGGTATTAACGCGGCTCGACTCTTCAAGGGTGAAAGTGAAGCTATTTTCCCAGAGACAACAGCGATTGGAAGTCTGGCTCATTACATTACTCATGCAGATAGCAAGCATTTCCAACCGATGAATGTCAATTTTGGGATTATCAAGGAATTGGAAGGCGAGCGTATCCGTGATAAAAAAGCTCGTTATGAAAAAATTGCAGAGCGTGCCCTTACCGACTTAGAGGAATTTTTAACGGTCTAATTTTTTTGAAAGAATTGCTCATGGCACTATAAAAATCTTAGAAATTGTGATAAAATAGGTAGGATAAAAAAAGGAGAGTAAAAATGGCGAACCCCAAGTATAAACGTATTTTAATCAAGTTATCAGGTGAAGCCCTTGCCGGTGAACGTGGCGTAGGGATTGATATCCAAACAGTTCAAACAATCGCAAAAGAGATTCAAGAAGTTCATAGCTTAGGTATCGAAATTGCCCTTGTTATTGGTGGAGGAAATCTCTGGCGCGGAGAACCTGCTGCAGAAGCAGGAATGGACCGCGTTCAGGCCGATTACACTGGAATGCTTGGGACCGTGATGAATGCTCTTGTGATGGCAGATTCATTGCAGCAAGTTGGTGTCGATACGCGTGTACAAACAGCCATTGCGATGCAACAAGTTGCAGAACCTTACGTACGTGGACGTGCTCTTCGCCACCTTGAAAAAGGCCGTATCGTTATCTTTGGTGCTGGTATTGGTTCACCTTACTTCTCAACCGATACAACAGCTGCCCTTCGTGCAGCTGAAATCGAAGCGGATGCCATTCTGATGGCTAAAAATGGGGTAGACGGTGTTTACAATGCCGATCCTAAGAAAGACAAAACTGCCGTTAAGTTTGAAGAATTGACCCACCGTGACGTTATCAACAAAGGTCTTCGTATCATGGACTCAACAGCTTCAACCCTCTCTATGGACAACGACATTGACTTGGTTGTCTTCAACATGAACCAACCAGGCAACATCAAACGTGTCGTATTTGGTGAAAATATCGGAACAACAGTTTCAAACAATATCGAAGAAAAGGAATAAGAAAATTATGGCTAACGCAATTGTAGAAAAAGCTAAAGAGAGAATGACCCAGTCTCACCAATCACTTGCTCGTGAATTTGGTGGTATCCGTGCCGGTCGTGCCAACGCGAGCTTGCTAGACCGTATCCACGTAGAATACTACGGAGTCGAAACTCCTCTTAACCAAATCGCTTCAATTACCATTCCAGAAGCGCGTGTCTTGTTGGTAACACCATTTGACAGGTCTTCTTTGAAAGACATCGAACGTGCCTTGAACGCTTCTGACCTAGGTATCACACCAGCTAATGACGGTTCTGTAATCCGCTTGGTTATCCCTGCTCTTACAGAAGAGACTCGTCGTGACCTTGCCAAAGAAGTGAAGAAGGTTGGTGAGAATGCTAAAGTGGCTGTCCGCAATATCCGTCGTGATGCTATGGATGAAGCAAAGAAACAAGAAAAAGCAAAAGAAATCACTGAAGACGAATTGAAGACTCTTGAAAAAGATATTCAAAAAGTAACAGACGATGCTGTGAAACACATCGACGATATGACTGCCAATAAAGAAAAAGAACTCTTGGAAGTCTAAAAATAAACAGAAAAACTCAGTTGGCATTGCTGGCTGAGTTTTATTCGAAAGAAGGAAATATGAATACAAATCTTGCAAGTTTTATCGTTGGACTCATCATTGATGAAAATGACCGTTTTTACTTTGTGCAAAAGGATGGTCAGACCTATGCTCTTGCCAAGGAAGAAGGTCAACATTCGGTAGGTGATACGGTCAAAGGTTTTGCCTACACGGATATGAAGCAAAAACTCCGCTTGACCACTCTAGAAGTGACTGCCACTCAGGACCAATTTGGTTGGGGAACCGTAACAGAAGTTCGTAAGGACTTGGGTGTCTTTGTCGATACCGGTCTACCTGACAAGGAAATCGTTGTGTCACTCGATATCCTCCCTGAGCTCAAGGAACTATGGCCTAAGAAGGGCGACAAACTCTACATCCGCCTTGAAGTGGACAAGAAAGATCGCATCTGGGGACTCTTGGCTTATCAGGAAGATTTCCAACGCCTGGCTCGTCCTGCTTACAACAACATGCAGAACCAAAACTGGCCAGCCATTGTTTACCGTCTCAAGCTGTCAGGAACCTTTGTTTACCTACCAGAAAATAACATGCTTGGTTTCATTCACCCAAGTGAACGCTACGCAGAGCCACGTTTGGGGCAAGTTCTAGATGCGCGTGTCATCGGTTTCCGTGAAGTAAACCGTACTTTGAACCTCTCCCTCAAACCACGTTCCTTTGAAATGTTGGAAAATGATGCCCAGATGATTTTGACCTACTTGGAAAGCAATGGCGGTTTCATGACCTTGAATGATAAGTCGTCTCCTGAGGACATCAAGGCAACCTTTGGTATTTCTAAAGGTCAGTTCAAGAAAGCGCTCGGTGGCTTGATGAAGGCTGGCAAAATCAAGCAAGACCAGTTTGGTACAGAGTTGATTTAGGCCTTATAGACGTGATAAAGAAACTTGAAGAAATGAGTTTAGAGGAACTCTGGCAACTTTTTCCTATTTTTCTAGTAGAGCACAAGTCAGAGTGGAAAGACTGGTATGAATCGGAAAAAACAAATCTGAAAAAAATATTGGGCGCGAATGTTATTAAAAGAATAGAACATATCGGTAGCACTGCTATCCCTAATATTTGGGCCAAAAATATCGTTGATATTCTGTTAGAAGTAGGTAGAATAGAGGATTTAGCAAGAGTTAGGGATTTATTGGTGAAGAATGGTTGGCTAGTGATGTCGGAGAGTCCTACCAAGATTTCGCTAAATAAAGGATATACAGAGCAGGGATTTGCTGAGAAAGTTTTTCATCTACATTTGCGAATGACGGGAGATCATGACGAGATTTATTTTAGAGATTATCTCTGCCAGCATCCAGATATCTCCCAAGCGTATCAGGAATTAAAACTAAGTTTGTGGAAAAAATTTGAACACAATCGAGACGCCTATACAGATGCTAAAACAGATTTTATTAACCACTACGTTTCAGAGGCTAAGTCCAGTAATTTTCAAGAATCAGAAAAGTGTCATCAAAAAACTCTTGATAGGAGAAAGAATTGAGAAAATCATTTTACACTTGGCTCATGACCGAGCGCAATCCTAAAAGTAACAGTCCCAAAGCCATTCTGGCAGACCTCGCTTTTGAAGAGTCAACCTTCCCAAAACACACGGATGATTTTGATGAGGTGAGTCGCTTTTTGGAGGAGCATGCCAGTTTCTCTTTTAACCTAGGTGACTTTGACGCCATCTGGCAAGAATACTTAGAACACTAGAGACAATGAGATGAGGCTAGTATTTTATTGTTCTCTTTGCTATAATAAAAAGAAATAAACGGATTAGAGAGGTTCTTTATTTGAAGGAACATTCAATAGACATTCAACTAAGTCACCCAGATGACTTGTTCCATCTTTTTGGTTCCAATGAGCGCCATCTTCGTTTGATGGAAGAAGAGCTCGATGTGGTGATTCATGCCCGTACGGAGATTGTCCAGGTTTTGGGCGAAGAGACTGCCTGTGAGGAAGCACGTCAGGTTATTCAGGCTTTGATGGTCTTGGTGAATCGGGGGATGACCGTTGGGACGCCAGATGTGGTGACTGCGATTAGCATGGTCAAAAACGATGAAATCGACAAGTTTGTCGCCCTTTACGAAGAAGAAATCATCAAGGATAATACTGGGAAACCGATCCGTGTCAAAACCTTAGGTCAAAAGCTTTATGTGGACAGTGTCAAACAGCATGATGTGACCTTTGGAATCGGACCTGCAGGGACAGGGAAGACCTTTCTTGCAGTGACCTTGGCAGTGACTGCTCTTAAACGTGGGCAAGTCAAGCGGATTATCCTTACTCGTCCAGCAGTGGAAGCAGGTGAGAGTCTAGGATTTCTTCCGGGTGATCTCAAGGAGAAGGTGGATCCTTATCTTCGACCTGTTTACGATGCTTTGTACCAGATTCTCGGGAAAGACCAGACGACTCGTCTCATGGAGCGTGAAATTATCGAAATCGCGCCCCTTGCCTACATGCGTGGGCGGACCTTGGATGATGCCTTCGTCATTCTCGATGAGGCACAGAATACGACCATCATGCAGATGAAGATGTTCTTGACTCGTTTAGGATTTAATTCTAAGATGATTGTCAATGGAGATATCAGCCAGATTGACCTTCCGCGTAACGTCAAGTCCGGTTTGATTGATGCTCAAGAAAAGCTTAAGAATATTCACCAAATCGACTTTGTTCATTTTTCAGCCAAGGATGTGGTTCGTCATCCAGTTGTCGCTCAGATTATTCGAGCTTATGAACCAGCTCCAGTTAAGGTTGAAGAAAAGAACCAAGAAACAGAATAGCAAAAAAAGAGCAGTTCAAATGGAACTGCTCTTTTTTAATGAGTGTATAGCTTTAAACAAGTTCGTCGATAGACGTATAATCTTTATCGAGGCCTTGAGCAACTGGGAGGCTAGTTAAGTAACCTTTATAAGTGGTCACACCTTGACGCAAGCCCTCATCTTCAGAGATTGCATGTGCAAAACCTTTGTCAGCCAATGCTTCGATATAAGGAAGAGTGACATTGGTTAGGGCGATGGTTGAAGTACGAGCAACCGCACCAGGGATATTGGCAACGGCATAGTGGAGAACACCGTGTTTTTCATAGACTGGTTCATCGTGCGTTGTCACACGGTCAGCTGTCTCGATAACGCCACCTTGGTCAACGGCAACGTCAACAATGACAGAGCCTGGACGCATTTGTTTGACCATCTCATCTGTAACCAATTTTGGTGCTTTGGCACCAGGGATGAGAACCGCACCAATCACCACATCAGCATCTCTCACACTTGCTTCAATATTGAAAGAATTGGACATAAGAGTTTGGATTTGGTTTCCAAAGACTTCTTCTAGAACTGAGAGACGCTTAGCGCTGATATCTAAAATAGTTACTTGAGCACCAAGACCAAGGGCGATGCGGGCAGCATGTGTACCGACGACACCACCACCGATGATGGTTACTTTTCCTTTTGGAACACCTGGTACACCACCAAGTAGAACACCAGAGCCACCAGCTTGCTTAGTAAGGAAGTGAGCTCCGATTTGAACAGCCATACGACCTGCAACCTCACTCATAGGAACGAGGAGTGGTAGTTGTCCTTGATTGTCACGAACAGTTTCATAGGCAATTCCTGTTGTTTTGGCTGCTAACATAGCACCTGCTAATTCTGGAGCAGCGGCCATGTGCAAGTAGGTGAAGAGGAGAAGATCGTCGCGCAAATAACCATATTCAGAAGCTAGTGGTTCTTTTACTTTCACGACCAACTCGGCAGCCCAGGCTTCAGCAGCAGTTGCGACAATCTCAGCTCCTTGCTTTTGATAGTCTGCATCAGTAAATCCTGAACCGAGACCAGCATTTGTTTCGATGAGAACACGATGTCCACGACTGACTAAACTGTGGACGCCAGCAGGAGTGAGGGCAACACGGTTTTCATTATTTTTAATTTCTTTTGGGATTCCGATTAACATAGAGATAACCTACCTTTCAATTGACGGGATTGTTTTAGTTGTCACATTCCAGTTCATAAATCAAAAATGTGATGGTTTTATTGTATATGAAACCGCTTCAAAAATCAAGAAAAACTTGTCATCCAAATTTATTTATGCTAGACTAGTGAGAATCAAGCTCTAATGGAGGGAAAAGTATGGAATCAATATTTGTGAAATTTGCCCAGTATCCATCTATAGAAACGGAGCGTTTGTTGCTCCGACCTGTAACTTTGGACGATGCAGAAGATATGTTTGAGTATGCCTCAGACAGAGAAAATACACGCTACACTTTTCCAACAAATCAAAGCTTAGAAGAAACCAAGAACAACATCGCTCAGTTCTACTTGGCTAATCCCTTGGGACGGTGGGGAATCGAACTAAAAAGCACTGGCCAGTTTATCGGAACCATTGATTTGCACAAGATTGATCCTGTTCTTAAGAAGGCAGCTATTGGTTATATTATCAACCAAAAGTATTGGAATCAAGGATTGACGACAGAAGCCAATCGTGCCGTGATTGAACTGGCTTTTGAGAAGATTGGAATGAACAAGTTGACCGCTCTTCACGATAAAGACAATCCCGCATCAGGAAAGGTCATGGAGAAATCAGGTATGCGTTTTTCCCACGAAGAACCCTATGCCAGAATGGATAATAAAGAACCAGGTCGAATTATCACAAGGGTTCATTATGTCTTGACTAAGGAAGACTATTTTGCAAATAAATAAGCAGTTGAAAAGATTTTTCAGCTGTTTTTTTCTTCCTCTTACGAATAATCTAAGAGAGGAGAAAATATGGAAGCAATTATCGAGAAAATCAAAGAGTATAAAATCATTGTCATCTGTGCTGTTTTAGGCTTGGCCTTGGGCGCATTTTTCCTACTAAAGCCAACTTCACAAACACCTGTGAAAGAAACAAACTTGCAGGCTGAAGTTGCAGCTGTTTCAAAGGATTCATCATCTGAAAAGGAAATCAAGAAGGAAGAAAAGGAAGAATCTCCTGAACAAGATCTAATCACAGTAGATGTCAAAGGTGCAGTTAAATCGCCAGGAATTTATGATTTACCAGTAGGGAGTCGTGTTCATGATGCTGTTCAAAAGGCGGGTGGCTTGACAGATGAGGCAGATAGCAAATCGCTCAATCTTGCTCAGAAAGTCAGTGACGAGGCTCTGGTCTATGTCCCAAGCAAGGGAGAAGAAGGAGTGAGTCAGCAGACTGGTTCTGGAACGTCTTCTTCGACGAGCAAGGAAAAGAAGGTTAATCTTAACAAGGCCAGTCTGGAAGAACTCAAGCAAATCAAAGGATTGGGAGGAAAACGAGCCCAGGATATTATCGATCATCGTGAGACAAATGGCAAATTCAAGTCGGTAGATGAATTAAAGAAAGTCTCTGGTATTGGCGCTAAGACCATAGAAAAGCTAAAAGATTATGTCACAGTGGATTAAGAATTTCCCTATCCCCTTAATCTATCTGAGTTTTCTATTGCTCTGGCTTTACTACGTCATTTTCTCAGCATCCTATCTCGCACTGCTAGGTTTTGTTTTTTTGCTCGTCTGTCTCTTTTTCCAATTTCCATGGAAATCGGCTGGTAAAGTTTTAGCGATTTGTGGAGTTTTTGGATTTTGGTTTTTGTTTCAAAACTGGCAACAGACACAAGCTAGTCAGAACCTAGTGGATTCTGTTGAAAGGGTACGGATTTTACCAGATACCATCAAAGTCAATGGAGACAGTCTGTCCTTTCGGGGCAAGGCTGAGGGTCGCACCTTCCAAGTTTACTATAAACTCCAGTCTGAGGAGGAGAAAGAGTTCTTTCAGACCTTAACAGACCTTCACGAGATAGAGCTAGAAGGAACAGTCTCTGAGCCTGAAGGGCAGAGAAATTTTGGTGGCTTTGACTACCGAGCCTATCTGAAGACTCAGGGGATTTACCAGACACTGACTATCAAGAGCATCCAGTCACTTAAACAGGTTAGCAGTTGGGATATAGGAGAAAATCTGTCTAGTTTACGTCGAAAGGCAGTAGTTTGGATCAAGATGCACTTTCCAGATCCTATGCGCAACTATATGACAGGCCTTCTTTTAGGACATTTGGACACGGACTTTGAGGAGATGAATGAGCTTTATTCCAGTCTTGGAATTATCCATCTATTTGCCTTGTCAGGTATGCAAGTGGGCTTCTTTATGGATGCCTTTAAGAAACTCCTCTTGCGATTGGGCTTGACTCAAGAAAAGTTGAAGTGGCTGGCCTATCCCTTTTCCCTTATCTATGCAGGTCTGACAGGATTTTCAGCTTCGGTCATTCGCAGTCTCTTGCAAAAGTTACTGGCCCAACATGGTGTTAAGGGCTTGGATAATTTTGCCTTGACGATCCTTGTCCTCTTTATCATCATGCCCAACTTTTTCTTGACAGCTGGAGGGGTCTTGTCCTGCGCTTATGCTTTTATCTTGACTATGACAAGCAAAGAAGGCGAGGGGCTCAAGGCTGTTGCCAGAGAAAGTTTGGTCATTTCTTTGGGAATATTGCCCATTCTATCCTTTTATTTTGCAGAATTTCAGCCTTGGTCTATTCTTTTGACCTTTGTCTTTTCCTTTCTATTTGACTTGGTTTTCTTACCGCTTTTGTCCATCTTATTCATTCTGTCTTTTGTTTACCCAGTCACTCAGTTTAACTTTATTTTTGAGTGGTTGGAGAATATCATTCGCTTGGTATCGCAGCTGGCAAGCAGGCCTCTGGTCTTTGGTCAACCCAACGCATGGCTTTTGATTCTACTGTTAATTTCCTTGGCAATACTGTATGATTTTAGGAAAAACATCAAAAGACTAGCAGGATTCATTCTCTTTGTCGTAGGGCTCTTTTTCTTAATCAAGCATCCTCTGGAAAATGAAATTACCATGCTGGATGTAGGGCAGGGAGAAAGTATTTTCCTACGGGATGTAACTGGAAAAAACATTCTCATAGACGTGGGAGGCAAGGCAGAGTCTGATAAGAAAATTGAAAAATGGCAAGAAAAGGCGACGACCAGCAATGCTCAGAGAACCTTGATTCCCTATCTTAAAAGTCGAGGAGTAGACAAGATTGACCAGCTGGTTTTGACCAATACAGACAAGGAGCATGTTGGCGATTTGCTAGAAGTAACAAAGGCTTTCCATGTGGGCGAAATTTTAGTGTCAAAAGGAAGTTTGACACAGAAGGAATTTGTAACAGAACTAGAAGCAAGCCAAACCAAGGTGCGCAGTGTGGCAGCAGGGGAGAACTTGCCGATTTTTGGCAGTTACTTAGAAGTCCTATCTCCAAGGAAGATTGGAGATAGGAATCGTGATGATTCTCTGGTTCTTTATGGAAAACTCTTGGATAAGCATTTTCTCTTTACTGGAAACTTGAAAGAGAAGGGAGAGAAGGATCTTCTAAAGCAATATCCTGACTTAGAGGTGGATGTCTTGAAAGCAAGCCAACATGGTGCTAAAACATCATCCAATCCAGCTTTCCTAGAAAAAATCAAACCAGAAATTACTCTCATCTCAGTTGGAAAAAACAATCGTGAGAAACTTCCCCATCAGGAAACCTTGACACGAATGGAAAGTATCAAGAGTAAGATTTACAGAACTGACCAGCAAGGGGCTATCCGCTTTAAAGGATGGAATAGTTGGCGAATTGAAACGGTGCGATAAAATAGACAAAGTTTTTCGAAAAATTGACTTTTTATCTTGACAAGGGATAGAAAACTTGGTATCATATAAAAGTTGAGAAAAGCAGAAGTGAGAGCTTCTCGCCTTGTGACATCAAGTTGCCTGGCCCTACGGATGAAAAGTTTCTAAGAAACGCTATCATAACGTGCGGGCTTGTATCATTACGAGCCCGCTATTGTTTTTCTCTAATAATAAAAAAGAGGTGAAAACCATAGCAAAGCAAGACTTATTCATCAATGATGAAATTCGTGTACGTGAAGTTCGCTTGATCGGTCTTGAGGGAGAACAGCTAGGCATCAAGCCACTCAGCGAAGCGCAAGCATTGGCTGATAGTGCAAATGTTGACTTAGTATTGATTCAACCCCAAGCAAAACCGCCTGTTGCTAAGATTATGGACTACGGTAAGTTCAAATTTGAGTATCAGAAAAAGCAAAAAGAACAACGTAAAAAACAAAGTGTTGTTACTGTGAAAGAAGTTCGTCTGAGTCCAACTATCGACAAGGGTGACTTTGACACAAAACTTCGCAATGCACGCAAGTTCCTTGAAAAAGGAAATAAAGTTAAGGTATCTATTCGCTTTAAAGGGCGTATGATCACCCATAAAGAGATTGGTGCAAAAGTTTTAGCTGAGTTTGCTGAAGCAACACAAGATATTGCGATCATCGAACAACGAGCTAAGATGGATGGACGCCAAATGTTCATGCAGTTGGCGCCAGCAACTGACAAAAAATAATTGTCAGAAAGTTAAATAAAGGAGAAAAAATCATGCCAAAACAAAAAACACACCGCGCATCAGCTAAACGTTTCAAACGTACAGGTTCTGGTGGACTTAAACGTTTCCGTGCTTACACTTCTCACCGTTTCCACGGAAAAACTAAGAAACAACGTCGTCATCTTCGTAAAGCATCTATGGTGCATTCAGGAGATTTCAAACGTATCAAAGCAATGCTTACTCGCTTGAAATAATAGCCTAACAGTAAGTAAACAATTCTAGGAAATATTTGGAGGAAATAAAACATGGCACGTGTTAAAGGTGGCGTTGTATCACGCAAACGTCGTAAACGTATTCTTAAATTAGCAAAAGGTTACTATGGAGCTAAACACATCTTGTTCCGTACTGCAAAAGAACAAGTAATGAACTCTTACTACTATGCATACCGTGACCGTCGTCAGAAAAAACGTGACTTCCGTAAATTGTGGATCACTCGTATCAATGCGGCAGCTCGTTTGAACGGACTTTCATACTCACAATTGATGCATGGTTTGAAATTGGCTGAGATCGAAGTTAACCGTAAAATGCTTGCTGACTTGGCTGTTAACGATGCAGCAGCTTTCACAGCTCTTGCAGATGCAGCTAAAGCAAAACTTGGTAAATAATAATTGATAAGACTGGAACAGGATTGTCCCAGTCTTTTTAAAAATAAAGGAGAATATATGGCTTCAAAAATGTTACACACTTGTTTGCGAGTAGAAAACCTTGAAAAATCGATTGCTTTTTATCAAGATGCTTTTGGATTTAAAGAATTACGTCGCAGAGATTTTCCAGATCATGCTTTCACCATTGTCTATTTAGGACTTGAGGGGGATGACTACGAGTTGGAGTTAACCTATAACTATGATCACGGTCCTTATGTGGTAGGAGATGGTTTCGCCCATATTGCCCTCAGTACACCTGACCTTGAGGCCCTACATCAAGAACATAGCGCTAAAGGCTATGAGGTGACAGCCCCTAATGGACTTCCAGGAACTCAACCAAACTATTACTTTGTCAAGGATCCTGATGGGTACAAGGTCGAAGTCATTCGTGAAAAATAATCCAGTAAGGTCAAGTAGAATGTTCGTTTTCTACTTGACTTTTTTTCTTTGAAAGAGTATACTAATAAAAATTTAACCTTTAAGGGGAGTCCAGAGAGACTCACAAGGTGTCAGATAAAAGGGATAGGGGACTCTCTGTGGAGACTTTTTAAGTGTGCGCATGAGTTCTAGCCTAACCTAACTGAGGCCTTGCATTAGCAAGGTCTTTTCTTTATCTGGTCCCCTTAAATTTAAGGAGGAAAAGTCATGAATCCCACGTGTAAGAAGCGTTTTGGTGCCATTCGTTTGGAGACCATGAAGGTGGTCGCTCAGGAGGAAATTGCGCCAGCAATCTTTGAATTAGTCCTAGAAGGGGAGATGGTTGAAGCCATGCGAGCCGGCCAATTTCTTCATCTGCGTGTGCCTGATGATGCCCATCTTTTGCGCCGTCCTATTTCAATTTCGTCTATTGATAAGGCAAATAAGCAGTGTCATCTCATTTATAGGATTGAGGGGGCTGGGACCGCTATTTTTTCAACCTTAAGTCAGGGAGATACTCTTGATGTGATGGGACCTCAGGGTAATGGTTTTGACTTGTCTGATCTAGATGAGCAGAGCCATGTTCTCCTTGTCGGTGGGGGGATTGGTGTTCCACCCTTGCTTGAGGTGGCTAAGGAATTGCATGCGCGTGGGGTGACAGTAGTGACAGTCCTCGGTTTTGCGACTAAGGATGCTGTTATTCTCGAAACCGAATTGGTCCAATATGGTCATGTCTTTGTAACGACAGATGATGGTTCTTATGGCATCAAGGGAAATGTTTCTGTTGTTATCAATGATTTAGATAGTCAGTTTGATGCTGTTTACTCATGTGGAGCGCCTGGAATGATGAAGTATATCAATCAAAGATTTTATGATCATCCAAGAGCCTACCTATCTCTGGAATCTCGTATGGCTTGTGGGATGGGAGCTTGCTATGCCTGTGTCCTAAAAGTGCCAGATAGTGAGACTGTCAGCCAACGTGTCTGTGAAGATGGCCCTGTTTTTCGCACAGGAACAGTTGTATTATAAGGAGAAAATGATGACTACAAATCGTTTACAAGTTTCTCTACCGGGCTTGGATTTGAAAAATCCCATCATTCCAGCATCAGGCTGTTTTGGTTTTGGTCAAGAGTATGCCAAGTACTATGATTTGGACCTTTTAGGCTCTATTATGATTAAGGCAACGACTCTAGAACCACGTTTTGGAAATCCAACTCCCAGGGTTGCAGAGACACCTGCTGGTATGCTCAACGCAATCGGCTTGCAAAATCCTGGTTTAGAAGCTGTTTTAGCTGAAAAGTTGCCTTGGCTGGAGAGAGAATATCCTACGCTTCCCATCATCGCTAATGTAGCTGGCTTTTCAAAACAAGAGTACGCTGCCGTTTCTCGAGGAATTTCCAAGGCAGCCAATGTAAAGGCTATCGAGCTCAATATCTCTTGTCCGAATGTGGATCATGGCAATCATGGACTTTTGATTGGGCAAGATCCTGATCTAGCTTATGAAGTGGTAAAGGCAGCTGTGGAAGCCTCTGATGTGCCAGTTTATGTTAAGTTAACCCCTAGCGTGACGGATATCGTCACCGTTGCAAAGGCAGCAGAAGATGCAGGGGCAAGTGGATTAACCATGATCAATACTCTAGTCGGTATGCGCTTTAATCTAAAAACCAGAAAACCAATCTTGGCCAATGGAACGGGTGGAATGTCAGGTCCAGCAGTCTTTCCAGTAGCCCTAAAACTCATCCGTCAAGTCGCCCAAACAACAGACCTTCCCATTATTGGAATGGGAGGAGTGGATTCGGCAGAAGCTGCTTTAGAAATGTATCTGGCTGGAGCGTCTGCCATCGGAGTTGGAACAGCCAACTTTACCAATCCTTATGCCTGTCCTGATATCATCGAACATTTACCAACAGTCATGGACAAATACGGCATTAGCAGCTTGGAAGATCTCCGTCAGGAAGTCAAAGCCAGTCTGAGATAAGCTAGACACTCCTTATCGTCAACAAGAAATAGAATCTTCATCAATTTGTAATATTTCCGTTGGTTAACTATGTTACAATAGGGTTTAGAAAACGTTATTGGAGCATTTAAATGAAACGATGGAAAGTGGCCCTAGTAAGTGCTGGCTTATTGGGGTGTTTTTTTACTGTAGTAGAAACAGCAAAAGCAGATGAAGGGACTTGGAAAGGAAAGACTTACCTCAAAGCTGATGGAAAACAAGTAACCAACCAATGGATCTTTGACCAAACGTATCAGAATTGGTTTTATCTTAAGGCTGATGGACAACGTGCAGAAAACGGCTGGCTGACTGTTGGTGATAAGGATTACTATTTTAACGAAGCTGGAAAATTAGCTACAAAAACGTGGATTAACCAGTACTATGTAGCTGAAAGTGGTACTAAGGTCAAGAATCAATGGGTGTTTGACCAAGAAAAACAATCCTGGTATTATCTCAAGTCTGATGGTCAGAAAGCTCAAAATGAGTGGATCCAACAAGGTCAGGAAAAATATTACCTTAAAGAAGATGGCAAGATGGCCAAAGATGAGTGGGTCACTCAAGGTGGGAACCAATACTACGTTAATTCTCAAGGTAAAATGCTGAAAAGTACTTGGCTTGGTAAGAACTATTTGTCAGAAAATGGTAATAAGGTCAAACAAGGTTGGATTTATGATGACAACTATAGCAGTTGGTTCTACATTCAACAAGATGGTACCTATGCTGAAAATGGCTGGCAAACCATAGATGGAAAGGACTACCATTTCAAATTTGGAGGCTATCTTTCTACCGAGCGCTGGATTGGCCGCTTCTATGTTGCAAAGAGTGGAGCCAAACTGAAATCCGAATGGCTCTTTGATAAGAATTACGATTCTTGGTTTTACTTGAAAGCAGACGGTAGCTATGCCGAAAAAGGCTGGGAAACGATTAAAGGTAAAGATTACCATTTCAAATTTGGAGGCTATCTTTCTACTGAACGTTGGATTAACCGCTTCTATGTTGCAAAGAGTGGAGCTAAACTGAAATCCGAATGGCTCTTTGACAAGAATTATAACTCGTGGTTTTACTTGCAAGCAGACGGAACCTATGCTGAAAAAGGCTGGGAAACGATCAAAGGCAAGGATTACCATTTCAAATCCGGTGGCTACCTCTCCACAGAAACTTGGATTGACCGTAGCTATGTGACGAGCAGTGGAGCAAAAGCAGATAAAGGTTGGCTCTTTGATAAGAATTATAACTCTTGGTTCTATATCAACTCTGATGGGAATTATGCTGATAAAGAATGGATCTGGGATAATGGTTATTACTATCTCAAATCTGGCGGTTATATGGCTGCAAGTGAGTGGGTGTGGTACAAGAACAATTGGTTCTACCTCAAGTCAAACGGGAAGATGGCTGAGAAAGAGCTTATCTACGATTCATCCGACCAATCATGGTACTACCTTAAATCAGGCGGTTACATGGCAAAAAACGAGACTGTAGATGGTCATACCTTGGATGCTTCCGGTAAATGGCATGTTGCGGATAAAACCAAATATTACAAAGTTAAACCCATCACAGCCTATGTCTATAGTGCATCTGGAGAAATCTTGAGTTATATTAACCAAGGAAGCATTGTCTCACTGGATAGCTCTACTCGAAAAGGTGGCCGACTTGCAGTTTCGATTTCTGGCTTGTCTGGCTATATGAATCAAAGTGATTTGACAGCAGTGGATGAAGGAAGCGAGTTTATCCCTCATTATACTAGTGATGGGAAATTCCTCTACCATGAACTCTCTCCTTATACGAGTATCAAAGTAGCTCCACACACATCTGCAATGATTATTGGTAAGAAGTACTACTCAACTGATGGGGAGCATTTTGACGGCTTTACCATTAAAAATCCTTTCCTTTATAAAAACTTGAGAGAACCAAGTAATTATAGTGCAGCTGAATTGGATAAACTGTATTCGTTGATGAACTTGCAGGATAGTCCTCTTGCAGGTAAAGGAGCGACTTTCAAAGAAGCTGAGGAACGCTACGGTGTCAATGCTCTTTACCTAATGGCACATAGCGCTCTTGAAAGTGCGTGGGGACGCAGTCAAATTGCCAGAGATAAGAACAACTTCTTTGGTATTGCAGCCTATGATACTACCCCATATCTATCAGCCAAGAGCTTTGATGATGTGGACAAAGGAATTCTCGGAGCAGCCAAGTGGATTCGTGAGAACTACATCGACTATGGCAGAGACCACCTTGGGAACAAAGCTTCTGGTATGAATGTTCGCTATGCTTCTGATCCATACTGGGGTGAGAAGATAGCCAGCATCATGATGACCATCAATAGCAAACTTGGTGGGAAAGACTAATCAAAAGAAATCAACGGTAACTACTGAAAAGTGGTTATCGTTTTTGTTTTGGACATCGGGGGAGAAATAGTATAATAACAGTATATTTATTCTTGAACAATTAACAAAATGATGGTAAAATGTAATAGGAGATATTAATCTAATCACCATATAAAAAGGAGATTTTTATGAAAAAGCTACTATCCTTCTCAATTGCCTTGATTTCAATCACAACACTAGTTGCTTGTTCTGGACATAAGGCGGAATCAAAGGTCCCAGAAGAAAAAATTGAACAGAAGCAAATCAAGTTTGATGAGAAGTTGTTTAAAGAAGCTGGACTCTTGCCTTTTAAAAATGAGAAGCAACTAGAACTTGGAGAATTAGATTCTAAATCACGCGCAACAGGTGCTCATATTCAACTTAAGGACAGTGATGAACCAAAAGAGAAGAGAGAGCCTAAGATAAGTTATAACCCGGTTGGTTGGCACAATTATAAATTCTTTTATGGTGATGGTAAAAAAGAAGCTTGGTTGATGAGTCGTGGTCATTTGGTTGGGTACCAGTTTAGTGGATTAAACGATGAAAAGAAAAACTTGGTTCCTATGACTAACTGGCTCAATGCTGGAAATTATTCTGGAACAGATGACCAAAACCAAAGTAGCATGCTTTATTATGAAAATCGGTTGGACTCTTGGCTGGCTAATCACCCAAACTACTATCTTGACTACAAGGTGACCCCAATCTATCAAAAAGATGAATTGATTCCGAGACAGATTGAATTGCAGTATGTGGGAATAGATGAAAATGGCAAACTTTTGGAAATCAAGCTGGGTGGTAGTAAAGAAAAGGTTGATCAGTATTCTGTGACGCATGTCGTTTTAGACAATGTTTCAGTTAATGCGGAAATCAATTATTTGGATGGTACTGCTAAAAATACAGTTGAAAATGCAAAGATAAAAGAAAAGGCTAAGAAGGAAGCTGAGGAAAAAGCCAAGAAGGAAGCTGAGGAAAAAGCCAAGAAAGAGGCTGAGGAAAAAGAAGCAGCTGAAAAGAAAGCAAAAGAAGAAGAGCAAGAAAAAGCTCGCCAAGCCGCACAAGAAAAGGAAGAAAGCCAGGAATCAAACTCGCAATCAACAAATTCAGGTGGCTACTTCAGAGATAGAAAAGGGAGATGGCACAGACCAAATGGTAAATTTGCTTCTAAGAAAGAAATCAGAGAAGCTGGATTGCAGTGGTAGGAAGAATTTAGTAGATATACAGTCAAAAAGCCGTTGGAAAACGGTTTTTTTGTTGCTTGTTTTGATGTATTATAGTAAAATTGTGAAGATATTAAATACTTTTTGGAGATTGAAATGAAGAAAAAAATAATGATATTGTCAATGTGTCTCATCATAGGAATTTCTGGTCTGGGCTACTATTTCTTGTCCTATGCGCCACATCAAGCTGCTGTGACTAAGTTTGAAGATGTAGTAAAGGATTTAAATGAAAAAAATAAAGAAGTTGAAGATCAAATAGCTGAGGCTGAAAAGGTTGTTGATAATGATGAAGAACCTCTTGATTCTAAGACATTGGAAGAATTGAAATCAACTATAAAGGATAGCAAAGATTCACTTCGTAAAGCACCAGAAATGGAGAAAGCGACTGCTAAGATTGAGAAGCAAATTGAAGAATTAAGTCAACCATTAGATTATAGTGAAACAAAAAAGAATTTATCTGAAAAATTGATTCACTATCAAAATAGCATTCTTCAATTAAAACAAATTACAAATCCTTCAAGTTCTTTTATTGAAGAAAGACTCAAAGAAATTGAATCAATTACTGGAGTACAATCTGTTACGGAGGATAATGACCCTAATAAAAAATTAAATAAACAAGGTGGGTATACAGCGTCTGTATATTTTGTTGACAAGCAAGTGAATGAATCTGTAGAAGGCTCAGATATTGTTCAAAAAGGTAATGATGCTGGTGGAAATATAGAGGTTTATAAGACAAAAGAAGATGCAGAGAAACGCAATACTTATATTAGTGCTTTTGATGGAACTGCTTTGAATCCGGGATCACACTATGTTTATGGAACCATATTAATTCGCACTTCGCACCATTTAACAGGAACGCAACAGAAAGAACTGACTGAGAAAATCTACAATAAATTAATTGAACTGAAATAATAAAAAAAATTGGATAGCTATTTGTTTTATTGAATTAAGACACAGTCAAAAAGCCGTTGGAAAACGGTTTTTTGTTATAATTAAATGAAGAATGTAGAATTAAAGGAGAACATCATGACTTTTGAAGAAATCCTGCCTGGGTTAAAGGCTAAGAAAAAATATGTACGAACTGGTTGGGGAGGGGCAGAAAACTATGTCCAACTTTTTGACACCATCGAGCAAAACGGGGTTGCACTTGAAGTGACGCCTTATTTCCTAATCAACGTGTCTGGAGAAGGGGAAGGTTTTTCCATGTGGAGCCCGACACCTTGTGATATTTTGGCGACGGACTGGGTAGAAGTCCATGACTAGACGTGTATTGATTACGGGAGTAAGTTCAGGGATTGGTCTGGCTCAAGCCCGCCTCTTTTTAGAGAAGGGTTATCAAGTATATGGAGTTGATCAAGGTGAAAATCCATTCTTGGAGGGTGATTTCTACTTTTTACAGAGAGATTTGACCTTGGACTTGAAACCTGTTTTTGACTGGTGCCCTCGGGTGGATGTTTTGTGCAATACTGCAGGAGTTTTGGATGCTTACAAACCCCTATTGGAACAATCAGCCCAGGAAATTCAAGAGATTTTTGAAATCAACTATATGAC
This sequence comes from Streptococcus halitosis, assembly GCF_027691175.1. Lineage (GTDB taxonomy): Bacteria > Bacillota > Bacilli > Lactobacillales > Streptococcaceae > Streptococcus > Streptococcus halitosis_A. The sequence goes on from NZ_JAQFBD010000001.1 coordinate 779,075, forward strand.
TCCTGTCGAGTTGACTCGTTATTATTTGACGCAAATGCTGGAAAATAAAAAAGGAATCATCATCAATATGTGTTCGATTGCTTCAAGTCTAGCTGGCGGAGGTGGTCACGCCTATACCTCGTCTAAGCACGCCTTAGCTGGCTTTACCAAGCAGTTGGCTCTAGACTATGCTGAGGCTGGTATTCAGGTCTTTGGGATTGCTCCAGGAGCAGTCAAGACAGCTATGACCGCTGCGGACTTTGAACCAGGTGGATTGGCTGACTGGGTGGCTAGTGAAACGCCAATCAAGCGCTGGATTGAGCCAGAGGAAGTAGCAGAGATTAGCCTTTTCTTAGCAAGTGAAAAGGCGAGCGCCATGCAAGGACAAATCCTGACAGTGGATGGTGGCTGGAGTTTGAAGTGATGCTTTGGTACAGTTTGCATTGTTCACTATTGGAGGTTAAAGATGGAACAAGATATATTTGGATTTGAGTTTCCAAGTTTCTACCATCAGTTTTTATTGGAATGGGACGAAGTGGATCCTTATGAGATTGGTGACTCAGGTATCTGTTTATATTCTAAGGAGGATCTCTTAGAGCGTAATGAGACCTATCAGATAGAAGTAGATGAACCAGACTTCTTTATGATTGGTCAAGAGGGAGATTTGGCCTACTTTATCAAGAAAAATGCTGATGATTGCATTTATGAAAATGATTTGGGTGCTTTGGGCTCTTTAGAAATGCAAAAAGTTGCTGCAACTGTCTATGACTTTATTGACAAGGTCTTAGAAGAAAGATTGTAAAAACCGGAGGGATAATTATGCTGAGAGCAACAGATGCGAATGAGCCAATTACAAGAGAAGACCTTTTACAATTTGAGGAGAACCTCGGAAAGAAATTGCCGGAAGCCATGTTAAACTTTTATCTCAAGTACAATGGTGGTCAATCTTGTGTGTCTGGTGTTCATGATGACAAACATCTCTTTCCTTTCAATGCTTTTTATTCATTAGAGGAGATGGAGAAGGCCCTCAACTGGTTTGACGATGAGGTTGTTCCTGCTGGATTTCAGGCTAAAGACCTCCTTCATTTTGCCTATGATCCTGGGTCTGGAAACTATGCTCTGTCTCTAAGGGAAGAAGATTATGGCAAGGTTTACTACTATGTTTTAGAAGAAAGAGCTGAGATTTTTGGTCAATGGCTTTCATTTGAGGCTTTTCTGACTAGTTTTGTGGAAGGTGAGTAGAAATAAAAGGAGCAATCATGCGTAAATACCAATTCTTTTCACTAGCAGATATTTTAGAGCAAGTTAAGTTAGAACAATGTACTCAAGATGACTTTTGCCTCTATGACAATGATGAAGGGAATTTGGCTTTCGATAGCCTTTATTTTGGTGTCGGATTATCCAGTTGTAGTTGATGATAAAGATGTCTACCCTGTGGGAAGTAGTAGAGAGAAATCTTAATCTGGTATATTATGGTGAGCATCTGATAGATGTCCTTTTAGTGCATTGGATGAAAAGCCAGACGCAAGCCCTGAATACTTGGTCGATGCCTTAATTTATTATAATCAACATGATACTTTTATTCCCTTTGCCTAGTAACTAAGCTGGATTTGCATAGTTCTATTAAACATAAGCGAATACAGTAAGGAGTCAAGAAATGATAGATTACAAAATGGTAAATAAAAAAATTTCACCTTTTAAATTTTTAGTCCATGATGAAGAGACACAAAGTGTTCGAGGGTCGCTCATTTATTATCCTGATGGAGAATACAGACAGGAAGTATTCGACACTCGGGAAGATGAGGGATTCGAAGGAAATGGATACGATTGGGCATCTCTTGCTTTGATATTTTTAGAGGAAAAAATGCCTGAATTAAGCGAATCTATTGACTTTGATCCAGAAGGGAGTATGTTTTGTGCCTATTCTTCCAATATTGATGCCTTAGCAACATTTGCTTTAGGTTTTAAGGAGTTTTGCGACGATTCTGAGTCTATGATAGACTTGTTTAGTCGAGCAGAGTTAGATTAGCTGATTAGAAAAGCTTTAACTACTAGATATTTGACTAGGGAAAAGACACAAAGGAGTTAAGATGAAGCTGATAGAAGTATTTGAGCTAGTGGAAAATCATTCTGATTTAAAACCCTATGTAGAAAAAATATTAAAAAAGTACAAGAAGACCAACTGTTCCTATCTTGAGTCTCTTAATCACCTTGCTTATTTACTCTATCTATATGGTCAAAAAGAACTAGCTAAAAAGTTGTTAGATATTTTGCTACAAATTCCCTTTGAAGGAGATTATAATAGTTGGACCTTTGTTGAGAGTTCGATAGTCTTGTTGGCCTATATGGAAAAGCAGACGGAAAATCAGGTGTCCATCTATCAAAATCTCCTTTTAAGTCCACTAGATTCTGGGGAGGAATCAACTAGAAAAATAAGAAGGAGAGTACATCAGAGATTTTTGAATGGTGATACTTTGGAACAAAAGCTTGCAAAAATCGAGCAAGCTTCGACCTTTACATCTGAAATTGAATGGCGCTTACTTTACTTAGCAGACTTGTTAAAACTTCAGTTGTTTAGTGCGGAATCAACTCTGGACGAGGCGGATATCCAGTCTAAAATAGAAGAACAAATCGAAAGATTACAAAGCTTTATCAAGGAGCAAGGTATTGTTAGCCTTTTCCCTTTTAAGGGATGAGGAAGTGTGGCTAAATTTGAAGGATGGAAAGAGGTGAATGGCTATGAAAAACCAGCTAGCCCTTAGTGGAGAGCAAATTGTTGAAAAAGTTTACCCACAACTATTGCATCATGTTGGTATGATTCGTGGGGAATACTTACTGAGAGAGCTTAATCAAAACATCCTATTAGCAAGTTGTCAGCAATTTGTAAAAGATTATCTAGATACCATTTGCTCCTTGTACTCAGATGAAGAGGTTTGGTATCGTTTTTCAGAGTTAACAAATACAGAAGCTAATTGTTTAGAGGGGACTAAAGAGCATTTTGATGAAAATCATCCCTTGTTTGGTTATAGAGGGATAAGGCGTTTGCTGGCGTGTCCGAATGAATTTCAGGCTGAGGCAAATGTCGTTACAGAAGTTTATCATACAAATCCCAATCTGTCTGTTATCTTTCCTTTTGTCAATGATGCCGACCAATTAAAACAAGCTATTACAGTATTACGTCAGCATGGTTTTACTGGGAAAATCGGCACAATGATTGAATTACCGTCAGCTTATTTTGACTTGTACAGGATACTGGAAACGGGTATTTCAAAGATTATAGTTGGAATGAATGATTTGACTTCTTTTGTTTTTGCGACTGTGAGAAATAGTCAATGGCATGATATGGAAAGTCCCATTATGTTAGATATGCTAAGACAGATGCAGGATAAAGCGAAGATGAAAAAGATTGACTTTGCTGTAGCAGGCTATCTGAATGCTTCTTTCATACAAAAAATGAATCAGATGGGTATCAAGTGTATTATCCACTACAGTTCTATTCCAGAGATTTTTGATTTAGAGATTGACCATCCAGACCACCTCAAACGTGTAAAAGAAGAAAGTAAAAAATTACAAAGGAGCAACCCATGACACCTCAAGAAATGTGGAATGCGTATAAGCATATTAACCCCGTGATTGGAGATGAGATAGATGCCTGGGCTTTTGGAGTGGAAGCCGATCTCTTGGCAGATTTGGTTTTAAAAGGTGAAAAGACGGCAACTGCATCAGCCTATGACCTCTATGCACTAGAAGACGAACCTCTTCCGCGAGAAGGTACCTTTGACGTCATTTTAGACAGTCAAGATCAGGCTGTCTGCATTGTCGAAATTACCAAGGTTTCCGTTCAGCCTTTTCATCAAGTTTCTGCTGACCATGCCTACAAGGAAGGTGAGGGGGATAAATCTTTGGACTATTGGCGCCAGGTTCATGAGGCCTTTTTTACGGAGTGTCTGAGTGAGGCTAGACTGACTTTTACACCTGATAGCAAGGTCGTTTTGGAAGAATTTCGCAAGGTCTACCCACTGTAGAATGTAAAAGGAAGAAAGTTTTGGAAATCACCGTCCAATCCTTTTTTCTTAAGCAAAACATGATATAATAAGTTTGTTTGAAGAAGAGTAAAACTCTTAAACTTAGAATAGGAGAAAACTATGCAAGCAGTTGAACATTTTATTACGCAATTTGTTCCTGAACATTATGATTTATTTTTAGACTTGAGTCGTGAGACCAAGACCTTTTCTGGGAAGGTGACCATTACTGGTCAAGCACAGAGTGACCGTATTTCCTTTCACCAAAAAGACTTGGAAATCACTTCTGTAGAAGTTGCGGGTCAAGCTCGTCCGTTTACAGTTGACCATGACAATGAAGCCCTTCATATCGAATTAGCTGAGGCTGGCAAAGTTGAAGTGGTTCTTGACTTTTCTGGTAAAATCACAGACAACATGACAGGGATTTACCCTTCTTACTACACAGTTGATGGTGTCAAGAAGGAGGTCTTGTCTACTCAGTTTGAAAGCCATTTTGCGCGTGAAGCCTTCCCATGTGTGGATGAGCCTGAAGCCAAAGCAACTTTTGACCTTTCTCTACGTTTTGACCAAGCAGAAGGTGAAGTTGCCTTGTCAAACATGCCAGAAATTGATGTTGAAAACCGTAAGGAAACAGGCATCTGGAAGTTTGAGACAACACCTCGCATGTCTTCTTACTTGTTGGCCTTTGTTGCTGGTGATTTGCAAGGGGTAACGGCTAAAACTAAAAACGGTACCCTCGTCGGTGTCTACTCAACGAAAGCCCACCCACTATCTAACCTTGATTTCTCACTAGACATCGCCGTTCGCTCGATCGAGTTTTACGAAGATTACTATGGAGTTAAGTATCCAATCCCTCAATCACTTCACATCGCCCTTCCTGACTTCTCAGCTGGTGCTATGGAAAACTGGGGTCTTGTGACTTACCGTGAAGTTTACTTGGTTGTAGATGAGAACTCAACCTTTGCTAGCCGTCAACAAGTTGCCCTAGTTGTAGCGCATGAGTTGGCCCACCAATGGTTTGGAAACCTCGTTACTATGAAATGGTGGGATGACCTCTGGCTCAATGAAAGCTTCGCTAACATGATGGAATACGTCTGTGTGGATGCCATCGAGCCAAGTTGGAATATCTTTGAAGACTTCCAAACAGGTGGTGTTCCAGCTGCGCTTAAACGCGATGCGACTGATGGTGTTCAGTCTGTTCATGTCGAAGTTAAACACCCAGATGAAATCAACACGCTCTTTGATGGCGCTATCGTCTATGCTAAAGGAAGCCGTCTCATGCACATGCTTCGCCGTTGGCTCGGTGATGCTGATTTCGCTAAAGGCTTGCATGCTTACTTTGAAAAACACCAATACAGCAATACCATCGGTCGTGACCTTTGGAATGCTCTCGGACAAGCATCAGGACGTGATGTCGCAGCTTTCATGGATTCTTGGTTGGAACAGCCTGGCTATCCAGTTCTCACTGTCAAAGTTGAAAATGATGTCTTGAAGATTTCGCAAAAACAATTCTTCATCGGTGAGCACGAAGACAAGAACCGCCTCTGGGTTGTCCCACTCAACAGCAACTGGAAGGGTCTACCAGATACACTTGAAACTGAAAGTATCGAAATCCCTGGCTATGCTGCTCTTCTTGCTGAAAACGAAGGAGCCCTTCGTCTCAACACTGAAAATACAGCCCACTACATTACAGATTATCAAGGAGACTTGTTAGAAGCTGTTCTTGCTGACTTAGAAACACTTGATAACACAAGCAAACTACAAATCGTTCAAGAACGTCGTTTGCTTGCTGAAGCGGGTCACATTTCTTATGCTGACTTGCTCCCAGTCCTAGATAAACTTGCTAAGGAAGAGTCTTACCTGGTGGTTTCAGCTATTTCTCAAGTGATTTCAGCCCTTGAGCGCTTTATTGATGAAGGAACGGATGCTGAAACAGCCTTCAAAGCACTGGTTGCTAAATTGGCTCGTCACAACTATGACCGTCTTGGTTTTGAAGCCAAAGATGGAGAATCAGATGAGGACGAATTGGTTCGTCAGTTGACCATTTCCATGATGATTCGCTCCAATGATGCAGAAGCTAGTCAAGTCGCTAGCCAAATCTTTGCAGCTCATAAGGAGAACCTTGCAGGACTTCCAGCAGCCATCCGTGCACAAGTTCTCATAAATGAGATGAAACACCATGAGACAAAGAACTTGGTCGCAACTTATCTGGACCTCTACACTCATGCCACAGATGCTGTCTTCAAACGCCAGTTGGCAGCTGCTCTAGCCTACAGTACAGATGCTGACAATATTCAAACCTTGGTTGGCTCATGGAAGGATAAGTTTGTTGTGAAACCACAAGACTTGTCTGCTTGGTATTACCAGTTCCTAGATCATCAAACAACTCAAGAAACTGTTTGGGTATGGGCGCGTGAAAACTGGGATTGGATCAAGGCAGCTCTTGGTGGGGATATGAGCTTTGATAGCTTTGTTATCCTACCTGCCCATGTATTTAAGACAGAGCAACGCTTGGCAGAGTACAAGGAATTCTTTGAACCGCAACTTTCTGACCTCGCTCTTAGCCGAAACATCCGTATGGGAATCAAGGATATCGCAGCGCGTGTTGACTTGATTAAGCGTGAGAAAGCAGCAGTCGAAGCTGTTGTAGCCCAATATGCTAAAGTTTAATTCGTTCGAAATGTAAATAAAAACTCAACTTTCTATCTGAAAACAAGAGAGAGTTGAGTTTTTTTTAAGGCAATTTTGGTATAATAATCGTAACAAGGAGGAGTTTCTGATGATAAAAATCTTATTAGTAGAAGATGATCTAGGCCTGTCAAACTCAGTATTTGACTTTTTAGATGATTTTGCAGATGTCATGCAGGTCTTTGATGGAGAAGAAGGTCTCTACGAAGCAGAAAGTGGCGTTTATGACTTGATTCTGCTTGACCTGATGTTGCCAGAAAAAAATGGGTTCCAAGTCTTAAAAGAGTTGCGAGAAAAAGGGATCTCAACACCAGTACTAATCATGACTGCTAAGGAAAGTTTGGATGACAAGGGACATGGTTTTGAGTTGGGGGCAGATGACTACCTCACCAAACCTTTCTATCTAGAAGAACTCAAAATGCGGATTCAAGCCCTTCTCAAACGTTCAGGCAAGTTTAACGAAAACACCTTGACCTATGGGGATATTGTCGTCAACCTTTCGACGAATGAAGTGAAAGTGGAAGATACTCCTGTAGAACTACTCGGAAAAGAGTTTGAGTTATTAGTTTACTTCCTTCAAAATCAAAATGTCATTCTTCCCAAGACGCAAATTTTTGACCGCCTATGGGGATTTGATAGCGATACGACGATTTCCGTTGTAGAAGTCTATGTCTCAAAAGTTCGTAAGAAATTGAAGGGAACAGCCTTTGCTGAAAATCTTCAAACCTTACGTAGTGTCGGGTATATTTTAAAAGATGTTCAATAAACTAAAAAAAACATGGTATGCGGATGATTTCAGCTATTTCATTCGAAACTTTGGAGTGTTCACACTAATCTTCTCTGCTATGACCTTGATTATCCTCCAGGTCATGCACTCGAGTCTCTACACTTCTGTAGATGAAAAACTCCAAGCCCTTAGTAGTAGTCCCCAAGCGGTTATCCAGTTAGCCCTGAATCGGGCAACTGAGGAAGTCAAGGATATTCAACCAGCAACAGCGGATGCCAGCAAGGCTGAAATCAAACCCAATGTCAGCTCCAATACGGAAGTCTTGCTCTTTGACAAGGATTTTAACCAACTCTTACTGGGCAATCGTTTTTTAGGTTTGGACAAGATCAAGCTGGACAAGAAAGAGTTGAATCACATTCGTCAAATTCAAGTTGTCAATAGCTACGGTCAGGAAGAAACCTACCGAATGATCTTGATGGAAACCAATTCATCCACTGTTTCAAGTAATGTCAAATATGCAGCGGTTTTAATCAATACTAGCCAGCTTGAGCAAATCAGCCAAAACCACGAGCATTTAATCGTAGTGGTCATGGCTAGTTTCTGGCTCCTATCTTTAATTGCCAGTGTTTACCTGGCACGTGTCAGTGTCAAACCTCTGCTGGAAAGTATGCAAAAGCAGAAGTCCTTTGTTGAAAATGCGAGCCACGAACTGAGAACGCCTTTGGCTGTTTTACAAAATCGTTTAGAGACTCTCTTTCGAAAACCAGAAGCGACGATTATGGAATCCAGCGAAAGCATTGCTTCTAGTCTTGAAGAAGTTCGCAACATGCGTTTCCTCACGACAAATCTTCTCAATCTTGCACGTCGAGATGATGGAATCAAACCTGAAATAGCAGAAGTTTCTCCGCAATTCTTTAAAACAACCTTTGCTAACTATGAGTTGATTGCTTCTGAAAATGATCGTGTTTTTGAATATGAAAATCGGATTTATCGTTCCTTCATGACCGATCAGTTGCTCCTAAAACAGCTCATGACTATCTTGTTTGATAATGCTATCAAGTATACTGAAGAAGATGGAAAAATTGAGTTTGTGGTCCATGCTACGGATCGCCACCTCTATCTATCAGTAACGGATAACGGAATTGGGATCTCAGCTGCCGATAAGAAGAAAATCTTTGACCGCTTTTATCGTGTAGACAAGGCGAGAACCCGTCAGAAAGGTGGGTTTGGTCTTGGACTATCTTTGGCCAAGCAGATCGTAGATGCCTTACGAGGAACGATTACCGTTAAAGATAACAAACCTAGAGGAACGATTTTTGAAGTTAAAATTGCTATCCAATCTCCTCCCAAACGTAAGAATAAATAAAAAGACAGTTTTAAAACTGTCTTTTTTGATAACTAGAAAAGAGGTTGGTACCACTACCAACCTTTATTTTGAAATTTTTCGTTTAATGATCTTTCGTTGGAGTTGGAGGAGTGCCAAGCTTGCCCCTATAGCAGCAACAAATGATAAAGCTGTGTTCAATTTTAAGGCTAAAAAGATAAAACTAAAAAACACCATAAAAATACAAAAACAAGCAATATTTACAAAAAATAAAATCTCTTTTAAATTCGAGCTAACAGGAGCTTCCAGTGTATAGTCTTGATAAAGCGGAGTTTGATTCGATTCGGAAGTTTGTTCAAACTCATAAGCTTCTAATTTTCTTGCGGGCATGATTCTCTCCTTAACAGTACCTAACTATTTTATCATTTTTTATGCAGAGAATTATTACAGGATTGTTACAAAACTACTAAAGTCTCTTATCATCTTTTAAGTCACTCTTCTTGACACCCACTAGAGAAAGTGATAGCATGGATGTTACACTTAAAACAGATGACCTGACTTTCTCTATTATAAATATACTGAGAAAGGAAAGGATAACTTATATAAATTGATAGCAAGCTGAGGCTTTTTCCTAAGATGATTTGTTAAGTTGCTACCTTGATTCATTTTAAAAGAATAGGTAGGAGTTGTTTTGAATGGATGATAAGACAGAGATTCTGTCTATTGGACTGGGTGGCTTTTTACTACCTCTGGGGAAAGTTAAAGGAGATAAGCATGTATCTTGCTATCAAAGAAATAGTAAGAAACAAACTTCGATATAGTTTGATTCTAACTACCATTTTTCTTATCGCTTTTATGGTCTTTTTTATGACCAGTCTAGCTCTTGGTCTTGTGCGAAATAACCGAGCAGCTATTGATAATTGGCAAGCAACGGGTATCGTTTTATCCAACTACGCAAATGATAATTTGACGGCATCCTTTATTCCTGAAAAGGACTACAAGGATAAGAGATCTGAAGAGGCTGCTCCATTGGGCTATATGTTCGCTGTAACCAATCTAGTCGATGGTAGTGAAAAGGTCAATGTTTCCATTTTTGCTCAAGACTGGGACTCTTTTATCTCTCCTAGTTTGACGGAGGGACGTTATCCTGAAGGAGATGATGAGGTTGTTGTGGATCAGTCTTTTGGGAACTATGGGATGAAGCTAGGTGATGCCATTCAGCTCAATGGAAGCGAGGCAAGCTACAAGATTGTAGGCCTGACTCAAGGAAATAAGTTTTTCACCGAGCCTGTTGTCTTTACGAGTCTGACAACTTATTGGACCTTACAAGGAACCTTGAAAGCCAATCGTTCCATCTCTGCCTTGGTATTGAAAAATGACAGAGAAGTGACTGGCGACGGACTGAAACAGATTTCCATTCCAAAAATGATATCGAAAATTCCTGGCTACACACCTCAGGTTAATGTATTTTCAGGGATGATTCTCGCTATGATTGTTATCACAGGCTTGATTGTGGGGATTTTTGTTTATATCATTACCATCCAAAAACTAGGTCTTTATGGAATAATGCGAGCTCAGGGAATACAAATCAAAACCATTGTATGGTCTCTATTCTGTCAAATCTTCCTCCTAGCTGGTATGGGGATTGCTTTAGCCTTGCTTGCTATTGGTGGAGTGATTTTGGTCTTACCAGCTACCTTCTTTTTCTATCCAAGTTGGATTGCCTACTCTGTCCTAAGCTTGGTAATTTCCTTGATGGCCCTTTTAGGTGGTGTCATTTCACTTCCACGCTTGCTAAAGGTGGACCCGATTACTGCAATTGCAGAATGATAAGGAGAATAGTATGACAGCATTGATTGAAATGACTCAAGCGACAAAAACCTACGGGGAAGGAAAGATGAAAGTCGTTGCCCTACATGAGACGAATTTTCAGCTAAATGCGGGAGAGTTCGTAGCTATTGTTGGGCCTTCTGGCTCTGGAAAGACAACCTTTCTAACGACTCTAGGACAACTTCAGGAAGCATCGAGTGGAAAGATTCTAGTCAAAGGGAAGGAAACAGGCAGTTTGACGGAGAAGGAAAAAACAGATCTCCGTTTTAGAGAGTTTGGTTTCATTCTTCAGGCTTCAAACCTAATTCCGTTTCTAACGGTCAAGGAACAGCTGGATTTGATTGACAAACTGGATAAGGGAAAAAATAGTAAAAGTGACCGAAAAGAGCTCTTTGACTTGTTGGATTTGGAAAAAGTAAAAGATCATTATCCCAAGGCTCTATCGGGTGGTGAACGTCAACGCGCGGCGATAGCTAGAGCGCTCTATAACAATCCAAGCATCGTGCTTGCAGATGAGCCGACAGCCAGTCTAGACACCGAGCGTGCTTACCAAGTAACGGAGATGTTGGCTGCCATTGCTCATGAACAAGGCAGAGGAGTTGTCATGATCACTCATGATACACGCCTTCTTGATAAGGTTGACCGTATTTATGTCATGAACGATGGCCACCTAGTTGAAGAAACACATGCATAAAATAGAGTGAATAGTACAAGTTACTGTTCACTTTTTTGATTGGGAAAGATAGAAACAAGTTTAACTTTTTGTGAAACTCTCAGTAACCATAGCTGATTTTTGAGAAATGTGGTATAATTTTTCTTATGGAAAAGATTATCATTACAGCAACTGCTGAAAGTATTGAACAAGTTGAACAGTTACTCGAAGCCGGAGTAGACCGTATCTATGTCGGTGAGAAAGATTTTGGCCTTCGTCTGCCAACAACCTTTAGTTATGAAGACTTACGCACCATCGCTAATCTCGTTCATGAAGCTGGCAAAGAATTGATTGTCGCGGTTAATGCCCTCATGCACCAAGATATGATGGACCGTATTAAGCCATTCCTAGACTTCTTGGAAGAAATCAAGACAGACTATATTACAGTAGGAGATGCAGGTGTCTTTTATGTGATCAACCGTGATGGCTATTCCTTTAAGACCATCTACGATGCTTCAACCATGGTGACAAGTAGTCGTCAGATTAACTTCTGGGGTCAAAAGGCTGGCGCCTCTGAGGCTGTCTTGGCCCGTGAAATTCCATCTGCTGAGCTCTTCAAGATGCCAGAGATTTTGGAAATTCCTGCTGAAGTGTTGGTTTACGGGGCTAGTGTCATTCACCATTCTAAGCGTCCGCTCTTGCAAAACTACTATAACTTCACGCACATCGATGATGAAAAGACACGTAAACGTGACCTCTTCTTAGCAGAACCGAGTGACCCTGAGAGCCATTACTCTATCTTTGAAGACAATCATGGCACCCACATCTTTGCAAATAACGACCTTGATTTGATGACCAAATTGACAGAATTAGTAGAACATGGTTTCACTCACTGGAAGCTAGAGGGGCTCTACACACCTGGTCAGAATTTTGTAGAAATTGCTAAACTCTTTATCCAAGCACGTAGCTTGATTCAAGAGGGGAATTTCAGCCATGACCAAGCTTTCTTGTTAGATGAGGAAGTGCGCAAGTTACACCCTAAAAACCGTTTCCTCGACACAGGATTCTATGATTACGATCCTGATATGGTTAAATAGGACACCAAAACCCGAAATAAAAATGTTCGGGTTTTTCCAGTGTATCCATGAAATAAAAACGGATACATGTTATAATAAAAATAGCTCTTTAATGGAGGTATTTAAGTGGAGAATCTGAAAAAGATGGCAGGTATCAAGGCTGCTGAGTTTGTCAAGGATGGTATGGTTGTTGGACTCGGTACTGGATCAACTGCCTACTATTTCGTAGAAGAAGTAGGTCGTCGGATCAAGGAAGAAGGTTTGCAGATTACTGCTGTGACAACTTCCAGTGTGACTAGTAAACAGGCTGAAGGACTAAACATCCCACTCAAGTCGATTGATCAAGTGGATTTTGTCGATGTGACAGTTGACGGGGCGGATGAAGTAGATAGTCAGTTCAACGGGATCAAAGGTGGTGGTGGTGCCCTTCTGATGGAGAAGGTTGTCGCAACGCCCTCAAAAGAATACATTTGGGTGGTCGATGAAAGCAAACTGGTAGAGAAACTAGGTGCTTTTAAATTGCCTGTGGAAGTGGTTCAGTATGGTGCAGAACAGGTCTTTCGTCGGTTTAAGCGAGCTGGCTACAAACCAAGTTTCCGTGAAAAAGACGGTCAACGTTTTGTGACCGATATGCAGAACTTTATCATTGACCTAGCCTTGGATGTCATTGAAGATCCAATTGCTTTCGGGCAAGAATTGGACCATGTCGTTGGTGTCGTAGAGCATGGCTTGTTCAACCAAATGGTGGATAAGGTCATCGTAGCGGGACGAGATGGTGTTCAGATTTTAACTTCAAAAAAAGCAAACTAATCAAAATAATAAGGAGACAGACTATGTCAAAATTTAATCGTATTCACTTGGTGGTACTGGATTCTGTGGGAATCGGTGCTGCACCAGATGCCAATAACTTTGTCAATGCAGGAGTTCCAGACGGAGCTTCTGACACACTGGGACACATTTCAAAAACAGTTGGTTTGAATGTGCCAAACATGGCTAAAATCGGTCTAGGAAATATTCCTCGCGAAACGCCTCTAAAGACTGTACCAGCTGAAAGCAATCCAACAGGATATGCAACAAAATTGGAAGAAGTGTCCCTTGGTAAGGATACCATGACTGGTCACTGGGAAATCATGGGACTCAACATTACCGAGCCTTTCGATACTTTCTGGAACGGATTCCCAGAAGAAATCCTGACAAAAATCGAAGAATTTTCAGGACGCAAGGTCATTCGTGAAGCCAACAAACCTTACTCAGGAACTGCTGTTATCGATGATTTTGGACCACGTCAGATGGAAACTGGGGAGTTGATTATCTATACTTCAGCTGACCCTGTTTTGCAAATTGCTGCCCACGAAGATATCATTCCTTTGGATGAACTGTACCGTATCTGTGAATACGCTCGTTCAATTACCCTTGAACGTCCTGCTCTTCTGGGTCGTATCATTGCCCGTCCATATGTTGGTGAACCAGGTAATTTCACTCGTACGGCAAATCGTCGTGACTTGGCCGTTTCCCCATTTGCACCAACTGTTTTGGATAAATTGAACGAAGCTGGTATCGATACTTACGCTGTTGGTAAAATCAACGATATCTTTAATGGCGCTGGTATCAATCATGACATGGGCCACAACAAGTCAAACAGCCACGGAATTGATACATTATTGAAGACCATGGGACTTGCTGAGTTTGAAAAAGGATTCTCCTTCACAAACTTGGTTGACTTTGATGCCCTTTACGGCCACCGTCGTAATGCTCACGGTTATCGTGATTGCTTGCATGAGTTTGATGAGCGCTTGCCTGAAATTATCGCTGCCATGAGAGAGAACGACCTTCTCTTGATTACTGCGGACCATGGAAATGACCCAACCTATGCAGGAACAGACCACACTCGTGAATATATCCCACTTTTAGCTTACAGCCCTAGTTTTAAGGGAAATGGTGTCATTCCAGTTGGACATTTTGCAGATATCTCAGCTACAGTTGCGGATAACTTTGGTGTTGAAACTGCCATGATTGGGGAAAGTTTCTTAGATAAATTGGTATAAGATGACGCGACACGCTTTACTGGTAAGGGGCATTAATGTTGGTGGAAAAAATAAGGTTGTCATGGCGCAACTTCGTCAAGAACTGACAGAGTTGGGACTGGAAAAGGTTGAAACCTACATCAACAGTGGCAACATTTTCTTTACTTCGACAGCTCCCAAAGCCCAATTGGTTGAAAAGTTAGAGGCATTCTTTGAAGTCCATTATCCATTTATTCAGAGCTTTTCCTTGCTGAGTCTTGAGGACTTTGAAGCGGAACTTGAAAATCTGCCTGAATGGTGGACCAAAGATTTGACACGAAAGGATGTGATCTTCTACACGGAGAGCTTGGATGTGGATCAAGTCATCGAGAAAGTGAACAGTTTGGAACTGAAAGATGAAGTGGTTCATTTTGGAAGACTTGGGATTTTCTGGGGGAAAATCTCAGAGGAATCCTACTATGCAACTGCCTATCATAAGTACTTGCTCAAGATGCCTTTTTATCGCAACATCACCATTCGCAATGCAAAAACCTTTGACAAAATCGGTCAAATGCTAAAAAATAATAAAGGAGACACAGAATGACATTTTTAGATAAGATCAAGGAAACAGCTGCTTTTCTGAAAGATAAAGGAATCCAAGCGCCTGAGTTCGGTCTAATCCTTGGATCAGGACTAGGAGAATTGGCAGAAGAAATCGAAAATCCAGTTGTAGTAGACTATGCAGACATTCCAAACTGGGGCCGTTCGACAGTAGTCGGTCACGCTGGTAAATTGGTATATGGAGAACTTGCAGGTCGCAAGGTCTTGGCTCTTCAAGGTCGTTTTCATTTCTATGAAGGAAATCCTCTTGAAGTCGTGACTTTCCCAGTACGTGTAATGAAAGTCCTCGGATGTGAAGGTGTCATTGTAACCAATGCAGCTGGCGGTATTGGATTCGGTCCTGGTACTTTGATGGCTATCTCAGACCATATCAATATGACGGGGGAGAACCCATTGATGGGTGAAAACTTGGATGACTTTGGTCCACGTTTCCCTGATATGTCTAAAGCCTACACACCAGAATACCGTGCTACTGCCCATGAAGTGGCCAAGAAACTTGGTATCAAGCTTGATGAAGGTGTCTATATCGGTGTAACCGGTCCGACTTATGAAACACCTGCAGAGATTCGTGCCTATAAGACATTGGGAGCAGATGCAGTTGGTATGTCCACTGTTCCTGAAGTTATTGTGGCAGCCCACTCAGGCTTGAAAGTTCTCGGTATTTCATGTATCACTAACCATGCTGCTGGTTTCCAAGAAGAACTCAATCATGAAGAGGTTGTAGAAGTGACTGAACGTGTCAAAGGTGACTTCAAAGGTTTGGTTAAAGCTATTCTTGCTGAACTCTAATCCTATGAAAGCACGACTCCAAAGCCTGCCCTACGGACTGAGGCTACTTCTAGCCACTCTATCATTGGGAATAGGGACGGGTCTGGTTGGAATTGCTTGCCATTATTTACTAGAAAGTGTGCAATGGCTGGCTTTTGGCCAAGCTAGTTCGGATTTACTCCAACAATTCCAAGAAGCTGGGACTCTCCGTAGATTCCTAGTCTTATGTATAACAGGATGCTTGGCAGCTGGCTTCTGGTATATCCTGCAAAGGCGCCATAAGATCTTCTCTATTCGTCAGCAAATTGACCTAGCTGGAGCCAGGAGTCCTGCACCCTTAGCCCACCTCCTTCATGCAGGTATGCAGGTTGCGATTGTCGGAGCAGGTGCATCGGTCGGAAAAGAAGGAGCACCACGCGAGGTTGGGGCTCTTCTAGCTGGTCACTTGTCAAAGGGGTTCTCTCTAGCCCTTAAAGAACGGAAGGTGTTGGTTGCCTGTGGGGCAGGAGCTGGACTATCTGCGGTCTATCAGGTTCCCTTTGCTAGTAGCTTGTTTGTCTTTGAGACCTTAGGACTTACCTATAGTTGGCAGAACTTTTTGCTGGTTTTGGCTAGTACTTATCTGGCAACCTGGGTGGCTCAGCCCATTGTTGGTCAGGATGCTATTTATCACCTATCTGCGGTCTCATGGTCGGTCAGCGGTTTCTTACAAGCTATCCTGATTGCGTTATTGGTCACTCCTCTAGCACTAGTTTTTCGATCCTTAGCCAAGCAAGCTAATCGTAAACGGCGCAAGGATGAGTCGATCCTTTGGGCTCTTCCTCTAGCCTTTCTAGTGTTGGGGAGCCTTGTATCCTTTTTCCCTATCTTTATGGGAAATGGTCAGGTACTAGCGCAAGCCTTGTTATCTCACCAGCCGGTTCCCTATCTTCCACTGGCTCTTGTAATGAAGGGGTTTCTGGTTTATCTCCTCTTACGCAATGGTGCCTATGGGGGAACCTTGACACCATCATTTTCCTTGGGGATTGGGTCTGGTTATTTAGTGACCTTGCTTTTGACAGTAGTTGGCGTCCATCTGAATCCAGCTCTAGGAATGCTACTAGGAGCAACAGTCTTTTTAGGGACGACCTTACATGCTCCTCTAACGGCTATTGCCCTAAGCCTTGGATTTACAGGTCAGGATTGGAGTTTGACAATACCGCTTGTACTAGCGGCAGGAATGTCTTATGTGATTCGAAAGAGATGGGAGAGAGGACAATGAAGGTACATTTTGTACTGCATGAAACATTTGAGGTTCCGGGTGCTTATCTAAAATGGGCTCTGGAACGAGGTCATCACATTACATCAACAAAGGTTTATGAAAAAGAACCTCTGCCTGAAACAATTGATGGAATTGATTTTCTGATTGTCATGGGTGGTCCTCAATCACCTGATGAGGATAGAGAAAACTTCCCATACTATGATCCAAAGGCTGAGATTGCTTTTATGAAAGAAGCGATTGCTGCAGATATCTATATTGTTGGTGTCTGTCTTGGTGCGCAGCTCCTATCTGTTGCCTATGGCGCGGAGTATGAGCACAGTCCTGAGCGCGAGATCGGCGTTTATCCTGTGACATTGACGATGCAAGGTCTAACAGATCCTCATGTTAGCTTGTTCGGAAAAACCTTAGAAACTAGCCACTGGCATGGTGATATGCCAGGGCTGACAGAGGATGCTGTTGTTCTTGCGACGAGTCAAGGTTGTCCACGTCAGATTATTCGCTTCAGTCCGAAACATTATGCCTTTCAGGCTCATTTGGAATTTGATGCAGAAGCAGTAGAACTCTTAATTACTGCAGATGGTGAAGAGCAATTAAGAGAGCAAAGTGAAAAGTTACCTTTTGTTCAGACACCAGAAGAATTACGTGGAAACGATTATTCTGAAATGAATGCAAAACTGTATGCATTTTTAGACTCATTGGTAAACTAGGAACTACAGAAAGGCAGGATTCCAACTTTGAACGAGAACTTGGAATCATCCTACTATGAAATCAAAAGGTGTAGTAGGTATTTAATACTACCCATCTTTAAACTTTATATAAAAAGAAAGGTAGAGCGAGGTGTTCTGATTTGAACACGAGCGGAAAACTTTTCTAAAAACATTGAAAGGTAGGGTAGTTTGGTTTTGAATTGAACCCGTGCTATTCTCCTATTTATCATCTAAATTAAGAAAGAAAGGAATTGAACCCACCCTAAAAGCAGTGGGAAAAAGATAGTTGGTCTAGCGAGCATAGCTCACTGCACCCAACTCCTATTTTCCCTTCGCTTTTTGACGGGTTTGGTATCTTTCTAAATATCAAATATAAATTAAAGAAAGGATGGGCTCCTTGTATTCACTGAACTGAATACGGGCGGAGAACTGTGTAAAAAAGATAAACTGTCTAGCATCTGTGATGCGTCGTCAGTTTCCTATTTTTACTTTGTTCTCTGTCGCCCTTTATATCTTAACTATGTCTGTCCATATTGCTGCTCAGCAGGGTGAAATTGCTGATAAAATTCTTCTTCCGGGGGATCCACTTCGTGCGAAATTTATTGCGGAGAATTTCCTTGAAGATGCTGTTTGTTTTAACGAAGTGCGTAACATGTTTGGTTACACTGGTACATACAAGGGTCACCGTGTATCGGTCATGGGAACTGGGATGGGGATGCCATCCATTTCGATTTATGCGCGTGAGTTGATTGTGGACTACGGTGTAAAGAAATTGATCCGCGTGGGAACTGCTGGTTCTTTGAATGAAGATGTCCACGTCCGTGAATTGGTTTTGGCGCAAGCAGCTGCAACCAACTCAAACATCATCCGCAATGACTGGCCACAGTATGATTTCCCACAAATCGCTAGCTTTGATTTGCTAGACAAGGCCTACCATATCGCCAAAGAACTTGGTATGACAACCCACGTTGGAAACGTCTTGTCATCAGATGTCTTTTACTCAAACTACTTTGAAAAGAACATCGAGCTTGGTAAATGGGGAGTCAAGGCTGTGGAAATGGAAGCAGCAGCTCTTTACTATCTTGCTGCCCAACACCACGTTGATGCACTTGCTATCATGACCATTTCTGATAGCTTGGTCAATCCAGATGAAGACACCACTGCAGAAGAACGCCAAAATACCTTCACTGATATGATGAAGGTCGGCTTGGAAACCTTGATTGCAGAGTAATCAGAGAATAGCTTTTCAATTACATTAGTTACAAGAACTGTTGTAAGTGATCTATTTTCAATATCTAAGCAATAATAAAGGAAGAGTTGAAAATCAGATTGCTGGAGCAATGGATTTTCAACTTTTTTAGAACTCAGTTTAAGGAGAAATGTGATGGATAAAATTGAACAATTACAAGACTTGATAGATCAAAGCCAACGGATTGTTTTCTTTGGAGGGGCAGGAGTGTCAACCGAGTCTAATATCCCAGATTTTCGTAGTTCAGATGGTGTTTATAGTCATCAGTTAGGCCGTCATTTTACGGCAGAGCAACTCGTTTCTCGAACCATGTTTGAGCGCTATCCAGAAGATTTTTTTGACTTCTATAAAAAATACCTGATTTATCCAGAAGCCAAGCCTAATGCTGCTCACGCTTATCTAGCTGCTTTGGAAAGGACAGGTAAGCTAAAGGCTGTTGTGACACAAAATATCGATAGTCTTCATGAAATGGCTGGCTCCCAAAAGATCTTTAAATTGCATGGGAGCGCGGACCGGAATTACTGCCTAGGTTGTCAACGATTCTATGACTTAACTGCTTTTCTGGCCCTTGAGGGACCTGTTCCCCACTGCTTAGACTGTGGCAAGGTGGTTAAGCCTGACGTGACCTTGTATGAAGAATCACTTGACATGGATGTCTTTAGCCAAGCTGCACAAGCTATTCGGCAAGCTGACTTGCTGATAATTGGTGGGACTTCCTTGGTTGTTTATCCTGCAGCTAGCCTAGTAAACTATTTTTCTGGGACAAATCTGGTCCTTATCAATAAAACCAGTATTCCACAAGACAGCCAAGCTACATTGGTCATTGAAGGCAAGATTGGGGAAGTCTTTTCGAAATTGAGACAATAAAAGAATTTTAGAAGATAGTAACAAAACCTTGTTACTTGAAAGCGAAAAATTTCTCATTTATTGACCACTATCTAGCTCTTTGAGAGTTATTAAAAACTGGCTGAGAAAATCAAAACACCTTCACTGATATGATGAAGGTCGGCTTGGAAACCTTGATTGCAGAGTAAAATGTAAAAGAAAATCCTGATTTCAAGTGGAATCAGGATTTTTTCATGGATGTGATTTTTTCGGGGTCTGGTGTGACACGGAGGGTCCTTTGTCCAGTATAAGTAACAAAACCGGGTTTGCCACCAGTTGGTTTGTTGAGTTTTTTAACTTCAATCATATCCACTTGCACGAGATTTGACAAGCGCCCTTTGGAAAAGTAGGCAGCCAGTTCGGCCGCATCTGTCTTGACTTCATCAGAAGGATTGAGATTTCCTGAGATGACGACGTGGCTTCCTGGAATGTCCTTGGCGTGGAACCAAAGTTCTTCCTTGCGGGCCATTTTAAAGGTCAATTCCTCATTTTGAAGGTTGTTTCGACCGACATAGATAATGGTTTTGCCATCGCTCGCCAGATACTGTTCTGGTTTTTTGCGTTTCTGAATTTTCTCGCGTTGGCGTCTTCTGATGAAGCCAGTTTGAATCAATTCTTCACGGATTTCAGCGATTTCCTCTAGTCCAGCTTGGTTGAGTACGGTTTCGACACTTTCTAGATAAAGAATGGTGGCCTTGGTTTCTTCGATCAACTCAGTCAGGTATTTGACAGCTTCTTTGAGTTTCTGGTAACGTTTAAAATAGCGTTGGGCATTCTGACTGGGTGTTAGAGCCTTATCAAGCGCAATGGTGATAGGTTGATTGGTGTAGTAGTTGTCCAAGGTAACCTGATCTTGGTCATTAGGCACTTGATGGAGGAAAGTTGTCAGCAATTCTCCTTTTTGGCGAAATTCCTCAGCATTGTCTGTCGCTAGTAACTCTTTTTCTTGTTTTTTAAGTTTATGTCGATTTTTCTGAAGTTCATTTTCAACACGACGAATGAGCTCACTGGCTTGCTGTTTGACACGGTCTCGTTCAGACTTGTCCTTATAGTAGGTGTCCAGCAAGTCAGAAAGGCTGGCAAAAGGCTCTCCTACACGATTCGCAAAAGGAACTGGACTGAAGGAAGTCTCTGTTAAGCATGGCTTGGTTTTTTGACTGAAAAAGTTACGGAAAGTAGACAGTTTATCACTGACAAGAATGTTTTCCAATTCATTTGCTGTATCGCGTCCTAAACCTTGAAAGAGGCTTTGAAGATTTTTTGCTGTTAGTTCTTGGGTTTGCAGAATTTCAAAGAGCTTTTCATCCTTGACAGTATAAGGATTGAGAGATTCGGTACTAGGCGGAGCAATATAGGTTGAACCTGGAAGTAAGGTGCGGTAGCTATTTTGTGAAAAGCCGACGTGTTTGATGACTTCGAGGATTTTATGGCTACTTTTATCTACGAGGAGAATATTACTGTGTTTGCCCATAATCTCGATAATCAAGGTAGCCTGAATATGGTCCCCAATCTCATTTTTATTGGAAACGGTAATTTCCACAATACGGTCGTTTTCCACTTGCTCAATCGACTCAATCACGGCGCCTTGTAAATACTTTCTCAAAACCATGATAAAAGTAGAAGGTTGGGCTGGATTTTCAAAAGTAGTTTGGGTCAGCTGGACGCGACCAAAAACGGGATGGGCAGAGAGGAGCAGGCGATGGCTTTGGCGATTGCTGCGGATTTGCAAGATCAACTCTTGTTCAAAAGGCTGATTGATTTTCTGAATGCGACCATTGACCAACTCGCTTCGCAATTCCTCAACCATATGGTGTAAAAAAAATCCGTCAAATGACATCGTTCTCTCCTTGTGATTGTATTCCATAGTATTATATCAAAAAGGTAGAATAAAATCATGGAAATATGGTATAATAAAGCCAAGTAAAGAGAATCGAGAAGTACATGTATATTGAAATGGTAGATGAAACTGGTCAAGTTTCACAAGAAATCTTGCTCCAAACCCAAGAAATTTTGGAATTTGCAGCCCAAAAAATAGGAAAAGAAGACAAGGAGATGGCAGTTACTTTTGTGACCAATGAGCGTAGCCACGAACTCAATCTCGAGTACCGTGATACAGATCGTCCGACAGATGTCATTAGCCTTGAGTATAAACCAGAGTTGGACATTGCCTTTGATGAGGAAGATTTGCTTGAAAATCCTGAATTAGCAGAGATGGTGTCTGAGTTTGATGCCTATATTGGGGAACTGTTCATCTCTATCGATAAAGCGCATGAGCAGGCTGAGGAATACGGTCACAGCTTTGAGCGTGAGATGGGCTTCTTGGCCGTACACGGCTTTTTACACATTAACGGCTATGATCACTACACTCCGGAAGAAGAAGCGGAGATGTTCGGTTTACAAGAAGAAATTTTAACAGCCTATGGACTCACAAGACAATAAACGAAAATGGAAAAATCGTGACCTGATATCTAGTTTAGAATTTGCCCTGACAGGCATTCTGACTGCCATCAAGGAAGAACGCAATATGCGAAAGCATGCAGTGACGGCTCTAGTGGTCATCCTTGCAGGTTTTGTTTTTCAGGTGTCACGGATCGAATGGCTCTTTCTCCTGATGAGCATTTTCTTGGTAGTAGCCTTTGAGATTATTAACTCTGCTATCGAAAATGTGGTGGATCTAGCCAGTCACTATCACTTTTCTATGTTAGCGAAGAAAGCCAAGGACATGGCGGCTGGTGCCGTACTTGTGGTTTCCCTTCTTGCTGCGGTGATTGGTGCACTTATCTTTCTCCCACGCATTTGGGATATACTATTTTAAACACTAAGAGGAAATTATGACATTTAAATCAGGCTTTGTAGCCATTTTAGGGCGTCCCAATGTTGGGAAGTCAACCTTTTTGAATCACGTCATGGGGCAAAAGATTGCTATCATGAGTGACAAGGCGCAGACAACGCGCAATAAAATCATGGGGATTTACACCACGGATAAGGAGCAAATCGTCTTTATCGATACACCAGGGATTCACAAGCCTAAGACGGCTCTTGGAGATTTTATGGTGGAATCTGCCTACAGCACCCTTCGTGAAGTAGATACTGTTCTCTTCATGGTGCCAGCTGATGAGCCACGTGGTAAGGGCGACGATATGATTATCGAGCGTCTGAAGGCTGCCAAGGTTCCAGTTATTTTGGTGGTCAATAAGATTGACAAGGTCCATCCAGACCAGCTTTTGGCTCAGATTGATGACTTCCGTAATCAAATGGACTTTAAGGAAATTGTTCCTATCTCAGCCCTTCAAGGAAATAACGTTTCTCGTCTAATTGACATCCTTAGTGAAAATCTTGAGGAAGGGTTCCAGTATTTCCCAGCTGATCAAATCACAGACCATCCAGAGCGTTTCTTGGTTTCAGAGATGATTCGTGAGAAAGTCTTGCACCTAACGCGTGAAGAAATCCCTCACTCAGTTGCAGTGGTAGTTGACTCTATGAAGCGTGACGAAGAGACAGACAAGGTTCATATCCGGGCAACCATCATGGTCGAGCGTGATAGTCAAAAAGGTATTATCATCGGAAAAGGTGGCGCCATGCTCAAGAAAATTGGGACCATGGCCCGTCGTGATATCGAACTCATGCTAGGGGACAAGGTTTTCCTAGAAACTTGGGTCAAGGTCAAGAAAAACTGGCGTGATAAAAAGCTAGATTTGGCTGACTTTGGCTATAATGAAAAAGAATACTAAGTAGAGGTGGGCTCATGCCTGCTTCTTGTTTTTACAGAAGGAGGAACTATGCCTGAATTACCTGAAGTTGAAACGGTTCGTCGTGGCTTAGAGAAATTAATTTTGGGAAAGAAGATTTCAAGTATAGAGATTCGTTATCCTAAGATGATTAAGACAGATTTGGACGAGTTTCGAAAGGAAGTGCCTGGTCAAGTAATTGAGTCAATAGGACGCCGTGGGAAATATTTGCTTTTTTACCTGACAGACAAAGTCTTGATTTCCCATTTGCGGATGGAGGGCAAGTATTTTTACTATCCGGATCAGGTTCCTGAACGCAAGCATGCCCATGTTTTCATTGAGTTTGAAGATGGAGGAACGCTTGTTTATGAGGATGTACGCAAGTTTGGCACCATGGAACTCTTGGCGCCTGACCTTTTGGATGCCTACTTTATTTCTAAGAAACTAGGCCCTGAGCCCAAAGATCAGGACTTTGATTTGCAGGTCTTTCAAGCTGCCCTAGCTAAGTCTAAAAAGCCTATCAAATCTCACCTTTTAGACCAAACCTTGGTAGCTGGCCTTGGTAATATCTATGTGGATGAGGTTCTTTGGCGAGCTCAGATTCATCCAGCTAGACTTTCCCAGACTTTGACGGCAGAAGAAGCGTCAGCTATTCATGACCAGACCATTGCTGTTTTGGGACAGGCAGTCGAAAAGGGCGGTTCCACCATTCGGACCTATACCAATGCCTTTGGGGAAGACGGAACCATGCAGGACTTCCATCAGGTCTATGATAAGACTGGACAAGCATGTTCGCGCTGTGGGACAGTGATTGAGAAATTCCAGCTCGGTGGACGGGGAACTCATTTTTGTCCTCAGTGTCAAAGGAGGGGCTGATGGGAAAAATCATCGGAATCACAGGAGGAATTGCTTCTGGTAAGTCAACTGTGACAAATTTTCTAAGACAAAAAGGCTTTCAAGTGGTCGATGCTGACGCAGTCGTCCACCAACTACAAAGACCTGGTGGTCGTCTTTATCAGGTTTTAGTCCAGCATTTTGGACAGGAAATCATCCTTGAAAATGGAGAACTCAATCGCCCTCTCCTGGCTAGTCTCATCTTTTCAAATCCTGAGGAACGGGAATGGTCTAAACAAACACAAGGAGAGATAATTTGTGAGGAATTGGCTGCATTGCGAGACCAGTTGACTCAGACAGAAGCGATTTTTTTCATGGATATTCCCCTGCTTTTTGAACAGGACTACAGTGCCTGGTTTGATGAAACATGGCTGGTCTATGTGAACCGTGATGTTCAGGTGGAACGTTTCATGAAAAGGGATCATATTTCTAAGGAAGTAGCAGAGTCTCGTTTGGCCGCCCAGTGGTCTTTAGAAGAAAAGAAAAAATTAGCGAGTCATATACTAGATAATAATGGCAGTCGTGATCAGCTTGTGAGTCAAGTAGTGAAGTTACTTGAAGGAGGCGATAGCTGTGCAAGAGATTAGTTGGAAAGAGAATCTTCGTGTCGCCTGGTTTGGTAGTTTTCTAACGGGCGCCAGCATTTCCTTGGTCGTTCCTTTCATGCCTATCTTTGTAGAGCAGTTGGGAATTGAAGGAGACCAAGTTGCTTTCTATGCTGGATTAGCCATCTCGGTTTCGGCTGTTTCAGCAGCTCTAGTTTCTCCCATCTGGGGTATTCTTGCTGACAAATATGGTCGAAAGCCCATGATGATTCGAGCAGGTCTTGCCATGACCATTACCATGGGAGGTTTGGCCTTCGTGCCAAATATCTATTGGCTACTCTTTCTGCGCTTGCTCAATGGTGTATTTACTGGTTTTGTCCCCAATGCAACAGCCTTGATTGCTAGTCAGGTACCTAAAGATAAGTCTGGAGCGGCTCTGGGGACTCTATCTACAGGTGTTGTTGCAGGAACACTGACGGGCCCCTTTGTTGGAGGCTTTATTGCTGAAATTTTTGGCATTCGTAATGTCTTTTTATTGGTAGGTGCTTTCTTATTTTTAGCTGCAATCCTAACCATTTTCTTTATCAAGGAAGATTTTCAGCCAGTGGCTAAGGAGAAGGCTATCCCAACGAAAGAAGTATTTTCTTCTTTCAAGTATCCTAGGCTTTTAGTGAATCTATTTTTGACGAGCTTTGTCATTCAATTTTCAGCTCAATCAATTGGCCCCATTCTGGCTCTCTATGTGCGGGACTTAGGGCAGACTGAGAATCTCCTCTTTGTATCAGGATTAATCGTATCCAGCATGGGATTTTCTAGCATGATGAGTGCTGGAATTCTAGGAAAACTTGGCGATAAGGTAGGGAATCATAGATTGTTGGTCGCGGCGCAGATTTATTCCGTCATCATTTACCTTCTTTGTGCCCATGCAACCAGCCCCCTTCAACTTGGCTTGTATCGTTTTCTCTTTGGTTTGGGAACGGGAGCTCTCATACCGGGAGTCAATGCCCTTCTCAGCAAAATGACTCCCAAATCAGGTATTTCAAGGATCTTCGCCTTCAACCAAGTCTTTTTTTACCTTGGTGGAGTGATCGGACCTATGGCGGGATCCGTAGTTGCAGGATATTTGGGCTACCATGCTGTCTTTTATGCGACAGCAGCCTGTGTAGCTTTTAGTTGTTTATGTAACTTAGTGCAATTTAGATCGTTATTAAAAGTAAAGGAAATCTAGTGCGAGTAAAAATCAATCTCAAGTGCTCCTCTTGTGGCAGCATGAATTATCTAACCAGTAAGAACTCCAAAACTCATCCTGACAAGATTGAGGTTTTAAAGTATTGTCCCAAGGAAAGAAAAGTAACCCTACATCTTGAATCTAAGTAGATTTTATGGTAAAATAATAGGGATTTTAAGGAGTTTGATATGTATAACCTATTGTTAACCATTTTATTAGTATTATCTGTTGTGATTGTGATTGCGATTTTCATGCAACCGACTAAGAACCAATCCAGCAATGTATTTGATGCCAGCTCAGGTGATTTGTTTGAACGTAGTAAAGCGCGTGGTTTTGAAGCTGTGATGCAACGTTTGACAGGTATTTTAGTCTTTTTCTGGCTAGCCATTGCCTTAGCATTGACGGTATTATCAAGTAGATAAGAAATGGGCGAGACTAGGTCTTAGCCTATTTTTATTTTTAATGACACTTCTAAAGTTATCAATCAAAAAGAAATTATAAAAATCTAGAAAGAAAACATGAAAGATAAAATTAAAGAATATTTGCAAGAGAAGGGGCGAGTGACGGTAAATGACCTAGCTCAGGCTCTCGGAAAGGATGGATCCAAGGATTTCCGTGAGTTGATTAAAACCCTGTCTCTGATGGAAAGAAAGCACCAGATTCGTTTTGAAGATGACGGTAGTTTATGTCTGGACCAAAAGAAGAAACATGAAATTACCCTCAAAGGGATTTTTCATGCCCATAAAAACGGCTTTGGCTTTGTCAGTCTAGAAGGAGAAGAGGACGACCTTTTTGTAGGAAAAAACGATGTCAACTATGCTATTGATGGCGATACCGTTGAGGTCGTTATCAAGAAAGTCGCTGACCGTAACAAGGGAACTGCTGCAGAAGCAAAAATTATCGATATCCTAGAGCATAGCCTGACGACAGTTGTCGGGCAAATCGTTCTGGATCAGGAAAAGCCCAAGTATGCGGGCTACATTCGTTCAAAGAATCAGAAAATCAGCCAACCGATTTATGTGAAGAAACCGGCTATCAAGTTGGAAGGTACTGAAGTTCTCAAGGTCTTTATCGACAAATACCCAAGTAAGAAACATGATTTCTTTGTCGCTAGTGTGCTAGACGTGGTGGGGCACTCGACTGATGCTGGGATTGACGTTCTTGAAGTCTTGGAATCCATGGATATTGTTTCAGAATTTACAGAAGCTGTTCTCAAGGAGGCAGAAAGTGTACCAGATGCTCCGTCTCAAAAGGATATGGAAGGGCGTCTTGATTTAAGAGATGAGCTTACCTTTACCATTGACGGCGCGGATGCCAAGGACTTGGACGATGCAGTTCACATCAAGCCTTTGAAAAATGGCAATCTAGAACTCGGAGTTCACATCGCAGATGTTTCCTACTATGTGACCGAGGGTTCTGCCCTCGACAAGGAAGCCCTTAATCGCGCGACTTCTGTCTACGTGACAGACCGTGTGGTACCAATGCTTCCTGAACGATTGTCAAATGGCATCTGCTCTCTCAATCCTCAAGTAGATCGCTTGACCCAGTCTGCTATTATGGAAATTGATAAACATGGTCGTGTAGTCAACTACACCATCACGCAAACGATTATCAAGACTAGTTTTCGTATGACCTATAGTGCTGTTAATGATATCCTAGCTGGTGATGAGGAGAAGAGACAAGAGTATAAGAAAATTGTTCCTAGTATTGAGTTAATGGCCAAGCTTCATGAAAGGCTAGAAAGCATGCGTGAGAAACGTGGTGCCCTTAATTTTGATACCAGCGAAGCTAAGATTTTGGTGGATAAAAAAGGCAAGCCTGTGGATATTGTCCTTCGTCAACGTGGCGTTGCTGAGCGGATGATTGAGTCCTTCATGTTAATTGCCAACGAAACAGTGGCGGAACACTTTAGTAAACTGGATCTACCTTTCATTTATCGGATTCACGAGGAGCCCAAGGCTGAAAAAGTTCAGAAGTTTATTGATTACGCTTCAAGCTTTGGATTGCGAATTTATGGAACTGCTAGCGAGATTAGCCAGGAGGCCCTTCAAGACATCATGCGTGCTGTTGAGGGAGAGCCTTATGCGGATGTGTTATCCATGATGCTTCTCCGTTCTATGCAACAGGCTCGATATTCGGAGCATAACCACGGCCACTATGGATTAGCGGCAGACTATTACACTCACTTTACCAGCCCGATTCGCCGTTATCCTGACCTTCTAGTCCATCGGATGATTCGGGATTACGGCCGTTCCAAGGAAATAGCAGAGCATTTTGAGCAAGTGATTCCAGAGATTGCAACCCAGTCTTCCAACCGTGAACGTCGTGCCATCGAGGCGGAGCGTGAAGTCGAAGCCATGAAAAAGGCTGAGTACATGGAAGAATACGTGGGTGAAGAGTACGATGCGGTTGTATCCAGCATTGTCAAGTTCGGTCTCTTTGTCGAATTGCCGAACACAGTTGAAGGCTTGATTCACATCACCAATTTGCCTGAATTTTATCATTTCAACGAGCGTGATTTGACTCTTCGTGGAGAGAAGTCAGGTATTACCTTCCGTGTAGGACAGCAGATTCGTATTCGCGTTGAAAGAGCCGATAAGATGACAGGTGAGATTGACTTCTCTTATATCCCAAGTGAGTTTGATGTCATCGAAAAAGGCTTGAAACAAGCTGGACGCAAAGACAGAGGTCGTAGTTCAAGTCGTCGTTCAGACAAGAAGGAAGACAAGAGAAAATCAGGGCGCTCGAATGATAAGCACAAGCATTCACAAAAAGATAAAAAGAAAAAAGGCAAGAAACCTTTTTACAAAGAAGTAGCTAAGAAAGGAGCCAAGCATGGCAAAGGGCGAGGGAAAGGTCGTGGCACAAAATAAAAAAACGCACCACGACTATACAATCGTAGATACGCTAGAGGCAGGAATGGTCCTGACCGGAACTGAAATCAAGAGCGTTCGAGCTGCTCGAATCAATCTCAAGGACGGTTTTGCCCAAGTAAAAAATGGGGAAGTCTGGCTGAGCAATGTTCATATTGCCCCTTACGAAGAGGGCAATATCTGGAACCAGGAACCGGAACGACGTCGCAAACTTCTACTCCATAAGAAGCAAATTCAAAAATTGGAACAAGAGATCAAAGGGACAGGAATGACCCTTGTTCCCCTCAAAGTCTATCTCAAAGATGGCTATGCCAAGCTTCTTTTAGGACTTGCCAAAGGGAAGCATGACTATGATAAACGCGAATCCATCAAGCGTCGTGAACAAAACCGCGACATCGCGCGTGTGATGAAAGCTGTCAACCAGCGTTAAGAAGAGGAAGTAAAATGCAAAAATTAATTGCTTATAAACGGATGCCCTTGTGGAATAAACAGACTATGCCTGAAGCAGTTCAGCAAAAGCACAATACTAAAGTCGGCACTTGGGGAAAAATTACTGTCTTGAAGGGTGCTCTCAAGTTTATTGAGTTAACAGAAGATGGTGAGGTTCTAGCTGAGCACCTCTTTGAGGCAGGAGCAGACAACCCCATGGCGCAACCGCAAGCCTGGCACCGAGTGGAAGCTGCCACTGATGATGTAGAATGGTACTTGGAATTTTATTGTAAAGCAGAGGATTATTTCCCTAAGAAATACCAGACCAATCCAGTCCATTCAGAGGTCCTAGAGGCTATGCAGACGGTGAAACCAGGAAGAGCCTTGGATTTGGGTTGTGGTCAAGGACGTAACTCTCTCTTTCTCGCACAGAATGGTTTTGATGTGACAGCTGTTGATCAAAATGAATTGTCCCTTGAAATCTTGCAAAGCATTGTGGAACAAGAGGATCTAGACATGCCTGTCGGACTTTATGATATCCATTCAGCCAGCATCGGGCAAGCCTATGATTTTATCGTATCAACTGTTGTTCTCATGTTCCTACAAGCGGACCGCATTCCAGCTATTATCCAAAATATGCAGGAGCACACCACGGTTGGTGGTTACAATCTTATCGTCTGTGCTATGGATACGGAGGATTATCCTTGCTCGGTTAACTTCCCATTCACCTTTAAAGAAGGGGAATTAGCAGACTACTACAAGGATTGGGAGTTGGTCAAGTACAATGAAAATCCAGGGCATCTGCACCGTCGCGATGAGAATGGCAATCGCATTCA
Organism: Streptococcus halitosis; assembly: GCF_027691175.1. GTDB lineage: Bacteria > Bacillota > Bacilli > Lactobacillales > Streptococcaceae > Streptococcus > Streptococcus halitosis_A. The sequence goes on from NZ_JAQFBD010000001.1 coordinate 809,400, forward strand.
ACTACGATTTGCGACCATGCTAGCTAAGAAAATCAAGTAAATCAAATCTTTACAGGCGAATAGAAACCACTTTGCAAGGTTTCTATTCATTTTTATTTGTGGCGTCAGATTGGGGGAAGCAGGATTTTATGCTATACTAGAAGTAGGAAATCAGAGTAGTAGAACTGTGTTGCTGACACTCTCAGCGAGAGAAAGTCTTTATGATGGAGGTGGTCCAATGACGAGTCTTTTGGTGGAATTGTATGATCGGCATGTATTGGAAAAGAATGTCTACCAAGCCTTTGTCAGTGATTGTGACGAGATTCTCTTCCTTTCTTTGACAAAAATAAGCAATGAAGAGAAAGTCTCTCTCCGTCAGTTTATCATGGAAGAAGTGCCTCATATTCAACGAGTGACCTTTCGTCAGTTATCCTTAGAACAACTGTCTGATCAGTTAGATTATTGTCTAGCAGACTATGACCATGTAATCCTTGATATCTTTGGTGGTGATTCGTTATTGGCAATTTCTCTCTATCAATATGGCTTGGATCGCCACCTCCCCATCGTTGCCATGGATGTTGAAAGAGGAAAACAATACAAGTGGGTAGCTGGCCAGTTGGAAAAAGAAGGTTTGGACATTCCAACCCTAAGCATCCAACAGTTGATAGTCTTGCGTGGTGGAAAAATGCTCAAATCAAAACGCCCTATCCACTCAGCTCAGCAAATTGCGGCCATTAAAAAACTAGCCAGCTCAGCTATTTCCAATCCCGCCCACTGGTATCAAGTAACCCAATTTTTCTCTCTAGCTAAGACCAATGACCTGCATGCTGAAACCGAAAAGATACTGGAAAACAACGGCAAGTATTACCTCTATCCAGAATCCCTTATCCCCTTACTAGTAGAAGCGGGGATGCTTCGTATTGAAAGCGAGGACAAGAGGCGAGTAAGCTATAGCTTTCCAAGTCAAGAATCCCAAGTCTTTTGTCGCAACAAAGGGCATATTTTAGAGTTGTATCTCTACCTCTTGGCGCTCGAATCTCAACTATTTGATGAATGCATGATAGGCGGTGAGATTGATTGGAATGGTATCTTTCCAGAGGCAGACAATGTTCAAAATGAGATTGATGTCATTCTGAGAAAGGGGCGCTCGATTACCTTTATCTCCTGCAAGATGACAGATTTATCAGTTGAAGCCATCAATGAACTAGAAGTCTATGCCAATCATTTTGCTGGGGAGAGCTGCCTCAAGTTAATTGTTTGTACGGGAAAAATCAATCCCGTTTATGCCAATCGTTGCCAGGAATACGGGGTGCTCGTCATTAGGAGCGAGCAGATACCCAATCTTATTCCCATGCTGAAAAAATACTCTAAGAGACAAAAAAGATAAGAAATAATATCATGAAAGACTGGATTCCAGTCTTTTTGACTTCTTTTTCGAATAAAAAAGAAAAGGAGGTAAACCATGTTTGTAGCTAGAGATGCCAAGGGAAATTTGGTAAATGCCCTCGAAAAAGACGTGACTAGGCAAGATTATACTTGTCCAGCCTGTGGGGGCGGACTACGATTGCGCCAAGGACAGAGCATTCGAACGCACTTTGCCCATGAAAGGTTAAGAGATTGTATCGCTATTTTTGAGAATGAAAGTCCAGAACACTTAGGCAACAAAGAGGCCTTTTATCATTGGGTCAAGAAGGACAATCAAGTCGCCTTAGAATATAGTCTGCCCGAGATTCAGCAGATAGCAGATGTTCTCGTCAATGAGAAACTAGCTCTGGAGGTTCAGTGTAGCCCCTTGTCTCAAAAGCTTTTAGGCGATAGAAGCCAAGGATACCGTAGCCAGGGCTATCAGGTTATCTGGCTACTGGGAGAAAAACTCTGGTTAAAAGAGCGATTAACACAACTGCAAAGGGGATTCCTCTATTTTAGTCAAAATATTGGTTTCTATGCCTGGGAACTAGATTTTAAAAAGCAAGTTTTGAGACTCAAATATCTTTTACATCAGGACCTACGTGGCAAGCTTCATTTTCAGGTTAAGGAATTTCCCTATGGTCAAGGAAATCTCTTGGAAATTTTACGATTTCCTTATCAGAAACAAAAACTGTCTTGTTTTGCAGTTGTGCAAGATACCACTATCTGTCACTACATTCGCCAACAGTTGTACTACCAAACCCCTTACTGGATGAAAAAACAGGAGGAGGCTTATCAACAAGGAGACAATTTATTAAACCGTCAACTGGACGACTGGTATCCCCAAATCAAGCCGATAGAATCAGGTGATTTTTTGCAGATTAAAACGGATTTGACTAGCTATTATAGAAATTTTCAGGCTTACTATCAAAAAAATCCGAAAAATAATCGCCAAAAGCTTTATCCACCAGCCTTTTATCACTTATATTTCTCGAAAAATGTGGTAAAATAGAAAGGATGGAGGAATCTTATGGTATTACAACGACATGAAATAAATGAAAAAGATACATGGGATCTTTCAACAATCTACCCAACAGACCAAGCTTGGGAAGAAGCCTTGAAAGATTTAACTGAAAAAGTACAAACAGCATCTCAGTATGAGGGGCATCTCTTGGACAGTGCGGACAGTTTGCTTGAGATTACGGAATTCTCACTTGACTTGGAACGCCAAGTTGAAAAGCTTTATGTCTATGCACATATGAAAAACGACCAAGACACACGTGAAGCCAAGTATCAAGAGTACTATGCCAAGGCAATGACCCTATACAGTCAGTTAGAACAAGCCTTTTCATTCTATGAACCTGAGTTTATGGAGATTAGCGAAGAGCAGTATGCGGCCTTCCTAGAAGCTCAACCAAAACTCCAAGTTTACAAACACTTTTTTGACAAGCTCTTGCAAAAGAAAGACCATGTTCTTTCGCAACGTGAGGAAGAATTGCTTGCTGGAGCAGGAGAAATCTTTGGCGCTGCTAGTGAAACTTTCGCTATTTTGGACAATGCGGATATTAGCTTCCCATATGTGCTTGATGATGAAGGTAAGGAAGTGCAACTCTCACACGGTACTTACATCCATTTGATGGAGTCTAAAAATCGTGAAGTACGACGTGGTGCTTATGAAGCCCTCTATGCGACTTACGAGCAATTCCAACATACTTACGCTAAGACCTTGCAGACAAATGTTAAAGTGCAAAACTACCGAGCAAAAGTTCGCAACTATAAGAGTGCTCGCCATGCAGCCCTCGCAGCAAACTTTGTTCCAGAAAGTGTCTATGACAATCTAGTTGCAGCAGTTCGCAAGCATTTGCCACTCTTGCATCGTTACCTTAAACTTCGTTCTAAAATCTTGGGGATTTCCGACCTCAAGATGTACGATGTCTACACACCACTTTCGTCAGTAGATTACAGCTTTACCTACGAAGAAGCCTTGAAAAAGGCAGAAGAAGCCTTGGCGGTCTTGGGTGACGATTACTTGAACCGTGTCAAACGTGCCTTTAGCGAGCGTTGGATTGATGTCTATGAAAACCAAGGCAAGCGTTCTGGTGCCTATTCTGGCGGCTCTTACGATACAAATGCCTTCATGCTTCTCAACTGGCAGGACAATCTAGATAATCTCTTTACCCTTGTCCATGAGACGGGTCACAGTATGCACTCCAGCTATACTCGTGAAACCCAACCTTATGTTTACGGAGATTACTCTATCTTCTTGGCAGAGATTGCCTCAACCACAAACGAAAATATCTTGACAGAGAAATTGCTGGAAGAAGTAGAAGACGATGCAACTCGTTTTGCTATTCTCAATAACTTCTTGGACGGTTTCCGTGGAACAGTCTTCCGTCAAACTCAATTCGCTGAGTTTGAACATGCCATCCACCAAGCAGACCAAAATGGAGAAGTCTTGACAAGTGATTTCCTGAATAAACTCTACGCTGACTTGAACCAAGAGTACTATGGACTCAGCAAGGAAGACAATCCTCAAATCCAATACGAGTGGGCACGCATTCCACACTTCTACTATAACTACTATGTGTATCAGTATTCAACAGGTTTTGCAGCTGCTTCAGCCTTGGCTGAGAAGATTGTCCATGGTAGTCAAGAAGACCGTGACCGCTATATCGACTACCTCAAGGCAGGTAAGTCAGACTATCCTCTCAATGTTATGAGAAAAGCGGGTGTTGATATGGAAAAAGAAGACTATCTTAACGATGCCTTTGCAGTCTTTGAACGTCGCTTAAACGAGTTTGAAGCCCTTGTTGAAAAATTGGGACTAGCTTAAGATGGTAGAGTCTTATAGTAAAAATGCCAATCACAATATGCGACGTCCCGTCGTCAAGAAAGAAATCGTTGAACTCATGCGCCAGCGTCAAAAGCAGGTGACTGGTTCTTTGAAAGAATTGGAGATCTTCGCTCGCAATGAAAATATCCCAATCATTCCCCATGAAACAGTTGCCTACTTTCGATTTCTCATGGAGATCATACAGCCCAAGAACATTTTGGAAATTGGGACAGCTATTGGTTTTTCATCACTCTTGATGGCGGAGCATGCGCCAGATGCTAAGATTACAACCATTGACCGTAATCCTGAGATGATAGGCTTTGCCAAGGAAAACTTTGCCCAGTTTGACAGTCGTAAGCAAATCACCCTCTTAGAGGGAGATGCCGTCGATGTTTTATCTACTCTGACAGAAACTTATGACTTTGTCTTTATGGATTCGGCTAAGTCCAAGTATATCGTCTTTCTGCCTGAAATCCTCAAGCACTTGAAAGTCGGTGGAGTGGTGGTCTTGGATGATATTTTTCAAGGGGGTGATGTTGCCAAGGACATCATGGAAGTCCGCCGTGGTCAACGAACCATTTATCGTGGTTTGCAAAGACTTTTCGACGCAACTTTGGACAATCCAGGTCTAACAGCAACTCTAGTTCCTCTTGGTGATGGCATTCTCATGCTACGAAAGAACGTAGCAGATGTACAGCTACCTGATGATAAATGATTTTCAGAAAAATTTAAGAAATTATAGTAAAATAGATAAAGTAACACTTACCGTAAAAGGAGTAAACATGAAGAAAAAAATTATGGCAGGAGCCATCACACTTTTATCAGTAGCAACACTTGCAGCTTGTTCAAACAGTTCTGAAGGAAAAGATTTGATCAGCATGAAGGGCGATGTGATTACAGAGCATCAGTTCTTTGAAGAAGTAAAGAACAATCCAACTGCACAACAAGTCTTGCTCAATATGACTATCCAAAAAGTATTTGAACAACAATATGGATCAGAGGTAACGGATAAAGATGTGGATGATGCCGTTGCTGAAGAACAAAAGAAATACGGCGATAGCTACAACAGCGTGCTTCAACGTGCAGGTATGACACCTGAGACTCGTAAAGCTCAAATCCGTACCAGCAAATTGGTTGAATTAGCGGTTAAGAAGGCTGCTGAGAGTGAGTTGACAGACGAAGCCTACCAAAAGGCTTTTGAGTCTTATACACCAGATGTAACAGCTCAAATCATCCGTATGGATAATGAAGACAAGGCAAAAGAGGTGCTTGAAAAAGCGAAAGCAGAAGGTGCAGATTTTGCTCAGTTGGCAAAAGACAACTCTAACGACGACAAGACCAAAGAAAATGGTGGAGAAATCACTTTTGACTCTGCTTCAACAGAACTTCCAGAACAAGTCAAGAAAGCAGCTTTTGCCTTGGATGTGAACGGGGTTTCTGATGTGATTACAGCTACTGGAACACAAGCCTACAGCAGTCAATTCTACATCGTTAAAGTAACGAAGAAGACAGAAAAATCTTCTAACTTAGAGGATTACAAAGAAAAATTGAAGACCATCATTTTGACTCAAAAACAAAATGATTCTGCCTTTGTTCAAGGGGTAATTGGTAAAGAATTGCAAGCAGCAAACATCAAGGTCAAAGATCAGGCCTTCCAAAACATCTTCACCCAATACATCGGTGGTGGTGACTCAAGCTCAAGCAGTAGCTCTTCATCTAACTAAGCAATGAAAATACAAATCTCATTTGAGGTTTGTATTTTTTATGCTTGAAGACAAAAAATAAGTAAAATTCGAAGGATTAAAGGATAATAGTTTTTTTCTTTCTGAAAAAGTGGTATAATAACAATCAAAACTAGAAAATAAAACGGAATTAGGGACAACCACCTCTGTTCCTATTAGAGTGGTGAAATATGAAAATTAGTAAAAGGCACCTACTAAACTATTCCATTTTGATTCCTTATTTTCTTCTGTCGATTTTGGGATTGATTGTAGTTTACTCGACAACGAGTGCAACCCTAATTGAAGAAGGAAAAAGCGCTTTTCAATTGGTACGTAACCAGGGGATTTTCTGGGTAGCTAGTTTGGTTTTGATTGCCTTAATCTATAAATTAAAATTAGGTTTCCTGAGAAATGGACATCTCATTTTTATCGTGATGATTGTGGAGATGGTTCTTTTAGCCCTAGCGCGTCTGGTCGGAACACCTGTCAATGGAGCATACGGATGGATTTCTGTAGGACCTGTAACGATTCAGCCGGCTGAATACCTTAAGATTATCATCATCTGGTACCTGGCACATCGTTTTTCAAAACAGCAAGATGAGATTGCGGTTTATGATTTCCAGGTGTTGACCCAAAATCAATGGCTACCTCGAGCTTTTAACGATTGGCGTTTTGTTCTGCTGGTTCTGATTGGTAGCTTGGGGATCTTCCCTGACTTGGGAAATGCGACTATCTTGGTCTTGGTGGCGCTCATTATGTACACCGTTAGTGGAATCGCCTATCGTTGGTTCTCGATTATTCTAGCTCTCTTAGCAGGGAGTTCAATTTTATTCTTATCTGTCATTCGTCTCGTTGGGGTTGAAAAATTTTCTCAGATACCGGTATTTGGTTACGTTGCTAAACGTTTTAGTGCCTTCTTTAATCCCTTTAATGACTTGGCGGGTGCAGGACACCAGCTTGCAAACTCCTACTATGCTATGGTTAATGGAGGTTGGTTCGGACTAGGATTGGGAAATTCTATCGAGAAGCGTGGTTATCTGCCAGAGGCCCATACGGATTTCGTCTTTTCGATTGTCATCGAAGAGTTTGGATTCGTAGGAGCGAGTATGATTTTGGCTTTACTCTTCTTCTTAATTTTGCGAATCATCTTGGTTGGTATTCGAGCTAAGGATCCTTTTAACTCCATGGTTGCTATCGGTGTCGGAGGGATGATCCTTGTTCAGGTCTTTGTCAATATCGGTGGGATTTCTGGTTTGATTCCTTCTACAGGGGTAACCTTCCCCTTCCTTTCACAAGGTGGGAACAGTCTCCTAGTATTATCCGTGGCCATTGCCCTTGTATTAAATATCGATGCCAGCGAGAAACGTGCTAAACTTATCAGAGAGTACGAATCTCAAACTGTTGAAGATCTGTAAGGATTGTATGGAAAGGAAAAGTATATGTCTCTTCAGAAATTAGAAAACTATAGTAATAAAGCCGTCATCCAAGAAGAAGTCTTGATTTTGACAGAGCTACTAGAAGATATCACAAAAAATATGCTAGCGCCAGAGACCTTTGAAAAAATTATGCAGTTGAAGGAATTATCAACAAATGAAAACTATCAAGGGCTCAATGAACTGGTGACTAGCCTTTCCAATGAAGAAATGATTTACATTTCTCGTTATTTCTCTATCCTTCCACTCTTGATTAATATATCTGAGGATGTGGACTTAGCCTATAAAATTAACCACCAGAACAATGTGGACCAAGACTATCTAGGGAAATTGTCTACAACCATAAAGATGGTAGCTGAAAAAGAAAATGCAGCTGAAATTTTAGAAAAGTTAAATGTCGTTCCCGTCTTGACTGCCCATCCAACGCAAGTACAACGCAAGAGTATGCTGGACTTGACCAACCATATCCATACGCTCTTGCGTAAGTACCGTGATGTCAAACTAGGCTTGATTAATAAAGAAAAATGGAACATGGATCTCCGTCGTTACATTGAAATTATCATGCAAACAGACATGATTCGTGAGAAGAAGTTGAAAGTAACTAACGAAATCACCAACGTGATGGAGTACTATCAAAGTTCATTCCTGAATGCTGTTCCGCGTTTGACGGCTGAATATAAGAAACTAGCTAAAGAACAAGGAATTGAGCTCCAACATCCAAAACCAATTACTATGGGGATGTGGATTGGAGGAGACCGTGATGGAAATCCTTTCGTAACAGCGGAAACCCTCAATAAATCAGCTTTGACCCAGTGCGAAGTCATCATGAACTACTACGATGAAAAGATTTATAATCTTTATCGTGAATTTTCACTGTCAACCAGTATTGTGAATGTCAGTGATAAAGTTCGTGAGATGGCGCTTAAGTCACAAGATAACTCCATTTATCGTGAAAAAGAACTCTATCGTCGTGCTCTTTTTGATATCCAAGCTAAGATGCAGGCAACTAAGGCTTATCTCATTGAAGATAAGGATCTTCAGCCTAGATATGCTACTGCAGATGAATTTTATCAAGACTTGTTGGCCATTCGAGATTCTCTCCTTGAGAATAAAGGAGAATACCTGATTTCAGGAGAATTTGTTGAACTGATGCAAGCCGTTGAAATCTTTGGCTTCTACCTTGCTTCTATCGATATGCGCCAAGACTCTAGTGTTCATGAAGCCTGTGTGGCTGAATTGTTAGCATCTGCTGGCATCAACGACCACTATAGCGATCTCTCTGAAGATGAAAAATGCGCCCTCCTCTTAAAAGAGTTGGAAGAAGATCCTCGTATCCTCTCAGCTACTCATGCTGAAAAGTCAGAACTGCTTGAGAAAGAATTGTCTATCTTCAAAACTGCTCGCAAGTTGAAGGATAAACTGGGGGAAAATGTCATTCGCCAAACCATCATCTCTCACGCGACAAGTGTATCTGATATGCTAGAATTAGCCATCATGCTCAAGGAAGTCGGCTTGGTGGATGCTCAAAAAGCGCGCGTTCAGATTGTTCCCCTCTTTGAAACGATTGAAGACTTGGATCACTCGGAAGAAACCATGAGAAGATATTTCTCTCTTCCATTGGCTAAAAAATGGATTGCTTCAAAAGACAACTACCAAGAAATCATGCTTGGTTACTCTGATAGTAACAAGGATGGTGGTTATCTATCATCGTGTTGGACACTCTACAAAGCTCAACAACAACTGACTGCTATCGGGGATGAATTTGGCGTTAAGGTCACCTTCTTCCATGGACGTGGTGGTACTGTTGGTCGAGGTGGTGGTCCAACTTATGAAGCTATCACATCTCAACCGCTCAAGTCTATCAAGGACCGTATCCGTCTGACTGAGCAAGGAGAAGTCATTGGAAACAAATACGGAAACAAAGACGCTGCCTATTATAACCTTGAAATGTTGGTTTCTGCAGCCATTAACCGTATGATTACCAAGAAGAAGAGCGATACCAACACGTCAAATCGTTATGAAGCTGTTATGGATCAAGTAGTGGACCGTAGCTACGATATCTACCGTGATTTGGTCTTTGGAAACGAACATTTCTATGATTATTTCTTCGAGTCAAGCCCAATCAAGGCTATATCAAGCTTCAACATTGGTTCACGTCCTGCAGCTCGTAAGACTATCACTGAAATCGGTGGTTTGCGTGCCATACCTTGGGTCTTCTCATGGTCACAAAGTCGTGTCATGTTCCCTGGATGGTATGGAGTAGGATCCAGCTTTAAAGAGTTTATTGATCAAGATCCGAAGAATATCGAGTTTCTTCGTGACATGTACCAAAACTGGCCTTTCTTCCAATCTTTGCTTTCCAATGTAGACATGGTCTTATCTAAGTCTAACATGAACATTGCTTTTGAATATGCTAAGCTCTGTGAAGATGAAGAAGTGCAAGCTATCTACTACACTATTTTAGATGAATGGCAATTGACCAAGAACGTCATTCTAGCTATCGAAGGTTATGACGAACTCTTGGCAGAAAATTCCTACCTAAAAGACAGTCTAAACTATCGTATGCCTTACTTTAATATCCTGAACTACATCCAGTTGGAGTTGATCAAACGTCAACGTCGCGGTGAATTGTCGGCAGACGAAGAAAAACTGATCCATACAACTATTAACGGAATTGCAACTGGTTTACGTAATTCAGGCTGATATTCTACAAACTTCCTCTTTTTTCAAGGGGAAGTTTTTGAATTGTTTAAAAAATTCTAAAAATAAGCTTGACAAGTAGTTGAAAAATGATATAATTTAAACATTCAGAAAGTAATCTTGCTCATTTTTTAGAGAGTCTGTGGTTGGTGAAAGCAGATAGATGAAAGTGATGAAATTGGGCTGAATGTACTTAAGAATTTGAAATCATAAAAATTCGGTGAGCACACCTTACAGTGCAACTCGTTATTGCGAGAAAGAGCGATAGGGATATTCCCTATAATTGAGGTGGTACCGCGCATCGACGTCCTCACACAAGTTTTTTGTGTGAGGATTTTTTTATGGGAGGAAAGATTATGAAATTTAAACGATGGCGTCGCTTGTTTTGAGTGAAAAGAGTATTATACAAGTGATTTAAAAGGAGAAAGAATATGAAAAATAAACGTTTAATTGGAATCATCGCTGGATTAGCAGTATTGGTGGTGGCTAGTTTGATTTATTCATCAATGAACAAGCCTGCAGCTAAGGAAGATCAAAAGGTTGCTAAGGTTGGGGTCCTTCAATTTGTTAGTCACCCATCCTTGGACTTGATTTACCAAGGGATTCAAGATGGACTAGCTGAAGAAGGCTATAAGGACGACCAAGTAAAAATCGACTTTATGAACTCAGAAGGTGATCAGAGCAAGGTTGCAACCATGAGTAAACAATTGGTAGCAAATGGAAACGATGTAGTTGTTGGGATTGCGACACCAGCAGCTCAAGGACTTGCTAGTGCTACAAAAGACCTACCTGTTATCATGGCTGCTATTACAGACCCAATCGGTGCTAACTTGGTCAAAGATTTGAAAAAACCAGGTGGAAACATCACAGGGGTGTCAGACCATAACCCCGCTGAACAGCAAGTGGAATTGATTAAAACTTTGACACCAAATGTCAAAACAATCGGCGCTCTCTACTCAAGTAGCGAAGATAACTCAAAAACACAGGTAGAAGAATTCAAGGCTTATGCTGAAAAAGCAGGTTTGACAGTCGAAACATTTGCCGTTCCTTCAACAAATGAAATTGCTTCAACAGTCAATGTTATGACAAGCAAGGTCGATGCGATTTGGGTTCCAATTGACAACACCATCGCATCCGCATTTTCAACAGTTGTTTCAAGCAACCAAACAGCTAAAAAGCCAATCTACCCAAGTGCCACTGCCATGGTAGAAGCAGGTGGATTAGCATCTGTAGTAGTTGACCAACACGATCTTGGAGTGGCTACTGGTAAAATGATTGCCAAAGTTTTGAAAGGTGAAAAACCAGCTGATACGCCAGTCAATGTCTTTTCAACTGGTAAGTCAGTGATTAACAAAAAACTAGCGCAGGAACTTGGTATCACCATTCCTGAGTCTGTTCTAAAAGAAGCAGGACAAGTGATAGAATAAAGATAAAGGAGGAGCTGGACACATCTCCTCCCATTTTTACTAAAGAAAGAAATGAGTGAAAGATTATGATAGTATCCATTATTTCTCAGGGGATGGTCTGGGCGATTCTAGGTTTGGGAATCTTTATGACTTTCCGAATTTTGAATTTTCCAGATATGACTACTGAGGGCTCTTTTCCTCTAGGGGGAGCAGTAGCTGTAACCTTGATAACGCAGGGAGCCAACCCATTTTTAGCAACCCTAGCTGCAGTAGGGGCGGGCTGTCTAGCTGGAATGGTGACGGGACTCTTATATACTAAAGGAAACATTCCAACCCTCTTATCAGGAATTTTAGTAATGACTTCTTGCCATTCCATCATGCTCATGATTATGGGACGTGCCAATCTGGGGCTTCTTGGAACCAAGCAAATTCAGGATGTCTTGCCTTTTGATTCAGACCTTAACCAACTCCTGACTGGATTAATCTTTGTAGCTCTTGTTATTGGCCTCATGCTCTTTTTCCTTGATACCAAACTAGGCCAAGCCTACATCGCTACAGGTGACAATCCTGATATGGCTCGTAGCTTTGGTATCAATACGGGACGTATGGAACTCATGGGCTTGGTTCTCTCAAATGGGATTATCGCGCTTGCAGGAGCCTTAATTGCTCAACAAGAAGGATATGCAGATGTTTCTCGAGGAATCGGTGTGATTGTCGTAGGGCTTGCCAGCTTGATTATTGGTGAGGTATTGTTCAAGAGTTTGACCTTGGCAGAGCGTCTCATGACCATTGTCGTAGGCTCTATCGCTTATCAGTTCCTCGTTTGGGGAGTGATTGCTCTTGGGTTTAATACAAGTTATCTTCGTTTGTACAGCGCCTTGATTTTGGCAGTTTGCCTTATGATTCCAACCTTCAAAAGCAAATACCTGAAAGGAGTCAAGTTTAGCAAATGACAGCAATTGTAGAATTAAAAAATGCTACCAAAGTCATCACGAATGGCTTTGATGAGGAAAAAATCATTCTGAATGATGTTTCTCTTGAAATTTTCGAACATGATTTCATTACTATTCTAGGTGGAAATGGAGCAGGGAAGTCAACGCTTTTTAACACGATTGCAGGTACCTTACCTTTAACAAGTGGAAGTATTCGTATCATGGGTGAGGACGTGACGCATTTTTCACCTGAAAAGCGGGCTAAGTATTTGTCTCGTGTCTTTCAGGATCCTAAGATGGGGACGGCTCCCCGTATGACAGTGGCGGAAAATCTCTTAATTGCCAAGTTTCGTGGTGAGAAGAGAGGACTCCTTCCTAGAAGACTTTCAAGCCATCGGGAAGAGTTTCAGACAACCATTGAAAAAGTGGGAAATGGCCTTGAAAAACATCTGGACACTCCGATTGAGTTTCTTTCAGGTGGACAACGTCAGGCCTTGAGTCTCTTGATGGCAACCTTGAAGCGACCAGAGTTGCTCTTGTTGGATGAACACACAGCAGCCCTTGACCCAAAAACGAGTGTAGCCTTGATGGAATTAACAGATGACTTTGTCAACAAAGATCATCTAACAGCTTTGATGATTACTCACCATATGGAAGATGCACTGAAGTATGGAAATCGTCTGATAGTCATGAAAGAAGGTCGAATCATCCAAGACCTCAATAAAGAAGAAAAAGCTAAGATGAAAATTTCAGACTACTATCAACTGTTTGAATAGGAGACGGCAGGAACTTCCTGAGACTATATAAAATCAAAACTTAGAAGCACGCAGATGTTTCTAGTTTTTTTAGTGACATAATTAGATCGATTGGTGCACTTGTCCAAGTTGCTTCATTTTATAGTATAATAAGTATCAACATGGAGTATAAATACAAGATTATTCCTAGCCTTTTAAGAAAATATCAAAATCAAGGATATCTAGGATAATAATAAGTCATTCAAAGTGAAAAAAATTCAATAAAACATATTGTTTATGGAGGTAAAAAATGACTTACACACAAGAAGACTTTCAGGAATGGATTTTCCAGATTGAATTTAAAATGGATTATTTTACTAAGGATTTTGCCCAAGAGCAAAATTTAATCTTGGACTATAGCATGCAGTCCTTGGATGATTTGGAGGCTTGGATTTTGGCTCATTATGAAAATCACCATGTCTTGATAGAGGATAAAAAACTCTTGGATTATTTAACAGTCTATATCGGAGAAACCTTCCGCAAGCACTTAGGTGGCAAGTGGTTCATTGACCTAAAGAATAAAAAGAATGCTTATTATTCCATGCCTGTGTTGGTTGATCCTTCCTATCGAGGAGAAGTATATATAGCACCCATGACTTTTGCAACGGCTTGTATCAGCAGAAAAGATGGACAATATATTAGCAGAATACTGAAAAATAATCTTCAAGAACAAGTAAAATAAAAGTAACTTATGAGCAATCTTACCAGAAAATAAAAGGATAAGTTGGAGGAGTTAAGGAGAAGATTCCCGATAACATGATAACAGTGAGTTTTTATGAAATATAAGTAGGGAAAGCGTATGAAATGGTTTACTTTTTTTCAGAAATAAGCTATACTAGTTAACGTAAAACTATGATAACATGGAGGTATTGTGTATGGTTGACAAGCAAGTTATTGAAGAAATCAAAAACAATACCAACATTGTGGAAGTCATAGGCGACGTGATTTCTTTACAAAAGGCTGGACGGAACTATTTAGGGCTCTGTCCTTTTCATGGTGAGAAGACCCCCTCTTTCAACGTTGTGGAAGACAAGCAGTTTTATCATTGCTTCGGCTGTGGTCGTTCAGGAGATGTTTTTAAGTTCATCGAAGAATACCAAGGTGTGTCCTTTATGGAAGCCGTTCAGCTCTTAGGGGAGCGCGTCGGTATTCAACTAGCCATGCCTGTCCAGTCTCGTCCTCAACAAGCTTCCCCTCATCAAGCTCTATATGATATGCATGGAGAAGCTGCCCGTTTTTACCATGCCATCCTCATGACGACAAAGATGGGAGAAGAAGCAAGGGCTTATCTCTACAAACGCGGATTGACAGACGATGTTCTGAAGCACTTCCAGATTGGACTAGCTCCAGCAGAGAGAACTTATCTCTATCAACGTTTGGCTGACAAGTTTGAGGAAAAGGATTTATTGGATTCGGGCTTGTTTTATCTGTCAGATGGTAATCAATTTTATGATACTTTTTTTGGACGGATCATCTTTCCATTGACCAATGACAAGGGGCAGGTTATTGCATTTTCAGGTCGTATCTGGCAAGAAACGGACAGTCAGACTGCCAAATATAAAAATAGTCGCTCGACTGCAATTTTTAACAAGAGTTACGAATTGTATCATTTGGACAAGGCAAAAAAGGGAACAGGTAAGATTACAGAGCTCTATCTGATGGAAGGCTTCATGGATGTGATCGCAGCCTACCGTGCTGGTATAGAAAATGCTGTAGCTTCCATGGGAACAGCCCTGAGCAAGGAACATGTTGATCATCTTAAACGCTTTACCAAAAAGATTGTTCTTAGCTATGATGGTGACAAGGCAGGGCAGGCAGCAACAGTCAAAGCTCTGGAAGAATTAAAAGATTTCTCAGTGGAAGTTGTCCGAGTACCTGATGCCATGGACCCCGATGAGTATCTACAAAAGAATTCTGCTGAAGACCTGGCTTACCTTTTAACCAAGACTCGGATTAGTCCTATAGAGTTCTATATTCACCAGCTAAAGCCTGAAAATAGTGATAACTTACAGGCGCAAATCGAGTTCATTGAAAAGATTGCACCCCTAATCGCCAAAGAAAAGTCTATCACTGCCCAGAATTCTTATATCCACATTCTGGCGGATAATCTACCTTCTTTTGATTACCAGCAGGTGGAGCAGATTGTAAATGAAAGTCGCATTGTTCAAAGGCAGGAAAGAGTCAAAGAGGAGCAACCTCCAGCAGCGATTAGTTTGCCTGTGACTCGGCAACTAACAGCAGTCATGAGAGCAGAGGCTCATCTCCTTTATAGAATGGCCGAGAATCCAGTTGTTCTAAATGACTACAGATTAAGAGAAGATTTTTTCTTTGATACCCCAGAATTTCAGATTCTTTACGAATTATTAAGTGAGCAGGGAGAAATCGGCTCAGAGGAGCTTTCTCATCAGACGCCTGAGGTTGAAAATGCTTGGTACCACGTGCTTAGCCTGGATTTGCCAGCTGAGATGTCGCCTCAGGAGCTAGCGGAAGTCGAAGCGACTCGAAACCGTGCCCTCCTTAGCAAGGACAACTTAAGAATTAAAAAGAAAGTGCAGGAAGCTAGTCATGTAGGAGATACGGACACAGCCTTGGAAGAATTGCAACGATTGATTTCCCAAAAGAGAAGAATGGAGTAATAATGGCAACAAAACAAAAAGAAGTAACGACATTTGATGTGCAAGTAGCAGACTTTATCCGTAACCACAAAAAAACAGGAACAGCAACAGACGATGAAATCAATTCAAGTCTGGTTATTCCTTTTACCTTAGATGCAGACGGCATTGAAGACCTTTTGCAACGGATTCAGGATGCTGGAATTTCTATCACAGATAATGAAGGAAATCCAAGTGCGCGTGTTCTTAGTACAGAAGAAGAACCAGAACTCAGTGATGAGGACTTGATTGGCTCAACTTCTGCCAAGGTTAATGACCCAGTCCGTATGTATTTGAAGGAAATCGGGGTCGTTCCTCTCCTAACCAACGAAGAGGAAAAAGAATTGGCCCTAGCTGTTGAGGCTGGTGATATCGAGGCCAAACAACGTCTTGCCGAAGCCAACCTTCGTTTGGTGGTTTCTATCGCTAAGCGCTACGTAGGGCGTGGCATGCAGTTTCTTGACTTGATCCAAGAAGGAAACATGGGCTTGATGAAGGCTGTTGACAAGTTTGACTATTCAAAAGGATTTAAGTTTTCAACTTACGCAACTTGGTGGATTCGTCAGGCAATCACTCGTGCCATCGCTGACCAGGCTCGTACCATTCGTATCCCTGTCCACATGGTTGAAACCATTAACAAGCTTGTCCGTGAACAGCGGAATCTCCTTCAAGAATTAGGGCAAGATCCAACTCCTGAACAAATCGCTGAGCGTATGGATATGACACCTGACAAGGTCCGTGAAATCTTGAAAATCGCCCAAGAACCAGTATCACTTGAAACACCGATTGGTGAAGAGGACGATAGCCATCTTGGGGACTTTATCGAAGACGAAGTGATTGAAAATCCAGTAGACTACACAACTCGTATCGTTTTGCGCGAGCAGTTAGATGAAGTCTTGGATACTCTTACAGACCGTGAAGAAAACGTCTTGCGCTTACGTTTCGGACTAGATGATGGGAAAATGCGTACTCTTGAAGATGTTGGTAAAGTCTTTAACGTAACTCGTGAACGTATCCGTCAGATTGAAGCCAAGGCTTTGAGAAAATTGCGTCAACCAAGTCGCAGCAAACCACTTCGTGATTTTATTGAAGACTAAGAGTGAGGAATAACATGGCTTATACAGAAGAACAAATTGAAACGATCAAAACACGCATTTTAAATGCCTTGGAAGAGGTCATCGACCCTGAGTTGGGGATTGATATTGTCAACCTAGGTTTGATTTACGAGATTCGTTTTGATGGTGAAACAGGTCACACGGAAATTGATATGACCTTGACAACTATGGGTTGCCCACTGGCTGACCTCTTAACAGACCAGATACACGATGCGATGACAGAGGTGCCTGAGGTAACCAATATCGAAGTCAAATTGGTCTGGTATCCAGCCTGGACGGTTGAAAAAATGAGTCGCTATGCGCGTATCGCCCTAGGAATTAAGTAATCGATTGGAAAATTACGAGAGACGATTGGAAAAGAGAGGGGCTCCTCCATTTTCCTCTGGTCTCTTCTTTCTTTTACTGATTTTCTTGAAATAAAATGGTATAATGAGTAATATGGAAAACAAAAAATTGCGTATTAATATGCTAAGTTCAAGTGAAAAAGTGGCTGGTCAAGGAGTGTCAGGAGCCTACCGTGAATTGGTGAGTCTCCTTCATCGTGATGCCAAAGATCAGTTGATTGTTACGGAGAATCTTCCTGTAGAGGCAGACGTAACCCACTTTCACACCATTGATTTCCCTTATTATTTATCCACATTTCAAAAGAAACGCTCTGGGAGAAAAGTTGGCTATGTGCATTTCTTGCCTGAGACACTCGAAGGGAGTTTGAAAATTCCATTTTTCCTAAAAGGAATTGTCAAACGCTATGTTTTTTCCTTTTACAATCGGATGGAACACTTGGTGGTGGTCAATCCCATGTTTATAGAGGATCTAGTTGCTGCGGGTATTCCACGAGAAAAAATAACTTATATTCCCAATTTTGTAAACAAAGAAAAATGGCATCCATTACCAGCTGAACAAGTTGCACAACTTCGTGAAGAAATGGATCTCGCAAAAGATCAGTTTGTCGTGGTTGGTGCGGGCCAGGTTCAGAAACGAAAAGGGATAGATGATTTTATCCGTCTTGCTGAAGAATTGCCAGAAATTACCTTTATCTGGGCTGGTGGTTTTTCATTTGGTGGAATAACAGATGGTTATGAACGCTATAAGAAGATTATGGACAATCCACCTAAAAATCTAATTTTCCCAGGTATTGTGTCACCGGAGAGGATGCGGGAACTGTATGCTTTAGCTGATTTGTTCTTACTACCTAGCTATAATGAACTATTCCCTATGACCATCTTAGAGGCAGCTAGTTGCGAGGCTCCTATTATGTTAAGGGATTTGGACCTGTATAAGGTCATTCTTGAGGGAGATTATCGTGCTACAAGTGATGTCTCTGAGATGAGAGAAGCAATCCTAGAATATAAAGAAAATCCTGAAGCGTTGAAAGAATTGAAAGAAAAAGCTAAAAGGATATCCAAGCAGTATTCAGAAGAGCGTTTACTGGGAATTTGGTTAAAATTTTATCGGGAACAGGCTGCTCTAGGTAAAAAGTGAGGTAATCTATGCGAATTGGTTTATTTACAGACACCTATTTTCCTCAGGTTTCCGGGGTTGCGACCAGTATTCGAACCTTGAAGACAGAGCTTGAGAAGCAAGGCCATGCAGTTTTTATCTTTACAACAACAGATAAAGATGTGAACCGCTACGAGGATTGGCAAATTATTCGAATTCCAAGTGTCCCTTTCTTTGCATTTAAAGATCGACGATTTGCCTATAGAGGTTTTACAAAGGCACTTGAAATCGCCAAGCAGTATCAACTCGATATCATTCATACCCAGACAGAATTTTCACTTGGATTATTAGGGATTTGGATTGCACGAGAATTGAGAATTCCTGTTATCCATACTTACCATACCCAGTACGAAGACTATGTGCATTATATTGCTAAGGGAATGTTGATTCGTCCAAGTATGGTAAAATATCTGGTACGTGGTTTCCTTCGTGATGTAGATGGAGTAATCTGCCCTAGTGAGATTGTTCGGGACCTTTTATCTAAATACAAAGTGAAGGTTGAAAAACGTGTCATTCCAACCGGAATTGAGCTAGCTAAGTTTGAACGACCTGAGATTAAAGAGGAAAACTTACAAGAACTTCGTTCGAAGTTAGGTATTCAGGAAGACGAGAAAATGCTACTGAGCCTTTCGCGTATTTCTTATGAGAAGAATATCCAAGCAGTCCTAGATGCTTTTGCTGAAGTATTGAAAGAAGAAGATAAGGTGAAGCTGGTCGTTGCTGGAGACGGTCCTTATCTGGACAGTCTGAAAGAGCAAGCAGTGAAATTAAACCTGCAAAAACATGTGATTTTTACAGGTATGATTGCTCCAAGCGAGACAGCCTTATACTATAAGGCTGCAGATTTCTTCATCTCTGCCTCTACGAGTGAAACTCAGGGCTTAACCTATCTAGAAAGTCTAGCCAGTGGAACGCCTGTTATCGCTCATGGCAACCCCTATCTTGATAACCTGATCAGTGATAAAATGTTTGGTACCCTCTACTATGGAGAACGAGAGCTTGCAGGAGCCATCCTTGAAGCCTTAATCGCTACTCCGTATATGTCTGAACAAAAGTTGGCGGATAAGTTGTACGAAATTTCGGCTGAGAACTTTGGGAAACGAGTACATGAGTTTTACCTTGATGCCATTATCTCAAATAACTTTGAACATGAATTACATGATGGGAAACCTGCCAGTCAGCGCTTTTTGAAAACGATTTTATATCTACCCCAACAGGCTGTTACAAGTCCAGTAAAAGAGTCTAAGCGTATTTTACGGGCTTCTCGGAAGCAATTATCCAGCATCAGAGATTATTGGAAAGATGAATTCAAATAATAGAATAAGAGGAAAATATTATGAAAAAATTAATGCGAAGTGGAAAAAAACAAATAATTGGTGGAGTCTGTGCAGGAGTTGCCCATTATTTTGATATTGACCCAACAATTGTTCGTGTTGTTTGGGGTGTTCTTGCATTTTGTTATGGAGCAGGAATCCTTGCTTACATCATTTTATGGGTGGTTGCACCGGTTTCAACAGACTATTAATTTAGAATTATAAAGTGAAAAGGAGAAGTTATGGCTTTTGGAGATAATGGAAAACGTAAAAAAACATTGTTTGAGAAAGTGACACTTGTTGTCGTGCTCATCATGTTGTTTGTAACCCTTGCTGGTATCTTTGCGACAGCACTTGGAGCGTTTAGCAGATTCTAAGCAAGCTGCGAGGATAGAAACAATAACTAATGACTGGGTTCTCCCCAGCCTTTTTAAAGTGAGAAGAAAATATGAGTATGTTTTTAGATACAGCCAAGATTAAGGTCAAGGCTGGTAATGGTGGCGACGGCATGGTTGCCTTTCGCCGTGAAAAATATGTCCCTAATGGCGGTCCTTGGGGTGGTGATGGTGGACGTGGAGGTAATGTTGTTTTCGTGGTAGACGAAGGCTTACGTACCTTGATGGATTTCCGCTATAACCGTCATTTCAAGGCTGATTCTGGTGAAAAAGGGATGACCAAAGGAATGCACGGACGTGGTGCAGAAGATCTTCGTGTTCGCGTACCACAGGGGACTACTGTACGTGATGCGGAAACAGGAAAAGTCATTACAGACTTGATTGAACATGGTCAGGAATTTATCGTGGCTCATGGCGGTCGAGGTGGTCGTGGAAATATCCGTTTTGCCACTCCCAAAAATCCTGCACCTGAAATCTCTGAGAATGGAGAGCCGGGTCAGGAACGTGAGTTGCAACTGGAATTGAAAATCTTAGCAGATGTTGGTCTAGTCGGTTTTCCATCTGTCGGAAAGTCAACATTGCTTAGTGTCATCACTTCAGCCAAACCCAAAATTGGTGCTTACCACTTTACGACCATTGTCCCTAATTTGGGTATGGTTCGTACGCAGTCAGGTGAATCTTTTGCAGTAGCAGATCTTCCAGGTTTGATTGAAGGTGCCAGTCAAGGTGTTGGTCTTGGAACCCAGTTCCTCCGACATATCGAACGCACTCGAGTTATCCTCCATGTCATCGATATGTCAGCTAGCGAAGGACGTGATCCTTATGAGGATTACCTTGCTATCAATAAGGAATTAGAATCCTATAACCTTCGTCTCATGGAACGTCCACAGATTATCGTGGCCAACAAGATGGATATGCCTGAAAGTCAGGAAAATCTTAAAACTTTCAAGGAAAAGTTAGCAGCAAACTACGACGAGTTTGAGGAACTTCCAGCCATCTTCCCAATTTCTGGATTGACCAAGCAAGGCTTGGCGACTCTTTTGGACGCGACAGCCGAGTTGTTAGACAAGACTCCAGAATTCCCAATTTATGATGAATCCGATATGGAAGAAGAGGCTTACTATGGCTTTGACGAGGAAGAAAAAGCCTTTGAGATTAGTCGTGATGATGATGCGACATGGGTACTTTCTGGTGAAAAACTCATGAAACTCTTTAACATGACCAACTTTGACCGTGACGAATCGGTCATGAAGTTTGCCCGTCAGCTTCGTGGTATGGGGGTTGATGAAGCCCTTCGTGCGCGTGGAGCCAAAGATGGCGATTTGGTCCGAATTGGTAAATTTGAATTTGAATTTGTAGACTAGGAGATTGATATGGGAGATAAACCGATATCATTCCGAGATGCAGATGGCAATTTTGTTTCTGCAGCAGATGTATGGAATGAAAAGAAACTAGAAGAATTATTTAATCGTCTCAATCCTAAACGCGCTCTTCGATTGGCACGTACAAAGAAAGAAGAAACACAGTCCAAGAAATAAAAAATTCCCGTGATCTTTTAATCACGGGATTTGTTTTATTCACTAAAGAAAAATGGTGGCGCATATTTTTTAAGACTCTCAAAACAAGCCTGCGCTTTTGTAGCATCTTCACAGATAATCATGCAGACATCGTCTCCACAAAGGGTTGCAACGATATCTGGAAAGGCCAAGGAATCAATTACAGATCCAAACGATTGGGCTAAACCGGGTAAAGTTTTCAAAATAACTTGGTGTTGCACAGGACGCAACATAACAAGAGCATCTTCCATATAGTTTTCAAGACGTTTTTCCCATTTGGAGATAGACCCTGTATTTAGCACATAGTAAGAATTATCCTCTTCGCGCACTTTTGAAAGGTTCATGGTTTTGATATCGCGTGATAGAGTAGCCTGAGTCACTTGGATATCATTTTCCGCTAATAAGGCTTGTAATTCAGCTTGTGTATGGATTTTGTTTTTTGAAACGAGGGCGCGGATAAGTTGGTGTCTGTGTTCTGATTTGTTCATAAAGTAAGTACTCCTTTTACAAGGTACAGTAGCGTGGACTGAACGATAACGTCAGTCGGGTGGTAGGCGGTATTGTCACGTATGATGATTTCGCAGTCAGTAGGATAAAGAACTAGATGGAGAGATTCTCCTTCTTTTAACTTTGTCACTAGTTGCGTGCAGATAAACTGGGTAGCAATCCGTTCATCTACATTGATGTTCTTTAATGACAGTGAATCATTCAATTTGGGTAGCTTTTTGTCACGGCGTTTTGTGAATTCACTCTAAATGTTAATTCACAGAGATTTCCAACATGTGGTCTGGTAGCGTGTATGATAAATGGTTACACATGTTGGTTAGAGGGAGTATCTTTTGTCCAAGTTCTATCTAGGGGCTTCTAAAATGCTTTTAGATGAACTGAATTTGATACAAAGTTTATGTTTGATTCGACTGTTCAAGTAGAAAACTTTGGTTATAGGAAGTTCAATGGTCTATTTCATTGACTTTTCCTTTGAATACTTCCATATTGAAAGTCTGGTAGATTATACCTTTTGACAAGGTAGGATAAGACTAGACTGTGCTAAATCAACAGTCAACTGATAGTCTGTATTATCTCGAATTGTAATCTCAAAGTCTGTTGTATAGAGAACCAAACGGAGAGTATCTCCTTCTTTAAGTTTGTAGATAGTTGGTTGAAGCTCTAGCTTGAAGTCCATCCATTCATTTGGTTGGATTTCTTCAATCGTCAAGAGATTGGTTCGATTTTGAAGATTAAGGTAGCCTTTGGTGATGACACGTTGGGCACTTGGGTTGAATGGCAGTTCACAGAGATTTTCTAACATGTGGTAACGACCATTATCAATGGTTCGGACTGATTGAACTGCTGGATAGGGTTGAAGGTACTTCTGTTGTCCTAGTTGGAGGAGTTGAGCAGATAATAAGCCCTTGTTTGTACTTGATTTGACACGAAGTTTCAGCTCCACTCGCCCATTTAAGTGAATGTCTTGACTTACTGGAAGGTCAATGGTGATTTGATTGGCTTTTCCTTGGTAAAGTTCTGTGTTGAAGGTTTGGTAAGTCTTGCCATAACGCTCAAAATCTTTTTGATCATACTGGTTTTGAATTACTTTTTCTTCAGTTCCAAGTGGGAAAGTATGCAGTTTATTCTGTTTGCCAAAGTCGTCAAGGCTCTGCCATGTTTGCGGTGCAGTATTGTCCTGCCAGATGACAGTAGGGAGTTGATAGCATGAGTCAAGTCCTAACAATTTCTTACTTAACAAGGCATTCATGGATTCGCGGAAGTCAATGGACTGCCAGTTATTCATATAAACGTGAGCACCATGATGAAAAAAGAGATGCTTATTGATATGAGTTGGAAGAGCATGAAACATCTGGTAAACATGAAGAGGTTTGACGTTCCAATCCTGGGAACCATGCGTAAAGACGACCTCAGCTTGAACCTTATGAGCATTGCGCAGATAGTTGCGGTCATGCCAAAACTGATTGTAGTCACCAGTCTTGCGATCGAGTTTCTCTTTTACCTTCTCTAAGTCTGCCTGATGAGCTCCATTACCACGAATATAATCACCAGCTAGGAGATTACGGGAGTAGGTCAATTCAGCAAGTGAGTCAAAATCCTCACCTGGATAACCACCTGGGCTAGTCACCAAACCATTTTCCCGATAGTAGTTGTACCATGAGGAAATACCTGCTTCTGCGATGATTACTTCTAAGCCATCAACACCAGTGGTCGCAAGTCCATTGGACATGGTCCCTAGATAGGAAATTCCTGTTGTTGCGACTTTACCGTTTGACCAATCAGCCTTGACTTGACGTTTGCGCGTGTGATCCGTGAAAGCCCGGCAACGACCATTAAGCCAGTCAATCACGTTTTTATATGCTTCAATTTGATGGTAGTCCCCATTGGTCATGAGACCTTGGGAATCCCTGGTACCAACACCCGATACATAGAGATTGGCAAATCCTCGTGGGAGGAAGTAGTCGTTGAGGGTGTATGAGCTATTGATATGAGCTAACTTTTCTTCAGCTTCAGAGACGAGTTCAGCTTGGCCGAGAGGCTCGAATAAATTCAGCTTAGGCTCCTCAATCTCAATGGTGTGGGCAGGTTTGACCTCAAGTTCTCCTTCCATTTTGTAGAGAGCTTTATCGCTAGCTTTGACATTGGTCCCTTGGTGATAAGGGCTGGCAGTCATAACTGAAGGAATCTGTCCATCATAACGCGGGCGAATAATGCTGACCTTGACTAAGTCAGGGAGTCCGTCTTTATCAGTATCCACACGGCTCTCGACATATACGACTTCACGAATGACATTGTGAGTAGAGAAGGTTGCCAAGCTCTTACCATTAAAGTAGTGGTAGTGATTGTCTTCTGAAATGAGTCCATCACTAACAAGCTGATCGATGAGCGTATTTCCTTTTTTCGTTCGCGTATTGAGTAACTGATAAAGATTTTCAATGAGATCTCCATAAACAATAGGAAAACCAACTTCTTTACGAAACTGTTCGGAATCTTCAAAGTCAACAAGATAGCTAAATCCTAAAAGTTGAAAAACTACTGTGTAGAAAATCTCCGCAGTTAACTCACGGTCTGACTGGAAAAAAGTTACTAAATCTGTTTCTTTATCCGCAGCCAAAGTCGATAAGGCATAATCCGTGTTAGAATAAGTGAAAAAACTCCAACGAATGAAGTCTTCAAACTGTCTTTTTAAGGACAGTTGGGGTGACAGCTTTAGACCAAGACCTTCTAATTCCTCAAATCGTTGAGAACTAGTGGTTGGTTGGTAGCTGAATTGATTAAAACGCATGTTTCTCTCCTTTGAAAACAGACTGGATTTATTATATCAAAAAAGAGGGAAAAATGGAATAAATAAACTTAAATGAAATAAATTTCTTAAACCGGCATATCTATTTAGTAAGTTATTATAAAATGCTGAATAAATACCATAGAAGTAAGCCTTTTTCTAGAGATTTTTATATGTAAAACTGCATATAACTCCTATCTTTATTATTCTTCGTTTGGTATAAATATATCTAAATTTACATTTAAAACTATTATATAATATTAATTTTTTATTTTCTTCCTTTGAAAAATGAAGAATTTAACAGTAAGAAGAGAAGAAGTTTGTAACTGATGATATTGAAAAGAAAGTGCAGAGTTGCTTCAATATCCAACTTTAAATGGTATAATAGTAGTAAA
Organism: Streptococcus halitosis; assembly: GCF_027691175.1. GTDB lineage: Bacteria > Bacillota > Bacilli > Lactobacillales > Streptococcaceae > Streptococcus > Streptococcus halitosis_A. Next base: position 834,819 of record NZ_JAQFBD010000001.1, read on the forward strand.
ACGAAAGCAAGGAGGAGAAGAAATGATTGCACAGCTCGACACCAAGACTGTTTATAGTTTTATGGAAAGTGTGGTTTCGATTGAAAAATATGTACAAATGGCTAAAGAATACGGCTATTCTCACCTTGCTATTATGGATGTGGATAATCTCTATGGAGCCTATCATTTTCTAGAAGCGACTCGTAAGTATGGAATTCAACCTTTAGTCGGTCTAGAAATGACTTTGGTCAAAGATGAAGACAATATTTCTCCCCGTTTTCTAGCCCTATCCACTAAAGGTTACCAGGAGTTGATGAAGTTATCCACTTTAAAAATGACTGGACGGAAAAATTGGTCTGACTTCACCTCCCACCTCGAAGATGTGGCCATTATTGTTCCCTATTTTGATGGGGTCGAACAGTTGGATTTAGGGCATGATTATTTTATCGGTGTCAGTCCAGATACTCCTCAAGAAGCCTTTACTAGACCCATTCTTCCACTCTATCAAGTCAACTCTTTTGAAAAAGAAGACCTACAGGTTTTACAAATCTTGTCAGCAGTCAAGGACAATGTCAGCCTGAGAGAAGTGGATGTACATTCACAACAGGGGATTTTTTTACCTGCCTCAGACTTGGAAGCACGGTTTAAAAATCGCTTCCCTCAGGCACTTGCCAATCTCCAAGGTCTGATAGAGAATGTAAGCTATCAAATCGACCCAAGTTTAAAACTCCCTCGCTTTAATCCTGAAAGACCAGCAGTAGAAGAACTTCGAGAGAGGGCTGAACAAGGCTTGAGTGACAAGGGGCTAACCTCAGCTATCTATCGTGACCGACTGAATGAGGAATTAGCTGTGATTCATGATATGGGCTTTGACGACTATTTCCTTGTAGTTTGGGATTTGCTCCGTTTTGGACGTTCCCAAGGCTACTATATGGGTATGGGGCGTGGTTCTGCGGTTGGTAGTCTGGTAGCTTACTCACTGGATATTACAGGAATTGACCCGGTTGAAAAGAACCTGATTTTCGAACGCTTTTTGAATCGCGAGCGTTACACCATGCCCGATATCGATATCGACATTCCAGACCTTTATAGACCAGAGTTCATTCGTTATGTTCGTGATCGGTATGGCAGCCAACATGTGGCACAGATTGTCACTTATTCGACCTTTGGAGCAAAACAGGCAATTCGTGATGTTTTTAAACGCTATGGCGTTCCAGAGTACGAATTAACAAATATTACGAAAAAAATCAGTTTCCGAGATACGCTAACGACAGCCTATGAAAAGAATTTACAGTTTAGGCAGGTTATCAATAGTAAGATTGAATATCAAAAAGCTTTTGAGATTGCTCGAAAGATTGAAGGGTATCCTCGTCAGACCTCTATCCATGCAGCTGGGGTCGTTATGAGTGACCAAGACTTGACGGACTACATTCCTCTAAAATATGGTGAGGATATGCTCATCACTCAGTATGATGCTCATGGTGTTGAAGCCAATGGACTTCTAAAAATGGATTTCCTAGGTCTGCGTAACTTAACTTTTGTCCAAAAAATGCAGGAATTACTGGCTGAGTCAGAAGGTATTCATCTGAAAATCGAAGAGATTGATTTGGAAGACAAGGGAACTCTTGCCCTCTTTGCTGCTGGAAATACCAAGGGGATTTTCCAATTTGAACAACCTGGTGCCATTCGACTCTTGAAACGAGTTCAGCCACAAGTCTTTGAAGAGGTAGTAGCCACAACCTCCCTCAACAGACCAGGGGCTAGTGATTATATTGATAACTTTGTCGCTCGGAAGCACGGCAAAGAAAAGGTGACGGTGCTGGATCCTGTCTTGGAGGATATTCTGTCATCAACTTATGGTATTATGCTCTATCAAGAGCAGGTCATGCAGGTAGCTCAGCGATTTGGAGGCTTCAGCCTTGGTAAAGCTGATATTCTCAGACGAGCCATGGGTAAGAAAAATGCTAAAGAGATGCATTTAATGAAGGAAGATTTTATCTCTGGAGCTATGAAATTGGGGCATTCAGAAGAAAAAGCTAACCAAGTCTTTGCAGTGATGGAAAAGTTTGCGGGCTATGGATTTAACAGATCCCACGCTTATGCCTACTCAGCGCTGGCTTTCCAGCTTGCTTATTTCAAGACACACTATCCTGCTATTTTCTTCCAAGTCATGTTGAATTATTCCAGTAGCGATTACATTGTGGATGCGTTGCAGATGGGCTTTGAAGTAGCCCCGTTAGCAATCAATAGCATTCCCTATCACGATAAAATTGCTCAGAAGAAAATATATCTTGGTCTAAAAGCCATTAAGGGCATGCCAAGAGATTTTTCTTACTGGATCATCGAAAATCGTCCTTTCTCAAGCATTGAAGATTTTGTCACACGTCTTCCCAAGAATTACAAGAAACTGTCGCTTTTGACTCCTTTGGTTGAACTGGGGCTTTTTGATGAATTTGACAAGAATCGCCAAAAAATCTTAGTGAACCTACCAAACTTATTTGTTTTTGTTGAGGAGTTAGGTGGACTCTTTGCAGATACAAATTATAGTTGGACTGAAGCTGATGATTTTACGGAGGCAGAGAAATTTTACAAAGAGCAGGAACTGATTGGGGTAGGTATCAGTGCCCATCCTCTCCAAACTCTTGCCAAACAAGCCATTTATCCGACGGTGCCAATTGCTAATCTTACTGAGGGAGCTCAAGCTACTCTCCTAGTTGAAGTGCAAAAACTAAAAGTGATTCGAACCAAGAAGGGCGAGAACATGGCTTTCCTACAGGTTCATGATAGTAAGTCTCGGATGGATGTGACTGTATTTTCGGATCAGTATCGAAAATTCGCCTCTATCCTCTCCGAAGGGAAATTTTACTATATCAATGGGAAGGTTCAATCTCGAGATGGCCGTCTGCAAATGATTGCACAAGATTTGAAAGAAGCAGTGGCGGAACGATTCTGGATCCAAGTTAAAAATCATGAATACGATAAAGAGATTTCAAATATCCTAGAACAATACAAAGGCCCAATTCCTGTCATTATCAGGTATGAAGAGGAGCAAAAAACGGTTGTTTCTACACGACATTTTGTAAAAAAAGTGCCTGCTTTACAGGAGAAATTAAAGGAAATAACCATGAAAACGATTTATCGCTAAAAATACGAAAAATAGAAGAATTTTCGATTTAAATGTGGTATAATCAGTAAGAATGTTAAAAGGAAAAGGAGCAAAAACCAAATGAAACGTATTGCTGTTTTGACCAGTGGTGGAGACGCCCCTGGTATGAATGCTGCCATCCGTGCAGTAGTTCGCCAAGCAATCTCAGAAGGAATGGAAGTATTTGGTATCTATGATGGATATGCAGGTATGGTTGCCGGCGAAATTTATCCACTTGATGCTGCTTCAGTAGGAGACATCATTTCCCGTGGTGGTACTTTCCTTCACTCTGCTCGTTACCCTGAGTTTGCACAACTTGAAGGCCAACTTAAAGGGATTGAGCAGTTGAAAAAACACGGTATCGAAGGTGTCGTTGTTATCGGTGGTGACGGTTCTTATCACGGAGCTATGCGCTTGACTGAGCATGGATTCCCTGCTATCGGACTTCCAGGTACAATCGATAACGATATCGTAGGTACTGACTTCACAATCGGATTTGATACTGCAGTTACTACTGCAATGGATGCAATCGATAAGATTCGTGATACATCATCAAGTCACCGTCGTACTTTCGTTGTTGAAGTAATGGGACGTAATGCTGGCGATATCGCACTTTGGGCAGGTATTGCAACTGGTGCTGATGAAATCATTATCCCTGAAGAAGGCTTCAAGATGGAAGATATCGTAGCTAGTATCAAAGCTGGTTATGAATGTGGTAAAAAACACAACATCATCGTTTTGGCCGAGGGGGTTATGTCTGCCGATGAATTTGGTAAGAAACTAAAGGAAGCAGGAGATACTAGTGACCTTCGTGTGACTGAGCTTGGACATATCCAACGTGGTGGTTCACCAACCGCTCGTGACCGTGTATTAGCGTCACGTATGGGAGCACACGCTGTTAAACTTCTCAAACAAGGAATCGGTGGTGTCGCTGTTGGTATCCGTAACGAAAAAATGGTTGAAAACCCAATTCTTGGAACAGCAGAAGAAGGAGCCTTGTTCAGCCTAACAGCTGATGGCAAAATCGTTGTTAACAACCCTCACAAAGCTGACCTTGAACTTGCTAGCTTGAATAAGAGCTTGTCATAATCAACTTTAACTAATCTGGTAAAATGACCATAAAAGGTCAAATTATATAAAGGAGTCACAAATCATGAATAAACGTGTAAAAATCGTTGCAACTTTGGGTCCTGCGGTTGAAATCCGTGGTGGAAAGAAATTCGGTGATGACGGATACTGGGGTGAAAAACTTGACGTTGAAGCTTCAGCAAAAAACATTGCTAAATTGATTGAAGCAGGAGCTAACACTTTCCGTTTCAACTTCTCACACGGTGACCACCAAGAACAAGGTGAACGTATGGCAACTGTTAAACTTGCAGAAAAACTTGCAGGTAAAAAAGTTGGTTTCCTTCTTGATACTAAAGGACCAGAAATCCGTACTGAATTGTTCGAAGGTGAAGCTAAAGAGTACTCATACAAAACTGGTGAAAAAATCCGTGTTGCAACTAAACAAGGAATCAAATCAACTCGTGAAGTGATTGCTTTGAACGTTGCTGGTGCTCTTGACATCTATGATGACGTTGAAGTTGGTCGCCAAGTATTGGTTGACGATGGTAAACTTGGTCTTCGCGTTGTAGAAAAAGACGATGCAACTCGTGAATTTGTAGTTGAAGTGGAAAATGACGGTGTGATTGCTAAACAAAAAGGTGTAAATATCCCTAACACTAAAATTCCTTTCCCAGCTCTTGCTGAACGTGATAACGATGATATCCGCTTTGGTCTTGAACAAGGTATTAACTTCATCGCGATTTCATTCGTACGTACTGCAAAAGACGTTAACGAAGTTCGTGCAATCTGTGAAGAAACTGGTAACGGTCACGTTCAATTGTTCGCTAAAATCGAAAACCAACAAGGTATCGACAACTTGGATGAAATCATTGAAGCTGCTGACGGTATCATGATCGCTCGTGGTGACATGGGTATCGAAGTACCATTCGAAATGGTTCCAGTTTACCAAAAAATGATCATCACTAAAGTGAACGCAGCTGGTAAAGTCGCTATCACAGCAACAAACATGCTTGAAACTATGACTGAAAAACCACGTGCAACGCGTTCAGAAGTATCAGATGTGTTTAACGCTGTTATCGACGGAACTGACGCTACAATGCTTTCAGGTGAGTCTGCAAATGGTAAATATCCACTTGAGTCAGTTACTACGATGGCAACTATTGACAAAAATGCTCAAACTCTTTTAAAAGAATACGGTCGCTTGTCATCTGTTAACTTGTCACGTAATTCTAAGACTGAGGTTATGGCTTCAGCTGTTAAGGATGCGACAAATTCTATGAATATCAAGTTGGTGGTTACTCTTACTAAGACAGGTCACACTGCTCGTTTGATTTCTAAATACCGTCCAGATGCTGATATCTTGGCAATCACTTTCGATGAATTGACTCAGCGTGGTTTGATGTTGAACTGGGGAGTTATTCCAGTAACCACTGATCGCCCATCAAACACTGATGATATGTTTGATCTCGCTGAAAGAATTGCAGTTGAGCAAGGTTTGGTAGAATCTGGTGATGATATTGTTATCGTTGCAGGTGTACCACTTGGCGAAGCTGTTCGTACAAACACAATGCGTATCCGCACTGTACGCTAATCTAACATTAAAACCTATCATTTCAAGCTTTATCGCTTGTGTGATAGGTCTTTTTTTATCGAAATGGAATGTTTAATCAATAGGAATGGGAAAAAAATGAAAATTATGGTATAATAGAACGAAAAGACCTTTTTAGTAAATTTTGAAAGAGTAAAACATGAGAAAAATTGTCATCAATGGTGGACGTCCATTGCAAGGTGAGATCACCATTAGTGGTGCTAAAAATAGTGTTGTAGCACTTATTCCAGCTATTATCTTATCAGATGATATTGTCACTTTAGATTGTGTTCCAGACATTTCAGACGTTGCTAGTCTTGTCGAAATCATGGAAATTATGGGGGCGACTGTTAAGCGTTATGAGGATGTCTTGGAGATTGATCCAAGAGGTGTTCAAAACATTCCTATGCCTTATGGCAAGATTAATAGCTTGCGTGCTTCTTATTATTTCTACGGAAGTCTTTTAGGTCGCTTTGGTGAAGCTACAGTTGGACTTCCTGGTGGATGTGATCTGGGGCCTCGTCCGATTGACCTTCACTTAAAAGCCTTTGAAGCCATGGGTGCTAAGGTCAGCTATGAGGGAGATAATATGAATTTATCTGCCCAAGGTAAGGGGCTTCATGGCGCAAGTATTTACATGGATACCGTCAGCGTTGGTGCAACGATTAACACTATGATTGCTGCGGTTAAAGCTAAGGGACGCACTGTCATTGAAAATGCGGCTCGTGAACCGGAAATTATTGATGTCGCTACCCTTTTGAACAATATGGGGGCCCACATTCGTGGTGCGGGGACTGATATTATCATTATTGATGGTGTTGAGAAACTTCATGGAACGCGTCACCAAGTCATTCCAGACCGTATCGAAGCTGGAACCTATATTTCACTTGCTGCAGCGGTAGGAAAAGGAATTCGCATTAACAACGTTCTCTATGAGCACTTAGAAGGTTTTATCGCCAAACTAGAGGAAATGGGCGTTCATATGACGGTCTCAGAAGACAGTATCTTCGTTGAAGAACAGTCTGGTTTAAAGGCCATCAATATCAAAACAGCTCCCTATCCAGGGTTTGCAACCGATTTGCAACAGCCTATCACGCCACTTTTACTAACTGCCCAAGGTCGTGGAACCATCATTGATACGATTTATGAGAAACGTGTTAACCATGTTTTTGAATTAGCAAAAATGGATGCGGATATTACGACTACGAATGATCATATTATCTACAACGGTGGTCGTAGATTGCACGGGGCAAGCGTAAAAGCTACAGACTTGCGAGCTGGTGCAGCGCTTGTTATTGCTGGTTTGATGGCTGAAGGTAAAACTGAAATTACAAATATTGAGTTTATCCTGCGAGGCTACTCAGATATTATTGAGAAATTGCGTAGTCTTGGAGCAGATATTACACTCGTTGAAGACTAAACCGTTGAGGTGATTATGAATATTTGGACCAAATTAGCAATGTTTTCTTTTTTTGAAACGGAGCGCTTGTATTTGCGTCCTTTCTTTTTTAGTGACAGTCAAGCATTTTACGAGATTGCTTCCAATCCTGAAAATTTGCAGTTTATTTTTCCCAGTCAATCAAGTTTAGAAGAAAGTCAATACGCGCTTGCCAACTATTTTATGAAGACTCCTCTAGGTGTTTGGGCTATTTGTCTCCAAGGAAATCAGGAAATGATTGGCTCCATTAAATTTGAAAAGATTGATGAAATCAAAAAAGAAGCAGAAATTGGTTATTTCTTAAAAAAGGATTCTTGGTCACAAGGTTATATGACAGAAGTGGTTACCAAGCTATGTCAGCTTTCATTTGAAGAATTTGGTTTAAAACAATTATCCATCATCACTCATTTGGAGAATCAAGCTAGTCAAAAGGTAGCCTTAAAATCGGGCTTTAGTCTCGTTCGACAGTTTAAGGGGAGCGATCGTTATACACGAAAAATGAGGGACTATCTTGAATTTCGATACATAAAAGGAGAATTCAATGAGTAAACACCAGGAAATTTTGTCCTATCTGGAAGAGTTGCCAATTGGGAAGAGAGTTAGTGTTCGCAGTATTTCCAATCACCTAGGTGTTAGTGACGGAACAGCCTACCGAGCTATCAAAGAAGCTGAAAATCGTGGCATCGTTGAAACTCGGCCACGAAGTGGAACCATACGGGTCAAGTCCCAGAAAGTGGCTATTGAGCGGCTAACCTATGCTGAAATTGCTGAGGTCACCTCATCTGAAGTTTTAGCCGGCCAGGAAGGGCTAGAGAGAGAGTTTAGCAAATTTTCCATTGGGGCCATGACAGAGCAGAATATCCTGTCCTATCTCCATGATGGTGGTCTTGTGATCGTAGGTGACCGTACTCGTATTCAACTTCTAGCCTTGGAAAATGAAAATGCGGTCCTCGTTACAGGTGGTTTTCATGTTCAGGATGATGTTCTTGAGTTGGCCAATAAAAAAAATATTCCAGTCCTGAGAAGTAAACATGATACTTTTACAGTAGCAACCATGATTAACAAGGCCCTTTCAAATGTTCAAATCAAAACCGATATTCTGACAGTTGAAAAGCTCTATCGTCCCAGTCATGAGTATGGTTTTTTGAGAGAAACGGATACAGTCAAAGACTATCTAGACTTAGTTCGTAAGAACAGAAGTAGCCGTTTTCCAGTCGTTAACCAACACCAAGTGGTTGTTGGGGTTGTTACTATGCGTGACGCAGGAGACAAATCCCCCAGCACGACGATTGACAAGGTGATGACGCGCAGTATCTTCGTAACAGGTTTAGCGACCAATATTGCCAATGTCAGTCAACGAATGATTGCAGAAGACTTTGAGATGGTTCCCGTTGTCAGAAGCAACCAAACCCTACTCGGTGTCGTAACACGACGAGATGTCATGGAAAAGATGAGCCGTTCCCAAGTTTCTGCCTTGCCAACTTTCTCAGAGCAAATCGGGCAAAAACTATCTTATCATCATGATGAAGTCGTCATAACTGTTGAGCCCTTCATGTTGGAGAAAAATGGTGTCCTTGCTAATGGAGTCTTGGCTGAAATCCTCAACCACATGACCCAAGACCTCGTTGTGAATAGCGGACGTAATCTCATCATTGAACAGATGTTGATTTATTTCTTGCAGGCTGTACAGATAGATGATACTCTGCGGATTCAGGCTCGTATTATTCACCACACGAGACGCTCAGCTATTATTGATTATGATATTTATCATGGTCATCAGATTGTTTCAAAAGCAAATGTTACGGTTAAAATTAATTAGAATCTAGGAGAAAAAATGATAACTCTAAAATCAGCACGTGAAATCGAAGCCATGGACAAGGCTGGCGATTTCCTAGCAAGTATCCATATCGGCTTACGTGATTTGATTAAGCCAGGCGTAGATATGTGGGAAGTTGAAGAGTACGTTCGTCGACGTTGTAAAGAAGAGAATTTCCTTCCTCTACAGATTGGCGTGGATGGCGCAGTTATGGATTATCCCTATGCTACTTGTTGCTCTCTCAACGACGAAGTTGCTCATGCTTTTCCACGTCATTACATCTTGAAAGATGGCGATTTGCTCAAGGTTGACATGGTACTGGGTGGTCCGATTGCCAAATCCGACCTCAATGTATCTAAACTTAACTTCAACAATGTTGAACAGATGAAAAAATACACCCAAAGCTATACTGGTGGTTTAGCAGACTCATGTTGGGCTTATGCGATTGGTACACCGTCTGAAGAAGTGAAAAACTTGATGGACGTGACCAAGGAAGCTATGTATATAGGGATTGAGAAAGCGGTTGTTGGCAATCGTATCGGTGATATCGGTGCAGCCATTCAAGAATACGCTGAAAGTCGCGGTTACGGTGTCGTACGTGATTTGGTTGGACACGGTGTTGGTCCCACTATGCATGAAGAGCCAATGGTTCCTAACTATGGTATTGCAGGCCGTGGACTCCGTCTCCGTGAAGGAATGGTACTAACCATTGAACCCATGATCAATACTGGTGACTGGGAAATTGATACAGATATGAAGACTGGCTGGGCTCATAAGACTATAGATGGTGGCCTATCTTGCCAATATGAACATCAATTCGTGATTACCAAAGACGGTCCAGTTATCTTGACTAGTCAAGGTGAAGAAGGAACGTATTAAAATAAAGGAGCTTAGCTCCTTTTTTTGTGTCAACTTTAGTCAAAATAAATAAGCGTAGCAGACTTCTTACAAATTTATTCTTTTGTAGTAAAATAGGATTAGAATTTTGAGAAAGTAGGTAATTCGTTGGAGTCGATTATATTTCTAGTATCCGTTTTTTTAGCAGGTATCCTGTCCTTCTTTTCACCCTGTATCTTTCCTTTGCTACCTGTCTATGCTGGTATTTTACTGGATGATCAGGGAAATTCGAAAAGTTTTCGCTTTTTTGGAAGAGACGTTGCATGGTCGGGTTTAATTCGGACCTTGTGCTTTATTGCAGGAATCTCCCTCATTTTCTTTATTTTAGGATTTGGAGCTGGATTCCTAGGGCACATGCTCTATGCAGACTGGTTTCGTTATGCTATGGGGACAGTCATTATTCTTTTAGGGCTTCACCAGATGGAAATCTTGCATTTCAGTAAACTGGAAGTTCAAAAGACAGTCACCTTCAAACAATCAAAGTCAAATCACTATCTATCAGCCTTTTTACTTGGGATAACCTTTAGTTTTGGCTGGACTCCTTGTATCGGACCAGTTTTAAGTTCGGTCTTAGCTCTAGCGGCTTCAGGAGGGAATGGTGCTTGGCAAGGAGCCGTGTTAACATTAGTATACACATTGGGGATGGCTCTTCCTTTCCTTGTTTTGGCCTTAGCTTCGGGCTGGATCATGCCCTATTTTAGTAAATTAAAACCCTATATGATCCTACTAAAGAAAATTGGGGGAGCCTTGATTATTTTGATGGGATTATTATTAATGCTAGGGCAGTTAAATGCCTTGTCAGGAATTCTTGGATAAAAGGAGAAAAAATGAAAAAAGTTATTTTTGCTGGATTGAGCCTCATGTCTCTATTCTTGTTGATTGCCTGTGGTGAAAAAGAAACTAAACAGACAAGCAGTCCAAAACAACCTGCTGTACAACAAATCGCAGTCGGTAAAGATGCACCAGACTTCACCTTACAGTCTATGGATGGTAAAGAAGTCAAGTTATCAGACTACAAAGGGAAAAAGGTCTATTTGAAATTCTGGGCTTCTTGGTGTGGACCATGTAAAAAAAGCATGCCTGAGCTGATGGAATTAGCTGCCAAACAAGATCGAGACTTTGAAATCTTGAGTGTCATTGCACCAGGTCTACAAGGTGAAAAAACAGTTCAAGACTTTCCAAAATGGTTTCAAGAGCAAGGGTATAAGGATATACCAGTCTTGTATGATACCCAAGCAACTGCCTTTCAAGCCTACCAAATTCGTAGTATTCCAACGGAATACTTGATTGACAGTCAAGGTAAAATCGGGAAAATTCAGTTCGGTGCTATTAGCAATGCGGATGCGGAAGCAGCTTTTAAAGAGATGAAATGAAATAAAGAAAAAATCGCGATTCTTCGCGATTTTTTTATAGTTTCTCATTGATAAAGCGGATAAATTGATTCCACCAAACCTTCAAAAAGAAGGCTTTTTCTACTTTCTTTTCAGCGACCATTTCAAAAGAAGGTTTTTCAGAAGTGAGATAACCTTGACCGACCAAATCCTGATCGTCATAGGTTAGAGTACCGACAACCTTGCCTTCTTCCAGTGGGGCTATTTCTGATTTTGGTGTGAATTGAAGAGCTGATGTTGTTTCACTTCCAACTCGTTGGACGATTGCAATATCTGACTTAGCAATTGCAGCTACCTTATCTTCTTTCCCATCAAGGACTGTCACTTTGCTATCTTTATAGGTTTCGCCTTTCTGAACGACAGTTTTTAAAGCAAAGTTTGCAGAAACATAATCTAAAAGTGAAGAAGTTGCAGTAAAACGTGCATAAGGGTTGCTATCTTGCTGGTCCGCATTTAAAACAACCGTAATAATACGCATCCCTTTTTCAACGGTTGTTCCAACGAAAGAAGCACCAGCTTTGTCGGTAGTACCTGTTTTCAAACCGTCGACACCACCACGATAGGCTGGCATTCCTTCCAACATATAGTTGGTTGAGTGGATTTCAAGTCCAGCAAAAGTAGAAGTTGGCTTTTTGGTGATTTCCAAAACTTGAGGATAATCTCGGATGAGGTTACGAGCGACTATTGCAACGTCGTAGGCACTCAACTTGTTTTCATCATCTTTTTTAGAACCGGGATAGATATTATCACCAAGGGTCTCATTATTTAAACCAGTTGTATTTACAATAGTTGCATCTTGAATTCCCCATTCAAGAAGTTTAGCCCTCATTTTATCAACGAAATCTTTCTCAGAACCAGCAATTTTTTCTGCTAGCGCAATCGCAGCACTGTTTGCACTGGATACCATTGTAGCCTCTAATAATTGTTCAACAGTATAATTTCGAGCTTCCATAGGGACGTTACTCGCCTCAGAATTGGTTGTAAGTTTGTAAGGGTAGTCCGAAATATCGACAGGTGTAGATAGGCTGATGGTTCCTTGTTCCAAGGCCTCATAGACCAAATAGACTGTAACAAGTTTGGTAATAGAAGCAATTTCTACAGGCTGATTTGCATCTTTCTCGTAGAGGATTTTTCCAGTTGTAGCCTCGACAGCAATGGCATGTTTAGCAGCAACATCAAACTCCTGAGCAGAAACAGTAGAAACTGTTCCAAAAACAAAAAGTGTTATAAAAGATAGAATTATTTTTTTCATATTAGCTTTATTTTATCATAAAGAAAAAAAATATTCTCGCTTTTATACTAAAGCCAACTTATCTTTTGAAGAAATATGATAAAATAAATAGAGGAGGATGCCTATGTTCCGTAGAAACAAATTATTTTTTTGGACAGCTGAAATTTTATTATTAACACTGATTTTCTATCTTTGGAGAGAGATGGGAGCGATTATTACTCCTTTCGTGACGGTTGTTAATACCATCATGATTCCATTTTTGTTAGGTGGATTTTTTTACTACATTACCAATCCAATCGTTACCTTTTTGGAAAAGAGATGTAAGATTAATCGTCTAATTGGTGTCTTGGTCACTCTTTGTGCTTTAATTGGTGCCATCGTTGTAGGGGTCGTCTATCTCTTGCCGATTCTGATTAATCAGTTGACTAGCTTGATTATTTCTAGTCAAAACATCTATAGTAGATTGCAAGATTTGGTTATTGATTTGTCGATGAACCCTATTTTCCAGAATATCGATATTCAACAAACAATTCAACAGTTAAATCTCTCCTATGTGGATATCCTACAGAATATTCTTAATAGCGTCAGCAACAGTTTAGGAAGCGTCCTTTCAGCCTTGTTTAGCACGGTTTTGATTCTCATTATGACCCCCGTCTTCTTGATTTATTTCTTGTTAGATGGACATAAGTTGCTGCCCATGTTGGAACGAACTGTCTTAAAACATGATAAATTAAATCTTTCTAGCCTTTTAACCAATCTCAATACAACCATAGCACGTTATATCAGCGGAATTGCGATTGATGCGGTTATTATTGGATGTTTAGCCTATATTGGTTATAGCGTTATCGGATTAAAGTACGCTCTTGTTTTTGCTATTTTCTCTGGAATCGCAAATTTGATTCCTTATGTTGGTCCAAGTATTGGCTTGATTCCGATGGTGATTGCGAATGTATTCACGGATCCTCATCGTATGCTGATTGCGGTTGCCTATATGCTTATTATTCAGCAGATTGATGGAAATGTTCTCTATCCACGTATCGTTGGAGGGGTTATGAAAGTACACCCGATTACGATTTTGGTACTTCTCTTATTGTCAAGTAATATCTACGGCGTCATAGGGATGATTGTAGCAGTACCAACCTACTCTATTCTCAAAGAAATCACTAAGTTCTTGGCAAAATTATATGAAAATCATAAGGAAGCTAAAGAACTGGAAAAATCAGAATCCATTTAGAATCAGGGAAACCTGATTTTTTTGTGAGCATAATACTGCTAGAATGAAATAAGCTTGAATTGTATAAAGAAGCAGAAGAACAGCACTTTGTAAGATTCAGATTAATTCACAAAATATGTGTAAAACACTTGCAATTTAGCAGAAATTTGATAAAATAGTAAGGAAAGTTAGACTGTATTGCCTACTGTCTATCTATAAAATATATTTTATTGGAGGCTTTTACTCAAATGGCAAAAGAAAAATACGATCGTAGTAAACCACACGTTAACATTGGTACTATCGGACACGTTGACCACGGTAAAACTACTTTGACTGCAGCTATCACAACTGTTTTGGCACGTCGCTTGCCTTCAGCAGTTAACCAACCTAAAGACTATGCGTCTATCGATGCTGCTCCAGAAGAACGCGAACGCGGTATCACTATCAACACTGCGCACGTTGAGTATGAAACTGCAAAACGTCACTATGCTCACATCGACGCTCCAGGACACGCGGACTACGTTAAAAACATGATCACTGGTGCCGCTCAAATGGACGGAGCTATCCTTGTAGTAGCTTCAACTGACGGACCAATGCCACAAACTCGTGAACACATCCTTCTTTCACGTCAAGTTGGTGTTAAACACCTTATCGTCTTCATGAACAAAGTTGACTTGGTAGACGACGAAGAATTGCTTGAATTGGTTGAAATGGAAATCCGTGACCTCTTGTCAGAATACGACTTCCCAGGTGACGATCTTCCAGTTATCCAAGGTTCAGCTCTTAAAGCACTTGAAGGTGATACTAAATACGAAGATATCATCATGGAATTGATGGATACTGTTGATGAGTACATCCCAGAACCAGAACGTGATACAGATAAACCATTGCTTCTCCCAGTCGAAGACGTATTCTCAATCACTGGACGTGGTACTGTTGCTTCAGGACGTATCGACCGTGGTACTGTTCGTGTCAACGACGAAATCGAAATCGTTGGTATCAAAGACGAAACTCAAAAAGCAGTTGTTACTGGTGTTGAAATGTTCCGTAAACAACTTGATGAAGGTCTTGCCGGAGATAACGTAGGTGTCCTTCTTCGTGGTATTCAACGTGACGAAATCGAACGTGGACAAGTTATCGCTAAACCAGGTTCAATCAACCCACACACTAAATTCAAAGGTGAAGTCTACATCCTTACTAAAGAAGAAGGTGGACGTCACACTCCATTCTTCAACAACTACCGCCCACAATTCTACTTCCGTACTACTGACGTTACAGGTTCAATCGAACTTCCAGCAGGTACTGAAATGGTAATGCCTGGTGATAACGTGACTATCGACGTTGAGTTGATCCACCCAATCGCCGTAGAACAAGGTACTACATTCTCTATCCGTGAGGGTGGACGTACTGTTGGTTCAGGTATGGTTACAGAAATCGAAGCTTAATTCGATTTAGTTCCCAGAAGAACAATTATTTAAGTCAGACACTAAAAGAATCTTGCCTTGCAAGGTTCTTTTTTTCTTCTTACTCTATTTGAAGTGCTTCTACTCTAGCAGTATAATCGTTTTTTTGGTATAATAAAGGTTATGGAAATCGAAAAAACCAATCGTATGAATGCGCTTTTTGAATTTTATGCTGCGCTTTTGACAGACAAGCAGATGAACTATATTGAACTCTACTATGCTGATGACTACAGTCTTGCTGAGATTGCTGAAGAGTTCGGTGTTAGTCGTCAGGCTGTCTATGATAATATCAAGCGGACGGAAAAGATTCTAGAAGATTATGAGATGAAATTGCACATGTATTCGGACTACATTGTCCGCAGTCAGATTTTTGACCAGATCTTGGAGCGTTATCCTAAGGATGACTTTCTGCAGGAGCAGATAGAAGTTTTAACAAGCATTGATAATAGAGAATAAGAGGAAGAAAAATGGCATTTGAAAGTTTAACAGAACGTTTGCAGAACGTCTTTAAAAATCTACGTAAAAAGGGAAAAATTTCTGAGGCTGATGTCCAAGAAGCAACCAAAGAGATTCGTTTGGCCTTGCTGGAAGCTGACGTTGCCTTGCCTGTTGTAAAGGATTTTATCAAGAAGGTTCGTGAGCGTGCAGTAGGGCACGACGTCATTGATACCCTTAATCCTGCACAACAGATTATCAAAATCGTTGATGAGGAACTGACAGCTGTTTTAGGTTCTGATACGGCAGAAATTATCAAGTCACCCAAAATTCCAACTATTATCATGATGGTCGGTTTGCAGGGGGCTGGTAAAACAACCTTTGCCGGTAAATTGGCTAACAAACTCAAGAAGGAAGAAAACGCCCGTCCATTGATGATTGCAGCGGATATCTATCGTCCAGCTGCCATTGATCAGCTTAAGACCTTGGGGCAACAGATTGATGTTCCTGTCTTCGCGCTTGGGACAGAGGTTCCAGCTGTTGAGATTGTTCGTCAAGGTTTGGAGCAAGCACAAGTCAATCATAACGACTATGTCTTGATCGATACGGCAGGTCGTTTACAGATTGATGAGCTCCTAATGAATGAGCTTCGTGACGTAAAAGCATTGGCCCAACCAAACGAAATTCTACTCGTAGTGGACGCCATGATTGGTCAGGAAGCGGCTAATGTTGCCCGTGAGTTCAATGCTCAGTTAGAAGTAACTGGGGTCATCCTTACCAAGATTGATGGGGATACTCGTGGTGGTGCGGCTTTGTCTGTTCGTCACATCACTGGTAAACCAATCAAGTTCACTGGTACAGGTGAAAAGATTACAGATATTGAAACCTTCCACCCAGACCGTATGTCTAGTCGTATCCTTGGCATGGGGGATATGCTCACTCTGATTGAGAAAGCTTCTCAGGAATACGATGAGCAAAAAGCCCTTGAAATGGCTGAGAAGATGCGTGAAAACACCTTTGATTTCAATGATTTCATTGATCAATTGGATCAGGTGCAAAACATGGGACCAATGGAAGACTTGCTCAAGATGATCCCAGGTATGGCTAACAATCCAGCCCTTCAAAATATGAAGGTGGATGAGCGCCAGATTGCGCGAAAACGCGCCATTGTATCTTCCATGACGCCTGAAGAGCGCGAAAATCCTGATTTGTTAAATCCAAGTCGTCGCCGCCGTATCGCTGCTGGTTCTGGAAATACCTTTGTCGAAGTCAATAAATTTATCAAGGACTTTAACCAGGCTAAACAGCTCATGCAAGGTGTCATGTCTGGAGATATGAACAAAATGATGAAGCAAATGGGAATCAATCCAAACAACCTTCCAAAAAATATGCCAAATATGGGAGGAATGGATATGTCTGCCCTCGAAGGCATGATGGGACAAGGTGGAATGCCAGATATGTCAGGTCTCGGAGGCGCAGGCATGCCAGATATGAGCCAGATGTTTGGTGGAGGTCTCAAAGGTAAAATCGGTGAATTTGCCATGAAACAGTCTATGAAACGTATGGCCAACAAAATGAAAAAAGCGAAGAAAAAACGTAAATAAAAAAGGAAAGTAGAAGTGCTTACCTAAAAAAGAACTCTGAATCCGATTCAGAGTTCTTTTGTGTTTGATTGGTTTATTCCCACTCTACAGTTGCAGGTGGTTTACTTGTAATATCGTAGACGATACGGTTAACGTGATCCACTTCATTTACGATTCGTACGGAAATCTTTTGAAGGACTTCCCAAGGAATTTTGGCAAAGTCTGCTGTCATACCATCGATAGAAGTGATTGCACGAATGGCGATTGTGTAGTCATAAGTACGACCATCACCCATAACACCAACTGAACGAACGCCTGTGTTGACAGTGAAGTATTGCCAGATATCGCGGTCAAGACCAGCTTTAGCGATTTCTTCACGCAGGATAGCATCAGACTCACGAACAGTTTCTAGTTTTTCTTCAGTGATTTCACCCATGACACGGATAGCAAGTCCTGGTCCTGGGAATGGTTGGCGCCATACGATGTGGTCTGGCATACCAAGCTCTGTACCGAGGGCACGGACTTCGTCTTTATAAAGAGTGTTCAATGGTTCAATCAATTCAAATTGCATGTCTTCTGGAAGACCACCAACATTGTGGTGTGATTTGATGGTTTGAGCAGTATCTGTACCAGACTCAATTACGTCAGTATAAAGCGTTCCCTGAGCAAGGAATTTTACATCTTTTAGCTTGCTTGCTTCGTCATCGAAGACATAAACAAACTCATTACCGATGATTTTACGTTTTTGCTCAGGGTCAGAAACACCTGCAAGTTTGTCAAGGAAACGTTTAGAAGCGTCAGCTTTGACAATGTTCAAACCAAACTTACCACCAAGCATGTCCATAACTTGGTCAGCTTCTCCTTTACGGAGAAGACCGTGATCTACAAAGATACAGATCAATTGATCACCGATTGCTTTTTGGAGAAGAACTCCAACAACAGAAGAGTCAACACCACCTGATAGACCGAGAAGAACACGCTTGTCGCCTACAGTTTCACGGATTTTCTTGATCTGCATATCAATAAAGTTGTCCATTGACCAGTCGCCCTTAGCTTTACAGATGTTAAGGGCAAAGTTACGAAGGATATCATTCCCATATACAGAATGGCGCACTTCTGGGTGGAATTGGATACCATAAATGTGCTTTTCTGGGTTTTCAATAGCTGCATAAGGACAGTCAGCAGAAGTTCCAGTACGAACAAAATCGGCTGGAATCTCTGTAACAGCATCGCCATGGCTCATCAAAACAATCTGTTCTTCAGGAGTTCCTTCAAAGAGGGCAGAAATGGTATGGGTAAGTGGTGATTGGCCATACTCACGGTTACCAGCATCACCTGCAGGGACAACTTTTCCTCCAAGTTTATGAGTTAAAAGTTGCATACCATAGCAGATTCCTAAAATTGGAATGCCAAGTTCAAAAATTTCTGGGTCAATATCAAATGAACCATCTTCGTATACAGAGTTTGGTCCACCAGAGAGGATGATCCCTACAGGGTTAATCGCACGAACCTCTGCAGCTGAGATTTTGTGACTTTTTAGCTCAGAAAAAACACCAATTTCACGAATACGGCGTGAAATCAGCTGGTTGTATTGGCTACCATAGTCCAGTACGATGATTTTTTCGACATCTTGCAAATCAGTTGAAATGTTGCTCATCTTTTTCCTTTCTCAAAAGAAATATCTTTTTCAATATTCTATCACAAATAGGGGCGAATTACCAACTAAACAAGGCAAAGTTTGACTTTTTCTTAGCAAATACGGTACAATGGAGAAAATAAAGAAAAGAAGTGAGAATCATGTTACCAGCTTATATGAAAATCCACGATCAGATCAAAAAGGATATAGATGAGCATCATTGGAAAATTGGTGAGAGACTTCCAAGTGAGCGAGATTTAGCTGAACAGTTTCAAGTTAGCCGGATGACATTACGCCAGGCTATCTCTCTCTTGGTTGAGGAAGGAGTTTTGGAGCGTCGTGTAGGAAGTGGGACTTTTGTCTCTAGCACTCGTGTCCAAGAAAAAATGCGGGGGACAACCAGTTTTACGGAGATTGTCAAATCTCAGGGGAAAGTACCTTCCAGCCAACTCATTTCTTACAGAAGAACCATTCCAAATGAGCAAGAGGTCGCAAAGCTGGGGATTACTCCAACAGAGAATATTATCCGCATGGAACGGGTGCGTTACGCTGACCAAGTTCCGCTAGTCTATGAAGTCGCATCCATTCCTGAGAAATTCATTAAGGATTTCAAAAAAGAAGAAATCACCAGTCACTTCTTTCAAACCTTGCAGCAACATGGCTACCATATTGGCAAATCCCAACAGACTATTTATGCGAGATTGGCTAAGGAAAAGATTGCTCACTATCTGGAAGTTGAAAAGGGGCATGCCATTTTAGCTTTGACTCAGGTTTCTTATCTTGAAGATGGGACAGCTTTCGAATATGTAAAGAGTCAATACGTGGGTGAACGCTTTGAATTTTATCTTGAAAATAACTAGTTTAGAAAGGCTAGTTTTTTGTTTTCTTAAAAGATTAGAATTGTCAAAACAATCTATCTGGGCTTGATTTTATCCTTTATTTACTATAAAATGAGAAGGAAAAACGTCAAACTTTTATATTGCAAATAGGAGAAAAAATGACAAAAACATTAAAACGTCCTGAGGTTTTATCGCCTGCAGGGACTTTAGAGAAGCTAAAAGTGGCTGTTCGGTATGGAGCTGATGCTGTTTTTATAGGTGGACAAGCTTATGGTCTTCGTAGCCGTGCAGGAAACTTCACTTTTGAACAGATGGAAGAAGGCGTGCAGTTCGCTGCCAAGTATGGTGCCAAGGTCTATGTAGCTGCCAACATGGTTATGCACGAAGGAAACGAAGCTGGGGCTGGCGAGTGGTTCCGTAAGTTGCGAGACATTGGGATTGCGGCAGTTATCGTGTCAGATCCGGCCTTGATCATGATTGCAGCAACAGAAGCACCAGGTCTTGAAATTCACCTCTCTACTCAAGCCAGTGCGACGAACTATGAAACTCTTGAGTTCTGGAAAGAGCTTGGTTTAACTCGCGTAGTTTTGGCCCGTGAAGTTTCAATGGCAGAATTGGCAGAGATTCGCAAACGTACTGATGTAGAAATTGAGGCCTTTGTCCATGGAGCTATGTGTATTTCCTACTCAGGACGCTGTACGCTCTCAAATCACATGAGTATGCGCGATGCCAACCGTGGGGGGTGTTCACAGTCTTGCCGTTGGAAATACGACCTTTACGACATGCCTTTTGGTCAAGAACGTAAGAGTCTGAAAGGTGAAATTCCAGAAGAATTTTCAATGTCAGCCGTTGATATGTCTATGATTGACCATATCCCAGATATGATTGAAAATGGTGTAGATAGTCTAAAAATTGAAGGTCGTATGAAGTCAATCCACTATGTTTCAACAGTAACCAACTGTTACAAGGCGGCTGTGGATGCTTACCTTGAAAGCCCAGAAAAATTTGAAGCTATCAAACAGGACCTGGTAGATGAGATGTGGAAGGTTGCCCAACGTGAATTGGCAACAGGTTTCTATTATAGTACACCTACAGAAAATGAACAGTTGTTTGGTGCACGTCGTAAAATCCCTGAATACAAGTTTGTTGCTGAAGTGGTAGCTTATGATGAAGCAACTCAGACAGCAACCATTCGTCAACGGAATGTCATCAACGAAGGAGATCAAGTCGAGTTTTATGGACCAGGTTTCCGTCATTTTGAGACTTATATCGAAGACCTTCATGATGCCAAGGGCAATAAAATCGACCGTGCTCCAAATCCAATGGAACTATTGACTATTAAGGTTCCACAACCTGTTCAAGCAGGGGACATGGTCCGCGCTCTCAAGGAAGGTCTTATCAATCTCTATAAGGAAGATGGAACCAGCGTCACAGTTCGTGCCTAGATAAGGAAAAGTGAATGATTCAAGCGCAAGGATTGTTAGTTGATGATGAGAGTAGATGTATTCATTATCATAACGAAAAGGACATCGTTTCTCTTCAGTGCTATGAGTGTAAAAAATATTATGCTTGCTATCAGTGCCACAATGCTATAGAAACGCATGTGCTTTCACCTTACCCCTTGACGCTTGAGGAGGATCGACCGATTTTATGTGGGGCTTGTAAGAGGACAATAACATTTCAAGAATATCAAAAGCAGATATCCTGTCCTCATTGCAAATCTCCATTTAATCCAGGGTGTAAACAACACTATTCCTACTATTTCAGATAAAATGGATCTATCCAAGTTCTAAACTTGGATTTTTCAATTTATTTCGGAAAATATAGAAAAAGTGGAGACACATTTCATCATAAAATGAAAAACTTATCTATACAGTGGTATAAAAATAGCAAAAATAGAAATAAATCATCTGAAACGCTTCCAACGTAAGTAAAAAGTTGACAAAAACAAATTTTAGGACTAAACTAAGTAAGTAAATTTTAAATAAAAGGAGAATTCATCATGAATTTAACATTTTTCGGTCTATGTCTTGCCTGTATGGGTGTATCTCTTGCAGAAGGATTTTTGATGAACGGTTTGTTCAAGTCTGCAGCTCGCCAACCAGACATCATCCCACAATTGCGTAGTTTGATGATCATGGGGATTGCCTTTATCGAAGGAACATTCTTTGTAACTCTCGTATTTTCATTTATCATCAAATAAAGAGAAGTATAAAATGGAAAAGGGAGGATTCTAGATGGAAGAAAGTATCAATCCAACCATCAATATTGGTCCTGTTACCTTTGATTTAACCTTGACAGCATTGACTTTGTTGTCTGTGGCACTGATTTTTGGCTTTATCTATTGGGCAAGTCGTAATATGACTGTGAAGCCCAAAGGAAAGCAAAATGTACTAGAGTATCTCTATGACTTTGTAGTCGGATTTACAGAACCCAACGTAGGTTCTCGGTACATGAAAGATTACTCACTCTTTTACTTGTGTTTATTTCTTTTTATGGTTATCGCAAACAATCTTGGTTTGATGGCGAAACTTCAAACTACAGATGGGACAAACCTTTGGACATCGCCAACTGCAAATCTCCAGTTTGACTTGGCTTTGTCATTTGGAATTATCCTGATGACCCATATAGAAGGAATTCGTCGCCGTGGTGTTAAAAAATATTTAAAAGGTTTTGTAACCCCAGGTTTTATGACACCGATGAATCTCCTTGAAGAAGTCACGAATTTCCTATCACTTGCTTTGCGGGTGTTCGGGAATATCTTTGCCGGAGAAGTGATGGCAAGCTTGCTTATTACTCTTTCTCATCAGGCTCTTTATTGGTATCCAGTTGCATTTGTTACCAATCTTGTCTGGACGGCATTCTCTGTGTTTATTTCTTGTGTTCAGGCTTATGTATTCACAGTCTTGTCTTCAATGTATCTAGGAAATAAAATTAATGATGAAGAGTAGAAAGGAGTAAATGATGCACGTAACAGTAGGTGAATTGATTGGTAACTTTATTTTAATCGCTGGCTCTTTTATCCTTTTGGTCGTCTTAGTCAAAAAATACGCGTGGTCAAACTTGACAAGTATCTTTGAAGAACGAGCTGAAAAGATTGCTGCTGATATTGATGGCGCTGAACAAGCTCGTCAAAAAGCAGAGACTCTTGCTCAAAAGCGCGAAGATGAATTAGCAGGTAGTCGTAGTGAAGCTAAAACTATCATTGAAAATGCTAAAGAGACAGCTGAAAAGAGTAAATCAGATATTTTGGCTGAAGCTAAGCTAGAAGCTGGTCGCTTGAAAGAAAAAGCTAACCAAGAAATTGCGCAAAACAAAGCTGAGGCTTTACAAAGTGTTAAGGGCGAGGTGGCAGATTTGACAGTTAGTCTAGCTGGAAAAATCATCTCACAAAACCTTGACAGTCATGCCCATAAGGAACTCATTGATCAGTATATCGATCAGCTAGGAGAAGCCTAATGGACAAGAAAAAAGCAAAGGTAATTGAAAAATACAGCATGCCTTTTGTCCAATTAGTGATTGAAAAAGGAGAAGAGGACCGGATTTTTTCAGACTTGGATCAAATCAAGCAAGTCGCAGAAGAAACGGGCTTACCTTCTTTCTTAGCTCAGGTAGCAGTTGATGAGTCAGATAAGGAAAAAACAGTTCGTTTCTTTCAAGACTCTGTGTCACCTTTAATGCAAAACTTTATTCAAGTTCTGGTTTACAATCACAGAGCAACCCTTTTTTATGAAGTAATTGCAGATTGTTTGAATCGCCTTGAAAAAGAGACCAATCGTTTTGTAGTCACGATTTCTTCAGCTCATCCTTTAACAGATGAACAGAAGGAACGTCTGCTCCCATTGATAGAGAAAAAAATGTCTCTGAAAGTGCGGAGCGTCAAAGAACAAATTGATGAAGAACTCATTGGTGGTTTTGTCATTTTTGCTAATCACAAGACAATTGATGTGAGTATTAAACAACAACTTCGAGTTGTTAAAGAAAATTTGAAATAGAAAGTGGTGTTCTTTTGGCAATTAACGCACAAGAAATCAGCGCTTTAATTAAGCAACAAATTGAAAATTTCAAACCCAATTTTGATGTGTCTGAAACAGGTGTTGTAACCTATATCGGGGACGGAATTGCGCGTGCTCACGGCCTTGAAAATGCCATGAGTGGAGAGTTGTTGATTTTTGAAAACGGCTCTTATGGGATGGCGCAAAACTTGGAGTCAACAGACGTTGGGATTATCATCCTAGGTGACTTTACAGATATTCGTGAAGGCGATACCATTCGCCGTACAGGTAAAATCATGGAAGTTCCTGTTGGTGAGAGCCTTATTGGACGTGTTGTGGATCCACTTGGTCGTCCAGTTGACGGTCTTGGAGAAATCCATACTGATAAGTCTCGTCCAGTAGAAGCGCCAGCTCCTGGCGTTATGCAACGTAAGTCTGTATCAGAACCATTGCAAACAGGTTTGAAAGCTATTGATGCCCTTGTTCCGATTGGTCGTGGTCAACGTGAGTTGATTATCGGTGACCGTCAGACAGGGAAAACAACGATCGCTATTGATGCTATTTTGAACCAAAAAGGTCAAGATATGATCTGTATCTATGTAGCGATTGGACAAAAAGAGTCAACTGTTCGTACGCAAGTTGAGACACTTCGTCAGTACGGTGCCTTGGACTACACAATCGTTGTGACAGCTTCTGCTTCACAACCTTCTCCATTGCTCTTCCTAGCTCCTTATGCTGGGGTTGCTATGGCAGAAGAGTTTATGTACCAAGGGAAGCATGTTTTGATCGTTTATGATGATCTTTCAAAGCAAGCGGTCGCTTATCGTGAACTTTCCCTCTTGCTTCGTCGTCCACCAGGTCGTGAAGCCTTCCCTGGGGATGTTTTCTACCTTCATAGCCGTTTGCTTGAGCGTTCAGCTAAGGTTTCTGATGATCTTGGTGGTGGTTCAATCACAGCTCTACCATTTATCGAGACACAAGCAGGAGATATCTCTGCTTATATCGCAACCAACGTGATTTCAATCACAGATGGTCAAATCTTCCTTGGCGATGGTCTCTTCAATGCAGGTATTCGTCCAGCCATCGATGCGGGTTCATCAGTATCTCGTGTAGGTGGTTCTGCACAAATCAAAGCTATGAAGAAGGTTGCTGGTACACTTCGTATCGACCTTGCTTCATATCGTGAGTTGGAAGCCTTCACTAAGTTTGGTTCTGATCTGGATGCGGCTACTCAAGCTAAGTTAAATCGTGGACGTCGTACCGTTGAAGTTCTGAAACAACCAGTTCATAAACCATTACCTGTTGAGAAACAAGTAACCATTCTTTATGCTTTGACACATGGTTTCTTGGATACGATTCCTGTAGATGACATTGTTCGTTTTGAGGAAGAGTTTCATGATTTCTTTGATGCACAACATCCAGAGATTTTGGAAACTATTCGTGAAACAAAAGACTTGCCAGAAGAAGCAGTCTTGGATGCTGCGATTACAGAGTTTCTCAAACAATCCAGCTTCCAATAAGAATAGAGGTGTCAGATGGCAGTATCTCTAAATGATATTAAAACAAAAATCGCCTCAACAAAAAATACTAGTCAAATCACTAATGCCATGCAAATGGTATCGGCTGCTAAACTCGGTCGCTCTGAAGAAGCAGCTCGCAACTTCCAAGTTTACGCTCAGAAAGTTCGTAAGCTTTTAACGGATATTCTGCATGGTAACGGATCTGGTGGTTCTACCAATCCGATGCTCATTAGTCGCCCAGTTAAGAAAACAGGCTATATCGTTATCACTTCAGACCGTGGCTTGGTTGGAGGTTATAATGCTTCCATCCTTAAAGCCGTTATGGAGTTGAAAGATGAATACCATCCAGATGGTAAAGGTTTTGAGATCATCTGTATCGGTGGGATGGGAGCTGATTTCTTTAAGGCTCGTGGTATTCAGCCAATCTATGAACTACGTGGCTTGGCAGATCAACCTAGTTTTGATGAAGTTCGTAAAATTATTTCAAAAACGATTGAAATGTATCAAAACGAACTTTTTGATGAATTATACGTCTGCTACAATCATCATGTCAATACTCTCACAAGTCAAATGCGTGTGGAACAAATGTTGCCGATTGTTGACTTAGATCCAAATGAAGCGGATGAAGAGTATAGCTTGACATTTGAGTTGGAAACGAGTCGTGATGAGATTCTAGAGCAGTTGTTACCCCAGTTTGCAGAAAGTATGATATACGGGGCTATCATCGATGCCAAGACAGCTGAGAATGCTGCTGGTATGACAGCCATGCAAACGGCGACTGATAATGCCAAGAAAGTTATCAATGATTTGACAATCCAGTATAACCGTGCCAGACAGGCGGCGATTACACAAGAAATTACAGAAATTGTAGCGGGGGCTAGTGCCTTAGAATAAGGCTTTGCCTCCCTCGTATCAAAATGAACTTAGGACCTAGGTGAACTAGGAACCGACAGTATCTTATATAGAATAGGAGAAGGAGATGAGTTCAGGTAAAATTGCTCAGGTTATTGGACCCGTTGTCGACGTCTTGTTCGCAGCAGGGGAAACACTTCCTGAGATTAATAATGCACTTGTCGTCTACAAAAATGACGAAAGAAAAACAAAAATCGTCCTTGAAGTAGCCTTGGAGTTGGGTGATGGTATGGTTCGTACTATCGCCATGGAATCAACAGATGGTTTGACTCGTGGAATGGAAGTTTTGGACACGGGCCGTCCAATCTCTGTGCCAGTAGGTAAAGAAACTTTGGGACGTGTCTTCAACGTTTTGGGAGATACCATTGACTTGGATGCTCCTTTCGATGAAGACGCTGAGCGTCAGCCAATTCATAAGAAAGCTCCAACTTTTGATGAATTGTCTACCTCATCTGAAATCTTGGAAACAGGGATCAAGGTTATCGACCTTCTTGCCCCTTACCTTAAAGGTGGGAAAGTTGGACTCTTCGGTGGTGCCGGAGTTGGTAAAACTGTCTTGATCCAAGAATTGATTCACAACATTGCCCAAGAACACGGTGGTATTTCAGTATTTACTGGTGTTGGGGAACGTACTCGTGAAGGGAACGACCTTTACTGGGAAATGAAAGAATCAGGCGTTATCGAGAAAACAGCCATGGTATTTGGTCAGATGAATGAACCACCTGGAGCACGTATGCGTGTTGCCCTTACTGGTTTGACAATTGCTGAATACTTCCGTGATGTAGAAGGTCAAGATGTGCTTCTCTTTATCGATAATATCTTCCGTTTCACTCAAGCTGGTTCAGAAGTATCTGCCCTTTTGGGTCGTATGCCTTCAGCCGTTGGTTACCAACCAACACTTGCTACGGAAATGGGTCAATTGCAAGAACGTATCACATCAACCAAGAAGGGATCTGTAACCTCTATCCAGGCTATCTATGTGCCAGCGGATGACTATACTGACCCTGCGCCAGCAACAGCCTTCGCTCACTTGGATTCAACAACAAACTTGGAACGTAAGTTGGTACAGTTGGGTATCTACCCAGCCGTTGATCCACTGGCTTCAAGCTCTCGTGCCTTGGCACCTGAGATTGTTGGTGAGGAGCACTATGCAGTTGCTGCTGAGGTCAAACGTGTCCTTCAACGTTACCATGAATTGCAAGATATCATTGCTATCCTTGGTATGGATGAACTCTCTGATGAAGAAAAGACTTTGGTTGCTCGTGCCCGTCGTATCCAGTTCTTCTTGTCTCAAAACTTTAACGTTGCCGAACAATTTACTGGCCAACCTGGTTCTTATGTACCAGTAGCGGAAACAGTTCGCGGCTTTAAGGAAATCCTTGAAGGAAAACATGACCATCTACCAGAAGATGCCTTCCGTGGTGTCGGTTCAATCGAAGATGTGATTGCAAAAGCTGAGAAAATGGGATTTTAAGAGGTGATCTATGGCTCATTTAACTGTCCAGATCGTGACACCAGATGGCCTCGTCTATGATCACCATGCCAGCTTTGTATCGGTACGAACTCTGGATGGTGAGATGGGGATCTTGCCACGACATGAAAATATGATTGCGGTTTTAGCGGTTGATGAAGTAAAGGTAAAACGAATCGATGACGATACTCATGTGAACTGGATTGCAGTGAACGGAGGAATTATCGAGATTGCCAATGACATCATTACTATTGTAGCAGACTCAGCAGAACGTGCTCGTGATATCGATATTAGCCGTGCCCAACGTGCTAAACTTCGTGCTGAACGTGAGATTGAAGAAGCACAAGATAAACACTTGATTGACCAAGAACGGCGAGCTAAGGTTGCTTTACAACGTGCCATTAACCGTATCAATGTCGGAAATAAACTATAAAATAAAAATGAACTTGCTTAAGCAAGTTCATTTTTATTTTACATTAATGTTTAAATGTGATGCAAACGGCTTCGGGAACTTGGAAATCGTTAGAAAGCTCAGCTAATCGACCAGTTTCGGGATTACGTTTAAAGACGGTTGCATTATCTGAATCTTGGTGAACTGCAATTAGAAATTCTTGGTCAGGAGTAAGATTGAAATCGCGCGGATTTTGTCCGTGGCTGGGCACAATTTCTAATAACTCCAGACTACCATCAGCTAGGATGCTAAATACAGCAATGGAATCATGACCTCGGTTGGATGCATAGAGATATTTACCATCTTTTGAAAGACGAATGGCGGCAGTAGCATTAAATCCCTCATATCCATCTGGCAAAGTCGAAATGACTTGCATGCGTTCAAATTCACCAACACCATCGTAAATCAAGACTTCAATGGTACTGTTGAGTTCACAGATGAGGTAGGCAATCTTATAATGATGATGGAAAACGATGTGGCGAGCACCTGCCCCAGCTTGGCTGTTATAAGTGTAGAGTTTACTTAGTTTTCCTTCTGGGCTAACATCGTAGGTAGTTACTTCATCCGTGCCTAGATCACATGTAACGAGATACTGGTCAGGTGTTAGATCCGTAAAGTGTACATGTGGGGAAGCTTGGTTTTCATGAGGGCCTTGTCCGCTATGCTGATCCAGATCTGTTTGGATGAGGCTACCATCTGTTTGACGTTTATAAACTAGAACTTGACCTTTATGATAGTTGGCCCCATAAACGAGACCACGTTTTTCATCCACTGCCACATAACAATGGGGAGCGCCTTCTTCAACCACATGATTTAGCAAAGCGCCATCTGTCTTGTAAGCAGCGATTCCACCTAAGCCATCCTGGCTCCCTACAGTGTATAAGTGTTGCTGTTGGTCAAAGGCAAGGTAGGTCGGACTTGGTTCAGCAGCAAAGAGTTCAAGATTTGCAAGCTGGCCTGTTTCTGTATTAAAATCAGCTTTGTAAATCCCTTTAGATAAGCGACGAGTGTAAGTTCCAAAATAAACAGTTTCTTTCATGTCCATACCTCTTAATAATGATAAGTTCATTATACCACAAAATGAAATTCTTAACTGACTTTCATCATTTTTTGAAAATTACAGAAAACATCTTAGGGAGATTTATTTAGTTTTTACCTTGCTTTCAAAAATCAAAGTGATATAATAATGATATATTTGATTTAAAGGAGTGTCTTATGAAAAAACGTATTTTTCTAATGGCTGCAGTAGCAGTGTTGTCATCAGCACTACTAGCAGCTTGTTCGTCTGGTGGTAAAAACGCCAACCAACCTGTGACTTATACTTATGTCTTCTCATCGGATCCTGCAACTTTGGACTATACAGTTTCTGGAAATTCCAGTACCAAACAGGTGACTGGGAATGTCATCGATGGTTTGCTTGAGAATGACCAATATGGAAATCTTGTGCCGTCTGTAGCAGAGGACTGGAGTGTTTCTAAAGATGGTTTGACTTACACCTATAAAATCCGGAAAGGGATTAAGTGGTACACTAATGAAGGCGAGGAATATGGTGAAGTAAAGGCTCAGGATTTCGTGACAGGTTTGAAACATGCTGTCGCTAAGAAATCACAAGCCCTCTATCTCGTACAGGATTCAATCAAAGGGTTAGATGATTATATTAACGGGAAAACAAATGATTTTTCTACTGTTGGAATTAAGGCGACAGATGATTATACTCTTGTTTATACGCTTAATAATCCTGAATCTTTCTGGAATTCCAAGACAACGATGGGTGTTTTAGCACCAATCAATGAAGACTTTTTAGCCTCTAAGGGGGATGATTTTGGTAAACCTACTGATGTTACAAGTATTCTATACAATGGTCCTTACCTTCTGAAAGGTCTCACATCGAAATCTTCAATCGAGATGACAAAAAACCAAAACTATTGGGATAAAGGAAATGTCTTTATTGATGATATAAAATTAACCTTCTTTGATGGTCAAGATGCAGACTCTCTTGGTCGTGGTTTTGATGAAGGCCACTACCCAGCAGCTCCCCTCTTTAAGAATTCTGCAAACTATGAGCGATTCAAAGAAAAATACAAAGACAACATTGTGTATGGTCAACAAAGAGGAGGTAGCTACTACATTTCAACTAATATTGACCGTGTAGCCTATAACCATACTTCTAAAACAACGGACGAAGAAAAGACATCTACTAAGAAAGCTTTGTTGAACAAAGATTTCCGCCAAGCCTTGGCTTTTGGAGCAGATCGTAAGGCTGCTGTCTCTCAAGTATTTGGTGATGAAGTTGCCCCTCGTAAATTACGTACTAGCTTTACACCTCCAACGTTTGTTCAAATTGGAGATCAATCTTTTGGTCAAGTAACAAAAGCAGAACTTGACAAGTTGGATACTGCTTGGAGCGATGTTAGCCTAGATGATGCACAAGATTCACTTCATAATGTAGAGAAAGCTAAAACCAAACTTGAAGCGGCTAAGAAAACTCTTCAAGCCGACGGTGTTCAGTTCCCTATTCATTTGGACTTGCCAGTTTCCTCTACTCAAACGGATTTTGTACGTCAAGCTCAATCGTATAAACAATCAATAGAGGAAGCTCTTGGAGTTGAAAATGTAGTGGTTGATATCCAACAAGTTTCTGATGATGAATTGGGAAGTATGACCGTTCTTGCAACCTCAAAAGACAATATCGACTGGGATATCAATCCTAACAGTGGATGGAGCCCAGACTATGCAGATCCATCAACCTATCTTGATGCATTTGATCCAACATCTGGACCAACTCTTCTTGGAGCACTTGGTATTGCACCAGGATCAGATAGTTCAGCCATTAAGGCAGTAGGATTGGATAAATACAAAGAATTACTTGATGATGCTAACAGTGAGAAAACAGATCTCGAAAAACGTTATTCAAAATATGCTAAAGCTCAAGCATGGTTGACAGATAGTGCTCTAGTTATTCCTGTACACTCAGACGGTGCCCAAATGCTTGTTACAAAGAAAGTTCCAGGAACAGGAGCAGATGGTTGGGTCGGTGATAAAACAGGCGAAAACAGTTATAAATATCTGAAGATTCAAGATAAGATTGTGACAAGTAAAGAAATGGAAGAATTTCGCAAGAAATTTGCTGAAGAAAAAGCAAAATCAAACGAAGAATACCAAAAACAACTATCAAGTCATATTAAAGATTAAATAAATCTCCTCAATTGAGGAGATTTTTCTTTTTGTCTATCTATGTAAGCACTTAAAAAAAGAGTTATTTTAGTCTAAAAATGGTATAATGAGAGAATGACAGAAAGGATGTATTTATGGAACATAAAGAGAAACATTTTAGCCTATCTTGGTTCTTCAAGTGGTTTTTAGATAATAAAGCTATTACTGTATTCTTAGTGACCTTGTTACTGGGCTTGAATCTTTTCATTTTAAGTAAGATTAGTTTTATCTTTTTACCGGTTTTGGATTTTCTAGGAGTTGTCATGTTGCCAGTTATTTTATCTGGTTTACTTTATTACCTCCTCAATCCGATTGTTGACTGGATGGAGAAACACAAGATCAATCGTGTACTTGCCATCAGTATTGTATTTGTCATCATTGGACTTTTTATCATTTGGGGTCTGGCAGTCGCAATTCCAAATCTCCAACGCCAAGTCTTAACTTTTGCGAAAAATGTACCGACATACCTCGAAGATGCTGACCGTGTCATCAATGATCTTGTAACCAAACGTTTGCCAGATGATTTTAGACCACAGTTGGAGCAGGTTCTTTCCAATGTTTCTAGTGAAGCTACCCTGTGGGCCAGCAAAATCTCTTCTCAAGCCGTTAACTGGGTCAGCGCCTTTATCAGTAGTGTTTCCCAGGTCATTGTAGCGGTTATTATCGTACCATTCATGCTCTTTTATCTTTTGAGAGATGGGAAAGGCTTGCGAGATTACCTAACTAAATTCATCCCAAACAAGTTAAAAGAACCTGTCGGACAAGTTTTGTCAGATGTTAATAAACAGTTATCAAACTATGTTAGAGGGCAGGTTACTGTTGCTATTATCGTGGCAATTATGTTTATTATCTTCTTTAAGATCATTGGTCTCAGATATGCTGTGACTCTTGGTATTACGGCTGGTATCCTCAATCTAGTACCTTACCTGGGTAGTTTTCTAGCGATGTTGCCTGCTCTGGTTTTGGGCTTAATAGCGGGGCCTGTGATGCTTTTGAAAGTGATTATTGTCTTTATTGTTGAACAAACGATTGAAGGTCGCTTCGTTTCTCCACTTATTTTAGGTAGTCAGCTAAACATCCATCCGATCAATGTCCTCTTTGTTCTCCTAACTTCAGGTTCTATGTTTGGTATTTGGGGAGTCTTGCTGGGAATTCCTGTCTATGCTTCTGCCAAGGTCGTTATCTCAGCTATCTTTAACTGGTATAAAAAAGTCAGCGGTCTGTATGAAGAAGAAGGAGAGGAAATCAAGAGTGAACAATAGTCAACGCATGCTCCAGGCTCTGGATGAACAGGATTTAACCAAAGCAGATCAGTATTTTCACAAAGCACTTGAAACTGATTCGACCGAAGTTCTTTACGAACTAGCAAGCTATCTAGAGGGAATTGGCTTTTATCCTCAAGCAAAAGAAATTTACCAACATATCGTTACAGAATTCCCAGAAGTGAATCTGAATTTAGCAAGCATTGCTAGTGAGGATGGCAATGTTGAGGAAGCCTTTGCTTACCTTGAGGAAATCACACCCGAAAGTGACTGGTACGTATCGGCCTTGGCCTTGAAGGCAGACCTCTATCAGTTGGAAGGATTGACAGATGTTTCGCGTGAAAAGTTACTGGAAGCCCTAAACTACTCAGACGATCCCTTATTAGTTTTTGGTTTGGCTGAGTTGGATAGCGAGTTAGGGAATTATCAGGACGCCATTCAGGGCTATGCTCAGTTAGACAATCGCTCTATCTATGAGCAAACGGGTGTCTCAACCTATCAACGAATTGGTTTCGCTTATGCCCAGTTAGGTAAGTTTGAAGCTGCAACTGAATTCTTAGAAAAAGCTTTAGAATTAGAATACGATGACCAAACTGCCTTTGAACTGGCTAGTCTTTATTTTGACCAAGAAGAGTATCAAAAATCTGTTCTTTACTTTAAGCAGATTGATACCATTTCACCAAATTTTGAAGGATATGAGTATGGCTACAGTCAAGCATTGCACAAGGAACATCAGGTGGAAGAGGCCCTTCGTATCGTTAAAAAAGGACTGGAGAAAAATCCATTTGAGACTCGGCTCTTACTAGCTGCTTCTCAGTTCTCGTACGAATTGCATGATCCTAGTGCTGCAGAGCAGTTTCTCCTTACTGCTAAGGATGATGCAGAGGATACAGAAGAAATTTTCCTTCGCCTTGCAACCATTTATATGGAACAAGAACGGTACGAAGATATTATCGCTCTCCAAAGTCAAGAACCTGAAAATCTCCTTACCAAGTGGATGATTGCCCGTTCTTACCAGGAAATCGAGGATTTAGATAAGGCCTATGAACTCTATCAACAACTATCGTCTGATCTCAAGGAGAATCCTGAATTTCTGGAGCAGTATACTTATCTCCTACGTGAATTGGGATATTTTGAAGAAGCCAAGGTACAAGCTGAAGCTTATTTAAAACTCATTCCAGATGATGTTCAGATGCAAGAGCTCTTAGAAACACTTTAAAAGTTATCTCTCTAAAAGAACGTATCCGTCAATTAGGCAGATACGTTTTTTGAAAAATAGAATTTTTTTACAAAAAGACTTGCTAAATTGTTTATTTATGCTATAATAGGAACAATAATTTTTAGGAGGTGCAGTATGTCTTATATGTTTGAGATATTACCAAGTTTATTGAACGGTGCAAGTATGACACTTCAAGTCTTTGCTCTGGTCTTGATCTTTTCAATTCCTTTAGGTATTGTCGTTGCCTTTGCTTTACAAGTCCGCTGGAAACCCCTCCATTATCTGATTGACCTTTATATTTGGGTGATGCGAGGGACTCCCTTGCTCTTGCAATTAATCTTTATTTACTATGTTCTCCCTAGCATTGGGATACGTTTAGATCGTTTGCCTGCTGCTGTGATTGCTTTTGTATTGAACTATGCAGCCTACTTTGCAGAAATCTTTCGTGGTGGGATTGAAACCATTCCCAAAGGACAGTATGAAGCTGCTAAGGTCTTGAAGTTTAGTCCATTTGACACAGTGCGCTATATTATTTTGCCTCAGGTTACAAAGATTGTCTTACCGAGCGTCTTTAATGAAATCATGAGTTTGGTCAAGGATACTTCTTTGGTTTATGCCCTTGGGATCTCAGATTTGATTTTAGCTAGTCGGACAGCAGCCAATCGAGATGCCAGTCTTGTTCCTATGTTTTTAGCTGGAGCGATTTATTTGATCATGATTGGTCTTGTAACCATTGTAGCGAAAAAACTTGAGAAGAAGTACAGTTATTACAGATAGGAGGATTGCTATGTTAGAATTACGAAACATCAACAAGGCCTTTGGTGGCAAACAAATCTTAACCAATTTCAGCCTATCAATTCCTGAAAAGCAAATCCTCGCAATCGTAGGTCCATCAGGAGGCGGAAAGACAACCCTATTACGTATGCTAGCTGGACTGGAAACCATCGATTCTGGGGAAATCTACTATAACGGCGAATCGCTAGCTATAGACGAACTAGAAAAGCGCAACCTACTAGGATTTGTCTTCCAAGATTTTCAACTCTTTCCGCATTTGTCAGTTCTAGATAACTTAACTCTGTCGCCTATAAAAACAATGAATATGGAGAAGGAAGTTGCTGAGAAGAAGGCGTGTGGTTTGTTAGAACAACTTGGGTTAGCAGGACATGCAGATGCCTTCCCTTTCTCACTTTCAGGTGGGCAAAAACAACGGGTGGCCTTAGCGCGCGCTATGATGATAAACCCAGAAATTATTGGATATGATGAGCCTACATCAGCCTTAGACCCAGAATTGCGATTAGAAGTAGAAAAACTCATCCTTCAAAATAAAGAGCGTGGGATGACTCAGATTGTTGTTACCCACGACCTTCAGTTTGCAGAAAACATTGCTGATCAGATCCTTAAGGTTGATCCAAAGTAGGAGGTGCCTATGAAGAGAAAGAAAATTGCCCTTGTACTTGCTCTGTTCTTTAGCTTCTTCCTGACAGCTTGTACTCAGAAGGCAAGTGATCCAAATCAGGATAATTGGGCCAAATATCAAAAACAGGGTAGCATTACCATTGGCTTTGACAATACCTTTGTTCCCATGGGATTTGAGGAAAAGAATGGCCAGTACGCGGGCTTTGATATTGACCTAGCCCAAGCTGCCTCTGAAAAGCTAGGAATTCAGATTAAATTTCAACCCATCGACTGGGATATGAAAGAAACTGAATTACAAAATGGTACTATTGATGCCATCTGGAATGGCTATACAGCTACAGATGAACGGAAAGAGAAGGTTGCCTTTACCATTCCTTACATGGAAAATCAACAAGTTTTGGTCTCTAAAAAGTCTCAAAATATCTACTCAGTTCAGGATATGACTGACAAAGTTTTAGGGGCCCAGGCTGGATCTTCTGGCTATTTGGATTTTGAAGCCCAGCCAGACTTATTGAAAAATCGTGTCAAAGACCAGAAGGCCAACCAATACCAAAGTTTTAATGAAGCCTTAATTGATTTGAAAAATGATCGGATTGATGCCTTGTTGATTGACCGGGTGTATGCCAATTATTATCTCCAGTCTGAAGGGATATTAAGTGACTACAATATCTTTTCAGCAGGGTTTGAAAGTGAAGCTTTTGCAGTTGGTGTTAGACCTGCTGATAAAACTTTGCTAGCTGCTCTGAATCAAGCCTTTATATCACTATACCAAGAAGGAAAATTCCAGGAAATCAGCCAGAAATGGTTTGGGGAAGATGTAGCAACCAGTCAAGTTAAAAATCAAGAATAAGAAAAAGAGATTGAGTTTTTCCTCAGTCTCTTTTTGTATCGAAAAATCCTCTGGCAAGTACTAGAGGATAAGAGTTTATACTCAATGAAAATCAAAGAGCAAACTAGGAAGCTAGCCGCAGGCTGCTCAAAACACTGTTTTGAGGTTGTAGATAAGACTGACAAAGTCAGGAACATATATCTACGGCAAGGCAACGCTGACGTAGTTTGAAGAGATTTTCGAAGAGTATTATTTCATTGTTGGGAAGAGCAATACATCACGGATAGTGGTTGTATCAGTGAGGAGCATGCAAAGACGGTCGATACCGATACCCAAACCACCTGTTGGTGGCATACCGTATTCAAGAGCCTCGATGTAGTCGTAGTCGATACCTGTTGCTTCATCATCACCAAGTTCTTTGGCTTTTGCTTGGGCTTCAAAACGGCTAAGCTGGTCGATTGGGTCGTTCAACTCAGAATAGGCATTACCGTACTCCTTAGTCATGATAAAGAGCTCAAAACGGTCAGTAAAGCGCTCGTCTTCAGGGTTTTTCTTAGCAAGTGGAGAGACAGCTACTGGATGCCCATAAACGAAGGTTGGTTGGATCAATGTTTCTTCGACAAATTCTTCAAAGAAGGCATTGATGATGTGACCAACTTCAGTGTAGTGTTTCTCAACTGGAACTTTCTTCTCAGCAGCGATAGCTTTGGCTTCTTCCAAAGTCATATCTTGCCAGAAGTCTACACCAGTAATTTCTTTGATAGCATCCACCATGTGAACACGTTTAAATGGTTCATTGATTTTGATTTCAGTACCTTGGTAGTTGACTGGACCATCACCTTTGACAGCCTTTGCAGCATGCTGGATAATACCTTCTGTCAAATCCATAATATCATGGAAATCGGCATAAGCTTGGTAAACCTCAATCATAGTAAATTCAGGATTATGAGTTGCATCCATTCCTTCGTTACGGAAGATACGGCCAATCTCATAGACGCGTTCCATACCACCGACAATTAGACGTTTGAGATGAAGTTCTAGAGCTATCCGAAGCACCATGTCAATATTTTGAGCATTGTGGTGTGTAATAAATGGTTTGGCAGCAGCACCACCGGCCTCGTTGTGAAGTACAGGTGTTTCCACTTCAAGAAAATCATGTCCATCTAGATAACGACGGATTTCAGAGATGATTTTTGAACGAGTGACAAAACGTTCAAAACTTTCACGGTTAGAAATCAAGTCAAGGTAGCGTTTACGGTAAATTGTTTCAACGTCAGTCAAACCGTGGAATTTCTCTGGTAGTGGGCGAAGTGCTTTTGACAAGTGTGTGATGTGAGTTGCCTTGATAGAAAGTTCTCCCATATCTGTACGCATGACCTCACCTTCGACACCGAGGAAGTCACCGAGATCAGCCTTCTTAAAGATTTCATAGTTTTCTTCACCAACAGCATCTTTACGAACGTAGATTTGGATTTGACCTTCTCGGTCTTGAAGATGGGCGAAGCCGACTTTACCTTTACCACGTTTACTAACTAAACGTCCAGCGATAGTAGCAGTTTCGTTTAATTCATGTAATTGTTCTTTATCGAGTTCTGCAAATTTGTCTTTTAGTTCTTGAGAGTTAGCAGTACGTTCAAAACGTTTACCGAAAGGATCAATTCCTTGTTCACGAAGCGCAGCCATTTTTTCACGGCGAACGATCTGCTGGTCATTTAGTTCTTCCATATGTTCTGTAGACATGAAATCCTCCTAATTTTACTCAAAATTTGATACGATGAGTCTTTTTTGCGATACTCCCATTTTATCATAAATAGTCAAGAAATTCACGGATATTCTATAAAAACTAAAAAGAACTTGACCATTAAGATCAAGTTCTTTATTGATAAGAGGTATCATTCCAAGTATCAAGAGTGAATGTTTCAAAATCATGGGTTTCAAGAATTGTCAGGCTGGCATTTGCTAAACCACCAGCTTTACGAAGAAGAGGTTCTTTATAGCCTAGAAGAGTACGAAGACTGGCAGTAAGATTAGCTCCATGGCCAACAATTAGAACTTTCTCAGCCTGACTCCTCTTCAGAGATTTGATAAATTGAATGGTACGTTGAGTTGTACTGTAGAGGGATTCCGCTTCAAACATTCTTGTATCAAACTTAGCTAAGTTTGTACGAAAAGCCTTGATTTGTTGTGGGTAGATGGCCTCTAATGTTGCAATTTTTAATCCCTCTAGTTTTCCGAGATGCCATTCACGCAGGTCAGGAATAGTCTCTAAAGGACATTGCGTTTGGAGTTGACTTTGGATAATTTCAGCAGATTTGACCGCTCTTGGTAAATCACTTGAATAAATCTCATCGAAAGGAATATTGCTGAGATATTGACCGAGCGCCTTTAAGGTATCAATAGACTCAGGAAGAAGAGGTGAGTCCCCTCCGGCACCTTGGAAACGTCCTTCAAGATTCCAGATAGTTCGGCCATGACGCACAAAATAGAGTTTCATCAGTTGTTTTCCTCCAAGATATCTGCAAAATCTGCTTTCACAAAGCTAGCCAAGTCTTGTGAAGCAATAATAATACTATGCCCGACTTCCCCAGCAGAGACGATCATTTTGTCTAAATCTAAAGCTGTTTTATCAATAAAAATAGGATAGTTGTGTTTTTGGCGAATGCCGACGGGGTTATTTGCCCCATGAATATAGCCTGTCGTTTTTTCTAGGTCTTTTTGTGGAATCATACTCACTTTTTTATTACCAGAAACCTTTGCTAATTTTTTTTCAGCGAGGTGTTCTGTTATGGGGACGATTCCGATAATTGGGCCTGTCTTGTCCCCCAGCAGAGCCAAGGTTTTAAAGATATGTGTTCGATCATATTCCGAAGGAAGTTCTCCCTCAAGCGCATTGATTTGAATCCCTGTGTGCTCAATTCCTGCTTTGGTCAAGATTTGTTCGACCAAGGTTTTCTTAATCTTAACTTTCTTTGCCATTATTTATACTTATCCTCCAATTGACTCATCCAGATACCAAGCCAAATGCCAAGTGCAAAGAAGAAGGCGATGAGAACATAGCTCACGATGGAAAGTCCAGTGTATTGGATACTTTCAGCACTTCCAGCATTTGGAATCAAAATCAAGAGGGTGCTTGATAGCACAATTCCAATAATAAAGTGATAAACACGGGAGTGGTAGTTGTTCAAGGCATGGTCCATTAATTTTGAAAAAACGATAAGAGTTGCTCCTGCACCAATCCCGATAGGAAGGAAGGTACCAAATAAATCAAAGGTCTTAAAGCCAGTTAGCATTGGAGCGTACAGTCCTAAAATCAAGAGTAGATTTGATGGACTTAAACCAGGCACCAAGACACCAAGAGCTAAAAGAACACCTGCCAAGATGAAACTAGCGAAACTGGCGCTGAGAGATCCAACAACAAAGTTTAGCGCGTAGAGCCCTAGACCTGAAAGGATAAAGGTAGTCCAGAACCAGACTAGGTCAATCTTGTCACGATCAGATTCTCGAGTAGATTCTCTAAGGAGGCCAGGAACTGTACCGATGATAGCTCCAGCAAAGCTCCATAAAACATAGACTTGGTAGTTTTCTAGCAAATACTCAATCGGATAGGAAAACAAACCAATACCTAGCAACATCCCGATAGCTACTGGGATAAAGTATAGGACATTCTCTTTAAAATCCTTAAAGGGATGAGCCAGAAAACTAATCATTCGCTCGTAAATTCCCAAAATCGCTGCTAGAACACCACCAGAAATTCCGGGTAGGATAAATCCTAAGGCGATGACGATTCCTTTGATAACTCTTGCAATCCATGAAAACATATTAGACTCCTCAATTTCATAAATTTCTTTCTCTGTCTTATCAATTATAACACAGACAGCAAAAAAATGAAAAAGCAAGTGAAAAAGTTGCGATTTTCACTTGCTTTATGGTCTTAAAAATAGCTTTCGGAAGGTTTCTTCTTTTTCCTTATCAGTAGAAATGAGATTGATGTCTAGGTGATGTTCAAATCCTGCAATTTTTCCTTTGGAAGTATACTGATGGAGGTCATAGTCTAAATCAGTATTGGGTGTGGACTCAAAGTAGCCTGAGTCTGTCCCATAAGAAGGAATCCAAACAGCGGAGAAATTTTCCGTATTGATGCTATGTTCTTGCATGAAATAAACCCCAACGTAGATCCCGATGTTTTTAGCGCCCAGCGATTCAAGCTTAGCTCGAAAAGCTTCGACTCCGTCATTCATATCTTCCATTGTTTTTTTCTCAACGTCAAGCCAGTAATAACTAGGGTTGTATGGAGAAGCAGAATTGTAGAAAACTTCAGCCGCTTTTTCCATTTCTTCTTTGTTCGTACCAGCTAGATAAGCATAGACGGCTACGGGAACATTGCGCTTTTGAAATTCTAAAATGTGATTTTTATAGGCTTTATCGACTCCGTTGATAAAGGCTGCATCATTTGCTTCCGTGTGTTGAGTACCACTGTGTACGCGAACAATAGCTCCAGAAATATTTTGAGATAAAATATCGTAGTTTATCTCCTCTGGTCTTTGCCAACCAGAAATGTCAATAATGGGTTTATCAAGATTATGCAAGGCCTGATTTTCAACTTGGACAGTGTTGCTTTTTGACTTGACCGAATGATCTTCATAAGCTGGTTTATTAAAGATTAAAATAGCTATAACAATGGTGAATAGACTAAAAATAATAGCTGGATGAATCTCTTTTCTCATATCTAATTAGTTTAACGTAAATAGATAAAAAAATCAAAGAAAACGTTGAAAAGATGAATGAACTAGCATGTTTTCCCCTATTTCTCTGTTTGTTTACTCCTAAGGAAGTAAATTATGGTATAATATAAGGGAATTTTTACAGAAAAGAGAATAGTATGTCAAATTATGCCATTATCTTAGCAGCGGGTAAAGGTACTCGCATGAAATCAGATCTTCCAAAGGTACTTCATAAGGTAGCAGGAATTTCGATGTTGGAACATGTTTTTCGTAGTGTTGGTGCTATTCAACCCGAAAAAACAGTTACGGTAGTGGGACACAAGGCGGAGCTAGTTGAGCAAGTATTGGCTGGTCAGACAGACTTTGTCACTCAATCGGAACAACTAGGAACTGGGCATGCCGTTATGATGGCAGAGCCTATTCTCCAAAATCGCTCTGGGCACACCTTGGTTATTGCTGGAGATACTCCTCTGATTACAGGTGAAAGCTTGAAAAACCTCTTGGATTTCCATATTAATCACAAAAATG
This sequence comes from Streptococcus halitosis, assembly GCF_027691175.1. Classification (GTDB taxonomy): domain Bacteria; phylum Bacillota; class Bacilli; order Lactobacillales; family Streptococcaceae; genus Streptococcus; species Streptococcus halitosis_A. The sequence continues at coordinate 876,078 of NZ_JAQFBD010000001.1, forward strand.
TGGCGACTATTTTAACGGCTGAAGCAGCGGATCCTTTTGGGTATGGTCGTATCGTCCGTAACGATAACGCTGAAGTTCTTCGTATTGTTGAGCAGAAAGATGCTACAGACTTTGAAAAGCAAATTAAGGAAATCAATACAGGAACTTATGTATTTGACAATGAACGTCTTTTTGAGGCTCTTAAAAACATCAACACCAACAATGCCCAAGGTGAGTATTATATTACTGATGTGATTGGTATTTTCCGTAATGCAGGTGAGAAGGTTGGCGCCTATACTCTCAAGGATTTTGATGAAAGTCTTGGGGTAAACGACCGTGTGGCTCTTGCCACTGCGGAAGCAGTGATGCGTCGCCGTATCAATCAAAAACATATGGTTAATGGTGTTAGTTTTGTCAATCCAGAAGCAACTTACATCGATGTTGATGTCGAGATTGCTCCTGAAGTCCAAATCGAAGCCAACGTTACCTTGAAAGGTCAAACGAAGATTGGGGCGGAAACTGTTTTAACAAATGGAACTTATATCGTGGATAGCGCTATCGGAGCTGGAGCTGTGATTACGAATTCCATGATTGAGGAAAGTACAGTTGCAGATGGTGTGACAGTCGGTCCGTATGCTCATATTCGTCCAGGCTCAAGTCTAGCTTCCCAAGTTCACATTGGAAACTTTGTTGAAGTAAAAGGATCTTCAATCGGTGAAAATACCAAGGCAGGTCATTTGACCTATATCGGAAACTGTGAAGTGGGTAGCCATGTTAACTTTGGTGCAGGTACGATTACAGTTAACTACGACGGGAAGAATAAGTACAAGACGGTCATTGGCAATAATGTCTTTGTTGGATCAAACTCAACTATCATTGCTCCAGTGGAACTTGGTGATAATTCACTAGTTGGAGCTGGTTCAACGATTACAAAAGATGTTCCAGCTGACGCCATTGCTATTGGACGTGGACGTCAAGTTAATAAAGATGAATATGCATTACGTTTGCCTCATCATCCTAAGAATCAGTAGGAGTCTATCATGGAATTTGAAGAAAAAACGATTAGCCGGAAGGAAATCTATCAAGGTCCTATTTTTAAGCTAGTGCAAGATCAGGTGGAACTACCAGAAGGGAAGGGAACTGCCCAACGTGATCTGATTTTTCACAATGGAGGAGTATGTGTTCTAGCTGTGACAGCTGAGGATAAAATCGTCCTTGTTAAGCAATACCGAAAAGCTATTGAAGCCATCTCTTATGAAATTCCTGCTGGTAAACTGGAACTTGGTGAAAATGCAGATCCCATGTCGGCGGCCCTTCGTGAATTGGAGGAGGAGGTTGCCTATACAGGTAAGTTAGAGCTTCTATATGATTTCTACTCTGCTATTGGTTTTTGTAATGAAAAATTAAAACTTTACCTCGCAAGAGATTTAACTAAGGTGGAAAATCCTCGTCCGCAAGATGATGATGAAACCTTGGAAGTTCTAGAGGTCAGCCTTGAGGAAGCAAAAAACTTAATTCAGTCTGGCCATATCTGTGATGCCAAGACGATTATGGCAATCCAGTACTGGGAATTGCAAAAGAAATAGAGGAGTAGCCCATGGGAAAACCTTTGTTAACAGATGAAATAATCGAACGTGCCAATCGTGGGGAGAAAATCTCCGGGCCACCTCTTCAAGATGATGAGGAAACTAAAATTTTATCAACTTCTTCACAAAACTTTGGTTATTCACGTTCTAGAGACTATAATTCTATTCAAGATACTTTAACAATTGAAGTAGAGCCAACGATTCATAAGAGCCGTCGCATTGAGAATACTAAGAGGAATGTTTTTAACTCGAAACTAAACAGAATCTTATTTACAGTCATCCTTCTCTTGATTTTACTTGTGTTGGCGATGAAACTTTTGTAATAGAAAAGGAAATAAAATGAAAATTGGAATCATTGCAGCAATGCCAGAAGAGCTCCTACACTTGACTCAGAATTTAGATAGAGCGCAAGAAGTCCAAGTCCTCGGAAATACTTACTACACTGGCACTGTTGGAAAGACAGAAGTTGTTCTGGTTCAGAGTGGGATTGGAAAGGTCATGTCAGCTATGAGTGTAGCGGTGTTAGCTGACCATTTCCAAGTGGATGCCGTTATCAATACAGGATCAGCAGGTGCAGTTGCAGAAGGGATTGCCGTTGGAGATGTAGTGATTGCGGATAAATTGGCTTACCATGATGTGGATGTAACTGCTTTTGGCTATGCTTATGGTCAGATGGCTGGTCAACCTCTTTACTTTGAATCCGATAAGAACTTTATCGCTAGGATTAAAGAGAATTTATCTCAATTAGAACAGACCTGGCACCTAGGCTTGGTTGCTACAGGGGACAGTTTTATAGCTGGAGATGATAAGATTGCTAGTATCAAATCCCACTTTTCAGATGTTTTAGCAGTTGAAATGGAAGGGGCAGCGATTGCACAGGCAGCTCAGGCTCTTGGCCTACCTTTCTTGGTCATTCGTGCCATGAGCGACAATGCCAATCACGAAGCTTCTATCTCTTTTGATGAGTTTATCATTGAAGCTGGACGTCGTTCTGCCCAAGTTCTACTGGCCTTTTTAAAGGCTATGGATTAAGCGGAAATTTGACAGTTTATCTAGCTTATGATAAGATTTAAGTAAAGAAAAGCTAGAAAACGTTTCAGAGGATATTATGAGTATTGAAATGACCGTCAGTGAGATTGCAGAGGTCCTAGGACTCTCTCGTCAAGCAATCAACAATCGTGTCAAAGAACTTCCAGAAGAGGACACGAAAAAAAATGACAAAGGTGTAACTGTAGTTACTCGAAGTGGCTTAATCAAGCTAGAAGAAATCTACAAAAAAACGATTTTTGAAGATGAACCAGTCAGTGATGATGTTAAACAACGCGAACTGATGGAAATCTTGGTCGACGAGAAGAATGCTGAAATTCTTCGTTTATATGAGCAGCTCAAGGCCAAAGACCAGCAGTTAGCAGAAAAAGATGAACAGATGCGTGTTAAAGATCGACAGATTGCTGAAAAGGACAAACAATTGGACCAACAGCAACAATTAACTCTTCAAGCTATGAAGGATCAAGAAAGTTTGAAACTAGAGTTGGACCAAGCAAAAGAAGAAGTTCAAGCTACCAAAAAAGGCTTTTTTGCTCGCTTATTTGGAGGAAAATAAAGAAGCTGTTTGGGTTATTCACTAACCTGATAGCTTCTTTTATTATTTATGGTTTAAATTGAGTCGGAACTGAGGTAAAAGATGGAAAAATTAAGAGATTATATTGCCTTTGATTTGGAGTTCAATCAATACGAAGGGGTTACCCATTTAATTCAAGTATCAGCAGTTCGCTTTCAAAATGGTCAAGAAATAGGTGCCTTTGATTCTTATGTTCATACTACAGCACCTTTGAAGAGTTTTATCAATGGCTTGACTGGAATCACAGCCGAAACCTTAAAAGATGCGCCAATGGTGGAACAAGTTTTAAGGGATTTTCAGATTTTTGTTGGCAATTTACCTATGGTTGGATACAATGCGGCCAAAAGTGATTTGCCTATTCTCTTGGAGCACGGTATCGATTATCGTGACCAGTATAAAATTGATCTATATGATGAGGCTTTTGAACGGCGTAGTTCTGACTTACACGGGATAGCTAATCTTAAATTACAAACTGTTGCGAATTTTTTAGGCTTTCACGGGAAGTCTCATAATAGTTTAGAGGACGCCCGCATGACGGCGCGTGTTTACGAAGCCTTTTTGGAATCGGATGAAGGAAAGCTATTATTAGAAGACCAGAGTAGTTTTTCTATGAATCCCTTTAATAGCTTAGACTTATCTCAATTTTTAGACTAGGAGTGCCTATGAAACCTGAAAAACCTAAAAAGCTAGGTTTTAGGAAAATTTACTATAACCTAGATAAAATACTATTTCTATTTTTCTTGATATTTATGATGGTTGAGTTTGTCTGGCTACCATTAAATTCATGGATTGCTGGCATTCTTCTGAGACAAACAGGTTACTTGTTTATCTCCTACAATAACTTTTGGGCGATTATACAAGGCTCGCCTTTTATCAGTTTAGCCTTTCTCATTTTAATAGTAATCAATCTTTTAGTGGCTTATTTTCAAATCTGTCTTTTGTTTATCGGGGCGCGTCACCTTCTCTACCATGAAAAGAGAACCCTGATTGAATATAGTCGAAAAGTCTTTCACCAGAGCTTTCTATTTGTCAAACGATTGAGCTTTTGTAAGATGGCCTTTGTCTTTTTTTACATTGCTTTGCTTTTCCCTTTTATTAGGAAAATTTTAAAAATCTACTATCTCAATAAGATTATTATCCCCGATTTTATCGTTACATATCTAGAAGATAAGAACTGGCTAGTAGGGCTGTTGATCATAGCATCCGCTTGGATTTTTCTCTACATTTCTGTTCGCTTCATGTTTGCCCTTCCTAAGATACTCTTTGAAAGAAAGACAGTAAGAGAAAGTGTGAAATATAGTCTCCAAAAGACGAAGAAAAACGTCCTTTTCTTCTCTTGGCATCTCCTACTCATTATCATTAAAACCTATCTCTTCTTCTTTGTCTTGTTAATTCCCTTGCTCTTTGCTCAGGCGGTAATGGATAATTTTACTCAAAAAGAATCCTTGATTCTTGGTGTGATTAATTTTATCTTGATTAAAAACCTCCATTACATGACTCTGACTTATTTCCTAGTGAAGTTTGTTTCCTTCCTGACGGGAGAAGAGTTGGAGATCATGCCAAGGCGAAAAAAAGATCATCTGATGAGATGGGGTGTCATGGGGTGTGCAAGTATCTTTTTTGCTTTAGAAGGTTATATCTATCTGGAGTCTCCGGACACCAATACACCTTTAGTGATTTCGCACAGAGGAGTAAGTAATAAAAATGGTGTTCAAAATACGGTACAGTCTTTAGAAAAGACAGCCCAACTAAAACCAGACCTCGTCGAGATGGATGTGCAAGAAACGAAAGACGGTCAGTTCGTGGTGATGCATGACGCTAACCTTAAATCGCTAGCAAGAATTAATGCTACACCGCAAGACTTAACTCTGGATGAATTAACAAATACAGATATTTACGAGAATGGCTATCAAACAAAGATTTCAAGTTTTGATGATTATTTAGAACGCGCAAATGCTTTAAACCAAAAATTGCTGATTGAGATTAAAACCAGTAAAAAAGATAGTCCACAAATGATGGACCATTTTCTCGAAAAGTATGGAGCGACTATTAAGAAATATGGCCACCAGATGCAGTCACTAGACTATCATGTGATTGATAAGGTCTTGGCTTATGATTCTGAAATTCCAGTATACTTCATTCTGCCATATAATAGTGTGTTTCCAAGAACCAAGGCGACTGGCTATACCATGGAGTATTCAACTTTGGATGAATACTTTGTCAACAAGCTCTGGACAACAGATCAGAAACTATATGTTTGGACTGTGAATAGTTCTGAGTCCTTTGATAAGGCAGTCAGACTTGGAGCAGATGGCATGATAACGGATGATCTTGAAATGGTCCAGTCACAAGTCACAATGGCTCAAGATGATCCGGAATACACGGAATTACTCTTAAAGAAAGCAATGGAATTCTTTGATTTCTAAGAAAAAAAGAGAAACAGATGTTTCTCTTTTTTTGTGGATTAGAAAGGCAATTTTCCAGCGAAAGCACCTAGTTTCTTCTTAGTAGTTTCATCAATTTGTTCAAGAGCAGCGTTAATCGCTTGAACAGTCATGTCAGAAAGGGTTTCGAGATCTTCTGGATCTACAACTGCTGGGTTGAAGTCAATGCTGACAACTTTTTTGTCTCCAGTCAGAGTTGCTTGGACAAGGTCCTGAGCTGATTTTCCAACAAATTCCATGGCAGCGAGTTCTGCTTGACTTTGTTCCATTTGTTTTTGAAGTTTTTGTGCTTGGCGCATCATGTTCTGCATGTTCATCATAGCGGTTTATAGTTTCCTTTTTCTATTATTTTCTTTTTTATTTTACCAATTTTAGGAGCAAAAGTCTAACAATAGTTTAAAACATCGTAGAGATTGCTTTCTTAAATTTACAAAAATGGATGCCAAAATTTTCCTAGCTTTTCTTTGTATTTCTAAAAATATGTTTAAGTTTTCTTTAAGGTTTCTATTATATTCTAAAGAACTCTATATTAACCGAACGTTGAATGGATAATATAGAGGATAACCTATTTTTATTTCTTAATTTGTTATGGTCTTTACAGATTTAGTAATACATTGTTCACTTTTTACCTTAAATGGTGTGTTGATTAGACTAAATGACGCTCTGTCTTTTCTTCATGATGGAGACAGATTGTGATATAATAGATGGTAATGAGTTTTTTAGAATAAACTAAAGGAGAATATAAATGATCTATGCAGGAATCCTAGCCGGAGGAACTGGCACACGCATGGGAATCAGTAATTTACCAAAACAATTCTTGGAGTTGGGTGATCGTCCTATTTTGATACACACAATTGAAAAATTCGTCTTAGAACCAAGTATTGAAAAAATTGTAGTTGGAGTTCATGGAGACTGGGTGTCACACGCTGAGGACCTAGTTGACAAGTATCTTTCTCTCCACAAGGATCGCATCATCATTACCAAGGGTGGTGCTGATCGCAATACCAGTATCGAGAAGATTATTGAAGCTATTGATGCCTATCGTCCAATCACTCCAGAAGATATTGTGATTACCCACGACTCTGTTCGTCCTTTTATCACACTTCGCATGATTCAGGACAATATAAAACTGGCGCAAAATCATGATGCGGTTGACACAGTAGTAGAAGCAGTTGATACCATTGTTGAAAGTACTAATGGTCAGTTTATCACGGATATTCCAAATCGTGCTCACCTCTATCAAGGTCAAACACCTCAGACATTCCGCTGCAAGGATTTCATGGATTTGTATGGTTCCCTATCTGACCAAGAAAAGGAAATCTTGACGGATGCATGTAAGATTTTTGTTATCAAAGGAAAAGACGTTGCCCTAGCTAAAGGGGAATATTCAAATCTTAAAATCACAACTGTGACAGACTTGAAAATCGCGAAAAGCATGATTGAGAAAGACTAATGCTATGATTAATCAAATTTATCAACTGACCAAACCAAAGTTTATCAATGTAAAATACCAAGAAGAGGACATTGATCAGGAGAATCATATCCTTATTCGTCCAAATTATATGGCGGTTTGTCATGCAGATCAACGTTATTATCAAGGGAAACGCGATCCAAAGATTTTGGCTAAAAAGCTTCCAATGGCCATGATTCACGAGTCTTGTGGAACTGTTATTTCCGATCCAACTGGGACTTATGAAGTTGGTCAAAAGGTAGTTATGATTCCCAATCAACCGCCTATGCAGAGTGACAAGGAGTTCTACGAGAACTACATGACAGGAACCTACTTCCTATCTAGTGGTTATGATGGCTTTATGCGAGAATTTGTCTCTCTTCCAAAAGACCGAGTCGTTTCTTATAATGATATCGAAGATACAGTTGCTGCTATCACCGAGTTTGTAAGTGTCGGTATGCATGCCATGGATCGATTCCTGCATCTTGCTCATAGCAAGCGAGAGCGCATTGCTGTTATCGGAGATGGTAGTTTGGCCTTTGTGGTTGCCAATATTATTAATTATACCTTGCCAGAAGCAGAGATTATCGTCATTGGTCGCCATTGGGAAAAACTGGAGCTCTTCTCTTTTGCAAAAGAGTGCTACATTACTGATAATATTCCAGAAGATTTGACCTTTGATCATGGATTTGAGTGTTGCGGTGGTGATGGTACAGGCCCAGCTATCAATGACTTGATTCGCTATATTCGTCCGCAGGGAACGATTCTCATGATGGGAGTAAGCGAGTACAAGGTTAATATCAATACACGAGATGCTTTGGAAAAAGGATTGTTATTAGTGGGATCGTCTCGCTCTGGACGCATCGATTTTGAGAAGGCTATTCAAATGATGGAAGTTAAAAAGTTTGCGAATCGTCTGAAGAATATCCTTTATGTTGAAGAGCCTGTGAGAGAAATCAAGGACATTCACCGTGTCTTTGCTACAGACCTTAATACTGCTTTTAAAACAGTATTCAAGTGGGAAGTGTAGAAGATGGAGGTTAATTGTGGAGAAACTCATCAAAGAAAAAATTTCTTCTTTACTATCTGATGAAGAGGAAGTTCTCAGTGTTGAACAGCTGGGAGGCATGACCAACCAAAACTATTTGGTCAAAACAACCAACAAACAGTATATTGTGAAATTTTTTGGTAAAGGGACTGAAAAACTCATCAATCGTCAAAATGAAAAGTATAATCTTGAACTTTTAGAGGATTTAGATTTAGATGTTAAAAATTATCTCTTTGATATTGAGTCAGGGATTAAAGTAAATGAGTACATCGAATCAGCAGTAACTCTTGATTCAACATCAATTAAGTCCAAGTTTGAAAAGATTGCACCAATTTTACAAACCATCCACGCTTCAGGGAAAGAATTAAGAGGAGAATTTGCTCCTTTTGAGGAAATCAGCAAATATGAATCCTTGATTGAGGGACCTATCCCTTATGAAAACTATGAAGCTGTAAGAAAAGATGTATTTTCACTAGAAAAGAGATTGGCTGATTTGGGTGTTGATAGAAAGTCCTGTCACATCGATTTGGTACCAGAAAACTTTATCGAGTCACCACAAGGTCGTTTGTATTTGATTGACTGGGAATACTCTTCTATGAATGACCCGATGTGGGATTTGGCAGCTCTTTTCTTAGAGTCTGAATTTACAAAGCAAGAGGAAGATGATTTCCTTTCCTACTATGAAAGTGACAAAACGCCTGTATCACGTGAGAAGATTCGTATCTATAAAATCTTGCAAGATACTATCTGGAGTTTGTGGACAGTGTACAAAGAAGCTCAAGGGGCTGATTTTGGAGATTACGGTGTCAATCGTTACCAAAGAGCTGTCGAAGGTTTGACTTATTATGGAGGTTAGGATGAAGAATAAAAATGGTGTTTCCTTTGGTCTGCTCTCTGGTATCTTCTGGGGATTAGGTCTAACGATTAGTGCTTATATCTTTTCAATTTTTACAAATCTTTCACCCTTTGTGGTGGCTGCTGCTCATGATTTCTTGAGTATCTTTATCTTGTTAGCTTTTCTTTTGGTAAAAGAAGGAAAAGTTCGTCTCTCGATTTTCTTAAATATTCGAAATGTAAGTGTAATTATCGGAGCTTTACTAGCAGGACCAATAGGTATGCAGGCCAATCTTTATGCGGTTAAATATATCGGTAGTTCTCTAGCTTCATCTGTATCAGCTATTTACCCAGCAGTTTCAGTTTTACTAGCCTTCTTCATTTTGAAACACAAGGTTTCAAAGAATACAGTATTCGGTGTTTTCTTGATTATTGCAGCGATCATTGCTCAAACTTACAAGGTTGAACAAGTAAACTCGTTTTACATTGGGATTCTTTGTGCCCTTATCTGTGCCATTGCCTGGGGGAGTGAAAGTGTTCTCAGTTCCTATGCTATGGAAAGTGATTTAAGTGAAATTGAAGCCTTGTTAATCCGACAAGTAACCTCATTCCTGTCCTATCTTGTGATTGTGCTCTTTTCTCACCACTCATTTGCAGAAGTGGCAGATGGGCAGTTACTAGTCCTTTTGATTGTCTTTGCAGCCTTTGATATGATTTCCTACTTAGCTTATTATATCGCTATTAATCGTTTGCAACCTGCGAAAGCGACAGGTTTGAATGTGAGCTATGTAGTTTGGACTGTCTTATTTGCAGCTATTTTCTTAGGTGCACCGCTAGATATGCTGACAATTATCACTTCACTTATTGTTATGGCTGGTGTTTATATTATTATTAAAGAATAAAGGAGATTCATGTGAAAGCGATTATTTTAGCAGCGGGATTAGGAACTCGTCTGCGCCCTATGACTGAAAATACCCCAAAAGCTTTGGTTAAGGTTAATCAAAAACCTTTGGTAGAATACCAAATCGAGTTTTTGAAAGAGAGAGGAATTGATGAGATTATCATCGTTGTCGGTTACCTCAAAGAACAATTTGACTACCTAAAAGAAAAATATGGTGTCCGTTTAGTCTTTAACGACAAGTATGCTGATTACAATAACTTTTACTCACTTTATCTAGTAAAAGAAGATTTGGCTAACAGCTACGTCATCGATGCAGATAACTATCTTTTCAAAAATATGTTTCGAAACGATCTTAAACGTTCTACCTATTTTAGCGTTTATCGTGAAGACTGTACGAACGAGTGGTTCTTGGTTTACGGTGATGACTACAAGGTCCAAGACATTATTGTTGACAGCAAAGCTGGTCGCATTTTGAGTGGGGTTTCATTCTGGGATGCTCCAACTGCTGAGAAGATTGTTGGCTTTATTGACAAAGCTTACGAGAGTGGTGAATTTGTTGATCTCTACTGGGACAATATGGTTAAGGATAATATCAAAGAATTAGATGTGTATGTTGAAGAATTAGAAGACAATAGCATTTATGAAATTGATAGTGTAAAAGATTACCATAAGTTAGAAGAGATTTTATCTACTATTGAGTAAGGAAAGAGAAGAAGGCTTGAGCCTTCTTTTTTTGTAGATTTTAAAACAGAAATGTTTGATATTGATTATATTCTTGAAACAAAACAAAAATTACAAAAAAATGAACAAAATGAAACAAAAAATATTGACAACGATTTCATATAGTGTTATACTTATACCATAAAAGATAATTGAAAGAAGGGAAAAGGTTATGGGATTAGATCATTTCTTTGACAAAAACCTGGTGTTTTGCTTAGAAGCGGATAATCAAGAACAACTTTTTAATCAGGTGGCAACCTTATTGGAAGAACGAGAAATCGTTACTCCAACTTATCGTGAAGCCTTGATCGCGCGTGAGAAGTCATTTCCAACTGGTTTAGATATGGAATTTTTGGGGAAAGATTTACCAAATGTGGCTATTCCTCATACAGATATTGTTCATAATCTAGCTGAGAAAGTAGTGGTTGTTCGATTAGAAAAACCAGTAACTTTTCACAACATGATTGCTCCTGATAGAGAGGTCGAAGTTTCACTGCTCTTCTTTATCATTAACAACTCAAGTTCCAGTCAAACGAATATTCTGGCTCAGTTGATGGATTTCTTTACAGGGAAGGATCATCTAGAAGATTTATCAAAAATTTCTGAACCAGAAAAACTTTATGCTTATATTGCTGAAGCAACAGCTTAATCTTGTCTATTAAAATATAAAATCGGAGGAAATCCAAATGATTAAAATTCTTGCTGCCTGCGGTGCAGGTGTTAACTCAAGTCACCAAATTAAAAGTGCTCTAGAAGAAGAACTCTCAAATCGTGGTTATGACGTTCACTGTGATGCAGTCATGGTGAAAGATGTAAACGAAGACCTTATCAAGGGCTACGATATCTTTACTCCAATCGCTGCAACTGACCTTGGTTTTGAACCAGGAATTCCAGTAATTGAAGCTGGACCAATCTTGTTCCGTATTCCAGCGATGAGTGCTCCAGTATTTGACAATATTGAAGCAGCTATCAAAGAACATGGACTAAGCTAATTCATTCTTTATCTTGTTAACATTCATATAACTTAGAAAAACGGGAGGAACTATTATGGATGTCATTATCAATCTGGCCAACGATATCTTCAAACCTATCTTGGCTATGGGTGGCCCTATCATCATGCTGATCATTTTGACAGTATTGGCCCTACTTTTTGGAGTGAAATTCTCCAAAGCGCTTGAAGGTGGTATCAAACTTGCCATCGCCCTTACTGGTATCGGTGCCATCATCGGTATGCTCAATGGAGCTTTCTCAGCATCACTTGCGAAATTCGTTGAAAATACTGGTATTCAATTGAACATCACTGACGTTGGTTGGGCACCACTTGCTACCATCACTTGGGGATCTGCTTGGACACTTTACTTCTTGCTTGTGATGTTGATTGTCAACGTTGTGATGCTTGCAATGAAGAAAACAGATACACTTGACGTTGATATCTTCGATATCTGGCACTTGTCAATCACTGGTCTTTTGATCAAATGGTACGCAGACAACAATGGAGTTAGCCAAGGGGTTTCACTTTTCATCGCAACTGCAGCAGTTGTCCTTGTAGGTATTTTGAAAATCATCAACTCTGACTTGATGAAACCAACATTCGACGACCTTCTTAACGCACCAAGTTCATCTCCAATGACTTCAACTCACATGAACTACATGATGAACCCAGTTATCATGGTTTTGGATAAGATTTTTGATAAAGTATTGCCTGGTCTTGATAAATACGACTTTGACGCTGCAAAATTGAACAAAAAAATCGGTTTCTGGGGATCTAAATTCTTCATCGGTTTCATTCTTGGTATCGTTATCGGTTTGATGGGAACTCCACATCCAGTTGCTGGAGTAGAAGAAGCAGCATCTTGGGAACTTGTTATTAAAGGTTGGTTGAGCCTTGGTTTGACTGCCGGTGTCAGCTTGGAGCTCTTTTCACTTATCGGATCTTGGTTCATCGCAGCCGTAGAACCACTTTCACAAGGTATTACAAACGTTGCTACTAAACGTCTTCAAGGACGTAAATTCAACATCGGTCTTGACTGGCCTTTCATCGCTGGTCGTGCTGAAATCTGGGCTTGTGCCAACGTACTTGCTCCAATCATGCTAGTAGAAGCTGTACTTCTTTCTAAAGTCGGAAATGGTATCTTGCCACTTGCAGGTATCATCGCAATGGGTGTAACTCCAGCTCTCTTGGTAGTTACTCGTGGTAAATTGCTCCGTATGATTATCTTTGGAACTCTCTTGTTGCCACTCTTCCTTCTTTCAGGTACACTTATTGCACCATTTGCAACTGAACTTGCTAAAGGTGTGGGTGCCTTCCCAGAAGGTGTGAGTCAAACTCAATTGATTACTCACTCAACTCTTGAAGGACCAATCGAAAAACTTCTTGGTTGGGCAATTGGTAATGCCACAACAGGTGATATTAAAGCAATCCTTGGCGCAGTAGTCTTCCTTGTATTCTATGTAGGTATCTTTGCTTGGTATAGAAAACAAATGATTAAACGTAATGAAGAATACGCAGCAAATGCTAAATAATTCGCTCCTATAAAATGTAAATTGTGAAAACTAGGTTGTCAGTTTCCTAATGGGGAGTGACAGCCTAGTTTTTTATAAACCATCAAGAAATCGGAGAAAATAATGGTAATTGAAATCAAATCAGACCAGTTAACGGTCCAGTTTAAAACCTTAGGTGGCGCCTTGTCGTCGATCAAGGATCGAGAAGGCATTGAGTATCTGTGGCAAGGAGATGCCACTTACTGGAGTGGACAAGCTCCAGTACTTTTCCCAATCTGTGGCTCTTTAAGAGAAGATACAGCCTTCTACAGTCACGCAGATGGAACGGAGACGAAAGGAAACATTCCTCGTCATGGTTTGGTCCGTAAAAAAGAATTTGACTTAGTTGATCAAACAGAAAACAGCGTAACCTTTGCTATCGAAGATGATGAGAATACTTATCAAAACTATCCTTATCACTTCCGCCTTGAAATCACTTATCTAGTGACTGGCAAGACTGTTCGTACTCAATACAAGATTTTCAATAAAGAAACTAATAAAGTAATGCCATTCTTTATAGGAGGACATCCAGGATTTAATTGTCCTCTGCTAGATGGAGAAACTTATGAAGATTACTATTTAGAGTTTGAGAAAGAAGAGACTTGCTCTGTTCCCCGTCCTTTCCCAGAAACTGGTATGTTGGACTTTCAAGATAGAAGTCCATGGTTGGATTCGCAAAAGGAAGTGGATCTCAGTTACGATCTGTTTAGTGTTGATGCAGTGACTTTGGATGAGTTGCAATCCAGAACAATTGCGCTTCGTTCTCGCAAACATGAGAAGGGATTGAAAGTACACTTCCAAGAGTTCTCAAATCTCATCATTTGGTCAACTTTGAATAAGGGACCTTTTATAGCGTTTGAACCATGGTCTGGCTTGTCAACATCCCTTGAAGAAGGAGATCATCTAGAAGATAAGAAGAATGTTCGGCTCTTGGAACCAGGCCAAGTCGATCAGATTGGCTTTGATATTGAAATCTTTTAGACTAAAAATTAAAACACAAAAAACAAACATTTACTGTTGACTTTTTCTGAAAATAGGAGTATATTATGTTTGTAAACAACAAATGATGTTTGTAACGAACAAATAATCACTTGTTATATTCTCTTTCGAAGAGAGAGTTTGTTTTTAGGGACTTGATTTCCTAAACTTGAATAAGGTGTCATTCATCTCATTCAATCAAATTTGTCAATAAACTGCTAGAAAGTCTTTTATAGGTCATAAAAGTCTTTACTAGCCTAGAAAAATAAAAAGGAGTAAACAATATGTCTATTGTTATCGGTGCAGATGCTGCAGGTTTGAGATTGAAAGAAGTTGTGAAAGACTTCTTGGAAAAAGAAAACTTCCACGTTGTGGATGTTACAGCTGAAGGTCAAGACTTTGTTGATGTGACTCTTGCTGTTGCTGCAGAAGTAAACAAAGATGAACAAAATCTTGGTATCGTGATTGATGCTTATGGTGCTGGTCCATTCATGGTGGCAACTAAAATCAAAGGAATGGTTGCTGCAGAAGTTTCAGATGAACGTTCAGCCTATATGACTCGTGGACACAACAACTCACGTATGATCACTATGGGTGCACAACTTGTTGGTGATGAATTGGCTAAAAATATTGCTAAAGGTTTTGTTAACGGTAAATACGACGGTGGTCGTCACCAAATTCGGGTTGATATGTTGAACAAAATGTGCTAATTAGATTACAGTAAGAAAGGTAAATTAAAAATGAGAATTGCAATTGGATGTGACCACATCGTAACAGATGAAAAAATGGCGGTTTCAGAATTTTTGAAATCAAAAGGATATGAAGTCATCGACTTTGGTACCTATGACCACACACGTACTCACTACCCAATCTTTGGTAAAAAAGTTGGTGAAGCCGTTACAAGCGGTCAAGCTGATCTTGGGGTATGTATCTGTGGTACAGGTGTTGGTATCAATAACGCTGTTAACAAAGTTCCAGGTGTACGCTCTGCCTTGGTTCGTGATATGACAACAGCACTTTATGCTAAAGAAGAACTCAATGCCAACGTTATCGGATTTGGTGGTAAGATTACTGGTGAATTGCTTATGTGCGATATCATTGAAGCTTTCATCAATGCTGAATACAAACCATCAGAAGAAAACAAAAAATTGATTGCGAAAATTGAGCACGTTGAAACTCACAATGCTCATCAAGCAGATGCAAACTTCTTTACAGAATTCCTTGAAAAATGGGATCGCGGTAAATACCACGACTAAGAGGTGACGCATGATTTTAACAGTCACAATGAATCCATCCATTGATATTTCTTATCCTTTGGATGAATTGAAAATTGATACTGTCAACCGTGTGGTGGACGTGACCAAGACAGCTGGTGGTAAAGGGCTCAATGTTACACGTGTTCTTTCAGAATTTGGTGATTCTGTTGCTGCTACTGGTTTGGTCGGTGGTAAACTTGGTGAGTTTTTAGTAGATCATATTGACGATAAAGTAACGAAACGTTTCTTCTCGATTCAAGGAGAGACTCGTAACTGTATCGCTATTCTACATGGTGACAACCAAACAGAAATTCTTGAGAAAGGGCCTGAAGTTCTGGAGCAAGAAGGGCAAGATTTCTTGGCTCATTTCGAAAATCTTCTTGACACTGTGGAAGTAGTTGCTATCTCTGGTAGTCTTCCAGCTGGCCTTCCAGTTGATTATTATGCGAAATTGGTGGAGCTTGCTAATAAAGCAGAGAAACCAGTTGTTCTGGATTGCTCAGGTACTGCCCTTCAGGCGGTCCTTGAATCACCACACAAACCAACAGTAATCAAACCAAATAACGAAGAATTGTCTCAGCTTCTTGGGAAAGAAGTTTCTGAGGATTTGAATGAATTAAAAGAAGTTCTTCAAGAGCCTCTATTTGCAGGGATTGAGTGGATAATCGTTTCACTTGGAGCAAATGGTGCTTTTGCAAAACATGGTGATACTTTCTACAAGGTAGATATTCCTAGAATTCAGGTAGTCAATCCTGTCGGATCTGGAGATTCTACTGTTGCAGGTATTTCATCTGGCCTTCTTCATAAGGAAACTAATCAAGAACTTCTTATCAAGGCCAATGTCCTTGGTATGCTCAATGCTCAAGAAAAGATGACAGGTCATGTCAATATGGCTAACTATCAAGCTCTATATGATCAATTAACAGTAAAAGAGGTATAAAATGGCTTTAACAGAACAAAAACGTGCACGCTTAGAAAAACTTTCAGATGAAAATGGAATCATTTCAGCTCTTGCCTTTGACCAACGTGGTGCTTTGAAACGCCTCATGGCTCAATACCAAACAGAAGAGCCAACAGTGGCTCAAATGGAAGAACTCAAAGTCTTGGTTGCAGATGAATTGACAAAATATGCATCCTCTATGCTTCTAGACCCAGAGTATGGTCTTCCAGCTACAAAAGCGCTTGATCCAAATGCTGGTCTTCTCCTTGCTTATGAGAAAACTGGCTACGACACAACAAGCACTAAACGCTTACCAGACTGCTTGGATGTTTGGTCTGCAAAACGCATTAAAGAACAAGGTGCAGACGCTGTGAAGTTCTTGCTTTACTATGACGTAGACAGCGCTGACGAACTCAACCAAGAAAAACAAGCCTACATCGAACGTATCGGTTCTGAGTGTGTGGCAGAAGACATTCCTTTCTTCCTTGAAATCTTGGCTTACGATGAAAAAATCGCTGATGCAGGTTCTGCAGAATACGCAAAAGTGAAACCACACAAGGTTATCGGTGCCATGAAGGTCTTCTCAGACCCGCGCTTCAACATCGATGTCTTGAAAGTGGAAGTTCCAGTTAATGTCAAATACGTTGAAGGTTTTGGCGATGGTGAAATCGTCCATAGCCGCGAAGAAGCAGCAACCTTCTTTAAAGCACAAGATGAAGCAACGAACTTGCCATACATCTACTTGAGTGCAGGTGTTTCAGCTAAACTTTTCCAAGAAACCCTTGTCTTTGCCCACGAATCGGGTGCAAACTTCAACGGAGTTCTTTGCGGCCGTGCAACCTGGGCTGGTTCAGTTGAAGCCTACATCAAAGATGGTGAAGCAGCAGCTCGTGAATGGTTGCGTACAACTGGATTTGAGAACATTGACGAACTCAACAAGGTTCTTCAAACAACAGCGACTTCATGGAAAGAACGCGTGTAAAATCTTCCTCCTAGTTTAGGAACATGAATCTAAAAAATTTTTTAAAAAAAGTTACATGTAAAGGTTTACAAAATAACTTACTTGTGTTATACTTAAATCACAAGTTAATACAAGGTGAGTGTTACTAAGTAATATTAGGCATGATCACAGGTGGATTAGAAATCAAAGGATTTTCTAGTTCATTTGTGGTCATTTTTTGTACACTCATATACCTTTAAGATACAAAAGGAGGTTGCCATGTATCGAATTCTAAATCCAATGAATCACAATGTCTCGCTTGTCAGAAATGATAAAGGAGAAGAAGTGATTGTGATTGGTAAGGGGATTACATTTGGAAAGAAGAAAGGGGATTTGATTGCTGAACATCAGGTTGAGAAAATCTTTCGGATGAAGACCGAAGAGTCAAGAGAAAACTTTATGGCTCTCCTCAAAGATGTTCCGCTTGATTTTATCACAGTGACTTATGAAATCATTGATAAGTTATCGAAGAAATATCATTATCCGATTCAAGAGTATCTCTACGTAACCTTGACAGATCATATTTACTGTTCCTATCAAGCTCTAGCACAAGGAAGGTACAAGGATAGCAATCTGCCAGATATTTCTGCCAAGTATCCTGTCGCTTTTCAAATCGCAAAGGAAGCCTTTGAAATTTATCGTCAGAAGTTGACAGATCATTTCCCTGAGGATGAAATTATTCGGATCGCTTATCATTTCATCAATGCCGAAGGGGAGAACGAAGTTCAAGTGGTTGAGTCGATAGACAAGAGGAAAGAAATCCTCAGGAATGTCGAAGAAGTGCTGAAGAGTTACGCTATTCAACGAACCGAAGAGAATAACCATTTCTATGATCGCTTTATGATTCATCTCAACTATTTTTTGGATTATTTAGACCGTTCCAGAGATGATAATCAATCTCTTCTAGATATGGAAGACCATATCAAACAATCCTATCCAAAGGCATTTGAGGTCGGCTCCAAGATTTATGATGTGATTACGCAACATACGGGTCTTGATTTGTATAAAAGTGAACGAGTTTATCTAGTTCTACATATCCAACGTTTATTGTCATAAAAATTTAATTAAAAATACATAAGGAGAATTCTATCATGAATAGAGAAGAAGTAACATTGTTAGGTTTTGAAATCGTAGCCTATGCTGGCGATGCTCGTTCAAAACTATTGGAAGCCTTGAAGGCTGCTGAGGCTGGCGATTTTGCGAAAGCAGACAGCTTAGTCGAGGAAGCTGGTTCTTGCATTGCAGAGGCTCACCACGCGCAAACAAGTCTATTAACTAAGGAAGCTTCAGGTGAGGACTTAGCTTATAGTGTAACCATGATGCATGGCCAAGACCACTTGATGACAACTATCTTGTTAAAAGATTTGATGCACCATTTAATCGAACTCTATAAGAGAGGAGTTAAGTAATGAATAAATTAATTGCATTTATTGAGAAAGGAAAACCTTTCTTTGAGAAATTATCTCGTAATATCTATCTTCGTGCTATTCGTGATGGTTTCATTGCAGGTATGCCTGTTATTCTCTTCTCAAGTATCTTTATCTTAATTGCTTTTGTACCAAACTCATGGGGCTTTAAATGGTCTGATGATGTTGTTAATCTCCTCATGAAACCTTATAGCTATTCAATGGGGATTCTAGCTCTCTTGGTAGCTGGTACAACAGCTAAGTCATTGACCGACTCAGTAAACCGTAGCATGGAGAAAACCAATCAAATCAACTATATGTCAACATTGTTGGCAGCAATTGTTGGTTTGTTGATGTTGGCAGCTGATCCTATCGAAAATGGCCTAGCTACTGGATTCTTGGGGACAAAAGGTTTGCTTTCAGCCTTCCTTGCTGCCTTTGTTACTGTGGCCATCTATAAGGTTTGTGTTAAGAACAACGTCACTATTCGTATGCCTGACGAAGTTCCACCAAATATCTCACAAGTCTTTAAAGATGTGATTCCATTCACTCTATCAGTGGTTTCTCTTTATGCTCTTGATTTACTAGCTCGTCATTTTGTGGGTGCAAGCGTAGCTGAATCAATCGGTAAATTCTTTGCACCATTATTCTCTGCTGCTGATGGTTATCTAGGTATTACGATTATCTTTGGTGCCTTTGCCTTCTTCTGGTTTGTTGGTATCCATGGTCCATCTATCGTTGAACCAGCAATCGCAGCGATTACCTATGCAAATGCTGAAGTCAACTTGAACCTTCTCCAACAAGGGATGCATGCAGACAAGATTCTTACTTCTGGTACACAAATGTTTATCGTTACCATGGGTGGTACTGGTGCGACACTGGTTGTTCCATTCATGTTCATGTGGTTAACAAAATCAAAACGTAACCGTGCAATCGGACGTGCTTCAGTAGTTCCAACTTTCTTTGGTGTAAATGAACCAATCTTGTTTGGTGCACCACTTGTCTTGAATCCAATTTTCTTTATTCCATTTATCTTTGCGCCAATTGCCAACGTATGGATCTTTAAATTCTTCATTGAGACGCTTGGCATGAACTCATTTACAGCCAACCTTCCTTGGACAACACCAGGTCCGCTCGGTATTGTTCTCGGTACAAACTTCCAATTCTTGTCATTTGTACTTGCTGCTTTGTTAATCCTTATTGACGTAGCCATCTACTATCCATTCCTCAAGGTTTATGATGAACAAATTCTTGAAGAAGAGCGTTCAGGTAAAGTCAATGATGAATTGAAAGAAAAAGTAGCAGCAAACTTCAATACTGCCAAAGCAGATGCTATTCTTGAAAAAGCAGGTGTAGAAGCAGCACAAAACACAATCACAGAAGAAACAAATGTTCTCGTTCTCTGTGCAGGAGGAGGTACAAGTGGTCTCCTTGCAAATGCTCTAAACAAAGCAGCTGCAGAGTACAAAGTTCCTGTTAAAGCAGCAGCTGGTGGCTATGGTGCTCACCGTGAAATGTTGCCTGAGTTTGATCTGGTTATCCTTGCTCCTCAAGTTGCTTCAAACTTTGAAGACATGAAGGCCGAAACCGACAAACTTGGTATCAAACTTGCTAAGACAGAAGGTGGCCAATACATTAAATTGACTCGCGATGGAAAAGGCGCTCTTGCCTTTGTTCAAGCGCAGTTCGAAGAATAAAATGTAAATAGCGAAGAAGTGAGATGGAGGAACTCCTCCCAACTATATCTCCATCTCATTTCTATTTCTTGAAAGGTGAATCAAATGACAAAAACACTTCCAAAAGACTTTATTTTTGGCGGAGCAACAGCGGCCTACCAAGCAGAAGGTGCTACACATACTGATGGTAAAGGGCCAGTCGCCTGGGACAAATACCTCAAAGATAACTACTGGTACACTGCTGAACCAGCCAGTGATTTCTATCACAAATACCCAGTTGACCTCAAACTAGCAGAAGAATATGGTGTCAATGGTATCCGTATTTCAATCGCTTGGTCACGTATCTTTCCAACGGGTTATGGGAAGGTTAATGACAAGGGGGTTGAGTTCTATCATAATCTATTTGCAGAGTGCCACAAACGGCATGTTGAGCCCTTCGTGACCCTCCATCACTTTGATACACCAGAAGCACTTCATTCAAACGGAGATTTCCTGAATAGAGAAAACATTGATCACTTTGTGGATTATGCGGCCTTCTGTTTTGAAGAATTTCCTGAAGTTAACTTTTGGACAACCTTTAATGAAATTGGGCCGATAGGAGATGGTCAGTATTTGGTTGGGAAATTCCCTCCAGGTATTCAGTACGACCTTGCCAAAGTCTTCCAATCTCATCACAATATGATGGTGTCGCATGCGCGTTCAGTAAAACTTTTCAAGGATAAGGGATATAAGGGTGAAATTGGTGTGGTTCATGCACTGCCTACTAAGTATCCTCTGGATCCAGATAATCCAGCAGATGTTCGTGCAGCCGAGTTAGAAGATATCATTCACAATAAATTTATTTTGGATGCGACTTATCTAGGACGATACTCCGAAGAAACAATGGAAGGTGTCAACCATATCTTAGCAGTCAATGGTGGAAGTTTAGATCTGCGTGAAGAAGACTTCGCTGTGCTAGAAGCTGCAAAAGACCTGAATGACTTCCTTGGAATTAACTACTACATGAGTGATTGGATGCAAGCCTTTGATGGCGAAACAGAAATCATTCATAACGGTAAGGGTGAAAAAGGAAGCTCTAAGTATCAGATTAAGGGAGTTGGACGTCGAGTGGCGCCTGACTATGTCCCACGTACGGACTGGGACTGGATTATCTATCCTCAAGGTTTGTATGATCAAATCATGCGCGTGAAGAAAGATTACCCAAATTACAAGAAAATCTACATCACAGAGAATGGTCTCGGATACAAAGATGAGTTTGTGGATGGGACAGTCTACGATGATGGACGGATTGATTATGTTAAGAAACATATGGAAGTGATTGCAGATGCAATCTCTGATGGAGCCAATGTCAAAGGCTACTTTATCTGGTCTCTGATGGATGTCTTTTCTTGGTCAAATGGTTACGAAAAGCGTTACGGCCTCTTCTATGTTGATTTTGAAACCCAGGAGCGCTATCCAAAGAAATCGGCTCACTGGTACAAGAAACTAGCTGGGACACAACTTATTGATTAAAATTCAACAAAAATTCCCCGCCAAAAGGCAGGGGAATTTTTATGGTTTTGATAAAAGAATGGTTGTTTGTTTCGACAGATCTTCAAATGTCTCCTGACTCAGTTTGGCATCTGAAACGATAGTATCAATCTCTGAGATATTGTAGAAAGTGTAAAAATCAAACTTATTAAACTTGCTGTGGTCTGCCAGTAAGTATTTTTTATTGGCATTGTTCAAGGCGATTCGTTGTACCTCGCCCTCTTCTTCACTGAAAGTAGCAATTGCCTTATCCTTAATACCATTACAGCTAACAAATGCCTTAGAAAACTGAAGGTTTGTCAAATCCTGCAAGGTAAGTGTCCCTACAAAAGCACCAGTGATAGAGCGATAATTTCCGCCAATCAAGATCAAATCTGTTAATTTTCGTTCGTTTAGGATGAGAAAAACTGGAAGACTGTTTGTTACAACACGAATGTTATCGATCGGGAGCTCACGAGCAAAACATTCTAAGGTTGTTCCTGGTCCGATAAAAATGGTTTCACCTTCGTCAATCAAATGACCAGCAAAACGGCTAATTTCTTGTTTTTCAGCAATCTGCAAGCCTTGTTTTTCGACGTTTGAGCGTTCGTTGTTTAAGAGAGAACCTGTACGAAGTTTTTCAGCACCACCATGCACACGAACCAGCAAATCCTTATCTGCCAATTCTTGTAAGTAGCGGCGAGCTGTCATATCTGACACATCAAGACTCTCCATAATTTCTTTTACAGTAATAGTGCCTTTTGTGTTTACCGTTTCTAGAATATTATCTAGTTTCTCTTGCTTTAGCATCCTTATCACCTCGATTTCTACTATTATTATCTTACCATAAAACGCTCAATCAATCAAATGGAAAAAAACAAAATAAAACAAAAACAAAAATCTCACAGTCTGTTTAAACAAACTGTGAGAAGTGTGGAGTAAAGCTTATTTTTAATCTAAACCGTAGTTATAATCCTCGTCTTGCATGGCCTCAACTTCACCAAGAAGGTAACCATTTCCGACTTGTGAGAAGAAGTCGTGGTTGGATGTTCCTGTTGAGATTCCGTTCATTACGATTGGGTTAACATCATCTGCTGAATCTGGGAAGAGTGGATCTTGTCCAAGATTCATAAGAGCCTTATTGGCATTATAGCGAAGGAAGGTTTTGACTTCTTCAGTCCAACCAACACCGTCATAAAGACTTTCTGTATAACCTTCTTCGTTCTCATAGAGGGTATAGAGCAGGTCGTACATCCATTCTTTGAGTTTTTCTTGCTCTTCTTCAGGCAATTCGTTGAAACCAAGTTGGAATTTGTAACCGATATAAGTTCCATGAACAGACTCATCACGGATGATCAGTTTGATGATTTCGGCAACATTGGCCAGTTTGTTATTACCGAGATAGTAAAGTGGTGTAAAGAAACCAGAGTAGAATAGGAAGGTTTCAAGGAAGACGCTGGCAACTTTCTTTTCAAGGGGACTACCATTGAGGTAGATCTCATTGATAATTTCAGCTTTTCTTTGTAGGTAGGGATTAGTATTGGTCCATTCAAAGATTTCTTCAATTTCAGCCTTAGTATTCAGGGTAGAAAAGATAGAAGAATAGGATTTTGCGTGGACAGATTCCATAAATTGGATGTTATTGAAAACAGCTTCCTCATGCGGTGTACGGATGTCTGAGCGAAGAGCTTGTACACCAGTTTCAGATTGCATGGTATCAAGAAGGGTCAACCCACCAAAGACTTTTCCTACCAAGTCTTTTTCTTTGTTTGATAATTTTCTCCAGTCGTCTAGGTCATTTGACAAGGGGATACGCGTATCGAGCCAGAATTGCTCCGTCAGCTTTTCCCAAGTTGATTTGTCGATGACATCTTCGATGGCATTCCAGTTAATGGCTTTGTAGTAAGTTTCCATTTGAAATCTCTTTCTGTATGTAATAATGCGATTGTCGAATCATCTCTATTTTATCATAGTCTGAGAAGAGTATCGCACAAAAAGTCGGAAGACCGACTTTTTGGTTTTTCATAGTATTTAAGATACTTATCAAGTTTTGTCTGGGGGGGTAACTTAATCAGTAATCTGAGAAAATGTGGTTGCCTCAGATAAAAATTAAATCACACAGCTTTCACATTGGTTCGCACCAACTTCTCCACCGTCGTCTGTAAAGGTACGGACGTAGTAGATAGACTTTATACCCTTGTTAAAGGCATAGTTACGAAGGATGGATAAGTCACGTGTCGTTTGTTTGTTTTCTTTCTTCCATTCATAAAGACCTTTTGGAATGTCACTACGCATGAAGAGGGTGAGTGAAAGTCCTTGGTCCACGTGTTCAGTTGCAGCCGCGTATACATCGATTACCTTACGCATATCCATGTCGTAGGCAGAAGTGTAGTATGGAATGGTTTCTGTTGACAAACCAGCAGCTGGGTAGTAGATTTTACCAATTTTCTTCTCTTGGCGTTCTTCAATGCGTTGTGTAATCGGGTGGATAGAAGCAGAAACGTCGTTGATGTAGCTGATCGAACCATTTGGAGCTACAGCAAGGCGGTTTTGGTGGTAAAGACCATCTGCTTGAACCTTTTCGCGAAGTTCAGCCCAATCAGCAGCGCTTGGAATAAAGACATCTTTAAAGAGTTCTTTAACACGGTCTGATTTTGGAACAAACTCGCCTGTCACATACTTGTCGAAGTAGCTTCCGTTAGCATAGTCTGATTTTTCAAAGTTGTGGAAGGTGATACCACGTTCGCGCGCTATATTGTTTGATTCCACCAAGGTCCAGTAGTTCATAAGCATAAAGTAGATGCTTGTAAATTCAATTGACTCAGGTGATCCGTACTCAATCAGTTGTTGGGCAAGGTAACTATGAAGTCCCATGGCACCAAGACCAAAGGTGTGAGCCAAACTGTTTCCGTGGTCGATAGTAGGGACAGCTACGATGTGTGAACTATCTGTAACGAAAGTAAGGGCACGAACCATAGCGCGGATTGAACGACCGAAGTCAGGTGAAGTCATCATGTTGACCACGTTGGTTGAACCAAGGTTACATGAAACGTCCGTTCCCATTTGAAGGAATTCTTGAGCATCGTTGATCAAACTTGGTTCTTGAACTTGAAGAATCTCAGAACACAAGTTACTCATGATAATCTTACCATCAATAGGATTTGCACGGTTAGCTGTATCAATGTTGACTACATAAGGGTAACCAGATTCTTGTTGCAATTTAGAGATTTCAGTTTCCAAATCACGCGCCTTGATTTTTGTCTTGCGGATGTTTGGATTTGCGACCAATTCATCGTATTTCTCAGTGATGTCGATATAGTTGAACGGCACCCCGTATTCAAGCTCTACAGAGTATGGGCTAAAGAGATACATTTCTTCATTTTTGCGAGCCAATTCGTAGAATTTATCGGGTACCACAACACCAAGTGAAAGGGTCTTCACACGAACTTTTTCATCGGCATTTTCTTTCTTAGTAGAAAGGAAAGCGATGATATCTGGGTGAAAGACATTGAGGTAGACGACCCCAGCACCTTGACGTTGTCCGAGTTGGTTAGAGTAAGAGAAGCTGTCCTCAAAAAGCTTCATAACTGGTACGACACCAGATGCTGCACCTTCATAACCCTTGATAGGAGCTCCAGCTTCACGAAGGTTGCTGAGGGAAATTCCCACACCACCACCGATACGTGAAAGTTGGAGAGCTGAGTTGATGGAACGTCCGATAGAGTTCATGTCATCAGTTACTTGAATCAAGAAACAAGATACCAACTCTCCACGACGAGCACGACCAGCATTCAAGAAGGAAGGAGTAGCTGGTTGATAGCGTTGGTGGATGATTTCATTGGCAATATCAGTCGCAATCGCTTCATCCCCGTCAGCAAAATAAAGTGCATTAAAGAAGACACGGTCTTCCATGCTTTCAAGGTAATATTCCCCATCATTAGTCTTCAAGGCATATTGATTGTAAAACTTATAGGCTGCCATAAACGACTTGAATTGGAAGTTTTGGTCCTTGATAAATTGATGCAATTCTTCCAAAAACTCTGGACGGTATTTCTTGAGAAATGCAGTTTCGATGTAGTTATGTTCAATAAGGTAGTTGATTTTATCAGTAATTGAATCAAAAACCATAGTGTTTGGAACTACATTTTCTTTAAAGAAAGCATCCAAGGCTTCCTTATCTTTATGAAGCATGATTTGTCCATTAACAGGACGGTTGATTTCGTTATTGAGACGGAAGTAAGTCACGTCTTCAAGATGTTTTAATCCCATAAAATTTTCCTTATCTAACCTGATTACAAAAGAAAGGCCTCTAAGTTAGCCCTAGAAGCAATTTCTTCTGGATGATGCACTAAAATTATGCTAACTGTTTTAGTTTTCCTGGTTGGAAACCTGAAAAGACTTCAGTTGGTGTTTGGATGACAGGAGCAGCGCTGAAACCGAGCTCTTTAACTTGATCGATATACTCAGGTTGCTCGTCAAGATTGATCTCATGATAAGCGACATTGTTGCTGTCCAAGAAACGCTTGGTCATCTTACATTGGACACAGTTGTTTTTAGAATAAACGGTTACCATTTTCGTAACTCCTCTTTCAAAATAGATTACTTTCTTAGTATATCAGAAAAAAAAACTTTGTCAAACTTTTTAAACTAAATCTTGTGCTAAAAAGTTACAGTTTTGAAATCAAAACACAAGATATAGTGTTTTTTGAAACATAAATTTTGACTTCCGTTGAATTGTCAAACTTTCTCAAAATAAAAAAACTACATACTGTATATTGGCAATATAAATAGAAGATTTTCAGCAAGTTATCAGAAAGGAAAACGAAGAAAATAGCAAAAATCGTAAGAACAGTAATAAGTATAGCTGAGATAATACTTTAACAAAATAGAAACTGTAATATTTACGAAAAAAGAAATTTTCTACACAAGATGTCCCAATATTTGTATTAGAATATCTAAAATATAACCAAAGTGGAAATGACAGATTATGATGTATTCATAAAAATGGATCATTGGTTAATTTTATATAGGATACTTATGAGTTTCGTATCCTTTCATAAGGAGTATATAAATACAATGTTTGAAAAAGTTCATTTTATGTGATACACTATCTGTGATTATAAGATTAAAAAATGGATATCTGGATACTTTTGTTTGATAGAGAATGTTATCAGATTATAATTAGATTAAATGAATGAAAGAATACAGAATTAGGAGGCGCGTGGTGAAAGAAAATGATGTTATTTTAAAACGGCAATCGACTCAAATATTTTTTAAGAATGGTGATACGGATTTTTTCTTCAATTGGTTGTTAGGAATCGGTGAAATTTTTGGTTTCTCTCATGGAGAGCTTTATTATCTTGCTCAAAGATTGGGGAACTCACCAAAGCCTGATGACTGGAAAAATGTATTTTTATCGCATGTAAACTACCTTGAACAAGAAGCAAGTAATTCAGGGTTGAGTGAACAAACAAAGGCGCAGTATTATCTTGCACAGACCTACTCACTTCGCTCGGCAATCCAATTTACCGATCCATTTTCTGAAGAGTATTTACCGACCGTTCGTCAAATGGAGAAGGTGTTTTCTAGTGCAATTCATTCACTAGGTGCACCGATTGAAAAATTAACTATTACCTATCAGGGTTCTTACTTGCCTGGTTATTATCTTCATAGCGGCGATAATTGCCCAACGCTAATCATGATTGGTGGAGGTGATACTTATCGCGAAGATTTATTTTACTTTGCAGGATATCCTGGATGGATACGAAATTATAATGTTTTAATGGTTGACCTTCCCGGTCAAGGGAGCAATCCTAGTAGAGGGCTGGTCTTTGATGTGGATGCCTCTATTCCAATTTCATTATGCATAGACTGGTTGGAAAATAGAAATCCTAAACTAAATTATTTAGCCATTTATGGTGTCAGCGGAGGGGGATATTTTACCGCACAAGCTGTTGAAAAGGATCCAAGAATTCATGCTTGGATTGCTAGTACCCCTATTTACGACGTTGCAGAACTTTTCAGAAAAGAATTTGGATCAAGTTTGAAAGCACCTAGTTGGTTAATAAATGCCATTTTAAAATTAGCTGGAAATTTGAATGAATCAGCAAATTTGAATCTTAAAAAGTATGCATGGCAGTTTGGTACTTCTGATTTTAAGAGTGCTATTGATGATGTATTTAACCACGCAAAGATTGTAGATTATCAAAAAATTCAATGTCCTTGCCTGTTTATAATGGGAAAGGGAGAAGGTACTGAGCTGCAACGACAAACTAAGGTAATTTATGAAGCGCTTAAATCTAAAAATCCGCAAACTAAACTTCAGGTTTTTGACTCCGAAAGCGGTGCAGATGCTCATTGTCAAGTCAATAATTTAAGACTCGCCCATAATATAGTTTTTGATTGGTTGGACACTTTATTTGAATGGAATAGATTGAATTTTTAGCCACGCTTACACTACTTAGGTATATCTATTTTAATGTGAGACATCAAAAGATTATTTTACGTTAAGTGGCTAACTAGATAATTCTATACTATTAATAATTTGTGCCCAAATTTCCCATAGTACCTGTATGATAGAAAAAGAAGCAAGTTCATTTTCAGTAAAAGTCCATAAAATACTTGAAAAATTATCTAGAAGGTGATATAATACAGTCTTGTAAGGGTTATCACATATAATCCAAAAAAGAAATAACTAAAGGAGAGTCAAACTATGGCTTCTAAAGATTTCCACGTAGTGGCAGAAACAGGTATTCACGCACGTCCAGCAACATTGTTGGTTCAAACAGCTAGCAAATTTGCTTCAGATATCACTCTTGAATACAAAGGTAAATCAGTAAACCTTAAATCTATCATGGGTGTTATGAGTCTTGGTGTTGGCCAAGGTGCTGACGTTACAATTTCAGCTGAAGGTGCAGATGCTGACGACGCAATCGCTGCTATCACTGAAACTATGGAAAAAGAAGGATTGGCATAAGGAAAATGACAGAAATGCTTAAAGGAATCGCAGCATCTGACGGTGTTGCAGTTGCAAAAGCATATCTACTCGTTCAACCGGATTTGTCATTTGAGACTATTACAGTCGAAGATACAAACGCAGAAGAAGCTCGCCTTGATGCCGCTCTAAAAGCATCACAAGACGAGCTTTCTGTTATTCGTGAGAAAGCAGTAGGTACGCTCGGTGAAGAAGCAGCTCAAGTTTTTGACGCTCACTTAATGGTTCTTGCTGACCCAGAAATGATCAGCCAAATCAAGGAAACAATCCGTGCGAAGAAAGTGAATGCAGAAGCAGGTCTGAAAGAAGTGACAGACATGTTTATCACTATCTTTGAAGGTATGGAAGACAATCCATACATGCAAGAACGTGCAGCGGATATCCGTGACGTGACAAAACGTGTATTGGCAAATCTCCTTGGTAAGAAATTGCCAAACCCAGCTTCTATCAATGAAGAAGTGATCGTGATTGCGCATGACTTGACTCCTTCAGATACAGCTCAATTGGACAAAAACTTTGTAAAAGCTTTTGTAACCAACATCGGTGGACGTACAAGCCACTCAGCTATCATGGCGCGTACACTTGAAATCGCGGCAGTATTGGGTACAAACAACATCACTGAAATTGTTAAAGATGGTGATATTCTTGCTGTTAACGGTATTACTGGTGAAGTGATTATCAACCCAACTGATGAGCAAGCAGCAGAATTCAAGGCTGCTGGTGAAGCTTATGCGAAGCAAAAAGCTGAATGGGCACTTTTGAAAGATGCTCAAACAGTGACTGCTGATGGTAAACACTTTGAATTGGCTGCTAATATCGGTACTCCAAAAGACGTTGAAGGTGTCAATGCCAACGGTGCCGAAGCTGTCGGTCTTTACCGTACAGAGTTCTTGTACATGGATTCTCAAGACTTCCCAACAGAAGACGAGCAGTATGAAGCTTACAAGGCTGTACTTGAAGGAATGAACGGTAAACCTGTTGTCGTTCGTACAATGGATATCGGTGGAGATAAGGAACTTCCTTACTTCGATATGCCTCACGAAATGAACCCATTCCTTGGATTCCGTGCCCTTCGTATCTCTATTTCTGAAACTGGAGATGCTATGTTCCGCACACAAATCCGTGCCCTTCTTCGTGCGTCTGTTCACGGTCAATTGCGTATCATGTTCCCAATGGTTGCGCTCTTGAAAGAATTCCGTGCAGCGAAGGCAGTCTTTGACGAAGAAAAAGCAAACCTTCTTGCTGAAGGTGTTGCAGTTGCGGATAATATCCAAGTTGGTATCATGATCGAGATTCCTGCAGCGGCTATGCTTGCAGACCAATTTGCTAAAGAAGTTGACTTCTTCTCAATTGGTACAAACGACTTGATCCAATACACAATGGCAGCAGACCGTATGAATGAGCAAGTTTCATACCTTTACCAACCATACAACCCATCAATACTTCGTTTGATTAACAATGTTATCAAAGCAGCTCACGCTGAAGGTAAATGGGCAGGTATGTGTGGTGAGATGGCTGGTGACCAAAAGGCTGTTCCACTTCTTGTCGGAATGGGCTTGGATGAGTTCTCTATGTCAGCAACATCTGTCCTTCGTACACGTAGCTTGATGAAGAAATTGGATACAGCTAAGATGGAAGAGTACGCAAACCGTGCCCTTACAGAATGCTCAACAATGGAAGAAGTTCTTGAACTTCAAAAAGAATACGTTGACTTTGATTAATTGAAAGGTCCTTGCAACTCAGTTGCAGGGATTTTTTGTTTTAAAAATTTGGTGATTGATTTTCAATATAGGATTCTCAAATCAGACTGTTCAGATAGAAGATAGTGTAGAAAACAAAAAAATCGTTAACTGGTTCATAAAATTCTTGACAAGTTCCAAATTTAGGAGTAAACTATTAACCAGTTAACTTTTAGAGAGGAGTTTCTGCAATTTAGAAATGAATTGCAACTAGAAATATCAAAAAGAAAGAGAGTTTCGATGAAAATTAATAAAAAATATCTAGCTGGTTCTGCGGCAGCTTTAATTTTAAGTGTTTGTTCTTATGAGTTGGGACTGTATCAAGCTAGAACGGTCAAAGAAAATAACCGTGTGTCTTACGTTGATGGAAAACAAGCAGCGCAAAAAACGGAGAATCTAACTTCTGATGAGGTTAGTAAAAAAGAAGGTATCAATGCTGAACAAATCGTCATCAAGATAACAGACCAGGGCTATGTCACTTCACATGGTGACCACTATCATTATTACAATGGCAAGGTTCCTTATGATGCCATCATCAGTGAAGAGTTGCTGATGAAGGATCCAAACTACCAGCTCAAGGACGAGGATATTGTCAGTGAAATCAAGGGCGGTTATGTTATCAAGGTAGATGGAAAATACTATGTTTACCTTAAGGATGCAGCCCATGCGGATAATGTCCGTACAAAAGAAGAAATCAATCGACAAAAACAAGAGCATAGTCAGCATCGTGAAGGAGGAACTTCAGCAAATGATGGTGCGGTAGCCTTGGCACGTTCACAAGGACGCTACACCACGGATGATGGCTACATCTTTAATGCCTCTGATATCATTGAAGATACTGGTGATGCTTACATCGTTCCTCATGGCGACCATTATCATTACATTCCTAAAAGTGAGTTATCAGCCAGCGAA
This sequence comes from Streptococcus halitosis, assembly GCF_027691175.1. Taxonomy (GTDB): domain Bacteria; phylum Bacillota; class Bacilli; order Lactobacillales; family Streptococcaceae; genus Streptococcus; species Streptococcus halitosis_A. The sequence continues at coordinate 907,612 of NZ_JAQFBD010000001.1, forward strand.
TTGGCTGCAGCAGAAGCCTTTCTATCTGGTAGAAGTGGTCAATCGAATACGCCTACTTATCGCCGTAGCAATAACAACAGTGCTAGCAGCGATGTAGATAGATGGACTCCATCCTATAATAATCAAAGCAACAGCTATACGAACACGAACACAGCTAACAACAGTAGCGACGATAACCAAGCAAGTCAGAGTGATGAGGATATTGATAGCCTTCTGAAACAACTTTACGCCTTGCCACTCAGCCAACGACACGTAGAATCTGATGGCCTTGTCTTCGACCCAGCACAGATTACAAGTCGAACAGCTAGAGGAGTTGCTGTGCCTCATGGGAACCATTACCATTTCATCCCTTATTCACAGATGTCTGAATTGGAAGAACGAATCGCTCGTATTATTCCTCTACAGTACAGTTCGAACCATAGGGTGCCGGATTCAAGACCAGAACAACCAAGTCCACAACCGACTCCGGAACCTAGTCCAAGCCCGCAACCTGTACCAAATCCTCAACCATCTCCAAGCAATCCAATTGACGAAAAATTGGTCAAACAGGCAATTCGAAAAGTAGCTGATGGCTATGTATTTGAGGAGAATGGAATCTCACGTTATATTCCTGCCAAGGAACTTTCAGCAGAAACAGCAGCAGCCATTGATGGTAAACTAGCCAAGCAAGAAAGTTTAGCTCATAAGCTAGGAGTTAAGAAAACAAACCTCTCGTCTAGTGATCGAGGATTTTACAATAAGGCTTATGATTTACTAGCAAAAATTCATCAAGACTTACTTGATAATAAAGGGCGCCAAGCTGATTTTGATGCATTAGATAAACTGTTGGAACGTCTCAATGATACCTCAAGTGATAAAATCAAGTTGGTGGATGATATCCTGGCCTTCCTAGCACCGATTCGTCATCCAGAACGTCTAGGAAAACCAAATGCGCAAATTACCTACACTGATGATGAGATTCAGGTAGCCAAGTTGGCAGGCAAGTATACAACAGAAGATGGCTATATCTTTGATCCTCATGATATCACCAGTGATGAGGGGGATGCATATGTAACTCCGCATATGACCCATAGTCATTGGATTAAGAAAGATAGTTTGTCTGAAGCCGAAAGAGCGGCAGCCCAGGTTTATGCTAAAGAGAAAGGTTTGACTCCTCCTTCAACAGACCATCAGAATCCAGGAAATACTGAAGCTAAAGGAGCAGAAGCTATCTACAACCGCGTGAAAGCAGCTAAGAAGGTGCCCCTTGATCGTATGCCTTATAATCTCCAACATACTGTGGAAGTCAAAAACGGTAGTTTAATCATACCTCATTATGACCATTACCATAACATCAAATTTGAGTGGTTTGACGAAGGACTTTATGAGGCACCTAAGGGTTATAGTCTAGAAGATCTCTTTGCGACTGTCAAGTACTATGTCGAACATCCAAACGAACGTCCGCATTCAGATAGTGGTTGGGGAAATGCAAGTGACCATGTTCAAAGAAACCAAAACGGTCAAGCTGATACCAATCAAACGGAAAAACCATTAGAGGAGAAACCTCGGACAGACAAACCTGAGGAAGAAAAACCTCGCGAAGAGAAGCCTCAAAGTGAGAAACCAGAATCTCCAAAACCAACTGAGAAGCCGGAGGAAGAATCACCAGAGGAACCAGAAGAACCTCAGGTCGAGACTGAAAAGGTTGAAGCGAAGTTGAGAGAGGCTGAAGAGCTACTTGCAAAGATCCAAGACCCCATTATCAAGTCCAATGCCAAAGAAACTCTCACTGGCTTAAAAAATAACCTGCTATTTGGTGCTCAGGATAACAATACCATTATGGCTGAAGCTGAAAAGTTGTTGGCTTTATTAAAGGATAGCAAGTAAAGGTAGTAGCATTTTCTAGATCCTAAAAACAGGATAGGAGAACTAGAAAAGTTAAAATCGAAAATGAGAACAGAATGTAAGTTCTAGTTCTCATTTTTTTCATGAAAATATGTAAAATATCTTGACATATAGTGTAAATAAAGATAAACTATTTACTAGTTAATTGAATGGTTAAATACTAGTTAAGGAGTAACGATGAAAAAAAGAACATTTCTATTATTAGTGGTAGGTCTCTTGGTTCTTGTCTTAGGAGCATGTAGTCAAAAAGAAAAACAAGAAGCAAAAGGAATGAAGATTGTAACAAGTTTTTACCCAATCTATGCCATGGTCAAAGAGGTATCAGGTGACTTGAATGACGTACGGATGATTCAGTCAAGTAGTGGGATTCACTCCTTTGAACCGTCAGCAAATGACATTGCTGCCATTTATGACGCCGATGTCTTTGTCTACCATTCTCATACGCTCGAATCTTGGGCGGGAAGTTTGGATCCAAACTTGAAAAACTCAAAAGTTAAGGTTTTAGAAGCTTCTGAAGGAATGACGTTGGAGCGTGTACCGGGCTTAGAAGATGTAGAAGCTGGTGACGGCATCGATGAAAAAACACTCTACGACCCTCACACTTGGTTAGATCCAGAAAAAGCAGGTGAAGAAGCTCAGATTATCGCTGACAAACTTTCGGAGATTGATAGTGCTAATAAGGAAAAGTATCAAAAGAATGCTAAAAACTTTATCGCTAAAGCACAAGAATTGACTAAGAAGTACCAGCCTATTTTTGAAAAAGCGAGCCAAAAGACTTTTGTTACACAACACACAGCTTTTTCTTATCTCGCTAAACGTTTTGGATTGAAACAACTTGGTATTGCAGGGATTTCCCCTGAACAAGAGCCAAGTCCGAGACAGTTGACAGAAATCCAAGAATTTGTCAAAACTTATAATGTCAAAACCATCTTTACTGAGAGCAATGCTTCTTCTAAAGTTGCTGAAACCTTGGTCAAATCAACAGGAGTTAACCTAAAGACACTCAATCCTTTGGAAGCAGATCCTGAGAATGACAAAACTTACTTAGAAAACCTAGAAGAAAATATAAATGTTCTTGCAGAAGAATTAAAATGAGGAGATTATGAAAATTAAGAAAAAGTATCTTGCGGCGGGTTCGGCTTTAGTCCTTTCCCTAAGTCTTTGCATCTATGCACTGAACCAACACCAGGTAGAAGACAAAAAAGATACAAATCGTGTATCTTATGTTGATGGGAAACAAGACTCTCAAAAAACAGAGACTCAGACACCAGATCAAGTTAGCAAAAAAGAAGATATTCAGGCAGAACAAATTGTTGTGAAAATTACCGATCAAGGTTATGTGACATCACACGGTGATCACTTTCATTATTACAATGGTAAAGTTCCTTTTGACGCAATTTTCAGCGAAGAGCTTTTGATGAAAGATGCCAATTATCAACTGAAAGACGCTGACATTGTCAACGAAATCAAAGGTGGTTATATTATCAAGGTGGATGGTAAGTATTATGTTTACCTTAAGGATGCGGCACATGCTGATAACGTTCGTACGAAGGACGAAATTGAGCGCCAAAAACAAGGTCATACTCACGATGCACCAACTTCTAACAGTGCAGTGGCGCTTGCGCAATCTCAAGGTCGTTATACTACAGATGATGGCTACATCTTTAACCCATCTGATATTATAGAAGATACTGGTGATGCTTATATCGTACCTCACGGTGGACATTACCACTATATTCCAAAGAGCTCCTTGTCTGCTAGCGAATTAGCTGCTGCCCAAGCCTACCTCTCTGGAACTAGAACTCAGCCGAGTGTGACTAACTATCGTCCTAGTCCAAACGCGACTGGTCAAACTACCAACCCAAGTCAACAGGCTGAAACACCAAGTAATCAAGCTGAGAGTCTTCAAAGTCTATTGCAGCAACTCTATGCTCTTCCAAGTAGTCAACGTTATGCTGAATCAGATGGCTTGATTTTTGACCCTGCTAAGATTTCGAGCAGAACACCAAGTGGCGTGGCGATTCCACACGGAAATCACTATCATTTCATCCCATATACAAAGCTTTCTGCCTTGGAAGAAAAGATTGCGCGTATGATTCCTTTATCTAGCGACAGTGGGAAGCCAACACCTTTGGAAAATCCAAGCAAGCCAGCAGAACATCCAGCTCAACCTGATCATCATCATGACCAAGACGGTGACCATGGAAGTCAAGATATCAACCATGAAGATCATGACCATGATGGAGAGGAGCATGACCATCACCACGGTGAAGAACATGATTATGGTTTTGCAGCTGACCGTGTTATTAGTGAAGATGAGCAAGGGTTTGTAGTTTCTCATGGAGATCACGCTCATTATTTCTTTAAGAAGGACTTGACTGCAGCCCAAATCAAAGCTGCCCAAGATCACTTGAAAGAAAATCATCAGCCGCAGCACGTTCAACCACTTGCAAAGACTGTGGAAAGTTTCTCAAGAGATGCTAGCGATGAAGAAAAAATCAAGTATATCTCACAGACCTACGGAGTACCGCTCGAAGCGATTCGCATTTCAAATGGATTCTTTGTCTTTGGAAATCCGGATCAAGCCTATGATCCTACCCATATCCATCCCTATGCTGTTCGAAAAGAACATGTTCGTATTCCTCTCCAAACTGGGAATCCAGAACTGGATTTCCTAAATGAACTGTATACGACTGCCCTACGTGATGGGGTGTCTCCTTATAGTTTGCAAGTAGAAAGTGGCAGTTTTGTGATTCCTCACGGAGACCACAATCACTACATCAAGGTTCAAACCAAGGGCTTTGAAGTGGCTTTGAAAAACAAGATTCCGGCCCTACAATCGACCTATCAACCTGGGACTTTTGATGAACAAACAGTTCTATCTAAGGTGGATCAACTGTTAGCAGATAGCAGAAGTCTCTACAAAGACCAGCCTATCATGCAGAGACGTGTTGAACTTGCTTTGGGGCAATTCACCGAAAATATGAAAAAACTGGCGACTAACTCAACTGCCGGATACCTAGCAGCCTTGGATCTCTTTGATAAACAGTATATCCATGTGGATCAAAGTGTGGCACCGGTTGAAACTTCACCTTTAGATAAGAAGTACCAAGCTCTAGTAGATAAGATCAATACATTGGATACAGATACTTATGGCTTGCCTAAGAAAGATCTTTTGGTACATTTGCAGGAAGCAAAACTAGCACAGGATGAGACAGAGTTGGCTGCCATTGAAGCGAAACTGCAGGCCTTGCAAGATTTCCGAGATCGGACCGGGGTTACAACAGTAGAGTACATCAAATACTTCTACGAACATGTGTCTGATGGTCGTTTGAGAGAAGAACTTCGGAACCGTGTTGCCAAGTTGACATGGGAACTTTACCAGTCACAATCTTTCCTCAAAGCAACCGACTTGAACAAGTTATTCCCAACTATTTACCAAACTAAGCTAGAAGTAGAAGAAGCTCTCAAAGAAGAACCCGTATCTACAAAAGCTGGTAAGACTATTCTAGATACGGAAAAAGTAGATAGTCAAACTGCTAAGACCGCCATCTATGAATTCCTAAAAGAACTCTACGGTGATTTTATGCCAGAAGAGCGGGTTAGCCATGTTAAGAAGGAAGAAGTGGATGCTCTCCTAACTAAAGCTGCCCAACTCCTAGCACGTGTCAAAGAAGATGGTGTCAAACAATCCCTAGCTGAAGAAGCAGCTAATATCAAAGCGGCTACTGAAAAGGAAAATGCAGACCTTGACGAAGCTAAAACACAACTTGAGGATCTCTTGAATCGTATTGCAGCGACTATCCAACGAGAGAAAAAAGAAGCGGAACAAGATCCACAAACGGTGATCATCTACCAAAAACTCTATAATGTCTTGCTCTCTCTTCACAAGTACTTAGAGGATAACAAAGGAACAGATGCTGACTTTGAACGTGTCGATGCCCTATTTGATCAACTTGCAGCCAAAAGCAGTGATAAAGAAGGTCTCCTCACTCTAGCTAAAGAAATCATTATCTTGAACCAGGAACTCCGTTCAAAAGCAAGTGAAACTGATAGCCAATCTAAGTCTGAGAAAGACAGTGAAACAGCTACTTCTAAACCAACAGAAAAGCAAGCACAAAGTGAGTCTGAGCCAAGTGCTCAACCAAATGAATAAAAAGAAAGGCGAAGTAGCTGAGCTACCTCGTCTTTTTTAGTCTTTATAAGATACAATGCCAATGATGGTATCCACCGCACGCTCCATAGTCTGAAGGCTCACGTATTCAAAACGTCCATGCATGTTTTCACCACCAGCAAAGATATTTGGAGTTGGGATCCCCATAAAGGAAATCTTAGACCCATCTGTTCCACCACGGATTGGTTCGATAATTGGCGTGATACCTAAATCTTCCATAACAGCCTTAGCAATGGTAACAGGCATCATGTCTTTCTCAATGACTTCCTTCATATTGTAGTACTGGTCTGTCAGAGTCAAGCTAACGCGATCATTCCCAAGCTCTTGATTCATCTTATCAGCAATAGACTGCATAGCTGCTTTACGAGCTTCAAAGGAATCCTTTTCAAAGTCACGAATGATGTAGCTTGCACGCGCCTCCTCAACACTACCTGACACATCCATAAGATGATAGAAACCTTGGTAACCATCTGTCAGTTCAGGTCGGTCATTCTCTGGAAGTTGATTATGAAAATCAATCGCTAGCTGAAGGGCATTGACCATCTGTCCTTTAGCAGTACCAGGGTGAACATTGCGCCCTTGGAAATGAAGCTCAGCAGCAGCTGCTGAGAAAGTCTCGTACTGAAGTTCTCCTAGCGGACCACCATCAACAGTATAGGCAAAGTCAACGTCAAAGTCTTCTGCATCAAACTTGTTAGCTCCAACACCGATTTCTTCATCTGGGCCAAAACCGACACGGATTTCACAGTGTTTGATTTCAGGGTGAGCAGTCAGGTATTCGATGGCAGTCATAATCTCAGCAATCCCAGACTTGTCATCAGCACCCAGCAAGGTCGTGCCATCAGTTGTGATAAGCGTTTGGCCTGGATATTTCTCAAGACTCTTAAAGTCAGCTGGATCCAGTTTGAAACCAGAATCACCCAAGTCGATAACTCTACCATCGTAGTTTTCGATGACTTGCGGATTAACTCCCTCAGCATTAAAATCAGCTGTATCCATGTGGGAGATGAAGCCAATCTTGCGTGTCAAGCTTGGATCGTTAGCTGGTAAGGTCCCAATCGCAAAACCATTTGGAAGGTAGTAAACATTTTGCAGACCGACACGTTTCATTTCAGGAATAAGAACATTGGTCGCAAAATCTACCTGGCTTTGCGTACTTGGAGTAGTAGTAGAGTGTTCATCAGAACGCGTATTGACCTTAACGTAAGTCAAGAAACGATCTAAAAGGTTCGGATAAGTCATAAAAACTCCTTTAACAATCATAAAATAGAATGCAAACTTCGGAAAATGCCTCATTCTGAAAATTTCACGAATTTTAAAAAAATATAATAATTCAAATTCAATAGACTTTCAAATGAAATCTTGGATATTTTAGATTAAAATATATGCATTGATATTTTATGAGATTTTTTTATTCTTTTTTCATTTTACCACAGAAAATTTTGAAAAACAAAGAAGAATCATACTTTTTTGTGATTTATAATAACATGTTTTCAAACACATTAATTGACACGAAGTTAATATTATTATATAATTATCTTATGGAAATCTCAGATTTATATAGTATCAGATTTAAACATATTCTAGTAAGGGAGATAGCATGAACGTTCAATATGATTTTAAGAAAATTCAATGTTTCACCAGTCGTTTAGTTATCTTTCTAGCTATTCTTTTTTTGTGTGCACCGATTAATTCTCTGCGTGCAGATTCAACAACGGAACCTCAGACAACTCTGCACAAAACGATTACTCCGATATCAGGGCAGGAAGACCAGTATGAGCTGTCACTTGATATCACATCTAAACTGGGAACGGAGACCCAGTCAGACCCCTTGGATGTTGTCCTGGTTGCCGATCTTTCAGGGAGTATGAAAGAGCAAGATGTGTGGTCATCTTCTACTTCAAGATACATAAGTAGAATTGAAGCACTAAAAAATACATTGAGAGGTGTAAATGGTCGTCAGGGGCTCATTGATACAATTCTTTCTAGTTCCCAAAACCGTTTATCTATTGTAGGTTTTGCCGGAAAAATTGATAATCAGTATAATGGTTATTATTATGATGAATATTATCGAAGATCTCAATATGGAAGCTGGCCCAATTGGGCTGGTTGGTATTCAAATATTTCTCCATATGATGATGCCAAAACTCTAGTATCTTGGAGTACTGATTCTAATAGTTCAAAAAATATTGTTAGTTCGTTGACAATTGCTGACTCCAATCGTTCTTATGGCATGAACGCTGGTATCGGTACTGGTACAAATATAAATGCTGGATTAACTGAAGCTCAAAAATTATTGCAAAGTGCAAGGGCAGGAGCAAAAAAAGTAGTTATCCTGCTATCAGATGGCGAAGCTAATATGTATTATGAGTCTAATAGCGGGAGGACGATATACAACTATTCTTCTAATCCAAACGTAGGACGTACAATTGATACACCAGATTGGTTTACTTCCGGTTTAGAGAGAGGTATGGGAAGTATTTCTAGTTTAATAGCTCCGAAAATAGATGGCTTTTATTCAATTAAATTCAAATACATAGGCTCAAAAGATAGTATTACATCCCTTAAGGAATATATCGGTGGTTATAATTCCACAATCCCGAATGAAATCCTTTCAGCAAGCGATGAAAATGACTTGCAACAAAAATTCAAAGAAATCACCGATAAAATTCTACCTCTAGGCGTACACCATGTAACTATATCAGATGTCTTGTCCAAGTACGTGCAGCTGTTACCGGGTAATGCTTCACGCCTTCGTGTTGTCAAAATAAAGGATGGTAATGAGGAAGAACTGACAACTAATCAAGTGACGATTGAAAGTAAGAAGAACGAACAGGGATTAGTGGAAGTAACAGCCAAGTTTAATCCGAGTTACACTTTGGAGGATGACGCCAAGTACGTTCTCAAGTTTACTGTCACCTCTACCCAAGAGGCATTTGATGCGATTGCGGGTGATAAGACACTTACTAGTGATGATGCCGAAGGAGCCGATGCTACTAAACTCTATTCCAATAAGGGGGCAAAAGTTGCCTATTCCTATGGTATTGGGACCTCACATACCAAAACAAAAGACTATTCTGAGAAGCCCACTTTCAAGCCGTCAGATCCATTGGCGGTTCCTGTAGAGATTGAATGGAAAGGTGTGGATGGGAAATCAAATCCATCAGCAAATCGTCCACCTAGTGTCGAATTAAAATTAAACCAAAAGAAAGATGGAAGTACAAAGGATTCCTATCGAAAGGTCACTAGTCCAGTTCAAACGAATAGTTTTACTGAAAATACTAGTTTTACAAAGGTAGCTAAGGGATATGACTACGAACTGAAAGCACCAGACGCTCCAGGATACACAGTCGAAGTTCAAAAGACAGGTACGAAAGAGAAACCATCCTTCAAAGTTATTTACCGACAGCTTCCAAGCCTCACCATAAGGAAAATTCTAGAAGGTGAACAATCATCTAATAAATCTTTCACAATTAATGTTACCCTTTCAGATAAGGATGGCAAGCCGATTAACGGCAAGTTTGGGAATACAACAGTGACTAACGGGAAAGTACAGATTTCTCTCAAAAATGGTCAGGAAACTGTCCTCAAATACCTGCCTCGTGATACCCACTATAAGGTAGAAGAAGTAGAGACATCTAGAGCGGGATATCATGTTACCTATGAAAAACAAGAGGGAACCTTGTCAGAGGATGTTCAAACAATCGTCACCAACCACAGACTTCCGACACTTTCAGTTACAAAAAAAGTTACAGGTGCCTTTGCTAATCTTCTGCAATCCTTTAAGATTACCATTGACGTAAAGGATGCGCAAAATAAACCATTGAATGGATCGTATAGTGCAATAGTAAATAATCAAAAAACAACCCTGAAATTTACAAATGGTAAGGCGACAGTCGATCTAAAGAAAGATAAAACTGTTAAGATTCTCGACCTTCCTCTAAATGCTCGTTACAGTATCGAAGAAGAAGCAAGTTCGTCTCGTGGATATCGGGTTTCTTATGAAAATAAAGAAGGCAAGCTTGATGGGGATAAGTCTGCGACGGTCACGAATAATAAAAACAGCGTACCTGAAACGGGAATTGACTTCTTGAGTAGCACTCTCATGCTTGGAGTTGTTCTTCCTCTAGGAGGAATCTTCTTTATCATCTTACTTGGTCACCTTGTGGTGAATAGGAGGAAGTGATGCTGCTTAAAAAGAAACATAAGAAACCAGTAACGCAAGTCAATCGGGATAAGTCTCCGCCGAGTGTCTGGGGAGATATCCTATACTTAGTCAGTAAACTTCTGATGGTTGGATTTGTACTAGCCACCCTTTACTTTTTCGTCTTTGGACTATTAAGATACAATGACGATGGCATGAAGCCAGCCTTAAAAGATGGCGACCTGGTCGTCTATTATAGGTTGGATAAACGCTATTCGATTGGTGACTTGCTGGTCTATAGCTATAAAGGTAAGGAAAGAGTGGCGCGTGTCATCGCAACCGAAGGAAGTACAATCGATATAAACGAAAATGGTCTCATCATCAACGGTTCTCCTCAACAAGAGCAAGATATCTACAAAGAAACGCTGCTCTATAAGGAAGGGGCGACCTTCCCGATGAAAGTTCCAGCAGGACAACTCTTTGTCCTCGGGGACAATCGAACAACGGCTGTAGACAGTCGTGCTTTTGGAACCATCCCTATACAGGATACTCAAGGCAAAGTTGTAACAGTCATTAGAAGACGAGGCTTTTGATGATCATAATGAAAAAAGAAAATAAAAAAACAAAAGGAATAATCATGAAAAAAACATTCTTTAAAAAGCTATTCACTGCAAGTATTGCAGCTATAACCGCTTTGTCGGTATTCAGAGGTGTTCCGACCTTTGCGGATGATACTTCAGCAACAACAATGGCAACTGGTGAAGCAAATGCTGTTGTGAAAATTAGAAAAACCTTGAATATTGCACAAGGTATTACAACACCGAATGCGACATTTACTTTTAAATTTACTGAAAAGTCTGGTACATCCTCTAATGGAGCTCCTTATGAGAAAGGAGTGAATATCCCAGATATATCAGTTACTTATTCTAAAACAGATAATCAAGTAAATGATAAAATCGAAAAAACGACTGAAAATATTTTTGGCAACACAACATATAAACATGCCGGAGAATATGTTTATGATGTCAGAGAAGATAAATCAGGTTGGACAGCCATTGAAAAAGATAGTAAAAAAATTGATGCAATGAGATATGATGAGCGCACATATGAAATGCATGTTATTGTCAAAAATAAAGCCAATGGTGGTGTCTATATTTCATCAGTATACTTCAAAGAAAATAAACAATCCAACACAGCAAAGGTTCAACCGAGTGAAACAGGGGTTTATAATCTCTTTGACAACACCTATACAAAAGATGCTAGCAGAGACCCTAAGCCTGATGATCCTAGTAAAGTAGACCCTACTGCAAACGCATTAACAATTACTAAAAAAGTCGACGGAGCCTCAGGGGATAAAACAAAAGATTTCCACTTCCATATTCGTATTCAACTTCCATCAACAAATAAAACTGCAGCAGAACCAATAAAAAATATTGTTGTTCAACATGGGAATGCATCACATGAGTTAGCTGTTGTTGCTGCATCAGAGTCGGTTGATTATGATTTTACTTTGAAACATGGTGAAACATTCACAGTCACTCAATTACCAGCGGGATCAAAATACACAGTAACAGAAACTGGCGTTCCAGGATATACAGCATCATCAGTATATTTGACAAACGGGACATCAACTAATGGTGCGGCTGGACAATTGGGTCAAGATTATAAAGTTGAGAATATCCTTCTTGGTGAAAAAACAAACAACAACACCGTTACCAATAAAATTAATGACGTGACTCCTACCGGTCTCTTGATTGACAACCTTCCATTCATCTTGATGATTGGTCTTGGTTTAGCTGGATTTGTTGTCTTGTCTAAAAAACGTAGAGAAGCCTAAACGGCTGGGGGATAGACGACGATGAAAACCAAGCGTGAGAAACCAAAAAAGAGTCTGTCTAGGCGTCTCGTTCTTGCTGTGGATGGGGTGATTAATCACTTGCTGCTCATTTTTGCAGCTTTGATCTTTCTCTTTGGTTTCTATGCCCTTTGGGATTCCAACCAAGTCTACTCCTTAGCTTCGTCAAGTGAGTACGAAGCTTATCGACCTGTCACGACGCAACAGGATGAGCTGGCTAGTTTTTCAGGCTTCAGCAAACTCCAAGAACTCAATCCCGAAGTCCTCGGTTGGATCAATGTCTATGGCACCAATATCGACTATCCCTTAGTCCAAGCCAAGGACAATGAAAAGTATCTCAACAAGGACTCCAAAGGTGAGTTTGCAGCGACAGGCGCTATCTTTCTCGATGCACGAAATAATCCTAAGTTCGAAGACTTTAATACCATTATCTACGGGCACCACGTAGAAAACGGGGTCATGTTTGGTGATGTGGCTAAGTTTGCTGATCAGGAATTTTTTGACCAGCATCGTTACGGTAGTATATACTACAATGGTGTGGAAAAAGGGCTCGAGATCTTTGAGATGTTGGAGGTCGATGCCTATGACTTTAACATCTATGATCCAGGAATACAGGGTGTGGACCGTCAGCAGGCCTATCTAGATCACTTGCTCTCAGTAGCCATGCACAAGCGGGATATCTCGCTCTCGCCGAGTGATCGTATCATCCTACTCAGCACCTGTTTTCTCGATGTGACTAATGGTCGTCATATCGTGGTCGCAAAGATTACAGACACTGTCCCTAAAAATACCTTCCATACAAAAAAATCAAAACCATTCCCATACAGTGTCTTTGATGACTCGTCTCTTGGACGTTTCCTCTCATCAATCCCACTATGGATTTGGTACCTTATCTTGTTTGTATTGTTCTTGCTCTTGATTTTCTTACTCCTTGTCCTCTACTTGATCCTACGTCGTAGAAGAGAGAGTAAAAAAATGCAAGAAGCAGACCCTTTTACTGACTAAGGGTGAATAGAAAAGAGGCGGTTTTGTCCCGCCTCCTTTCCTTTTAAGAAATCTCGCATAGAAAGGAGTGCCGATGACGGTTCAAAAGAGATTGCGGTTCAAAAAAGTATTTCTGGTATTCTTCTGTGTTTTTGTAGCTCTTTTTGGTTGGCAGAGAGCGGAAGCGAGTGACTATGATCACTATAATCCTATTGAAAAGGATGCTTCGAGCACAGGATTTGAAACTCTGCAACAGCTTAATCATGATGTTTGCGGTTGGATTAGCCTTGATGGGACAAAGGTGGACTATCCACTTCTACAAAGTCAGGATAATGTCAAATACCTTGACCGCAATGCCTTTGGCGATTATACGATAACAGGATCAATTTTTCTCGACTATCGCTTTAATCCCAACTTTACTGATTTTAATACCATCATCTACGGTCACTCTATGGCTTCAGGGGCTATGTTCGGTGAGATTAAGAAATTTGCTGATAAGGAATTCTTCGACCAGCATCGCTATGGTTCTATCTACTATAATGGTCGAGAACGTGGTCTTGAGATTTTTGGGATTTTAGAAGTGGATGCCTATGATACGGAAATTTACCGAACCTTGAGTTCCAACGATGAGGAACACCAGGCCTATTATCAGTATCTGTTGAGTAAAGCCAAGTACAAGCGAGATGTTTCCTTGACTTCAACGGACAAGATTGTTTTATTAAGCACCTGTTTTCTTAATATTACCAACGGCCGCCATATTCTTTTAGCAAAAATAACGGATGCACCAGTAAAAGCAGCACAGGATAAAAGTGGAGAAAGCGTAGGAACACGTTATTTTGACCAAGGGATTCCAACGCATTGGATTTATATCCTAACCTTACTCCTTCTTATCATTGTCATCTTGCTTCTAATAGTTATTATTCTAATCATAAGACGAGATAGAAATACAAAAGAACAAAAGAAATAGTAGACGTCGGAAGCGTTTACTATTTTTGTTTTTCATGATAGAATGGATGGTGAAAATAATATCATAAGGATGATAATATGAAAAAAGCCCTGTTAATGATGACCTTTGGATCTCCAGAGGAGATTAGTTTTGAAGGAGTATCAGAATTTTTTACAAACATTCGTCGTGGAGTTAGACCCCAAGACCACGAGATCCAGACCCTCTATGACAACTACGTCCTTATCGGTGGGACGCCTTTGCAACGGATTACACGTGAGGAGGTCAATTTAGTCAAGGAACGATTAGGGGAGGAGTACGGTATCTATTTTGCCAACAAATTTTCTCGTCCCTTTATTCCAGATGTGATCAAACAGATGGAAACTGATGGTGTCGAAGAATGTATCTGTTTGATTTTGGAACCTCATTATTCCTTTTACTCAGTCATGGGATATGAAAAGTTTCTGGAAAGTCAGCAGATACGATTTTTAGTCATTAAGGACTGGTATCAACAACAGGCTTTGCTGGACTTCTGGACAGATGAGATTAGAAAAATTTTACGAAACCATGTGGGAGAAGAATCTTTCAAGGTAATCTTTTCAGCTCACAGTGTTCCCATTTTTGCCTTAGACTATGGAGATCCTTATATTGACCAGATTTTTGATAATAGCAAGCTAATTGCTGAACAACTCGGCCTAATGACAGACCAGTATACCAATACTTGGCAGAGCGAAAGCGATATTGGAATCCCTTGGATCAAGCCAGATGTCTTAGAATATTTACGAGAACAAAAGCAACATCCAGAACATTATATTTTTGTTCCGATTAGCTTTATCAGTGAGCACATTGAAGTATTGTTTGACAACGATGTGGAATGTTATGATTTGTGTCAAGAAATAGGTGTCACCTACCATCGTCCACCTATGCCCAATACGGATAGTCGTTTAATTGACGCTTTAGTTGCTACTGTAAGGGCCAACGAAGACAAAGAATTTAAAGCTTTTCTCCCAGAAGAAGAAACCTTTGATGAGTTAGCGCCTTCAGCAACTACTAAGGACATCATGGAGGAGACAGACGACCTTCAGATGCCAGAATTTGTCAAAAAACTCATTGAGAAAAAAGGCCGTGAAAATGTGAAGATGCCTTACCTGATTAAGAAAATGCTCGAAAAGGCTGGTAAGTTACCAAAAGAGTAAAGAAAAAAGGATTTAGCTTTAAGCTAGATCCTTTATCTGTCTTATTTTTTTTCAAGAAGAGCTTTGATTTCTTGAAGAACTTCAAGTTCAGTTGGAGCAGCAGGTGCTTCCTCAACCACTTCCTCTTTCTTACGAAGGTTTTGCGCTTTTTCCATAGCTTTAATAACGAAGAAAAGCACAGTACCTACAACGAGAAAGTTGATAATAGCACTCAAGAATTTACCATATGTAACACCATTCCATGCAAGCTCAGCGATGTTTTGTACTTTCGCAGCTTCCAAGGCCGGATTCAAGATAAGTGGAGTGATGATATCGTTAACGAGTGAAGTTACGATAGCACCAAATGCAGAGGCGATGATTACACCGACAGCAAGGTCAACAACATTACCGCGAAGCAAGAATTCTTTTAGGTCCTTTAACATTTTCATAAATTCCTTTCCTAATTTCTAACTAATTATATCCTAAATTGTGACAAAAAGCAACCTGGATGCTTAAGGAGAACAGTTGCTTTTTTTAAAAATATAGATTTTACTGAAAATATAATTAAGCAGAATAATTAAGATTTGTGCTAGGATGGTTTCAACCGTATTAACCCTATCTATATTATATTCGACAAACTGGCCAATAACATTAGGAAAGATTGTAACGAAGATATAAGTCAAAAGAACGTCAAGTCCAAGTGTAGAGAGACGAGTTAAGAAAAACTTAGCCAGGCGAGTTGGCCAATTTCTTCTCTCTTGTTTAAAGACGATTGTATCATTTGTGAGAAAGGCAAAGAGAATCCCGATAAGATTTGCGAGTACGGTTGCCAGGATTTCCTGGTGGCTGATGTGATAAATAACCAAACGCGATAAGATAGAAACCAGAGTAGTAGCAGCACCGAAAAATAGGTAGGAGAGGATTTCGTTATCGAAGAATGCCTTTATTATTCTTTTCATGGTTTTAGTATAGCATAAAGTCCTATATTGTGCTATACTGGTAAGGTTGATAGTCTCAACCCTTGGTGCTTAGCTTCTTTCACCAAGCATATTTTACGCGGGAAACCGCTAAAGGAGAAAACATGAAAAAATTAACTGTTCGTGATATGGCGGATATCGCTATTGTCGCTGCTATTTATGTGGTTTTGACCATTACCCCACCGCTGAATGCCATTAGCTACGGCGCCTACCAGTTCCGTATTTCAGAGATGATGAATTTCTTGGCCTTTTACAATCCTAAATATATCATCGGTGTGACGATTGGTTGTATGATTGCAAATTTCTTTAGCTTTGGTCCAATAGATGTCTTTGTCGGCGGGGGCTCTACCCTAGTTTTCCTAAGTCTAGGTGTATGGCTTTTTAGCAAGTACAAGAAAGACTATCTGTTTAATGGTTTGATTCGAAAAGATCATTTCTTCTTTTCAATCCTCTTTTCTATTTCAATGATTACCATCGCAGCAGAACTCTATATTGTTGCAGAAGCCCCATTCTTCTTTACATGGTTCTCTACGGGGATTGGTGAGTTTGCATCACTTATCGTAGGTGCTATTTTAATCGGAAAATTAGGGCGCCGAATCGATCTAACAAGATAAGAAGTTTATAAGCTAGATTCTTGCTAAATCTAGCTTTTTTCATTCCATAAAATTAAAAGAGAGCGCTTGACAAGAACATAGAACTATAGTATACTTTTTAGGTAAGCTGATTTAGCTCAGTTGGCAGAGCGCATCCATGGTAAGGATGAGGTCGCCGGTTCAATCCCGGCAATTAGCATTAAATAGATGGAAAAACCCTTATTTGCAAGGGTTTTTGTTATGTCTGCCCCAAATCTGCCCCAAATTTTTCAAAGATATTTCTTATGCACCTGTATAAATGAAGCAAAGAGTTTTGTCTGTTGACAAAAGTGACTCTATCTAGTAGAATAGTAGTTGCGATGAGTCGATAGGTAGTCTTCGGACTGCTATTGAGCATAAGGAGGTCATAACGCAGGAGCGGACCTTGATGAGTTGTGTGAACCTGCTCATCACATGAAGATGCCTCTTAGTCCCTGGTCAATGACTAGGGATTTTTAGTTTTCAGAAAATATAGTCTAAAAATGCTTTTCAATTTCTTGAAAAAGTAGTATAATACATCTATTATAGAAATTTTTAGAAAATTCCGAAAGAGGTTATTTATGGGATATACAGTTGCTGTAGTCGGCGCGACAGGTGCTGTCGGAGCTCAGATGATAAAAATGTTGGAAGAATCAACACTTCCAATCGATAAAATTCGTTACCTTGCTTCTGCACGTTCAGCAGGCAAAACTTTGAAATTTAAAGACCAAGATATTACGATTGAAGAGACAACTGAGACAGCTTTTGAGGGTGTTGATATTGCACTCTTCTCAGCAGGTGGTTCGACATCAGCTAAGTATGCACCATACGCAGTTCAAGCTGGAGCGGTAGTAGTAGATAACACATCTTATTTCCGTCAAAATCCAGATGTTCCTTTGGTTGTTCCAGAGGTCAATGCTCATGCACTTGATGCCCACAACGGGATTATTGCCTGCCCTAACTGTTCAACAATCCAAATGATGGTGGCTCTTGAGCCTGTTCGTCAAAAATGGGGCTTGGACCGTATCATCGTTTCAACTTACCAAGCGGTCTCAGGTGCTGGTATGGGAGCGATTCTTGAAACACAACGTGAACTTCGTGAAGTCTTGAACGATGGTGTGAATCCTCGTGATTTGCATGCAGAAATCTTGCCTTCAGGTGGTGATAAGAAACACTATCCTATCGCCTTTAACGCTCTTCCACAAATCGATGTCTTTACTGACAATGATTACACTTACGAAGAGATGAAGATGACCAAGGAAACGAAGAAAATCATGGAAGATGACAGCATCGCAGTGTCTGCAACATGTGTGCGTATTCCCGTCTTGTCAGCTCACTCTGAGTCTGTTTACATTGAAACAAAAGAAGTGGCCCCAATCGAAGAAGTGAAAGCAGCTATCTCAGCCTTTCCAGGTGCAGTTCTTGAAGATGATGTAGCTCATCAAATCTATCCGCAAGCCATCAATGCAGTTGGTTCACGTGATACCTTTGTTGGTCGTATCCGTAAAGACTTGGATGCTGAAAAAGGAATTCACATGTGGGTTGTTTCAGATAACCTTCTCAAAGGTGCTGCCTGGAACTCAGTTCAGATTGCAGAAACACTTCACGAACGTGGATTGGTTCGTCCAACAGCTGAGTTGAAATTTGAATTAAAATAGTCATATCGTTTAGGAGTTCAGATGAACTCCTTCTTTGAAATAGAGAGGTGTTTCGCATGTCTTATCAAGATTTAAAAGAGTGTAAAATCATCACAGCCTTTATTACCCCTTTTCATGAGGATGGTTCCATCAACTTTGATGCCATTCCAGCCTTGATTGAGCATTTATTGGTCCATCACACAGACGGCATTCTTCTAGCTGGAACGACTGCTGAGAGTCCGACCTTGACCCACGATGAGGAGTTGGAACTCTTTGCGGCTGTACAAAAGATTGTCAATGGACGCGTTCCTTTGATTGCGGGTGTAGGTACCAATGATACACGTGACTCGATCGAGTTTGTCAAAGAAGTAGCAGAATTTGGTGGTTTTGCTGCTGGACTTGCTATCGTACCATACTATAACAAACCTTCTCAAGAAGGCATGTACCAGCACTTTAAGGCAATTGCAGATGCTTCTGACTTACCAATTATTATCTATAACATTCCAGGGCGTGTAGTTGTCGAATTGACTCCAGAAACCATGCTTCGTTTGGCTGACCATCCAAATATCATTGGGGTCAAAGAATGTACTAGTCTGGCTAATATGGCTTACTTGATTGAACACAAGCCAGAAGAGTTCTTGGTCTATACTGGTGAGGACGGAGATGCTTTCCATGCCATGAACCTTGGTGCGGACGGGGTTATTTCTGTTGCATCTCACACAAATGGAGATGAAATGCACGAGATGTTGACTGCTATTGCAGAAAGCGATATGAAAAAAGCGGCAGCTATTCAACGTAAATTCATTCCTAAGGTTAACGCCCTCTTCTCTTATCCAAGTCCTGCTCCAGTTAAGGCAGTCCTTAACTATATGGGATTTGCAGCTGGACCAACTCGTCTACCTCTAGTTCCAGCGCCAGAAGAAGATGCCAAACGCATTATCAAGGTTGTTGTAGATGGCGACTACGAAGCAACTAAAGCAACCGTAACAGGAGTCTTAAGACCAGATTACTAATAAAGACAATAAAATCCATGACCGAATGAACAATCATGGATTTTTCTTATTTTCCTAAACAGAACTGGCTAAAGAGTTGGGTGATGAGTTCATCAGGTGCGGCATCCCCAGTGATTTCTCCGAGAATTTCCCAAGTACGAGTCAAGTCAACTTGAAGCAAATCAACTGGCATCCCCAGTTCCAGTCCTTCATTAACAGCTTGTAAGCTTTCAACGGCCTTCTCAATCAAGGAAATGTGACGGGCGTTTGACAAGTAAGTGGCATCTTGCTCGACCAAACCAGCATTTTCAAAGAAGCGGTTGTTGATTCTCTCTTCAATCTTATCGATATTTTGGTTTTTAAGAATAGAAATGCGGATGACATCTTCAGGGAGTTCCGAAGTTTCAATCGCTTCAGGAAGATCAGTTTTATTAAGAAGAATAATGCGGTTGGTATCTTGGCTGATTTCTAAGAGTTGGCGATCTTGGGCGGTCAGTGGTTCACTGGCATTTAGTACTAGTAGTACCAAGTCAGCTTCCTTGAGGGCTTTTCTAGAACGTTCGACACCGATTTGTTCCACGATATCATCTGTATCCCGGATACCAGCTGTATCAATCAATTTGAGAGGAACCCCGTTAATGTTGACGTATTCTTCGATGACATCGCGTGTCGTACCAGCGATGTCTGTTACGATGGCCTTATCTTCACGAAGGAGGTTATTGAGGAGGCTGGATTTTCCAACGTTGGGACGGCCGATAATGGCAGTTGAAATTCCCTCACGAAGGATCTTACCGCGACGAGCTGTTCTAAGGAGATTAATTAGCAATTGCTCAAACTCCATAGTCTTCTCGCGGACAACAGCAGTAGTAGCTTCCTCAACATCGTCATACTCAGGATAGTCGATATTGACCTCAACTTGGGCAAGTGTATTGAGGATTTCTTGGCGAGTATTATTAATGAGGTCAGAAAGAGAACCGTCCAATTGTTTGACTGCAATGTTCATGGCCTTGTCAGTCTTGGCACGGATGATGTCCATCACCGCCTCAGCCTGTGTCAAGTCCACACGACCGTTTAGAAAGGCGCGCTTGGTAAATTCACCAGGTTCCGCCAACCGAGCTCCTTCACGTATAGCTAGCTGAAGAATTTCATTGGTTACTGCAATCCCACCGTGGGTGTTAATCTCGATAATATCCTCACGAGTGAAGGTTTTGGGAGACTTCATAGCCCCAACCATAACCTCGTCCATGACCTTACCAGTTTGAGGGTCAACGATATGACCGTAGTTGAGAGTGTGGCTAGCAACCTGACTCAAGTCTTTACCTTTAAAGATTTTTTGTGCAATGGCAAAACTATCTGTTCCGCTCAGGCGGACAATACCAATGGCTCCTTCACCTAGTGGAGTAGAAATCGCAGCGATGGTATCAAATTCACGTGTAATCATAATGTTTCCTTTAATTAATAGCTCTTTTCTTGGAAATATTTCCAAGTCTCTTTTCAAATTGTAACAAAATTAGACTATTTCTTCAATGGATGCTACTTGGAGATTGAAAAAGCCTAAGCAATTCTGCTTAAGCTAGTTTATTTGGTGCGCATTTCCCCTTGTGGGAAGTAAGTTCCTTCTGGCATGTCGTTGATGATGACATGAACGGCTGATTGAGGGGCTCCAGTATTACGAACAACAGCTTCCGTTACTTCCTTAGCCAGAGCTTTCTTTTGCTCGAGCGTGCGTCCTTCAAATAAATCGATGCGTACAAATGGCATAATAGCTTCCTCCAGTAGTTTTTGATTTCTTCTATTTTACCACATTTTGCCGTTTAAAGCTTCAGAAAATTATGATATACTAGAATGTAGCAAAAATTTAGAATGGACGTGAATTAGAAGCATGGCACAGTTGTATTATCGTTATGGGACCATGAACTCTGGTAAGACGATTGAGATTCTCAAGGTGGCCTATAACTACGAGGAGCAAGGAAAGGGAGTTGTGATTATGACTTCGGCTCTGGATACGCGTGACGGTGTTGGCTATGTGTCGAGTCGAATCGGTATGAAACGCCCAGCCATTGCGATTGAGGAAACGACGGATATCTTTGGTTATATCCGAGACTTACCTGAAAAACCTTACTGTGTGTTGGTCGATGAGGCTCAGTTTCTCAAGCGTCACCATGTTTATGACCTAGCTCGTGTTGTTGATGAGCTAGACATACCTGTCATGGCTTTTGGTTTGAAGAATGACTTTCGCAATGACTTGTTCGAAGGTTCAAAATACCTCTTGCTCTTAGCAGACAAGATTGAAGAAATCAAGACCATCTGTCAGTACTGTAAGAAAAAGGCGACTATGGTGTTGCGTACGCACGATGGACTGCCCATTTATGATGGCGAACAAATTCAAATTGGTGGCAATGAAACCTATATCTCAGTCTGCCGTAAACATTATTTTGCCCCTGAAATCAATAAGGAGAATAAAGAAAAATGAACATCTATGATCAACTACAAGCTGTAGAGGACCGTTATGAAGAATTAGGAGAATTGCTCAGTGACCCTGATGTCGTTTCGGACACCAAGCGTTTCATGGAGCTTTCAAAAGAAGAGGCTTCAACTCGAGATACGGTAACAGCCTACCGTGAGTACAAACAAGTCCTTCAAAACATCGTCGACGCTGAAGAGATGATTAAGGAATCAGGCGGAGATGCGGACTTGGAAGAAATGGCCAAGCAAGAGCTGAAAGATGCCAAGGCTGAAAAAGAAGAATACGAAGAAAAACTCAAAATTTTGCTCCTTCCAAAGGATCCAAACGATGATAAGAACATCATCCTTGAAATTCGTGGAGCCGCTGGTGGAGACGAAGCAGCACTTTTCGCCGGAGACCTTCTAACTATGTACCAAAAGTATGCGGAAGCTCAAGGGTGGCGCTTTGAAGTCATGGAGGCTTTTATGAACGGTGTTGGTGGTTTCAAGGAAGTGGTTGCTATGGTTTCTGGTCAATCTGTATACTCTAAACTCAAGTATGAGTCTGGTGCCCACCGTGTGCAACGTGTCCCTGTGACAGAGAGCCAAGGCCGTGTTCATACCTCAACTGCCACAGTTCTTGTCATGCCTGAAGTAGAGGAAGTAGAATACGATATTGATCCAAAAGACCTTCGTGTTGACATCTACCACGCATCTGGTGCTGGTGGACAGAACGTCAATAAGGTTGCGACTGCCGTGCGTATCGTTCACTTGCCAACCAATATCAAGGTTGAGATGCAGGAAGAACGTACCCAGCAGAAAAACCGTGAGAAGGCTATGAAGATTATCCGTGCGCGTGTTGCTGACCATTTTGCTCAGATTGCTCAAGATGAACAAGACGCTGAGCGTAAGTCTACTATCGGTACTGGTGACCGTTCAGAACGTATCCGTACTTACAATTTCCCACAAAACCGTGTCACAGACCACCGTATTGGCTTGACCCTCCAAAAACTAGATACCATCTTGTCAGGTAAATTGGATGAAGTGGTAGATGCCTTGGTTCTTTATGACCAAACACAAAAATTAGAAGAATTAAACAAATAATGAAATTAGCTCAATTATTTTCAGATTTTGAAGAAGAGTTGATAAGACAAGGAGAGGAAGCAGAAAGCCTCTCTTTTGTCTATCGTAGCCTGAAAAATCTCTCGTTTACAGATTTCGTTTTTGCTCTGCAACAGGAAGTAACGGAAGAGGAAGAAGTATTTGTAGAAGAAATTTACCAGCAGTTAGCAACTCACAAACCAGCTCAGTATATCATTGGACAGGCAGATTTTTATGGAATGCAGTTAAAAGTAGATGAGCGGGTTTTGATTCCTCGTCCAGAAACAGAAGAGTTGGTGGAACTCATCCTCACAGAAAATCCTGAGGAAAATCTTAAGGTCCTAGATATTGGTACTGGAAGTGGTGCCATAGCTCTCGCATTAGCAAAAAATCGGCCAGATTGGTCAGTGACAGCAGCAGATATTTCCCAAGGCGCCTTAGAGCTTGCATCTGAGAATGCCAAAAATCAAAATCTTAATATATTTTTTAAAAAATCTGATTGTTTTGCAGAAATTTCTGAAAAATATGATATAATTGTATCCAATCCACCCTATATCTCTCGTGAAGATGAGTCAGACGTCGGTTTGAATGTTTTGCATTCGGAGCCTCATCTAGCTCTCTTTGCAGATGAGGGTGGCCTAGCTATTTACCGCAGAATTGCGGAAGATGCAAAAGACTATCTCACAGATGGTGGTAAGATTTACCTTGAAATTGGATACAAGCAAGGTCAAAGTGTTCCTGCGCTTTTTAAGAAACATTTTCCTGAAAAACGAGTACGAACACTCAAGGACCAATTTGGTCAAGATAGGATGGTTGTAGTTGATGATGGACAGGATTAGACAAGAGTTGGAAAAGGGCGGAGCTGTTGTTTTGCCTACAGAGACAGTTTACGGTCTCTTTGCTAAGGCCTTAGACGAAAAAGCTGTTGACCATGTTTACCAACTCAAACGTCGTCCCAGAGACAAGGCGCTTAACCTCAATGTTGCCTCTCTAGAAGACATCTTGCACTTTTCAAAGAATCAGCCAGCTTATCTACAAAAACTTATAGAGACCTTTTTACCAGGTCCCTTGACCCTTATCCTAGAAGCCAATGACAGAGTTCCCTATTGGGTCAATTCTGGTCTTGCAACTGTTGGATTTCGGATGCCAAGTCACCCCATTACACTGGATTTGATTCGAGAGACAGGTCCCTTGATTGGACCGTCTGCCAATATCTCAGGTCAGGCAAGTGGGGTCACCTTTGATCAAATTCTAGAGGATTTTGACCAAGAGGTTTTGGGTCTGGAGGATGATGCTTTTCTAACTGGACAGGATTCAACTATTTTGGATTTATCTGGAGAAAAGGTGAAAATCTTACGCCAAGGGGCAATTAAGCGAGAAGACATTCTTGCTCGGTTGCCAGAGATTTCTTTTGAGGAGGAATGAGATGCTAAGAGATTTGCAAGAAACAGATGTGAAGGCTATATGTGAGATTAACAAAGAGGCTTTGGGCTACTCTTTTAGTCCAGAGGACACAGCTAGTCAACTAGTTAGATTATCTCAGGATTCCCACCATTTCCTACTTGGTTATGAGGATGAGGCCAGTCATGTCTTACTTGGATATGTCCATGCTGAAGTTTATGAATCCCTCTATTCCAAAGCAGGATTTAATATCTTAGGCTTAGCGGTTTCACCTCAAGCACAAGGGCAAGGTATCGGTAAAAGTTTACTGCAAGGGTTGGATCAAGAAGCAAAAAGACGGGGTTATGGGTTTATCCGCTTAAACTCTGCTGATCATCGTCTGGGAGCTCATGCATTTTATGAAAAAGTTGGTTATACTTGTGATAAAATGCAGAAACGGTTTATTCGCATCTTTTAGTTTATTTTCTTATTGTAAAAACAAACTAAAGGACCAGTCACACTATAAAGGAGAAGACCTATGATTTTTGACAAAGATGATTTTAAAGCCTACGATGCTGATCTCTGGAATGCTATTGCCAAAGAAGAAGAACGCCAACAAAACAACATTGAGTTGATTGCTTCGGAAAACGTAGTTTCCAAGGCTGTTATGGCAGCTCAAGGGTCTATCTTGACGAATAAATACGCTGAAGGTTACCCAGGACGCCGTTATTATGGTGGAACTGATGTAGTAGACGTGGTAGAAACTCTAGCTATTGAACGTGCAAAAGAAATTTTCGGTGCTAAATTCGCTAATGTCCAACCTCACTCAGGAAGCCAAGCCAACTGTGCTGCTTATATGGCCTTGATTGAACCAGGTGATACGGTTATGGGAATGGATTTGGCAGCAGGTGGGCACTTGACCCACGGAGCTCCTGTCAGCTTCTCTGGTCAAACCTACAACTTTGTTTCTTATAGTGTGGATCCTGAAACAGAACTCTTGGACTTTGATGCAATCTTGAAACAGGCTCAAGAAGTAAAACCAAAACTAATCGTAGCAGGTGCTTCAGCCTATTCTCAAATTATCGACTTTTCAAAATTCCGTGAAATCGCAGACGCTGTTGGGGCTAAGCTCATGGTCGATATGGCCCATATCGCTGGTTTGGTTGCTGCTGGTCTACATCCGAGTCCAGTTCCATACGCTCATATCACAACAACAACGACCCACAAAACCCTTCGTGGACCACGTGGCGGCTTGATTTTGACCAATGACGAGGACCTAGCTAAGAAAATCAATTCAGCTATTTTCCCTGGTATTCAGGGGGGGCCTCTAGAGCATGTTGTCGCTGCTAAGGCTGTTTCCTTCAAAGAAGTCTTAGATCCGGCCTTCAAGGAATATGCTGCTAATGTTATCAAGAACAGCAAGGCTATGGCAGCTGTCTTCTTGCAAGACCCTGATTTCCGTATCATTTCTGGTGGGACTGAAAACCACCTCTTCTTAGTCGATGTTACTAAGGTTGTTGAAAACGGAAAAGTTGCTCAAAACTTGCTGGATGAAGTTAATATTACTTTAAATAAAAACTCAATCCCTTACGAAACCTTGTCACCATTCAAGACAAGTGGGATTCGTATCGGATCTGCAGCCATCACTGCACGTGGTTTTGGTGAAGAAGAAAGTCGCAAAGTGGCTGAACTCATCATTAAAACCCTTAAGAATGCAGAAAATGAGGCTGTATTAGAAGAAGTGAGAAGCGCAGTCAAAGAATTGACAGATGCCTTCCCATTATACGAGGACTAAAACTTTTATGGACATTTATATTAAGAAAGCTATTATCCATCAGTTCAGCCCGGATGATACCGAGTTGTTCCTAGCGGATAAGTTTCTCAATATCACTCCAAAAATCGAAGAATACCTGCGCAAGAAAATTGAACGTGTGTATTCAGATGAAGCCAAGACTGGGATTTTCGAAGAAGAAAATCCCTTCTTCAATCACATCACAGACGATTTGTTGGATACATCAGTAACTCTGGCTAACCTCTGGAAAGAGGAGTTTAGCATTTCAGAAAATCTCAAGACCAATGACTTGGTTTTTGTTCAGTTTTCTAAAGAAGGCGTTGAACATTTTGCTTTCTTGCGAATTGCCCTGCGGGAAACCTTGACCCACCTTGGTGGAGAAGTTGATAATCCAATCAAGCTAACTCAGAATAACTTACCTGGATTTGGAACGGGGGCTGATGAGGCCTTGGTCGTCAATCTTCAAAGCCGCAAGTACCACCTCATCGAGAAACGAATCAAGTACAATGGAACTTTTTTGAACTATTTTTCAGAAAATCTCCTAGCTGTCGCGCCTAAGATTTCTCCCAAGAAATCCATCAAGGAATTGGAAAAAACAGCCCAGAGAATTGCAGAGTCCTTTAACACAGATGACTTTCAATTTCAATCTAAGGTCAAATCAGCTATTTTCAACAATCTTGAAGAAAGCAATGAACTGTCACCTGAAAAATTGGCTAATGACCTTTTTGACAACAATCTGACAGCTCGTTTGAGCTTTATCGACCAAGTCAAGGAAGCTGTACCAGAGCCAGTCCAGTTCGATGAGATTGATGCCAGTCGTCAGCTCAAGAAATTTGAAAATCAAAAACTTTCCTTGTCAAACGGAATCGAACTCATCGTTCCCAATAACGTCTATCAAGATGCGGAGTCTGTTGAGTTTATTCAAAATGACAATGGAACCTATTCTATCTTAATCAAAAATATTGAGGATATTCAAAGTAAATAATGTTTAAATTTATACGAAGAATGCTAGTGCTAGCAGTCCTCCTTTTTGCTGGTTATAAAGTTTACCGAGTTCACCAAGACGTCAAGCAAGTCATGACTTATCAACCTATGGTTCGAGAAATCTTGAGTGAAAAAGATACTCCAGCCAATGAAGAGCTTGTGCTCGCCATGATTTATACTGAAACGAAGGGAAAAGAAGGGGATGTTATGCAGTCTAGTGAGTCTGCAAGTGGCTCAACCAACACTATCAATGATAATGCCTCCAGTATTCGTCAAGGTATTCAAACTCTAACAGATAACCTCTATCTGGCTCAGAGCAAGGGGGTAGATGTCTGGACCGCTGTTCAAGCCTATAATTTTGGACCTGCCTATATAGACTTTATCGCTCAGAATGGCAAGAAAAATACACTAGCACTGGCCAAGCGTTATTCCCGAGAAACAGTCGCTCCAATCCTTGGGAATACCACGGGGAAGACCTACACCTATATCACCCCTATTTCTATCTTTCATGGAGCCGAACTCTATGAAAATGGAGGAAACTATTACTACTCCAGACAGGTACGTTTTAACCTTTATATCATGAAATTCTTTAATTTCTTCTAAACATCTGGTTTTACCAGGTGTTTTTCACTATAAGCTTTCTTTAAGATTGTTTTATTAACCTAGAAAGGTAAAGGAGGGAATACCCTATGAGAAAGAAACTCTTTCTAACAAGTGCTGCAGTATTGTGGGTCGCAACAGCTATGACGAGTGTCCACGCAGCAACCGATGTTCAAAAAGTAATCGATGAAACCTATGTACAACCAGAATATGTTCTAGGTTCTTCTCTATCTGAAGACCAGAAAAACCAAACTCTTAGCAGACTTGGCTATGATGCATCAAAAGACACCAAAGATATCAAAACTATGACACCTGATATCTATTCGAAAATCATGAATGTGGCTAATGACGCTAGTTTACAGCTTTATTCGTCAGCCAAGATTCAAAAGCTGGGGGACAAGTCGCCTCTAGAAGTCAAGATTGAAACGCCTGAAAATATCACCAAGGTGACGCAGGATATGTACCGTAACGCAGCAGTGACGCTGGGAGTGGAGCATGCCAAAATCACAGTTGCAGCACCCATTCCAGTTACAGGAGAGAGCGCCCTAGCAGGGATTTACTACTCCTTAGAGGCCAATGGAGCCAAAGTACCGCAAGCCAATAAAGACTTGGCTCAAGAAGAGTTAAAAGCCTTATCCGATATTAATGCTGAAAACAAGGACAAGTCAGGTTATGATGCCAATAAACTCAATGTCGCTTTGGCAGATATCAAGGCAGGAATCGCAAAGGCAAAAGAAGCCAAAGGTAATTTGACAGAAGAGGATGTTCGCAAAATTGTAGAAGACACACTAAAAAACTACAAACTCGATCAGGTTATAACAGGAAACCAGGTCAATATCATCATCAATTTTGCACTTAATCTCTCAAAGAGTGACATTTTGAACAATGCTGATTTCACTAAAACCCTAAACGACCTCAAGGAAAGTATTGTATCCCAAGCTGGAGATAGTTTTAAAAATATCAATCTCAACTTTGATGCCAATAAAGCGCTAGAAGACGGGGGCAACTTCTTTAGCTCCCTTTGGCAAGCCATTGTCAACTTCTTCAAGAGTTTTGGTGCTTAGGTCATTTCATGATATAATAGATGGTAGCAGAAATGTTGCCGTCTTTTTTTGTCGGCCGATAGAAAGTGAAAAATATGTTAAAGAAAAATGATATTGTAGAAGTTGAAATTGTTGATTTGACCCATGAAGGGGCAGGGGTCGCCAAGATAGAAGGTTTGGTTTTCTTTGTAGAAAATGCTCTACCAACTGAGAAAATCCTCATGCGTGTCCTTAAAGTCAATAAAAAGATTGGCTATGGGAAGGTTGAAGAATACCTTGTTCAGTCACCTCATCGTAATCAAGACCTTGACCTAGCTTATCTACGTTCAGGTATCGCTGACTTGGGGCATCTTGCCTATCCAGAGCAACTCAAGTTTAAAACCAAGCAAGTTAAGGATAGTCTCTACAAGATTGCTGGTATTAGGGATGTAGAGGTCGCTGAAACACTAGGTATGGAAAATCCAGTCAAGTATCGAAATAAGGCGCAGGTGCCAGTTCGTCGTGTCAATGGTGTCTTGGAAACGGGCTTTTTCCGTAAGAATTCGCATGATCTCATGCCTCTAGAAGACTTCTTTATCCAGGATTCTGTGATTGATGAGGTAGTAGTAGCCCTGCGTGATTTACTTCGTCGTTATGACATGAAACCCTATGATGAGAAGGAACAGTCTGGCTTGATTCGCAACCTCGTTGTGCGTCGTGGTCACTATACAGGACAAATCATGGTTATCTTGGTAACCACTCGTCCGAAAGTTTTCCGTGTTGAGCAATTGATTGGACAACTAATCAAGCAATTCCCAGAGATTGTCTCTGTCATGCAAAATATCAACGACCAAAATACCAATGCTATTTTCGGCAAGAACTGGCGTACTCTTTATGGTCAAGACTACATTACCGACCAAATGTTGGGAAATGACTTTCAAATATCTGGACCAGCCTTCTATCAGGTTAATACTGAAATGGCAGAGAAACTCTACCAGACAGCCATTAACTTTGCAGAATTAAAAGAAGATGATGTGGTGATTGACGCTTATTCTGGGATTGGAACAATTGGATTGTCTGTTGCGAAGCATGTCAAAGAAGTCTACGGTGTTGAAGTCATTCCTGAAGCGGTTGAGAATAGCCAGAAGAATGCGGCTTTAAATAATATCACCAATGCCCACTATGTCTGTGACACAGCTGAAAATGCCATGAAGAACTGGCTCAAGGAAGGTATTCAACCAACCGTTATCTTGGTCGACCCACCACGCAAGGGATTGACCGAAAGCTTTATCAAAGCAAGTAGCCAAATTGGAGCTGACCGCATTGCCTATATCTCTTGTAATGTCGCAACCATGGCGCGTGATATCAAACTATACCAAGAGTTGGGATATGAATTGAAGAAAGTACAGCCGGTGGATCTTTTTCCACAGACGCATCATGTTGAGTGTGTAGCTTTGCTGGTAAAAGCCTAGAACATTTTGATAAATCGCAATAATGAAAAGCCTTGGTTTCAAGGCTTTTTGTCATATCTGGTGAAGTATCAGACTGATAGCAGCAGTTGAGTGTCTTGGTCCGATAGGTGGTGTTACTGAGTTTTTATTTCCATTTACACATGGGGATACATTTATTACCAATGAGCATGGCTTTATGGGAATGAATGTGTCGCCTCTTATATATGAAACTTAGGCAAGATTTGGTCTTGGGGAAATTTGTAGATGTTGTTGACGAATTTCTTAACATAGCTTGAGTTTTAATTTTTAGAAGATTAAGAGTAAAATTATGATTGTTTATTTGAAAATTTCATGATAGAATAAGATTGAAATATTGAATCTTCTGTTATCGGGGATAGGGGTTCGACTCCCCTCCTCATCATTTGCTGCTAACCGATGTATCAGACTCCTCTACCTTATTTCTGTTGGTCACACAAGTGGCTGTAGAAATACTTATAGACTTAGTAAGTGATTGCTTATTCAATGTATTGAATGTAATGGAGGGCAAGATTATGGTAACAATAATTTCGCAGGGTTCAAAATTTCTAATGTGTCTCGTCGCAGCGGTGGGGAGCTTCGGTAGCATTTATGCAGAGCTAGCGAGACACTACAAAAGAGTATTGCAAATAGTGGAATACTTTTTTGTAGTGTTATATAGATTGGGATTATATTTTGACAGATACTTTTTTAAATATGTTAAAAAGTGAGTGTATTAGTCCTGATATAAAGGATGTGATGCTTTCGCAGGCTGAACTTTTGATGTGTTTAATGTGAGAAGGATGGATTAATATAGTATTTTTGGGTAAAACTTGATATAATTATAAAAATTGTCAGGATGGCTATATAGTCATCCTTTTATTATTTTATATACTGGTGTTGTAAATTTTAAGTAAGGAGTAAAAAACTATGAAATTTATGTGATAAGACAAATATGAAAAAGGAAATCGCATTATAAACCATGTACAAGCTAAGGTCTTAACGCATATGTATGATAGATTTCTAGAAGGATACAGTCCAGAATTTATTTCCAAAGAGTTAAGAGAACAGGAAATACCGGGTTGCACAGGTAAAGCAAAGTGGTGCCCAAGTGCTATATGGAAAATGCTTCAAAATGAAAAATACAAGGGTGATGCTTTGCTTCAGAAAACCTATACCGTTGATTTTCTTACCAAGAAGCGCAGTGAGAACCAGGGCCAGGTTAATCAATATTATATTGAGGGAAACCATGAAGCAATCATCGATAAAGAAGAGTGGGACTTGGTTCAGCTCGAGGTAGAGCGGAGAAATCAGTTTAGGCAGGACAATCACATCAATTTTTACATTACCCAGTGCGAACAAAACCCATTCACCTGCAAAGTATTCTGTAAAGAATGTGGAGGTCTATTTGGCCGAAAGAACTGGACGACCATTAGGGGCAAGAGACCCGTCTGGCAGTGCAATAATCGATACAAAGTCAAAGGTGTTCAAGGCTGTACCAATCGTCATATTGATGAAGAAACTCTTCAGCAGGCTTTCCTTAGAGCCATAGAGTTTCTTCAAGAAAACAAGGAAAAGCTATGTGAGAAGTGGTCTAATTTTAGCGACGAACAAAAGTTGCAGAAGTATCATGCGACTCAATTGTATGAGTTACTTGATAGTGTTCAGGAAGAATTCAATGGAAGAAAGATGTGCCAGGTGCTTGAAAAGATTACCCTTGGTGAAGATGGTTGCATCACCATTAAGTTTTTAGAAGGAACAAAAGTGAATTTATAAGGCCATAGTTAAGAGTGTAAGTGCTCTAGCTATGACCTTTTTTTAAAAAAACTCTTTGTGTACAATTGTGTTTAAATAGGTAGAAGTGTTATAATAAAGAAAATGTTTTAGTGAATTGAGTTTTAAGGATATTTATACTTAATCAGAATATGATGTAGTCTTTAAAGAGATTAAGTAATTAGATAATGCTTAGGTAGAAAAAGGATTATTACGCCAATACTAGAATGTTTTGTTAGAGCAACGGCTCAAAGGGGTAAACAAGGGTTGGAATCACTGTATTTTGATAGATTTAAGGAGTGATATTATGGGGTGGACTAGTATTCCGAATTTTGGAGATAAATATGCTAAAGTTAGAGAAAGAACCCATTCATCTGGTGCAAAACTAATAGAAGTTTTATACGGTGCTCGTGACAACAAGGGAAGACCTACGTCTCCAGAAAGTAATTCTGATGGACACGGTCATTGGCTTGCAATAGAAATAGATGGAATATACCAGATGTTATCATGGAGACATCCTATTCATGAAGGTGGTCTGCAAGAATATGGTCGTGGTCGAAGAAGCAATGCTCTCTCTGATTTGGAATCTGACATAATAGCAAAAGAAAAAATCTGTTCGCAGGCTGAGAGTTTATCATTGTCAAGTGAATGGAAAACTGCTGCACCTAAATTCAAGCAGTTATCTAATGAATGGAAAAAGGTTTACAATTGGGGGACTCCAAAAGAAAAACAACTATGGGAACATTTTCAGGTCGCTAAAAAAAGGTTCTATGAACGACGAGAGAATAATCGTTCAAAAAACAAAGTTACCAAGCAGAGTATAATTTCGGAAGCTCAATTTTTATCAGCATCAACTGATTGGAAATCCACAGGTCAACGGTTTAAGAAACTTTTTGATAGATGGAAAGGCATAGGATCTGCTGGAAAAGATGATGAAATTCTATGGATCGAGTTTAATTCTGCTCAACAAACATTTTATGATCGTCGTTCAAAATACTTCAGTGATTTAAATAAACAACGTGTCAAAAACAGACAAATGAAACAAGAACTGATTTCAGAAGCAAGGAGCGTTTCTCAGTTTTCAACAGATTGGAAACGAACTGGCGATAAACTCCATGAATTAATGGATAGATGGAAAGAGGTTGGAAGTGTTGACAAGGAATATAATGATAGTCTTTGGAATGAATTTAATGGAATTCGACAGGATTTCTTCAATCGTAGACGTATTTATTATGATGAACGAGACAGACTCTTCCAAGAAAATGCTAGCCGAAAAGGCCAGATTGTACAAGAGGCTACTAATATTGCCAGCAGTAGTGACTATTCTGTGCAGACTACGGAGCGCATGAAAAAACTTGATCGTGAATGGAAAAACATAGGCTCCGCTGGAAAGATTAATGAGCACCAGCTTTGGAGTTTATTTCAAAGTGCTAAAGATAGCTTTTGGTCCGGCAAACGCTCGTATAATGAGCGAAACCAACAGGAATGGCGAAGAAAATTGTATGATGCTATCAACCGCAAAAGAGAACAGATTTCAAATCTTGAACAGCAAATTAGTGATCTTCAATATAAAATGAGTAGCATGAGAAATCAAGAGTACATCAATAATATGTACCGGTGGATAGATGAAAAAAAAGCCAAGATTCGAGAACTTGAAATAGCAATTCAAGACATGGAAAGCAAATTATAGATTGTGTTGCTAAGATAACTGATGGTTACCACGTCCCTGAGCTGTTCTCGATTTTAACACATCCAGAATTTTTCATTCAACGAGTAGTTACAAATAGTTACTTTTAAGACGGTGTTTTAGGTATTTTCGAGTAAGTTTTGGAACGTTATCCATTAGCTATGAAATGTTTTAATAAAATTTCTTATTATGTTCAAAAAACTATTAATGATTCAATAGGAAAGTTTAGGATTTTTAAAACGCCATGGCATAATATAACTGTATATTGTCGGAACGTATTGAGTGTATGAGTTTCCTAGAAAAAATGAAACTTCAAGCTTAAAATAGAATCTGAGATAGATCAATCAATATTACATAGAAGGCAATCATGAAGCTATCATTGATAAAGAAGAACGGGAGTTGGTTCAGCTTGAGATAGAACGGAGAAACCAGTTTCGGCAGGACAATCACATCAATTTTTACATTATCCAGTGTGAACAAAACCCATTCACCTGCAAAGTATTCTTTAAAGAATGTGGAGGTCTATTTGGCCGAAAGAACTGGACCACGAACAGAGGGAAACTTCCTGTCTGGCAGTGCAATAACCGGTACAAGGTAAAAGGAGTCCAGGGTTGTACCAATCGTCATATTGATGAAGAAACGCTTCAGCAAGCCTTCCTCAGAGCTATAGAGATTCTTCATGAAAACAAGGGGCAGCTACTAGAAAAGTAGGCGATTTTTGATGAAGATCAAAAGCTGGAAAAGTATCATGCGACTCAACTAAAGGAACTCCTTGATAGCGAGCAGGAAGCATTTGATGGAAGAAAGATGTGCTAGGTACTTAAGAAGATTACTCTTGGAGAAGACGGCAGCATCACCATTAAGTTTTTGGAAGGAACAGAAGTGAATTTATAAGGCCATAGTTAAGGGTGAGTGCTCTAGCTATGGCCTTTTTTGTTTTTATGCGGTAAAATAGAACTAACAATAAAATGGAGAGCTGGTTCGGCATGAGCAGTAATAATGAACTATCACAGTCTAATGAATCAATCAATTTAAAAATGTTGAATGAGGACTATTTTGAAGAGCTCAGTAAGCGAATAGCTAGATTCAAAGTCCTAAGAAAAGAAGCTATAACTTTAGCTGCTGGAGTAATAGGAGAACATTTATTTGAAGAAGATTTGTTTTTTTCTTCAGCTATTGGACGGACAGTGGATATTTTAGATGGAATATCAAACCTCTTAGAAACAAGGAATCTTACTTGTGCAGGTATCTTAGTTAGGATACAATTAGATAACTTGATGAGAGTTTTTGCGGCTTTTATAGCTGCAGATAGGTCAGAATTTATAAAGAAGGTTCTAAAAGGTATCCCGGTTAGAAAACTATATGATGATGAAGGAAATAAGATGACGGATTATAATCTTAGAAAAAGGATATCAGTTTATTGTCCTGAGATTGATGATGTTTATGTGAAAGCATCCGGTTATGTTCATTTTTCAGATATAGCGATTCATAAGAGTTGGTGGGGTAATGAAGAAGATATTCCTCATTATTCGGTTGGTCTTCCAATCAGAGAAGAGGTTAACCCTCTCCTTTTAGAAATTGCGGATGCGTTTATCTATTTTGTCGAGATAGAATTTGAATTATATGATGTACTAGTGAACTCAAAGGAAAACGCAGATAAGAAGCTAGGAGAGCAATCTGCCAAGGAAAGATAGTTGGAGGTGAGATATAATTTTGGATGATGAAAAGATAGAATTACCAAAGGAAGCTTTAGAGAGTATATCGACTGCCAGAAATGAGTTTGTAAAGTTGTATGCAAATAAAAATGCTGAACAAATCGCCAAGATAATGGAACCGATAAGGGAATTTACCAAGATAATAAATACTCCGTTAAATATGAATATTACAGAAGCAGCTAGCTCCATGGCCAAAGAACTTGTTAATATAAAAAAGGTAATCCCAGCAAGTTATAGATTTAATAGTCTAAATTCCTTATCAACTGCGATGAGAGATTTTTTAAATAGCTATCAGACTACTATTTTTAATGATATATCAGCTATTTCAGAAGTTCTAAAGTCTCTTTCAGACCATTATTCTGAAGAAGAAATTGCAGATATAAAATCTAAACTTGAAATTTTAGCTACAAAAGGTTGGGTTGTCTACTTTCAAGATAGTAATTTTTCTTATGATGTAGAAGCTGAGGATTTTGAGGAAGTTGAAGAATTCTGGTTTGAGATGTTAGAGAATGATATAGCTGATGAGAAGACTATATTTAAATTGGAAAAATCTCAGTTCATTCCAGCAGTCTTAATCCAGGCCATGATTCAGAGTTATCAGTCTGAGAATTATTATGCGGCATATACAATGGCTACAATCATAATTGACGGAGTAATGAACAGGGTATCTGAGAAAAATTATAGTAAAGATAATTATGTTCCCGTTGGAGGGTCCACAGTAGGCATTTTAAGTAAGAAGTTCGTCGAAAAATCGTTATTAGATACTGGATTGCTTAAGTGGCTTTATCTCTTTTTTGAGAATACTAATAAGTTCACACTGAACTGGCCGAATCGTCATATGGTTAATCATGGGAGATGGGCAGGAGAGATAAGCAAGAAGGAATTTTTGAAAATCTTTAATACCGTCCTATATATAGATGAAGCTGTAAATAACCGGATAAGTTAAGTTTAATAGTTTAACTCAGATATTCAGACAGTCCATATTTCGTTTCATAGTATAGGAAGATACCGTCAGCACACGTCGAATGTGTAAGCTTGTTAGAGAAACGTAGTTAATCCTCAAAAGGTTTCCCAAACCTTTTGAGGCCCGCAGACGCACCATGTTGAGGCTGTATCACTGCTTGTACGAGCTGAGGCATCAGCGAAGTATCCGCCCATGGGATAGGACTCGTAGAATGAGGTGGGAAATCGACGAAATGATACGGTAAGTCCGAACCGCTGAGTTCGTGGCTCTGTTCTTCCGATCTGAGACAGTCGAAAAGTAGAAGGGGATGGTATTTGTATCAATCAATGAGTAACAAAGTAACAGCATGATTCAAAACATTTGCTTGTAATTTGAGGAGGAACATCAATATGGATGGAATAACAAAAGATTCTATAAAAACGGCTAAACTAATGAAACAATTATGGCCCCAATTGACCGATAAAGAAGCTATTGACGAAGTAAAAAAATATACAAATGGCAAAAATACTGTAATCTTTACTGAAGTTGAAGGTGACACAATTGTAGGTCTAGCACTATGTTCACTCAGATTTGATTATGTTGAAGGTTGTAAATATAGTCCTGTTGGATTCTTAGAAGGGATTATTGTCGATGAGGAATATCGTTTAAAGGATATTGCTAAAAATCTCTGCACAAAATGTGAGGAATGGGCGAAAAATAAAGGATGTAAGGAATTTGCAAGTGACTGTACTTTAACGAATACGGATTCTATAAGATTTCATCTTAATATTGGATTTCAGGAGGCAAATAGAATTATTCATTTTAAGAAAAAATTATAATTTCTAAACATGAATAAACATGTTTAAACTTTATGTATCTTTAGAAAGTGTGATAACTTGAAAGAACAAATTTTTTTGATGGGTGGAAATCCACCAATAATGAAATATAGCATTGTTGATAAAATAGTATTATCAAGCAAGATTAAAAGAATTATCATTTTTACAGTTTTTCGAGAAAATTGGGAACCGTACATGAAAAAGTACACGGAAGTTTTTCAAAGTCATTTTCCTAATCTAAACGTTGATTACTTGCTCCTAGACACTGAGCAGATTGATTTTGATAGCTATCTAGATGCTGACCTAATTATCATCGGTGGTGGAAATACGGAAAAATATATAGCTACTTATGTCAATCAGGAGTTCAAAAATTATATCGAGCTTATGCTGAAAAAAGGGGCGAAAGTTATAGGATTTTCTGCAGGAGCCTTATTATTAGGAGAGAAAGTCTATATCTCACCTAATGATAATTCAGATCATCAGATAAAGATAAAAAATGGATTAGGACTCTTTAATCAGTTTTTAATTAGTGTCCATTATGATTCATGGAATGATAAAGCTAATAAAGATAGAGCTGAAGAACTCGTTAACGTTCCCATAATTCCACTAAATGATCATTCCTGTCTTGTCTTGGATAAATTTGGGAACATTATAGAGAAAATTGACTAATTTTAATCATGCGAATTTGAATCTACGAAGCTAAAGTATTGACGAACTAGATAAAGAAAAGCCTTGATTGTAAGGCTTTTTTGCATTTTTGTGATAGAATATAGTTAGTTATAAATCGAGTGCAACTTAGAAGCAGAAAAATATTATTCATAAAATAATCAAGCTAAGGAAGATAAAATGACAGAAATTGACAAAAAGAATTTAAAAAATTATCTTTATTTTACATTTGGAGTTACTTATATAGCTTGGGGTCTTCTTGCCATATTTACACAATCTGAAATTTTGGGATTAGAAACTTTTATAGGGAGAATATTGCATATAATAGGTGCACTCGGACCAGCTATTGCAAGTGGGTTTTATTTGAAAAGTAATAATATAAAATTTAAACATTTTTTATTTAATAAGAGAGAAAATAGTAGTATCTATTTCATAATTCATATGTTAGCAATTTTGATACTATTTTCTGTATCTTCCTTAGAATTAAATGGGGTATCAATTTATCTGATCCCATTATTCTTTATACAACTAATTTTTTTTGGTGGTGGACATGAAGAATTAGGATGGAGAGGAATATTACAACAGTTACTTGATAAAAAATATACATATTGGCAATCTAATTTGATTGTAGGATCTATTTGGGGGATTTGGCATCTTCCTTTATGGTTTATAGTTGGAGAAAGTCATCAAGGATTTCCTTTTATTTTTTATATATACATTATTTTTAAGTTTTGTTTTAGAGCTTCTTTATCGCCAAACGAAATCTGTGGGGTACTGTATATTATTTCACGCGTTCGCAAATTTGTTAAATCTCTATTTTGTGTTAAAAATTAATCTTATTTTTATTATCATTTTTATTGGTTATTTAATTTATACTATATTGGCTAGTAATAGAATTAGTAAGGAAAAAGATTTTAAATTATAGAATGGATGATGTTTCTTTTGGAAGAAGTGATCAACTTTCCGTTCCATAGTATCATTTTAAAATGTTTTTAATTGCCTTTTGTTTATTAGTATAAAAGCAGAATATTACCACATGTTGAGTGTGTAAGTTTGTTAGTGAAACGTAGTTAATCCTCAAAATAATGAAACTAAAACTCCATTATTTTGAGATGACAACCTAAATTGGTTTTAAGGAGGAGAAATATTGATAGAGAGCAGACCTGAGTTTGATACAATCACGTCCTTTGATGAGTTCAATAAATACTATTGGTATCGTGATGAACTTTCACAGATATGCCAGTCATTAGGACTTGAAAATAGAGGTACAAAACAAGAACTCAATGATATTATTGAGCAGTACTTCAAGGGGAATTTGATTAAAAAATCATCAGTAAAAAGGAAAAAGAAACGAGTAGAAGTCGTTACCTTAGATACGCCCTTGCTTGAATGCGGGTTCTCCTTTAACGCACACTTTAGAGAATATTTTTCAACTTTAACAGAGGTTTCGCCCTTTAAATTTACTGCCGATATGGCGACTGCTTGGAGAAAAGTAAAAAGAGAACATGATTTGAGTTTTACAATCCAAGATATGCTAAAAGTTTATTATGGAAATTCAGATTATGCCAAGTATGACCATTCGGTTTGTCAATGGAACCAATTTTTAAAGGATTTCTGTGCAGACGAAAATAGTGGCAATTATTCGAATAAACTAAAAGTAGCTTCTATTCTTTGGAAAGAAGTTAGAAATTCAAGTAATGAAAAAATTTATTCAAAAAATCTTTTGACCGAATATGCTGATAGAATAAACGAGTATAGGAAGTAGAAAAATCAGTCTAAACCAATAGTTTACAAGGAGGAATCTTATGCTTGGAGCAATTATCGGAGACATTGTAGGATCTGTTTACAAATGGAACAATATCAAAACGAAGGATTTTCCTTTATTTCGTGAGGATTGTTTTTTCACAGATGATACTGTCATGACCTGCGCTGTTGCTGAGGCTATTATGAATGGTGGTCACCAGGATGACTTTATTGATGCTATGAAGAAATACGGCAAGTTGTATCCCGATGCGGGCTACGGTGCTCGGTTTAGTAGTTGGATCAATAGTGACAATCGTGAGCCTTATAATAGCTTTGGAAATGGATCTGCTATGCGTGTTTCTCCATGTGCTTGGGTCATGGACTGCGGTTTTTGTGCGAGAACTGGTATGACGCCATCAACTAGAGAGCTTGCACGACTTTCTGCAGAAGTCACCCATAATCATCCTGAAGGTATCAAGGGAGCCATGGCGACAACTGATGCGATCTTTCTGTGTCGTTATTACTTTGGAGGTTATTGTGGGGATTATGAGCAACCAATCAACGGCAATCCTACAGAGTGTAAAAGACGAATAAAGGAATACATCGAGAAAGAGTATGGGTATAACCTTTCTCAATCTCTAGATGACATCCGTCCTACGTATCGTTTCAATGAAACCTGTCAGGATACAGTACCTCAGGCCATCATTGCATTTCTTGAAAGTACAGATTTTGAAGATGCGATTCGAAATGCGATTTCCCTTGGTGGGGATAGTGATACTCTCGCTGCCATCACAGGGAGCATAGCAGAGGCGGCTTATGGAATTCCTGAGTGGATTCAAGACAAAGTTTATACTTATTTGGATGAGCCTTTAAAAGAAGTGCTTAGACGATGGGGAGAAACGGTTGTAATAAAATAATAGATAGGCGTTATGCGGACCAATAATGAAAGATTGATGATTATCGATGGTTATATTGAAATTGTATCAAAGTGATTACTCAAAGGATTTAGTCATTTTTGAGACTTTAGAAGAAGGGAAAGCATTTGTCGCTCAAATCCCGGGGTATACTCTAGAAAACGAAGATGGGTTTGAAGTGGAGTATTTTAACCCTAAACACTTGCCGGATTATATGGAAATTGTCTTTAATGGGAATATTGTCCCTTTATCTAGATTCTCATTTGAACCTGAGGAAAATGTCGAGATTATTTGGAAAGAGATTTCGAATCTATCCGTTAAAAACGATAAAGTGGTCGAAGGAGCTACAAAAGTCGATGCTTATTTAGTGAATAACGATGAAGTGAAAGCCTATATCGAAGCCAGAGAAGCAAACTTCCGTAAGGCAAAAGACTTTTTAGAAGGCAGTGGATATGAAGTCGACAGAAGCTTTTTCGGAAGTGAAGATGGTGAAGCGATTCTCTACAGAATACGCGGCACCGAAGATTGGCACTTCTTGTGTCACTTAGACCCATCGTTTTTAGAGATTGAAGATGTAGAAGGATATATTAAAGAAGCGATGGAAGAGATGCAATAGTCAAAATAAATTCCTTGTGAGTGTACGCCACTGCTTGCGTGAACGGATTAAGCAGTAAAGGGAAACTTCTAGCACTATCCGGTTTCTTAAGGAGAAAGGGCATTATGAAAATAGAAATTGGGAAAACCTATCTAGTGAAAAATGATATTTTCAGTTTAAAAAAAGGTGAACTCTGGACCTTAGTTGACAAGGGTTATCAGGCTTATTTTGGTGAACAGAATTTCGTATTTGTCAATGATGAGAAAGTGAAGGTATTTGCCGTTTTACAAGATAGTTCAGATGAAGATATGCAAATTTACCATCATCTGGATGACTATTTTGAAGAAGTTAATCGTGAAAATTTCTAAAGAATGTGAGAAGAAAGTCGTATCTGTGAGTTTTAAATTTTGCTTAGCCCCAATCTATCACTACCAAGTACAGG
Source organism: Streptococcus halitosis (assembly GCF_027691175.1). GTDB lineage: Bacteria > Bacillota > Bacilli > Lactobacillales > Streptococcaceae > Streptococcus > Streptococcus halitosis_A. The sequence goes on from NZ_JAQFBD010000001.1 coordinate 949,092, forward strand.
GAATTAATTTTGGGATAGACGTCCTTACAGAGGTTTTTCCGATTATCAAAAAGATCTAGACTGAGACAAAGGTAAGGGCCCGCTGGTTAGGTCTTTTTTTCTGTTTATGTAGTATAATAAAAGGTGTAGGGATTCAATTTTTTAATAGGATTATTCTAAGAACGAAAACATCTAGAAAGAGAAAAAATATGAAGCAATCACTTGAATTTTTAAGAGAAAGAATCACCGATAAGATGCCCTTAGAGGAAATGGTAGCAATCTTTGAAGACTTGTGTCGTGAGCCTATTGAGGATGAGATGATTTTATTTGAAACAGGGACATTTACAGCTATATCTGATAAGCCAATGTTTCAACTATCTTTAGTAAGGCAAGCTCCAAATGAAGATGAAGAGTTTTATCAGGTTCACCTCGATATTTTCTATGAATCATGTCAAGAGAATGAAATATTTCATGAATCGATCTGGGATGAAGATTTAGAGGAAAATATCTTTGATTACATTAGAGCTTCAGAGGTGTTTGCCTATGCTAAAGAGCAGGAATACCAAGCGATCAAAATTTATATGGACCAAACTTGAGATGGTTAGTTAAAGTAAGAAAATCTAATGACAGGAGAACAATAAATGAAAAAAATTATGGTAATCATCAATCCAACATCTGGAGGTGAAAAAGCCTTGGATTATAAGGTGAAACTGGAGAATAAAGCTAGAGACTATTTTGAAGATGTGGAAATTAAAATTACGGAGAAAGCACAAGACGCCACAAACTTTGCTGAAGAAGCTTCTCAGGAGCACTATGATGCTGTTCTTGTTTTTGGTGGAGATGGAACCGTCAATGAAGTAATTTCCGGTATCGCTGAAAAAGACTATATTCCTAAACTGGCGATTATCCCAGGGGGAACTGGAAATCTCATTACGAAACTATTAGAAATCTCTCAGGATATTGATAGTGCTATTAACGAGCTTGATTTCAGTTCTACAAACAAGATTGATATTGGAAAATCAAATGGAAATTATTTTGGTTATATCTTTAGTATTGGCTCTTTGCCAGAGGCTATCCACAACGTTGGGATAGAAGATAAAACAAAGTTTGGTATGCTCGCCTATGCGATTAATACCATGAAGTCTGTGGTTACAGATCAAGCATTTAACATTACAGTTGAGACTGATAATGGTAATTACATTGGCCCAGCCAGTCATGTTTTAGTTCTCCTCACAAATTATTTCGCTGACAAAAAAATCTTTGATGAAGACAAGGATGGCTATGCCAATATTTTGATACTAAAAGATGCCTCAATCCTTACAAAATTGTCAGTTATCCCTGATTTATTAAAAGGGGATGTTGTCGTAAATGACAATATCGAGTATCTGAAAGCTCGACATATTAAAATTTCTTCAGATATTGAGTTGGAAACGGATGTTGATGGTGACAAATCTGATGACCTACCAGTAGAAATCAAGGTGCTAGGTCAGCATATCGAGGTCTATTCTCAACCGAAAGAATAAAACTTTTGAAAAGAATAGTAGATAACAAAGGAGGAGATGATGAGGAAGATTTTAGCAATTAATTCTATTTCGTTTAAAAAAAGAATGATTGAATTACTATTTGATTATCTTTTCATTCTAGCTTATTTAGCACTTCTGTTTTTGGGTTCTATGCTTTTTTACACTATTTTTTTTAATGGTATTCCAGAGTTTACAGAAATTCAGTCGCAGTGTCTTGTATTTTTTACCTCTGTTTTGCCAATCATTCTACTTTTTACATTCTTAGATTATACAAAAAATGGGAGTTTCGGGAAGGCGAAAGCAGGACTTCAATTGGTTTACAAGAAAAAAACAGTGCAAGCTAGCTTGCTTAGAAACACCATTAAATTTTTTCCTTGGCAAATAGGTCATATGGGCACGATACATGGTTTCTATAGTGAGTTTGATTCCTTATCTATTATTCTCTCGTTTTTAGCTACTCTCCTCGCAGTTGCCCTACTTGTAATGATGGTTTTCAGGAAGGATAAGCGACATCTAGGTGACCTTATAGCACATACACAGGTACAGCTAAAAGGTGACTAAAATTAAAGATTTCATAGATATTTCACTTATTAGGGAGCGTGCTGTGTGCCAGCTTCCTTTTTAATGATTTAAAATCTACTTTATTCAGCAAAATGCTTGGACTTAAAATAAATTTGAACTATAATATAAGAGAAGCTAATCGACCTAAAAAATCTTAGTAAATAAGGAAATATTTTATGAAAGTATCTAAAAAAATCAGATTAATGAGCTGCTGTGGTTTAGCTTTCTTTACTTTAGCTGCCTGTGGTACAAACCAAAACCAATCTACGGAAAAACAGAATAGTTCAACTACTAAGGTGGTTAAGGAACCTATAGCAACCTCAATAGCAAGGAAAGTTCAGAAGAAGTTCGAAAAGCCTTGGCTGCACATTTGGATAAAGATAGTGTCGATGCATTTTTCAACCTTATCAATGATTACAACGCGACTGTCGGTTCAGTAGGCTTAACTGGAGATTTTTCTACATTTACCAAAACAGACTATGATGTTGAAAAGATAAGCAATCTTTGGACGCCTAAAAAGGGTGATTTTGTCGGTACCAACTGTCGTATTAACAGTTATTGTTTATTAAAAAATTCTATCGAAATTCCTAAATTAGAGAAAGATGATTCTCTCTTGTTTGTCGATAATGATGCCATTGATAAAGGTAAGGTCTTTGATGCAGAAGACAAGGATGCTTTTGATATTTTATTCTCAAGAGTCAAGACCGAAGCAACGACAGATGTTAAGGTGTATGCTGCAAAGATGGAACAATTCCTTTCTCAATTCAAGTTTAATGAAAATGCTCGAATGCTGTCTGTTGTAGTTCATGATGACTTGGATGGTCAATCTCTCTTTATCGGTCATGTCGGCATACTTGTGCCAAGCGAGGACGGTTATCTCTTTGTCGAAAAGTTAACCTTTGAGGAGCCTTATCAAGCTATCAAATTTGCAACCAAGGAAGATTGCTACAAATATCTAGATACAAAATACGAAAACTATACAGGTGAAGATCTAGCGAAGTCCTTTATTATAGATAATGATAAGTGGGTTCAACTCTAAAAATAGTATTTTGGGGATGATTTGCCTAAAGAGTGGGATAAGAAGTTACCAACCGAATGATAGTTAAATTGATATGATTAGAGGACAGCAAGCATGGATGAATATACATTAAGAGTTGTAAAAATTGATAAGGAAGCTATTTTTGAGTTTATCTACGAAACTTTTATATCGCAAGAGCAAGAACTACTGGATCTGTTGTCGCCGGTGGATGTTATCAATGATTGTGCTATGGATTGGGAAAAGGGATAGTTTATCTTTGCAGCATATCTTCAGGAAAATAGTCTGGGAGAATTGAATCCTCTTCCCAAAGATATTGATATCCAAGAGTTGCTGAAAAAACTACCTGTTACAACAGATTCCGTTCTTGGGCAAGAGAGGATTTATAGAGATTTTTCATTCGACCAATTAAAAAAATAGTATAATAGTAGTAAATAAAATAGTTATAAGGAGACACAATGGATATTAAAGATTTTACAGAAAAAGAACAAGAAATGATTAAAGAGGGACTAACTTTCTCTAAGCTTAACGATAAGGAAACTGCCGATAAGATTATCGCCTTACTTCCTCAAGATATGATTAAACGGATTCCGTTTTTTGTTAGAAAACATGCTATTACACGTACAGTCAAGAGAATTTCTCTTGAATATCCGGAATTGTACGCTGTTGCTAAACAAGAAGGTCAACTTCCAGAAAAGGAAGCTCAAGAATTGCGACAAATTCTTACAGATATTTTCCAAGAAAAAATGAACAAGCATAAGATTAAGTAGTTTTTAATCATTTACTTAATCTTATACTTGCTCGTATTGAAATGATACTATCTTATTCCCACATACTGTGTTGAGCTCTAACACCATAACGATCTATGGAACCATCTGAATTGAACTTGGCTTCAATCCTGTATCTTTTCCAGAGGTCGTAATCTGCCGTTTGAATGGTTAGGATGTAGTTTGAGTCAGTCTCAGCGACATTGTAATCAGCAGGATTGACTTCAAAGATATCGATTAATTTTCTTGTTTGAAAATCTTGGAGCTTGAGATTTGCTAAACTGACATGATTGATAGAAATTCCCTGCAATTGATGGGCATCCTTAGGCGTTCTATAGTAGGTAATGACACAGTTTTTGAGTTGATCAGTATCTTTGCCAGTAGGAGTAAGGGTCATAAAACCATAGGACTGATCTTCACGCTTGATTTCGAGAAGCTGACCGTAGTAGAAATGGTCGTTTTTTGGATTGGTGATAGGACTATTTGCACCTTTATCTTCGAATGTGAAACCTTGCTCTAAAAGCTCGGAAGCCTTGGTCTCTCCGATAATGACTGTGGTATTTTGAATGGTGACTGGAACAGGTTGAGCTGGAAGACCACTCATCATGATGCAAAACATAAAAACATAACTCGTTAAAAAAGCTGTCCCGATAAAAGCGTTGGTTGATGCATAGACATGACTGTTACGAAAGTTTTTTCTTATAGCTAGAACAACAAATTTGACAATACTTTTTAAAATCATACTAACAAGTACGATGAAAAATTGTTTTTTCAAACATTCATAAATGGCTTGAGGAAAGCTATTACCATGATAGTAGAAACCAGCCAATACGAGTAGATTTACGATTAAATAGATCAGCAAGAACCAATGAATCTCTTTAAGGGCATTGGCATCAGTGATTTCTTCATAGTCAACGTGAATTCTTCCTTGAATTGCATGCCCAAGTTTATAAATCCATTTGGGAATGTCTTTGCCTTTTTTAACAGCAACTAGAAGTCTGATATAGAGATAGATAGTAAAGGACAAGGATAGAAAGAAAAGAGCATAAAAAGCCAAAACAATACTAGTGAACATTACTATCCCCCCTATTTAACATTCAATAAAACAATTTCTTAGCTCCATTATAGCATTTTCTATAGAAATAGAGCTAAAAACATCAGTATTATCCTACAAGATTCAAAGGAGAAAAATCATGGGAATGATTGCCAATTATCAATATTTACCAGACAATGAATTAGAACAAATAAAAGGTCTTTCCAATCAAGAAGATGACTTATTAGATTTTTCTGAGGATTCCACTGATAGTCATGATATCTTAATAGATATTGACAAAATGTGGGATGCTCTTCTCTTTGTCATTACAGGATTTAGTAGTTCAGAATTTTTGGACGACAATCCCTTGAGAGAAGCTGTTTTAGGGGTGACTCCTCTAGAGGATGTATCTGAATATATGGCCTATACTGAAAAAAACAAGATAGCTGAGATCGTAGAAGCTTTAGAAAGTTTTGACATGGACAGAGCTATGGCTAACTTTAGTATGGAAGCTTGTAAGAAGGCCGATTTGTATCCTAATATTTGGGATTATCTTGAGGAAGAGGAAGAAATAAAGGATGATATTTCAACCTGCTTTGTCAAAATGAAAGACTTTTACAAAAAGATTCTGGAGCTCAATGGAAATGTCCTAGTTACTATTTGTTAAGATTTTATGTCATCCATTAGGAAGGTGGCCAGATGAATCCATATTTACAAGAATATATCACCCGGACAAGGGAATACCATGCTAAAGATGGAAATCCTTCAAGTGTTGCAGCCCTTTATGATTTGGCTGATGAATTAGCTAAGTCTGAGGATTTAGAGGCGAAGAAAGTCTTAGTTGACCTCTATGAACAATTGGGTCTCTACACCAGTGCCTATAGCTTATTTACCGAAATCTTAGACAAACCTGATCGAAAACAGATAAAGAAACTGAGCCGTTTACAAGAAATGAGTCAGAGTCATGGCGATCGTTTTGCTCTTCCTCGTCCTCTAAAAAAAGAGGCGAAGAAGTATAGGCAGAACTTGTTAAAAGACTTACCTCATTTTCTCTATCATCCAGATCCCTTAGCTACAGGTTCATTTGTTGAAGGAGAAGCCAAGGTTTGTCCATCTTGTGAGAAAGAAAGCAATGTTTATTATGCTCTTAGACCCTATAGTATTGAAGAGATAGAACATCTCTGCCCAACTTGCATTGCAAACGGTCAAGCAGCTAAAAAATTCGATGCAGAATTTATCCAAGATGCCGAGTGGCAGGGTGAATTGGATCCAGAAAAGAATCAGCTGCTTTTTTGTCAGACCCCAGGCTACTCTAGTTGGCAGGGAGAATATTGGCTTTCTTGTTGCCAAGATTATTGTGCTTACTTGGGTACAGTTGGAACTCGAGAATTGAAGGATATGGGAATCGCTGAGCAAGTCTTGGCAGACTATGAAGCGCGTGAAGAATATCAAGAGGTAGAAGACTACTTGGTCAAAGACGGGCCTATCTGTGGTTATTTGTTTAGATGTCTACATTGTCAAAAATACCAGATCTGGGTTGATGCAGATTAAATCGAAATGTGATTAGCTATGAAAATTAAAGAGAAGACTATGGAAGAACTAGAATTATTCGAAGCTGCCTCCAAAGATTTATTTGATACTATGCAGGGATTTAAAGACAATCTATCTGTTCAATTTCCCCTATTAGATAGTGATAACTGGCAGTATGATAAGGGATCGATAAAAGTTTGTAAGGCTGATGAGTCAGGATTCAAAAAAAGATGTAGAGTCGGAATCAGCTACAATTTGAAAGTCCCCCTATTAAACGAAGATGCCGAGCAAATCTGGCTACTGTTTAAAGACTGGTTCAATACTAGCAGATTGAGTCAAGTTGAAAGAAATCTTAATAATGAGGATTTGGGAAGATATGTTTTCTCAGCAAGTTCCCCTCTAGGTGACCAGGTAGATTGTTCGATTTATTTGCCTAATGAGTGGAATATCCCTCAGATTAGCTTTTCAGGCTATCTAACAGCTCGTTACAGAGCTTGTGATCTTGATAAATCGAAGAATAAGATGGAGGTTTTTAGAGATGAGAAAGATTGATTGGGACAAGATAAAGACGCGCTTAGATGCCTTGCTTGTCATTGAAGAGTATCGAACAGATCCAAATAAGACCTGGCTTCGATTGATCGTTAAGACTGAGGAAAGCTACGGAATCCGTTACCTTATCGACAACGGTTCTGGTGATTCTCTAGATGTGATCTTTACTGATAAAATGATCCTTATAAAGGGCTTTGATCATGAAAGCAGTTTGAGTCAATTTGCTGTGGATGAGTGGAATCAAGACATCATAGACGGATTTTATAAAGGACTGGATGAAAAGTATCTTTCACTTTATTCAAAAGACCAAAAGGATGAAACAACCTTCTTTATCTGGTATGACGGTCACGCGCATCAACAGACTTACCAAGATCAGGATGGCGGAGAATGGTTGCTTTCTTACCTTTTTGATAGCTTTGAGAGATTTCATGAGTTTGTGACTGACTATTATGAAATTACCGTAGATAAAGATTTACTTAGGAAACTCTACATGGATGGACAACTTTCAGACATAGAAGTAAAGCAATTAATCCAGGAGTGTTAAGAGAGGAATCATGAGAGTGAACTATAAAAATACCCCTGAAAACTATCGAGCTATGGCGGAAATAATCATCCCACCCTTGCTTGATTTACTCAAAAGTTTAACCTTGTTAGAAGAGGAGATTTTTGAGCGTAACAGAGCACTGGATAAGGAAAAAGAAGGCCTTGGCATCCCAGCAAATCAAATTCATCCCAAGTGGAATGAACTTATGGATGACTATTTTCAGAGGCAAATGCAACTTCTAACTGGACGAGTGACTCAAAATTACTTGGAAGGAGGAGTTCGAATTTCTTATAGCTCCCCAAGTGAGTATAACTATGTTAAAAGGAATGATTTTTCTGTAGATTTCATCATGACAAAGGCTGAAGAAGCAAGAGTCATCACCCATTATCAAGAAGCTTTAGAAATGAAGCATCAGTTTGTACTTAGATTGGTGGATGGAAATTGGCTACTTGATGAGAAATTTTACGGTTTTGAGGATGAGGAAACTTGGTATGGTGACTTACTTTGAGTAAGAGAGCTTTGCTTTCCAACTGATATGAGAAAAAGGAGAAGTCCTGTGAATTTTTTAAAAAATCTATTTGCAAGTAAGAAAGAAAAGTCAGAGAAGAAAAAACAACTGAACTTGTCCATGCCTCTCTTCAAAGGCAAGCAGGCCTATTCTTTAGACCAGGTCGTTCAGGAATTGAAATCTCACTGGGCGCTTGAAATTTCTGAAGTTTCTGGGGATGATTCTAGTGCAACATTTGTGATTGATGGTGCTCTCGTTGCGCTGGCTCTAATGGATTTGCCTATCCCAAGTCAAGAATTTGAAGAATTGTATGCCTATTCTTACCTCTGGCAGGATGTTGAGAAGGAAACACAGGAGCACACACAACACGCCATTGTTTCTATTTTGTCTGACAATCTTTCGCCAGTAGAAACTTATTCCTTATTAACTAAAGTCAATGCCTCTATCCTAAAAACTAGTCAATCAGCTATTGGTATTTATCAGGGTTCTACCACCTTGCTCTTGCCCAAAGATCTTTATCTAGACCTAGCTGACCTTTTGAAAGAAGAAATGCTTCCCCTTCAACTCTGGATCTATATGGGGATTATCAATCAAAAAGATAAGACCAGCATTTACACTTATGGTTTGAAAGAGTTTGGAAAAACTGAGATTGAAATCATTGATTCTGTCATGGATAGCGATGACTTATATTATTTTCTCTTGTCTATTCTTCAGTATGTTTTAGGCAGTGATGTCACCTTAAAGGATGGTGAAACCATTGGCTTTTCAGAAGATCAAAAAATCAAAATCACTGAGTCAAAAGCTGTCTATTTGGAAGGCAATTCCTTGAAATTAGATATTTAAACCATGATTTATAAATGAGTATCCTTCCTAGATTGGAGGTTTTATGAAGCATGATATAAAAAAGTATTATCTCTACCGATTTCTGGCCTTTAGATTTGAAAAACTCTCTTGTAAGAATCCAAGTCTCAAGGAAATAAAACCAGAGAAGAGAGAAAAAATCGTTCTAGAGGCTACTCGAACTAGTCAAAAGATTATTCTAGTCCTTGGAATTCTTTATGTTTTGCTAAATTCTGCTTTGTTCATTTACCTTAGGGCTAATGATATTCAAAATCCCTTATTGGCTTGGTTTACTGACTACATCGACTATTTAGGGGCACTGATAAACGGAGAATGGGGCGGTAGTTGGCGTCAGAAGAAAGCTAGTTTTTTGATGATTGCTCTAGTGGCTTTACCCATTGTGCTGATAGAAGGCGGCCCCTTCTTCTTGCTGGTTTTATTGATTGGGAATTGGGTACTAAAGAGAAAGATAAGATTTGTGAGAGAACATAAAGGAGTAGAGAGCCATGGCTAGAACGGCGATAATAGGTACTTTAATAGTTTTTGCAATCTTTAATCTGCTACTTGGTCTGGGCTTTTATCTCTTTCTAAAAAAGAGGAAGGAGAATGGGCAGTCATTGTACGAAACGCCTGTAAACCAACAAACTCGAACTGAAAAGCTGGGTCTAGGTGAGATTTTGGTCTACCTGTCCCTGATTGCTATTGCAGGAGTCTTTGCTTTTCAGACCTTAAATAGAGGTGGTGTGGGGAATTCTATTTTAGCCAAAATGATCCTCCTACCTGCTCTAATGGCTCTTTTCAATGCAAGAAAAAGGACTGGAAAGTCTTTACTTGCCCTCCTTATAACTTTGATGGTCTTTCTGGTAGGAGTCATGCTTAATCTCACGATTGGTTTGCCACCTCAAGCACCAATTTTGCAAATTAATGAAAGTAAAATCATTTTAGCAGAAACTAAAGCCAGTGAGCTGATGGATGCTGGTTTTGACATCTATGTAAGACAGGGCGATGGTGGTAGCGACTACGAAGAGCTCCTGACAGATGGCAGTTTCCAAAAGTATCCTGGAGATAAAACAGTTACCATCGAAAAAGGCTTCAGGCTTGATAGCAATGCTGTTCCTTATGCTCCCTATCTCCTAGCAAAAGATGGCATAGTACTGGGCAGTATTTCCTTTTACGGTGCTGAGGACCATGATGTGGCTATAGAAGATTCTAAGGTTATTCAGGTTCGATTTAACAAGGACAGTATTGAGGCAGCGAAAAAACATTCTATTACTTTCAAATTAAATGAACTTGACTTGACTACTAGACTAGATGTTCCGCTTGTTCAAGAAATTTTCAAGAAGCATCTATGGTCAATTCCACCATCAAATACAAGTGATGTCACTCAACTATGGTATGGATTAAAGTGGTCCAGCAACAGTGATTCGCTATTTTGGAATGAGTACTATGGTCTCATCCGCCTAGATGAAAATTATATGATGGCTGATTTTGAACTAGCTGTTCAAGTAGCACGAGATAAGTAGATAAGATTTTGAATAACTGACTATACTTACGATTCAACAAAGGAACTAATCGATTTAGTTCCTGTTTTTGTTTTTTGATTTCAATTTTAAACGGTTTCTTTTTATTGTTGAGTAATATTTCACGAACAAAAAAAGAAATTATTTAAAAAAGTTTCACAAAATCCTTTACAAGCTCTTATAAACATGGTATAGTTATAAGGCTTAGAAAATGAGATGATGTTTTCTAGCAAATATAAACCCGAGTAAAAAATGCCTACGGACAGGCAGGGTTGAATGCCGAAGCGTGGTTGAAAAGCCACATTATTGATAGGGTTAAAAGCCTACTTTTATAAGTTGATGTTAGGACGCTTGTCCTAATTCATAAATTTTTAGTGTGGTGAAAGCACACGTCATCTTGTGAAACGATCAATAAAGTACGTAATATTTGCTACTAGAGAGTTAGGAAACATCAGGAACAGACATACTCAACAGAAACCAAAATACACACGTCAGAAGATTGCAGAGCAGGTGAAGACCTGCTCTTTTTTCATAAGTCAACCTTTAGTCGCCTCTATCTTCTTGAGGTGCTAAAAATACGGTGAAGGAGTATGTCTTGAAGAAGTTAGATCAAAACCAAGCCCCAATTTACGAGGCCTTGGTCAAACTACGCAAGAAAAGGATTGTTCCCTTTGATGTGCCAGGTCACAAGCGTGGACGGGGAAATCCAGAATTGGTCGAACTGTTAGGGGAAAAATGTGTTGGTATTGATGTTAATTCGATGAAACCATTGGATAATCTTGGTCACCCCATTTCGATTATTCGGGATGCGGAGGAATTAGCTGCGGATGCTTTTGGTGCAGCCCATGCCTTTCTCATGATTGGCGGTACAACCTCATCAGTTCAAACCATGATTCTTTCCACCTGTAAGGCTGGAGATAAGATTATTCTGCCACGAAATGTCCACAAATCTGCTATCAATGCGTTGGTTCTATGTGGAGCCATTCCCATCTATATCGAGATGAGTGTGGATCCTAAAATCGGCATCGCTTTAGGTCTTGAAAATGACCGGGCTGCCCAGGCCATTAAGGAACATCCAGACGCTAAAGCTATCCTAATCAATAATCCTACTTACTATGGGATTTGTTCGGATCTGAGAGGATTAACAGAGATGGCTCACGAAGCTGGCATGCTGGTTTTAGTGGATGAAGCCCATGGAGCGCATTTGCATTTTACAGATAAATTGCCATTATCTGCTATGGACGCTGGAGCGGATATGGCGGCGGTTTCTATGCATAAGTCTGGTGGGAGTTTGACCCAGAGCTCCATCCTTCTTATCGGGGAGCAGATGAATCCTGAGTACGTTCGTCAGATTATCAACCTGACCCAGTCTACATCTGCCTCTTACTTGTTGATGGCTAGTCTGGATATTTCGCGTCGGAACTTAGCTCTTCGAGGCAAAGAATCCTTTGAGAAAGTCATTGAGCTATCCGAGTACGCTCGTCGTGAAATCAATGCTATCGGTGGCTACTATGCCTACTCAAAAGAGTTGATAGATGGTGCATCGGTCTGTGATTTCGATGTAACCAAGCTATCAGTTTACACTCAGGGAATTGGGCTAACAGGTATCGAGGTTTATGACCTCTTGCGAGATGAATACGACATTCAGATCGAATTTGGTGATATTGGTAATATCTTGGCATACATTTCAATTGGTGACCGCATCCAAGATATCGAACGTTTGGTCGGTGCTTTGGCTGATATCAAGAGACTCTACTCAAGAGATGGAAAGGACTTGATAGCTGGAGAATATATCCAACCAGAGTTGGTCCTTTCTCCTCAAGAAGCCTTTTATTCAGAGAGAAAAAGTTTGACCTTAGACGAATCAGTCGGACAAGTCTGTGGAGAATTTGTCATGTGTTATCCTCCAGGGATCCCGATTCTAGCACCAGGTGAACGTATTACACGAGAAATTGTGGATTATATCCTATTTGCCAAAGAACGTGGTTGCTCCCTCCAAGGGACGGAAGATCCAGAGGTCAATCACATCAACGTTATTGATAGAAAGGAGAACTAGATGGATTTATGGTTTTCTGAAGTTCATACTCCAGATGTGAAATTGTCCTTGAGAACAGCCAAGCAACTTTACGCTGGAAAAAGTGAATGGCAGGATATAGAGGTATTAGATACACCAGCTTTTGGGAAAATATTAATCTTAAATGGCCATGTCTTGTTTTCAGATGCAGATGATTTTGTTTACAATGAAATGACCGTCCACGTACCCATGGCTGTCCATCCAAATCCAAAGAAAGTATTGGTTATTGGGGGTGGTGACGGCGGTGTTGCCCAAGTATTAACACTCTATCCTGAACTGGAACAAATCGATATTGTGGAACCGGATGAGATGTTGGTTGAAGTCTGTCGTGAGTATTTCCCAGACTTTGCTGCAGGGCTAGATGATCCTCGTGTTACCATTTACTACCAAAATGGTCTTCGCTTTTTGCGAAACTGTGAAGATGACTACGATATTATCATCAACGATGCGACAGATCCATTTGGACATACGGAAGGGCTCTTTACCAAGGAATTTTACGGCAATAGTTATCGCGCTCTTAAAGAAGATGGTATCATGATTTACCAGCATGGTAGTCCTTTTTTTGACGAAGATGAGTCAGCTTGCCGAAGCATGCACCGTAAGGTCAATCAAGCCTTTCCAATCAGCCGAGTCTATCAGGCCCATATCCCAACCAGTCCAGCTGGCTATTGGCTATTTGGATTTGCATCGAAAAAATACCACCCTATCAAAGATTTTGACAAGGAAGGCTGGAAAAAACGCCAGCTTTTCACAGAATACTACACTGCAAACTTACATGTGGGGGCCTTTATGTTGCCCAAGTATGTTGAGGACATTTTAGAAGAAGAGGAAGGGAAAAAATGAGTCGTTTATTAGTTATTGGATGTGGGGGCGTTGCCCAAGTTGCTATTTCAAAGATTTGCCAAGATAGCGAAACTTTTACAGAAATTATGATTGCTAGCCGTACAAAGTCAAAATGTGATGACTTGAAGGCTAGATTAGAAGGTAAAACAAGTACAAAGATTGAAACAGCTGCTCTTGATGCTGATAAGGTTGAAGAAGTGATTGCTTTGATTGAAAGTTACAAGCCAGAAGCTGTTTTGAACGTAGCACTCCCATATCAAGACTTGACCATCATGGATGCTTGTTTGGCAACTGGAGTCCACTATATCGATACTGCCAACTACGAGGCTGAGGATACAGAAGATCCTGAGTGGCGTGCCATCTACGAAAAACGTTGCAAGGAACTTGGTTTTACAGCCTACTTTGACTACTCATGGCAGTGGGCTTATCAGGAAAAATTCAAAGAAGCAGGCTTGACCGCTCTGCTTGGATCTGGCTTTGACCCAGGTGTAACCAGCGTCTTTTCAGCTTATGCTTTGAAACACTATTTTGATGAAATCCACTATATCGACATTTTAGACTGTAATGGCGGTGACCACGGTTATCCATTTGCGACAAACTTTAACCCAGAAATCAATCTCCGCGAGGTTTCTGCGCCGGGTTCTTACTGGGAAGATGGAAAATGGGTCGAAGTTGAAGCTATGTCTATCAAGCGTGAGTATGATTTCCCTCAAGTTGGACAAAAAGACATGTATCTCCTTCACCATGAAGAAATTGAATCATTGGCGAAAAACATTCCAGGAATCAAACGGATTCGCTTCTTTATGACTTTTGGCCAATCTTATCTAACACACATGAAATGCTTGGAAAACGTAGGGCTCCTTCGTACAGATGCTATTAACTTTAATGGCCAAGACATCGTTCCGATTCAATTCTTAAAAGCCTTGCTACCTGATCCAGCCAGCCTTGGACCACGTACAGTTGGAAAAACCAATATCGGCTGTATCTTTACAGGTGTCAAAGACGGTGTTGAGAAGACTATCTATATCTACAATGTTTGCGACCATCAGGAATGTTACGCAGAAGTTGGTTCGCAAGCAATTTCTTACACAACAGGTGTTCCAGCCATGATTGGGACCAAATTAGTGATGAATGGTACTTGGAAACAACCTGGAGTTTATAACCTTGAAGAATTGGATCCAGATCCATTCATGGAAGCTTTGAATGAGTATGGTTTGCCTTGGGTTGTGGTTGAAAATCCGCAAATGGTGGACTAATGAAGTTAGAACAAGTACCAACGCCAGCTTACGTCATTGACTTGGCCAAGTTAGAAGCCAATTGCCGTAGTTTACAACAAGTTCAGGAAGAAGCGGGCTGCAAGGTTTTACTTGCTCAGAAGGCTTATTCCCTCTACAAAACCTACCCCATGATTAGCGAGTACCTATCTGGTACAACTGCAAGTGGTCTCTATGAGGCCAAACTAGCACGAGAAGAGTTCTCTGGGGAAGTCCATGTCTTTGCACCTGCTTTCAAGGATGCAGACTTGGAGGAATTGCTGGAGATAACGGACCATATCGTCTTCAACTCGGAGAGACAGTTGCGTAAACATGGTCCTCGTTGTCGAGAGGCTGGTATTAGTGTCGGTTTGCGCCTCAACCCACAGTGTTCAACTCAAGGAGACCACGCGCTCTATGACCCTTGTGCACCTGGATCTCGTTTTGGAGTTACTCTAGACAAGATACCAAGTGATTTGCTGGACTTAGTAGATGGTCTTCATTTTCACACCCTTTGCGAGCAGGGGGCGGATGATTTAGAGACAACTTTGAAAGCTGTAGAAGAACAGTTTGGACCTTATTTACATGAGGTCAAATGGCTCAATATGGGTGGTGGCCACCACATCACAAGAGAAGACTACGATGTAGATTTGCTAATTTCTGAAATTAAGCGTATCCGAGAAACTTACAATCTTGAAGTCTATATCGAGCCGGGAGAAGCTATTGCACTTAATGCGGGTTATCTAGCAACTGAAGTATTGGATATTGTAGAAAATGGTATGGATATCTTGGTTTTAGATGCCTCTGCGACCTGCCATATGCCTGACGTACTTGAGATGCCCTATCGACCACCTTTGAGAAATGGATTTGAAGCTCAGGAAAAAGCACATACTTATAGGCTTTCTTCCAATACCTGTCTGACGGGCGATGTGATTGGAGATTATAGCTTTGAAAATCCAATCCAAATCGGTGATAGACTTTATTTCGAAGACATGGCAATCTACTCCTTTGTCAAAAATAATACCTTTAACGGTATTGGATTGCCAAGTCTCTATCTTATGGATGAGCAGGGTGACTGCAGCTTAGTCAAAGCCTTTGGCTATCAAGACTTTAAAGGGAGATTATCATGATGAACAGTCCAAAAAAATTAGGCTATCGTATGCCAGCAGAGTATGAACCCCATCATGGTACCCTCATGATCTGGCCAACTCGACCAGGTTCATGGCCCTTCCAAGGAAAGGCTGCTAAGAAGGCCTTTAGCCAAATCATCAAAACTATTGCTCAGGGGGAAACAGTCTACCTTTTGGTGGAGCAAGACTATCTATCTGAAGCCCAATCCTATCTAGGAGACAAGGTTGTTTATCTAGATATCCCTACTAATGATTCCTGGGCGCGTGATACGGGGCCGACCATTCTCATCAATGATAAAAAAGAAAAGTTGGCAGTAGATTGGTCTTTTAATGCCTGGGGTGGTGCTGTCGATGGTCTTTATCAAGATTATGAAGAGGATGACCAAGTAGCCAGTCGTTTTGCTGAGGCCTTGGAAATGCCTGTTTACGATGCCAAACCTTTTGTACTGGAAGGCGGCGCCATACACAGCGATGGTCAGGGAACCATTCTTGTGACTGAAAGTTGTCTTCTAAGTCCTGGACGCAATCCCCACCTGTCTAAAGAGGAAATCGAAAACACCTTATTGGAGAGCCTTGGTGCTGAAAAAGTTATCTGGCTTCCTTATGGTATTTATCAGGATGAAACCAATGAACACGTTGACAATGTTGCAGCCTTCGTTGGTCCTGCAGAGCTTGTCTTGGCTTGGACAGATGATCAAAATGATCCCCAATATGCCATGTCAGTAGCTGATTTAGAGCTTTTAGAAAAAGAAACAGATGCAAAAGGTCGTCACTTCACCATTCATAAATTGCCAATCCCAGCGCTTCATCAAGTTGTAACCGAAGAAGATTTGCCAGGCTATACTTATGAAGAAGGGGAAGAAGAGCGTTATGCAGGTGAACGTCTTGCAGCTTCCTATGTCAATTTCTATATTGCCAACAAGGCTGTCCTTGTTCCTCAATTTCAAGATAAAAACGACCAAGTTGCCCTAGATATCCTCAGCAAGTGTTTTCCAGACCGTAAAGTCGTAGGAATACCAGCCAGAGATATTCTCTTAGGTGGTGGCAATATTCACTGTATCACCCAACAAATCCCAGAATAGGAGAAAAAGATGAGAAATGTTAGAGTTGCAGCGATCCAGATGCAATGTGCCAAGGATGTGGCAACAAATATCCAAACAGCGGAGCGTTTAGTACGTCAAGCTGCAGACAAAGGCGCGCAAATCATTCTCTTGCCTGAATTATTTGAACGTCCCTATTTCTGTCAGGAACGCCAGTATGACTATTATCAGTATGCCCAGTCGGTGACAGAAAATACAGCCATTCAGCATTTTAAAGTGATTGCTAAGGAACTACAGGTTGTTCTACCGATTAGTTTCTACGAAAAAGATGGCAATGTCTTGTATAACTCAATCGCCGTCATTGATGCTGATGGAGAAGTGCTGGGTGTTTATCGGAAGACCCACATACCAGATGACCATTATTATCAAGAAAAGTTTTATTTCACGCCTGGTAACACTGGTTTCAAGGTCTGGGATACTCGCTATGCTAAGATTGGGATTGGCATCTGTTGGGATCAATGGTTCCCTGAAACAGCCCGTTGTCTTGCGTTGAATGGGGCAGAATTGCTCTTTTACCCAACCGCTATCGGTTCAGAGCCTATCTTAGATACGGATAGTTGTGGTCACTGGCAACGTACCATGCAAGGGCACGCAGCAGCAAATATTGTCCCAGTTATTGCAGCCAATCGCTATGGCTTGGAAGAAGTCACTCCTAGTGAGGAAAATGGCGGACAGAGTTCTAGTCTTGACTTCTACGGTTCCTCCTTTATGACGGATGAAACAGGAGCTATTCTAGAGCGAGCTGAAAGACAAGGAGAAGCTGTTCTGTTAGCAACTTATGACCTGGATAAGGGAGCAAGCGAGCGCCTAAACTGGGGACTATTTCGAGATAGAAGACCAGAAATGTACCAACGGATTACCGACTAGAAGGTATCTTTCATAATAAACTTTTGATATTCACGCCTGTCTTACAAAAATGTAAGATAGGCTTTTTAAATGTAAGATAGGTGTACGATTATACGTAGAAATGTATGCTATACTCTATGTAGATCAAAAAGAAAGAGGTTTATTATGAAAAAATGGAATGCGACGCAGTTGAAGTATCTGATGGCGGCAGTAATGGTTCTAGACCATATCCCGCATATTACCGGAATCGTTTCTCCTTTGTGGGAAGGTATCTTTCACGCCTTGACCCGTTGTGTGGGAGTTTGGTTTGCCTATATGGCTATGGAAGGATTCATCCATACTCGAAACTTGAAAAACTACCTCATCCGTCTCTGGTCTTGGGCGCTGATCATGTTTGCTGGAAATAGCCTACTCAATGCCCTATTTGCATCCAAAGGAGTAATGGTCAATAATAATATTTTCCTGACTCTAGCCATCGGTGTCACCATGCTTTGGATTGGTTTTCCTCGAAAAGAGCTGGATAAAAAAGAGAAGTTGTGGCGTCGGATTGGCGTTGCTGGTCTCTTGATTTTCGGTTGTCTTTTTACCGAGGGTGGTATCACCATGCTACCATTTCTCTTGATTAGTTACTCTTGTCGAAATCGCAAGGGATTGCGAAATCTCCTATATGCCTTTCTGTGGGCCTTCTTGTTAGTGACTTCCATCCAAATTTACGACACTTGGCACCAAACACTGGAAATGATGCTTTTCAATTCTGACTGGCTCTTTGTCACCGTCTTTCCTTTTATGGCCTTGTATAATGGACAGCGAGGAAAAGAAACTAGTTGGAGTAAATACTTCTTTTATATTTTCTACCCAGCTCATCTATGGATTATAACCTTGATTGCTTATTTGCTTAAGTAGATTCAATTCCCATTAGCTCCATCTAACTTAAAATGTTAGAGGAGCTTTTCTGTATCTGGAATTCCCAACAAAACATGTTATAATAGTTTTAGAAAGGACGAGGTTTATGGCGAACATACTTGTAATTGAAGATAATAATGAAATCCAGGAAATTTTAAGAACCCTTCTTGCAGAGGAACACGAAGTGATTCAAGCATTTTCTGGGACAGAAGGTATCATGCAATTTGATAAAGGTGGCATTGATCTCGTTTTGCTAGATATCATGCTCCCTGGGAAAAATGGCGACCAAGTCTTGCAAGCTATTCGACAAACTAGTCAGACTCCGGTCATCATGCTTACTGCTTTGGGTGATAAAAAGCTCATCAGCCAATATCTCTTAGATGGTGCCAATGATTATGTAGTAAAACCTTTTGATTTGGACGAAGTCTTTGCCAGAGTCACCGTGCAATTACGCCAAAGTGGTGAACATCAGTCAGGAGATCGAAGAGAAATTGATAACCTCGTACAAAACTTTAAAAATATCCAGTTCGATGCGGATAGTTTTGAAATAAGTAACGCAACTGAAACCATTCGCCTTGCAAAGAAAGAGTGCCAGATTCTCCAAATGTTGCTCCAGCATCCTAAAAAGATCTTCACCAAAGAAGAACTCTATGAATTGATTTGGGAAGAAAGTTACCTGCCTGGAGACAATACGCTCAACACTCATCTAAGCAATCTCCGTAAAAAACTGTATCAACTGGATCCAAATGACGATTACATCGAAACCATTTGGGGAGTTGGTGTACGATTAAAAGGAGACAAATAATGAATTACATTTTGATATCAATATTACTCCTTACTAACATTATTTTGGCGATTTCTTTGATTCGCTATCATATAGCAATTAGAGATTTAAGCAGACAAATCGAAGAAAAGATTCGCTCTGGTAGCATGAAGAGGATCGGGATAAATTTCTTTTCAAAGACCATTTTGCGTCTACATAACCAAATTGAGAATCTATTTCAAGAAGTGGAGCAAAATCAGCTAATCATGAAGCGTGAAAAACACACCTTAGATATGGCAATCAGTAACATCGCTCATGATATTCGGACACCTTTGACAATCGCTTCAGGCTATACTCAGCAACTAATAAAACATCCCGATAATAGTTCAGAAACCTTAAATAAAATAGCCCATCATCAGGATTTGGTTTCCAAACGTTTGGAGGCTCTCCTCGAATACCGTCATTTGATGGAAGGAGCAGTCAAACCGAAACTGGAAGAACTTGATTTATCAACTTTTATAACGAAAAAGACTTTAGCTTATTACGACGTTTTTCAATCTTCACATATTGTTCTTGATTTTAATGTTGAACCAGGATTGAAAACGACGACTGATGAGGACTTGCTTGATCGAATTATACAAAACCTTCTTGGAAATGTTCTCAAGCACGGTAAGGAGAAAGCTCGACTTTCTTTGAAAAAGGAAGAAAATAGGCTTGTTTTGGAAATTGATAATCTTGTCAAAAAATCTATCAAGAATATAGACAATCTCAGCAATCGTTTTTATTCTGAAAATATGTCGGATACAGAAGAATCCTCTGGTTTAGGTCTTTATATTACTGAGGAATTAGTTCATCTTCTTGGAGCGGATATGAAGCTAGCCACTGATGGAGAATGGTTTTCAGTCTTTATTTATTTTTAACAGAAGAAACCTCCTCTATAAGTTTAGAGGAGGTCCTTTTTATAAGCTTTTCTTCTTGAAAACAGTCAGTCCACTGAAAGAGAAGAAAAGTATGACCGTTACGCAAATCGTGATGGTATAGAGAATAGCTTGACTATTAGTAGTCATAGCATAGGCAAAATCTAGAATTAAATATCGTAGAATTTCAATGTCTGGGAAAACAAGCATTGGCGTAGAAAGGATGATAGAGCTAATCAGATAACCAATAAATACGGCAAGATAAGAATGAGTTAGGTAGAGAATAAAGGAAACAATTGAAAGCCAAGCGAGAAGGCAGAGAAATTGAAGGGAAATCGTCAAGAGGAGATTAGTAACAAAACCATCAGGCATTGTACCAAGTCCGTTTAGTAGAGTCGCGGGAATAAAGGCAATCACAAGACTGGTGATGAGTTGTAAGAGAGCGATACTTGCTAGAACAAAGAATTTAGCAAGGAAAAACTCTGTACGAGAAACGCCAACTGTCAAACTATTTTTATAGAGTTTGCCGATTAAATCAACTCCAAGAACGAGGCATGTCAGGACGATGCAGAGAAAAACGAGGTTTGAACCATTGCTAGACGCGTTGATAAGAGCTTGGATGCCGTCCCAACCTTTGGTCGGAAATTCTGTTTCAGGTGTGGTATTTACTGACATCAGATGTCCTGTAGCTCCGATAGTAGCACCCATTAACATGAGAGCAAAGAGAATGAATTCTGTAATCCAGAATCCTTTGGAGCGAAAGAGACGGTAAAAATCTGCTTGAATGGTATGTATCATGATTTTTCTCCTATTCTACCAATTGTGTGAAGTATTCTTCTAGGTTTTGACGGGCATAGTAAATCTCGTCAATAGCAACATCTGCCAAAGTTAATTTCTTAAGAATCTGTTTGACATCTTGTTCATTCCCAAAGATATGGATTTCATTTTCTGGATTAACAACCTTGAACTGGAGTTGGATTTGTTCTTTCAATACTTGACATGCTCTTTCTTTATCGCTTGTTCTGAGCACAATATAATCCTCACTTAGCGTTTCAAATTCAGCTTTGCTGATTTCACGGATAATCTTTCCTTGATCCAAAATTCCAAAGCGATTAGCTAGGAGATAGAGTTCAGACAAGATATGGCTAGAGATGAGAATGGTTATTCCTTTTTCTTGATTGAGCCGCTGGATCATCAGACGAAATTCTTTGATTCCAATTGGGTCAAGTCCGTTGATAGGTTCATCAAGAATCAGGAAGTCTGGTTTGGATAGGAGGGCAATGGCAATGCCAAGTCTTTGTTTCATTCCTAGTGAAAAATCACGAAAGACTTTTTTTCCTGTATCTGACAAGCCAACATAGTCCAAAGTCTCATGAATCACCTTATCAGCATTTGGAATATGACGAATCATACAATAATATTTAAGGTTTTGATAAGCTGTTAAGTGATTATGGGCTACAGGTGATTCGATAACAGAACCCACTTGAGATAATGCCTTGGTCCACTCATTTTGTTCTTTGCTAGAAAAGAGGGAAACTGTACCTTTGTCCGCAAACAATAATTGTGTAATGATTTTAATAAGAGTAGTTTTACCTGCTCCATTTTTTCCGATTAGACCATAAATATCTCCCTCTTTTATGGTTAGACTAAGATCTTGAAGAATAGCTTGGTTACCAAATTGTTTGGTCAGTCCATGAATTTCGAGTACTGTTTTCATGATTTTCTCCTTTTGATTTATTTTTCTAACTTTAGTATAAGGTATAGAAATCAAAGAAACATCAAGTAATTCTAAAGAGTTTCTAAAGTTTTGTAATTCTTAAAAGAAACAAAACCCAGTTGATATGAACTGGGCTTCTCAATTATAAAATATACTTCTCAATGGCGCGAGCAACGCCTTCTTCTTCATTGCTTGCTGTAACGTCATTAGCAAGGGATTTGACATGGTCACTGGCATTTCCCATTGCAATGCCCAGTCCTGCAAACTGAAGCATTTCGATATCGTTATTAGCATCGCCTATGGCCATGATTTCTGAGGGCTCGATCTTCAAAATCGCAGCTAGTCGAGAAAGAGCAGTAGCCTTTGTCGTCCCAAGTGGCATGGCTTCATAAATAACAGGTTGCGAGCGAACTCCGCTAAATCGTTGACAGAGTTCTGTCGCAAAACGCTGCTCAAAATCGTCTGTTTGCCCTTTGGTACCCAAAAACATACCTTGGAACATACGATACTTGCCACTAATCGCTTCCTCAAGGGAAATTTCAGTTAAGTCTGAAAAGACGAGCTTGGCATCATTTTGAACAATTTGATTAGGCTTGCCACCGAGGACAAAATAATGCTCCTCATCAAAAAGAGTCAACTGGACGTCGCTTTTTTCTGCTAGGTCATAGAGGTATTCAATGTCAGCTGGACTGAGTTCTTGCCAGTCCACTAGACTCCAGTCACTGGTCTGATGGGTTGAACAACCATTATTGACAATGACATACTCGTTCTGGAGATCCAGTCCCAATTTTTTATAGTAGGGAAGGACACCGAAAAGCGGGCGACCTGTACAGAGAACCAGTTTGACACCTTTTTCAATGGCTTGGTGAATGGCAGTGATGTGGGCTTGTGGGATTTCCTTGGCTTCATTAAGGAGGGTTCCGTCCATATCCAAGGCTAGTAGTTTAATCATAAGACTTCCTTTTCTATGTGTTTTGCTTTTATTATAGCATATTTTGGTGATAAGGAGGCAGAATCTTCGGCTAAATCATGGTATAATATAGGATAATGACAGAAAGTATAACGAGGCTGAGATGAAATTACTGTATACTGATATTCGGACTTCTTTGACAGAAATCTTGACCAGAGAGGCGGAAGAGCTGGTTGTTGCTGGTAAGCGGGTTTTCTACATTGCTCCCAACTCTCTTTCTTTTGAAAAGGAACGTGCCGTGCTGGAATGCTTGTCCCAGCAGGCTTCTTTTGCGATTACCGTCACGCGCTTTGCTCAGATGGCTCGTTACCTGGTTTTAAATGACTTGCCTACAAAGACCAGTCTTGATGATATCGGTCTTGGGATGGCCTTTTATAAATGTCTTGCGGAACTGGACTCCAAAGAGTTACGAGTTTATGGTGCGATTAAACAGGACCCTCAATTTATCCAGCAGCTGATTGAACTTTATCACGAGATGACAACTGCTCAGATGAGCTTTTTGGACTTGGAAAGTTTGACCGATGAGGACAAGAGAGCAGATTTACTCTTGATTTTCGAGAAAGTAACAGCCTATCTCAATCAAAGTCAGTTGGCTCAGGGAAGTCAGTTGTCCCATTTGATTGAGGCTATTGAGAATAACAAGGTAAGTAGTGATTTCAGTCAACTTGCCTTGGTTATTGATGGATTTACCCGTTTTTCTGCTGAGGAAGAGCGTGTAGTGGATCTACTCCATCGCAAAGGTGCCGAGATTATTATTGGTGCTTATGCAAGCAAGAAGGCCTATACCAGTCCGTTCACTGAAGGCAATCTCTACCAAGCCAGTGTGGAATTCCTCCATCATTTGGGGGCAAAATACCAAACCCCTGCTCAAGACTGTTCTCAGACGCATGAGAAGATGGATAGCTTTGACAAGGCCTCTCGTTTGCTGGAGTCTTCTTATGACTTTTCAGAACTCACTTTAGATGTCGATGAGAAGGACCGTGAAAATTTGCAAATCTGGTCTTGCTTGACACAAAAGGAAGAGTTGGAGTTGGTGGCTCGCGCTATTCGTCAGAAATTACATGACTATCCAGAACTGAGTTACAAGCATTTTCGTATTTTGCTGGGGGATGTGGCATCTTACCAGCTATCGCTGAAAACTATTTTTGACCAGTACCAGATACCGTTCTATCTTGGTAGAAGTGAATCCATGGCTCATCATCCTTTGACTCAGTATGTCGAATCTATTTTGCGTTTGAAACGCTACCGTTTCCGTCAGGAAGATTTGATTAATCTCCTCAGAACTGGTTTGTATACTGACCTTAGCCAAGCGGATATTGATGCTTTTGAACAATATCTCCGCTATCTTGGCATCAATGGCTTGCCAGCTTTTCAGCAGACCTTTACCAAATCCCATCATGGAAAATTTGATTTAGAGCGTTTAAATTCTCTTCGTCTGCGAGTTTTGGCGCCACTTGAAACCTTATTTGCCAGTCGGAAGCAAAAGACTGAAAATCTCTTGCAAAAGTGGAATACTTTTCTAAAAAATGCTGCTTTAAGCAAGCAGATGCAAGACTTGACAGCTACTATGGAAACTCTAGAACAGGAAAGACAAGCCGAAGTTTGGAAGGCTTTCTGCCATGTTTTAGAACAATTTGCGACGGTTTTTGCTGGTTCACAAGTTAGTCTAGAGGACTTCCTAGCCTTGCTCCATTCTGGAATGAGTTTGTCCCAGTATCGCACCATTCCAGCAACTGTTGATACTGTTCTGGTGCAGAGTTATGATCTGATTGCACCTATGACCGCTGACTTTGTCTATGCCATTGGGCTGACTCAGGATCATTTACCAAAAATTGCGCAAAACACCAGCCTGTTAACAGACGAAGAAAGACAAAGCCTAAACCAAGCGACTGAAGAGGGAGCGCAATTACTGATTGCAAGCAGTGAAAACCTCAAGAAAAATCGTTATACCATGCTTTCTTTAGTCAATGCTGCTCGTAAACAGTTGATTTTATCAGCACCAAGTCTTCTCAATGAAAACGAGAGCAAGGAATCGGCCTATCTTCAGGAACTGGTGAGTTTTGGATTTAGCCGGATAGAGAAGAAGATTCATCAAAAAAGTCTGTCTAAGGATGATATGGGTTCTTATCACAGTCTCTTGTCTAGTCTGGTTGCTTATCATCAGCAAGCGGATTCTAATGAAAATGAACAAGATTTAACTTTTGTCACTGTCTTGGCGCGTGTCATGGGAAAAAAACTTGATCAAAAAGGGCTTGTGAATCCTGCCCTCCCAACCAGTCCAATCAGCAAGCCTTTAGCTAGGGAAACCTTGCAGGCTCTCTATCCCGCTGACAAGGAGTTTTACCTGTCTACGTCTGGTTTGACAGAGTTTTACCGCAATGAATACAGTTATTTCCTCCGTTATGTCTTAGGTTTGCAGGAAGAAGTTCGTCTGCGTCCGGATGCCCGCAGTCATGGTAATTTCTTGCATCGTATTTTTGAACGTGCCTTGAAACTGCCTGATGAAGATTCCTTTGATCAGCGTTTGGAACAAGCTATTAAGGAAACAAGTCAAGAACGCGAATTTGAAGCCATTTATCAAGAAAGTCTGGAAGCCCAGTTTACCAAGGAAGTTCTTCTCGATGTCGCTCGGACAACTGGCCACATCCTTCGTCATAATCCAGCTATCAAAACCATCCAAGAGGAAGCAACATTTGGCGGCAAGGATCAAGCCTTTATTCAATTGGATAATGGTCGTAGTGTCCATGTGCGAGGCAAGGTTGACCGCATTGACCGTTTGAAAGCTGATGGAGCACTAGGAGTAGTAGACTACAAGTCTAGTTTGACTCAGTTCCAGTTTCCTCATTTCTTTAATGGGCTTAATTCCCAGTTGCCAACCTATCTTGCTGCCCTAAAAAGAGAAGGGGAGCAGAACTTTTTTGGCGCTATGTACTTGGAAATGGCTGAACCCGTCCAATCTCTGTTGACCGTTAAGAGTTTGGCTGGAGCAGTAGTAGAAGCCAGCAAATCTATGAAATACCAAGGGCTCTTTTTAGAAAAAGAAAGCAGCCACTTGGGAGAGTTTTATAACCAAAACAAGGCTAATCAGCTGACAGACGAGGAATTCCAGCTCTTATTGGACTACAATGCCCATCTTTACAAGAAGGCAGCTGAGAAGATTTTACAAGGCCAGTTTGCCATTAATCCCTATACCGAAAATGGCAGAAGCATTGCCCCATACGTCCAGCAACACCAAGCCATCACAGGTTTTGAAGCAAATTACCACTTGGGACAAGCCCGTTTCCTAGAGAGGTTAGACTTATCTGATGGCAAGCGTCTGGTTGGAGAAAAGCTCAAGCAAGCTTGGTTTGAGAAAATGAGAGAGGAGTTGAATCGATGAAGCCCATTTCCTTTTTTACTGAGGAAGAGATTCAAAAATTGCAAGAAGCAGAAGCGAGTTCGAGCAAGGAACAGAAGAAAACGGCCGAGCAAATCGAAGCCATTTATACTGCAGGTCAGAATATCCTAGTTTCAGCATCTGCTGGTTCAGGGAAAACATTTGTCATGGCAGAGCGCATTCTGGATCAGTTAGCGCGTGGTGTAGAAATCAGTCAACTCTTTATCTCGACTTTTACCGTCAAGGCTGCTACTGAACTTAAGGAACGTTTGGAGAAGAAAATCAGCCAACAAATTCAAGGAACCAATGATATCGATCTCAAACAACACTTGGGACGCCAGTTGGCAGACCTGCCAAACGCTGCCATCGGAACCATGGACTCCTTCACACAAAAATTCCTAGGAAAGCATGGCTATTTGATTGATATTGCACCGAACTTCCGTATTCTGCAAAATGAAAGTGAACAGTTACTCTTAAAGAATGAAGTTTTTCATCAGGTTTTTGAAGCCCATTACCAAGGTGAAAATAAAGAGAAATTTAGCCGTTTGGTGAAGAACTTTGCCGGACGAGGTAAGGATGAACGAGGTCTGCGTCAGCAAGTCTACAAAATCTATGATTTCCTCCAATCCACCAGCAGTCCACAAAAATGGTTGAGTAACTCTTTCCTCAAAGGGTTTGAAGAAGCTGACTTTGTAATTGAAAAAGACAAATTAACTGAGCAAATCAAACAGGCGCTTTGGGACTTGGAAAGTTTCTTCCGTTATCATCTGGATAACGATGCCAAGGAGTTTCCAAAAGCTGCCTATTTAGAAAATGTGCAGTTGGTTTTGGATGAAATTGGCTCCTTAAATCAAGAGTCCGATAGCCAGGCTTATCAAGCAGTGCTTACGCGTATTGTCGCAATATCGAAAGAAAAGAACGGTCGAGCTCTAGCTAATTCTAGTCGTAAGGCCGATTTGAAGCCACTGGCTGATGCCTATAACGATGAGAGAAAGGCCCAGTTTGCTAAACTTGGACAACTAGCAGATCAGATAACGATTCTTGAGTATCAAGAGCGTTATCATGGAGACACCTGGGATCTAGCTAAAACCTTCCAAACCTTTATGAATGATTTTGTGGAGGCTTATCGTGAACGTAAACGCCAGGAGAATGCCTTTGAATTCGCTGATATCAGCCATTATACCATTGAGATCTTAGAGAATTTCCCACAAGTCCGCGAGGCTTATCAGGAACGATTCCACGAAGTCATGGTCGATGAGTATCAGGATACCAACCACATTCAAGAACGGATGCTGGCATTGCTGTCGAATGGTCACAATCGCTTTATGGTTGGAGATATCAAGCAGTCCATATACCGTTTCCGTCAGGCAGACCCGCAGATTTTCAATGAAAAATTTCAACGCTATGCACAAAATCCCCAAGAAGGCAAGCTCATTCTCCTCAAGGAAAATTTCCGTAGCAGTTCAGAAGTGCTGTCAGCAACCAATGATGTTTTTGGACGCCTTATGGACCAAGAGGTCGGCGAAATCAACTATGATAGCATGCACCAGCTTGTTTTTGCCAATAGCAAACTAACTCCCAATCCAGACAATAAGGCAGAATTTCTCCTCTACGATAAGGGCGACAGCGGGCAAGAGGAGGAAGAGAGCCAAACAGAAACTAAACTCACTGGGGAAATGCGTCTGGTCATCAAGGAAATCCTGAAGCTTCATCAGGAAAAAGGTGTTGCTTTCAAAGAAATTTCCCTTTTGACTTCCAGTCGCAGTCGAAATGACCAGATTCTCCTCGCCCTGTCTGAGTACGGGATTCCAGTTAAAACCGACGGCGAGCAAAATAATTATCTCCAATCCCTAGAAGTACAAGTCATGCTGGATACACTTCGTGTCATTCACAATCCCCTGCAAGACTATGCTTTAGTTGCTCTGATGAAGTCTCCTATGTTTGGCTTTGATGAGGACGAGTTGGCACGCTTGTCCCTTCAGAAAGCAGAAGATAAAGTCCAAGAGAATCTTTACGAGAAGCTTGTCAATGCTCAAAAACTGGCAACAAGTCAGAAAAACTTGATTTATACAGCTCTAGCTGAAAAACTAAATCAGTTCATGGATATCTTGGATTCTTGGCGCTTGTATGCTAAAACCCACTCTCTCTATGACTTGATTTGGAAGATTTATAATGACCGTTTTTATTATGACTATGTTGGAGCCTTGCCTAACGGTCCTGCTAGACAAGCCAATCTCTATGCTTTAGCTTTGAGGGCAGACCAGTTTGAAAAGAGTAATTTCAAGGGCTTATCACGTTTTATCCGTATGATTGACCAAGTTTTAGAGGCTCAGCATGACCTCGCAAGCGTAGCCGTCGCACCGCCTAAAGATGCCGTGGAACTTATGACTATTCACAAGAGCAAAGGTCTGGAGTTTCCTTATGTCTTTATCCTCAACATGGATCAGGACTTCAACAAGCAAGACTCGATGTCAGAAGTTATTCTCAGTCGTCAAAATGGGCTTGGTGTCAAATACATTGCCAAGGTGGAAACAGGAGCAGTGGAAGCACACTATCCTAAAACCATCAAACTCTCCATTCCTAGCCTAACTTATACGCAGAATGAAGAAGAATTGCAACTGGCTAGCTATTCAGAGCAGATGCGTCTCCTTTATGTTGCCATGACAAGGGCTGAGAAAAAACTTTATCTCGTTGGTAAGGGGTCTCGTGAAAAGCTGGAAGCCAAGGAATACCCGGCAGCAAATAACGGAAAATTAGATAGCAATACCAGACTACAAGCAAGAAATTTCCAAGATTGGATCTGGGCTATCAGCAAAGTATTTGCCAAGGAAGATCTCAACTTTAGCTATCGTTTTATTGGTGAAGACCAGCTGACCAGAGAAGCTATTGGTCAATTGGAAAACAAGAGTCCTCTACAAGATAGCTCTCAAGCAGACAACCGCCAGTCAGAAACCATCAAAGAAGCTTTGGAAATGCTGAAAGAGGTGGAAGTTTATAATAGTCTCCACCGCGCAGCCATTGAACTACCAAGTGTTCAAACCCCAAGCCAAATCAAGAAATTCTACGAACCCGTTATGGATATGGAAGGGGTAGAAATTGCTAACCAAACTCCATCACCGGAAAAGCGAATCAGCTTTGATTTACCAGATTTTTCAACTAAAGAAAAGGTAACAGGAGCTGAGATTGGTAGTGCTACCCACGAACTCATGCAGAGAATTGACCTTAGTCAACAACCAACACTTGCTAGCCTGACAGAAACTCTCAAACAAGTTCAGACTAGTCCAGCTGTAAGAGACAAGATTAATCTTTCTAAAATTCTCGCCTTCTTTGAAACACCACTTGGTCAGGAAATTCTCGCTAATACCGGCCATCTCTACCGCGAGCAACCTTTCTCCATGCTCAAACGCGACCAAAAGAGTCAGGAAGACTTTGTTGTTCGTGGGATCTTGGACGGCTATCTAGTTTACGAGGACAGAATTATTCTTTTCGACTATAAGACAGACCGTTACGATCAACCAAGTCAACTCATAGACCGCTATCGTGGTCAGTTAGCCCTATATGGTGAGGCTTTATCTCGTGCCTATTCGATTGAAAATATTGAAAAATACTTGATTTTGCTCGGCAAAGACGAGGTTCAAGTTGTAAAAATATAATCTAGAAAGGAGACCTCATGCCACTTCCAGTTAGAAAATCCTTGCACGATGCGGTTTTACAGGCTTCAAAAGCCGATACTTGGGATCAAGCTACCAAGGAATGGAATGAAGTTTCCTTGATTTTTAATGGCATTGGCCGTAGTAATTGTGTTTGCGGGAATGCCATAAAATACGCTTATGAACTCTTTAACGGCGTTACAGGTCAACGCCTCTTTCCGATTGGTAGCGATTGTATTCGGCATTTTCATCGTATTAGCCTCGACCAGCAACTAGAAGAGGAAGAAAAACTTCTCAGAAAGCTTGAAAACCTAACCAGAAAAGCTCAGAAAAAGGAAAAAATCAAGGTTAATAAAAACGACTTTGACGAACGACTTCTAAAATGGTTTTGGGAAAAAGGTGTTTTCAAAGCCAATCGTGGCAATCGATTCACACCTGAGAGAGACTATCAGCTCTTCCTAGAGGTCTTTCAAGGCGGAAGTTGGATCAAGGCAGAGCCAAAGAAGAAGGCTCGTATGGAAGAAGTGCTGGAAAAGTGTATCAAACCTTTTTTACTTGGCAAGACTGATGACCAACTCTACCTTGTCAAACTAGGCAAGGAGAAAATCGACTACGAGCAGCATTTACGGATTCAAGCAGAGAAAGAACGCAAGAAGAGAGATAAAATCGCCAAGCAATACGCTGACAACCTCATTCTTGCCATGGGACCCGCTGAACGCGCCTATCAAGATTACTTTGGCTTTACAGAAACTCTCACACAAGAAGAACGAAAATGGGAGAAAATCCTCTTTGGAAAAAATAGAGACGAACGGGCTATCAAGGCTAAACAAAACCAAAAGGAGCTGGAAAAGGATCAGCGGATTGCAAATCAAGATCCTATTGAACGAAAGCAGAAGCAGACTTGGCTTCTTAATTCCTATTTTCGAGATTTGCCTGATGAAAAAGCTAGATTTTCTCGGCTTCTATTAGAATATCGAAAAAGTGGAGAAGTACTCTTTTCAGATGAATACTTATCTGAGCATCTCATCGATTTTTTCTACAAGATGAAAGCCTTTGAGTTTGAAATTGCACCAGAACAAGTCCGCGATTTTATAAAAGAATGCCTTCAGGCAGAACATCTATCATCTGCACAAGAAAGTTGGACTAGAGGGATTCTCCTCAATTGTCTTCATCCGTTTTTAGATAGGTTACTCATATAGAAAAAATCCTACCTTGTCTATGCATGGTAGGATTTAAGTATCTCCAAAGATGTACTGGTAAAGTTGGACGACTTTCTGAAAACATTGTGTGTCCATTCTTGTTATTTTTTGAGCATTACGCATCCGAAAATCAAAGGTATACAGTTGAAATGGATTGACAGCGCCATCTACCTTGTCCGACGAGACAGGAACGAGCAAGCCTTTTTCAGCCAAACGTTGTTGGCCATGAGTGATAGGACAGACAGCTACAAAACCAGTTTGCAAGGCATATTCTCTCCTAGAAACTACCAAGGCAGGTCGCCGTTTCTGGATTTCCCGACCGACTGATGGATCAAAGTCCAGCCAAATGATATCCTGCTTTTCAGGAATATAGTCAGATTTCGCTATCAAGTGACCTTACCCCTTCAAAATCATTTGTCATTCTCAAATCAGTAATCCCATCAAAGGGATCTTTTAATTTTGGAGCTAAGACAATGACTCCGTCAATCCCTTTGTAGACAACCATTTCTTGACCTTCTGTCATCCCCAAATTTTTAGGAATAGTCACAGTGAGAGAATTCCCTACCTTCCGAGTCTTTACTGTATTCATTGCTCTACCTCCACGAATTAGTATACACTAAGTATATACCTGTTAGCAAAAAAAGTCAAGTAAATCCTGACTGGCATCAAGGATGTGTCGGACCTATACTATTTGTCATTTATTGTGGTCAAAGCCTGTGCAAAAGTTCCTCATTTATGATAGAATAGGTAGTAAGAAAGAAAACGTTTTTACTACGTTTTTTTTAGTCGGAAGGGGAAATGTTTATGGCTACTATTCAATGGTTTCCGGGCCACATGTCTAAGGCTCGGCGGCAAGTTCAAGAGAATTTAAAGTTTGTTGATTTTGTGACGATTTTGGTGGACGCTCGGCTACCTTTATCTAGTCAAAATCCTATGTTAACCAAGATTGTGGGTGATAAACCTAAACTCTTGATTTTGAACAAGGCTGACCTAGCAGACCCAGCAATGACCAAAGAATGGCGTCAGTATTTTGAATCACAGGGAATCCAAACTCTGGCTATCAACTCCAAAGAGCAAGTAACTGTAAAAGTTGTGACAGATGCTGCTAAAAAGCTCATGGCTGATAAGATTGCACGCCAGAAAGAACGCGGTATCAAAATTGAAACCTTGCGGACCATGATTATCGGAATTCCAAATGCCGGTAAGTCAACACTCATGAACCGTTTGGCTGGGAAAAAGATTGCGGTTGTCGGCAATAAACCAGGTGTTACCAAGGGGCAACAGTGGCTCAAAACCAACAAAGATCTTGAAATCCTAGACACACCAGGGATTCTCTGGCCTAAGTTCGAAGACGAAACCGTAGCTTTGAAACTAGCCCTAACAGGGGCCATTAAAGACCAGTTGCTTCCTATGGATGAAGTGACCATTTTTGGTCTCAATTATTTCAAAGAACATTATCCTGATAAGCTAGCTGAACGTTTTAAACAAATGAAAATTGAAGAAGAAGCTCCTGTTATCATCATGGATATGACGCGCGCCCTCGGTTTCCGTGACGACTACGACCGTTTTTACAGTCTTTTCGTGAAGGAAGTTCGTGATGGAAAACTCGGTAACTACACCTTAGATACATTGGACGATATCGATGACGACGATTAAAGAAATCAGAGAACTTCTTTCTACTGTCAAAGACTTAGACAACCCTCTTTTTCTGGAAATCGAAAAAGATACCCGTTCTGGAGTTCAAAAGGAAATCGCCAAGCGTAAAAAAGCAATTCAGGCTGAACTGGATGAAGACCTTCGTTTGGAATCCATGCTTTCCTATGAAAAAGAATTTTACAAGCAAGGAGTGACCTTAATAGCAGGTGTTGACGAGGTCGGCCGTGGTCCGCTGGCTGGACCTGTAGTCGCTGCAGCCGTTATTTTACCAAAAAATTGTAAGATTAGAGGCCTCAACGATAGCAAGAAGATCCCTAAAAAGAAACATTTAGAAATTTATCAAGCCGTTCAAGACCAGGCCTTGGCAATCGGAATTGGTATCATGGATAATCACATCATTGACCAAGTCAATATCTATGAAGCGACCAAACTGGCCATGAAGGAAGCAATCTCCCAGCTCAGTCCGCAGCCTAAGCACCTCTTGATAGATGCCATGAAACTGGAGTTACCAATTTCACAAACCTCCATTATCAAAGGAGATGCTAACTCCCTCTCAATCGCAGCTGCATCTATAGTGGCCAAGGTGACACGGGATAATATTATGAAGGACTATGATAATCAATATCCCGGCTATGACTTCGCTACTAATGCAGGCTATGGAACAGCTAAACACCTAGACGGACTCGAGAAACTAGGAGTTACCCCAATTCACCGAACCAGTTTTGAACCTGTTAAGTCACTGGTTGCAGGAGAAAAAGAAAGTTTAAGTTAGAAGGAATGAATGATTATGGAGGAACAGTCAGAAATACTCCGCTCCAAGAAGGAATTTGCCTTTGCCTCAGGCACCATATTATCCCAAGTTGGACGAGGAATCATTGTTGGTCTCGTCGTCGGGCTAATCGTCGGATCTTTTCGTTTCTTAATCGAAAAGGGCTTCCACCTGATACAAGGATTCTATCAAGATCCAGCGCACCTAGTGCGCAATCTTTTTATCATTGGCCTATTTTATTTAATTGTTAGCTGGCTCAGTGCGAAATTGACTCGATCGGAAAAAGATATCAAGGGTTCAGGAATTCCTCAAGTCGAAGCCGAACTAAAGGGATTGATGACTCTTAACTGGTGGGGCATTCTCTGGAAAAAATATATTTTAGGTATTCTTGCTATTGCCAGTGGCCTTATGCTAGGGCGTGAAGGGCCAAGTATTCAACTTGGAGCAGTTGGTGGAAAAGGTATTGCCAAGTGGCTCAAATCTAGCCCTGTTGAGGAACGCTCCTTGATTGCCAGTGGTGCTGCAGCAGGGCTAGCAGCTGCCTTTAATGCACCAATCGCAGGTCTTCTCTTTGTTATAGAAGAAGTTTACCACCATTTTTCACGCTTTTTCTGGGTCTCAACTCTAGCAGCCAGTCTCGTAGCAAACTTTGTTTCTTTGCTCATATTTGGCCTAACACCCGTACTGGATATGCCAGACAACATTCCTCTCATGACTCTAGACCAGTATTGGATTTACCTCCTTATGGGAGTTTTTCTCGGGCTTTCTGGTTTTCTCTATGAGAAAGCTGTACTCAATGTTGGTCGAATTTATGACTGGATTGGTCAAAAAATCCATTTGGATAAAGCTTATTATCCAATCCTAGCCTTTATCCTTATCATACCAGTCGGGATTTTCTTGCCACAAATTCTCGGTGGTGGAAACCAGGTCGTTCTTTCTTTGACTGAGCAAAATTTTAGTTTTCAAGTTCTATTAGCTTACTTTTTGATTCGCTTTGTTTGGAGCATGATTAGCTATGGAAGTGGCCTCCCAGGAGGAATTTTCCTACCCATTCTGGCGCTTGGTTCCTTACTTGGTGCCCTAGTTGGTGTCATTTGTGTCAATATTGGGCTTGTCAGTCAAGAGCAGTTTCCTATATTTGTCATTTTAGGAATGAGTGGCTACTTTGGGGCAATATCCAAGGCTCCCTTAACCGCTATGATTCTTGTTACTGAGATGGTAGGGGACATTCGCAACCTCATGCCACTTGGCTTAGTGACCTTGGTAGCTTACATCGTCATGGATCTACTCAAGGGTGCTCCAGTCTATGAGGCCATGCTAGAAAAAATGCTGCCAGAAGAAGCGACAGATGAAGGAGAAGTCACCCTCATAGAAATCCCTGTGTCTGACAAAATCGCTGGAAAACAGGTTCACGAGCTCAACTTGCCACACAACGTGCTCATCACCACCCAAGTCCATAATGGCAAAAGCCAAACAGTTCACGGTTCAACCAGAATGTATCTGGGTGATATGATTCACCTGGTGATTCCAAAAAGTGAAATTGGAAAAGTCAAAGATTTGTTGTTGTAGATTTTTTACATAATTTATGTTATGTAAAAAAACAAACTTCTTAATTAAATACATTTGAAAACCGATTCTCTGCAATGAGATCGGTTATTTCTTACTGATAAGGTATTTCAACATACAAGTAATTGAACTTTGTAAAAAATAAGACTACAATTAAGTTAGAAATGATAAACCATAAAGCTAGAAAGGAGTTTACTGTGTCGAATCTGTACAGTAAGATTAAAAATCATGAAAAAGAAAACAATAGCAATTATACAATGTATTTTGTATCTCATAGCTCCTTATATAGCTCTTCAGTTATGTAGAATGAACAGAAGTATCGTTACTGATAATCTCTTTTTTATTTTCCTTATTCTGCTGACTATTTCATTCTGGTTTAGTATTTGGAAACTAGAAAAAGCACTAGATAATGATTCACAATAGAAAAAAGATTTAGTTCTGTATTTCATAGATCTAAGAAAACTAAAATTTTATGTACAATTGACTAAACTAGAGCTAAACCATTGATACAACTGAATTAGAAGCATAAAGTACATTCTTTAAAAAGTGTACTTTATTTTTGTTTTGTACATTATTTTGGAGTGGTATTTTGTATATTTTCTAGTACATCACATCATCTGATTTAAGGAATTGATTTGTACATTTTTTACTCTAGTAACAGTAGAAGGAGTGGTGGTTCAATTGTACATTTTTTGCTACTCATTTAAGGTCTTATTGATAGTAAGATATAGATTTTTACTCGTGGTGCTAGTTAATCTCAAAGTATCTCAGATTATAAGTCAGTACAATTTGCTCCTTTCTCAACTGCAATCCTGTTAAGCCTCTAGCTAGTGTTTGTTCGACATCAAAAAAAGCACAAAGTTCTGAAAATCGAGTTTCAATAGTCCGTCTCATAGCCATTAGTTTCTAATGATTATGTTGTTTAGCTCTGTTTCAACTGTTCTCTGAGTTCATAGCTAAGATAAGCTAAATCAGCTAAAACATAGGGTTGAGAACAATTTTCTAGTAAGTCATCAACTGCCCTAATATAATGTACTGAGGCAGGCGTTACAACATAATTCAGAATATAGCCTGATAGGGTTTGAATCCATAGACCCAAAGGTGCTTAGAGGAATTGTAACCAATGTCGGCTAGTTCATTAAAAACATGTGCTCTATGGTTACGGACTGGTTGACAAACCGAATCAATCAAGAAGGAGCATCCTGAGGTTCCGGCATTTGAAGAATATGATGAGCTGCTTGCAGAAATTAAAAAATCCCTATAATAAGGCATGAGATGACCCTCAAAGTCAGACTTTTATCCCAGTGTTTTTCGATGGAATTTTTTAATTGCTATAATACCTTGTGCAAAATAGTCGTATATATCAAAATCAGAGTCACGTTACCTACTATTAGTCCGAAAGTCGCAAGTATTGTCTTTGATGTACCTGGCTTAAAATCTGCGCTAATTGAATATGGCCAAAAGCATATCATTGGGAAAACGGCTATTAACACGCATACATAGGTAGGAAAGTTTGTCCAAAGAAAGCGTGTCGTCTCTAACCAGTGCCCCCATGAAGGTATCATTATTTTGCTTATAGTGAAAAGTATGCATATAAGGTGGACCATCAGAAGATAAATAGCATACTTTGTCTTGCTCAGTACTTTTTTCTTTTTCATTTTATCTAACTATCCTTGCTAATTATTCTCTCGTTCACCTGCAAT
The DNA here is from genome assembly GCF_027691175.1 of Streptococcus halitosis. Classification (GTDB taxonomy): domain Bacteria; phylum Bacillota; class Bacilli; order Lactobacillales; family Streptococcaceae; genus Streptococcus; species Streptococcus halitosis_A. Next base: position 985,917 of record NZ_JAQFBD010000001.1, read on the forward strand.
ATGAACTTTAAAACTAAAATTAACTATATTATTATTCGAATCAATGTCCAAATTCATAAAGTATTGATTCCAAAAGAATTCATTGTTACCTGTTCCCCACTGCACACCGTAATGTCCCAAATATTCACCTCTCGGATTGCTTGGAGTCAGCCATATTTTTTTACCAAATACTTCCTTAAACTTATTTTCATCAAGCTTCTCTAGCAAACCTATACCATCTATATTATATGAAATTCCATATTTTTTAGCAGCAGCTGTGCATTCAGAATCGAAGCAAACCTCTGCGTAACTACACAGTCCTTCAGTTCCTCATACCTCTTTTTATGCCCGTAAACACCTATGCAGCCAACTACTACATTCTTCTTTACAAGAAGATAAGTCGATCGTGTGACTGCAGAGTCATATGACTTAAATCCGCTTGGCACTGTTACACCGGAACCTTGGTATTTATAATAGCTTCCCGATGTCAAAAGCTCATCATACTCGGAGTAGTTCTGTTTACCATTTGATACATATATATCATACCCCTTATCCATCAAATCCGACACCTTCGTCTCAGATAACTTTATCTCCGTATTACTAATCATCAAAGCTGGCGCCTTGTCAGGTAAACCTATCAGTATGTATGCGAACATCAAAAATACAAATACCATAAGCACTGCAACGATACCTATCCAAGATTTCCCGGTTCTCCTTCGTGCATTGAAAAGCGCCATTATAGAAGGCGTGATTATAGCAGCACCAATTGGCGCCGCCCCATGACGGAACATTCCCATGACCTTAAAGGCAATTACAGCGCTAATTAGTATTAAAACTATATGCACTGCATACTCTCCTACGCTTAGCTTACTCGTCCTAGTCTGATTATTTGCTGGGGCATCGTACACTGGAACACCGTTCTCAAAGGTGTTCTTCATTCTAAAACGCAGCCAAAACAATATTCCAATAAACACAACTGCCAAGAACACTAGCATTCCGATAAAAACTAATTTTTCCATATGTAACCTTTTTTCTGACCTAATTATCGTTCATCAAAATTCATATCTAGTCTACCACATTTTGAAATTGTTTTACAATATTTACACACTTGTGCACGAATCAATAATGTATACAAGCTTTTCAGATTATTTTTTCTTTACACCTCTTTAAAATTGTATAGAGTTTAATACTTGTTTTATTCTAAACGTGCGCATCATTTTAGCGCAAAAAACAAATTTAATTCCGTTGTTTCTGTAGTTAACTTTTTTTGATATCATACCTACTAAGAAGAAGATAAATGCGAATATTGTTACTTTTAACGGTGAATTCTCATATGTTGCTAGAGGAGAAGGTGAAAATGGAATCAGAGGATATATTGATTTTGATGAAAAATTTTTAAATCCCTCCAATACTATTTCTTTCGGTCAAGATACTGTAACTATGTATTATCAACCAAATGCCTACTTTACAGGAGATAAGATTCAAATATTTAAGTTAAATAAAAAATATGGGAAATTAACAGAAAATATTGCTTTGTATTTAATTAGTTCGATGAAAAAAGCTTTTACAAATTTTTCTTGGGGTCAATCTTCTTTTGCTCTTGATGTTATTTCAAATATTGATATTGAACTTCCAGTGACAAAAAGTGGTACTATTGATTTTGAATACATGGAAAAATATATTCAAGTAATAAAGAAACAGCTTATTGAGGACGTTGTTGAATATAAAGATGAATACATCAGCAAGAGCAAATCAACTGTTTTTAAATAAGGTTATATGGTATCTTTTTGGTAGCTAAACAGACAAAAGGAAAGGATTTAACGACCTTTCAACCACTCATCCAAGGTTAATTAAAGAGTGGTCAGACTTAAATCAAAAAAGTTCTTGCTCAATAATGTGTAATTCGACTTATAGAGCGTGGTGGAAATGCAATGTATGTAAAGGAGAATATCAACAAACTGTTAAGAAAAAGATTCTAATGAAAGAATCTTGTTGTCCATATTGTCAAAATAATGAGGTGTTAAAAGGATTTAACGACCTAGAAACGACTCATAAACATTTAATGAACGAATGGGACTATCTTAATAATATTCTTTTAGCAGACCCGACTGCAATCAATGAGAAATATCAACAAACTGTATGGTGGATATGTAAAGAAAACTCAAATCATCGATACAAACTAAAAATTAATGAAAAAATTAAGTATGAGAAGCGCTCATTAATAAGCTGCTCAATTTGCAAAGGTTTAAGAAGAAAACAGGAGCATTTCGTTAGATTAAAGATGTAATAAAATATTAAAATCAAACAAGCTAAAAACACTCTAAAGATCATTAAATTGATATTGGAGTGTTTTTTATTGTCAAAATGTACATTTGAAAAATTTTTAGTTTTTACTTAAATAAAGTACATAATTGAATATAATTGGCTTAAAAAATTTTTTTGGTTATTTTTTTATTTTTTGCACTTAAAAAAAACTCATGTAACATCTTTCCGAAAAACTATAATTTTCTTGAAAAATATATAAGTCTATGCTATACTACTAGTAGACTTACTTATGGAGAAAATACATGAAACGTGAGATTTTACTGGAACGAATCGACAAACTAAAACAAATCATGCCCTGGTATGTTTTGGAATACTACCAATCAAAGCTTGCTGTTCCCTACAGTTTTACAACTCTGTACGAATACCTCAAGGAATACGATCGATTTTTCAGCTGGGTTTTGGAATCTGGTATTTCAAATGTTGATAAAATGTCTGACATTCCTTTATCAGTCTTGGAAAATATGTCTAAAAAAGACATGGAAGCCTTTATTCTTTATCTACGTGAACGACCTTTGCTGAATGCCAATACAACCAAGCAAGGTGTCTCTCAGACAACCATCAATCGCACATTGTCAGCACTTTCCAGTCTTTATAAGTATCTAACCGAGGAAGTCGAGAATGATCAGGGTGAACCTTATTTCTATCGTAATGTAATGAAGAAAGTTTCAACCAAGAAAAAGAAAGAAACACTTGCTGCCAGAGCTGAAAACATCAAGCAAAAACTCTTTCTAGGTGATGAAACAGAAGGTTTTCTAACCTATATCGACCAGGAGTATCCACAACAGCTCTCAAATCGTGCCCTCTCGTCATTCAATAAAAATAAAGAACGTGATTTAGCCATTATTGCCCTTCTCTTGGCGTCTGGTGTCCGCTTATCTGAAGCTGTTAATTTGGATCTAAGAGACCTTAATCTCAAAATGATGGTTATCGATGTTACTCGAAAAGGTGGCAAACGTGACTCGGTCAATGTCGCTGCTTTTGCTAAGCCTTACCTAGAGAATTATCTAGCCATTCGAAATCAACGCTATAAGACGAAAAAGACAGATACAGCTCTCTTTCTGACCTTATATCGTGGCGTTCCCAATCGTATCGATGCTTCTAGTGTTGAAAAGATGGTTGCTAAGTACTCTGAGGACTTCAAAGTCCGTGTAACTCCCCACAAACTCCGCCATACCTTAGCAACCAGACTCTATGATGCAACTAAATCGCAAGTTTTGGTCAGCCATCAGCTAGGACACGCCAGTACACAAGTCACTGACCTCTATACCCATATCGTCAACGATGAACAAAAGAATGCTTTAGATAGTTTGTGATTTACATAAAATAAATTATGTAAATAATAGTTCAAAAAAGAAGCTGGTCATACAACCAACTTCTTTTTCTTTTTATCCCACTACCGCTTCAGCGATTTCTTCACGGCTAATACCAGCAAAGTAGCGTGTGATGTCAATAGTTTCTAGTGCCTTAAGAACATCTTCGCGTTCATATTTTACGCCACGAAGGACATCTTCTACAGCTGCAACGTCCTCGATACCAAAGAAATCACCGTAAATCTTGATATCTTGGATTTTTGATTCAATGACGTTGGCAAAAACTTCAACCTTACCACTGGTGAATTTTGTTCCACGACGGACGTTAAATTCAGGTGATTTACCGTAGTTCCAGTCCCAAGTACCAAATTTGGTATCCTTGATGCGATTGATTTCCGCTAATTCTTGCTCAGAAAAAACGTATTCAGTCATCTCTGGGTACTCTTTTTTCATGTATTCCAATAGCAAATCACGGAATTCTTCAACTGTGATTTTTTCAGGTAATTCATTGACAATATTGGTTACACGGGCACGAACGGATTTCACACCTTTTGATTCAAATTTGTCTTTTGAAACCTTGAGGACATTAGCAAGGACTGACAAATCAACGTCAAATAACAAGCAACCGTGGTGCATGATACGCCCATTGATATAGGCTTGGGCATTGCCACAGAATTTTTTGCCATCAATCTCAAGGTCATTACGGCCTGTAAACTCAGCTTTAACGCCTAGTTGAGCCAAGGTGTTGATAACTGGAGTTGAGAAGTTCTTGAAGTCAAAGGCCTTGTTTTCATCTTCTTTTGAAATGATAGTATAGTTGAGGTTGTTTAAATCGTGATAAACAGCTCCACCACCACTGATACGGCGGACTACCTCAATACCATTTTCTCGAACATAATCACGATTGATTTCTTCGATAGTATTCTGGTGACGTCCAACAATGATAGAAGGTTTGTTAATCCAAAGTAGGAAGATCTGATCCTCATCCAAAAGATGTTTAAAGGCATATTCTTCCAAGGCGATATTAAAAGCAGTGTCGTTTGAATGATTGATAATGTATTTCATGATATCCCTTTATACGATAGAGACTGGAAAACATCTTTCCAGTCTAGTCTATCTTCGTTTTATTTTTTCTTAGGTGAATGGATGGCCATTCCTAGTACATCCGCAAATGCTTCGTACATCACTTCAGAGTAGGTTGGGTGTCCGTGGATGGTCTTCAGCATTTCCTCAACAGTGATTTCCATTTCGATAATGCTTGATGCCTCGTTAATCAATTCTGCGGCTGCAGGACCAATGATGTGCACACCAAGGATTTCCCCGTACTTCTTATCAGCAATAACTTTTACGAAACCTTGAGCAGCATCAGATGCAATGGCACGGCCGTTAGCAGCAAAATTGAATTTTCCGATAGCGACATCGTATTTTTCACGAGCTTGTTCTTCAGTTAGACCCACTGCTGCTACTTCAGGGAGAGTGTAGATGGCTGCAGGAGTCAAGTTAAGTTTCGCTACAACGTGATTTCCTTTGAGAGCATTTTCAGCCGCAACTTCACCCATACGGAAGGCTGCGTGGGCTAACATCTTAGTACCGTTGATGTCACCTGGTGCGTAGATTCCTGAAACAGAAGTTTCCATGTATTCGTTGACCTTGATGCGTCCACGATCCAATTCAAACTCAACATCGCCAATTCCTTCAAGGTCTGGTACACGACCGATTGAAAGAAGAGCTTTGCTTGCGATGATATCATCTTTTCCTTCAACCTTGATACGAAGTTGACCATTTTCCTCGATGATTTCTTGCAATTTTGTACCTGTTAAGATAGTCATACCTTTGCGTTCCAAAATCAAGCGAAGATTCTTAGAAACTTCCGCATCCATAGCTGGAACGATACGTTCCATCATTTCGATAACAGTTACTTTTGAACCAAATGTCATGAAGGCCTGACCGAGTTCGATACCGACAACACCACCACCGATGATTACGAGGCTTTCTGGCACTTCATTCATTTCAAGAATATCGTCACTTGTCATCACGAGTGATGATTCCATACCAGGAACGTTGATCTTGCTGACTTTTGAACCACCAGCAAGGATGATTTTCTTGGTTTCAAGCAATTCTGAGCCATTAACCAAGACATTCTTATCTTTAGTAATAGTACCAACACCCTTATGAACAGTAACACCGTAGCTACGAAGGAGACCAGCAACTCCACCTACCAAGGTATTGACAACTTTAGATTTAGTTTCTAAAAGTTTATCCATATCAACAGTGAAGTTTGGATTTTCGATGACGATACCACGATTTGCTGCATGACCGATGTTTTCGATGATTTCAGCATTGTGAAGGTATGTCTTAGTTGGGATACAGCCACGGTTCAAGCAAGTTCCACCGAGTTCAGATTTTTCAACAAGGGCAACCTTACCACCGAGTTGGGCAGCTTTAATGGCTGCTACATATCCAGCAGGACCTCCACCAATCACAACGATATCAAAGGCATCATCGCTCTTACCGTCGTCGTTTGAGGCACTAGCTGCAGGTGCAGTTTTTGATTCTGGCGCAGCCGCTCCAGCTGTTGGAATATTTTCCCCTTCTTCACCAAGGTAACCGATAACTTCAGTTACTGGAACAGTTTCACCATCTCCTTTGAGGATGGCAATCAAGTATCCATCTTCTTCGGCTTCCAATTCCATGCTGACTTTATCAGTCATGATTTCCAAAAGGATTTCTCCTTCTTTTACAAATTCACCGACTTTCTTATTCCATTGGACGATTTGTCCTTCTGTCATATCCACGCCGGCTTTTGGCATAATTACTTCTAAGGCCATGTCTTACTTCCTTTATCTAAATCTCTAAAAAAAACAATAGCTGACTTAAACCAACATTGAGATCGGATTCTCAATCAAGGCTTTCAAGTCTTTCATAAACTTAGCACCAGCCATACCATCTACAACACGGTGGTCAATGGTTAATCCTAGGCTCATGATAGGGCGAATGACAATCTCACCATTGACAACTACAGGTTTTTCAACTGTTGAGCTAACCCCGAGGATAGCTGAGTTTGGTTGGTTAATAATCGGACCAAAGGACTGAACGCCAAACATTCCTAAGTTACTAATTGTGAAGGTTGAATTTTGGAGTTCGCTCGGAGCCAATTTACCATCCAAGGTACGGCCAATAACATCTTTGAAGGCTACAACCAACTCTGACAAGCTCATTTTTTCAGCATTATAGACAACAGGTGTCATCAATCCGTTATCCATCCCAACCGCCATCGCCAGGTTGACATAGTTATGAGTGATAATGGTCTTGCCGTCTTCTGTCAATGAAGCGTTGATGTAAGGGTGTTTCATCAAGGTCTTCACAACAGCGAGTGAAAGAAGGTCTGTTACAGTAGTCTTCTTACCAGTTGCTTCCATAATTGGCTCAAGAACCTTCTTACGAAGAGCCAACATTTCTGACATATCGACATCGTAGTTGAGTGTGAAGGTTGGCGCAGTTAGGTAGGATTCAACCATACGTTGGGCGATAACCTTACGCATTGGTGTCATTGGAATACGCTCAATCTCACCATAAGGAGTGATATTGTCTGGAACTTCTTCCACTTTTTCGATTTGAGCAGGAGACTTGATGGTGTCGTTTTCGATATTTTCAGGAAGTAAGGCTAAAACGTCCTTCTTCATGATTTTACCACGGTGACCCGTTCCTTGGATTTCCTGCCAAGCAATGTTATGTTCGAGGGCAATTCGTTTTGCAAGTGGCGAAATGCGAACCACGTTTGTGTCTTTATAAGTTTCCACGTCTTCTTTGTGGACACGACCGTTTGCACCTGAGCCAGAAACGTCGTAGAGGTTGATCCCTAGATCATCCGCTAACTTTCTAGCCGCAGGAGTCGCTCTTAGCTTGTCATCAGCCATGACCTCTCCAATTCTATACTAAGATATTTAGGACGAAGAGGGCAATGAAAAAATAGGAGATTGACGATGTGTTCGATGAACACAAGGAAATCTATCTTTTTTTCACAGACCTCCGTCCGAATTCAATTACATGATACAAAGGGCGTCAAAAGCGACCGAAAAATAGGAAATCAACGCTGGCTTCGATGAAGCCAAGGAGATTTATCTTTTTTCCGAGCTTTTAGCCCGTGTTCAACTCTACAAGTAACTTGGACACGAAACGCGTCTCAAGTTACTACGGTTGCCGCTATTAGGCGGTCAACCTAGTAGACTTACTAAGTTTTTTGTCGAATATGATCGATTCGTCAAAAAACTGTCGCAACTTTATATACAACTTGGATACAAAACATACCTCAAGTTACTAAAGTTAAAATCTCTAAAAATTTACGTAATTTAATTTATGCAATATTATTCTTTGTTATAAGTCTTACGGATTGCATCTTTGATGCTTTCAACTGTTGGAATCATTGCATTTTCAAGGTTTTGCGCGTAAGGCATTGGCACATCTTCTCCGGCGCAACGGCGGATTGGTGCGTCTAGATAATCAAATGCTTCTGATTCTGAAATAATAGCTGAAATCTCTCCGATATAGCCACTTGTTTTGTGAGCATCGTTGACAAGTACCACCTTACCAGTCTTCTTCACTGAGTTAATGATGATATCCTTATCAAGCGGAACGAGGGTACGTGGGTCCACAATTTCAACTGAAATTCCCTCTTCTGCTAATTCTTCAGCAGCTTGAACCACACGACGTAGCATTTTACCGTAAGTAACGACTGTTACATCCGTTCCTTCGCGTTTGATTTCCCCAACCCCAAGTGGGATTGTGTAGTCTGGATCAACTGGCACTTCCCCTTTTTGGTTAAATTCTGACTTGTATTCAAGGATGATAACAGGGTTGTTATCACGGATAGAAGACTTGAGCAGTCCTTTCATATCCGCAGGTGTACCTGGAGCTACAACCTTGAGACCAGGGATGTGTGTAAACCAAGACTCTAGGGATTGCGAGTGCTGGGCTGCAGAACCAACTCCGTTACCAGCTGCACAACGGACAGTCATTGGAACTTGACCTTTACCACCAAACATATAACGTGTTTTAGCAGCTTGGTTAACGATATTGTCCATGGCTATAACCGAGAAATCCATAAAGGTCATATCAACGATTGGGCGAAGTCCTGTCATAGCTGCTCCTGCTGCTGCTCCCGAGATAGCAGCTTCAGAAATAGGACAGTCACGGACACGTTCTGGACCAAATTCTTCGAGCATTCCAACAGAAGTACCGAAGTCTCCTCCGAAGACACCGACGTCTTCTCCCATCAAGAACACATTTTCATCGCGACGCATTTCCTCAGACATAGCAAGGATAATGGTGTCACGGAAGGACATTGTTTTTGTTTCCATTTTATCTCTTTCTCCTTAGTCTGCGTAAATATCTTCAAATGCTGATTCTAGTGGTGGGAATGGGCTTTCTTCCGCAAATTTAACAGAAGCTTCTACTGCTTCCTTGACTTGTGCTTGGATTTCTTCCAATTCTTCTGCACTCGCAATAGTATTTTCAACGAGGTAGTTACGAAGGTTTTCGATTGGGTCTTTTTGTTTCCACAATTCCACCTCTTCACGGGTACGATATTTACCGGGGTCAGATGATGAGTGACCAAGCCAGCGATAAGTTACACTTTCGATCAAAACTGGTCCATTGCCACCGCGAACATGGTCTACAGCTTTCTTAAATCCTTCATAGACGTCGATGACATTGTTTCCATCTTCGATAAACATTCCAGGAATTCCATATGCAGCACTACGTTGATGAATGTGCTCTACATTGGTCATTTTCTTGATATCCGCAGAAATCCCATAACCGTTGTTAATGCAGTAGAAAATAACAGGAAGTTTCCAAATAGAAGCCATGTTCACTGCTTCGTGGAAAACACCTTCGTTGGTCGCACCATCTCCAAAAAAGCAGACAACGATTTTACCAGTATGTTGCATTTGCTGACTGAGAGCCGCACCAACAGCGATTCCCATACCACCACCTACAATACCATTGGCACCAAGGTTACCCGCATCCAGGTCAGCGATATGCATAGAACCACCTTTTCCTTTACAGGTTCCAGTGTATTTCCCGAGGATTTCAGCCATCATTCCATTGAGGTCAATCCCCTTAGCAATAGCTTGCCCGTGTCCACGGTGATTTGAGGTAATCAGATCATCTGGATTAAGAGCCAGCATCGCTCCGACGTTAGCAGCTTCCTCTCCGACAGAAAAGTGAGTCATACCGGGAACTTTCCCCTTTTTCACTAACTGAGCGATTTTTAAGTCCATGCGACGGATTTCTTCCATCTTACGGAACATCTCTAGCAAAAGATTCTTATCTAAAGTTGACATAATCTTGCCTTTCTAACTTTGTACTTACCCTACTATTTTACCTTTTTTAGTATACACTGTCAAAGTATATGGCTATTAAAATTTCACAATATAAAAAAATAAATCCCTGTTAAAACAGGGATTCTCTCTAGTTAGAGCATTTTTTCACAAAGTTGTTTTTCAGGATAATTTCTTAAAATTAGCTCAATCTTTTCATTACGGTTTTCAAACGCCATTGATACAAACAACCAGAAACAATCAAGCTGGCAATTAACCCAATCCAGTAGGCAAATGCCCCTAAGTCAGTTACCTGATCTAGTAGATATCCTAGTGGTATCGCTACTCCCCAATATCCGATTAAGCCAAGATAGAAAGGAACGATAGTGTCCTTATACCCTCTTAAAATTCCTTGGAGCGGAGCCGCAAAGGTATCAGCTAGCTGGAAAAAGAGACTGTAGGTTAGAAATACAGCAGTTGTTTCAATGAACTGAGAGTCATTCCCATATAGACTTGCTACACGATCTCTAAAAATGTAGAGAAAAGATAGGGTAAGACCTGCAAAAATAAGGGCAGTTATTCTCCCCAGACGAGCATAGATTTTTGCATCCTCAAAACGTTTGGCCCCCACCTCGTAAGACACAACAATCGCCATAGCAGAGGAAATACTCATAGGAAAAGCATACATGAGGCTGGAAAAATTCATAGCTGACTGGTGACTGGCGATGATGAGCGATGAAAACTTAGCCATGATTAGTCCAACCACGGAGAAAATGGCTACTTCAGCAAATACGGTTCCCCCGATTGGTAGACCTAATCGAACACCTTCCTTGATTTTATCTATATTTAGTGGAATGCGTTTTTCAAGATGTAACGCTTTTAACCTTTCTTGTTTGAACAAAACAAGAATAGAAATCCCCAATAAAACCCAATAGGCTAGCGAAGTTCCTAGCCCTGCTCCTGCACCACCAAGCTCAGGAAAACCGAATACTCCATATATCAAGAGATAGTTAAAACCACTATTGAGCGGAAGTAATAGGAGCATCAGATACATCGATAGTTTGGTCAAACCAAGAGAATCTAACAATGACCGAATGACACTAAAAAGCAACAAGGGAATAATCCCGATAGAAAGGTACCAAAGATAAGAAACTGCAACTGCCGCCACTTGAGTTTCTAGTCCGATATGGTTTAAGACAGGCGGCGCTAAGAATACTACCATGCCAAGCAAGACCAAAGACAGTCCGAAAGCTAAGTAGATGAATTGATAAAAGTCAGATGCCACTTCTTCCTTTTTGCCCCGTCCCAGATGATGGCCTATGATGGGAACCACGGCCGAAACAATCCCTGTTAAAAAAGTAAAGAAAGGATTCCATAGACTCGTTGCAGTTGATACTCCTGCCAAGTCCATGGTATTGTACTGCCCAGTCATGGTTGTATCAACAAAAGAGGCAGAATAATTGGCAAACTGATAAATCAGGATAGGAAAAAATATCTTAAGAAATAAGACAAACTTATCTTTAAATTGATGGGTTGAATACATATACGCTCTCTATTCTTATAATTTATAGAGCAGAATCCCATCTAGTTTTGATAGACGATTTGTCCCTTACAGATAGTATATTTAACCTGCCCTTTTAAAGTTTCCCCGATAAATGGAGAATTAGCTGATTTTGAAGCGAAGTTTGGACCAACAGTCCGATCAGCCTTGTCATCAAAGATAGTGATGTCCGCTGGACCATTTTCAGCTAAGTAGCCTGCTTCAAAGTTGTAAAGCTTGGCTGGATTAACAGTCATTTTTTCTAGCAATTCCATTAAGCTTAGCTCACCAGCTTCCACCAAATAAGTCAATCCAAGAGAAAGAGAGGTTTCTAAACCAGTCATACCAGATGGCGCTTTGGTGATATCTTCTACATTTTTCTCATCTGCATGGTGAGGCGCGTGGTCTGTCGCAATCACAGTGATGACGCCTGACTTGAGGCCCTCGATAACGGCACGGCGGTCTGACTCCAAACGAAGCGGAGGATTCATTTTGGCGTTGCTACCTTGAGTTAAAAGAAGAGTTTCTGTCTTAGAAAAATGTTGTGGTGCCACTTCTGCTGTGACTTGCGCTCCCAAACCTTGAGCGAATTCCACTACCTTGACACTTTCTTCCTTAGACAAATGTTGGATGTGAACATGGGCCTTAGTTGCATAGGCAATCATGACATCACGCGCAATCATAGCGTATTCTGCTACCCCTGTCGCTCCACAGATCTTGAAGTGGTCTTTAGCGATGTTTTCGTTAAACCCAAGAATACCGTTTAAGTCGGGATCTTCCTCGTGTAGACAAACAAAGGTACCAAGTTTTTTAGCAGTTTCCAAGGCTTCTTTGAGAACTTTGCTGCTTTCAAGCGGGATACCATCATCAGAGAAACCAACCGCACCAGCTTCTAAAAGCGCCTTAAAGTCAGTCAAGTCTTTACCATTAAAGTTCTTGGTAATAGTTGCAACCGTTTTGACGTTAATCTTTTCCTTGGCAGCAGACTGGAGAACTTCTTGCAAAGTCTCCACGGTTGAGATGGTTGGATTGGTATTAGCCATCATGACAACCGTTGTAAAACCACCTGCAGCAGCTGCTAGGGCACCAGTATGGATATCTTCCTTGTGGGTCTGACCAGGTTCACGGAAATGGACATGAATATCCACTAGTCCAGGTGCAACCACAAGACCTGTAGCATCAAGCACCTCTGCTCCTTCTTTCTTGATTTCAGACGCAATTTTGACAATTTTCCCATCTTGGACCAAAACATCACACACTTGATCCAAACCAGACTTGGGATCCATTACACGACCGTTTTTGATTAATAACATCTGCTTTCTCCTTTATTCATAGAAATCAACTTGAGTATCCAACAATTTATCCCCATCATAAACAAACTTGGCTGAAAAGAAGGGTTTATCTTCTAAAAGCCACTCAACAAAGGTGTGGTCACCCTCCCAAGTTGGCTTGCTCAAAACTTCATCATAGGGAACCCATTCTAGCGTCCCCTCATTGCAGTCAATCAAGTCACCCTCAAACTCCGTCACCTTAAAAACATAGGTGTACCAGTCTAAATCTGGCGTGAATTCTGGAAAAGTGATGACTCCTTTTAGAACTGGCTTGGCTTTGAGACCTGTTTCTTCTAGGATTTCACGCGCAGCGCATTCCTGAGGTGTCTCCCCTTGCTCTAGCTTACCACCCACACCAATCCATTTGCCTTCATGGACATCATTCGGCTTCTTATTGCGATGCAGCATGAGCAGTTCTTTTCCGTTATCAATGTAGCAAATCGTCGCTAACTGAGGCATATTCTCTCCTTATCTAAGCCAATCAATTGGCACTTGTCCTGTCTCTTTTAAAAATGCATTAGCCTTAGAAAAAGGCTTGGAACCCCAAAATCCTCTGAAAACAGATAAAGGACTGGGATGAGCTGATTCGATAATCAAGTGGTGTGGATTGGTAACCAAGGCCTTCTTCTTGCGTGCATAAGCGCCCCAGAGTACAAAGACTACAGGTCTGTCTAGATTATTGACAACCCGAATCACAGCATCTGTAAAGGGCTCCCATATCTGTCCAGCATGACCATTGGCCTGCCCAGCAGGAACGGTCAAACAAGCATTGAGAAGTAAGACACCTTGCTCAGCCCAAGCCGTCAAATCATGGGATTTCTTAACCCCGATATCATCTGACAATTCTTTCAAGATATTTTGCAAGGATGGCGGAGCTGGGATAGAGTCAGGTACAGAAAAACTCAAGCCCTGAGCTTGACCTGGCCCGTGATAAGGGTCTTGCCCTAGAATCACCACCTTAACCTCTTCCAGAGGAGTAGTCAAGAGAGCCTGAAAAACCTTTTCCTTAGGTGGATAAACAGTTCCCTGAGCATAGACCTGATCCATAAACTGATTGATTTTCCCGAAATAACCCTCAGGTAATTGCTCCTTAATCAAAGCATGCCAAGATGAGTGTTGCATCGCCAACTCCTTCGTTTTTACTGCTTCTATTATAGCAAAAAGTGGCTATCTAAACCACTTTTTACAGTTTATCCAAACAATCCAGCAAGTCTTGGTAAGAATGAACTTCATAGGTCGGCTGGGCTTGTGTGTAATTTTCGAGATGATGGGGATTGTACCAGATAGTATCGATACCAGCATTATTGCCACCTTGAATATCAGCCGTTAAGGAATCTCCAATCATCAGCGTCTTTTCTTTGCTAAATCCTGCAATCTGCTGACCGATTTTTTCATAGAATAGTGCATCAGGTTTTTGTGTTTGTAACTGTTCGGAGATAAAAACTTGGTTGAAATAGGGAGCCAGACCAGATTGAGCCAGACGTCCTGTCTGGATGGCAGTAATCCCATTTGTCGCAGCATACAAGTCATAATCTCGTTCGATGAGACTGTCCAAGAGTTCGTGAGCACCTGAAAAAGTTTGTCCCTGTTGAGCGAGATAAAATTGGTAACGCTGGGCAAGAAAACTACCTTCTTTCTCCAGTCCAAAATGAGCAAATAAACGAGAAAAGCGCGTGTTAACCAGTTCTTGTTTACTGATTTTCTTTTGCTCCAAGTCTTTCCAGAGAGCCTTGTTCATAGGAATGTAATAGTCTTTATAGGCTTGAATATCCGCAACTCCTTCTTCCTTTAGAAGTTGCGTCAAAGCCACATCCTCAGCAGCATCAAAATCAAGCAAGGTGTGGTCGAGGTCGAAGAGTAGAAATTTGTAGGGCATTGAGTTTCCTTTCTAAGTGAAAATAAGTTACTTGTATTTATTAGGGAAATATTCTTTTCCTAACTGCCATAAATACTGATCAATCTCTTTAAGATTAAATTCTTCTAATCCGTAGTATTCTCTAAAAGCAATAATTATATTTTTAAATTTTTGATAAAATTTTAGGTCTGAATTCTTAAATTTAGAAAATTTATCTGTTTTTCTAAAGCATTTCAATACCTTTTCTACATAACTATCATAAATAGGGTATTCTTTAGGATTGTGATGGGAACAGTATTTAGTAGAAAAAGAATAAAACTTTCTAGTTACACCATTGATCGTAACATTTTGAATTTCATTGACTAAAGTTACATCACCTTGTCTCAACCTCTCGTCAATTTTAAGACTCAGTATATATTCTGCAACTGGATAAACTGAAAAAATATTTGTGCTGTAAAAATCATTCAACGTAGCAACCTTTAATAAGATGTCAGAAATTTCTTCGTTACTTGGTAACAGCTCAAAAAATAATTTATCTAAAGCATCTTCTTGCAACTTATAATTTTTAAGATTTTTCTATGTTTTCAAGTATTTTCCTACTTCGCTGGCTGACGGTTTAGAAATAACAATATCTGATTTCTGTCTTCTATTATAGTTAATTTGCATACTTATCTCACTTAAAGTAGTTATTAAAAAAATGATAGATTTATTATAGCATATTACAAAACGAATGGGTAACCTCCTCATTCCCCCTACCCCAACTCCTTGGCTATTCTGCTTTTTTCAAGTTTTCCCTTGGTAATTCGTTTCCATAAAACAAGAGGGTTCAAACTATAAGATAGGCGTAGAAGGAAATAATTAACCCATTCGATAAGGGCAAAAAGCTGTATCAATGTGGCTAAGATAGTCACTTGGACACCCTGTGTATTCCAGACAATAAAAGGAAAGCCTGAAATAAGTAAAACAAGGTCTAGTATTCTGAAACCACCATATAGTTTGGGGACACTTCCACTTCCGAACTGGGGATTCGACAGTCTTCGAATCAAAATCGCCCAATAGATTGAACCTTGAAGCAATATAAATGTCAGTAAAGACAGAGGATAGAGAATGGTTACTAGACTATTCACATCACCAAGCCGATTTTTCAAAAGGAAAAAACAAAACCAAATGGATAGGACGGCTGTGAACTCTCCCAAACAGAGGGACACCAACTCTTTTCTAACTTTCTCTTTTTGTATGTTCATCATTTCCCCCATCTATCTATCATCCTGTATCAGAAAAAAGCCATTCGAACCAGTTTATAGTCAAAATTTCACAGAATAAAGGCATTCTATGTGTCGAACAGTACAATTCCTTTAATATCAATGCAATTCTAAGTTTAGAATTGCATTGATATAAATGCTTTAGTACAATTCTAAGTCTATGATAGCCTTAAATTTTAATTTTTGAAGGATTCTAAAGCTAGAATGGCTCTAAAATCACGAGAATGAAGCTATTCGAAGCTTAGAAGACCTTTTTCTAAACTTCATACTCACTTTAACTAGTAGGACTTACAATTTTTCTGATGAGCTTTGAGTTTTTTCAGAGCCCAATCATAGTGACTGGAGGTGGCACTCACAAAGTAGGATCCTAGACTTGTCCCACCCGTCCATTTATAGATACCTTTTGTGAACAATTCGTCATTACTGAAGCCTTCCATCAACTCTAAAATCTCTCTATGCGATTGATTGAGGAGTTTGGTCGCTTCTTCTAAAGACGTTTTCTGGTGCTTCTTCCAAATAGCGACATTCATTTCCCCATAAATTTTCCAATTATAAGGTTCGGGGAGAAAAGGTCTTTCATAACCCTTTTGATTGGAATGTACCCAGGTCAAAAGCAGCTGATGCCATTCATAGAGATGGATCAGGACATCCCGTAGATTTTTATCTCTATTCCAGTGAGCTTCTTTTTTCTTTTGGTCTTTTGAAAAATCAAAAGGAGTCTGTAGTTCCTCTTCACTTAATTTAGATATAAAGTGATTGAGCTTTTCATAGTTTTCCTTAGAGGCTAGCACCAGCTCCTCTTTCGTTCTTGGTCTAGGCATAGGAGTTCTCCCTTCATTTTCAACTAGAATAAGCTATTTTCTTACTTCATTATACCATAATCAAAAAGCAGTTCTTCATTTTACGAAAAACTGCTTTTACTTGCATTTTATTAAAGTTAGGAGCGTCCCTAGACTTGTTTATTTACATATAGATCTTTAAAGAGACCATCTACTTCTGCTATTTGATAGAGCAAGCGGGATAGTTCTTGGTAATCTTCTTTTAAACATGAAAGGTGGGCTTGGCCAAATAGAGTAGCCAATTCTTCTTTTAATCTTGACCCTTCTGAATCATGGTCTTTTAAGAACTCACTGAGATAGAGATTTCGAACAGCTGCAAGTTTGAAGCTGAAATACTGATGCAATTGTTTTTGTTCTGTATTTAAGCCGTTTTCAGCAACTACTTTTGCATAGCATTCCAAAATACCGTTTTTGCCATTCAGATATCGGTTCTTCATAATCCTTGCTGTTTCCTGATAGATTTCAGTCTGACTAGGACTCTTGACCTTCTTAAAATTTCCCCACATGGAGTATGCTCCGCGCTTATAGTCAATAGCCTCTGCCTTCCATGCTTCTAGTATGTCATTAAAAGCAACCTTCATGCAGGCAAAACCAGCTGGATCATGCAAATAGAGGTGCTGATGATCAATGCCATACACGGTTACGAAGTGATCCACACCATAAAGGATTGTGTGATTAGGATTGTAAGTCAGATGGCCCATATCAAGAGGTCCCAGTACGACAGGCCCATTAGTCAGAAAGATTTCCAACTTTCTTTTTATCTCTTCCAAATCTACTTCCGCTCCATCCTTTAGATAGAAGTCCTCATAGTCAAATCCAAGTATTTTTAAGTAATGGGAGATGGAAAGATCTGGCATTCCGTTATCAAAGAATACTAGAGGGTGCTGGTCATCTTCCTTTACAATACTAGCGCCATTGCCCATCACCATAATTGCCTCTAAAAACTCTGCTTTAAAGTCATAACCATAGCTATCCAGTGCCATTGCCAATGAATAGCTATAGCAAAGCGACACATCTCCAAAATACATCTGCATATTCCTGCCTCCTTATCTTCTATGGGACTATTATACCGAGAAAACTATTCTCATGCCCCATAAAATCTAAACAAAAATTATGGTATGTTTGATTTATAGACATGAATTTCCACAATAAAAAACTCTGTAAAAGCTATCTTCTACAGAGTTCGATTTGCATCTTTATAAAAAATCAGAAAATGATCTAGTTCTTAATCACCGGAATCCAGAGTTCCATTTGATAGTCAGGTGACGACATGTCACCTTCAGTATAGACTTCGAAATCTGGCGCTCCTGAGTGGCGATATCCTGTTTCAGGGAAAAAGACCTCCAAGACATATTTCCAAGCATTGTGAATGCTAGCTGGTACTGAACCTTTGACTGGGACGATAGCATATTCAGCCACTGGGATATCTTTGATTGATAGACCTAGCTCTTCTGCTTTGACTTTATCCGTCACATCATAAGCAGCCATATAGTTGATGATTTCGCCTTCTTTGACATCAGAGCAGAGACCAAAGGATTGGCCACTACCCAGACTTTCTAGATTTTCAAAGCTGTGTTTCTCATAGAGTTGTTCCCAAGCAGATGGGCATTGGCTATTGTCAATAGCTTCCAATAGGACACCTGCCACGGTAAATGAAGGCTTCTTTTGAATCTTGATATCCATAGTCTTTCCTCCTGTGATTTTTAAGGATAATTGAAGTCTAGGAAAGACCCGATAAGGTTTTCCATTTCGAACTTCTGAGGGAGTTGCCCCATGGAATTTCTTGAAGGCTGAGCTAAAAGCATCCGCAGAGTCATAGCCATATTTCAGTGCTATGTCAATGACTTTCTCAGAGCCTTCTCGCAAGTCTGTCACAGCTTCTGATAACCTGCGATTGCGCAAGTATTCTGCTAATGTCATATCTGCCAGGATAGAAAATAGCCTGCTAAAGAGCGGGTAAGAATAGCCCGATAGCTGCTGAAATCTTTTCATATCCACTTCGCCAGTCAGCTGCTGCTCCAAATAATCCATGGTTTGATTGAATTGATGCATCATATTCTTTTTCACCTCATAAAAGATACTAAGGCCGTTAAAAACAAAGTGAAAATTGGAAAATTGACGGAGGGGCTCCTGCTCCGAGAAAATTTCATCTTTTTCACACAGCTTTAGGCCATGTTCAATTCTATCTATATTCTAACAAATACAAGATACTTCCACCCTAGAATCTTTGTACAAGATTTAAAGGTGTAAAATCTATAACTTATCTTTTAATTTCTCAACAAAGAGATAGGCTGCTGGGCAGGTCAAGGTATTCTTAATCGTCAAATGGTTGATTTGATGGATCTTTTTCCGGTCTGTATGGGGAAATTCACGGCAAGCCTTGGGACGAACGTCATAGATGGAACAGAGATTATCTCCTCCTAGAAAGGGGCAAGGCATGGATTTGAAAACCTTGTCCCCGTCTTCATCTACCTGTAAAAACTCTGCTTCAAAGGCTGGTAATTTCATCTTAAAGTACTTAGCGATACGGGTGATATCTGCTTCTTTAAAGTCGGGCCCCAAAGTCTTGCAACAGTTAGCACAGGCGGTGCAATCAATCTCAGCAAAGACTTCTTGGTGAATCTGCTGCGCAATCTTGTCTAGATTTTTTGGTGGCTTTTTCTTTAGGTTAGCTAACACTTTGCGGTGCTCTTTCTGCTTTTGCAAGGCTAGTTGATGGTAATACTCAATATCAATCTCTTTAGACATAATTTCTTTCTAATTCAAGTGTTTTTGTCTATTATACCATAAACACTGCCCCCTTTTTGCCCCCTGAACAGAAAAAAGCCCTTCGGATAAAATCCGAGGGGCTTAAAACGTTGTTAAATCAACGATTATTTTTTAAGATTGTAGAATGATTTCAATCCACGGTATTCAGCTACTTCACCAAGTTGGTCTTCGATACGAAGCAATTGGTTGTATTTAGCGATACGGTCTGTACGTGAAAGTGAACCAGTTTTGATTTGTCCTGCGTTTGTTGCAACTGCGATGTCAGCGATTGTTGAATCTTCAGTTTCACCTGAACGGTGTGATACAACAGCAGTGTAACCAGCTTCTTTCGCCATTTCGATAGCGTCGAATGTTTCTGTAAGAGTACCGATTTGGTTAACTTTGATAAGGATTGAGTTAGCAGCACCTTCTGCAATACCTTTTTCAAGGTAAGAAGTGTTTGTTACGAAGAAGTCGTCACCAACCAATTGAACTTTACCACCAAGACGTTCAGTAAGAGCTTTCCAACCGTCCCAGTCGTTTTCATCCATACCATCTTCGATAGTGATGATTGGGTATTTGTTTACCAATTCTTCAAGGTAGTCGATTTGTTCTGCAGCAGTACGTACAGCAGCGCCTTCACCTTCGAATTTAGTGTAGTCGTAAACTTTACGTTCTTCATCATAGAATTCTGATGATGCACAGTCAAATCCGATAAAGACATCTTTACCAGGAACATATCCAGCAGCTTCGATTGCAGCAAGGATAGTTTCGACACCGTCTTCAGTTCCTTCGAAACGAGGAGCGAATCCACCTTCGTCACCTACGGCTGTTTCCAAACCACGTGATTTAAGGATTTTCTTAAGAGCGTGGAAGATTTCAGCACCCCAACGAAGAGCTTCTTTGAATGTAGGTGCACCAGCAGGTACGATCATGAATTCTTGGAAAGCGATTGGAGCGTCAGAGTGAGAACCACCGTTGATGATGTTCATCATTGGAGTTGGAAGAACTTTAGTGTTGAATCCACCAAGGTAGCTGTAAAGTGGGATTTCAAGGTAGTCAGCAGCAGCACGAGCTACAGCGATAGACACACCAAGAATTGCGTTTGCACCCAATTTACCTTTGTTAGGAGTACCGTCAAGTGCGATCATAGCACGGTCGATAGCTTGTTGGTCACGTACATCGTAGCCGATGATAGCTTCAGCGATGATGTTGTTTACGTTGTCAACAGCTTTTTGTGTACCAAGACCACCGTAACGAGATTTGTCACCGTCGCGAAGTTCAACTGCTTCGTGTTCACCAGTAGAAGCTCCTGATGGAACCATACCACGTCCGAAAGCACCTGATTCAGTATAAACTTCTACTTCAAGTGTTGGGTTACCGCGTGAGTCTAGGACTTCGCGAGCGTAAACATCAGTAATAATTGACATTTTTTACTCTCCTTTGAGTTAAATTTTTTACACCTCTATGATACCTTAAAAATAAGCGTTTTTCAAGAAAAAACGTTATCTTTGTGCAAATTTTCCTTAACTTTATAAAGTAATCGCTTTCTTTTCGTCTGTTTTCTCGCGATTTTTGTGATATACTATTTTTATGACAGATTTATCAAAACAACTACTAGAAAAAGCTCATGGTGGGTCGAAATTAAATCCTGACGAACAACGCCGCTATCTCGGCACTTTCGAGGAAAGGGTTCTTGGCTATGCGGATATTAATACTGCCAATAGTCCTGAATTAGAACATGGATTTTTCTCTATTTTAGAAAGTTTCCAAGAAAAGGTAGAGATACTTTTTGTGAAGATCTCACCAAATATCGAGTTTGACAAACAGGTCTTTTACTTAAGACAAGCAAAGGAAAGTAATTGCCAGGCGACTATTGTTTCAGACGATCATATCACTTCTCCTTTTGGCCTTGTCATTCATACGAACGAACCTGTTCAAGTAGATGAAAAGGACCTTAGACTTGCATTCTCAAATCTCTGGGAGGAGAAAAAGACAGAAACTCCTAAAAAATCCATCTGGAAAAAATGGTTAGGTTAATCCTTCCTCATATTTAATAAATGACCGATATTAGTAGCTGTGTGTTCCAAATAGAAACTTGCATTTTTCAAACTATCTTCCAAAGGTTCACTTTTCTCTAAAATAGAAAAGGCTGCTTGTATATTTTCGAATGGTAGGGGTGGCAAATCATTAGCAAGACTTCCACAAATAGCAATAACAGGAACTCCTTCAGGAGTTCTTTTTGCTACACCAATAGGAGCTTTTCCAGCAAGGCTTTGACTGTCCAGTCTACCTTCTCCAACGATAACCAAGTCGGCCCCTGCAACCTTCTTGTCAAAGTCAATCAAATCTAAGCAAGTGTCAATCCCAGATACGATACAGGCCTCAGCAAAGGCACATAACCCAGCAGCAATCCCACCACCAGCTCCTGCTCCTTTAAGAGATAGGGTGGAAGGTGAGAATTTTTCATAGAACTCCTGTATAGCCAGATCTACCGTCTCAAACAAAGCAGGATCCAAGCCCTTTTGTTTTCCAAATGTATAGGTCGCTCCTTGATGACCACATAAAGGGCTCACGACATCTGCTAAAATGCGAATTTTTACATCTTCAGGAATCCTATATAGGTCATCTTTGGAAACTGATTCAAACTCAAGCAAAGTCTGACCGCAAGCTGGCAATTCTTTTCCATTCTTATCATAAAAACGATAACCTAAACCAGCAGCAATGCCTATCCCACCGTCATTACTAGCCGTACCACCAACCCCGATATAGATTTCTTTCATCCCTTGATCAACGAGATGGCGAATCAACTCTCCGATACCTCGGGTTTGGATGTGAAGAGGATTTCGTTTCTCCCGCGAAATCTTCCCAAAACCAACCAAGTCAGCAACTTCAAAGAGCGCTACTTGACCTTTTTGAAAGTAGCGCATTGCTTCATTTAGGCCAAAAGGTCCAGTCACCTCTTGCCATTTTTCTTCGAGTTCAAGAGAATGTTGAATAGTATCTACAGTTCCTTCCCCACCATCACCAACAGGGCAGAGCAGACATTCTACATCCGCTATTGACTGTTCGAAGCCTCTTTTTATAGCTTGAGCGACCTCTTCTGCCGTCAAACTTTCTTTAAAAGAATCGGGTGCAATTACAATTTTCATAGTTCCCTCTCATTCTAAGAAATCAATCAAAGGTAGAGCTTCCAAAAAATCCCTTTTATCTACATGACAAGCTATCTCAGATTTTACGAATTCTTTGGCACAAAATGCAATACCACGTCCTGCTGACTTTAGCATCAAGAGGTCGTTAGCACCATCACCGATGGCAATCGTTCTTTCTTTGGAAAGTCCTAATTCCTTTCTCCATTTCTCAAGAGTAGCATTTTTTACTTGACTTGTCACAATTTTACCAACTAATTTTCCTGTTAAAAATCCGTCTTTGACTTCTAACTGGTTGGCGGAGAAATAGGAAATACCAAGGGATTTTGCTAATCTCTCAACTATTGGTGCAAATCCACCAGACACTAGACCGACTAGAATACCCTTCTTTTGAAGGATGTAGATAAATTCTTGAGCATTCTTGGACAGATGAATGGATTTGAAGACAGTATCAAAGACCGAAACCGGAAGGCCTTTTAACAAAGCTACCCTCGCTCGTAAACTTGTTTCAAAGTCCAGTTCACCTCGCATTGCCTGTCTTGTAATCTGCGAAATTTCTTCTTCGCAACCTGCTTCTCTTCCTAAAAGATCAATCACTTCCTCTGCTATCAGGGTTCCGTCAACGTCCATGACACAGAGCCCCATTACTTGAGACATAAACTTTCCTTTCTAAACAGCCCAAAAATCGTATGAAAGAATCATACGATTTTATCTATTAGTTGACTAAACTATGGTACAAGTCCAGGTAAGATTTGCAGGCTGTATCCCATGAGAAATCGCATTCCATAGCTTGTTTTTGTAGATTTCTCCAAACGTCCGGCTGATTCTTATAAACATCCAAGGCTGTTTGGAAACTCCAGTTAAGCCAGTATGGTGTTAAATTGTCAAAGCTAAATCCAGTACCAGTTCCTTCGATTGGATTGAAGGATTGAACCGTATCACGCAAGCCACCCACTTCATGAACCAATGGTAGTGTCCCGTAACGCATCGCCATCATTTGAGACAAACCACATGGTTCAAAACGACTTGGCATGAGGAAGAGATCACAAGCTGCGTAGATTTCTTGAGCAAGCTTGACGTCAAAAGTGATATTTGCTGATAGCTTGTCAGGATAGACTTGAGCAAACCAAGAGAAGGAATGTTCAAAAGCTGGGTCACCTGTTCCTAAAAGGACTATTTGAACGTCCTCTTGTAAGAAACGATGCAAGCTTTCTACAACAACATCAAAACCTTTTTGGCGCGTCAAACGAGAGACAATCCCAACTAGAGGAACATCTGCTCGCACAGGTAGACCAACTCTCTCTTGCAATTTTGCTTTGTTTTGTGCTTTTCCAGACAAATCTTCCTTATCAAAATGATAATCTAAAAGTGGATCTGTTTGAGGATTATAAAGATCTGCGTCAATACCATTGACAATACCTGAAACCTTACCTGACTCCATGCGAAGAATCTGATCCAAACCGCAACCAAACTGACTGGTCATAATCTCGTGCGCATAGCTGGGAGAAACGGTTGTGACACGATCCGCGTAGAGAATACCTGCTTTCATCCAGTTGAGACAATCATTCCAGCGAAGGGTCCCATCAGCATAGCGTTCAAATCCAACACCGAACAAATCCCACAACATTCCTTCAGAAAATTGACCTTGAAATTCCAAATTGTGAATGGTTAAAACTGTTCTGATTCCTTGATATGCCTGAATCCAATGGTACTTTTCTTTTAACAAGAAGGGAATCATGGCTGTGTGGTAATCATGAACATGAATAAGATCAGGGATAAAGCCAATGCGTTCCATGGCTTCAAGAGCAGCCAGTTGGAAAAAGGCAAAGCGTTCACCGTCGTCAAAATCACCGTACACATGACCACGGAAGAAATAATACTGATTATCAATGAAGTAGAAGGTAACCCCATTCAAGACCGTTTTCTTAATACCACAGTACTGTCTACGCCATCCTACACTAACTTCAAAGTGGAGAACCTCCTCAATCTGCTCGCCGAACTTAGCCTCTACCATATCATAATAAGGCAAGAAAACCGCAACTTCGTGTCCTGCTTTTACAAGTGATTTGGGAAGGGCACCAATGACATCGCCCAAACCACCTGTTTTTGAAAAGGGTGCTCCTTCTGCCGCTACAAATAAAATTTTCATGAATAAATGTCCTCTGTTACTGTTTCACCCTTCTTCACTACAACTGGATGTTCTGCCGTTCCTCGAATGACAACACCGTCCGCAACTTCAACTCCTTTGTCTAGGATGGCATATTCAACTTGGGCACCCTGACCAATCACAACACGAGGGAATAAAATGCTGTCTTTCACCACACTATCTTTGTGAACATAAATGTTACGAGATAGGACTGACTGAACTACTTCACCCTCAATGATACTACCTGAAGCAAACTGAGAAGTACTTACTTTTGAAGTATTCGCATAGTAGGTTGGTTCTTCATTCTTAACCTTGGTATAAATCTTTTGGTTAGGTGAGAAGAGAGAGTAGAATTTTTGAGACTCCAACATATCAATATTGGCTTGATAATAGGATTGAACGGAGTGAATATTGGCTAGATAGCCCGTGTATTCGTAAGCAAAAGCACCTTCTTTTACAGCTAAATCGCGGAGTACATAGCGTAATTTTTCTGGATATTCTTTTTGAACTTCTTCTTCAAGTCGTTCAATCAACCACGGAGTATCAACGACGAATATATCTGTAGACATGTTGAAAAGTTCATCTGTTGATTTGGCATCAAAAAGTTTATGAGAAAGAACATGGTCTGTTTCATCCACTTCCAAGATGGCATTAACATCTGAAATATCCTTTTTAGGTAATTTCTTATAAACAACTGTAATCGGACGACCGGCAGTAGTATGTAAATGGAATACTTGATTGAGGTCAATATTCACCACGATATCACAGTTAAGTG
This sequence comes from Streptococcus halitosis, assembly GCF_027691175.1. GTDB lineage: Bacteria > Bacillota > Bacilli > Lactobacillales > Streptococcaceae > Streptococcus > Streptococcus halitosis_A. The sequence continues at coordinate 1,011,493 of NZ_JAQFBD010000001.1, forward strand.
CAACCGTCTGATTTGATCCTGAACGTTTCAAATAAGTGAGAAGCTGTTGGTAATATTCTTTCCCAACTGTGCTACTTTCAACACTCGTATTATAAATACCTAGATAGTAGTGGCTGAGAAGGGTAGATAAGCCCCACTCACGTCCTGAACGAATGTGGTCAAAGACTGAACTGATATTGTCTTGTTGGAAAATTCCAAAGACACTACGAACACCAGCATTTGCAAGGCTAGAAAGAGGGAAATCAATTAAACGATATTTTGCTCCAAATGGCAAGCTAGCCACCGGACGGTGTTCTGTTAACGTTGACATATCATGAAAACCAACTGTGTTTCCTAAAATGGCTGAATATTTATCAATCTTCATCTGATGCTACCCCCACTACTTCATTGTATCCTACTACTTGTACTTCGTCTGTTCCATCAATTTCGACACCTTCAGAAATAACAGCACCCTCACCAATAATGGCACGTTTAATTTTTGCACCTTTTCCGATAATGGCACCACTCATGATTACAGAGTCTACTACTTCAGCACCCTCACGTACTTGCGCTTCTGTTGAGAGAATGGAATGCTTAACAGTTCCATCCACGAGACAGCCATCCACAACTAAAGAATCTTCTACATGAGCGTGTTTTCCAATAAAGTTTGGTGGTGAAATCAAGTTCCGTGAGTAGATTTTCCACTGACGATCACGACTATCCAAAGCGTTGTTTGGATCAATGTATTCCATATTTGCTTCCCATAGAGACTCGATCGTACCAACGTCTTTCCAGTAGCCTTTGAATTCATAAGCATAGACGCTTTCTCCAGACTCAAGGTAATTTGGAATAACGTTTTTACCAAAGTCTGACATATCTACCTTGTTCTTTTCAGCAGCAACAAGCATATTGCGGAGACGTTTCCAATCAAAAATATAAATCCCCATTGAAGCCTTTGTAGACTTAGGTTGAGCAGGTTTTTCTTCAAATTCAACGATACGGTTATTGGCATCTGTATTCATGATACCAAAACGGCTAGCTTCCTTTAGAGGTACGTCTAGAACAGCTACAGTCAGACTGGCATTGTTATCCTTATGTGATTGGAGCATATCATCGTAGTCCATCTTGTAGATATGGTCACCAGAAAGGATCAAAACATACTCAGGATTAATACTATCAATGTAGTCAATGTTTTGGTAAATAGCGTGGCTAGTTCCTTCAAACCAACGGTTTCCCTCGCTTGCAGAGTAGGGTTGAAGGATAGAAACACCTGTGTTAATACCATCTAGTCCCCAGCTAGAACCATTTCCAATATGGTTGTTCAAAGCAAGAGGTTGGTACTGCGTAATAACACCAACATTATGAATCCCAGAGTTTGCACAGTTGGAAAGAGCAAAGTCAATGATACGGTAGCGCCCACCGAATTGCACCGCCGGTTTGGCAATGCTTTGAGTGAGTTTTCCGAGACGTGTTCCTTGCCCACCCGCAAGGATTAAAGCTAGCATTTCATTCTTCATTTTCTACTCCTTTATAAAGACATGTGAACGTTAAAATCGAAAGAAGGTCGGAAGTCAAACTTTTATAAAAATAATAGGAAATCCATTTCTCTTGTGTTTCAAGTCCAATACAAGTACATCCGTTTTTAAAATCTAAAAAATTGTAATCAACAGCCTGCTATTCTTTTTTCTTGGCTGGTTTCAAACGACGTTTGATCTTCCAGATGCTTGCTCCCATAGCAGGCAAGGTAAAGGTCAAAGTATGCTCGTAATCTTTCCATAAGCCTTCTTGAGTCTGAACTGTTTGATTGTGCTCTTTCCACACACCTCCCCATTCTTCTAATTCTGTATTCCAAACTTCTTCGTAAATACCTGCAACAGGTAAACCAATCGTAAAGTCCTTACGTTCAACTGGTGCCATATTAAAGACACAGACTAACATTTCGTCCTTCTTGCCCTTACGAATAAAGGAAAGAACACTCTGATCCCTATTATCAGCATCGATAATCTCAATACCATCATAACTAGTATCAATTTCCCAAAGACAACGATGGTCTTTATAGAATTGATTCAGTTGAGAAGTGAAATGCTTCATCTTCGCATTCATTGGATCTTCTAGATTAGACCATTCCAACTGCTCCTCAGACTTCCACTCTAAGAATTGCCCGTACTCACTGCCCATAAAGAGCAATTTCTTACCTGGGTGGCAAATTTGATAGGTGTAAAGATTGCGCAAACCGGCAAATTGGTTATAGCGATCTCCCCACATCTTATGCATCATACTCTTCTTGCCATGAACCACTTCATCATGTGAGAAAGGTAGGAGATAGTTTTCATTGAAAACATACATGAAGCTGAAGGTCACAAGATTAAAATCATACTTGCGATAAATTGGATCTTCCTCGTAGAAACGGAGAATATCGTTCATCCAGCCCATATTCCATTTATAGTCAAAGCCAAGACCACCCATTTCTTTCATGCCAGTAATCTTTGTTGCTGATGAACTTTCTTCTGCAATCATCATGATATCTGGATGAGCTAACTTAATCACTGTGTTTAAACGTTGAAGGAAATAATAACCTTCATAGTTAAGGTTTCCACCGTCTTTGTTTGGAGTCCAAGGAGCATTATCATAATCTAGGTAAAGCATATTGCTCACTGCATCGACCCGAATACCATCTAAGTGGTAAAAATCAATCCAAAATTTAATACTTGAAATCAAGAAAGACTGGACCTCATTTTTCCCGAGGTCAAAATTCAGAGCCCCCCAACCATAGTTATGAGCCTTGTTGTAATCTTGGTATTCAAAAGTTGGTGTTCCGTCATAATACGCCAAGGCATCATCATTAATAGTGAAATGGCCTGGCACCCAGTCTACGATAACACCGATATTATTTATATGACACTCTTCAACGAAATCTTGGAATTCCTCAGGTCTGCCATAGGAATGTTCAAAAGCAAAGTAACCCATAAGCTGATAGCCCCAGCTCAAGCCAAGTGGGTGAGCCATTAAAGGCATGAACTCAATATGTGTATAGTTCATCTCAACTAAGTATGGAATCAACTCGTCTTTCAGTTGCGAAAAAGTATAGGGACTACCGTCTGGATTTCTCTTCCAAGATCCTGCATGGGCCTCGTATATATTAACTGGTCTCTCGAAAAATCCCAAACGTTTGCGACGTGCTAGCCAAAGACCATCTTTCCATTTCTTTTCACGGATATTGGTCAGAACTGCTCCTGTACCCGGTCTAGCTTCAAAATAAATTGCCAACGGATCAATCTTCATAATCTGGTGACCATTTGCACGCGTGATATGATATTTATAAATCTGACCTTCCTGAGGCTGACTAGTAAAGACTTCCCAAACACCTGCTTCATTACGAACCATGGGAATCTGATTCTCAATCCAATCAGTAAAATCTCCAACTAGATGAACTGCTTGTGCATTTGGGGCCCAAACCCTAAAAGTATAGCCAATTTCTCCGTTTTTCTCCTCTCTATGTGCTCCTAAATAATGCTGGAGGTGAAAGTTTTCACCTGTAGTAAAGGTTCTTAATGCTTCTTGATTATTCATTCGATCCCCTCTCTTTTGTAAGCGTTTTCTATAATTCTATTATACACTCTTTTAAGATAACTTTCAAGTAATTTACGAAGAAAATCATATTTTTTTATGAAAGTCTTCAAAAAATTACCGAGCATTTTAAAAAAGATATCCCGAAAATAGAATACGAAACAATTTCCATATATTTTTTTATTATAATACCAGAATATTCGTTTTTTAACAATTTTAAACTGTATTTTTTTGAAAAAAATAAAATCAGGAAATCGATTTCCTGATTTTATAGATTATTTCACATCAAATACAATGGATTTAACATTTGTCATCGCTTCGATACTATATTTAATTCCTTGCACTCCTGCTCCAGAACCTTTTACACCAAGGAATGGGAAATTATCTGGTCCGCGTTGTGTTTTATTATTAATATGAACGGTTCCCACTTCAAGTTTCTCAGCGATTTCAAATGCCTTCTTAAAGTCATTTGTAAAGACAGAGGATTGAAGACCAAACTCAGATTCATTGGCAATTGCTACTGCTTCATTCGCATCTGCGACACGAATAATTGGTAGAACAGGGCCAAACGGCTCTTCCCATGCTACTTTCATATCTTTTGTAACTTGGTCAAAAAGCACTGGCCAGAGAAGATTGCCTTCACGCTTGATTGGTGTAAGAGCCTGAGCACCTTTTTCTTGTGCATCTTCAATCAAGTCCCAGATGAAATCAGCTGAAGCGTTATCAATAACAGGTGTGATATCAGCATTGTCAAATGGATCACCGACTGTTAGCTTAGCGACTTTAGCTTGGAGCAATTCGGCTAACTTGTCTGCTACGCTTTCTACAACTAAGACACGTTTAATAGCGGTACAACGCTGACCAGAGTAGCTAAATGCACCACCTACGATTTGATTGGCTGCATTTTCCAAATCTGCATCTTCTAAAACGATTGCTGCATCTTTCCCGCCAAGCTCCAGCATAACTGGGCGCATACCAGCTAAACGACCGATACGCTCCCCAATCGGTGTTGAACCTGTAAAGTTAATGAAGTTCACTTCCTTGTGTTCGATGATGTAGTCTCCGATCTCAGAACCACGTCCAGTGATGGTGTTAAAGACACCTGCTGGAATTCCGGCTTCGTCAAATGCTTTAGCTAGCAAGAGACCAGAAATAGATCCTTGCGTTGGTGGCTTAAACATAACGACATTTCCTGCAATCAGAGCCGGAGCAATCTTGGATCCAGAAAGATTGACTGGGTAGTTAAATGGCGCGATAGCTAAGACAACACCAACTGGCTCACGACGGACAACGGCTAGTTTGTTTTTACTTGCAGCTTCAAAACCGCCACCTTCCATTGCTTGTCCAGTAATACGGAGACCTTCCTCAGCAGCAAAACGGATCAAACCTGCTGTACGTACTACTTCTCCAATGGCTGCTTTAATCCCTTTTGCAACCTCTTTGGCAAGAATTGTACCAATTTTTTCTTTATCACGTTCCAAAATGTCTGCTGTCTTATGCAAATAGGCTGCACGCTCAACGGGTGCTAAATCACGCCACGCAGGGAGAGCTGCACGCGCAGCTTTCATAGCCTCATCTACTTCAGCCTGACTCATAGCTGGTACTGTGCCTAGTTTTTCTTGATTGATAGGAGAATAGATCGTAATCTCGTTCTCTGATAATTTCCATTTTCCATTCACTAAATTCTGATAATTTGTCAAATTCTCTTCCTCCTGAAAATGATTAAAACTTATTTTATCAAATTTTCAGAAAATTACAACCCTTTTTGTGAAAATATTGATATTTTTTTCACAAACTTGATTCTTCAAATTATTTGAATTTTATTCCTATTAGATATTGGTTTTTCAATAAAAATCAAAAAAGGTCTAGTTAATCTAAACCTTTTCAGAACATTAATTTACGAGAGTACCTTTAAGACCACGACACTGGTATCATCAATCACATTTGATTCTTTAGAACGACTATTAGATACAAGCATTTCAAGATTTCCTGCATTCTCAAAGTAGAAGGAAGTTCCCTTCGCATTAAAGACTACCAATAAGTGCTCTGGTCCACCGTGAATTTCGTAAACAATCCACCCACTATTTTCAGCAGCTGTATGGACAAAAACATGACGGTAAACTTCTTCGTATGTAGGATAGGAGAAGGCACTGGTCTGTGTTTTCAGGCGAATAATCTGACGGATAAAGTCAATGCTCTCTTGTCTCTCATTGATTAAATCCCAGTTGACTTGGTTGACACTATCTGGAGCATTGTAGCTGTTCATAGCCCGTTCTCTATCTGCCGCAGTCAGCTCGCCATTTTCTCCAGTAGCAAAGAGTTTGGTGCGGCCAAATTCTTGCCCTAGCTCTATAAAGGACATCCCTTGCATAAGAATGCTCATCGCTGTTGCTGTCTCAACTTGGCGCATAATCTTATCTAAACTGTGATCTGGATGAAGGGTCACCAACAAATCATGCAAGTTGTAATTATCATGGGCTTCCACATAGTTAAGGACTTGGTTTGGGCTAAGATATGAGCCCAACTCTCGGCTACCAAGAATAGCTTTGGCTACAATCGGTTCTGTAGCAGCACCACTAACAAATCCTGCCTTGATTGAGCCATAAACTTCTCCTCCTTTGATGGCATCTCGCTGATCATCGTTGAAAAATCCAATATTTGGCATCTGATAGGCATTGTCCTTCTTGGCCTTGTCATAAGGTGCAAGACCTGTCCCCATATCCCAACCTTCTCCATAAGTGAGAATACGCGGGTCGACTTCATCAAGTGCCCAACGAATTGCCTGCATGGTTTTAACATCGTGAATTCCCATCAAGTCGAAACGAAAACCGTCAATATTGTATTCTTTCACCCAATAAAGAAGTGAGTCAATCATATACTTGCGGTACATTTCGTGTTCGCTCGCGGTTTCATTTCCTACACCTGTACCGTTTTGGAAGGTTCCATCTGGATTCATACGATAGTAATAATCAGGAACAGTTGTTTGAAAAGGAGCATCAACCGTTGAGAAGGTATGGTTGTAAACGACATCCATAATGACACCGATTCCTGCATCATGATAAGCCTGAATCATGGCTTTGAGATCTCGAATAACCTGTCCAGGATCATCTGGATTACTAGAGAAACTTGTTTCTGGTGCGTTGTAGTTTTGAGGGTCATAACCCCAGTTATAGGTTACATTTCCCTCCTCATCATATTCCTTATGGCGATCAAAGATTGGTTGAAGCTGAACATAATTACAGCCGAGTTCTTTGATATAGTCAAAGGCTGTTGCTTGCCCATACTGGTTAACCGTTCCAGTCTGAGCAGCCCCAAGGAAAGTTCCTCGAAGATTTTCTGAAACTCCAGATGTCGGTGATTTTGTAAAATCACGAATGTGCATCTCACAGATAACGGCTTTACATGGGTTTTCCAAACGCCAAGGAGCGTCTATCCCATGTTTGACTTCAAACCCTTCTACCTGTCTATCTTGCTGAGAGAGGATGACGGAACGTTTCCCGTCAGGACTTGTAGCAATAGTGTATGGGTCTCGTGTCAAAGTCTGGTGGTGCGGAAACTCAATCTGATACTGATAGGCTTTACCTGCAAGATTTTCATCCAGGTCTACACTCCAAACACCAATAGTATTGTACTTATGACTATATGAATAGCTATTCCCACGTTCAAGATTAAAGGTTTTCCAAACCGGCGCGTCGTTACTTGTATTTTCATAAACGACCACTTGGACTGCTGTAGCTGTTGGAGCCCAGAGTTTAAAGCTTGTCTGGTAGTCTGAGATACTGTAACCTAACTCTCCTTGGTATCCCCAATGATGATCAAAACTTTCACTGTGAAAGGCTTTATCAAAAGCAAACGGGTTTTGATCTTTATAGTAAGAACTTGCAATGGCTGAATTTTCAGAATAATAAACTGTCTCATCACCATCCAAAATCCAAACCTCAGTCAACAGTGGATAATGGTTAAACCGTAGGAGATAGTCCTTTGTCTTTCCATCTATTTCGACAGAAAAGGTCAGAGTATCGAGCCTTTCTGCACTTGTAACTGTAAAGGAGAATTTTGCTCCAAAATAGTCATTTTCATAATACAAATTTTCTTTAATATCCGCCTGTTTTCTACTGAATGAACAAGCGGCATAATCCTCATTTTTTCGGTGAAAATGGATGACTACAGGGTAACTATACATTTCTTTTCCTAATTCCTAATTTCAATTTAAATTTCTTATGTGGTGCTGAAGAATTTAACGGGAAATTCAGCACAATAGAGAATAGTTTTAATAGATATAAAAACACATCAGGAGAGATAGTTCCATACTATCTAACATCTAGTTCTCAACTATTCTTTACAAACTTTCTAGCCAGGCCTCATCGCGAATCTCGATACCAAGTTCTTGCGCTTTTTGGAGCTTGCTTCCTGCATCTGCTCCTGCTACGACAAGATTCGTTTTCTTAGAAACACTACCTGTGACTTTGGCACCAAGACTTTCGAGTTTACTTTTGGCTTCAGAGCGCGTGAGGCGTTCCAATTTCCCCGTTAGCACAACGGTCAAACCTGACAAGGCCGCATCTACCACGACTGTCTGCCCTTTGTAGTCCAGATTGACTCCAGCTTCTTTCAACTCGTCTAAGAGAATCTTCGACCCTTCTGTAGCAAAGTAAGTCTGAAGACTTTGGGCAATCACACTACCTAAGCTTTCGATACTTGCTACTTCCTCTGGGTCTGCTTGGGCTAGATTTTCAATAGAGTGAAAGTGTTGGAGCAAGAGTTGGCTAGCCTTGCTTCCGACATGGCGAATTCCCAAACCGAATAAGAGCTTTTCAGCAGAGTTTTCCTTGGATGCTTGAATGGCCTGATACAGTTTAGAAGCAGACTTTTCCTTGACACCTTCTAAAAGGAGGAAATCATCTTCTTTCAAACGGTAAATATCCGCCACATCCTTAACCAGATTAGCAGCAAAAAGCTTTTCAACGATAGATGGACCAAGTCCTGTAATATTCATAGCATCTCGAGAGGCAAAGTGAATCAAACCTTCCATGATTTGGGCAGGACAGCGAGGATTGATACAACGAAGAGCCACTTCATCTTCAAAATGAAGCAACTGACTCTCACAACTTGGACAATTAGTCGGAATATCTAGTTTTTCTTCAGAAACACGCTTGGACTCTACCACACGCAAAACAGCAGGGATGATATCTCCAGCCTTATAAACGATAACCGTATCGTCTTTGCGGATATCCTTTTCAGCAATATAATCTACATTGTGCAGTGTTGCACGGCTTACGGTTGTGCCAGCAAGCTGAACAGGTGTTAGATTGGCAGTTGGGGTCACAACACCCGTACGACCTACTGTCCAGTCAACTGAAAGGAGTTGAGCTTCTTTTTCTTCAGCAGGAAATTTATAGGCGATTGCCCACTTGGGCGCTTTAACAGTAAAGCCGAGTTCTTCTTGACCTGCTAGGTCGTTGACCTTGATGACCACCCCATCGATATCGTAAGGTAGTTTCTCCCGTTCTCGTCCTACTTCTTGGATAAAATCCCATATCTCACCTATGCTTTTAGCCAATATTCGTTTAGGATTAACTACAAAGCCAAGCTGTTCAAGATGCTCCAAGACCTTTTCTTGACTATCACGAGTTGAAGGGCTGGCTTCTTGATAGAGGAAAGTCGCAAGATTACGCTTGGCAACTACTGCTGTATCCAACTGACGGAGGGTTCCTGCAGCTGCGTTACGAGGATTGGCAAATTCAGGCTCTCCATTTTCTTGGCGAGCTTGGTTGACCTGATCAAACGAAGCGCGTGGCATATAACACTCTCCACGAACGGTGATATCTAGTTCTTCTGGCAAGGTCAAAGGAATGTCCTTGACACGCTTGAGGTTCTCTGTGATATTTTCACCAACAGAACCATCCCCACGTGTCGCACCGACTACCAAAATTCCCTTTTCATACGTAAGCGAGATAGACAAACCATCGATTTTCAGTTCGCAAATATAGGTCGGTTGGGGTAATTCCTTTCGAACACGCGCATCAAAAGCTTCTAACTCTTCACGTGAAAAAGCATCCTGCAAACTATAAAGAGGATACTGATGACTGTATTTTTCAAAACCATCTAAAACCTTACCACCAACACGATGGGTCGGACTGTCCGCTAAAACTTGATCTGGATAGGCAGCTTCCAATTCGACCAACTCTCGGTAGAGGCGATCATACTCGCTATCTGACACCGAGGGATTGTCACTCGTATAGTACTCGGTCGCATAGCGATTGAGCAAGGCAACTAACTCATTCATTCTTTCATTCATAAAACTATTCTACCATAAATCAAGCCCTCCTCACAATAGAGAAGGGCTGAAAAATGGATTGTAGTGAAATATTTTCTAAAAAAGAGAAATTATAACTCTTTTTTAAAATGACTTCGCACATAAACGAGGGAGAAACAAGACAGGACAATAACCCCGCTTCCAATTATCAGAAAAGAAGAAAGATGTACACTTGGCAGCACCGTCATAAAGCCTTTTGCAATCGGCATAAATAGGATGGCTAAGGTAAAAATTGTGCTTAGCACTCTCCCCAAGTATTCCCCCTCAACCTTGGTTTGCACCTGAGTAAAAAAGTGAATATTAAATATCGTCATAAACAGTTCACATACTAAATTTCCAGAAAAGGAAAGAAAAGTTGGCAGTGGTAATCCCATCATAGAAACTCCAACTCCAGTCAAAGCCAATAGAATCAAAAGATTATAAACACTTGCCTTTATTTTACTAGCTAGAAGAGCTCCGATAATCGAACCAATAGCGCCCATAGTCAAAATACTCGCATAAGCTCCTTCTACCCCGTATAGTCGATTTGAAAAAGGGAGGAGAAATTCAAAAGCTGCAAAAAAGAAATTAACACTGGAAGCTACTAACAAAAGAAAAAAGATCTCTTGCTGGCGCCAAATATAGCGAATTCCTACTTTCATATCAGAAAAAATATTTTTCCAACTGAAAGTCCTTTTCACTTGTTCCTTAGCCTCTTTTTTGGGGAGGAAAGCTACTAAGGTAAATGCAATGAAAAAACTAATAGCATCTAAAACAAGCGTCATATGGAGACTAGCAAATTGTAAAACGATGAAAGAAAGTACAGGGGAGCTAATGCCTACAACCTGCAAAACGAGCTCTAAGCGAGCATTATAGGTCACAATCTCGTCTTTCTCTACAACCTCAGTTATAATGGCTTTATTGGCTGTACGAGAAAATGCAAAGGCAACCGCCTGAACAATATTGGCAAAAATCAAGGCAGCAATCATCAAGCTATCATTTCTGATGAAAGAAATAGCTAAACAGAGAATACCGCAAATTAAGTCTGTCGTCATCAAAATTTTGCGACGCGAAAAGCGGTCTGAAATCACTCCGCCAAAGGGATTGACCAGAATCGATGTGACGAGTTCAGAAATCTGATAAATCCCAAGAACAGTCTGTCCTATCGTCCCCATTGATGCCAACCAAACACTATTTCCATAGTCATAGAGCATATTCCCTATCTTATTAATAGCCCCACGACTAATCAACTGGATTGCATGTCGATTCATATAAAAAGCTCCTCTCAAATTTTGAAACTATTGTATCAAAACTGAAAGGAGTCTCTTTATTTTTCCCTTATTTGGGAAATTTAAGCATTTACAAATCTTTCATAATGTTCCTGATAGTAAGCCACTTGCTCTGGAAGTCCAAGCACATCAAAAATATGCATAGCCTCCTGCATCTGACAACAACCCTCTTCTTTCGGGTCTCTCTGGTAGAGAGCAAAACCTTTGAGATAATGAAAGATATTGCGCTCATAAAGTTTGATGCCATTTCCAATCAACTTCTCAACATAGCCTTCAAAATAGTCCGCATCCGTAAAGGAACGGTTTTCCAAACAATGCTGGTAACAGTTAAGAGCTAAAATCAAAACGAGTTTTCGATGGCGACCAATTTCTTTATAGTACTCCTCTCGCTCCATGACTTCTCTGCCAATCCGAGCCACATAGTCCACATTGTAGAAAGTATAGAGATTGCCAAAAAGGATCAACTCATACATGGTCCATTCTTCTGTTTGGAAAAGATAATCCGCCACCTTTTCCAAATCACTCTGACTCATCGTGTAACGAGCATCTCTTTGACAAATCAGTCCTTGTAGCAGAATCCAATTCAGCTCAAAATAGAGGGGATTGGTCGAACTCTTCGCTTTCTTGAGCTGTTCCTTTTGAAGCTTTTGAAAACCTGCAATATCATTTGAGTAATAAAGCGGAATAATCTGTGCCATCAAGGCAACATGTTCATGATTTTGAAAATCCCTAGCCTTGTCCATGAAATTTTCAATAGTCACATGAATATTATCCAGTATCTCAAAGAAACGAGAAACTGCTAAGTCAGACTCCCCAAGCTCGAAGCGGGATAATTGAGAGGTTGAACATGATTCACCTGCCGCCTCTTTCAATGAGTACTTCCCACTTGTTCGAAATTCACGAAATACCTTTCCAAGATGTTCCATTTTTTACACCTGCTCCGATAATTCTTCCCACTCAAGCATAGCTTCTTCCTGACGATGGCTGATTTTGTCCAGTTCGGCCTGCAATTCCATGAGTTTTTCAGCATCGTTGGTTTCCAGCATTTGTTCAGAAATAGCTTGACTTTGGCTTTCTAAAGTTTCGATTTCAGCCTCCAAACTCTCAATTTGTCGCATGAGTTTGCGAGCTTCTTTCTGACTTTCTTTCTGGGCTTGATAGTCATTAACTGGACTTGCTTCTTTTGCTTGATTGCTAGTTGAAACTTCTTCTGTCCGGCTGACTTCCATTTCAGCCTTCTTATCAACATAGTAGTCATAATCTCCCAAGTAAAGAGTCGAACCATTCTCAGACAATTCCAAAACGTGAGTGGCCACACGATTGATAAAGTAACGGTCATGGCTGACGAAAAGAAGGGTTCCGTCAAAGTCAATCAGGGCATTTTCTAACACTTCCTTGCTATCAATATCCAAATGGTTGGTCGGCTCGTCAAGAATCAAGAAGTTATTGTTTTCCATTGAAAGTTTGGCAAGAAGCAAACGAGCTTTCTCACCACCTGACAGCATTCCGACTGATTTTTTAACATCATCTCCTGAGAAAAGGAAGGCTCCAAGGCGGTTACGGATTTCAATCTCTGGTGTCAATTTAAAGTCATTCCAGAGTTCATCCAGAACACTATTACTAGGTGTTAGCTTGCTTTGAGTTTGATCGTAGTAACCAACCTCAACATTGGCACCAAAACGCTTCTCTCCCTTGATAAAAGGAATCTGACCAACTATTGACTTGATAAAGGTTGACTTCCCGATGCCGTTTGGTCCAACGATGGCGACAGCATTCATCTTACGAAGATCTAGATTGATAGGCTCTGACAATATTTCCCCATCATAACCAATGGCTGCATTTTCAACTGTAAGGACAAGATTACCCGACGTCTTCTCAGACTGGAAGGTCATATTGGCTGATTTCTTCCCAGCTTCAGGCTTATCCAAGCGCTCCATTTTTTCTAGTTGCTTACGCCGAGATTGAGCACGTTTGGTTGTCGAAGCTCGGACTAGATTGCGATTGACAAAGTCTTCCAGAGCTGCGATTTCCTTCTGTTGCTTTTCATAGTTTTTTGCCTCAGTAGCTAGCTTTTGCTCCTTCAACTCGACAAAGCGAGAGTAATTACCTACATAACGATCCAAAGAATGTTTGGTCAAATCCAGTGTAACCGTCGCAACCTTGTCCAAAAAGTAACGGTCGTGGCTGACAATAATGAGGGCGCCGCTATAATTTACCAAGTAATTCTCTAGCCAGGCAATGGTTTCGATATCCAAGTGGTTGGTTGGTTCGTCCAAGACCAAGAGATTTGGCTTTTCAAGGAGCATTTTAGCCAGTGCCAGACGAGTATTTTGGCCACCTGAAAGCTCGGCAATTTTCATCTGCCACATAGACCCGTCAAACTTGAAACCATTCAAAATCGCTCGAATATCAGCTTCGTAGGTAAAGCCACCAGCCTGGCGGAAATTCTCTGACAAACGATCATAATCCGCCATCAGTTTATCCAAATCTTCACCAGACTTTTCACCCATCTCCAGTTCCATCTGACGAAGTTGCTTCTCAGTCCGACGCAAGTCATCAAAGACGTGAAGCATTTCATCATAAATGGTATTTTCAGACTCAAAACGGCCATCTTGGGCTAGGTAAGACAGAGAAACATCTTTTTTCTTATTGATTTCTCCACTGGTCGGCTCCTCTTCCCCAACCAAAATCTTCAAAAGAGTAGACTTACCTGCCCCATTTTTTCCAACGAGGGCAATCCGATCTCGTTCATCAACTTGCAGGTTGATATTATCAAAAAGAACCTCTCCTGCAAAAGAACGTTCAATTTTATTAGCTTGTAAAATAATCATACATCTATTTTACTATCTTTTTCTCTTTTGCACAATTGCAATGAAAAAAGTTCGAGTCATAAACCCGAACTATTCATCTGCTTTTTCATTAGAAAGCGTATAGGGCTGTTCTTCTACAATGAAATAAAAGGAAATTTCCTACATTTTAAGTTATGCTAACGTTTTACTAAAATGTCAAATCGTGATATAATGAAAGCGATTAAAGAAATAGATAAAGGAGATACTCTATGACTTACCAAGAAAATTATCAAAAATGGGTCGATTTTGCCGACCTTCCCGACTATCTTCGTCAAGATTTAGAAAACATGGACGAAAAAACAAAAGAAGATGCTTTCTACACCAATCTTGAATTTGGTACTGCTGGTATGCGTGGCTTGATCGGTGCAGGTACAAACCGCATCAACATCTATGTTGTTCGTCAAGCAACTGAAGGATTGGCTCGTTTGATTGAGTCAAAAGGTGGAAATGAAAAAGAACGTGGTGTGGCAATTGCCTACGATAGCCGTCACTTCTCACCTGAATTTGCCTTTGAATCTGCTGCAGTTCTTGCTAAACACGGTATCAAATCTTACGTATTTGAAAGCCTCCGTCCAACTCCAGAACTCTCATTCGCTGTTCGTCACCTCAACTGTTTCGCAGGTATCATGATTACTGCCAGCCACAACCCTGCTCCATTTAACGGTTACAAGGTTTATGGAGAAGACGGTGGACAAATGCCTCCACATGACGCGGACGCTTTGACCACTTACATCCGTGCTATCGAGAATCCATTTGCTGTCGAAGTTGCTGATGTGGAAGCTGAAAAAGCTTCTGGCTTGATTGAAGTTATTGGCGAAGCTGTCGATGTGGAATACCTCAAGGAAGTCAAGGACGTTAACATCAACCCTGCCTTGATTGAAGAATTCGGTAAAGACATGAAGATTGTCTACACACCACTTCATGGTACTGGTGAAATGTTGGCTCGCCGTGCTCTTGCCCAAGCAGGATTTGACTCAGTTCAAGTCGTTGAAGCTCAAGCAACTCCAGACCCAGACTTCTCAACTGTAAAATCTCCAAACCCAGAAAACCAAGCAGCCTTCGCCCTTGCTGAAGAACTCGGCCGTCAAGTTGGTGCTGATGTTCTTGTGGCAACCGACCCAGACGCTGACCGTGTTGGTGTTGAAGTGCTTCAAAAAGATGGTAGCTACCTCAACCTTTCAGGTAACCAAATCGGTGCTATCATGGCTAAATACATCTTGGAAGCTCATAAGAGTGCTGGAACTCTTCCTGAAAATGCTGCTCTCTGCAAATCCATCGTATCAACAGACTTGGTAACGAAGATTGCTGAAAGCTACGGCGCAACCATGTTCAATGTCTTGACAGGTTTCAAATTTATCGCTGAAAAAATTCAAGAATTCGAAGAAAAACACAATCACACTTACATGATGGGATTTGAAGAAAGCTTCGGTTACTTAATTAAACCATTCGTACGTGATAAAGATGCTATCCAAGCCGTTCTTGTCGTTGCCGAACTTGCTGCCTACTACCGTTCACGCGGTTTGACACTTGCTGATGGTATCGAAGAAATCTACAAAGAATACGGCTACTACGCTGAAAAGACCATCTCTGTTACCCTTTCTGGTGTCGATGGTGCAGAACAAATCAAAGCAATCATGGCTAAATTCCGTAACAATGCTCCGAAAGAATGGAACGCTACAGCTATCACTGTTGTAGAAGACTTCAAAGCTCAAACTGCTACTGCTGCTGATGGTACTGTGACAACTTTGACTACTCCTCCAAGTGATGTGTTGAAATATACACTTGCTGACGGTTCATGGATTGCAGTTCGCCCTTCGGGTACAGAACCAAAAATCAAGTTCTACATTGCCGTTGTTGGTGAAAGCAACGAAGATTCACAAGCTAAGATTGCTAACATCGAAACGGAAATCAATGCGTTTGTGAAATAACACTCTATAAAGATGAGATAAACTAGTCTCATCTTTTTTTTGTATCAAATCTAAGCAATTTTAGGAACTTTGTGGCATACTAGACATATCAATGAAAGCGAGGTAAACTCATGGAACAATTTTTAGAAAATATTAAAGATCTTGAAGTCACAACTGTTGCCCGTGCTCAAGAAGCACTTGATAATAAAGAAACTGCAACCTTCTTTATCGGTCGCAAAACTTGCCCTTACTGCCGTAAATTTGCTGGTACATTGGCAGGTGTCGTATCTGAAACCAAAGCCCACATCTACTTCATCAACAGTGAAGAACCAAGCCAACTCAATGAATTGCAAGAATTCCGCTCACGTTATGGAATCCCAACCGTACCAGGCTTTGTCCACATCTCTGATGGACAAATCAATGTCCGTTGTGACTCTTCCATGTCCGCACAAGAAATCAAGGAATTTGCTGGATTGTAAAAAATATAAAAAAGAAGGCACTCGCCTTCTTTTTTATATATCTGTCAATGGTGTTGCAGTATCTGGGGAAGTGTCGTAAACTTTAAAGTCTACTCCTACTCCCAGATCAGCTTGTGCTAGCTGGTTAACCATGGTCATATGAGCCAGCTCCTTGATATTGTTTTCCTTAGACAAATGTCCTAGATAGATTTTCTTGGTTCGATTTCCCATTGCACGAATCATGGCCTCAGCACCATCCTCGTTAGAGAGGTGACCGAGATCCGATAGAATTCTCTGTTTGAGACGCCAAGCGTAAGATCCTGCTCGCAAGATTTCTACGTCGTGGTTGGATTCGATGAGATAGCCATCCGCATTCTCGACAATTCCTGCCATACGGTCACTGACGTAACCTGTATCGGTCAGCATGACAAAGCTCTTGTCGTCTTTCATAAAGCGGTAAAACTGGGGTGCTACCGCATCATGGCTAACCCCAAAACTCTCAATATCAATATCGCCAAAGGTTTTGGTTTTACCCATTTCAAAAATATGCTTCTGCGATGAATCCACCTTACCGAGGTACTTGCTATTTTCCATAGCCTGCCAGGTTTTTTCATTGGCGTAAAGGTCCATACCATATTTGCGAGCCAATACACCAACTCCATGAATATGATCTGAATGTTCATGCGTAATCAAAATAGCATCCAAATCTTCTGGCTTACGATTGATTTCGCTCAAAAGACTGGTGATTTTCTTACCAGACAAGCCTGCATCCACTAAGATTTTCTTTTTTGGAGTTTCCAGATAAAAGGAATTTCCACTGGAACCTGATGCTAAAATACTGTATTTAAAGCCTTTTTCACTCATTCTAGTCTTCTATTTCGTCCTCCCATATTTCTTCTTTTACGGCATCCTTATCATAAGGGAGCACTATGGTAAAGGTTGAGCCCTTACCGTATTCGCTTTTTGCCCAAATAAAACCATTGTGTTGTTTGATGATTTCTTTCGCGATAGCCAGACCCAGACCAGTTCCACCTTGAGCACGACTTCTTGCGCGATCCACACGATAAAAACGGTCAAAAATCCTAGGCAAATCTTGTTTCGGAATCCCAAGACCTTGGTCAGAAATTGACAAGATCATCTGGTCATCCGTGGTTTTCATGCTGACCGTAATCTTCCCACCATCTGGGGAATACTTGATGGCATTGTTAAGAATATTATCAATCACCTGGGTCATCTTATCCGTATCAATCTCAATCCAAACTGAAGTTATTGGATAATCTCTCACTAGCTCATATTTTTTCTCTTCATCCTGATTTCTCATCTTATCAAAACGGTTGAGGATAAAGGTGATAAAGGCTGTAAAGTTAATCAACTCTACATCCAGTTTACTAGTCGCATTGTCAATACGAGAGAGATGTAAGAGATCTGTCACCATCCGCATCATACGGTTGGTTTCATCGAGTGAAACCTTGATAAAATCAGGAGCAACAGGATCATACAGGGCTCCCTCGTCTAAGGCTTCGAGATAAGATTTAACACTGGTCAAAGGAGTACGCAACTCATGACTGACGTTCGAAACAAAGAGTCTCCGCTCACGCTCTTCCTTCTCCTGCTCGGTCGTATCATGCAAAACGGCAACCAAACCAGAGATGAACCCAGACTCGCGGCGGACAAGGGCAAAACGTACACGAAGGCTCAAATATTCACCATTAGCATCCTGAGAATCAATCGTTAACTCAGGAATCTGTGTAATCAAATCACGCAGCTCATACTCATCTTCTATCTTAAGCAATTCGAGGATGCTTTTATTCAGAACATCTTCTTTCTGCACACCGAGCTGTTTCTTTGCCATATCGTTGATCATAGTAATCTGGCCACGGCGATTGGTCGCAAGAACGCCATCTGTCATGTAAGAAAGAATACTATGCAACCTTTTACTCTCTTGTTCCAGATTTTCTTGGGTCAAACGAATAACTTCTGACAAATCATTCAGGTTATTGGTGATGTTGGTGATCTCTGTACTACCTTGCAAGTCCAAAACTTGAGAATAATCACCTGCAATTAAATCCTTGACCTTCTGATTTATCTCTTTTAACCGGATGTTATCCCGACGATTTTCCAGCAAGAGCAAGGTCACCACTAGGATAAAGCCAAGTAAAATCAGGATAAAGATAAAATCACTGGTCAGAATAGTTTGTCTAATATCTTCAATCATTATTTTTCATATAGTAGCCAACACCACGACGTGTGAGGATATACTCTGGACGGCTTGGTGTGTCTTCAATTTTCTCACGCAAACGTCGGATAGTCACATCCACCGTACGAACATCACCAAAATAGTCATACCCCCAGACAGTCTCAAGCAAGTGTTCACGCGTAATCACTTGTCCAATATGAGAGGCCAAGTGATACAAGAGTTCAAACTCACGGTGGGTCAAATCTAATTCCTCACCATATTTCTTAGCCACGTAAGCATCTGGAACGATTTCCAAATCACCAATTTGTAAGGGCTGCGTCTTCTTCTCATCAGACTCTTGGTTATCTACTGAAACTAGATCTGTACGACGAAGCAGAGCCTTGACACGTGCTTGCAACTCACGATTTGAGAAAGGTTTTGTAACATAATCATCTGCACCTAACTCCAAACCGATAACCTTGTCAAACTCGCTATCCTTAGCTGAGAGCATGATAATCGGCACACTGCTAGTCTTACGAATAGCTTTAGCAACTTCTAAACCATCAATTTCAGGGAGCATCAAGTCGAGGATAATAATATCCGGTTGCTCAGCTTCAAATAGCTCAATTGCTTCACGACCATTAAATGCGGTTACAACTTCGTAACCTTCCTTGGTCATATTAAACTTAATAATATCCGAGATTGGTTTCTCATCATCTACAATTAATATTTTTTTCATTTTATCACCTTTTCTCTATCTATTATAACAAAAAAATACAAAGAAGGCACAAATGGCTACTGTAAGCCTTCATATTCGAGAGTTGTTTTTATAAGCCTGCCAAATTTTTTGTTGAGGTTTAGCCAGTGGATAATCAGAAAACTCCTGAGGAGAAACCCAACGAACTTCTCTGTCAGAAAACTGTTTCGAATCTGTCACTTGACCTGCTAGGATTTGAATATGCCATTTCCGATGACTAAATACATGCTTGACCTGGTCAAATACTTGCTGGGACCAATTCACTTCTAAATCATAATCCTGCTCAAAGTTTTCTTGAGGGCTTGGTCCAAAAGCCCTGTTTTCCTCTTTGACTTGAGAAAAGAGATCTAGTTGATTATCATCGCTAGAGAAATCGTCAACTTCAATCAGTGGGAAATGCCAAAAACCAGCTAACAGTTTCTCACTTTCATTTTTCTCTAGTAAATATTGACCACGGTCATTGCACACAACCAAAGCCTTGAGATAGATTGGGAGGGGCTTTTTCTTGGGTTCTTTAATCGGATATACATCCATAGTTCCATTCTGATAGGCTGCACTAAAGTCCTTAACAGGGCTTTCTTCTGGTCTAGGATTAACTGGCGCCTCTATGTCAGAACCTAAATCCATCAGAGCTTGGTTAAAGTCTCCTGGCCGTTCTGGGTCAATCAATATTTCCATCATGGCTTGGAAAATCTTTCGATTACTGGGAACTCCGATATCATGATTAACCTCAAACAAGCGTGCCAAAACCCGCATGACATTGCCATCGACCGCTGGCTCGGGCAAGTTAAAAGCAATACTGGAAATTGCCCCCGCAGTGTAAGGGCCAATTCCTTTCAGGCAAGATATTCCTTCATAGGTATCTGGAAATTGCCCCCCAAAGTCAGATATAATCTGCCGAGCTGCGGCCTGCATATTGCGTACTCGAGAATAATAGCCCAAACCCTCCCAAGCCTTCAACAGACGCTCTTCAGGGGCATTCGCCAAACTTTCTACTGTTGGAAACCCGTCCAAGAATCGTTCGTAGTATGGAATAACTGTATCCACTCTGGTCTGCTGGAGCATGATTTCAGATACCCAGATGTGATAAGGATTTTTACTTCTCCGCCAAGGCAAATCTCGCTTGTTTTCATCATACCAGTTGAGGAGTTTTTCACGAAAAGACATAATCTTCTCCTCCGGCCACATGATGATACCGTATTCTTTCAAATCTAACATATATCTAGTATAACATAGAAGCTTCTAACTGTCCTTTTCTCAGTACTAAAAAGCCTCTTCCCATGGGAAAGAGGACTAAATCTTATTGATGAACTGCTTGAGCTGCTGTGATAAGGGTCAACTTGTACACATCATCTGCATTACATCCACGAGAAAGGTCGTTAACAGGTTTGTTCAAACCTTGCAATACAGGACCTACAGCCGCAAAACCACCGAGACGTTCTGCAATCTTATAGCCAATATTCCCCGCTTCGATACCAGGGAAGATAAAGACAGTTGCTTGCCCAGCAACGTTACTTCCTGGAGCTTTCAATGCTGCAGTTTCAGGGTGGAAGGCCGCATCAAATTGCAATTCTCCATCGATTTCAAGGTCAGGACGCAAATCGTGTGCAATTTTTGTTGCTTCAACAACTTTATCAACACTATCACCAAAACCTGAGCCTTTAGTAGAGTAGCTCAACATTGCAATTTTAGGTTCGATGCCAAACATTTTAGCTGTAATAGCTGAGTTGATAGCAATCTCAGCCAAGGCTTCCGCATCTGGATTGATATTAATGGCACAGTCACCAAATAGGTAACGTTCCGTACCACGAACCATGAGGAAGGCACCTGACGTACGAGTAACGTTTGGACGAGTTTTAATGATTTGTAGGGCTGGGCGAACTGTTGAGGCAGTTGAGTGAATAGCTCCTGACACCATACCGTCAACCAATCCCAAGTATACTAGCATCACACCAAAGTAGTTGACATCTTCAACCAAAACTTTACGCGCTTCTTCTTCAGTCATTTTGCCCTTACGACGCTCTACTAAGGCAGCAACCATTTCTTCGAATTGAGGATAGTGTTGGGGATCAATTACTTCATAACCATCCATGATCCCTTCGATTTCAAGATAAATTTTGATTTTTTCTGGGTTCCCAAGCAAAACAGGAACAACTTCTGTTTCTTTTACCAAGCGTTTTGTTGCCTGAAGAATACGAGGTTCTTCCCCTTCAGGGAGAACAATACGAGCATTTTTGCCAACTAGGTTGGCTTTGAGATTTTCAAAAACTTCCATGAGTTTTCTCCTTTAAGAAAATAAATTATACTCCAAATAGATTTTAAAGAGTATTAGTTGATAACTGAGTAATAAGATTGCTGAAATCATCCGGTAAGGGGCTTTCTAGTTGCAAATCGTGCTCTAGAAAGGGATGATAAAAAGATAAATAATGACAATGCAAGGCCTGACGCTGAATGCCGTCGTCTAAGCTTCCTCCATAGAGATCGTCTCCTAAAAGAGGAAAACCGATGTGAGAAAAATGCACTCGGATCTGATGAGTTCGTCCAGTATGCAGTTGAATATCGACCAAGTGAATATTTCCGTAAGAAGCTACAACTTTATATGATGTATGGGCGTATTTCCCACCCTTGGCAACTCGTCTCGTGATAATGGAATCTTCATCACGCGCAATCGGGGCGATAATCTCCCCTTCAGTCTCCAAGACACCAGCTCCTTTAACCAAAGCAAAGTAGCGTTTCTCGATAGACTTTCGTTGCAGTTGCTTGTCTAAACGTGCATGAGCGTAGCCGTGCTTGGCAAAAAGCATCAAACCAGATGTATCTCTATCTAGCCTAGTCACGATGTGAACTTGCTGGTTTTCATAATTTTGCTTGACATAGTAGCCCTTGATAAAATTGGCAATGGTATTGGAGTGATTGACACTTGGGATGGATGCTACTCCATAAGGCTTATTTAAAACCAGAAAATGGTCATCCTCATACAAGATATCTAGAGGACGATCAATGGCTTCAAGAGTTTCAAAGCCTTCCTCTGCTGGAATATCAATGATAACCCTGTCTCCAACATCTAAGAGATAAGTCGCATTTTGAGGTTGATCATTGACCAAGATAGCCCCACCTCGAAACTTTATCTTAGCCAACAGTCCTTTAGAAACCTCGTGTTTCTTAAGAAAGGTTTTGACTTTGACATGTTCATCTGCGATAAATTCAAACCTCATTCGTCCACCTCGCCGATGAAGGCATCTTTGACACGATTCCAGAAACTAGTGTGACTTGGAGTCGCTACGAAGTGAATCTTATGATGGTCGATTTGATACTCAACCCGTTCGATATTACGGAAGGAATAGATACTATTGTCAACCGATAACGTGTGATAGTCATTACGAGTCGGTAAGAGTTCAATCTTATCTTTTTTGGGAATAATGATTGATGATCCCAGAGTGCGATAAACTCGGTTATTAAGACTCGCTATTTCTGTCAGTTGCAAGGCTTCAATAGTAGGGTGTAAAACAGCTCCCCCCAAGGACTTGTTATAGGCAGTGCTTCCCGTCGGCGTTGAAACAGTCACTCCATCTCCACGAAATCGCTCGAACGGAACATGGTTAATGATGATATCCGCAACCATGGTCCGGTCTGATCGACGGATACTCGCTTCATTTAAGGCCCGGAAGATTTTCACTTCTCCATTTTCAAGCGTTACCTTGACATTCAAAACAGGATAGGAAACTTTGGCTCCAGTATCTAGTAGGAGATTGGTAACCAACTGATCCAACTCAAAATCGCGATAATCTGTATAAAATCCCAAGTGTCCTGTATGTACGCCAATAAATCGAACTTTATCTAACTGATTCTCATACTTATGAAAGGCAGACAAAAGCATCCCATCCCCGCCAATCGAAATAACGATGTCGGGATTGGTATCATTAATTATAAAATGCTGTTTTTTGAGTTTTTCTCTCAGTTTATGTAAAACTTTCTGACTCTGTGGCTTTCTATTAGCTATGAGGTCAACTCGTTTACCTGTATTCTTCATCTGTATCGTCACTATTTCCTACACCGTCGTTTAGTTTTCTACTCAAAGGATCAAAGAGAGCCTGCGCTTCCTGAATGTCATCTCGAATCTTCCCCATTTCTTCATCTAGTTGATGAGCAATTTTGGCCGTGATTTCTAGTCTTTTTTTGATTTCTTCTGGGAAATCCCCCTGATACTTATAATTGAGCGAATGCTCAATGGTAGCCCAGAAATTCATAGCCAAGGTCCGGATTTGAATTTCAGCCAGAATCGTCTTGACACCACTGATGGTGTCAACTGTATACTCTACCACCACATGATAGGAGCGATAGCCCGAAGCCTTCCGATGGGTGATATAATCCCGTTCCTGAACGACTCTCATATCATGGCGTTTGCGTAAAATTGCAACAACCTCCTGAACATCATCTACAAATTGAACCATGACACGCAGCCCTGCGATATCTTGCAGGTCATTTTCCAGAGTTGCATAAGTAATTCCTCGACGAGCCATTTTTTCTTTGATACTTTCAATCGGCTTCACCCGTCCAGTAACAAACTCAATCGGAGAGTGCTTGTTTTGTTTACGATATTGTTTTCGAATTCCACGAAGCTTAATCTTCAATTCACCAACAGCTTGAATGTAAGGATCTAAAAATTCTTCCCATTCTATGGTCATATTTTCTCCCTTGTAATGTTTGATTGCCCTGTCGAAAATCTTTGATTTTTTCAGTACATTCGTATACAATAAATACATTGTACATTATACCATAAATCGCTTTCAAAGATATAGAAAAGGTTAAAAAAATGAAACATTTAGAAATTGAACTGAAAACACTACTGAAAAAAGAGGATTACGATCATTTAAAAGAACAGTTTTCCCATATCCAACCCGTCCTACAGAAAAACTACTACATTGATACACCTGATTTCCAATTGCGTGAAAAAAAGGTTGCCATGCGCATTCGCATCTTTTCAGATTGGGCGGAGTTGACCTTGAAAGTGCCACAAACTGTAGGAAATATGGAATACAATCAGAAACTGAATCTTCCAGAGGCTGAATCTTACCTAGAAAAACAAATACTTCCTCAAGGACTCGTTCTAGAGAAGCTCACTAAGATTGGCATTGAAAGTCATGATTGGCTTATTCTAGGTTGCCTTTCAACCCTTCGTTACGAAATGGAAACGTCGATTGGTCTAATGGCACTAGATGAAAGTCACTACTTTGATCATACAGACTACGAACTGGAGCTAGAAGTCACCGATCACGAGGAAGGAAAACGAGATTTTCAGCAATTTCTTTCAGAAAATGGTATTACTTACCAAAAAGCTCCTTCAAAATTAATTCGTTTTATTAAAAGCATGAAAAAATGCTGAAATAATCTCCATTTTTTGGTAAAATAATGAAGATAAAATATTTAGAGTTTACAGAGGACGGTCTATAATGTCAGATAGAAACAACATGAAACTTTTTGCACTTAATTCCAATCATGAAATTGCACAAAAAATCGCGGAAACAGTTGGGGTACCTCTCGGAAAATTATCTTCTCGCCAATTTTCTGATGGTGAAATCCAGGTCAACATTGAAGAGAGTGTCCGTGGTTACGATGTCTACATCATCCAATCAACCAGCTACCCCGTTAGCAACCACTTGATGGAGTTATTAATCATGGTTGATGCTTGTGTACGTGCAAGTGCTCATAGTATCAACGTTGTCCTTCCTTACTTTGGTTATGCTCGTCAGGATCGTATCGCTTCTTCTCGCGAACCCCTCACTGCAAAACTGGTTGCAAATATGCTTGTCAAGGCTGGTGTAAGTCGTGTTCTAACACTTGACCTCCACGCTGTTCAGGTTCAAGGTTTCTTTGACATTCCAGTAGATAACCTCTATACAATTCCTCTCTTTGCTAAACACTACAGCGATAAAGGGTTGCTGGGATCAGATGTCGTTGTTGTTAGTCCAAAAAACTCTGGTGTCAAACGTGCCCGTAGCTTAGCTGAATATTTAGATGCACCAATCGCAATCATCGACTATGCTCAAGACGATTCAGAGCGTAGCCAAGGCTATATCATCGGTGATGTTGAAGGCAAGAAGGCCATTTTGATTGATGATATCCTAAATACTGGACGTACTTTCTCAGAAGCAGCAAAAATAGTCGAACACGGAGGTGCTACTGAGATCTATGCCGTATCTAGTCACGGACTCTTTGTAGAAGGAGCTGCTGAACTTCTAGACGCGACTAACATTAAAGAAATCCTTGTGACAGACTCTGTAGCAACCAAAGAAAGAACTCCAGAAAATGTATGTTATATCACCGCTAGCGAATTGATTGGTGATGCCATCGTCCGTATCCACGAAAGAAAACCAGTTAGCCCACTCTTTGCATATAATAGAAAGGAATAAGGTGATTCTTTGATCTATTTGGACAATGCTGCTACTACTCCAATGTCAGCAGTAGCTCTCGCAGAAATGACCAAGGTCATGCAAGAAACCCATGGGAATCCTTCAAGTATTCACAGTCATGGTCGCCATGCTGGTAAACTACTCCGTGAAGCCCGTCAGGAGTTAGCTCACTTACTAGGAACCAAGCCACAACGAATCTTTTTCACATCTGGGGGAACAGAGAGTAACAATACAGCCATTATCGGCTATTGTCTCCGTCATCAAGAACGTGGCAAACACATCATCACCACAGCTATTGAACACCATTCTGTCCTTGAAACCATTGATTATCTGGTTCAACATTTTGGCTTTGAAGCTACCATCATCCAACCAGTAAATCAAGAGATTACGGCGCAGCAGATTCAAGAAGCTTTACGTGACGATACCATCCTCGTTTCTACCATGTATGCCAATAATGAAACAGGTAGTCTCTTACCTATCGCTGAGATTGGACAGGTTTTAAAAGAACATCCTGCTGCTTATCATGTTGATGCTGTTCAAGCTATCGGAAAAATCCCTATCCATCCAGAAGAATTAGGAATTGATTTCCTTAGCGCTTCTGCCCACAAATTCCATGGGCCAAAAGGAGTCGGCTTTCTTTATGCTTCTTCCGCGGACTTTGATTCCTACCTTCACGGTGGAGACCAAGAACAAAAGAAACGGGCTGGAACAGAAAATCTCGCTGCCATTGTAGGCATGGTCGCCGCTCTTAAAGAGGACTTAGAGCAGCAAGCTGAACATTACCAAAAACTAGAGGGATTAAAATCTGCTTTTCTAGATGAGATTGCAGATCTAGAATACTATCTCAGCGAAAGCCAACACCAGCTTCCTTATGTTATCAACATTGGCTTTCCTGGTCAAAAAAATGATTTGCTCTTGCTACGGTTAGACCTTGAAGGAATTTCAATTTCTACCGGTTCGGCTTGTACTGCTGGTGTCGTGCAAACCAGTCATGTGCTTGGAGCTCTTTATGGACCAGATTCACATCGTTTGAAAGAATCTGTCCGTATCAGTCTCTCTCCCTTTAACACTGAGGAAGAACTGATACAACTCGCACAAACCTTAAAAAATATTATTGGAGATTAATCTAATGGCATTCGAAAAAACCATTAAACTACAAAACTGCCGCTACGACTACACACTTAGCCCATCTGTCAAAAAATTCACGCTCAAAGACAATACTTTCTTTGAAACAAAAGTTGGAAACTTCGAACTAACTCGTCTGCTTGAGAAAGTACCTAACAGCGGTGAAGGCTTCAACCTAAAAATCATCATCAATAAAGACCTTACAGGTGCTAAACTCAACATCACTGACAAATCTGGCCTTCGTTTGGTGAATATCTTTAAATCAGAAGATCACCATATTCACCAAGAAAAATTCTACTTCCTCATGGACAGCCTTGTAGAACGCGGAATTTTCACAAAAGAAGAAAGATAATTTGCTATGTATCGACTTACCTATCAAGATAACTATCACGTAGAACGTACACTTGAATATAAGGATTACGAAGAGCTTATGTTATCTCTATCAGGTTGTGTAACTCTTTCGGATACATTCCTAGTTACCTCATTAACCTTTGATGATAAAGTTATCTATCAAGGATTGGTCGGAGATCTCTACCGTTTTCTATCACAAGCTAATTTTTAAGACTAAAACTAAGATTTTCTTAGTTTTTTCTTGTTTTTGTTGATTTTTTCACAATGTTTCTATAAAATAGAAGAATAGAAAGGTTGTGGTTTTGTGAAAGATAAACAGTCTGCTATTCCAAAAGCAACAGCAAAAAGACTCTCTCTCTACTATCGAATTTTCAAGAGATTTCATGCAGAAAAAATTGAACGTGCCAACTCCAAGCAAATTGCAGAGGCTATTGGTATCGATTCTGCGACTGTTCGTCGTGATTTTTCCTATTTTGGTGAACTAGGTCGTCGTGGTTTTGGTTATGATGTTAAAAAACTGATGACTTTTTTTGCTGACCTCCTAAATGACAACTCCATTACCAATGTTATGTTAGTTGGAATTGGGAATATGGGGCATGCCCTTCTCCACTATCGCTTCCATGAGCGTAACAAGATGAAAATCATCATGGCATTTGACCTAGATGACCATCCAGAAGTTGGAACCCAGACACCTGATGGAATTCCAATCTATGGTATCTCTCAAATTAAAGAAAAAATCAAAGAAGCAGATGTTAAAACTGCTATCCTAACTGTTCCAAGTGTTAAATCACAAGAAGTCGCCAATCTTTTGGTCGATGCAGGTATAAAAGGTATTCTCAGTTTTTCCCCTGTTCACCTCCACCTTCCAAAAGATGTGGTCGTTCAGTATGTCGATTTGACAAGCGAACTCCAAACCCTCCTCTATTTTATGCGTAAAGAGGATTAGAAAGCGAAAGCATTTATGAAAAAACCAGTTATTGGGATTACAGGAAATGAAAAAGCTCATCCAGATGATGATATCATGATGAGCTATGCAGCAAAGGGCTTTGTTGAAGGAGTCAAGGACGCTGGCGGAATTCCAATCATCCTACCGATTGGTGATCAAGAAATGGCTACCCATTACATCAGTATCATT
Organism: Streptococcus halitosis; assembly: GCF_027691175.1. Lineage (GTDB taxonomy): Bacteria > Bacillota > Bacilli > Lactobacillales > Streptococcaceae > Streptococcus > Streptococcus halitosis_A. The sequence continues at coordinate 1,039,791 of NZ_JAQFBD010000001.1, forward strand.
GATAAGCTCATCCTAACGGGTGGGCAAAATGTTGATCCAAAATACTATGGCGAGCCTAAAACCATTGACAGCGATGACTACCATCTTCAAAGAGACCAGTTTGAATTAGCCCTTATCAGAGAAGCGACTAAACAGAAGAAACCAATTTTCTCTGTTTGTCGGGGTACTCAACTTTTCAATGTCGCCATGGGAGGCACGCTACACCAAGATATCGAGGATCATTGGCAGGACTGTTCAGCCGAATACACGACCCAACGCCTCGTAACGGAACCTGATACAATTCTCCGAGAGATCTATGGAGAAATATCTCATATCAACTCCTTCCACCACCAGAGTATTAAAGATTTAGCTCCTAATCTTAAGGTTGTAGCACATGATCCTAAAGATGGAATAATTGAAGCTGTGACAACTACGGACGGCTTTCCTTATCTTGGTGTTCAATGGCATCCTGAATTTCTCTTTGAAAATCGCCCCAAAGATAAAACATTGTTTGACTATGTTGTTAATGAACTCTAAATCAGATCCGTCTTTTCACGGTAACTAAAGTAATCCGAGTGCGAGACAATCAGATGGTCCAAGAAAACGATTCCCATCAGCTCGCAAGCTTCCTTGACTAACTTAGTGACATGGTCGTCATTTCGACTAGGAGATACGGCACCGGATGGATGATTGTGAACGAGAATCACAGAGGTAGCCATATGCTTGAGGGCATAGTGAAGGATTTCTCTCGGTTCAGCAATACTGCGTGTCGCAGATCCGATAAAAATAGTTTGCTGATGAATGATTTGATTTTGAGTATTGAGATAGAGCGCCACTAGGTGCTCTTGTTTTTTATCGCCGAGTTCCTGTTGCATTTTCTTAGCTAGCTTTTGACTGCTGAGAATACTTTCCATCTCAAGGGTTTCATGTTTGTGAATGCGATGCCCCAGTTCAATCACTGCTTGTAGTTCAATGGCTTTAATCCGTCCAATACCAGACAGACTCTGCAATTCCTGCAGGGTCATTTTTTTCAAATCAGTTAGACTGTTGAGACTATTCAAGACTTTTTGAGCAACTTCAAAAACGTTGGCATGACGTGTTCCAGTTCTGAGTAGTATAGCTAGCAATTCTTGATTGCTCAGTGCCTCTACTCCTTCTTTAACCAGTCTTTCTCTAGGCAAAAGTGAATCTTCTTGGAATGAAATACTGTACATAAAAATCCTCCTCACTTTATTATTCGTGAGAAGGATGGAAAATTAGATTTTTTTCTCAATTGGGGCAACACTAGCTAGGAGTTTTTTCAGACCCACTTCTGGGAAATTGATTTTCAATTCCTGAGTAGCGCCACTACCCGACACTTCAAGGACTGTTCCTTCACCCCACTTTTTGTGAAGGGCAATATCCCCAATAGACCAGTTGGTATCGCTCGTATCATTTTTATTTTCAGCTGCAAATTGTCCAAATGGGAGACCACTTGACTGGATAGAGCTTGGTGCGGCATTGCGTTTCCGTTCTTGAAGGGCCTGAGCTAAGCTCATACCTTGACCGAAAGCAATCCCACCACTGCTATAAGAAGCCTTAAAACTAGTATTCGCTGGTCGAGCCAAGCCTTGATAGTCAAGCAAGTCCGAACTAATTTCATTGATAAAACGAGTCGGACGATTGTAGTTGGTACGACCGAAAAGCAAGCGTGAGTTGGCGTTGGTCAGATAGAGAATTTTTTCAGCGCGTGTGATACCGACATAGGCCAAACGGCGTTCTTCTTCCAGCTCATCAGGATCTTCAGCCGCACGGCTAAGCGGAAAGACATTCTCCTCCATCCCAATGATAAAGACAACCGGAAACTCGAGTCCCTTAACAGCGTGCAAGGTCATCAAGGTCACTTCTGATGTCTCCTGACTGCCTGAATCTGTGTCTGCGATTAAAGCTAAGTCATTCAAGAAACGACTGAGTTTGTCCAAACCAGTTTCTTCTTCCTGGCTATCAGGATTGTCGTCAAAGTTTTTGGTAACAGAAAGAAATTCCTCGATATTTTCAACCCGAGCCTTGCTCTCTAAGGTTGCCTGAGCATTAAGATTATCGACATAACCTGTTTTTTCTAGAACAGCTTCCACTAACTCGGTGATAGTTAATTGATCCAGTTTTTCCCGCAAATCCAAAATCATATTGGCGAACTCCCAGATAGACTGAGCTGCCTTACCCTTGATACCAGATAACATGATATTGGCTGAAGCGTCTAGCATGGACATCTCTTGTAGGTTAGCGAAGTCGCGGATTTTCTCAACGGTTCCTGGGCCAATTCCGCGTTTAGGTTCGTTAATAATGCGCTCAAAACTGATATTATCACTCAAATTAGCAATAAGATTAAGGTAGGCAATAATATCGCGAATTTCCTTACGGCTGTAGAACTTGGTCCCTCCAACCATAGTATAAGGAATATTGGACTTGAGCAGGGCTTCCTCAATAGTACGAGATTGCGCATTGGTTCGATAAAGAACTGCAAAGTCTTTGTGAAGGAAGTTTTGACTACGACCAAGTTCGTCGATAGTTTTTGCTACAAAAACAGCCTCATCTTGTTCGTCATTTGCGCGATAATAAACGATTTGCTCTCCATCCGCATTCTGGGTCCAGAGATTCTTGGGACGGCGGTTTTTATTGTTTTTGATGACGTCGTTGGCCGCTTGGAGAATGGTTTTAGTTGAACGGTAATTTTCTTCCAACAAAACTACCTTGGCGTTAGGGTAATCTTTCTCAAAATCCAAGATATTCTGCATATCAGCCCCACGCCAACCATAGATAGACTGGTCCGCATCACCGACTACGCAGATGTTTTTAAAGCGTGAAGCTAAGAGTTTGACCAGTTGGTACTGGGCATGGTTGGTATCTTGGTACTCATCCACGTGAATGTACTGGAACTTCTGCTGGTAGTAGGTCAAGACATCAGGATTTTGATCAAAAAGACGCAGGGTCAACATGATTAAATCATCAAAGTCAACGGACTCAGACTGACGAAGCTCTTTTTGATAGGCTGTGTAACACTGGGCCACGATTTGCGTGTACATATCTCCAGCTTGGGCAGCATAAGCCACATCATCAATCAAGTCATTCTTAGCATTGGAAATAGTCCCCAAAATGGTTCGTTCATTCCATTTTTTAGGGTCCAAGTTTAATTGCTTGAGAATACGCTTCATAAGAGTTCGTTGCTCTCCTGGATCTATAATGGTGAAGTTCCGATTGTAGCCAATATGATCCGCATCGCGACGTAGGATACGAACACACATGGAGTGAAAGGTCGCAATTAGGCAGTCCTGTGTTGCTGGATTGAGCCCATAGGCACGCTCCTTCATCTCACGCGCAGACTTATTGGTAAAGGTAATGGCCAAGATATTCCAAGGATTGACCATCTTTTCATCAATCAAGTAGGCGATTCTGTGAGTTAAAACACGAGTCTTTCCAGAACCAGCCCCCGCCATGATTAACAAGGGCCCTTCTGTCGTTTGCACCGCCTCAGCCTGACGGTCATTCATTCCATTCAATAATGCGTTCATTTTCTCTTCCTTACTCTTGAAGTCAATGTTTCTATTATATCAAAAATCAGGGAAAATATCTTTACCTAGACTGGTTACGTGTGGAATTCTACTCTCTCATATCATCAGGAGGAGTCAATGACTTTTGCATTCAAACGATATCATGCCATTTTTCAAACTTATAGCCTATCTTAGGGAAATGAGCTACTTGTTCATAGCCCCTCTTTCGGTGAAGAGAAATGCTCCTATCATTTGGCAAAGCGATACAAGCTAAGAAGCGTAAGTAACCCCTCGACACTAATTCTTCCTCCAGACAATCATAGAGTAGACTCCCTAACCCTCGACCTTTGGCTTCTTGGTGCAAGTAAATTGACACTTCAACTGACCAATCATAAGCTCTCCTATCATAATAGGTGGAAGCATAGGCATATCCCAAAATTTTACCTTCTTCCTCTAGCACTAGATAAGGATATTTAAGCAAGGTCTTTTGGATTCTTCTTTGAAATTCTTCAACACTTGGCACCTCGTATTCAAATGTAATGACTGTATTAAGGACATAGGGAGCATAAATTGCAAGCAGGTCTGGAATATCAGACTCCCTTACTGTTCGAATCGTTGGCACATATTTCTCTTTCTAAAATCGAAAATGAGCTCGGATAGCTTTTCCAAACTCATTTGAAATCAATTGCAATATACTAGAACAATCCTAGAACGGTTCCGTCACTTTCAACATCCATGTTGAGAGCTGCTGGTCGTTTTGGAAGGCCTGGCATGGTCATGACATCACCAGTTAAGGCAACGATGAAGCCTGCACCCAATTTTGGTACCAATTCACGAATGGTAATTTCAAAGTTTTCTGGGGCTCCAAGTGCATTTGGATTGTCAGAGAAACTGTACTGAGTTTTAGCCATACAGATTGGCAATTTGTCCCAACCATTTTGAACGATTTGGGCGATTTGCGTTTGAGCTTTCTTTTCAAAGTTGACTTTGCTACCACGGTAGATCTCTGTAACAATCTTTTCAATCTTTTCTTGGACAGAAAGGTCATTGTCATACAAACGTTTATAGTTAACTGGTGTTTCAGCAATTGTCTTGACAAGCATTTCAGCAAGAGCTACTCCACCTTCTGCGCCATCAGCCCATACACTAGCCAACTCAACTGGTACATCGATTGAGGCACAGAGTTCTTTCAAGGCTGCGATTTCAGCTTCTGTATCAGTGACAAATTCATTAATCGCAACAACTGCTGGAATACCAAACTTACGGATATTCTCAACGTGGCGTTTCAAGTTAGCAAAACCGGCACGGACCGCCTCCACATTTTCCTCTGTAAGAGCGTCCTTAGCTACACCACCATTCATCTTAAGGGCACGGAGGGTTGCGACGATGACAACAGCATCTGGAGATGTTGGCAGGTTTGGCGTCTTGATATCAAGGAATTTCTCAGCGCCAAGGTCTGCACCAAAACCAGCTTCAGTAACTGTGTAATCAGCTAAGTGAAGGGCTGTACTTGTTGCCAAAACAGAGTTACATCCATGAGCGATATTAGCAAATGGACCACCGTGTACAAAGGCAGGCGTTCCGTAAATTGTCTGAACGAGATTTGGCTTAATAGCATCCTTCAAAATCAATGCTAAAGCTCCCTCAACCTGTAAATCACCAACAGTAACTGGTGTACGGTCGTAACGATAACCGATAACGATATTCGCCAAACGACGTTTCAAATCTTCAATATCGGTCGCCAAGCAAAGAATGGCCATGATTTCAGAAGCGACGGTAATATCGAAACCATCCTCACGAGGAATACCATTTAGAGGGCCACCAAGTCCAACGGTCACATGACGAAGTGCGCGGTCGTTCAAGTCCACAACACGTTTCCAGAGAATACGACGTTGGTCAATTCCCAACTCATTTCCTTGGTGCAGGTGATTGTCAATCAAGGCAGAAAGAGCATTGTTAGCAGTTGTAATGGCATGCATATCCCCGGTAAAGTGGAGGTTGATGTCTTCCATTGGCAACACTTGGGCATAACCACCTCCTGCAGCACCTCCCTTAATCCCCATTACTGGGCCAAGAGACGGTTCGCGGATGGCAATCATGATTTTCTTACCAATCTTGTTCAAAGCGTCTGCCAGACCAATGGTAATGGTTGATTTCCCTTCACCTGCAGGTGTTGGATTGATGGCAGTAACCAAGATCAATTTACCAACTGGATTGCTCTCAACTGCACGAATTTTATCAAAGCTGAGCTTAGCCTTGTACTTCCCGTACAATTCCAAATCGTCGTAAGCAATACCCAGTTTCTCAACAACATCAACGATTGGCTTCAACTCAATACTCTGTGCGATTTCAATATCTGTTTTCATAGCAAACTCCTCTAACATCTAATATGATAACTCATTATAACACAAAAAAAGTTTTTTCACAGACAAAAAGCTTGCTAAAGTTTATAAACATCAAGTTTTAAGGCCGATTTTAGTCATCTTTTTTACTTTTTATAAGTTTTTATAGCCAAAAACTATAATCTTGCTGGAGAATTAGATAAAATAACAAACGCTTTCTTTGACTTGCATTTCTTTTTTTTGTACAATAATCCTATGAAAATTTTAGTTACGTCAGGCGGTACAAGTGAAGCAATCGATAGCGTCCGCTCTATCACTAACCATTCAACGGGTCGCTTGGGGAAAATCATCACGGAGACCTTGCTGGCGGCAGGACATGAAGTTTGTTTGATAACAACAAAACGAGCTCTGAAGCCAGAAGCTCATCCCAACCTAAGCATTCGAGAAATTAATAATACCAACGACCTTCTAGTTGAGATGCAAAAACGTGTTCAAAATTATCAAGTCTTGATTCATTCTATGGCTGTATCTGACTACACACCTGTTTATATGACAGGGCTTGAGGAAGTTCAGGCTAGCTCCAATCTGGAAGAATTCTTAAACAAGCAGAATCATCAAGCTAAGATTTCTTCAACTGACGAGGTTCAGGTTTTATTCCTGAAAAAAACACCCAAAATCATCTCTCTAATCAAAGAATGGAATCCTGCCATTCATCTGATTGGTTTCAAACTGTTGGTTGATGTCTCTGAAGATTATCTCATAGAAATTGCTAGAAAAAGCCTTATCAAGAACCAAGCAGACTTAATCATTGCAAATGACCTCACTCAAATTTCAGCAAATCAGCATCGTGCAATCTTTGTTGAGAATGATCATCTTCAAACGGTTCAAACCAAAGAGGAAATTGCAGAACTCCTCCTTGAAAAAATTCAAACCTATCATTCATAGAAAGGAAAGCCATGGCAAATATCCTCATTGCAGTGACAGGTTCCATTGCCTCCTATAAATCAGCTGACCTGGTCAGTTCCTTGAAGAAACAAGGCCATCAGGTCACTGTCCTAATGACTGAGGCAGCGAGAGAGTTTATCCAACCGTTGACACTACAGGTCCTCTCTCAAAATCCTGTCCACCTTGATGTCATGAAGGAACCCGCTCCTAATCAAGTCAATCATATCGAACTAGGCAAAAGAACCGACCTTTTTATCGTCGTCCCCGCTACTGCTAATACCATTGCAAAACTTGCGCACGGTTTTGCGGACAACATGGTGACAAGCACAGCGCTTGCCCTACCAAGTCACATCCCCAAACTCTTAGCGCCAGCCATGAATACAAAAATGTATGACCATCCGGCGACTCAGGCTAATCTAAAAACATTAGAGACCTATGGTTATCAGATTATCTCTCCAAAGGAATCTCTACTAGCCTGTGGCGATCACGGCAAAGGCGCCCTAGCTGACCTGAATACAATATTAGAAAGAATAAAGGAAACCCTCGATGAACAAACGCTCTAACATTGCTCCAATTGCTATCTTTTTTGCAGTTATGCTCGTTATCCACTTTTTGAGCTCTCTCCTATTTAACCTTTTCCCATTTCCAATTAAACCAACTATCGTTCATATTCCAATCATTATTGCTAGTATCATCTATGGTCCTCGCGTTGGAGTTACACTTGGTTTTCTTATGGGGCTATTGAGCTTAACGGTAAACACGATTACCATCCTTCCAACCAGCTACCTCTTTTCTCCATTCGTACCGAACGGAAACATCTATTCTGCGATTATCGCTATTGTCCCTCGCGTTTTGATCGGTCTGACACCTTACTTGGTTTATAAACTGATGAAAAATAAAACTGGGCTAATCCTAGCTGGTGCCCTTGGTTCCCTTACCAACACCGTCTTTGTCCTTGGTGGAATCTTCTTCCTTTTTGGAAATGTCTTCGATGGCAATATCCAAAAACTCCTAGCAACTGTTATCTCTACAAACTCAATCGCCGAATTGGTTATCTCAGCCATCTTGACTGTAATGATTGTCCCACGTCTCGAAACCTTGAAGAAATAAAAAAACAACTCCACTTTCGTCCTGAAGGTGGAGTTTAGTAGTTAAAACATAAGAATTAAGTTCCCAGTATTCTTTCTTTACCACATTTAATCAAATATCCATTAAAAATCACTAATGCTTCTTGACTTGATTGGTGATTTATTGTACTATACTTGTGTATATACAGATAAATGGAGGTTCTTATGGATATACGGAAAAAAACGCGGTTTATGACTATGACTGCCCTACTCACTGCAATAGCGATTTTGATTCCAATCATTATGCCTTTTAAAATCGTTATCCCACCGGCTTCTTACACCTTGGGAAGTCATATCCCCATCTTTATCGCCATGTTTCTTTCACCTTTGATGGCTGCTTTTGTGATTATTGCTTCTAGTCTCGGTTTCCTGATGGCAGGCTACCCTATGGTTATTGTCCTACGCGCCTTTTCTCACATCGTTTTTGGTACTTTGGGGGCTTTGTACTTAAAGAAATTCCCTGAAACCTTGGATAAACCAAAGGCATCTTGGATTTTTAACTTTGTTTTGGGTGTTGTTCACGCTATCGCTGAAGTACTAGCTTGTATCATCTTCTATGCTACTTCAGGGACAAACGTTGAAAATATGTTTTATGTTCTCTTCGTCCTAGTTGGCTTTGGCACAATTGTCCATAGTATGGTAGACTATACATTAGCACTAGCTGTCTATAAAGTGCTTCGAAAACGTCGCTAAAAGGAAAAACTATGACAACGGATCGCAAACAAGCTCTTCTCAAACTATTAAAAGAGGCGCCAAAAGCTCTCAATGGTCAAACCTTGGCTGAACACTTTCATGTTACGCGCCAAGTCATTGTACAGGATATCGCTATTCTCCGAGCAGATGGGGCTCCTATCCTATCCACCAATCGTGGTTATATCTACAAAGAAAATGATGCCATTCCCTACGTCCACAAACTCTTTAAAGTGAAACATGAACTGGAAGAAATCGGGCAGGAACTTCTAGCCATTGTAGATAATGGCGGACGCGTTCAAAATATCTTAATCGATCATCCCGTTTATGGCGAAATTGAAACCCACCTCAAACTCACCTGCCGCCGAGATGTCCAGCACTTTCTGGAACAAGTCGAGAATTCTGACTTTAGACCCCTTTCTGAATTGACAGACGGCATCCATTACCACCTTGTTGAAGCTGAGACACAACAAGACCTCCACTATATCGAGGAGGCCTTGGATCAGTTAGGTTATTTGGTAAAAGACTAGAAAATTTCTTTCTCCCAGCCGTCCTCTGTACGGTGACGATAGAAGAACTCAGACTTGTCAGGTGCTTCCATCATTTCCATCAAAGGCAACATATCATAGGCCAGATCCAAGTTTGGAATCTGGTCTTTTTGCACCCAAGATACTTCTCCTTCTTCGGACGATTGAAGACTTCCAGTAAACTCTGTCGCCTTATAGCAAACGACGATGTAGCGTTCACCTGTATCTAAGGGCCAATTTTTAATACCGACCAGTTGGGGATTCTGAATCGTTAGACCAGTTTCTTCGTATATTTCACGAATGACGGACTCGGCAAAGGCCTCGCCGTTCTCAACATGACCTCCTGGAAAGGCATAGCCAGACCAGCGATTGTTTTCAGGAGCGCGATATTGCATGACTATTCGCTTATTTTCTAGATCTTCGATTAGACAGATGTTGGTTAAAATGGTTGCTTGTGCTCGAGACATGGATTCGCTCGCTTTCTAAATTATTAAAATATATTTTTGTTGTATTTTTGGGGATTTCACGATAAAAGCATTAACTAAGTCATGGTATTATGATAAGATACTCTGACAGTGATAATTATATATAATGGCCTATATTGGCAAGAATAGGTGAAAGAGGCATTACTTCTTCTTTTCTAAATGTTTAACAAGAATTAAAATGACCAATCCTAAGAAAAAGAATAGCATGTAAGTTACGATAGGAAACCAGATGTAGCGATAATCTAGTGATAAGAGAGATGGTAAAATCCCTTTACTGTTTTTTCCACTAACTCCTAAAAATAGATGGACCACTAAACCGATACTATTAAGATAGATGAACAATCCAGCAAATCTGGTTAGAGTCATCCTTAACCTGGATAAATCTAAAAACCAATAGTCAAATATTCTGTAGACCAGACAAAAAAGATTTGCATATAATGGAAAACTATAGTTAATATCTCTGTATGGTGAGGGAAGTGGGAGGCTTTTAAAACTAAAATTAATACCTAGTCCTATTCCTAAGATTAGACCAAGGACTAGGAAGAAACCTATAATTTTATGAGAATCTAGCCAATGCTGAAAACTTTCTTTCCTTGATAGATTCTTTTTTGTATTTGAATTTCTTTTATTCATTTTCACCGTTTTCTTCATATCTAGACTACTGAAACAAGGGCATAGCAATTTGGCTAATTAAATTTGACTTAAGGGCCTCTCTACCCCAACGCCTTCACTTCCAACATCATGTCACGTATCTGAGCTGCCAATTCAAAGTCAAGCACTTCGACAGCTTCTTGCATTTGTTTTTCGAGTTTTTTGACGAGTTCTTTGCGTTCTTGTTTATTGAGGCTATTGATATCGACTTCCTTGTCCTCTTCCTTGGCAACTGCCTTGGTTACGGCAATAAGGTCACGGATTTCTTTCTTGATTGTCTGAGGTACGATACCATGCTCTTCATTATAAGCCATCTGGATTTTCCGACGACGGGCCGTTTCATCGATGGCACGTTGCATAGACTGGGTTACGGTATCCGCATACATGATGACATGCCCTTCGCTATTACGAGCAGCACGACCAATGGTCTGGATGAGGCCACGTTCGTTACGAAGGAAGCCTTCCTTGTCAGCATCGAGAATAGCAACCAAACTTACCTCAGGAACGTCAATCCCTTCACGGAGCAGGTTAATTCCGACCAAGACATCAAAGACACCCAAGCGTAGGTCACGGATAATCTCCGTCCGCTCCAAGGTCTTGATATCCGAGTGCATATACTTGACCTTGATGCCCATTTCCTTGAAGTAGTCGGTCAAATCTTCTGCCATCTTCTTGGTCAAGGTGGTAATAAAGGTTCGTTCATTTTTTTCAACACGGGCATTGATTTCGCCTAGGAGGTCATCAATCTGTCCCATAGTTGGACGAACTTCCACCTCTGGGTCTAGAAGCCCTGTCGGACGAATGATTTGCTCAATCACTGTCTCGGTCTGTTCATTTTCATAGTCACCTGGTGTTGCTGAAACGTAAACAATCTGATGAACATGACTCTCAAACTCCTCACGGCGTAAAGGACGATTGTCCAGGGCTGACGGTAAACGAAAACCATAATTAACCAGCATTTCCTTACGCGAACGGTCTCCATTGTACATGCCCTTAATCTGCCCCATGGTCATGTGACTTTCATCGATCATAATCAAGAAATCATCTGGGAAGAAGTCAAGAAGCGTATAAGGAGGCTCTCCTTCGCTACGACCATCCATGTGGCGTGAGTAGTTTTCAACACCGTTGGTATAGCCCATCTCACGTAACATCTCAATATCATACTCTGTCCGCTGCTTCAAACGCTGGGCTTCCAGCAGTTTGCCTTCCTTCTCAAAGACAGCTAACTGCTCTTCTAACTCTGCTTGAATCTTGGCAATCGCAACTTCCATGTGGTCGTCATTGGTCACAAAGTGAGTGGCAGGGAAAATCGCCAAATGATCGACTTCTCCCAATACCTGACCTGTCAAAGCCTCAACTTCACGGATACGGTCAATCTCATCCCCGAAAAACTCTACTCGAAAAGCGTGTTCATCACGGGAAGCTGGGAAAATCTCCACCACATCCCCACGAACGCGAAATCTTCCCCGTTGGAAATCAATATCATTGCGTTCAAACTGTATATCGACCAAGTCATTCAAGAGTTTGTCACGAGAAATCTCAAGACCTGGACGGAGACTAACGACGCTATCAGCATATTCCTTTGGCGAACCCAAACCATAGATACAAGAGACTGAAGCCACGACGATGACATCGTTACGCTCCAGAAGAGCCGAAGTCGCTGAATGACGGAGCTTGTCAATCTCATCATTAACAGAACTGTCCTTTTCAATATAGGTATCGCTCGAAGGAACATAAGCCTCGGGTTGGTAATAATCATAGTAAGATACAAAATACTCAACAGCATTTTCAGGGAAAAATTCCTTAAATTCCCCATAGAGCTGACCAGCAAGCGTCTTGTTATGGGCAATGACCAAAGTTGGTTTATTGACTTTGGAAATAACCTGACTCATGGTATAGGTCTTCCCTGTACCCGTCGCCCCCATCAGAATTTGAGCCTTCTCACCACCCTCGATATTATCGACCAACTGCTCAATTGCCTGGGGTTGATCTCCTGAAGGTTCGTATTTTGATACTAGTTTAAATTTATTATCTGTAATCCGATTGATCATAAGAATCCTCTCTCCATGTGCTATTCCTATTTTAGCATACTTATAGCATTTTCACGAAGAAAAGGACGGACCTAAGTCACATCCTTTCATTTTCTTTCTTTAATTGATTAGCGAGATAGACAATCAGAAGTAACAAGACTAAACTTGTCATGATAGAACCTTCAATCCCAAAAGAACCTCCTGATAGCCAAACTTGATTGCCTTGTGGTGAAAAGGTCATCAGAGACGTTCCTGACGGTTGACCGCTAACTAAAATGCCAAAAAGATTGCCCTGAGCAAAATTCCAAGCTCCATGAATACCTGCAACACCCCAAACTATATCAGTTTTGAGAAGGTAAAGAGCCATGGCAACTCCGAATAAGAAGAGATTCACTAGAGATAGAGGTGTTAGACCAGAATTTCCCACATGAAGCAGGGTAAAGAATATGCTAGATATGACAACAGCAAGTTTTAGATTGGTTCTTGAGGCCAATTGTGGAAGAAGCCAAGCACGGGACACCACTTCTTCTGCTGTCCCCTGTAAAATCCAAAATGGGATAGTAAAGACGACAAAAGTAAGCGAATAAGGATTCAAGCGAATGGATTCCAAACGATATTGCCCCAAGACCACCAAACCTAACAAGGTCAGAAGAAAAAGTGCCAAACCTAGGCCAAATCCTTTCAGAAGACTGCTAAGGAAATTTTCTCTATAAAATCCCAAGGTTCTAATAGATCTTTTCTCAACTTTTTTAGTCCATCTGAACACAGTGTTGAGAATAAAACCAAAGGACAGCAATGCTAAAATTAAACGAAAGTCACTTGTTTTATCCGTCAAGCTCTGCTGCAAGGTTTGCAAGTAAGTTGCAAGATTTTGACCAGCCTCTCCAAAATTTCTAGCAAGTCCGATGAGAGCTAACAAGCTAATACCATACAAAGTATATGCAACAAACTCTCCTATAAAGACAAAAACAAAGGCTAACAAAGGACTTGTGTAAATATTTAAACTCATTTGGGAAGATTGGAAGTCTTTAAATATTCTTTTATTCTTCATGTTCCTGCCCTCATTTCTTCTATTACATACTATTATTATATCATTTTATAGTAGCAATTCAAGAAGGAAAAGAAAATATAGATGTTATATTTTCTTACATAAAATTCATAAAATTTGCCTTTTCACCTTTTTTCTGGTATAATGGAAAAATATTCGGAAAAGGAGACTAAAAATGAAGAAAAAAATACTAGCATGTTTGCTCATTTTATTTCCCATTTTCTCACTAGGTATGGCAAAAGCTGATACTGTTAAGATTGTGTCTGATACAGCTTACGCGCCTTTTGAGTTTAAAGATTCAGATCAAACCTACAAAGGGATTGATGTTGATATTATCAATAAAGTCGCAGAAATCAAAGGATGGAACATCCAAATGTCTTATCCTGGCTTTGACGCAGCTGTAAATGCAGTGCAGTCAGGTCAAGCAGATGCTATTATGGCAGGTATGACAAAAACAAAAGAACGTGAAAATGTCTTTACCATGTCCGATACCTATTATGATACAAAAGTTGTCATTGCTACCACAAAGGCAAATAAAATCACCAAATATGAGGAACTTAGCGGAAAAACAGTTGGAGTTAAGAACGGAACTGCCGCCCAACGTTTCCTCGAAAGTATCAAAGATAAATACGGTTTCTCTATCAAAACCTTTGATACAGGTGATTTGATGAATAACAGTCTAAGTGCTGGTGCTGTAAATGCCATCATGGATGATAAACCTGTTATTGAGTATGCGATTAACCAAGGACAAGATCTCAGCATCAATATGGATGGCGAGGCTGTTGGAAGCTTTGCTTTTGGTGTCAAGAAAGGGAGCAAGTATGAACACTTGGTTACCGAGTTTAACGAAGCCCTAGTACAAATGAAGAAGGATGGTAGCTTGGAGCAAATCATCCAGAAATGGACTGCTTCTACAACTACGGCAAGCCCAACTACAACTACTGCTGCTGGGCAAAAAGCTACTCCAGTGAAAAGCAAGTACATTATTGCTAGCGACTCATCTTTCGCCCCATTCGTCTTTCAAAATTCAAGCAATCAATACACTGGTATTGATATGGACCTCATCAAGGCCATTGCCAAAGATCAAGGTTTTGAAATTGAAATTACCAACCCAGGATTTGACGCAGCCATCAGTGCTGTTCAAGCTGGACAAGCAGATGGTATCATTGCTGGTATGTCTGTAACAGATGCTCGTAAGGAAACCTTTGACTTCTCAGAATCATACTACACAGCAAATACGATTCTCGGTGTGAAAGAATCAAGCACAATTGCTTCTTATGAAGACCTCAAGGATAAAACTGTCGGTGTTAAAAACGGAACTGCTTCTCAAACGTTCCTTACTGAAAATCAAAGCAAATACGGCTATAAGATTAAAACCTTTGCAGATGGCGCATCAATGTATGACAGTCTGAATACTGGATCTATCGATGCCGTGATGGATGATGAGCCTGTTCTCAAATATTCTATCAGCCAAGGTCAAAAATTGAAAACACCAATCGCTGGAACTCCAATCGGTGAAACAGCCTTTGCGGTTAAAAAAGGAACAAACCCAGAATTGATCCAGATGTTCAATAATGGACTTGCGAACCTCAAAGCTAACGGAGAATTCCAAAAGATTCTTGACAAGTATCTAGCTAGCGAAACTTCAACTGACTCTACAAGTACAGTTGACGAAACAACTATCTGGGGCTTGCTTCAAAACAACTACAAACAACTTCTTAGTGGACTTGGAATCACTCTTGCTCTAGCTCTTATTTCATTTGCAATTGCCATTGTCATCGGGATTATCTTTGGTATGTTTAGCGTTAGCCCATACAAATCTCTTCGCTTAATCTCTGAGATTTTCGTTGACGTTATCCGTGGTATTCCCTTGATGATTCTTGCAGCCTTCATCTTCTGGGGTATTCCAAACTTCATCGAGTCCATTACAGGCCAACAAAGTCCAATCAATGACTTTGTAGCTGGTACTATCGCCCTCTCACTCAATGCGGCAGCTTATATCGCTGAAATCGTTCGTGGTGGGATTCAAGCTGTTCCAGTTGGGCAAATGGAAGCCAGTCGCAGTCTTGGTATCTCTTATGGAAAAACCATGCGTAAGATTATCTTGCCACAAGCGACTAAATTGATGTTGCCAAACTTTGTCAACCAATTCGTTATCGCTCTTAAAGATACAACCATCGTGTCTGCTATCGGTTTGGTGGAACTTTTCCAAACTGGTAAGATCATCATCGCCCGTAACTACCAAAGTTTCAAGATGTATGCAATCCTTGCTATCTTCTATCTTGTAATTATCACGCTTTTGACTAGACTAGCGAAACGCTTAGAAAAGAGGATTCGTTAATGGCAAAACTAAAAATTGATGTAAATGATTTGCATAAGTATTATGGAAAAAACGAAGTTTTAAAAGGCATTACGACTAAATTCTATGAAGGGGATGTTGTCTGTATCATCGGTCCTTCCGGTTCTGGTAAATCCACTTTCCTCCGTAGCCTTAACCTTCTCGAGGAGGTAACGAGTGGCCACATCACTGTGAACGGTTATGATTTGACTGACAAATCAACCAATGTCGACCATGTTCGTGAGAACGTAGGAATGGTTTTCCAACACTTCAACCTCTTCCCTCACATGTCCGTTCTAGAAAATATCACTTTTGCACCTATTGAACACAAACGAATGACCAAAGAAGAAGCTGAGAAATTGGGGATGGAGTTGCTTGAAAAGGTTGGACTAGCAGATAAAGCTAATGCCAATCCAGATAGTCTTTCAGGTGGTCAGAAACAGCGTGTAGCCATCGCTCGTGGACTTGCCATGAATCCTGATATCATGCTCTTTGATGAGCCAACTTCCGCTCTTGACCCTGAGATGGTCGGAGATGTACTAAACGTTATGAAGGAATTGGCAGAGCAAGGCATGACCATGATCATCGTAACCCACGAGATGGGATTTGCTCGTCAGGTGGCCAACCGTGTTATCTTTACGGCTGATGGTGAATTCCTAGAAGATGGGACACCAGATCAAATCTTTGATAACCCGCAACACCCTCGTCTAAAAGAGTTCTTGGACAAGGTCTTAAACGTATAAAACAAAACTGTAAGGTTCTCCTTACAGTTTTTTAATTGCGTATTGGATTTTTGATTTTTTTGAAAATTATGATAAAATAAAAGCTATGACAATGAGAAAATCTCATCCCTAGTCCAACTAGGAAAAAATATAGAAATTAGGTAGCTAGATGTCATCAAAGGTTATTGTTACAATTTTCGGTGCGAGTGGAGATTTAGCTAAACGCAAACTCTACCCTTCCCTTTTCAGGCTCTATAAATCAGGCAATCTCTCTGAGCATTTTGCTGTTATCGGAACAGCTCGTAGACCTTGGAGTAAGGAATATTTTGAATCTGTAGTTGTCGAGTCCATCCTTGACTTGGCAGATAGTACCGAGCAAGCCCAAGAATTTGCTAGCCACTTCTACTATCAAAGCCATGATGTGAATGATACGGAACATTACATTGCTTTGCGCCAATTACAAGCTGAGCTGAATGAAAAATACCAAGCTGAACACAATAAGCTCTTCTTCTTGTCTATGGCACCTCAGTTCTTTGGAACCATTGCCAAGCACCTCAAATCTGAAAATATTGTCGATGGCAAAGGTTTTGAGCGCTTGATCGTTGAGAAACCATTTGGTACAGACTACGAAACAGCTAGCAAACTCAATGAAGATCTTCTTGCGGCCTTTGATGAAGAGCAAATCTACCGTATCGACCATTACCTAGGTAAAGAGATGATTCAGGGTATCTTTGCTGTTCGTTTTGCTAACATGATCTTTGAGAATGTTTGGAATCGCGAACACATCGATAATGTTCAGATTACCTTTGCGGAACGTTTGGGTGTTGAAGAACGCGGTGGCTACTACGATCAATCTGGTGCCCTTCGTGATATGGTGCAAAACCATACTCTTCAACTCCTCTCTCTTCTAGCCATGGACAAACCAGCTAGCTTTACAAAAGATGAGATTCGTGCTGAAAAGATAAAGGTCTTTAAAAACCTCTATCATCCAACTGAGGAAGAATTGAAAGAACAGTTTATCCGTGGTCAATATCGCTCTGGTAAAATCGATGGCATGAAATACATTTCCTATCGTAGCGAGCCAAACGTCGATCCTGAATCTACAACAGAAACCTTCGCATCTGGTGCCTTCTTTGTAGACAGCGATCGTTTCCGTGGTGTTCCCTTCTTCTTCCGTACAGGGAAACGCCTGACCGAAAAAGGAACTCATGTCAATATCGTCTTTAAGCAAATGGACTCTATCTTCGGAGAACCATTGGCACCAAATATCTTGACCATCTATATCCAACCAACTGAAGGCTTCTCTCTTAGCTTAAATGGGAAACAAGTCGGTGAAGAATTTAACCTGGCTCCAAGCTCTCTGGATTACCGTACTGATGCTACTGCTACTGGAGCCTCACCAGACCCATACGAGAAATTAATCTACGATGTCTTGAATAACAACTCTACCAACTTTAGCCACTGGGATGAGGTAAGTGCTTCGTGGAAATTGATTGACCGTATTGAAAAACTCTGGGCTGAAAACGGAGCTCCACTCTACGATTATAAATCTGGGAGCATGGGTCCACAAGCTAGCTTTGACTTACTTGAGAAGTATGGAGCCAAATGGACCTGGCAACCAGATATCGCCTATCGTGAAGATGGACGTTTAGAATAGCAAAAATATCCTGCAAGATTAACTTGCAGGATATTTATTTTGTATTAAATCAAGCCCTCTAAAAGACCCTTCATAAAGTTTTCTGAGTTAAATTCCCCGATATCATCGATTTTTTCACCGAAACCAATCAATTTTACAGGGATATTTAGTTCTTCGCGTATAGCTAGTACAACACCACCTCGGGCAGTTCCATCAATTTTTGTCAAAACAATTCCTGTCAATGGTGTTATCTTAGAAAATTCCTTAGCTTGTACCAAGGCATTCTGTCCAGTTGACGCATCAAGGGCCAGGAAGGTTTCATGGGGTGCCTCTGGAACGACACGCTTGATAATGCGACCAATCTTTTCCAACTCGGCCATAAGGTTGTCCTTGTTTTGCAAACGACCTGCTGTATCAATCATGAGAATATCAATCCCTTCTGCTACAGCACGTTCCATCCCATCAAAGACCACACTTGCTGGATCAGCCTTTTCAGGCCCCGTCACAACAGGAACATCCACACGTCGGCCCCATTCAGCTAGCTGGGCAACAGCTCCAGCACGGAAGGTATCTGCCGCAACCAACATGACTTTCTTTCCAGCTTGTTTGTAGCGATGAGCCAATTTCCCGATAGAAGTTGTTTTCCCAACACCATTAACACCAACAAAGAGCATGACTGTCAAACCATCTTGGAAGTGGATTTGTTCATCATAGTTGCCATCCTTCTCATAGAGTTCAACCAATTTCTCGATAATGACACGACGAAGTGCGTCAGGCTTCTTAGCGTTTTCGAGTTTGGCTTCATAGCGTAGTTCTTCTGTTAAGTTTGAAGCAACTTGCACACCGACATCACTCATGATGAGCAGTTCTTCCAATTCCTCGAAGAATTCTTCATCGACAGAACGAAAGTTAGCAAAGAAGGCATTCAAACGAGCACCGAATCCGGTACGCGTTTTCTTGAGACTGCGGTCATATTTTTCCTGAACCGTTTCTTCAACTCGTGGATATTCTTCTACCACTTCAAAAGCTTGCTCTTCTCCAGCTTCTAGAGATTCTTGGCTCTCTTCTTCGAAAAATTCTTCAAGCTCTTGGCTTTGCTCTGTCTCATCAACTTCTAGCTCAACCTCTTCCTGAGCAGTTTCTTCGACTGCTTCTGGTTCAATAACTTCTTCTGTTGAGACTTGAGGAATTTCTTCTTGAGCAAGTGTTTCTTCTACTTTTTCCCTTGTTATCTCTTCCTGACTTGTTACTTCGATAACCGTTTGGTTTTCTTCAATCTCTTCTGACAAATCAATATTTTCCAGAGCTTCTTTCACAATATCTTCGATTTTCGGCTCTTCTTTTTTCCCGAATAAACGGTCAAATAATCCCATCTTCTAATTCTCCTTTAGCACGTATTCTTCAATAGCCCAGGCAACGGCTTCCTCGTCGTTGGTCATGGGGGTAACGACATTAGCAACTTCCTTAACTGCTGGAACTGCATTTTGCATGGCAACTCCCAGACCTGCCCACTCAATCATAGAAAGGTCATTGGCCTCGTCCCCACAAGCCATGACTTGACTTTGGTCGATACCCAAGTGTTTAATTAATTTCGCTAACCCTGTTGCCTTGTGGACGTTTTTCGGCGACCATTCCAATAAGAGTTCACGCGATTTGAAGATTTCATATTGATCAAATAAGTCTGGAGAAATCTTTTGAATGGCCGCATCCAAGGGTTCTTGGGGGAAGGCACTCACACATTTATTATAAGTTATCTGACTAGATAGCTCTTCAAAAGCGACTGGCACGAAAGTCAGGGATGGATTAAACTTAGCATAGAGACTTTCTTGGTCCGACTGGATTTGATAGACTGTTCCTTCTGAAATGGCATCTAACGGCAACCCTAGTTTTTCAGTTTCCTCGTACAATCGTGCCACATCGTCGATTGAAAAAACTGTTTTATCGAGAATCTCGCCCGTATTCTTCTGAACAAGCCCTCCATTAAAAGTTATGGTGTACTCATCCTCTTGTCCATCTGTTCCCAACTCCTTGAGAAAGAAATCCATAGCCTTCAAAGGACGCCCTGTTGTCAGTACGATCTTGATGCCACGATCACGCGCAGCTTTGAGGACCGCTTTGGTACGATCTGTCAGCCTTTTATCCGTTGTCAGTAAAGTGCCGTCCAAATCAAGTGCAATCAATTTAATATCTGCCATTACAAGCCCTCCATATAAGCCATCACTGACTGGTCCTTATGGTGGCCAATCACCGTCTCTGCTAATTCTAAAATCTCTGGTCGCGCGTTTTCAGGAGCGATTGGATGCCCGACGACCTGCATCATGTGAAGGTCATTGAGATTATCACCAAAAGCCATGACCTGATCCATGCT
The DNA here is from genome assembly GCF_027691175.1 of Streptococcus halitosis. Lineage (GTDB taxonomy): Bacteria > Bacillota > Bacilli > Lactobacillales > Streptococcaceae > Streptococcus > Streptococcus halitosis_A. The sequence goes on from NZ_JAQFBD010000001.1 coordinate 1,060,206, forward strand.
AAGCCCCAGTTTTTTGGCTAGCTCAACAATAGCCACACCCTTATCAACGTAGTCCAAGACAATATCAATGGATTCAAAACCAGTTGTCATGGCTTTCACACCAGGAACATTTTCGTTGACCCAGGCCTCACCAGCTTCTATCGTATCTTCTGTGAAGTTCGTAGTGAATTTAAAAATCTCATCTGTGATAGCTTCCAGACTCGCTACTTTTTGAATATTTTCATTGTAGTGACGGCTAAACATCAGATAGGTCTCATCCACTGTATCCAATACATAACAAGCTTTTTTCCCTGTCAGAAGCATTTTTCTTTCATCAAAATAAGGTGATTGCTTTAAAGCTTCAAAAGTGCTCAAGTAAAAGTCCCGAGACATAGTAGCCTCGTACATATCCTCTCCATGAAACTCAACATAACTCCCATTTTCAGCTATAAAAATCACTTCATCATGCACATCAGCAAATAGCTTTTTAAGGGATAAGATGCCACGACCCGAGGCAACTGCAAAATAAATTCCCTTTTCTTTGTAGGAAACAAGCAAGTTTTTGAGGCGTTCCATATCAAACCGACCCTCTCCGTCTAGAAAGGTTCCATCCATATCGGTTGCTACAAGTTTAATCATAAAATCCTTCATTCTCCAATTGATAAATCTACCTTCTATTATACCATAGATAAGCTAAAAAAGGACTAGTACAGTAGGATTGGCTACTGTATTGCCGTGCTTTATCGGTAAAGTGAAAAAGGTCTTAAAAATTAGAATCGTAGAACTTTTTTCAGATAGTTTAAAAAGTTTGTATTCCCCTACTCTTTTCTCTATAATGGAGAGAAAGGAGATGACTATGACAGAAATAAAACATGAAATTGATGCTAACTTTACAGGCCGACTCAATATCCTACGCGCAGGTGTTCTAGGAGCCAATGATGGAATTATTTCCATTGCTGGAGTCGTTATCGGTGTTGCCAGTGCGACAAGCAATATCTGGATTATCTTTTTATCAGGATTGGCCGCTATCCTTGCTGGTGCTTTTTCTATGGCAGGCGGCGAATATGTCTCTGTATCCACTCAGAAAGACACGGAAGAAGCCGCTGTTGCTAGAGAGCAATTACTCTTGGATAAAGACATCGAATCTGCAAAACAATCCCTCTATGCTGCTTACTTACAAAATGGTGAGTGTGAAACGTCCGCCCAACTTTTGACCAACAAGGCCTTTTTAAAAAATCCACTCAAAGCCTTGGTTGAGGAAAAATACGGTATCGAGTACGAAGAGTTTACCAATCCTTGGCATGCTGCGATCTCTAGCTTTATCGCCTTTGTACTGGGAAGCCTTCCTCCTATGCTTTCAATCACCGTCTTTCCAAGTGACTATCGTATTCCTGCTACTGTTTTTATCGTGGCCCTTTCCCTTCTCGTCACTGGCTATACCAGTGCTAAACTAGGCAAGGCTCCTACGAAAACAGCTATGATCCGCAACCTCTGTATCGGACTTCTGACCATGGGCGTAACCTTCCTCTTGGGACAACTCTTTAGCATTTAAAATAAAAGAAATACCTCGACAATCATCGAGGTATCTTTTTTACATTTGCACAATCTTGCGATAGCTTCTTGAGGTAATCATAAAAATCAAAACGTAGACGATGAGGAAGATCGCACAGATGGACAGAGTGACAGTCAGCATCATGGTTGCATCTAGCACCCCAATGACTTTTAGGATGAGACTAAGCATATGATAGGCAAAGGCAAGATGTAGGAAGGCAAAGAGCAAAGGGAGGAAGAAAACAGTTAGCACCTGTTTATTGATGGTTTGCTTGATTTGCTTTTGATCGAGACCGACTTTTTGCAAAATGATAAAGCGTTCACGGTCTTCATAGCCTTCAGAGATTTGTTTGTAGTAGATGACAAGAACTGTTCCCACCATAAAGATGATAGAGAGGAAGATACCGATGAAGAAGACTCCACCAAAGAGAGCACTCATCTGCGCACTGCTATCAGCTAGATTGCTTCCGTAAACATAGCTTCCTTCTTTGCTTAATTCTCTATTAAAATCACCAAGGAATTTTGAATAGTCGTTGGCAAGTTTGAGTTGCTCTTCCTCACTAGCTGTTACATTCATACCACCGTAGTATTGATTAAAGATGGAAGAATTAGGATGCTGGTCAAGAAAGACTTGTAGGTCAGGAACAACCAGATAGTTATAGTCCGAAGTTAGAATATTGTACTGATTTGGGACATGTTCAAGAATAAAATCTTTTTTGATTTCTTCTTTGATCGTGTAGGTCTGGTTATTTAGAGTCAGTTCTTTCTGTCCTTGAAGTTCTTTGTTTTTAGTAAACAATCCAACTTCCTTTCCTGAAAGTGCGAGTTTTTGCCCCGTCATATTCTCATAGTCTTTTTGGTCAAAGACCATAAAAACAGTTTTCGGTTGAACACGGTTTTGACCTTTGTCAAAGATTGTTAATTTCGTACCTTCTTGATTTGCTACACCAAAGCTACTGTATGTAAGAACTTCTTTCTTTGTAACAGTCAATCCCTTATCACTAGCATACTGGTCTAGGAGTTTATTTATGTCTTCTTTTTCAATATTCTGTCCTGTAATTCCAAAATCATGTGGATTCATGACTTTCTTGAAAGTTTCAGAGCCTTTAAAGATACTCGTTGCAGCAGACATTGTCACCAAGACCATGGTTGAAAGAATAGCAATCGTCGCCAGACCAACCGCATTTTTCTTCATACGAAAAATGAGATTGGATACAGAAATCATGTTGTTAGGTTGGTAATAATAACGCTTGTTTTTCTTCAAGATTTGTAGGAAAACTGTGATTCCTGCATTGAAGAGAAGATAAGTTCCCAAAATTACTAACAAAACTGCTACGAAGAAAATCAGAACAGCAGAAAGTGGATTTTCAACTGTAACTGCTAGGTAATAACCAGCTCCCAAACTGATTAGACCTAGAATGGTTTGAAGGCCTAAGAAACGTCCTTTTTTCTCACCACTGGCTTTTTCACGAGAGAGCTGAAGGGCATTCATGCGTGCGATGCGAAAGGCATTGATAAAAATTAGACCTAGGAAGATAGCTCCAAAGACGATGAGAACTAGGATAAAGACAATTGGTTGGAAAGTCGAAACGAGTTCCACTTTCATCTTCATCAGCTTCAGAAGAAGGGCAAAGATTAGCTTATCAAAGAGAGCTCCTAGGCCGAGACCAGCTGTCAAGGTTAAGGAACCAAAAATAAGAAGCTCCTTAAAAACCATACTGATCAAATGGCGCTTTTCAAGACCCAGCATACCATATACACCCAGCTCCTTGGAGCGGTTCTTCATGACAAAACTATTGGCATAAAGGACAATAATTCCAGAAGCGATGGTAACAACCACCATACCGAGAGCCAGGGTCATAGAGATAGTTTCTCCCCCTCGGATCTTGCCAATGTTAGGATTAAGTGACAATGAATAAAAGAGATAGGTGATGGTCACTGCTAAGAGAACAGCTAAGGCAAAGGGATAGTAGAGTTTGCGGTTTTTAATCAAGTTAGATACCGCTAACTTATTGGTTAATCGGAACATACTAATTCACCTCGCTTGCCATAACAGTCAAAGTATCAGAGATTTCTTGGAACATCTGACGCTCTGTCTTGTCTCCACGGTAGATTTGGTTGTAAAGAATGCCGTCTTTGATAAAGAGAACGCGTTTGGCCCTGCTGGCTGCCGCCGTTGAGTGAGTTACCATGAGAATGGTTTGACCGCGTTCATTGATTTCATCAAAAACATCTAGAAGAGCTGCAGATGACTTGGAGTCAAGAGCTCCTGTTGGCTCATCCGCAAGGAGAATTTCAGGTTCAGTGATGATGGCGCGTGCTACTGCTACCCGCTGCTTTTGACCACCTGAGATCTCGTAAGGGTACTTCTCTTGCAATTGGTTGATGCCCAAATTTTCAGCTGTCACTACCAATTTCTTCATCATCTCCGTAATAGGTTTTCGTGATAGAACTAACGGAAGCAAGATATTGTCCTTAACAGACAGGGTATCTAGCAAGTTAAAGTCTTGGAAGACAAATCCCAACTTCTCACGACGGAAACTCGAAGCCTGTGAATTTTTAATAGTGGCTGTGTCTGTTCCGTTTAAGTAAACCTGACCTCGAGTTGGTTTATCCAGCATAGCTAGGATGTTGAGCAGGGTTGATTTCCCAGAACCAGACTCTCCCATGATGGCAACATAGTCACCCTTTTCTACGGTAAAGTGAATGTCTTTAAGTGCTTCTACTTGGTTGCCTTGAAAACGTGTTTTGTAGATTTTTTGAACGTGTTTTACATCTAAAAGTGTCATGATTTTCTCCTTCTTAATATCCCATCATTTGAAACTGTGCTTGCATCATAGCGCATCCCAGTTGAACACGCTCGATATCTTTTTGACTTGGTTTTCTTGTTTTCTTTTGTAAAATTCTTTTCATGGTTTTGCTCCTTTGTTCTTTATGAGTCTAGTTTATCGCAAAAAAAGGCGGCTTGCCATAACCTAACCTTACAAAAGAGACTTTAATCTTACATTTTTGTAAGATTGAAGAAAATCAAGTAATTTTGCTATCAATATTTTACCATAAAAGAAAGGCAAGAAGAAAACCCTTGCGGATGCAAGGGTTAAGGTTCACTTCTTTTTCTGACCTCTTTGAGAAATAAGGAAACTATCTATAAACTATTTCAAAATCCAACTCACCAAAACCGTCCATCATTGTCATCAATGGCCTCGGCTTCCTTGCGTTTGCGTGGTCCTGTTCCGTACATTTCTGCTTCGATTTCTTCCTTAGTTGGCAGGATAGAGGCGAGGATGATGTAAATAATCACACCAACTCCAAAATTTGATATGGTAAAAATGGCGAAGAGAAAGCGGACTAAGGTGACATCAAAATTCCACTTGTCTGATAGACCAGCTAAGACTCCCGACACCATGCGATTTCGTCTCATTTTATAAAATTTTGTATTCATGATTTGTTCCTCTTTCGGTATTCTTACAAGTAGTATATCATGAAACGGGGGCACAAACATCAGTCCTTAGGCCGATTTAGGATGACGAGTTTACCACAGCAGACGCCACAGCGATAGCACTTGGTATCAATCTTCCTCTTTCGTTGATAGCGTTGCTGGCAGGATTGACACTGATAAACTAGGAAATTACTTTGGTTCTTCAAAGGGGGAACAAAGCGTAGTCCGTCCACTTCTTTCAAAAGCTTCTTGAAATCTCGGTCCTTATGGCGATAACCCTTTTTTTGAAAATAAAGGTGATAGTGACAGAGTTCATGGCGCACGATTTTGCGAAATACTTCCAAACCAAGTTCATTATAAACCTTGGGGTTAAAATCCAAATGCCCATCTTTAGGGAAAAATCGTCCACCTGTCGTTCGCAGACGAGAATTCCACTGGGCTTGGTGTGTAAAAGGTCTACCAAAGTCTTCGAGGGAAACAGACTGAACGTACTCAGTTAGATTCATCTGGAGCGAGGAGCGACAGATTGACTTTTTCACGTTCGGTATCGATTTTCTTAACCCAAACCGTTACCAAATCTCCAACAGACACTACTTGGCTGGGATGTTTGATAAATTTGCGACTCATATGGGAAATATGGATCAAGCCATCCTCGTGAATCCCAATATCAACGAAGGCACCGAAATCAACGACATTACGCACCACACCTTCCAGCTTCTGGCCGACTTTTAAATCCTTGATATCCAGTACATCTTGACGGAGAACAGGTGCATCAAAAGAATCACGAAAATCACGACCTGGTTTGAGAAGGTCAGCAATGATATCTTTAAGGGTTTCTGGACCAAGATCTAGTTCTTGGGCCATCTCCTTGACTGATAGGGACTTAAGCTTATTTTGTGCTTCTTCATTCAAGTCCTTGATATCCAAGCGTTTGAAGAGTTCCTTAACCGCAGCATAGTTTTCTGGGTGAACTCCCGTATTATCGAGGATATTGCTACTTTCAGGAATACGGAGGAAACCAGCTGCTTGCTCAAAAGCCTTAGCTCCCAGGCGAGGAACTTTCTTGATTTGGGCGCGCGAAGTGATTTTTCCTTCTTCCTCACGATATTTGACAATATTTTCAGAGATAGTTTTATTGAGTCCAGCTACGTGGGAGAGAAGTGCTGGGCTGGCTGTATTGACATTGACACCGACTTGGTTAACCACCGTATCGACAACAAAGTCCAGACTTTCAGACAATTTCTTCTGACTGACATCGTGCTGGTATTGACCGACACCGATTGACTTGGGATCAATTTTGACCAATTCGGCAAGCGGATCTTGCAAACGACGGGCGATAGAGATAGCAGAGCGTTTTTCAACAGTTAATTCTGGAAACTCCTGACGAGCAAGTTCGCTGGCAGAGTAGACAGAAGCGCCACTTTCATTGACAATAACATAGCTGACCTCAGGAAAATCTTTCAGAACTTCCGCTACAAAGGCTTCACTTTCCCGACTGGCCGTCCCATTTCCGATAGCAATAATTTCCACATAGTATTGACCAATCAAGTCCGACAAATCTTTCTTGGCTTCTTCGATTTGACGAGCTGATGCTGGTTTTACTGGATAAATGACTTGAGTCGTCAGCATTTTTCCTGTTGCATCTACGACAGCCAGCTTGGCACCTGTACGAAAGGCAGGGTCAAATCCTAAAACCACGCGCCCTTTCAGTGGAGCAACCAAGAGGAGATTACGCAGGTTGTCAGAAAAGAGTTGGATAGCTCCCTCTTCTGCCTTTTCGGTTAATTCTGCCCGAATGCGGCGCTCGATAGCAGGCAAGACCTTTTTCTTAACTGACTGTTGAACAACTTCATCTATATAGGCATTTTTCACCTTGAAACGAGCAGCAAAGAAAGATAAGATACGGTCCGTCGCATGTTCAAAGCCAACCTTCAAAATACCTAATTTTTCCCCACGATTGAGAGCCAAGGTACGATAACCCTGCATGTTGCCAACTGTCTCTGAAAAATCATAATAAATCTGAAAAACTTGTTTTTCATCAAGACTTTCATCCTTGACTTGCGAAGTGATTTTAGAGTGTCTCAACACTTCCTGATAGGTCAGTGAACGCAAAGTCACATCTTCAGATAAGGCTTCGACCAAAATATCAACCGCACCAGCCAAGGCTTCTTGACCAGTCGCAAATCCTTCACAGACAAACTTCTCAGCTTCTTTCTCTAAGCCATCTACGTTTTGCAAAATCAAGCGAGCAAGAGGAAAGAGTCCAGCTTCACGGGCAATGGTTGCCTTGGTCCGACGTTTTTCCTTATAAGGAAGATAGAGTTCTTCTACGTCTGCTAATTTTTCAGCTGCCAAAATAGCTGCTTCCAATTCCTTGGTTAGTTTGCCTTGTTCTTGAATCTTAGCTAAGACAGCTTCTTTACGGTCGTTGAGATTTGTCAGACTTTTATCCAAGTCGATAATGGCCTTAATCGCCACCTCATCCAGACTACCAGTCATGTCCTTTCGATAACGCGCGATGAAGGGAATTGTCGCCCCTTCAGCCGTCAAACTTAGAACAGTATCGATTTGCTTTAAGGTTACTCCCAAATCTTGGGAGATTTTTTCATATTTTTTATCCATAAACCTATTATACCATAAGGAACAACTCTTGTTTTGCCTTACCTGTTTTTGCATCTTTGATTATCAAAATAAAAATAATCCCTTTTCCACAAAATAATAGTATAATAGAGGTAGAATGTAGAAAAGAGGTAGGCCTATGGCTGTTAAATTTACAAAAACGGATGATTTGGACAAGATGTTTGAAGAATTCGCCAAACTTCCTGACTTAACACAAGTCACTTTCCCAGATGACAAAAACAAAAAAGAAAAAGTTGAGAAGAAAAAATAGATGACTGTTTTCCAATCTCTTCCTCCTAGTGTATTACAAGCGGGAGCTATTTTTCTCTCCATCATGATTGAAGCCCTTCCTTTTGTCTTGATTGGGAGTCTGATTTCGGGATTGATTGAGGTCTATATCACACCTGATAAAGTTTATGAGTTTCTCCCTCGCAATCGTTGGGGGAGGATCTTTTTTGGTACCTTCATTGGCTTTCTCTTTCCATCCTGTGAGTGTGGAATCGTTCCAATCATCAATCGTTTTTTAGAAAAGAAAGTGCCCAGCTACACAGCGGTTCCCTTTCTGGTGACTGCTCCCATCATCAATCCTATCGTTCTTTTCGCCACTTATTCTGCCTTTGGCAATTCAATAAAATTTGCCTTATTGCGAGCTCTGGGAGCTATTGTGATTGCTTTGGTGCTTGGAATTTTCCTAGGATTTTTCTGGAAGGAACCCATTCAAAAAGAGAATCTTATCGCTTGTCATGAACATGACTTTTCACACTTGACTCCTGCTAGAAAGGTCTTTCAGGTCTTTATACAAGCTATTGACGAGTTTTTCGATATGGGGCGTTACTTGGTCTTTGGCTGTCTCTTTGCGGCTATCGTGCAGGTCTATGTCCCAACTCGGATCTTGACCTCTATCAGCGCAAGTCCAGTCCTTGCGATTCTCTTGCTCATGTTTCTAGCCTTTCTCCTCTCTCTTTGTAGCGAGGCGGACGCCTTTATCGGTGCTTCTCTCCTCTCCAGCTTCGGCCTAGCACCAGTCCTTGCTTTTCTCATCATTGGTCCCATGCTCGATATCAAAAATCTCCTCATGATGAAACACTATCTCAAAGCGCGCTTCATCTGGCAATTCATGGGCATCGTGACAGTGCTTGTCTTGCTTTATTCTTACATGATAGGAGTGATGCTATGATCCGATTTTTCATTTTACTGGGTTATTTTGCCCTAACTCTGTATCTGCAGCTATCTGGCAAGCTCAGTCACTACATTAACCTCCACTATTCCTATCTAGTCTATATCTCAATGGTCCTTTCTCTTCTGTTGGCTCTGGTTCAATTCTATATCTGGATCAAGAAAATCAACTCTCACAGCCATTTGGAAAGTCGTCGAGCTAGACGAATCAGTATCCTTTTACTGTCACTACCTCTGTTGATTGGGGTTGCCTTTCCGACAGTAAGTTTGGACTCGAGAACTGTATCTGCCAAAGGTTATCATTTCCCACTTGCTGAGGGAATCAACACAGCCATTCAGGCAAGCGAAGGAACATCCAGTCAATACCTTAAACCCGATACCAGCACCTATTTTTCTAAATCTGCTTATGAAAAGGAAATGAGGGCTACAGCTGATAAATACCTCTCCCAGGCAACAATTCAAGTCACTGATGAAAACTATATGGAGGTCATGGAAGTTCTCTATGACTACCCTCAAGAGTTTGAAGGAAAGAAAATCGAGTTTACAGGCTTTGTTTATAACGATCCTAGCCATCCAGATAGCCAGTTCCTCTTTCGCTTTGGCATCATCCACTGTATCGCAGACTCTGGAGTATATGGACTCCTGACCAAGGGGAACTCACGCCAGTATCCTGACAATACCTGGATTACCGCCAGAGGAACCCTGACCCTCCACTATCATAAAGAACTCAAACAAAAACTCCCAACACTGGAAGTTGAGAGTTTCACAAAAGTAGACAAACCAGAAAATCCTTATGTCTATCGTGTGTTTTAAACAAATCTATTACTTTTTTAAAACATACCAATTGTATTATTCGATATAAAAAAACGAACATGTTCTATTCCGTATCTCAGAAAAGGAGGCTGTTCGTTTTTTATTTCATAGTATAAAGTAAGACGTAGGGTTTAATGTTTTAAAACCTTCTTACGTTGTATAGAAATCTATTGACAAATCGCTATCAGACTCGTATTTTTTCCAAGCTAAACTGAAGCCATAATAATCTTCAAATTCAGGGTGCCAGTCATAATAAAGTGGGATACGACTATATTTTCTTGCAACAACTTCGTCTTCAAATTCTGGAGATTCCCCTGCAGTAATACCGAATTGAAGACCATTTAGTTCCCAACTATTGCCCCATACATTTTCATCAGAAAGAACATCGATCCATCTCGAGGCATCAATATCAAAATCTGCACATAATTCCAGTTCATAGAATCTTCTACAGTTAATCTCTGAAGGCTTAATATAAAGGGCACCATCTACTTGGTACTTTTTATATCTGACTTGAATCTGCGTAATTTTCATTGGAATTGGAACTCCATTTAATTCTAACCAGAAATAGCCTAAGGGAGTTTTGATACTATAATATTGCTGATTAGCAGGTTTTGCGTTTTTAGAGCATGCATCAAGAATTCCTCCAAGCTTAATTAAATTTCTACAAACGATTTTTGAAGTGTGTGGGTCGAAATGCGAATACCTACGGATGACTCGTTTTAACTTTTCAGCAGGAAAAGTGATATCCTTTGGTAGGGCATGATACTTCTGTACAACTAAAGCAGTTTTTTCAGTATTTTCCTTCCCCACTGGGACAACTACAGCGTGTCCTATATGGATATTTGGGTCTTCACAGATATAAGTATAACCATTCCCTCCCTCCTGAAACTCAACCACAACAAGATTTAACTCTTGAGCCGGATCAAAGAGAGGTTCAGGTTTAAGTTCAACCATTTCTGCTTCTTGGCGCTCATAAAAAGTAAATCGATCACCTTCTCCGTCTTCGCCAAAAACCATAAAACTACCACACTCAGGGCACTTCCACATATAAAAGGATGCTTCAGAAATATCATCATAAGAAATTTTATTATGGTCGTCAACTTTATTTATGATTTCTTCAAACAACTCATCCGAATAAACCGAATAAGCATTTGGATCGGGCGCTCGGTGGTCATTCATTGCTTGCCCGCATCTACATGTCCATTTACCCATAAACAACCTCAGTCGTGGCCTAATTCTTCAAGGAAAAATTGATTTAGAGCTTCCCACTCTTTCTTTTCCTCTCTAACACTTTGAACGTATGCATTCAACTCTTTGATATTTTTGATGATGTAGTATTGGATTGGCATAATCGGATCAATTTCCATACCTTCAGGTCCCTTCACCTTGGTATCAAGCAATCTTGACACATGCTCTTTCATCTCATCAGGAAGCAATTCTTTGACCAAATCGTCAAATAAAATTGGAGGAACTGAATGGTATTTTTCAATCCAACGGTAGGCCAAAATGGGCCGCAGCGCATAGAAATACTTTTTAGGTTTAACCTTGTTTCCTGAAAGATACTTATTCATTTAAGTTCTAGCAGTATTCAAGTAATGATACAGCATTTTTTTCTCTGAAAAATACTGGTTAGCAAGGGGACGTAGGCGTTCAATAAAATCCGTTTGTTGATAGACAATTGGTGACTGTAACCATTCAAACAGTGTTGGATTTGACTTATAAAGGAGTTTTAAAGTCTTGTCTAAATCCCAGCCACTCACATCCCAAGTATCGTCAATTGGTAGCTCGATAACATCACGCTGTTCATTTAAACGGAGATAAAAATCTTGCTTATGTCTGTAGATAAATCGCACATCAAAGTCACTATCAGGAGACTCAAATCCCCAAGCACGACTACCAGACTCAATAGCCCATAAAACTCTGACACCATAATCACGCTCAATTTCTGCTAATTTTTCCGGTACTAGAACATTCATTTCATCTTGCGTTTGCATTTACAACCTCTTATTATTTACGCTGCTTCTCCAGCTCGATCATTAATGAGTTCAATCGTTTGGACAATATTACGAAGTATAGGGAGTTGGTGTTGAAAGAGTAGTTGAACTGAACCATACGATTTAAACGGCTCTTGTGTTAAAACTTTAGTCTCCAAGCAACCATTTTCTACAATGTAATCTACAATCAATTTCACAAAGGAAATCTGCTTGGCATTGAGACTCTCATCCGATAAAAATTTAGAAAAAACTTGATTAGCAGCCTCTCTATCTAAACCAATAATCTCACGAACCAATCTAGGAATTGCCTTATTTTCATAATGTTGTTGGTAATCTGACTTGCTACCTAATTTTTCCCATAGCAATATTTCAAGTGCAAGTAAATCTTGAGAGGTCAATTTTTCATTATGGTATAACTTAGAAATTGCTTCATCATCTAGATGAGTTTTCAAATAATGTTCAACTTTTTCATTATAAGATCGCAGGTCATTGACTTGTAAATATGGCTTAGTATCATGGACAGTGGAAATAATGTGATCATCAAAATTGACATAATAGACTTTTCGGCTCGTTTTATCTAAGAATTGCAATAAATCTCTTAGAGAAAGGCGGATTTTTTCCAACTCAGACAAACTAACTTCTTCCCAAAATTCAGGTTCTTGTACTTTCCTGATAATTTCAGCCTGTGCAAAAACTTGTGATATATTGCCAACCCTGGCAAGAGCTTTAGCTGTTTTCATAACTTGAGATATATGGGAAGTTGCTGGCTTAGTCAACAGTTGTCCTAACTGTATCTGAAACAACCATAAATCAAATCGTCTCGCCATCTCGTCTTCTTTATTTTCTTCAAATAGAATCGGAGAAAGATCTTTCTGGATTGTTTCACTTGTGACGGTCGTTAGATTTTGCCAATTTTCCAACTTTCTGTAAGTATAAACTGTATCTAAGACCATACGAACCCTAAAGTCTAACTCATTTAAGCTCACCATACGTTCATGAAGTTCTGAGACGAGTTGCTGACGGTATTCTCTAGCAAACTGATTATCTTGATAATGAAGCCCCTGCAGTTCTCGAATCAAGTCCACTTTGATGTTAAACAAACGTTGAGTCAGAGAAACAATGTGACGGCCATCTCCTTCTCTTGGATCAGCTTTGAAATATTCAAAATTATCACCATAATCAAATACCAAGAAATTTTCCTTATCCTGCTCAGGTCCGAATAAATCTTTACAAAGACGGGTTCCACGACCAATCATCTGCCAAAACTTAGTTTTAGAGCGCACTTTCTTGAAAAAGATTAAATTAACAACCTCTGGTACATCAATACCTGTATCCAACATATCAACAGAAATTGCAATTTGAGGGTATTTCTCCTTAATTTTAAAATCATCAATTAAGGTTTGATAATGCTTAATGCTATAATCAATCACTTGAGCATAATCGCTTCCTTTTTCAGGATAGCGTTCGTTAAAAATATCTCTGATATATTCAGCGTGTCGATGGTTTTTAGCAAAGATAATGGTTTTACCAATTTCGTCACCTGAAGCTGTCTGAATTCCTCTTGTCATTAGTTCATCTAGAACAATTTTGACTGTTTTTCTATTGAAAATAGAGGTATTAAAATCCTCAGGATCAATATCTTTCTCAGAACTACCATCTTCAAATTGGCTATCAAAATATTCTTTTTCGTCTTGGGATAAATCATCGTAATGGAGACCATCCGTTGGTAGTTTTAACTTAGTTTCAATCGAATGATAAGCTACTAAATAACCATCTTTTACAGCCTCTTCCAAATCGTATGCGTATGTTGGAACACCATTCTCCAAGTTAAAGAAACTATAGGTATTTTTATCCAAATCTTGACGCGGAGTGGCAGTTAATCCTACAATCCTTGCATCAAAATAATCAAAAATTGATTTGTATTTCTGATAAATAGAACGGTGAGACTCGTCAATTATGATGAGATCAAAGTGCCCAACAGTGAAGGGGCGTTGATTTACTTCTTCTTGATCACTGATCGCTCCTATCATAGTCGGATAGGTTGAAAAAACCATACGACTAGATCGAGCACTATCTTTATCTTCTAAGAAATTACAAACCGAAAGATCTGGAAGTAATTTCCTAAACGAATCATAAGCTTGCTTAACTAGGGAAGTTCTATCAGCTAAAAAAAGAACATTTTTTACCCAGTTATGACGCGAAAGGATATCAACTAGGGAAACCGCTGTACGGGTTTTCCCAGACCCAGTTGCCATGACCAAGAGTGCCTGTCTCCGATTATTGGAGAATGCTTCACAGACACTTGTAATCGCATGTTTCTGATAATAACGTCCAGAAATGTCGTCCCTAATTTTGCTAGAAATATCCTCGAGTGGTTTTTGCAAGTGACGTCTGTCCATCAACAGTTGCAACTCTTCTTGAGAGTAGAACCCTGCAATCTGGCGACGATTAACACCATCAAGTATGTAGTGCTTTAAACCATTGGTAATAAAGCAAATTGGCCGATAGCCGATTTGTTTCTCAAGAACTTCAGCATATTCCTTGACCTGCACCTCCCCTACTTCTGGATTTACAGATGCCTTTTTAGCTTCAACAATTGCTAGAACTTTCCCATTTTTGCCATAAAGGACATAGTCACAGTATCCAGTTCCTGTACCATGCTTCAAACCATGAACGGCTACCTCAACACGACAGTTTTCCTCAAATGTCCAACCTGCTAAACGGAGATCGATATCTATAAAGAGTTTTCTTGTCTCTGATTCAGATAGTTGATCGATATGGAAAGATACATCTTGCCGTAGAGCTGCTGTTTCACGTTTTTCAGTATAAGTCTCTTGAACAGCCAATGACTGACTAGCCATCTGTTCATCGAAATCAGGAAGATCTGACAAACTGTTTTGTAATTTCGCCATAGATTGTGGCGTTTCTCGAAACTTGATGTTTGCTGAAAGTGGCAATAATTGCTCGTCGAAATAACGCTCCACGAACTCGTTACTGTAGCAATAATCAATAAAATTGACAAACTGATACAAATGATGCAAAGCCAAAATCGCTTCTCGTTCCTTAATTTCTCCACCATGTGCAGCATGATTTCCCCATCGAATTAAAAGAACAATCTGCCTATGGAGCTCAGGATCCACAATCTCTCTAAAATCATCATCCCATACCAAAGAAGATAAGGTAGCACGATAGGGAGCTTCTAAATATGAATCGTGACTATATATCCAATGAACAGCCTGCTCCAAAGCACGGCGTGCCATAAAAGCAGTAGCTACAGTAGATGTCGCGATCATATTCTCAGCTTCTATACAAGGCTTTGAAAAAGATTCATACTCTTCGTTATTTAAAAGAAAATCAAAATTTCCCATTTTTCTCTCACTTTGAATAAATAGATAGCTATATTATACTAGATTTCAAGCTATTTCTCCACAGTTTTATAACTATCCCACAAGCAAATTGTGATTTGTCGACCTGAGCTACAAAGTCTGCGAATTCGTTTTGGAGGGAAAGAGGCGGGAGGGGGATGGAAATATTTTTGATCATCGATAAGTTAAAATTCTTTTGACGTACGCCTCTTTGTTGATTCAATAGCATTGATCTTAAATTTTGAATTACGTAATAAACATATATAGTATCTGTGATTCTATCATCTAATTTCGCAAAAGCAATAGCTTGATTACAAGACATCACTTTAGTATTGATTGATGATTTTAAACCCGCAGTATCATACATTCCTAGTAATAAACTACCTTTTTCAATTATTTTTGCAGAACTACATTCAATTGCTTTTTTTGTAATTTTTTCAAAAGAATCTTTAATGTATTTATGTTCTAGTTCTCCTGATGTAATCCAAGGAATATGTCCTCTAAAAAAATCTTCTTCATTTCTTTTAGGAGTTCCACCGCTTTTCCATATTCCAAATTCTTTTAAAGCATGTTTTTCCCAACCCATATCATTCAAAACAGGATCCCCAAACATCTCGTTAAATCGGGATTTTACAAGGTCGGCAAGGTTCTCTATTTGTTTGTTTCGAATTAAGATTAGGTGTTCTAAATCATGAATAGTCTGAGTGATTTCTTTTTGAATTGTTATGTCAAAATCAGGTATTATAATCTTACTTAAAGATTGTCTAGTAATTTGTGGTTGTGCTGACCCAGTTATAACATCATTAAAACCACGATATTGAAGAAAGTAATATAAAAAATCTATCATGATTACTGATTCATCTAAGTCATCAAGTGCCATAGAGTTTCCAGTAACGTAAGAATAGGGCAGTGATTTATTTACTGTACCACAAGTCGCACCACGACAAGTTATACAGAGTGTAGGCTTCTCGTGATTATAATCAGAAAAGTAACCGATTATCCCATTTGCACCGAAAACTGGATATCCATCTTTAACTAATTCATTAGTCGAAATGGTTTTCCACTGTTTAGGTTTACACACATCAATTAATTTCATGCAACCACCTCCTCGGAATATCGGGATTTGCATTTAAGAGATGAATTTTTGATGCGAATGTTTAACATTGCTTTGATTGACCATGGCATAGGCAAGGGTAGTGTCAATTTTGCTGTGACCTAGTAGTTTTTGGACTTGTTCAATAGGCATTCCTTTATCAATTGCCTTAGTCGCTAAAGTTCTTCTGAATTTATGTGGATGAACCTTTTGTATTCCAAGTTTTTGTCCTAACTTTCTCAATCGAATCTCGACACCCGCAATTCCAAGTCTCTGGGCTTTTCCAACTAGCGTTACAAAAAGAGCAGGATGGCCATCTTTTCTATCATTGAGATAGTTTCTTAAATGAATTTTCGTACGAGCATCAAAATATACGGGTCTTTCTTTTTTTCCTTTTCCAAAAACAACGCACTCTCTGTTTTCAAAATCAATATCAGAACGATTCAACTGGACCAGTTCACCTACACGCATACCTGTTGATGCTAGTAGATCTATCATTGCCAAATCTCTTAAATTTTCACAGTTATCCCGCATAATTTCAAGATGTTCATCCGTATAAGTTTCTTTTACAGTTTGTTCTGTCTTAATTTTTTTAATCCTTCGAATAGGATTCTTGATGATATATTCCTCTTGTTCAAGCCAAGCAAAAAAAGAAGACAATATACGCCGAATATTATCCAAATTCGCCTTGCTACAGTCCTTTTCAGACTGATAATTTGCAAGATAACTTCTTAGATCATCGGTTGTCAGTTGTGTCACAGACTCCTTAATATCATGAAACAAATTTTCAATTGTTCTCTGATAATAACGTATTGTTTTTACGCTACAGCCCTCCACCTGCTTAGCAGTGATGAATAGTTGCAACAGATTATTATTCGAATGCTTTTGCTGCTTTTTTCCATCCACTAGATGACGCTCTAAACTCTCTCGCAATGCTAGTAATTGTTCATTGTTTAAAAGTGGTAACATTTCTTGTATGATAATTGTCACTTTTGATTCCATAAATTCTCACTTTCATTATTACTCATCAATAAAAAGAGGCAATATCAGTTTCTGCATTACAGAATTCTAATATTGCCTGTTCATTTATTTTCTTATGCTCATTTCAATCCAGCATACTATCTCACTTTTTGACCTTTTCTCTGATAGAATGTTCAGAAATCCATTTAGAGTAGCTTATCATTTTTTCATCAGTTAAAGCTTCTACCGCTATAGTCACGCACATATCAACCGCTTCTTCCACGGAAACAGAAAAGTGATAACCATTTAATTGTAAAAACTTCACTAAAACAAAGAAGGCTGTTCGTTTATTGGCATTGGCAAAAACATGCTTCTTTATCAATTGGACAAATAATATTGTTGCTTTATCAAAAATTGTTGGATAAAGAGGTTTGCCAAAAACAAATTGTTCTGGTAAGTTCACAATCATATTTAACGCTGAAGGACTAACTGTTTGAATTTGCTCCTTTGGAGAATACCGTTGAATTGCTAAAGAATTGATTTTTTCAATTTGCTTTTCTGATAGATAGACCGTCATTTTTCCACCAAAGCTTTGAAAACATCGTCGTATTCATCAAAAATTGTATCCAATTTTAAGTAAAAGGCATCATCAGAAACATAAGAGACCTGATGATCCAATTCTTCAGGAGTAAAGATAATTTCACCACTTGGCAACAATTTCGCTTCGTATTTAACACCACTTGGAATATTGAACTCGCTTGGAATCGTAATGGTGATTGAATTTCCTTGTTTTCTTGTTTTTACGACCATCTGATTTCCTCCTTTGAAGTATTATAACAAATAATTACGGTAATTACAACGATAGTGTAAAACTGCTATTTCATATCAAATCTTAACCGAAATATTCCTGCATAAGTGATTTTTTCAAGGTTTCCAATTCTTCCAGAGATTTTTGAATTGCCAATTGTGATTTGTCGACTTGAGCCACGAAGTCTGCGAATTCATTTTGGAGGGCTAGAGGGGGGAGGATGAAATCTAGTTCACTATATTGTTTTGCATTAATATTTGGCTGCGCAACTGCATTCTGAACTTTAGCAATAAAATCATTATAGTACTTTGTCTTTGTAAAGTGATAAACAAAAATAGGGTTCACTAGGGAATGATTAGGTATCAGTCTAATCAAGTATCCTGCATATAGTGCCGGACCATGCTTCTTCTTCGAATATAAAAAAGTTTTACCAACTGTAGCACCACTTCGAGCAAACAATATATCACCTGTATTTAATAAATATTTTTCGTCAAATTGGCTAGGTGATTTCTTTTCAGGTTTTAAATTTCCACAAGTATCAATATCGGTTATACGAATATATCTTAATCCTGAAAATTCAATTGCTGACGCGCCTGAACCGTATGCTAACTTTTCTACTGATATATCTTTTAATCGACATCTTTCCCAACCCATATCATTCAAAACAGGATCCCCAAACAACTCGTTAAATCGGGATTTTACAAGGTTTGAGAGTTCACTAATCTGCTTATTTCTATTTATTATTTGATACTCTAACCTATCCAATATGTCTACTATTGTATTTTGATTTTCTATAGTTTCAATATTAACTTTGGTTTTATTTAAATAGTCAGCTAACTTTAAATTAATAATTCCAGTTGTTTGATTTTGAAATTTTAACACCTTTTTTGTGTCATAAAGATACTTCATTAAATAAAATATATATTTAGAATTATATTCTGGTTTAACTCTTAAAATACTAGTAAAGTTATTTGTGAAATAATCTTGATCTGTAACATCGAAATATACAACACGTCCAACCGGTTGATTTGGACTACCTCCTGATTTTTCAATTATAATATCACCTGTTCTTAGAATTTTGTCGCTGTTTTTATCTTTATCAATTTCACGACATACAATATTATCTAGATTTAGTCTCCCAGAATTTAGAAAATTTGAGGTTCTAATTACTGCTGTCGCCTCTCCTTTGCCACTATCTTCATTACCCCATTCACCATTTATAGATTTTTCAAATATATTATGTAAAAAAATGATTGTCATGCAACCACCTCCTCGAAATATCGGGATTTGACGAGTAGATTAAGCTCTTTAAGTTGTTCTTGTCTCATTAAAATCAGCTTGCTTAACAAATCTAGTTCACTTGCAATTCTTTGTTGCTCTCTCAAATTTGTATATGAAACCATAATATTATCAAAATATTTTTTTGTTAAATGTTTCATTGTGGAACCATGAGTATGTTTTACAGCATCTTTCAAACCTTTTTCAACAACATATTTAAAATATGATTTATCAATATCTATCTTATCAAAAACCACTTTAAAAATATGCTGATTTAACACTGCGGATTTTCCACACCACTGAAAAACCCCTAATGTACCCGACCAAGAAATAAGAATGTCACCATCTTCAATAATGTATTTTTTATCAATCGTACCCGAATAATAATTTATCTCTTTTGAAGTTTTAGTCAAATTCTGTATTCTGATAATCTCTTTTCCTTCAGATGACCAATCTTGAGGTTTAAAAGCATATCCATTAATAAAAGTAGCCACTTCCCCCAACTTCACTTTTTTCATACATCCATCTCCCTACTTGAGTAATTCTTCTAACTCTGCCAAGCCAGCTTGAATTTCTTTTTCTAGATCATTAATTTTCTTTAAGATGACTTCTGTTGGTTCATACTCAACTTTTTCATACTCAATTTCTTTGTATTTATTGATCGATAAATCATAATCATTATCCTTTATCTCATCGACTGGAACAAAGAAAGACTGGTCCGTTCTCTTACGTTCTGCTTCATTTTCAAGTTGATGGAAACGTTGAATAATATCTGGAATATCATTGTCACTGATCGGTTGTCGTTTATCATCCAAACTTAAACCATCTGCTTTCATATCGTAAAACCAGACCTTATCCGTTCCACCATTTCCAGTTTTTGTAAAGATGAGAATGGCAGTTGAAACTCCAGCATAAGGTTTGAAAACACCACTTGGCATTGATATTACAGCATCCAATTTATGATTCTCTACAATTTCCTGACGAATTCCTTTATGGGCTTTAGAAGAACCAAAGAGGACACCGTCAGGTACAATAACTGCTGCACGTCCCCCTGGTTTCAATGTACGCAAGAAAAGAGCAAGGAAAAGTAATTCTGTTTTTTTGGTTTTTACAGTCGCAAGAAGATCATTTGAAGTTGAATCGTAGTCAAGCGATCCCTTAAATGGAGGATTTGCTAACACTAAAGTGTATTTATCTGCTTCTTCATTATCTTGAGATAGTGAGTCAAGATAACTAATTTGTGGATTTTCCACTCCATGCAGCATCATGTTCATTGCACCAAGTCTAAGCATAGTTGTATCCGTATCATTCCCATGAAACATAATGTTATGAAAATGGTTGATATTATCTGGATTGGTTTCCCATTCATCTTTTTTACGCTTTAAGTAACGGCTAGCAGATACTAAGAAACCCGCAGACCCCTCTCGTGTCAAGCGACTGACACAAAATATATTGTCTATTTTTAGATAGCAAAAAGAGAGTGATTTCTCACTCCCTCTTGCGTCTATTTCCATATGATTTTTTGAACTATACTGCCTTCACAGATAACCGACTCAACATACTTTTCCATAAGTTCTCGTGTAAGTTCATTATCTGTTACTACTTCTGTTTCGTTAGAAGATAGTTTTATCTTTTCTTCTAGCTTACTAATTTCATTATCTATCTGATTTTTACTTTCTACAAACTTAACTTTCGTCATTTTCCCAAGTTTATATTTTTCAAAATCAGACATCTTTTTTGCCTGAAGCTTTTCTATCTTTTTCTCTATATCTTTAATGCTTATTTTTTCTTTGAGCTTTACTTCTACTTCACCATATTTCTCTTTAATAAGCGAAAGCACCTGTTCCTCTAATTTATCAACTCTTGAGTTTTTATGTTCAACATTATTACACTTGCAGATCCTACAATGAAAATACTTGTGTATTCTCATGCTTCCATCCGGTCGTTTAAACTTTGATTGAGTAAGTCCCAGAATATGGTTACAAGTAGGACATCTTGCGAAGCCTTGTAATGGGGAATGCTTTCTCCATGTATAGTCAGTATTTTTCCCTTTTAAGAAACTATTATTTTCTTTGATAGCTTGAACCCTTTCAAACTCTTCTCTTGAAACGATAGCTTCATGGTGGTCATAAACTCTACCCCATTCTTCTTTAGGATTAAATTTAAAACTACCAGGAGTCAATACCGACTTTTCTTGCATATTGAAGACATAAGTGCCTGTGTAATTTTCATTGGATAAAATATCTACCACTGTACCATTTGTCCATGTTGGTGCATCTCTTGTATCTGATGATACTATGTTATATTCATAATCCATATTTGTAAGTTCTTTTTTACGTTCGTTTGGTGTTGGTATATTCTCTTCATTCATAACTGCTGCAATCTTTCTTGATGCAAGTCCTGTAAGTGCTAAGTCATATACCTTCCTCACAATCCAAGCTGTCTTATCATCAATAATGATGTTGTGCTTATCATCTGGATCTTTCATATAACCAAATGCTGGACTCCATGCAAGAAACTTTCCTTGCTTCTTAAGTTCTGTAGTAACTGTCTTTACTTTCTGCGAAATATCTTTTGTATAAAAGTCATATAGCAAACCTTTAAACTGAATATCAAGGTCTGTTCCATTCCCTTTTTCCTTATCACTATCATAGCCATCATTAATCGCAATAAATCTAATACCAAGAAAAGGAAATATATTCTCCAGATAATCACCGAGCGAAATATAATCCCTCATAAATCTCGATAAGTCTTTTACAATTATGGCATTGATTTTACCATTCTTAACTCCTTCTAGCATTCTTTGAAAAGATGGTCTTTTCTCATTTGTACCTGTATATCCGTCATCAATGTATTCTTCTCTTTGAAAACTTTTAAATTCATCATTTCTATCAAGAAAATCATTCAGGAAATACCTTTGATTGATGATACTTTCGCTCTCATCTTTCTTCATCTGATCTTCTACAGATAATCTAATGTAAAGTGCAATTTTACTCAATATTAACACCTCCCATCAAACTATCCATATTAAATTTAAAGATTATTTCAAAGTTATGATTGCCATAGACAATTATCTTTTCCACTAAGCTATGAATTAAATCAGATGGTAATTTTTCAACCTTTTTTGCCGAAAATACGTCCTTAATCCACTTAATAGATATTTTCTTATCCCTTTCAAGGTCTTTTACAACCTTTTCAATAGCAATAACTTCATTATTGATTGTTGCAATATGGCTAAGAGTAATCTCTCTTTTAAGGCTATATACTTCCCTATCAATCTTGCCTAAGCTATATTCTTCATAAGCTTTTTGAATTAGGAATTCTTCCTTCTCTGTCTTAATTTTAAGCTTTGAAATATCTTCGTTTAGCTTATCTATACTTTCAAAAAACCTAGCAGACACTCTTTCTATTAGCTTTGCCTTGCTTGTAGCCTTAGTAATAAACTCTGCTACCTTTTCAGACATTGCCTTATCAAGCTCTCTTTCCATAATAAATACTCCTACTTCGTTATCTATCTTGCCTGTGCAAGTATCGTTTTGAAAAGAGTAATAAAGCCTATCATGGTTTGTCCCGTAAATTCTGGTTCTTCGATAAAGTTCCTTACCTGTTGCATTATTAAAAATCAAGCCCTTATATCTATTCTCATAATCTCTTTCAAAGTTATGCATCTCTGCACCAAAAGCATTGTTCTTTAATCTATTTGCTCGCCCTTGCAGCACTTTTTCAAAGTCTTCTTTTGAGATAATAGGTTCATGAGCATTTTCATATATAATATGCTGGCTTTCATCTACAAATTGTTGCTTCATTCCTTTTGCAAGATTTTGTTGCTTAACGCCTTGCACCAAAGTTCCTGTATAAGTTCTATTAGTAAGCATTTTGGAAATAGTACCTTTATTCCACTGCGGATCACCATCCCGTCTATAAATTCTACCTGTTTTGTAATAGACCATTCCTGTAGCATAACCCATAGTATTAAAGTGTTTTGCAACCTCATATTGGCTTTTCCCTCCAAGTGTTAGTCGGAACATTTCTTCAACAATGAATCGAACATTCTCATCAACTTCTAACTTCTGTCCCTCTTTTAATTTCACTACCTTATATCCATAGGGCGGAACAGAACCAATAAAATATCCATTTCTTGCCCTATTATGTTTGCTTGTCTTTATCTTTACAGAAATGTCTTTAGCATACATATCATTGACGATATTCTTAAGAGTTACTTCAAATGACTTCTTTGAGTCTAAATCCTTAACGGTATCAACCTTATCATTAACAGAAATAAACCTTACTCCCAAGAACGGAAATACCTTGTCTATGAGTCTTCCCATCTCAAGATATTCTCTTCCAAGTCTTGATAAGTCCCTTATGATAATACAATTAATTCTTCTTTCACGAATATCTTGCATCATTTCCTGGAACTGTGGTCTTTCAAAATTTGTCCCACTATATTCATAGTCTGTGTAAATATTTACGACTTTGATATTTTCCTTTAAAGCATACTCTTTACAACAAAGCACCTGTGTTTCGATAGACGATGATTTCTCACGCCATTCTTCTTTTCTTTCACTGGATAATCTTGTATATACTCCTGCTTTATAGAATACTTTTTGTGCTTGTTCTTCGTTTTTTCTTATATATCTTTTGGAAGTCCTTGCCATTAACAAACACCTCCAACTGCAAGCTTAGGTTCAACTCTTTCTAAATGCTCACCAAATAACTTGCCCATTGATATTAGTCTTGCATTATGTGTATCCTTAGCTTCGACCTTATCACTATCTACAATCGCTTGAAGCAGATTCACTGTTTCAATATTGTTGAAGACAAAGTTAATTGCATTATCCTCTCCAATCTCAATACGATCTATAAAAGACACTAAAGACAATCGATTCAGTTCACCATTTTCAGGATTAGGAACTATCTCAGAAACGAAACTACCTTTATCGTTTATCTTCATTTTCAGTTCATCTACGATATTTTGCTTTGTAATAATTTGTTTCTCAATTTCTCTAATCTTGATAAGATAATTTTTTCTAAATCGTTCAAATTCCTCAGTCGTAATAAGTTCTTCTTCTAAATCCATGTAAAGAGATTGTCTAAGTCTTTCATGCTTTCTTTTTTCTGCATATAATGACTCAAAATCAACTTTTAATTTAAACTTTGACACATCTATTTCGCTAACTTTTTTAAGCAGTTCATTGTACTTAGATAGATATTCATTTAATGCATGAATAGTTGCATGAGTAACATAGTCTTCTTTTACACTATGTCTTGAACACTCTCCAGCATTGTTATATTCAGAGCAAATGTAGAAAATCTTATCTCTTACTTTTCGCCTAATCATAGGACTTTCACAATCTTTGCAATAAAGCATACCTGATAATATATATGGCTTATCTTTAGACTGTTTCACATCACGAAGTAGCATTTTGTTTGCAAGTGCAAAGATGGATTTTGATACTATGCTTTCATGAGCATTTTCTATTGTTATCCAGTCTTCTTTGGAAACATCGACTTCGTGCTTTGATTTATAATTTAACTTTGTGGTTTTTCCTTGTTCCAGGACACCAATATAAACCTTATTTGAAATAATACGGTTTACCATCTTAGCATCCCACTTTGCTTTTTTCACAACAAAACCAGTATTGAAGTTATCACCATTATTTTCTTTGTGCTTTGATGGTGTAACTGTTCCAATACTGTTTAGAAAGTCGGCAATAGCCTTTGAGGAATAACCCTCTATTTTCATATTAAATATTCGCTCAATGATATGAGCTACTTCTGTATCAACTACAAGCTGATGTTTGTTCTTATCATCTTTCTTATATCCAAAAGGAGCAAATGATCCAATAAACTCGCCATTCTTCCTTTTCACCTCTTTTGATGATTTCACTTTCATAGAAATATCTCGACAATAACTGTCATTGATAAAATTTCTAATTGGAAGTATTAAATGTGTATCACTAACATCTGCATTATCACTATCATAGTTATCATTTACAGATATGAAGCGAATACCTTTTTCAGGAAATATCTTTTGCAGATACTTCCCAGACTCAATATAATCTCTACCAAAACGAGATAAGTCTTTTACCATAATGATAGAAAACTTTCCTTTATTCAGGTCATCAATCATATTCTTGAAATTTGGACGCTCAAAATTAGAACCACTATATCCATCATCTACATATTCATAAGATAGATCTATGTTCTTTTCTTTAGCGTAAGATTTGATTATTTGTCTTTGATTTGAAATAGAGTTACTTTCATTACTGTCCCCATCTTCTCTTGAAAGACGAAGATACATACACGCAGTATTTCTCATAACAATCCTCCTAAAATGATATTTTGGCAAATAGTCATTTCGGAAGATTACTTCTACCACCTATATTTTACCGCACCCTATTTCTCTTTGTCAGCCCCTCAAATTCTGACACAAGATTTACATAGATACATCTCAACAATATCAAGTAAATCAAGCTTTTCACTTTCGCTCGTAGAGTAGGTTATTTTCTTAGAATAATCATCGGCTATTTGCTTCTTATCCTTATCTTTCTTAACTTCTTTTTTCTTATTCATAGTCTTAACCTCACTATTTTTATAATAAGTTTTATGACATTGGTAGGTGCATTGGCTGCTACATTGGAATCTCACCACCGCCCCTTATTAAGACGAGCCGGCTTAAACTATTGAAGTATCATTATCACCATTCGTATCACAGAGATAGATTGCCACACCTATCCTTTATGTATTCCTATTTATCGCTCTTTTTCTTTTATCCTTGGCACTTACCAGTATTCATTTAAACCAATTTCTCAGCAGAAAAGTCTTGGCGTAGGTCATAATTCTCCACAAATGGATAACGTCCCACCTTGGTCTATTCAGTTGTCAAAGATCAATTAGCTTTCTGCTATGTAGGATTCTTTGCTTAATAACGGAATAGATTTTCTCTTCTACCTCAAAAGCAAAAAGGATAAATTTCCCCCTACACTTTAATAGTGAAAATTTATCCCTCTTGGTAACCAGATTTATGAAATTTTAAAAAAAAGAAAAGCACCCACTATTTACAAGTAGATACTTTTCAATACCATTAACATTTAATTTCTAAGTACTTATCATTTGCTACGATTAGTTTCTTATAATAATCATCATAGCTTTTACTAAATTTTCTAATAAGTGGAATCGCAATTTCATAATACTTGTTGTCTTTCATAAAGTTTTGTAATTTATCTTGAATTTGCTTCATTAGGCTCTTTTGATATTCTTCACTGTTTTTATATTCTTCATATTGAGAAATAGTATTATCATTTTCTTTTAGCCATTTTTCAACATTTTCAATAGCGTTAATTTTATCTTTATTAACTTTTTTTAGTATCTGCATATCAAAAGTAGAACTTATCTTTTCAATATAATTTTGCTCATCCTTACTTAACTGAAATAATGGTAAATTATCTAAGTAATCTACATATTTTTCAAATGCTTCTTCCTCATCTTTTCCTAATGATTCATTTAAAAATGGTTGATATGCTGCAAATAACATTTGTCCAAAATATCCTGGAAATAATCTCTCTAATCTTTCGTAGATTGATTCCTCTGCTTCAATCAATTTAATTTTTTCATTTATAAGTTCCTGATTTTCACCTTTAACTACAAGTTCAAGGACTTCTTTTCTTTTCTCTTCAACATCTAATTGATGTTGCTTTCTTCTTAAAACAGATGATAATGCACTAATGCCAGTGGTTAGATACCCTTCTATTTCAGTTACACTAATTCCAAGTTTTCTAAATAAAGATATTTGAATTAAAACCTCTAAATCATTCTCGCTGTAATCTCTATAACCGTTTTCAGTTTTTTGAGGATTTATAAGTCCTTTCTCCTCATAATATTCAATTGCTTTTCTTGTTAAACCTGTTTTGTTTTGAATTTCATTTCTTAACATGGTTTGCCACCTCCTTTAATTAAAAGATAGCACTGTCCCCAACGGACAGGTCAAGCAAAAAACTTACTCGTATTTTTTTCTTTTTTATAGCCAAATAAATTAATCTTATTATCGGAATACATATCATACAAAAGACTACAAGCGATGGAATTTTAGGCATATTAATCACCTCCACTAAAACAACTTAAATTTAGCAATTATAAATAAAACAATTGCAACGATAAAAAGAATACATGCTCTTTTTACTGAAAACCCATAAATTTTTTCAGGATTTCTTTTATCATATTTTATTTGCTTTAAGTCTCCTACTTTCGTATTCATAGAAACCTGTATTCTGTTACTAGATATATATTGTTTACCATCAACTAAGTACATAAAATTTGCCCATTTGGAATTTCCTTTTTTCACAGCCTCCGGATTTGGTTGCCATATAGATACAACCTCTGCTTTTACATAATCTGTATTACTTTTATACAAAAAAGAGGACATTTGCTGTCCCCTCGTTATACAATCAATTCACCACAAAAATCATGAAAGAAGGTTAAACAAATGTCCCATAATGATTCTATCCTAAATATTCTTGGAATTAAAGATAAAAATATTAAAATTATTTCTGTTGAAGAAGCTGAACACAACAACGATTCTGTTAAAGAGTATATAACGCTAATAACAGCTACTCTTTCTTATCCGATTAATCGTTGTCGTAACTGTGGCTTTCCCACAGTTAATAAGGATGGCTTTCGCAAAACTCATGTACGACTGGCAAGTTTAAATGGGAGAAGATATGAACTAGAGCTTCGTAAACAACGCTATAAATGTAAATCATGCCATACTACTTTTGGTGCTATTACTAATTTAACCAAAGAAAATCAAACCTTATCCAGTGATCTCAAAAATCAAATCATGCTTTTAGCTCGTAAAGGCTTATCTGGTCAGCTTATTGCTGAAATGTGTCACTGCTCTCCTAGCAGTGTTCGTCGAACAATCTTAGAGCGCATGGAACCACACTATCGTGTGGCTAAGTTGCCTAAGCATCTATGTTTTGACGAGTTTCGTTCAATTAAGTCTGTGATGTCCTTTATCTGTTGTGACGCTGAAACCCACCAAATTGTCACAAAGTTACAGGATCGTCTATCACCTACCATTGTTGATTATTTTGAAAGTCGTTATTCAAAAGCCGAACGCGAATGCGTTCAATCAGTTGTAATTGATTTAAATGCTCAATATCAAAGTTTTATCTATCGCCTTTTCCCTAATGCCAATATCATTATTGATCGCTTCCACCTTGTACAATTAGCTGGTCGCGCTTTGGACAATTGTCGTATCTCTATCCTAAAGCAACTTGATAAACAGAGCCAAGAATATAAAATTATGAAGTCACATTGGAAGCTATTCCATAAAAAAGCTGAAGATCTTCACCCTGAAGAAGTAGTTTTTCTTCGCGGCGTTAAACAATATATGACTCGCCAAAATGCTGTTGATCTCATTACTAGTAAATTTTCCAAGTTCGCTGAAGTATACCAAACTTACCAAGATATCACGAAAGCCCTAAACGAGCGCAATAGTGAATTACTAGAGTCAACCATCTTAGACTACCAAAAAACCAATACAGAAATGGATACTGCTATTCAAACCCTTCGTCAAAACAGAAAATATGTCTTAAATAGCGCTAAATTTGAATACTCTAATGGTCCTTTAGAAGGCATCAATCGCAAAATCAAAACCCTAAAACGAACTTGTTATGGTTTTGCCAATCAAAAATTTTTCTTTTTAAGAATCGATTGTATTTTTTCGTAAAAAAATACCCCCTACATTTTCGTAGGAAGTATTTTTAGTCAACCATACCAGTTGACAGATATCCCACTTAGGACATTTTCCTACAAGGGGTCCCGAGCGCTTAGTGGGAATTTGTACCCCTTATCGATACAAATTCCCCGTAGGCGCTAGGGACCTCTTTAGCTTCTTGGAAGCTGTCAGTAGTATATCTAATAATTTATCTCCATTCCCTTTAGTAACGTGTAACTTTCCAAATTTAAAAAAGCGACTCATAGAATTATTTCCTCCCGTTAAATAATAGATAACTATTAAAAATAGACAATACTTGCTCATAAGTAATGGTACTTAAATTGTTTACTTTGGCGTGTTTCATTGCTTGATGAAACTGATTTTTAGTAAACAGTTGACGATATTCTCGATTGACCCATTTTGAAACAAAGTACGTATATAGCTTCCAATATTTATCTGGAACATCTGTGGTATGGCGGGTAAGTTTTATTAAGACACTGTTTACTTTTGGTTTAGGATGAAAGCATTCCGCTGGCAGCTTAAGCAATTGCTGAATCGAGACTTGAGTGTGCAAGAGCAACCCTAGTGTTCGGTGAATATCCAAGGTACGCTTGTAGAATCCTTCTTCAACAATCAGATAGATGTCAGACGCACGGCTTTCAAAAACCACTTTTTTAATAATTTGTGTGCTTAAATGGTAAGGAATATTCCCAACAATTTTATACCTCTGTTTGTTAGGGAATTGAAACTGTAGAATATCTTGGTGAATTAAAGTGACACGAGTATTCAGTTTTAATTTTTCTGACGATAAGTTGAATAGATGACTGTCTAATTCAATAGACGTTACCTGTTTACTTATTTTAGCCAGTTTCGTCGTTAAATGCCCTTTACCTGTTCCAATTTCGTAAACGGTATCGGTTTCTTTTAAATTCAATTGTTTTATTATTTGGTTGAGTACTTTTTCACTCGTTAAAAAGTTTTGAGAATATTTTATATTTTTGTTCATGTAATCTCTCCTGAAGTGATTACATCTATAAACAAATACAGAAGTTAAACGATTTGTTTGTAATTTTAGTTATCTGTTTAAAAAGTCATAAGATTAGTCACTGGTAGGAATTAATCTAACGTATTTATTTATCTGCGTAATCACTGTTTTTAGTCTGTTTCAAAACAGTAGATGTTTTATCTACATTACGCATTTGGAATACCAACATGACGAATCCCTCCTTCTTAATTACAAATTTTTAGCATCTAATTTAACTTCAATTCCTATTATACAAAATTTTAAGATAATGCACTATCAACACACTCTTAAGTTTGCTTCTAAGTCTTA
This sequence comes from Streptococcus halitosis, assembly GCF_027691175.1. Lineage (GTDB taxonomy): Bacteria > Bacillota > Bacilli > Lactobacillales > Streptococcaceae > Streptococcus > Streptococcus halitosis_A. Next base: position 1,090,335 of record NZ_JAQFBD010000001.1, read on the forward strand.
TTTCCATAACTTCTTTTACGTTTCCGCCATTCTTTGCTGTTTCGATTTTTATGATATGGTGCAAGTCAGCACGAACACGAACCGTCTTATCTCCCATTATATCTTTTTTTTGGATATCTGTCAACTGGTATGGTTGACAGATATCCTTTTTTTGTTGTTATCACGTCCTGTTCTTTTACTGACTGTTGCTTCAAAATCTGCTTGTGTCGGTCTGTCAGTTTCGCATGGTCGAGAATGTCTTTTACAACCTGCGTCTGGTTGATTTCATCAAGTTTAATCGCAACCTTTAAGGTCGGGGCAACTTGATGAGATAGCCAGTTCAGCGTCCTTTGGAAGGAGTAAGGCTCTGGTTTTGTGGTTAGTTTTAATCGTTCACGATTGTTCCCAATAAACCAAGCCCATTCTTCATTCAGTTTCCAATCAGAACGAGGTTTGGAATCGTCTTTATCTACAAAACGGATATACCGATTGATAATTTTAAAGGCGGTATGCTCTGGATTGTCATAGACGAGTAAATCACGGACTGCATAATAGGCACGCTCATTTTTCAATCGAATCTCAAAACGGTTTTTTACTTCTGCGTCTTCAATGGGAATATCATTTTTCTTGTACTGCTCGTAGTCCTTTTCATAGATACAGAAATAAACTTCACTTTGTAATGAACCGATATAGAGGGTGTTTCCCATACATTCCTTTTCCTCTTTGCGTACCAGTTCGCCACTGCGATAGCTTTTAAAACTGCGGAAGACGGAGATACATTCTTCCTGTTGGCACTTTTCAGTGAGTACAGGGATATTTAAAATCCCTGTCTTATCGTTAATGGCAAGGTCAAGGCGTTTCATCACACCGCCAGCCACCAAAACGTCCATAAAGAACTCATACCAGCTTCTTTGTTGTGCCAGAAGATAGCTTTCAAATTGTCTGCACCCACGACCTTTCAATTCCACCAGAACTCCTTTGTCCAGTTCATGGGAGCAAAGGACGAATATGTCGCCTAAAGCATAATGCTCTGAATAAGAATAGAAACCATAGTCCTCATGAAGAAAATAGGACAGTTTCAGTTGTAAGATGTTTTCGACCACCTGCTGTACGTCTGTTGTCGGAAAGCGAATTCTTACATAATCAAACAGCATTTCAAGGGGAGCGTCGGGATTGAAGCGTTCCAGAGCTTCCCAAAGGGACTGCTGTAAATCCTCTGATGGCTTGACTTTTCCTGTTTCAATATCGCTTAGATACTGCCTTGTAATACCAGTCGCAACAGCTAAACGGTTTTGAGATAGTCCATAAGCCAAGCGTTTTTCTTTTAAATGCTGTAACCAAGTTTGTTCATTCAGTAAAAATCCCTCCAATCAAAAAGGCGTATGTCAACTTTTAAAGCCCATTTGACATACGCTGAAATTTTGTAAATCCCTTGTAACCAAAGGATTTTCTAATGTTTTTTTGACTGTTTCCTGTCGATTTGTACCCCCCTGTTAGATACGGGGGGTTAAGTGCTGGCGTGGCTATTGCCACACCAGCCAGCAAGATCAGTCCACACCTGCGACTTCCGCTTCGCACGTCGCCTGCGTGGACTGTCTGCTGTTGGATAACTTTTTAATTTCCTCCAAGAAATCATATCCTTTTGGTACAAGGGGAGTATAAAACTCTGATATGACACTTGTTCCTACATCAACATAGCCACGACCTTTGATTCGCTTTAAGAAGAAATCCTTTTGTACGTCACTGCCAAACATCATGCCATAGCCCATTTCAGACATACGACCTAAAGCCACTCTGAAATTAAACTGATCACGGATTCCGTCGCCTAAATATTTTGCGTCTGGACGTTGACAAGCCAGTATTAGAAAGAAGCCAGCTTGACGACCTAACATGACAATCTGTTTCAGCTTATTCATAACTGCGGTGTTTTCTTTTGTTCCCAGCATTTCCATGAAAGCGACGTATTCATCAAAGATTAAGAAGTGTGCCGGGAGACCTAAGTAAGCATAATTTTTGCCAGTCTTATAGTTCTTCATCTGCTTCATTTCCTCACTACGTTTCATCATTTCTTCATAGAATGTTTCAATGCAAGAAAGCAAGTCTTCTTTTCTATAGTAGACATTTGCCATCACAGAACCTAAGTCCGCAAGATCAGCATTTTTCGGGTCAAGAATATACAGTTTTGAATCTGTATGAAGCAAGGCTTCAATCAGTGTCAGTATAAAGTAAGTTTTACCGCCACCTGTACCACCAGCAATCAACATATGAGGGAGCTTATCATATTCCCACCATACGTTTTTCATTAAGCGAAGTTTACCATCTTTAGCTTCTACTTCATCAATAGAAATACGACTGGCTATGGTGTCATAGAGCAAAGTATATTCCACATAGGAATCCTTTAACTCTTTATCCGTCAGCTCACAGTACAAGCCACTCTCTAATTTCTTTTCCAAGTGTAAGAGTTGGTCTTGATATTTTCCCAGCGTGATTTCCACCCGTATCTGTATCAAGCCATTTTTAAGTCGATAATACATTTTAGGGAAGTAGGTTATCTTTTCCTTTGTACGACCAGCACTATCTTTAAAGAAACCCTCTGTTTTGACCTGTTCAGATTCATACCACTTGTTTTCAAGTATCATCTTTGCCAGTTTTTGACGGTGGTAAAGTTGTTTAACCGTATCATAGCGAACCCGTTTGAATACAAACGCTACCAGCAAGCAGATAAGAATTGCGACACTGAAACTGATAATTAAATAGGGAATGTCAATCTTATCTGCTTGTGATAGGTTAAAATCCTGCCAGTTGATCTGCTGGATTGTCTTCACATGAAACAGTCCGACAACCAGCAGGAAAACAGGCAGGAGTGACGCTATCGTAAAATGAAAGACTAAATCTTTACCAGATGGGCGAATCCTTTTACCACGCTGTTTCATGCGAAAAAGTCTCCTTTCTACCTAGCGACTATTTGTCTTGTGTCGGTTCTTTCTTTGCTTGTGGTTGAGCTTTGAATGAACTAGAATCCTTTGTCAGCACAATATCGTCTGCCTTGATATACCAGTCAACATCTGCTCCTTGATAGGTGGCAGTAGCAACGGTGTCCGCAATGGGATTGATAAGTTCCACCCGTGCGTTATAATCAAACTCTTTCAAAGGCACGCTGGCAGGAATACTTACTTGAATCATGCGTCCTTGTCCTTTGGATTTTAAGTCATAGGTACGTTCCTTGATTTCATCTGAAACCGACCCGTCTTCATTTTGGATTCTCACTTCACGACGTAGAGCAGAGAATTTCAATTCTCCAAAAGTCGTGTCTTTATCTAATACAATGCCATTTGCTAATCTCATCATTTTTCCTCTCTTTCTTTATTCTTTTATCATGTCGTCAGCATGTAAAAGGTAATTTGTAAAACCACGAGTGCCGATTTTGTAGCCCTCTGCGGTAATACGTGGATTGACTAACTTCACACGTTCCTCAAAGCCGAAATGTTTTTCGCCAGCTTCAGCAGGAAGCACCACCACAATATCATCTGCTCTTTGAACATCAGAATAGAGATTATAGCTTCTTGATAAGACAGTTAGCCGTCCGTTGATTCTTCGCTGAACGACTTTATCCTCGCCAGCAAATTCTAAATTGCCGAATGTTTTTTCCATGTTGGGAATCACAAATTTAAGTTCCATATTTTTACCTATCCTTTCTTTTTTATTGGCTGAATGAATGTTTGATGGTCTTAAAGAGTGGGGAACGACCTTTTGATTCTTGATTTTTTGTTTTCATAAGTTCACTTCCTTTCAAAATCGGGTAAAAAAATAGACACCTCATTTTTTGAAGTGTCTACCTATTAAATATTCAAATTTTATTGGAAGTATCTTTATATCTTCACTTTTCAAGGATAAATCGTCGTATCAAAGCTCATTCATAAGTAGTAAATTAGTAGTAAATTGAGTGGTTTTGACCTTGATAAAGTGTGATAAGTCCAGTTTTTATGCGGATAACTAGATTTTTATGCTATTTTTAAGCATAAAACTTTTACTTAAGTCCGCTAAACCTAATACTAAAAATATAATAGCAGCTATATAAAAAAATTGTTTTTCCATCTCTACCACCTAACTACAAATTAAATAATTTATAACTAGTATTCTTTTTTCTCCATAATCATAACGGACAATTTTACTGCAACCCCTATGATTAATATGCTTACAACTAAAATTCCTAAGCAAATCATTGATATAGAATTCTTACTAAAAATCTCCATTAGTTCTGCAAGAAAATCCGACTTTTCTTTTAACAGTGTTGATAAAGCAAATATTAAGAAATAAGTGATTACCATAATGAGTCTACCCTTTTCAGCACCATATTTAAGAATAAATGGTAATTGAATGGCAGACATAAGTATACTAGCAGCTAATGTAATTAAAGCAATAAACACTATATTATCCAATGACATTTGATTTTTTGTCATCAACAGTACAAAAATGCAGATTGAACCGACCAAACCAAAGGCAAATGCAAAGAAAAGCTTGCTCAACACATAACTGCTCTTTTTTATTGGCATCGAAAATGCAAACTGTTCGAAATTTGATTTTGTATCATAACCAAAGGCGATTGCAGTAAGTATGAGCGGAATCATTGCACATATTAACGGAACCATAAACAATTCATTTTCATAAATTCCATATACAGCCAGTGCAATACTGATAGTAACCGTTAATAATAATGTCTTTTTTAAAGTAGCTATATCTTTCAAAATTAATGCTATCATTATTGTCTCACTCCTTTCACAAAGTAAATCATAATATCCTCAATTGACGGTTTTTGTAACTTGATACCATCAGGTACAAGACTCTTTTTAACAAGTAACTCTTGCCCAAAAGAATGTATTCTTCTTCCTACAATGGCTTCTTCATCAAAGTTATTTACTTCTTCATTGGATAAAGTACATATACCGTAGTTTTCTTTTAACTCATCTTTTGTTTCCATAAATAAGATTTTTCCATTGTGAATAAAAGCAATGTAATCTGCCACTTTTTCTAAGTCAGATAAAATATGGGAAGAAATAAGAATTGTATGATTTTCATCTTGCATAAAATCTAATAACAAATCCAAGATTTCCTCTCTTACAATTGGATCAAGCCCACTTGTTGCTTCATCTAAAATCAAAAGTTCAGCATTGTGAGATAAAGCAACAGCCATTGAAAGTTTCATTTTCATACCACGAGAATAATTTTTAATCATCTTTTTATGTGGTAAATTGAATTTTTCAACGAATCCATAAAACTGCTTTTTATCCCATTTTGAATAAACTCTATAACAAAACTTTTCAACATCGATTAATGTCATTTCTTCCGGCACTAACAAATCATCAAATACCACTCCAAGTTTATCTTTCAGTTCAACACTATTAGGATTTTCCTCATCTAAAAGTCTTATATCGCCAGAGTCTTTTCTTAAAAGCCCAAGTAACAATTTTATAGTTGTACTTTTACCAGCTCCATTCTGTCCGATATATCCAACTATTGTTCCTTTCGGAATAGTAAGATTTACCGGTCCTAGTTTAAAACTGTCAAATGTTTTTACTAAATCTTTAATTTCAATAGCATATTTACTCATATTCACCCTCCACATAACTCTTTAACATTTCTATCAATTCATCACTGGATACATCTGCAATTTCTGAAAGTTCAACTACTTCTTGAAGCTTCGATTCAATTTTCTTTAAGTATTCTTCTCGAATTAGTTCTTTATTTTGTGCTGCAACAAAATTACCTTTTCCTTGTACCGAATTTATAAACCCGTCTAACTCTAATTCATCAAAAGCTCTTTTTGCAGTTAACATGCTTACTCTTAATTCTTTCGCTAAGAATCTTATCGAAGGTAGTTGTTCTCCCACTTTCAAATCTCCAGAAATGATTTGTGCTTTAATTTGATTTTTTATTTGCAGATATATTGGATCATCACTGGAATTATTTATCTGTATATTCATCCTCAACCCCCTACTGTTATTTGTGTTTTAACTGTTATTATTATAGCATAACAGTTAAAACATTTCAATATCTAAAAAGAAGCAGACAAAATTTTCTTTGCCCGCTTCTTCTCATTACTACCTAAAGTCTTTCAGCAATTCTCTTAACTTGTCCAATATCTTATTTCTTCTCTTTATGAGAGCTGGATGAGATATTTTTTTCGTTTCAGCTACCGAACGAATAGTTTCATCATTAAAATAAAGTCTATCAATTATTTCTCTTTCTTCATCATTTAATTTTGATAGTGCATCTCGCACTGCCTCTATCATCATTTGTGTCTGAACAATCTTATCTACATCAAATCCCTCATCAACGATACTATCTTCAAAATGCCCATCATGGTCAAAAGAAGAAAATAAAAGCAGTTGATTTTTTCGATCTATCTGCTTCAAGTAATTCTCATGATTTTTCTCTTGCCAATAGACTTTATAAATCTCCTCGCTAACTTTGATCTTCTTTCCGTTTACAAACAAGAAATATTCTTTATTCATTCTTCGTCCTCCTTTTCGTTTCAAAATCTTGTTTGAAGACAAAAAAGGAGGACTACGGCATGATGTCACACCGAGTCCTCGCAAATGAACAAAAACAGTTCTACTATTTAATTTATTAAGTTTAGAATTAGGTAAAGGATAAATGCAATAAGGAAAATTTTCCGCACAAAAAATTATGAATCCCTTTTATTAAATCGTGCGTAACCCATCCCATGCACATCATCCTCCTAATTAACAGTTAAATCTTCATCTCCTTGTAATTGCTAATTTTAGAAAGCTTATTTATGCGAATTTTATTTTTGAAATCTATCAAACCAAGTTGAAGCTTCCTGAATACCATTTCGATTTAGGCTATAAAAAATAAAATTCTTATATTTTCTTTCTGTAACCATATCTACTTTTTTTAGTATCGCTAAATGATACGAAATTTTTGAATTTGGTAGAGCAAATTTTTCTGCAATATCCCCTGCAGATAACTCTCCATTATTCAATTCATTTAATATATCCAGTCTTATCGGATCGGATAGAGCTTTAAACTTATCATAATAATCCATTAGCTTAGCCTTTCCATAATCTATTTCAAATTTTTTCAAAATAATTATAACATCACCACAAGGATGAACTCAATAACTATTTCAATTTTTTTAGAAATAGTTTCTTAAATACGCTGACATTAACTTCTATACTTGGTATAATTAAGACACAAACTCATATCTCGCTTAACGCTTGTTTTACAAATCATTCTTATGTAGCAAGCACAGTAAGTGTGTACCCACTTACGAAAAATCGATGAAGCAGCCCCTCGTGGAGTTGCTTCTTTTTTTATCAATTTTAGCTTGTTAGGGAGTACCCTAAGACCCCATTTTTTGAAAGGAAGTAACAGACATGGCAAATAGAATTAGAAATGTTCAGCTGAAAATAAACTTAACAGAAGAAGAAAAAGCACTCTTTGAAAAGAAAATGAAGATGTCAAAGTGTAAGACCATGAACCATTTTCTAAGAAAAGTAGTATCTGAATCAGATATTTATGTTGTCGATTTAGAACCATTTAGAGATATACAAGGATTACTTTTTAGATATGCAAGTAGCGTCAACCAAATTGCTAAACGAGTTAATTCTACTGGTGTTATCTATAGCGATGACATCAAATATATACAATCCCACATTGAACATCTATCAAAAGAAATATGGCAAATACATTCCCTACTACTTAATAAAACTACTAACAAAGGAGATGAGGTTTAAATGGCAATCACAAAAATACATCCAATAAAATCAACACTTAACCTCGCTATTGCCTATATAACAAATGAAGAAAAGACAGACGAAAAAATATTGGTAAGCACAAATAAGTGCTTTGCTTCTACTGCCCATGCTGCTTTTATGAAGACTAGAGAAGATAATAAAGTTAATGGAACAGTACTTGCAAGACACCTTATTCAGTCATTTATGCCTGGTGAAGCAACGCCCGAAATGGCACATCAAATCGGTCTTGAACTGTGTAAAAAGATATTAAAGGACGAATATGAATTTGTACTATCTACTCACATAGATAAAGGGCATATCCACAATCACATCATATTCAATAATGTAAATATGGTTACAGGCAAGTGCTATCAATCCAACAAGAGAAGCTATCATCAAATTAGGTATCAAAGTGATAAACTATGCAAAGAAAACAACCTATCTGTTATTGATGAGTTCTACGAAACTTATAGGAAGAAATATAAAACTAATGGTAAGTCATGGTATGAAAATGACCAACTTAAGAAAGGTACTTCTTGGAAAAGTAGACTTCAATTTGATATAGATAGAGCTATTAAACAATCCAAAGATTGGGCTGATTTTATAAAGAGAATGGCTACCCTTAATTATGAAATCAAATATGGAAAACATATTGCATTTAAGCACAAGGACAAAGAAAGATTTACAAGAGCTAAGACTATTGGAGAAGATTATACTGAGGATAGATTAAAAGAGCGTATCTTAGATAATGCTAATCAAAGAACCTATGCTGTTAAAAAACGTATCGGAAATATAATTGATATTGAGAATAATGAAAAGATAAAATCAAGTAAAGGCTATGAGTATTGGGCTACAAAACATAATTTGAAAACTGCAGCCGATACTGTACTTTTGATGCGTGAAAAAAGATTTAAGTCTATCTCCCAGCTGGATGAATACATTAAAGAGAGTGCATTAAAAAGACAAGATTTACAGGATCAAATCAAAGTTGTTGATAACAAAATTTCAACTCTATCAAATATTATGGAACAAGTTCATACCGTAAAATTGTATCGTCAAATCTATTTAGAATATAAGAAAGATCCATCTGATAAGGCTTTTTCTGAAGAACATAAATCAGAAATAACGCTCTATGAAAATGCCCTTTCAGACCTAAAAAAATCTTACTCAAAACTTCCAAACTCCAAGGATATTTTGAAAGAGCTTGATTCATTGCATGAAAAAAAGAATACCCTGATGCAAGAGTATTCTTCTTCAAAATCCGATATGAAAGAACTATATCAAATCAGAAAAAATTATGAAAAATATATGGGTAAGGAGATTGAAAGGTAATTCATTCTCCTTTTTCTCCTCTCAAAAAATCTATAACGGCCATTGCAATTTTTTTAGATAAAATTGGTGGAACAGCATTGCCTATCTGTTTAAATGCAGCTGTTCGTGAATGTTCAAAATAAAAATCATCTGGAAATCCTTGTATTCTAGCTGCTTCTCTTACTGTAATTGAACGATTCTGTCTTAAATCTGGATGAATATAGTAATGTCCATCTTTCGCTATATGAGCAACAACTGTATGACTAACAGAGCCATAATCCAAAGCTTTATATCTATCTAAAAAAGATGTTGTATTAGAATGCGTTTGTAGTTCTTCAGGTATATCGATATACCTTAAATTCTTACCTTTTTTCTTAGCTCTTAGTACCAATTTATATATCTTCAAATCATTTTCATTATGAGGTCTTGCAGCATGTTGTGTTAAAATATCATCTTTTTTACGAATATATTTTTCAACGAACTGACTCGAAACATCACAACGATACTTATGAGAACTTCCTCCAGACTTTATACTTGGCAAGTCCTCAAACAATTCTTTTATAGTTGGAGCAGCCTCAACATATTCAGCCAAACTGTCAAAAAATGAGTTATCGAACACTAAATCTTTTCGATGTCCGACAAGTATTAAACGTTCTCTTTTTTGTACTACACCATAATTACTTGCATCTACTATTTGATAATCTACCTCATATCCGCACTTATCAAATTCGCAAATTATTTTTGGCAAGAGTAACTCTCCTGATAAATCTTTAAAAGAAAGCAACCCTTTAACATTTTCAAAAACAAAGAACTTTGGTTTATATTTATCCAGAAAATCTAAATAATGTTTATACAGATAAATTCTTTTATCTGTAGATTTTTTCGACTTGTTATTGGCTCTACCGATTGTAGAGTATGCCTGACACGGTGGTCCACCAATAATACCATCTAACTCATTATTGCCTAATCTTTGGTCAATAAATTCAAAAATCGAAGGTATAGTATCTTTACTTATTTCCTTATTCAATATATCTTTAGTTAGATTTCTTGGTATAATCGAGTACAAATCATCTCTCGAGATTTTTCCTTGAATATATTCAAAATATGGAGATAGGTTATTTTCTTTTTTTAAATAGTAATATATGTTTCTTAATTCTAAAGAAGAGCAAGCATCTTTGTCCATTTCTATATGACAAATAAAATTATAATAGTCTTTATACCTAAAGCCTTCGGTTAATCCACCTGCTCCCGAAAACACATCTACTATATTGAGCATAACCACACCTCCTTTCAAGTTGTTTTATCACTATACTTCTTTATCTGGTTTATAAATGCTCTCAATCTCTTTATACCTAGTTATATAATCTTTATTATATTGCTTTGCCTGCTGCAGTAAATCTGAATACGATTTAATATAGAGTTTGCCTGTATCTTCCAAAGACGAATAAAAATCTGTCGTCTCATCGTCCATCACAAAACTATCTGAAATCAAAAATGTTTTAACACCGTTTGCAATACTCTCTTTATGATTTTTCAGCAAAAATCTTTCGTATTCCCTTGCTTGTCTAATTTCTTTTAACGAAATTTTTATTCTTGGTCTCTTTAATTCAATTATTATCAATTCGCCATTTACTAAATTGCAAAGAAAATCTAGTCTTCTATTTTTTTCTTCAAGTTCTGTATCTGGAAAATTTTCTTTTAATATCTTCTTGAAGGTAACTTCTCGTTCAAATGTTGTAATCCTTGGATCCAATATCCATGGAAATTTTTCTAAGAAAGGTTGAATAACTTTTGTTTCACTTGCATCATTTCTTACATACTTTTCGAACTGTTCAATTGCCTTAATACGTCCGATTGATATTTTAGCCAACTCTTTAGATTCTATATATTCCCAATCTGTAGTAATTTTTTCCACTTTATCAACCGTTAAATCTTCATCATCTAACTCGGCAATATAATTTTGAAAACTTTCAAATTTATATAATGTTTTCATGCTATCTAAGATTCGTTTCAACGAGTCAATATTATCAGTTTCTATCGAGTTAGCAATTAAAGTATCTTTAACTTTATTTATACTAGATATTTCGAGTTTTGACATTCCTTCAAAAAAATCTTCAGGAAGTTGCAACTGTTCTTCTTTCTTATCTTTTCTCTTTTTTCTCCAAGAATTTGAAACTTTAGATACTAATTTATTAAGATATTGTTTTAATTTAGCTGTATCTTCATCCGCTTCCCATAAAATGTTTTTTCTATCTGTGGATATAAAATCAGCTTCATTTGAATCATCAATAAAATCTATATTAAAATATCCAGTAACATATCCATTAAACGTATCATTCGCTCTGTCATCAAAAAAATCATTCTCAGCAGCAAGTTTATTTCTTACATAAATGTAAAAACCTGCTTCCGATTTGTTCAATGGTGTTTTTTTTGTAAAAATTTTACCTGAAACATTATGAGATTTCAACCATTCAAACCATTCTGTTTGACTTAACTCGCTTTCAAAATCATCTGGGAAATTCCAGTCAAATTCTTTATCTAATTTCTCAAAATATATGGATTTAGTTATTTCAATGCGTCTATCCGATGTTAAATCAACTAACTCCACTTTAAAATCAGAATCATAGAACGAAAATCTTTTTGATAAATTATATGCCAGAGTGTCTATATCCATAATATTTTTTTGAGTTATCTCTTTAATAATTACTTGTGTTTGATGTAGCTCATCTGTTTTTTCATTTTCATATAATGCCTTTGGCTTATATTCATCCTTGATTTCAGCCTTAAGTTCATCGTAGTTCATACTAAAGGCGTTTTTTATTCCTTCTTTTATCGAATGAACTTCAATTGTGTTTGCTATTCCAAATACTGCTAATTTCCCAAGTCCCTTTTTACCGGTTACTTTTCTGCCTTTAATTTTAGATAATCCAGTTCCCTCGGCTTTTCTTCTATTTCTACCAATTTTCAAGAAATTTTCATTCAATTCCTCGTGATTCATTCCAATTCCATCATCTGTAACTGTAACAATTTTATTATTGTAATCTATTTCTATTACAACATTTTCAGCATCTGCATCATATGAGTTAGAAATAAGTTCAGCAATTACTGGGGGAAATTTGCTATACAACTTAATACCTAGATGATCAATTGTATTCTTATCAAATTTTATTTTAAATCCACTATTTTCCATAATATTACATCTGATAAAACTATCAGACCCTCCTAGCATTCCTATTTCCATCTACAATCTATCGATATAATTGTTGTAGGCATACCTATAATTTGTATATCAAACTTCAAACTTGATTCAACCTTAGTCGAAGCATTATGAATTCTGAAACTAAATTGCCAACCGCCATCAAGGTATAGTTCCAATGTATTCTTACTGTCTGGTTTATATTCCAAGCTAACAATCCTTGTTGGAAGTGTTGATATTGGCAATTCAACACTTCTTTTACGCTTTTTACCCTGTCTATTCAACGTTCCTCTCAAATTGTAGCTTTGAATTTGAGTTATCTTTTTATTATCAATCCCAATTACTTTATAAAAATCAAATTCTCCGAGCAAATACTCAACCATCAATCTAGGAATATCTTTACTAAACAAGCAATTTTGTCTCTCCAGTTCCCCTTTAAATGCATTTAATAAAGGAACATATACATCGTCTTCTTTGTTAGGTAATTCACTCCACTTAGAACCCTTTTGTTTTTCAGAATCAAGATATTCAAATATTGGTTTAATATCTTTCCAATATTGTTCGGAACAATCTATTCCATACCACTTTTTTCCAAAATCTAAATTTTTAGATAATCTACTATGTTTTACAGCAAAATGGTTGTGTTTTACGCTAAGACCAATTTCCCACTCAATACCTCGTCTAATAATCAGTACATCTCTTACATCGCCTTCTTTACCTTTATCATCTGATTGAATTTTCAATTCCAACTCATCTAATCCATCATCTAAAATCAACGGTTCAAGTTCAAATATAGTATTTACTCCAGCTAATGCACTAATCTTGTATATAGCTTTTTCAGAATCGGTTAAAGTATTCCATGCACGTTCTGCAGCATAAAAACTACTGTTTTTTTCTATCTTTGCCGGACGAACTTTTGATATTTCTTCAAACAATGTAGTTAAATAAGAAAACTCATATGCCCTTCCTTGATTATTACTTTTTTCACTCATAGATTACCTCCGCCTAATTATCTGTGCCTGTTTTTAAGAGACTCAAATTTGAACTAGAATTACGCAAAGCTTCTAAAATTGACTCAGCCATAACATACGCTAAGTTCACAGGAACAGCATTACCAATCATTTTATATGCATCGTTCAAATTCGTATAATAGAATTTAAAATTATCTGGGAATCCTTGTATTCTTGCACACTCTCTCACGGTTAATCTTCTATATAGTGCTTCCTTACCAGGTTCAAATATATTTTTATTTTTTTCTACTTTAGGCATAACTGGTGCTTGCGGATGTAGTTGACACTGTCTACCAGATGCCTGGACCGTAAATGCCTGTTCATCCCATTGTCTAACTCTATTTCTACTCATAAATATTGGCGAATAGGCACCAATAAAGTATTCATGATTCAAAACTTTACAGTTATCACCATTTGTCTTATTTTTTTCTAATGCTGGAATTGCCGAATCTTTTAAATCAAATATCGCATCTTTAAAAGTCAACTTTGACTCGTATGGTTTAGGTGGTTCAAATTTGATGTTTAAATCCTTTCTAAATCCAACATAGAAAACTCTTTTTCTATCTTGAGGAACACCATAATCACTAGCATTTAACAAATGAATGAAAACATCGTAACCAGCTTCCTCAAATTGAGAAACAATATTTTCAACAGCACTATTATGCCTTTTCGCCATCATGCCCTTAACATTTTCTGCTAAGAAGAACTTCGGCTTTTTATCTTTCAAAATGCGTATGTACTGATAAAATAATTGTCCTCTAGGATCATCAATCCCCTTTAATGACCCTGCCTCACTCCAAGACTGGCATGGCGGACCTCCGATAATACCATCACATTCAGGAAACATCTCTGAAGGAATACCACAAATATCTCCCTTAATAAGTTTTGTATCATGATTTTTTTCATATGTTTCCCAAATTGTTTTATCGTATTCATTAGCAGCTACAACATTAAACCCTGCTTTTTCAAAGCCTAAGTCTAATCCTCCCGCTCCTGAAAACAAGCTAATTAAATTCATTTTATATTTCCTCCGAAGAATCATTAACACATTCTACAATCTCTGAAATATCACATTCCAATACATTACAGATTCTTAGTAACACGTCAGTTGTGACATTATCACCATTTTTAATTTTATAGAATGTACTTTTACTCACTTTTGCTTTTTTCATAAGTTCAGTATTTTTCATATCTTTATCTATCAATTTTTTAAACAATTTTTTATAGCTGAATTTTGACATGACTAACCTCCAGTCATTTTCTTGTTAAAATCATATCGCTTCTATTATACCACAAAACTAGTACTTATAGTACACTTTTATTCCCTTTTCTCGAACTAGTTTTGCAAAAAAAAATAATCGGTGCAGCCCGAAGACTACACCGACATATCTTATCTCTCAGTTTCCTTTAGAGATTCTTTCTTTTCTACAGGTTTTGCTTTTTCTTCAGCCTTATATTTCTTTATTGCTCCAAGTACCGATTCTTTCTTTTCTTCTTGCTTCTTCATCTGTTCCTTTGCTTTTAAAAGCTTAGACGATAGTATTCTAACATTAGTATGTTCCTTTCCGTTATCGTCAATGGATGTTCTTACCTGACCAAAAATCTTTACAAAGTCACCTTGCTTAAAATTCTTTGGTATATCTCCCTTATCTCCATAAGCCGAACAATTTATATAAGTCTTATTTCCCTCATCATCTTTTGACACAACCGAGAAATTAACTACTTTAAAGGCTTCTCCATTTTTGTTTTCTCTTTCAATTGTTTCAATCTCACCTACGACATTCCCAACAATGTTCACCAGATTATTATCTTCTTTTTCAATTGCTGCACTTTCTTTAATCTGTCCATTTTCTCTAAGTTCATCAATCAAATAATCAAACTCATCATTAAGTAAGCTCATACTGTCATTATCCATATACTCCTGGTACAACCTATCCAAGGCATTTTTATCATTGATACCTTTTTCAAAACTAATTAGTGCCTTTGCAAAATCTTCGTGTTTTTCGTTTGCCATTTGTTCTAGTGTATTTCTCATTTCTTTGTAGTTCATAATATACCTCCATTTTTCTACTAAAAATGAAAAGGAGCTTGTAATAAGCCCCTTAACGTTCATCGTGTTCTTTTGATTTATTTTCTCGTGTTTCTGCTTGTTTTTCTTGTGACTGATATGACTTAATTTGCCCTAAAATAGATGGTTTTTCTTTGCTTTCTGCCCTTGCATTAAGATTATCCTCTACATCATAAGTAGTTTCAAAATAGTCACTATCTCTAAAGTCATTATCGTATCTATCTGGCACACCATCATTGTCCAAATCTTCTGCAAGCGGATCATAGATATTACCATCGTCATCTCTTTCAAGACCTAATGCTTTTTTAAGGTCATTATCATCAATAGATACAAACTCTCCAAAGTCTCCATATTCCATTTCTTGTTTTAGAAATTCCAATGCCTTTTCTTCACTTCCAAGGTCTTTGAGATAATCAATCTTTGTGATTGATTCTCCATTGATATATTGAGTAGCTGTAAAATCTTCTAAGCTAATTTCATATTGGATTTCATGCTTTTCATCTGGTGTAGTAGTATATGCAATTCCAATATGAGCAAGGTCAGGAAATAGATTATTAAAATTCTCATAGGTATAACTATCATCTTCATATTCCCTTTTGCAAAAATCTACAATAGCCCTCTTTACATCTTCAAGTAATGGATTAGGATTTTCTTTTTCTTCTACTTCTCCCATATCAAGTAGCTTGTTTAATTCTGTAAGCCTTAATACTTTTGTCTTTAGTTCATCTGCTTTTTCAAAAGGCTTTATTACTTCTTCTTTTGCATTTTCCAGTTGTTCCTTTGTGCTAACGAGTTTTTCTTCAAGACGATTTAACCTTTCAGGTATTTTATCAATAGCATTGTCTAATCTTGTAATATTACCATCTGAACTTGTACCAAGCTCTCCTGAATGGTTTGTAGCACCTTTTAAAGTGAAATTATGCTCATTGGTGAAGAAGTTATAGCTTACCTCTAAATCCATATTTCGATACTGTCCGATAACCTTACTTTCATTAAGTTTTACAGTTTTAATCGCTTCTAAAAGCTTTTCTCCAGCTATCTTTTTATCTCGAATTATCTCGCCATTAATCGTGATAGAAGTGAATTTATTTTCACCACTTCCTTGTGGTTCAACATTTTCTATATCTCTTTTCACTGCTTCAATTAGCTTTTCTGTTCTTGCAATTTCTTCCGGGTAGGTTTTCACCACCTTGTCCTCTAATCTGTAACGGTTGGACTTATAGTTTGCTTCCAACATTTTAAGTTTTGTAACTTCATTATCTAAATCCATCTTTTCTTTTATCTTTGGATCACCAGTAGCAAGTGCTTTAATCTCAGCATAGTTCAAACTACTTTCATCTACATCTTCTGCAACACGAACAGGTGTCTTTGAAGTCATAATCTGTGAAATAAATTTCTGCTTATTCTCTATTGTCTGCCACAAGTAGCTGTCAAATGTATTCTCTGTAACATAACGATAGATACTAACTTCCTTATTTTCATTGCCTTGGCGAACAATTCTACCACTTCTCTGCTCAAGGTCAGCAGGTCTCCATGGTACATCTAAATCGTGCATTGCAATTAGTTTATTTTGCACATTTGTACCAGCACCCATTTTCTGAGTAGAACCCATTAAAATACGAATTTCTCCATTTCTTACCTTTGCAAAGAGTTCATCTTTTTGCTTATCAGTATTGGCTTCATGTATAAAGGCAATTTCTTCCTTTCGTATTCCTAAATCTACAAGTTTATCCCTAATATCATCATAGATATTAAAGCTGCCATCACCTTTAGGTGTAGACATATCTGAAAATAGAAGTTGTGTTGATTTTTCTTCTTTTGTCTTATCCCAAATAGAAAATACATTTTTAACACATACATTAACCTTTGAGTTTTCATCATCTGGAAGTAAAGGATTGATTAAACGCTGATCTAAGGCAAGTTTCTTACCATCATTAGTAATCTTAAGCATATTATCTTCTTCAGGCTCTACGGACTTATTACGCACCTTATCAGCCCTTTCAGACAAGCTCTTTAGTATTTCTTTTTGTTCTTCACTTGGCTCAGTCTTAATGACCTTAAAATGAGCTTCTGGAACAGGAAGATTGAGCATATCTGCAGTTTGAATATCCGCTACTTCCTTAAACATACTCATAAGCTCAGGTAGGTTATAAAACTTAGAGAAACGAGTCTTCACTCTGTAGCCTGTTCCCTCTGGAGATAACTCGAAAGCAGATTGTGTTTCTCCAAAGGTTGATGCCCATGAATCAAAATGCTCTAATCCATTCTTTTTTAAAGTGTCGTACTGTAAATATCTTTGCATAGTATAAAGCTCTGTCATTGAATTCGATACTGGAGTACCTGTAGCAAATACAATTCCTTTGCCACCAGTCATTTCATCCATGTATCGACATTTCATAAACATATCCGATGATTTAAAAGCTTCAGATTGCCCAATACCTGCAACATTTCTCATTTTTGTATAAAGATATAGGTTCTTATAATTATGAGCTTCATCAACAATCAGCTTATCTACGCCAAGCTCTTCAAAAGTAATAACATCATCCTTTTTGAAATCATCATTTAACTTTTCAAGTCTTGTTTCTAGTTTTTTTCTGGTCTTTTGAAGCTCTTTTACTGTAAAATTTTGATTTCTGTCATGCTTATACTCTTCTACATAATTGATAATCTCATCAATCTGGTCTTGAATGTGCTTTTGTTGATATTCCTTAGACATTGGAATTTTTTCAAACTGACTATGCCCAATAATAACTGCATCATATTCACCTGTTGCAATTTTCCCTATAAATCTCTTTCGATTCTTTGGCTCAAAGTCTTTTTTATCAGCCACCATAATATTAGCTGATGGGTATAGTTGCATAAATTCACGACCAATTTGCCCTGTAAGATGATTTGGCACAACAAATAATGACTTAGTACACATTCCAAGTTTCTTTGCTTCCATTGAGCTTGCCACCATTTCAAAAGTCTTGCCGGCTCCTACTACATGGGCAAGCAAGCTATTACCACCATAAAGTATTCTTGCAATTGCGTTCTTTTGATGTGGGCGAAGCGAAATATCTGTACTCATTCCATCAAAACTTAAATTAGATCCGTCATATTCTCGATTACGAATAGAATTAAATTTTTCATTATAGGCTTTTACAAGTCTATTTCTTCTATCCTGATCGTTAAATATCCAATTCTTAAACTCTTCTTTTATAAGCTCTTGTTTCTGTCCTGCAAGCATAGTTTCTTTTTTATTTAGTACCGAAGTCTTTGAACCATCTAGATTAATAATTTGGTCAAACACCTTTGTTTCTTTTAGGTTTAAAGCATCTTCAATAAGCTTATAGGCACTTACTCTGTTTGTGCCATAAGTCATTTCTGCTAGGTCATTTCCCCTGTCTTTGCTCTTACCCTCAACATTCCATTCACTGGTTAAATGTGAAAATTTGACTTTAATATCCCATCTTGCATATCCTGGAGTTTTTAATGTTTCAAATATGAATCTTTCAATATCTTTAGGTGGAATCCATGTTGCACCAAGCCTTACATTGATTTCACTGGCTTCAAGTTCTTTTGGCATTACTCTTTGAAGTTCTGCTTTTTGATATTCCAGTCTGCTTAGTTCGTTTACAAGTGTTTCCCTTTCGTTTTCACTTTCTTCTGAAAGTATTCGTTCTGCTTGTCGCAACCTATTGATATAGCTATCTACAACACCTATTTTTTCTCTAATATTTCCACTTAAGTATTCATCTTTCGTTACATAGGTATACTTAAAGGAGTTAGTTTCATCGCTACAAGCAAATGGTAAATCCCCATCTCCCAAGTCAAAAGAAAGCTTCTGATTAAAACTAACATTCTCTTCCCTAATGTTTAAAAAGATTTCTCCTCTAAGTTCTTCTATAAGAGTGTTTCTATCCTTATCCGTTAGATTTGTCATGTAATCAAAATCTACATAACCTTTTTGTGAAATAGATAGTACCAATGCTTCAAGTGAAGAATCCACATGGTCAATAACTTTCGCTTTTGTGATAGTTCGTTTAGAAAAAATATCGCCTTTTGCCTTGAAGTTTTCTTCTTCATCAAGTATCTCGATAGAAGATACCAGTGGGAAGTTACTATCCTCTCTTAAAGCTCTGGTGTTACTTAAATTATTAACAAAACCATGTTTCTTAGAAAAGTTATCATAAACAGCGTTTAATTTATCCTGAGACTCTTTAATTTCAGCTTCACTAAAATCTTCTTTTTGCTTGTATATTACATCCTTTAGTGCGTCATTTAATTCGAGATAATCCTTAATCTTTTCCTTGTTTTTGTCCGATACTTCTTTCTTAACAAAAAGTGAATTTTCCCTGTAATATACCTCCTCATCTATGATTGCGTAGGAAAAGTTTTTTACATCATCTGTTGCTGGGATTGCTGTTACTTCATCATCTAATAACTCTATCTCTTCATACTTCGCATCTTTTGATATTCTTTCACCTGCAGCTTCAATACGATCTTTTAAAGAAGACGTATTTATTTCATGAGGTAAAAATGCTATTGGCTCACAAGTAAGAGTTTTTCCAAATCTTCCACTTACTTCTCTCATGTTTCCAAGAACTTGTTCTGGATGGTCTACAAAATATTTATTATATACAAGACCATTTTCATCTTCCGCTAAATGAACCCAGTCATCATCACGCTCAAGTACACTATCTCTTTTCTTCAGGAATATAATATCTGAAGTTACTTCTGTACCGGCAACACCCTTAAAGGTATCGTTAGGAAGTCTTATTGCACCTAAAAATTCTGCTCTTGCATTTATATATTTACGGATACTTTCGTCTTTCTTATCCATAGTTCCAGATGATGTGACAAATGCTATAACACCACCATTTCTCACCTTATCAATAGATTTAGCAAAGAAATAGTCATGAATTAGAAAGTTATTACGATTGTATTCCCTATCATTAACCTTAAATTCGCCAAACGGAACATTACCAATTGCTACATCAAAGAAGTTATTTGAAAAACTTGTCTCTTCAAAGCCTTTAACTTGCACATCACTTTCAGGATAAAGAAGTTTTGCAATTCTACCACTAACAGAATCAAGCTCAATGCCATAAAACTTTGACTTGCTCATTTCATCTGGAAGATTACCGATAAAATTACCTACGCCCATCGATGGTTCTAAAATATTTCCATTCTTAAATCCCATTTCTGAAAGTGTCTTATATACTCCATCAATTATAATTTTAGGCGTATAAAAAGCTGTTAATGTAGATTCCTTAGCAGTCTCATATTCTGGTAATGTTAAGTTTTCTTTTAAGAAAGCTCTTGCTTCTTTCCATTGACCGTCTTTACTTTCATCAAAGACATCAGATAGTCCACCCCAACCTACATATTTTGCTAAAACTTCCTGAGCTGTAATATCAAGCTCTAGTTCTCCGCTCTCCACTCTGTTAAGCATAGAGATTGCTTCAAGATTATTGTTTAACCTCTCACTTGGCGACAACTTTTCAGGTAGTGTTTCTTTTGTGATTTTAAAGTTTGAAGCTTTTGTCTTTTCACTAATTCTTGTTGTTTCTTCTAAACCGAAAAGTCTATCTAAATCGCTATCTTGTCTGTAGGCAATAACTTCTGAACCTGTAATCATTCCGCCAAGATATTCCACATTATCCTTTATGGTTACTGTCTTTAGACCCTTTCCCGTGTCATCAAATCTTGTAATGGTAAAGTCCTTATTCTTATATTGAACTTCATCTCCAACCATAAGTTTTGGTCTATCAAAAGAGATTTTTTCTAAAAGCTCCTTATCATCAGCAAAACTCACAATCGGCATCATAAAGTTACCTTTTCTAAGTGGTGCAAGTCTTAAATCATTCTTTTGTAAAATGTTATTAAAAGTAATCTCTGAATCAATCCTATATGCTTCGTGATCCATATATACAGTTTTTCCGATGGATAAATCAAGGGGCTTTTCATTGATATTATCTACATTACTATCCGCTTGGTTTAGATAATCAAAAAGTGTTTCCTGCCTTGTTTGTGGCTCTTTCATTTGCGTATTTTCAGCTTCTTTTTCATCTAAAGCATATTCAGAAATTTCAAGAGCCTTATATTTTCCGCTATCAATGAGCTTATCGACTTTCGTACTTTCCTTAAAAGTAGTGCCACGATGAAGTGGATACTCTATTCTTTCAACTTTCACTTTTCTTCCAGTCTCTTCAAGGCTGATGGCAAAGCTATCTTGTTTACTTGCAAGTATAAATTCATTGCCGACTTTAACTGCTACTTTCTCATTCTGATTGTTATATGCGTAATCTTTAAGACTATCAACAAACTCACTCATCGTAACAAAGTCAATGTTATCCTTAAATTCTTCAATTTGACTTATGCTTACTTCATCATTCATTAGATAACCTTTAAGCACATTAAACTTAGCAAGTTCAATGTCTAACTCTTTCAGATATTTTATCTTTTCTGATGTAACACCATCCAGACCTTTGTTCCAATCATCAATAAGCCATTTTAAATGTTCCATCTTCCATACAGGAAGTTTAGGATCTGCAATCTCAGTAATTTCATTTCCATAAAAGTCATACTCTTTTATAGCACTCATAATCTGTTCTAATTGTTCAAAATTAAAATCATCAATCCCAATGTTTGTTCCTTGAAGAGCTTCTTCTAATTTACTAGTGGCAAGTCTGCTAATTGCAACATCTCTTGGGACTTCGTATTCTTCCATAATAGAGCCAACTTCTTCAGCAAAATTAGGACTTAATTCTTCTTCAAATTCATCTGTTATTTTACTGGTAGCTTCTTTAGGAATTACCTCATTTTCAAAACTAAGTTCTCCATTAAATACCATTTGAAGTTCATGTTCATCCATCTGCTTTTTTAATTCTCTGTCTTTAAGCTCTCTAAAAGTCTTTGGGAAATCTTCTAAAATAAGTCTTTGAGCATTTAGTTCTTCAAGCTCACGGATGTTAAAATATCCCCACTCTGGTTCAATTCCTAAAGCAAGACCAAATGCATCTCCTGTTTCCCTATCATATTCCGTCATATACCATGTCCAATTGCTTCTAAATGGAATGATATATGCTGCATGAACCTGAGTATCTGCCAGATCAGTGTGTTCTTGGTCATAAAGTTTTGGAACACGCTCAAGCATTTCATCAGTCATTAAATTGTATGGATCTTCTTTAGAATAGAAAAAGGAAGCATTTTCTGCTCCCTCGTTTGTTTTTTCAATGCTATTTTCTAAGCTTCCACTATTTCCTTGATTGTCATCTCTTTCAAGGCTGAAATCATTGCCTTGTATTTTGGATTCGTTTCGCTCTCTATTTTCCAAGCTTCCATCATATTCGGCTTTTCCTTCCTCATAAAGTCTATGGCTCTCTTTTGAACTTCCATCAAGTGTTTCACTAGGCTCTTCTCTTTGTAAAGGTCTATTAGCATTTGATAGTGTTTCTCCTCGCTGCTCTCTGTTAGAAAGTCCAATCTCATCACTGCGTAAATTGGATTCGGAAATTCTTCCATGAATTTCTTCTCTTCCTCCAGTTTGTTCAAAGTCTTCTCCTTGATTATCAAAATTATCTCGTCTGTATTCTCCAGCTCTGAAAATTCGGTTTCCGTCATTATCATCTCTTTCGTCATTTGATCGAATAGCATTCGCCATACCTCCTAATTCTTTATTATTTTCATTAAGCTTATTATAATCGGCACCTATACTCTTTGTCAGGTCTCTACCCACAGATAAATTTCTTGTTCTAACCATCGTAGCTTCAATAATATTGCTACAAGCATTGGAAATACAGTTACCAACACTCATTAAAGAAATTCTATCTAGGTACTTAAAATTTTCTTGTAAGTTATCCATTGGAATATGATAATCCAGATTAAATCTATTTGAAATTGCAAAGCTAATAGAATTTCTCATAAAATTTATAAATGAGTTTCTATCTTCATCAGCAATCCTCAGATTATTTGCAAGCTCATATATGCTTTCATCTGCGTATATTCTGCTAAGAGAATATAGATTCTCTGATAGGTTTTCACTTGAATCATACCCTTGCAGCTCAATCATATCTTTTAATGCATTTTCATGCTTTTCTCTATCAAAAGACCATAGTTCCACTTCATTAACATTTCTATCCATCGATACCGTCTGACTAATATCGAAGATATATCCTACCTTTTGGAAAGCATTACTGTCATTTAGAATAGGTATCCCTTTTTGCCCTCTCATAACAGTTCGATTAAATCTTTCTCTCCACATATCAAAGCTTGCACAAGCAGTTGCATTGGGATTTTTATCATAGATACTAAGTTGACTTAAAAAGTCATATCTTTGATTATTTCCAATGACCTTTAAGAGTTTTAGATATTCTCTTTCACTATCTAAAACATCTCTTTTTACAAGCTCAATTATGTTGTAAAAATCATTCGTCCTCATCTTTACCTCCTAGTTCTTCAAAATTTCTCTTAATATTGCTTCTAACACATTCACGACAATGCTATTTCCAGCTTGTTTATATAGTATTGACGATAATTTCCCTTTTCTTCCTGGATAAATAGCTTTTAGCCTATTAAAGTTTTCATCATCAAATCCCATAAGTCTAAAACACTCTCGCTCAGTTAAATATCTATATTTACCATTACTTAAATCAATAATTCCTGAGTTAGGAATACGCACTTGCTTGGTGGAAATGGTGTAGGCAAACTTATCTATCACTTTAAGTCTTCCTCTAAAATTATTATTCTTAGGTTTTCCTCTTATATATCGAAGCATTGACTCTTGCCTTACTTCATAAAGATTTGAAGCGTCTTTCTCAAGAAATTCAGATATATCCCTTGCTTGTGTTTTTTCGAGCTTGGCAAAATCAAAAGAATTATTCCCCAAGATGCTTACAACAAAGATACGCTCTCTTTTCTGTGGTATTCCAAACTCCATAGCATTTAGAATTTCATATTTGTTCTCATATCCTAGTCTCTCCATTTCTTTTAAGTAATGAAAAAAGGAAGTTCTCAAATTTCTATCGAGAACTCCCTTTACATTTTCCCAAAGCACAACCTTGGGCTTTATATTCATTTCTTCTATTATTCGTATTGTTTCAAAAAGAAGACTACTTCTTGTACCGCTACCTTTTGTGCCACCTTTCTTTAAGCCACTTCGACTAAAATCTTGACATGGACTACCATGCATTAGTAAATCTATTTTTTCATCTGGCGGATGATAATCTACTATACTCTTAGGCTCAAATTCTTCGCCATAAAGTGCATTATAACTTTTAACACAATTCTTATCTATCTCTACATAATCCACCGTCTTATGAGATATTTTTTGCCTTATTAAAGCTTTTCTAATGGCACCTATACCACCAAACAGTTCTAATACATTTAGCTCATCTATTTTAATCACCTCCAATAAAATAAGGGAACAAGATTAGCTCTCATTCCCCCAAAAATTATTTACGATATATCCCTACTGTTTCTCTTATTTCATTCTCAATACATTTTAAGAAATCATCCTTATTCGCCTTTCCATTAGCAATATCAGATAGTTTCATTTCCCATTCAGCAGTAGTTTCTGCCGATTTAAGAGTATCTGAAACAATAGTCACCAAACTAATTCCTTTATTGGTTGCAATTAGATTCTTTTTATCTCTTTCGATAAAACCTTTGAAAATCAAGTTTTCAATAATACCTGCACGAGTTGCCGGTGTACCAAGTCCTTTTCTTTCTACCTCAATGCCTTTTTCTAAGGCGTCATTACCCGCTACTTCCATAGCCTTTAAAAGTGTATCTTCCGTAAAATGCTTAGGTGGTGATGTATATTTCTCTTTTACTTCTTTATTTCTTATCTCAAATACTTCGCCTACCTTTACACCTGGTAGTAATGTATCTTCAGTTTTCTTAGTTTTATATTCTTTTAAATACTTAGTGAATCCCTCATCAATAATCACTTTGCCACTACTACTAAATTCAAAACCATCAAACTCAGCAACAATTTTTGTAGTATTTTCTACTAAAGGGTATCCAACACTTGCGTGAAGTTTATTTGTTATAAGTCTATATACCTTTGCTTCACTTTCTGGAAGAGTTGAAATATCTTCTTTTAATGAGCTGATTGTTGGTATAATCGCATGGTGATCCGTAACTTTTTTAGAATTAAACACTATCTTAATTCTTTCAGTATCAAAGTCATTCTTGCCTAAGATATTATTAATGACGCTTGTAATCATATCTTCAGTCAGGCATCTACTATCAGTTCTTGGATATGTTATAAACTTCTTCTCATAAAGACTTTGAGCATAATCAAGTGTCTGTTTCGCACTATATCCAAAATACTTGTTGCATTCTCTTTGAAGTGTTGTAAGGTCAAAAGGTAACTCAGGTTTTGTTATCTTTTCTTTTTGAAAGACATCAGTAATTTCTATGGAATTACCTACTAAATTGATAAGCTGCTCTGTGGTAGTCTTGTCATCAATTCTGTCTGTAGAAAGTGAAAATTTATCTAAAGAAAGCTCAACTGTATAATATTTTTCTTTCTTGAAATTACTGATTTCATCATCCCTATTTACAATCATTGCAAGTGTAGGTGTTTGTACTCTTCCCACACTATAATTTTGCTTATACAGGCAAGAATAAAGCCTACTAATATTCATCCCGACTAGCCAATCTGCAATCGCTCTTGCCTTGGCGGATTCAAATAAATCATCGTAGTAACTTCCATCTTTTAAGTTATTGAAACCATCTTTAATTGCACTATCTTCCATTGATGAAATCCAAAGTCGTTTCATCTTCTTTTTACAATTTGCTTGATTATAGACAAGTCTAAAAATGCTTTCTCCTTCACGACCAGCATCACAAGCATTTATTACATTCTCTATTTCTTTATCATTCAATAGTTTCTTCAAGACACTAAATTGTTTCTTAGTAGATTTTGAAACCTCATACTTATACTCACTTGGAACAATCGGTAAATCTTCCATATTCCACTTAGCATACTTTTCATCATAGCTATCGGGATTTGCCATCTGAATCAGATGACCTACGCACCATGATACCCTATATCCACTTCCCTCATAGTATCCATCTTTCTTTTTTGTAGCTCCTATCACCTTTGCAATTGATATAGCTACACTTGGTTTTTCTGCAATAACTAAATCCATATTATCTCCAATCTTTCAAATAAAATAAGGCGAAAGATAATACTCCCTCGCCTTTAACTTGCACCCAAAATCATATAATTTATGATGCATTTTATTCTTCATCTTCTTCGATTTCTTCAACCTCTATTTCTGATGTTTCTTCACTTTCATCAGCTTCTGAGAAAAAATCATCGTCATCATCTTCTAATGCTTCAAGTTCTTCATTCTCTTTCTTTTTAACAACCTTAAAGTAATAACCTGCACCTAATGCTCCAGCTACTACAAGAATCAGAATTAAGTATGTTCCCATATTACTACTTTCATCTTTTTTCACTGGTTTAGGCTCTTCTTTTATTTGATCTTCCTTTACAATCTCCTTTTGTGTTTCTTTCTTTTCAACCATATTTAACAAATCATCTTCTGAAACTTCTGTTAAAAGCATTACATTCTCGCTATCTTCATCATGATTAATGATTAGATGAAAAGTCTTTCCATTTTTAGTTGTAAAAGTTACAAACTGTCTTGCGTCTGCTGAATACATATCCGTAGACTTATTATCTTTACCATCGTTGTGGTGAATTGGATAATCTTTGTTTGCATTATCCTTATTCTCTGTAACGGTTCCTCTTGCTTTTGACGGTGCTGACGCTACTCCTTTATTGGTATTTGCTGACTTGCTTGTTCCATCCATAGAAGACGTATCTCCATTACTTGAAGTTTGTTTAGGTGTTAGCTTATTCGGATAACGTATTTCCTGTCTCTCCTCTTTTTTATCCGACTTAGTTTCTACCTTATTTTCTATTTTAGATGTTGGCGTTGAAGCATTACCAGAAGCATCGCTACCTTTTCCTGTATTTATAGGTGTGCTTGGAATAAATTTGCTAAAAGATTCGTTATTTTTCGGTACTGGATTTGAGATAGTTGAATTAGAATTAGTCCCTATCTTATTCATAGAATTGAGCTTTTCCTGTAGTTCCTTAGTCTTCTTTTCTAACTCTTCAATAGATTTTTTAAGCTCAATATTTTCTTTCGATGAATCAACAGAGTCCTTGTCCTTTTTGATTTTCTTTTCCAAAGCTTCAATTTCATCTTCAAGATTTTTGATTTTATCTTTTTGCTTATCACTTAACTTATCTTTATCCTTAAGTTCCTTGCTAAGATTATCTACCTTTTCTTTTAAGTCCTTAGACTCCTTATCCATCTTATCTAAATCATTTTTAGTAATATCAGTTTGAGTTGATGAATCTTTCTTAGGCTCTTCTGTTTGAGTGGCTTTATCCTGTTTTGCTTCATCAGACTTCTTTTCTTTATCTTTATCATTTTCAGTCTGAGTTGCTTCATCTTTTACAATCTTTTCTACCTTACGGATAATCTCATCTTTCCCATCGCCTTTTACTCCATAATAAAGAAAATCATCAATGAATTTCATATCGTCAGGTAACATTGGCAAATCACCACTATCAAGGATTTGTCCTTTATCTGCCTTTACAACTTCTTCCTTAAATACTTTCTCGTCTGAAAATACATACTTAATCTTTACTTCAAATTTCTCTTCCGTTTCTGCAAGAGCTTCAATCGGATTAAGCATTGAAAGTACAGTTCCATCTTTTGCAAATACAATCTGCTTATTTACAGTCATCACACCTATAATTGAAACCAAAAGTAACGCTGCTCCAATAAGTGCGGCCAATACTTTCTTATTCTTCAATTTGCTTTTCATTACTATATTTCTCCTTTTCTTTTTTCTCTTTGAACATCTTCACTAATTCTTCAAGAGTGATATTGTTCTCTCTACAAATCACTACATACTCCTGGTCTAATAGTTCATCTTTACGAATAAATAAAGGCTCTAAATCTTTATCGATCTGAACCTTCTTATCTAATAACTTTTGAATTTTTTTATTAACAGTATTCAGTTCCCTATTCACATTTTCCACTCCCTTCTATCTTTGTACGTTTGGTGGAAATCCAAATCCTACTGGATGGTGTTTACAGAATGTTGCAATCCAATCATCTAAGGTTGTTACCCTAACTACTCCGATATTATCCATTACCTTACCATCACCAATATAAATTCCGACATGACCATAAGTAAGTCCGGCTTGTCCACCACTACTGCTACTTTCAACTGCTACAAGCATTCCTACTTTTAACTTTGATCTATCAGAAGTAAATGTATGGTTTCGGTACATATCATTAGCATTACCTCCGATATATCCAAGACCTGCATTTTGATAAACCTGAGAAACCCACATTGCACACCAACCTGCTCCAGGTGATGGAGTAATATATGCTGCATTTACAATTTTCTTTTGAACATCAGACGATGCTTCGTATTCTTTTCCTCCACCTATGCCACCATTTGCAGTAATGAGATTCGTGTTGCCAAACATTTCGCCCATATTCCCCTGTGCAAGGAATAGTGCTTCATAATGCTTTAAATTGTCTGGATACTTAACGAAGACTTCTCGAACCACGCTATCCATTTCTCTTTTACTTAAAGTAACAATGAGCTTTCTATACTCATAAGGTTCTTCATGGCTCTCGGTATATTCGTTCCCCTCTTCATCAGTGTAAGTTCCAGTTACAGTCTTATACCTTATCTCTATTTCCTCTTTATAATCGACATGGTACATAGTCTTAAATAAGTCATCTAAAATATTACTAACTTCAGATAAACTCTTTACTTCACCATATCTTGAAGTGATATAGGATAAAAGTTCATGAACATTATGACCAATATCTCCATTTTTTCTTACGATATATTCATCGTATCTGGGATTATTCTTTTCTACATTTTCAAGCTCGCTATATAAGTCATTCTCCTTGTTTGAAAAACTTTGGTTAATCTCAGTTAAAACATTTGGTCTTGATAAATATGATGTTGTTAAAACACTGCTCGTAGAATTAGCAAATCCACCCATTGTCATGCTTGCAAAGTTAAATACAAAAGTTCCAAAAATAATTATGGCAGCTACTACTATTGCTGCCACTTTTGCTTTTCTTATGATGAAGTCTTTAGATACCTTGAATGTATCCATCAGTGTCTTTTTAACTCTATCTCTAATTCTTGTCTTCTTTTGTTTATAGATAGCTGACTTCATCTGTTTCTTCTTTTGAAACTTCTTATAAGCATTTGCTTTTTTATATTGGTCGGTCTTCTCAACCTCGTCCATGCTCTTTCTAAACTCAAGCTTGGACTTTCTACTTTTGATTTTCCTATTGCTCTTTTCTAAATCATATATCTTCTTACTTTTTCTCTTATCCGAATAATTTTTTACGCCATGAATAAGTTTAGAGGAACTTCCTAAGCCTTTTTCAGCAGCTTCAACAGATGCATTTTCATCACTACCAGATGATAGATAAGCACTTGTAACCTCACCAAGTTTTGCGGCTCCAATCACACTTCCACCGACTAAGGTTTCTTTGTTATACCTTTTATAAAGCTGATTTTTCTTTTCCCTATCTCTGATGACTTCTTTACCAGTTTTAGAAGCTTTAGTGTTATCTTCCTTTTTCTTATCCATCTCTTTTCTTGTAAAGAGCTTATCAGAATAGTTCTTTCTTTTAAGTGACCTTTTCTGCTTTTCATGAAGTTTGGATTTTTTATTACCTAAAGGCTCATATGATACATCGCTATCTCTAAAATCATTATCATATCTATCAATAACACCATCACCATCTTGGTCTTTTGCTAAAGGATCATAGATACGATTTTCTTTAACCTCTGTTTGATAATCTGACTTGGCTACTTCGGCTTGA
The DNA here is from genome assembly GCF_027691175.1 of Streptococcus halitosis. GTDB lineage: Bacteria > Bacillota > Bacilli > Lactobacillales > Streptococcaceae > Streptococcus > Streptococcus halitosis_A. The sequence goes on from NZ_JAQFBD010000001.1 coordinate 1,120,541, forward strand.
AAACTGTTACTTCGAATATTTCTTTTTATAGCATTTTTGCTCTTGTTACTTGTTTCTATTTCACTAGTAATATCCGTTCTTTTACTTATCTTCTCATGAATTTTATCTTGAAACCTGTTTTCTTCTTTAACTACCTTATCCCTGTAATCATCTCCAGTTTTTCTTTTATAATCTAGGACATCATCTGTTTCAGATTTTGTGATGATTTTCTCTTCTCTTGCCCTTAACTTTTCATTCAAATCTCGCTTTCTTTTTTTACTCATAAGACGCTACCTCACTTCTTCAGGTTTTGTAGTCATCTTTTGATATAGGATTGTGTCTTTAGGGAAGTTATCTACAAATGGAACAATGGTGTTTCCAAAGAAAATCAAACCTTCACCTGCTCTTGAATTGGTAACGAATTTTTCCTGATCCTTTGAGATTTTAAGCTTTACAACAAGCCAATCTCTATCACCTGTTGCTTGATTAAGCATTAGAATAAAATCCGTATTGTCAAAAATATTTTCAATTTCTTTACTTGCAAGTAGATCTTTGACATTTTGTGTAATTCCTGTTGGAATGCCGCCCCATTTTCTAAATCTCTTCCAAATTTCAACAGAATACTGAGAAGTTTGCTCGTCTTTTAAAAGCAAGTGAAACTCGTCAATGTAGTATCTTGTGCTTTTTCCTGTGTTTCTATTTTGCGACACCTTATTCCACACCTGATCTTGAATAACAAGCATTCCTATCTTTTTAAGCTGTGTTCCAAGTTCTTTAATATCAAAGCAAATGAGCTGCTTGTTTAAGTCAACATTTGACCTGTGATTAAAGACATTAAGACTTCCTGAAACATAGATTTCCATTTCTGTTGCAAGTTTCTTTCCCACCTTTTCTTCTTGCCCTCTTAACATATTGTAAAGGTCTTGAAGTATAGGCATATTCTCTGGAACTGGATTTTCAAAATATTTCTCGTAAATCTTAGGTAAGCACCTATCTATAACAGACTTTTCTTCTGCTGTAAGTCCACTACCACCAACCACAAGTTCAAGCATAGACATAATAAAATTTGCCTTATCCTTAAGTGGTGCATCTCCATCTCCATAATTCATATTTATATCTAGGGGATTAAGATAGTCTTTACTCTTTGCACTAACCTTTATGACTTCTCCCTTAAACTGTTTAACAAGATTGCCATATTCACCCTCTGGATCACAGATAATGACATCATCATCGGTTGTAAGAATAGCATTTGCCATTTCACGCTTTGCAGAAAATGACTTACCAGAACCAGGCGTACCTAAAATTAAGCCATTTGGATTTTTAAGCATTTTTCTATCAGCCATAATAAGATTATGGCTTAAGGCATTTAATCCATAGTACAAGCTATTTGATGAGTTTATGAAAAGCTCCTCTGTTGTAAATGGTAAAAAGACTGCTGTAGATGATGAGGTTAACCCTCTATCTATTTCAATCTTATTTACGCCAAGAGGTAATACACTGATAAAACCTTGTTCTTGACTATGATCTAAGCGTTTAATCTTACAATTATGCTTACTTGCAATAGATGAAATCTGAGAAATAGTCGTATCTAGCTTTTGTACTGTCTTTGCAAAATTCATAAAGACAATCGTTACGATAAACATACGCTCATCTCTTGTCTGAAGGTCTTTTAAAAGCATCTTGATATTATCACCATAGGTAATTAAATCACTTGGCAATATGTCCATGTCATAGCCACTTCTAACTGCCTTTTTATTTTCCTCAATCTTCATCTTATCAATATCTGTATTTTTTCTTTTCACCATCTTAATCGCTTCTGTCTGTTCAACTGCCTTGATATGAAAAGAAATATTGATGTTATCATCTATATCTAAAAATTCTGCAAGCATTCTATCCGACAGCTCGCTTGCAAGTATTTGAAGATGACTAACAGCTCCAATATATTTTCCAAACTTAAAATACTTACTTGGTACAAAATTAAAAGAATCTGGTGCAATAACAGTCTTTGTACTTTCTCTTGGTTTTAAGTCTTTATAGGAAAAAGAAAAGAGCTTATCTGGATTTAAAATATCATGCAATACCTTTAATCTTTCTTCTCCAGTTAAGCCCTCAGCACGAACTCCCATACTCTTTAGATTTGATAATATATCAATCTCAAGTCGCTCAAGTTTTGCAGTCGCTTGCTCCAAACTATCCGCTTCAACTCCAAAGGTGATATACTTCGATTTCTTTAAACCATTATTTCCCTTTGCAAGCTGACTTTTTAACATCTCACGAAACTCTAATCGAATATCATCATAACCATCATTTTTATCCGGTATCTGAATAGCTGCTTTTAATTCATTATTTCTTCCAAGCTGATTGATATATGAAAACTCAATATCTACACTTGGATCAAAAGAGTTTAAGACATTCGCAAATTGATTGAAAATCAAATCCTTATCTTCTTCTAAGGCAAGCTGATAGTTTATATCCTGAAATGCAATACACTTATTATAGTGCTTTTCATCAAGCTGGCATATTCCACTTTTTAGCATTCTCAGATAAGGTATTGTGTCTTCAACAGTATATCTCTTAGGCTCTTTCTTAAATATTAAGTCGATTAGAGAAGCTTTTTTCTTCTGCTTAGTCAGCTTTTCTTTTTTCAGGTTTCTTTTGTTTTCCTTTAATACCTTTTGATTTTTTTCTAATTGAATTTGCTGTAATTTTCTTTTCTTGTTCAAGGTAAACCTCCTTTCTCACTCGCTTCTGTGGTTGATAAAACTTGTGTAGATATATGTGCTTAAAATATTTCTCAAAGGTAAGTCCATCTTTTTCAAATAGTGTTACAAAGAAGATTGGAAGCGTTGATACAATTAAAAACAGTATCGCTATATCATTTGGCATAAACTTTCTCATAAATAAATAGACTGGTATACCAACCAGTCCAGCAAGTGTAAATCCAATTAATTGTCTTCTTGTAAGGTTAAAGGCTACCTTTGTTTTTACCTTTTTTAAATCTTTGGGAATTGGTACATAGCCCATAGCTTACCTCCCATCTTCTTTTTCCTTTGAAAATGCTTCAAAATGTTCATAGCATGAAGCAACTTCATTTCTCATCTCTTCTAATTCTGACTCAATGAATGCATTTTTCTGCTCTTGATAACAAAGAATAGATTTCACATCATCTCTTGTACTTTTTACTTCATCTTCTAAATTCTTTAATTTGTTCCTGTTAAAAATCGAGATAGCAAATGCTCCAATTCCTACTGCAATAATTGAAACAGGAAACAACTTTTTCTTTACTTCTATCATTAAAAATCCTCCTTAATGTGCGTTTAATACACTCTTTGCAAGCGTTCCACTCTTTAGCATCATTAGACCAAGAAGTAATGCATAGCCTAATATCATAAAGGTACTTGCATGAATGTCCGTTATCTTTATCGTCTTTACTAAAACTGCATAAATACCCAAGCATATAATCAAGAATAAGCCTTGAAGCCCAATAGCAAATAGACCTTTGATATAGTTTGTTCCAATTTGTCCCCACTCCTTATTTCCCATAGTGGCAAATGGAATTGCTGAAACTGAACAGTAAACATATATCTCAAACATTCTGCCATAGACAACTAGCATTATGACTACCGACATAACCTGTATTGCAACTTTAACAAGCGAGGTTTCAAAGAGTATCATCACCAGTTCTCCAAGTCCTTTGTCTTTTAATCCCTCAACCATCTGAACAATTTGATCACCTGAAACGGCAGCAGAAGTATTGATTACTCCTGCCGCCTGATTTACAAGGTGTTGTGCAACATCAAATACTGCCATTGAGAATGTAAAGGCATGAGATACTAGCCATACCGCTATCCACATCTTTATCATGTATTTAAAAAACTCAAAGGTATCTGTATCGTGCATATTATTCTTTTGCATAACCATATTTATCAGTTCAATACATAAAACTGCTGTAATGATTAAACCTGCAATTGGAATAATGACACTATCATTGATACTCTTAATAAAGTTAAATACCTCTGAGTTCCATCCCATTGGTGTCTTGCCTATATCGGTTGCTACTGCTCCGACTTTATCATTAATGTCGATAAACATTGACTCAAGATTTGCTTGGATACCTCCGAGAAGAAGCTCTTTAAAAAATTCCTCTATCTTATCGAAAATACCAAACATAAGCTACTCTCCTTACTTCAATACATTTGAAAGTAATGGGATTAGTTTTAAGCCGATTAGAACGATGCCTCCACCAGCCATTAGCTGCTTAATGCCCTGAGATTTTGCTCCAGGGTTATCATTACCATATCCCTCCATAAGGTTAATAACACCCCATGCTCCAAGACCAGCACCTACTGCCATTACCAAAATCTTTAATACATTAACTGCTTGTACGAAAAAATCCATTATTTATTCCTCCTCGTTTTCTTCTTTCTTTTCAATTTTGTTCATAGACATAACTACAAAATTCTTATATGTCTTTCCATTTTTAGTTCGTTTGTTGAAGTAACCATACACATGAATGAAATCACCTTCTGAAAATTCCTTAGCCACGTCAGATTTATTGCCATAGGCTGCACAGTTGATATACTCTCTACCTTTTCCATATCCTTTCGAAAGAGCAAAATTTACAACTTGAACCTCTTCATCACCTCTTGTAAAAGTTCCAAAAGTAGGTTTTTTTAACAGATTGGCATTGATATTAATCATTTCTTTATCCATTTTTTCCTCCAATTAAAAAAGCGACTGAAAAGTTAATTTCAATCACCAAGTATTTGTATATTTAGTTATCTATTAGGTAGGGCTTCTTATCCTTATCATCTTTTCTCCTTTACTTTCTGTAACATATTTAAGGGAACTAGCATTTTGTCGTGTATATATTAGTGAGAGGCATTTGAAATACTAGTTAGCAACTCTTGCGAGTTTTCCCTATTTATTGATCGCAATATAAATTGAAAATAGGCATGAAAAAAAACGATAGATTTTTTATTTCTATCGTCTTTAATACTTTATATTCAGTTCGACAAACTAGGATTTATTTATGATACTCCTCTATTTTATCTCCATATTCGTTTAGGAGTTGTCTCGAATAAATTTTTTCATTTTTTGAGTCTCTAACTTCTTTCCATATAATAGCAGCAACTTTTAACTTGTTAGAATAATAGTTGCTAAATTCATCTGAGCAAAAGTCCTTTAGGAATTGATTCCATTGACAAGCTGAATTATCATACTTAGCGTAGTCTGACTCGCCATAATATACTTTGAGCATATCTTGAATTGTAAAGTTTAAGTTATTTTCTGTTTTCACTTTTCTCCATGCCGTTGCCATATCGGCATTGAACTTAAATGGACTAACACCCGTTACTGCAGAAAAATAGTCCCTAAATTTTTGATTAAAGGAAAAAGCACATTCAAGTAATGGTGTACATAATGTTACAACTTCTGTTTGATTTTTGTTTCCATTTCTCTGAGATTTCTCTATTCTATTTCCCATAAAATATTGTTCTATGACATGATTCAGTTCTTGCTTTGTACTTCTATATTCTAATCCAAGTGACTTGCAAATTTTTGAAAGTTCCTCTCTGTACCAATAATATCTAGAAAATTCTTCAAATGACTTTATATCTCTGAAATCAGGTCTACCGTTCTTCAAATAGCCACACCCCCATAAATTCAAATTTATCTTATTATACCAAATATACCCACGCCACATAAAGCTATAAAAGAAAATATTACAATCTTGTAATTACTGTATTTCTATTAAACTTAACTTTTCCTTTTCTCTTGATATAGTCTTCAATATCAAACACATTCTTTTTATCATAGTCCTCAAGGAGCTTGTAATTCTTGTGCTTTGTAATATCAAATTTATCTGACAAAAATGGTCTGACACCTCGAAGCTGAAAAATACACTTGCTACCATCCATAACTGTTATCTCGTCTTGGCTCATCAATTCTTTTCCTGTCTTTTGGTAATTCAGTCCATAGCTATTAGCATTAGATCTTGTTTCCGATGTGTTATACAGATCTATGGTTTCTTTACCCAGTGTTTCAGACAGTTCTTTAAGTGTTGTCTTTTCCTTTCCACCAAGAAATAAAGTGCTATCGCAGTTGCCTACAATCGTATCTGCATTATCCTTGTAAATTGCCTTTAGCTGAGATTGTGCTTGTAATATGATACTTGCTGAAATCTCTCTACTTCTGATTGTTGCAATCAATTTCTCGAACTTCGGAATTAAGCCGATGTTTGCAAACTCATCAAGTAAGCACCTTACATGAACGGGTAATCTTCCTCCATACTCGTCATCTGCCTTATCACAAAGTAGGTTAAATAGCTGTGAGTACATAATAGATACAACAAAATTGAAGGTATCATCTGTATCAGAGATAATAACAAAAAGTGCTGTCTTTCTATCTCCAAGTGTATCAAGTTCAAGTTCATCTTCTTTCATTAAGTCCCGTAGTTCTTGAATATCAAATGGAGCAAGCCTTGCACCACATGAAATAAGAATAGACTTTGCTGTTTTTCCCGCAGCCAATTTGTACTTTTTATATTGCTTTACTGCAAAGTGCGTAGGCTCTTTCTTTTCCAATGCTTCAAATAGCCTATCAATAGGATTCATATATGTTTCATCATCTTCCCTGACTTCTGAAGCATCTATCATATCAAGGAGTGTTGCAAAGTTCTTTTCTTCTCTTGGAGCTTCATGGAAGATGTAGCCAATAAGAGCAGTATAGTAGAGTTTTTCGGCTTTCACCCAAAAATCTTCGCCTGCTTTTTCACCCTCTCCCTTGGTATTTGCAATAATTGTCTGTACCAGTTTCAATATATCTTTTTCACTTCTAAGGTAGGCGAATGGATTATACTTCATACTCTTTTTGAAGTTGATGGTATTTAAGATTTTTATCTCATAACCGTTATCTTCAAGCATCTTACCACATTCAATGACTATCGTTCCCTTAGGATCTGTAACACAATAGCTACTGTGCATTTGCATTAGGTTCGGTTTTACATAAAATCTCGTCTTTCCGGAGCCTGAACCACCTATAACCAAAACATTTTTATTTCTTGCATACTTTGGATTTGCCGGTCTGCCATTCATGGTTAATCGCTCAGTTTGAGTAAGCAAGATATTATTTTGAAACTTTTCATCCATATACGGCTCTATATCTTTTCTCGTTCCCCATCTTGCTGAGCCATACTCTTTCCCCTGTCTGAACTTTTTTGCGTTTTTACCTTTGGTATAGACAATAAATTTAATTAAAGCTGCTACTCCCACGCCCATTAAAATATCAGCCACATGAATACTTGGCAGTAAGCTCATGGTGTTAAGTTCCAATATTCCTTGAAAGATTTTATCTATCACATCGCCGCCAGTATAGGCTCGTACATGATGAGAAAAGATATTGCCTACATAGAAAAATGCAAGATAGGGAATGTTCTGTTTTAGAAACTTTGCCTTATCTTGCACTTTGAATAAGCCTTTGATGTCTTTTAGTATCTTATCTATCATAGGCTCTGCTCCTTTTGTTTATTCTTGACTTTATCCTTAGAAATAGTATTTTTAGCTAGTTCTTTAAATTTCTTTATGTTCTTGTGAATTGACTCCTTATTTTTTTCTTTTTTCTCAATATTTGATAGCACATTTTGAAAAGCTTTATTCATAACTTTTGTATCTTTTGCTTGGAAGAATACTGAATGTGTCCCAGTCTCCTTATCTTTCATCACTGAGAATTTAACACCATGTTTATTCAATTCTTTTTTTAGTTCTTTTAATTCACCATCTTTAACATTGATTTCTTCAAGCTGACCTTTCTTAACCATATCTTTGAGTTTGACTTCATTTCCCTCAGCCTTGATAAGTTTATCTAAGCCACCATGTTGTTTTGATCTCTGTTGTAACTTCTTTACTTGGCTTAAGATTTCTTGATATGTTGCCTTTAAGACATTAACTTCAATATTAACTACTCTATTAGAAATTTCTTCATTTATCATTAGTAACCTCCTTCCCTCATATCATAACTAACAAGTGCTGTATAATAGGCATCCATATTGCTTGGTGCATTATATGCTGCCGTTAAGATAAATGCTCTTACATTTCTTATTTTTGATTCGTTCTCTGATAAAGCATTTACAAGATACTCCATATGCGAAGAATCTAATTCTCTAAATCTCTCTTGAACAACATATGCTGGTAATTTCGTTTGATTTATTGTGACTGTATCTTCCGCATTTAATACCATAACATCAGCTAAAACTTTAATTATTTCATCAAAGGTTTTAGCAATAATCTTATTGCCCAGTTTCATATGTTCGTTGTATCCTGTGCTTTCTCTTAATTCTTCTAAACAAGATTTATATGATTTTATTTGTTTACGTCCTTCCTCCATTCCGTCCCCTGAATAAAACAGATCTCTTTCATAGATGGGTAGGTGGGAGGACTTCTCTGTAGAAATATCTGAAGTAATCTTTGATGAATTATTTGTAGTAATCTCTGGTAATGGTTCATGCAAGTTGCCATAATGCACTGGTAGATTTTCATCAAATGCATCGGTGCTAAATGCCTCATTGCATTGGTTGATTTTGCCCTCTTCCATTGGTGCATTTTGCCCTAATGCATTAGGCATAGCACTTTTACTTACTTGTTCTAATATTTTTCTTTCTTTCTCTTGTTTTCTTTGATTTAGTTCAAGATAAAGTTCTTCTAATTTCTTGTCATTTATTGTGTACCACTTCGTTTTATCTCTAGGATCTTTATTATAGTTTCCAACTAAAAGATAGCCCGCTTTTTCAAGCTTAGAAAAAGTTCTCTTTACTGTATCAACACTTAAATAATCAAAATCTTTTTCTTGCCATGCTCGTATGGAGTTATATGTCCAATACTTGCCATCATGATAATTGTTACCAGACTTCTTATTTATCTCAATCCAGTAATTTATTTGTTGAAGCACAAGAGCTTCATTTAAGCCTAATTCTCTGGCTAATGCTTTATTAGCCAGTATAGGTTGTTCATCAAATAAATACATACTCATATCATCGCCTCCTTTCTCTGAAATTTAGGCATAGAAAAAGACGATAGATTTATATTCCATCGTCTTAACTCTCTCTTATATTTCCTTTAATGTATCTTTCGCTACTTCAAGATATGCTGTGATCCAAAGTGCAATTTTAGGTAGCCCATAAGGACTGATCAAGAATGCCAGTAGTAATGCTGCTATTCCTGTTGCCATATCTTTTTGTATAAAGCAAGCTACTGCTCCAATAAATACTAGGAAAGATATTATACCTAAAATCATTCCACTAACTTTTATAATAAATTTTAGAAAAGCAATTAGTATCAACAAGATCAATATTATTGGAAATAAGATAATTTTCAATGCCCATCTCATAACAACCTCTCTATTTCTTTGATTTATCCTCTAAACTCTTAATACCTGTATTGTTCAACTTTTCAATTGACATCAGCTGAGTTCTGGCAAGCTTTCTAAGTTCTATCATTCTTTCTTTTTGATCCATACCTTTACCAATAAGAATTGCATTATAGCTTTCCATATTTGCAAGAACAAGTAATTCATTCAGACTTGCATAGTCTCTCATATTACCCTTTAACTCAGGATTTTCTTCACGCCACTGTTTAGCTCTCTTGTTAAACAAGGCTACATTGAGCATATCTGCTTCACTTGCATACTTGTAAGACAACTGTTCGTTGGTAAGATCTTTTAAGAGATATTCTTTGATTGCGTCTGTATGAATTTTGTAGTTAATCTTGGAAATTTCTCTATTCAAATTCCAACCTAATGATAGCTTAGAGTTTTCATCTGACTTAAGTCTTTTGTAATCCTGAATTACATACATCTTAAATTCAGCAGAAATCCATGAAGCAAATTCAAAGGCAATATCTGTATGTGCAAATGCACCACCGTATCTTCCTCCTTTTGAGATAATTCCGATTGCGTCTGTTTTTTCTACCCATTTCTTAGGGGACAGTGTAAAGGAATTATATCCAGCTTCCGATTTAATTCGGTCGAATTCGACCGAATTGAAATTCATGTTGTTTAAGCTTTCCCATAAACCAAGAAATTCAATTGTATCTTTTCTTCTCATCCAATTTTTAATTACATCACTTGGTTCATCGCTTTTATATCTAGCAATATCCGTTAGACTTATATAGTCGTTTTGAAAGTCTTCAGTATAAATTTGAATAGCAAATCCTTTTGCTTCAATCGTCTCTTTTTTCACCTTAGACATATGAGTTCCTCCTTTATGCTGATGTACTGTTTACAACATTTATTTTCATAATAACTGCTCTAAACAGCACACCAACGATTCATTTTTTTGATTTTAAACTTTGGTAGAAGCTCTAAAACCCTTGTATTTACTTGACTATTTGCCTGTGTCATTATTATGACACGAAACCCCATAGCAGGATCTGAGATAATATCCTTGATAGTTGGTTGCATCAACTCAACCATCATATCGATGATGTGACGAGGTGTACGAAATTGTCCATTTTTACCTGCGGTTGACAATTTTGATAGCAGATATTCATAGATGTCGCCAATATCATTAATCCCCTGTGTGTCACTATCAAAGTCTATACCTGAGTCTCTGGTTGGAAATTCATCTAATATAGAAATCACCTTTTGGAGAGTAGCAGGTTTATTTATTTGAAAGATAGCTTCACGCATATAACGTGAAAAAGCTGTATCATCAGTATCACCCTTGAGATTCTTCATAAATGGAAAAATCTCCTGTGTCATTAAACGATAGACTTCCTGAGCATCTCCCATATTTTTAAAAGTCGACCAACGGTATTCAGGTTTGTCTTTTGGAAAAATTCCCTCATAAGAAATTCCTAGAAACTCAGCATCGCTTTCGCGTCCAAGCTCGACACTATCCAAATCCTTCATAAACAGAAGATAAGTCAATTGTTCAATATTTGTTAGAGGATTTGCATTTCCTTCAGTCCACAGCATTTCCCACAGCTGATCAATTTTATTTTTTAATTCGCCTGTAATCATACTAGTCTCTTTTCTTTGGTTTTAAAGTTATGAATATCACTATTTTAACAGATTTTCAATCAACCTTCAATTATGTTTCTTTCTATTAAAATTTCTTTCAAAAATAAAAAAGCAAACACAAAATTGGTTTACTTTTTTAACTCTCACTCTCCATCCGTCCAGTTTCGAGCAGTCTCTTCGTCTTTCTGGAGTTGGTCTACCAGTTCCTCTACGGAGTCAAATTTGACCATATCGCGGATACGATCCAGCCAGTAGACCATGACTGTCTCACCGTAAATATCGTCAGAAAAGTCAAAAATATTAACTTCAAAACGTGGCTCTTCTCCATCGAAGGTAACATTTTTTCCAACACTTGCCATACCACGATATCTTTGACGCTGCACTTCCACATCGACTACGTAAACACCGTCTGCTGGCATATAGGTTCGATCTCTTAGGACCAGATTGGCTGTTGGATAACCAATAGTGCGCCCACGAGCATTTCCATGAACGACCATCCCACGAGATGGGAGCGGAGTGCCGAGCAGATGCTTGACTTCCTTGACATCTCCATCAAGAATAGCCTGACGAATCCGTGTGGAACTAATCTTGCCCTTTTCGTCCTCAACTGGAGGAACAATGATGATCTCTCCATCAAAATAGTCCTTCAGTTCATCCGCAGTTTTCTTATCTGAGCCAAAGGTATAGTCAAATCCTGCTACAATAATCGCTGGTTTTAAAGCTCGAACATAGGTATCAAAGAATTCTTGACCCGTTAAACTAGCAAATTTGCTACTAAAGTCAAGTAGGAAAAGAGCCTCTACCCCATGCCACTTCATCTTGTGCTCCCGTTCCTCGTGATTGACGATATGGAGCATGAGCTCAGGTTGATAAGGTTGTAAGGCAAGTTTTGGCGACTCTGTAAAGGTCATCACGACAACTGGCAGATAATCCTTCATTGAAGCCTTACTGGCTACTTCAAAAAGTTTCTGGTGCCCCTTGTGGATGCCATCAAAATAACCTAATACAAGGACTGTTTTTCCCGGTACTGCAATGTCTTTTTCGTTCTTAATAGGTACTGTTGTAATCATGAAACTATTATATCATAGAGAAAGTCTTTTCGCTAAAAGGAAATCCCAAATGTCGTTTTTTGCGCCTGAACCGACCGTAAGAGAAAATTTAGCGCTTTAGTTTTAAAAAATAGCACCTCCTAAGAGATGCTATCGTTTAGTAACTAGTCTATTGTTTCTTCCAAATCTTTTAACTTAACCGAAACAATCTTAGAAACACCTGATTCTTGCATGGTAACTCCATAGATAGAGTCCGCTGCCGCCATCGTCCCCTTACGGTGGGTCACGACGATAAACTGACTATCCTTGTCAAAGCGATTGAGATAGTCCCCAAAGCGTTTGACATTGGCTTCGTCCAGCGCCGCCTCTACCTCGTCCAAGATAACAAAAGGAATGGTCTTAACACGGATAATGGAGAAGAGCAGAGCCAGAGCTGATAGGGCTTTTTCACCACCACTCATGAGGTTAAGAGACTGGATTTTCTTACCTGGTGGTTGAACAGAAATCTCCACACCAGCTGTTAAAAGGTCACCCTCAGTTAATATCAAGTCTGCCTGACCTCCACCAAACATCTGTCTAAAGGTCACTTTAAAGGACTCACGAATCGCCTCAAAGGTTGATTTAAAGCGTTCCTTAACCTCATCATTCATCTCTGTGATGGTCTCAAGGAGCAGGTTTTTCGCAGACAAAATATCATCTCGTTGGCTATTGAGGAAATCCAGACGGTTGTGAACCTCTTCGTACTGGTCAATAGCGTCCAAGTTGACAGGACCCAGCGAGCGAATAGCCTTCTCTAAATCCTTAACCTCTTGCTCCGCCAGAGTTAGATTTTCCAGTTCATGAGCCTTTTCTAGAGCCTCATTGTAGCTAATCTGGTACTGGTCAGTTAATTGAGCTTGTAGATAGCGCAAGCGTTCGCTGACCTTTTCCTTCTTAGCTTCAGCATGTGTTTGCTTGCGAATCCACTCTTCGTTCTGCTGGCGAGCCTGATCCAAATGGCTGGCAATATCATCCAGCTGACCCTCGATATCATCCAACTCAAACTGCTTGCGAATCAAACCTTGTTGGAGATTTGTTTTCTGAGTTTTGGCCTCTTCCACCTGCTGACTTAGCAAATCCGTATCAACCTTCTCAAGATTATCAACCTTTTCTTGGAGGAGACGCTGGATTTCTTCTTGTTCAAGATTGAGGTTATCTAATTCCTTACCTAAGCGTTCAATATCAGTCACTTCATACCGCTTTTGTCCTTGCAGTTCGGACTTAAGCAAGCGTGCTTGCGCTACTTGTTCCTGCAAGTTTTGATAGCGTTCTTGAATAGCGTTTTTGTTAGACTTAATCTCTTCAATCTCAGCTTCCAGATTTTGCTTTTCACTGGCGATAGTAGCAAGGCGCTCTTGGCATTTTTCCTTATCCGCTTGCCAATCTCCTTCAGTAAGGCGATTTAATTCCTCTTCTTGAAGTTTCCAAAGCGTTTCCAGTTCTTCGACCTGCTGATTGGTTTGTTGATAAGCAAGATACAAACCTTGCTCCTGAATACGAGCTTGCTCACCCTGAGATTTGATAGCTTCTAATCTTTCTGTTAATACTACCATCTCATCTTGCAAGGTCTTCAAAGTCGCTTCTTCTGACCGTAAGTCAGCTTCTTCTTCAGCAATTTCTTTTTGTAATTGCTCCAGCTCTGGCTTGATGAAGATACTGTTGTTTTGACGATTGGCACCACCCGCGTAGGAACCACCTGTACGCAACTCTGTCCCATCCAGTGTCACCATACGAACCTGATAGCGAACTTGACGAGCTGCGGCACGCGCATGTTCTACAGTATCAAAAATTGCTGTCGTAGCAAGCAAGTTTTTGAAAATGGCTTCTAGTCTCTTATCAAACGACACCAACTCATCTGCCATGCCCAGAAATCCTGGACTTGCTGCGATAGCATCTTGATTCTGACTAGAAATGGTACGAGCCTTGATAGTCGTCAATGGAAGAAAGGTTGCACGACCAGCTCTGTTGCGTTTGAGGAAATCAATCGCCTTGGTTGCCGCGTTTTCATCTTCTACGATGATATGTTGACTGCTAGCTCCAAGCGCAATTTCTAGGGCAGTTTGATAATGCACATCAAAAGTCAAATGTTCACTGACTGCACCAACGATCCCACCAAGGCGGTCTTTTTCTTGGAGAACACTCTTAACGCCCGCATAAAAATTACTATGATTTCTAAGGATATTCTCTAAACTTTGGGCTCGAGCCTGCTTGTTTTTGAGACTGTCTAGACGGTCAAAGAGTTGGCTCTGCTGGGCTTGGAAAGAAACTTTCTGCTCCTCTTGCTCCTTGACACTAGCTTGGTAGTCAGCCAATAATTTCTGAACCTGCTCCTTGGCAGTTTCAAGCTCAGCCTGCTGTTGACTGGCCTTTTCTTTAGCTGTAGCCAGTTGTTCTTTCAGTTTCTCAAGTTGGTCTGCTTGTTTTTGAGACAGCTGACGGCTGTTTTCCAACTCATTCTCGATGCGGGTCAGTTGGTTTGAGACATCCGCTTCTTCTTGTAAAAGCGCAACAAAACGTTCACGCAGGAGCTCGATCATTTGGTCAGGATCATCTGAAAATGCCAACAACTCCGCTTCTAAACGATTTAGTTCCTTATTGTTTTCAGCTAGACTTTCCTCTAACTGTTCCAAGTTCGCTTCTTTTTCAGCCTTTTCCTTACTTAGAGCCTTTCTCTTATCTTCCAAAGTCGCCAAACGGGCTTGAGCCTCTTGTTGATTGAGGGCTACTTGCTCGGATTCCAGTTTTGATAGGGCTAGTTTTCGCTCTAAGTCACTGATCAAACTAGTCAAATCCATCAAACTTCCTTGATCCTTGGCCATTTCAGCTTGGAGATCCTGACGTTTCTTTTTAAGGCTTTGATTTTCCTCTTCTAATTCTTCACGCTTTTGGTAATAACTGGTCAAGAGTTCCTGAACCTGCGTTAGCTCTTCTTCTGTCAGCTCTAGTTCAGCCTTGTTTTCCTTGATTTGAGCAACCAGTACATCCAAGTAAATCGCCTTGCGTTGACCATCCAAGTCGAGAAACTTGCGCGCATTCTCGGCTTGTTTTGCAAGGGGCTTGATTTGATTGTCCAACTCATAGATAATGTCCTCTAAGCGGTCGAGATTGTCTTGAGTTTGTTGCAGTTTGCTTTCTGTTTCTTTTCGACGAGTCTTGTATTTCAGAACACCCGCAGCTTCTTCAAAAATAGCACGGCGTTCTTCGGGCTTGGAATTAAAAATCTCCTCAACCTTCCCTTGAGAGATGATGGAGAAGGAATCACGACCCAAACCGGTATCCAAGAAGAGGTCATGAATATCACGCAAGCGAACCTTCTTGCCATCAATTCGATACTCGCTATCTCCACTACGATAGATATGGCGTTCTACCTTAATGACTTGCCCTGCATCCTTGATAAAGCCATCTTCATTGTCCAAGGTCACGATAACAGAGGCATAATTGAGTGGTTTGCGACTTTCTGTTCCAGCAAAGATAACGTCGGGCATCTTACCACCACGAAGGCTCTTGATACTGGACTCTCCCAAGGCCCATCGCAAACTTTCTGTGATATTTGACTTTCCAGAACCATTGGGCCCAACGACAGCTGTCACGCCTTGGTCAAATACGACCTTAGTCTTGTCAGCAAAGGACTTGAATCCCTGGATCTCAATTTCCTTTAAATACATGAATCCAGCCCTTTCTCAACTGCATTTTTTGCGGCCTCTTGCTCTGCCAATTTTTTAGAACGGCCTTGGCCTTTTCCGATACTCTTGCCCTCAACCAGAACTTCTACATCAAAAACCTTGTCATGGGCAGGGCCCGTCTCAGAGGTCACCTGGTAGCGAATATCCACATCGCCATTAACCTGGAGCAACTCTTGAAGGTGTGTCTTGTAATCCTTAATCATTTCAAAGTCACCTGCTTCAACCTTGGGAATCATGACTTGATAGATGAACTCTTTTACCCTAGCAACATCCTTGTCCAAAAGCAAAGAACCCAAAAAGGCTTCAAAGGCATCTCCAAGAATGGTGTCACGATTGCGCCCACCAGACTTTTCTTCTCCTTTTCCTAGCTTGATAAACTGATCAAACTGGCAATCACGCGCAAAACCAGCCAAACTCTCCTCACGGACAATCATAGCACGAAGTTTGGACAAATCTCCCTCCGGTTTCTTAGGATATTTTTTATACAGATATTCTGAAATCAATAATTGCAGAACAGCGTCTCCTAAAAATTCCAAGCGCTCATTGTGTGAAATTTTTAAGAGGCGGTGCTCATTGGCATAACTCGTATGAGTAAAGGCCGTTTCCAGTAAGTTTTTGTCTGCAAATTCGATTGCAAAACGCTTCTTTAGTACAGTTTGTAATTCTTTCATACCAACCTCTTTCTAACTGATAACAGTCTCTTTTATTATATCAAAAAAAGCCCTCCGAGTCACTTTAAAACGGGACTAGAGGGGATTTGAGCATTTTTTAGAATAAAATTTTCAATTTTAGGGGCAAATTTGGGGCGAGATAAAGAAAAAGCCTTATTTAAGGCTTTCTTGGGCTATTTACATCCACCCTGAGGGAATCGAACCCCCATCTCAAGAACCGGAATCTTACGTGATATCCATTACACTAAGGGTGGAAACTTGCTTTATTATAACAGAAATTTGCTCTAATAACAAGTTTTTTATGGGTAGACTAACCATCCATTAGTGGGAAGCATCCCCGTTCCAGATAGAGTTTTTCACGATAACATAATCAACGTGTTTAAGGTCAGCAAGCCTGCGTCCACCTGCGTAGGAAATAGCACTTTGCAAGTCCTGCTCCATCTCAGTAAGGGTGTCTTGCAAGTGCCCTTTAGCAGGCAGTAAGATGCGCTTACCTTCCACATTTTTATATGCTCCTTTTTGGTATTGAGAAGCTGAACCATAGTATTCTTTGAACTGTTCGCCATCGACTTCAATCGTCTTTCCTGGGCTTTCGATATGTCCTGCAAATAGGGAACCAATCATGACCATGCTGGCACCGAAACGGATAGACTTAGCAATATCGCCATGAGTACGAATCCCACCATCAGCGATGATCGGTTTACGCGCAGCCTTTGCACACCAGAGTAGGGCAGCCAACTGCCAACCACCTGTACCAAAACCTGTCTTTACCTTTGTGATACAAACCTTACCAGGACCTATTCCAACCTTAGTAGCATCCGCACCGGCATTTTCCAATTCACGAACAGCTTCTGGTGTTCCTACGTTACCAGCAATGACAAAAGTATCTGGCAATTCTTTCTTGATATGTTGAATCATAGAAATCACGCTATCCGCATGACCATGGGCAATGTCAATCGTGATATACTCAGGAGCATCAGCCTTGAGTCGACTAACAAAGTCATACTCGTAATCCTTGACACCGACAGAAATGGAAGCAATGAGCCCTTGATCGTGCATGCGTTTGATAAAAGGAATGCGCCCAGCCTCATCAAAACGATGCATAATGTAAAAGTAACCGCCTTTAGCAAGTTGCTCTGCTACGTTCTCATCCAAAATCGTCTGCATATTTGCAGGTACAACAGGTAGTTTAAAAGAGTGATTTCCAAGCGTGACACTTGTATCTGCTTCTGCGCGACTTTTAATGACACATTTATTTGGGATCAACTGAATATCTTCGTAATCAAAAATTGGAAATTCATTTAACATATCGATGTCTCGTTTCTTTTGTAATGACCTACCTATGCTTGCGCATCTCTACGCCTTTTTCCGACGTTTCCTTGATTAATTATAAACAAAAGTACAGTTTTTGTCAAATATTTTCAATAATCAAATTATATTGTTCGGAAATTACTTGTATAAATAGCAAAAAAGTGAAGAGATTATTTTCTCCCCACTTCTTCATCAATAATCGCTTTAAAATTTTCTTCTGAATTTTCCATCATTTTACAAAATGCACTATAGGATGAGGCATTCTGAGGGATTTGGATAGACCACTTCTTCAATTGAGCTCCATAGCCAGCTAGTTTTCCTATTTCACTATTTACTGACTGCTCCATACTAGGAAAAATCAGTCCAGCTTTCTCAGATTTTAAGATATAAGAATAGGAAATCAATTGGAACAAGTCCTCATGGTTAATCCCTTTTTCAGTGAACTCCAGTTTCTTATATTTTGCATCTAGAACAATCTTTCGTTCTCTGTCATAAAAATCTGGATATACTTTTCGTTTCCCAACAGAAAATACTGAAATTCCGTCCGTTTTATCTTTATTTCGTGGATGGATAAAACCTTTTGGCAACAAGGTATGAACATACTCTTCCCAAAGCCAGGCAACATCAAAGAGAATGCCATGTACCCTTTGGGCTTGAGGTCCAAGACCATGCTTTTCTCTACTCAGAATCATCAAGCAGAGTCCCTGTAATTTTCTATACTCTCTGAAATAGGCGTGTCGGATGGGTTTGATTTTATTCATTCTGATAATCTTAGCACGATCAGCTAGTTTATAAGATGAGGTTACACGAGTAATTTCTGTCATATTTTCACGATTGCTATCGAGCAGAACTCCGAAACCTTTCTGATTCTTTATGTACTCAATCGTATGCCGAATCAACTGCATGAGTGGATTATCATAGGTGAACTCTCTGGTTGTATAGGCAATATTTCCCATAAAAGGGAGATTATTTTTCAGATGATTTCCAACATCTAGCACACCCTTCACATGACTATCGTTATGGAAAAATCGCTGGTATTCCTTATAAAGACCTTTTTGGAGAGCAGCTTGCAGATACTTTGGAAAGAGGTAAACCAAGAGTTGGTAGAGCTTATCTTCAGGAGATAGACCGACATCTAAACTAGTCAGATTGATATTGAGAACCTTTTGTAAAAGATAATGCAAAAAATGGTCGTTACTTTCATCAGAAAAACGAGAGGAAATCGTTAATCTTTCCTGACCATATCCAAGAAAACCAATTACATTTCCTGTCTTAATTTCCTGATTGACAGTTTCAAAAATCTTTTGGTCCTTGTCTAAATCAGGAGAATTTATCAAATCATTCGGGAAAATAAAGATACGGTCCTCTCGAGAAAGGCTATCTAGTGTTCTATCAAGAAGTGCTTGACTTAGGTTGGGATATCCTGCGACAAAGTCTTCTTTAGCAATTCTATACTGATTATCGGTTATACGCATCATCATTCTAAACGCCTTCATTATTATCAATTATAGACTCACTTGCTTCCCTTATACTTGTCAGATCAAATGCTTTTTTCAATGTATCCAGAGTTTCACCCTCTTCATAAGAACCTCGTAAGTAATCTTCCAAAAGCGGTTTGAGGTAATCAGACCAGAGTAATTCATAGTCAAAATCTACATCCTTCAACTTAAGGAAATAACTTGGTCCAATATGATAATGACTGTTTAGCTCCTGAACGTTTTCGATAGCAGCATTCAAATTTCTTAGACGAAGTTTTGCTTCTTCTGCATGGATATCTAGTTCTTTATCCAACATAGCAACTTGGCTTTCAGCAGTAACTTCAACAAAACGGAAACGACGACGCATAGCAAAATCAAAGGTATCTACTGAACGGTCAATATCATTCATAGTTCCGATGATATAGACATTTTCAGGGATATAAAATTTCTCATCAGTCTCATGTAAATTAGCATATTGGGTAGAAACACTTCCCTTTTCACCACGATAACCAGGGTCAATAGAGAAAAAGAGTTCACCAAAAATCTTAGAAATCTCACCACGGTTGATTTCATCGATGATGAAAACGAAGTTTTTCAATTCATTATCTATTTCTATTATTTCATCCTGAATACTTTCATTTTTTATCATTTTGTAAAGTGTCAAATAGTATGAAAATTCTTGGGTTGCATTATTTTTATTAAAAAACTGAGTTATGTCTTTAACTTGTTCAAATTGAGATTCTGAAGTTAGCATTGTTTCGATATCTTTAATTTTCAATTTTGCATTTTTTGATACCTCATTTTCAGGAATAGATATATAAATGTAATTTTCATCAATTTCTGTAATGATAAAGGACGATTGACGTTTTGTATATAACTTGTCAGACGGAAACTCCATATTAGCAAAATATTTGGAAATCTTTGCTATTGATTTTTTTTCCTTTTCTAAATCATCCTTGTTTTTATGTGAATAAAGCCAATTTTTCTTTGCTTTCTGACAAAAATCTTTAAAAATACCATCCTGTAGCTTAAACTCAATAGCTCCATCCCCATTTGATACCGGTCTCAACCCCTCTACAAAATCCGTATAATCATAGGAAGGGTGAAATTGTACAAAGCCGATTTGATCTTCATTACCACCCGTTAGCTCTGTCGCTATTTCTTTAGCAAGATAAGTTTTTCCTGTACCAGGAGCACCACGGAGGATGAGGTTTTTGGATTGTAACAAGATATTACTCAAGGGATGATGAATATTATTTTGTTCAGACATTTCTTTCTCTCCTTGATTATTATCACTGTCTATAAAATCTTTTGAATACTCAAATAAAATACTACCCAACATTGAAGATTCTAGTTCAGGATATGTTTTAGAAAATAGTTTACAAATCTCATGATTCTGACGATAGGGCCCTCCTTGATTGCTTTGGGGAATCAACCTATTCCAAAATTCATTTTGACTATTCATATTTACTCCTAAAAAAGAAGGATTCTCAGAATAAATACAAAGTAGTTTTGTTACCACTGCAGAACGCCTAATAAATTCATTCTTTGGCTTTTTCATGTCAAAGATAGGATTATTGAAATCCAACATTCTACCAGCTTGGATGATTTCATACAAATCCGATTTTAATTTGTTAAATCGGTCTTCTAGTTCTGATTCTGGAATGATTTTATTAGCTTGATTCTTATAGCTTTTGGTATCCTCATTCCAATAAATACCAAATTTTGAAGAACCTCCTCCACCAATCCCCATAAATAATGATTGGTACTTTCCTGTCTCAAGAGCATAGCAAAAAGAATTACTTTTAGCACCTTTACCAATGACATAATCATCAATAGACATGGTTAAAATTCTATCAAGTGGCCATTCTTTAAGAAATTCTTCACGTAATTGTTCATTGTGAATACTATATTTAAATGCATCTTCTCTTAATCTTATTTTATTTTCTTGGTACCAAGCATAAAAATCTTCCAAGCCAAGCTTTCTTTTATCCATCAATCTTACTCCTTTTATAATAATGTTCGAATAAAAAACTATATATTTCATATATAGAATATCATATCCTATATAAAAAGAAAAGAATTTCTAAAGAAAAAGCCTAGTGTAGAGGTTTTCTTCCCTTTCAACACTAGACTTCTTTATTTATCTTAGTAATACTCACCCTGACGGTAGTCCCATGAGTTAAAGGTATCTGACAGGTGCATCATGATTTTATCAATGTCAAGCCCTTTACGGATCACAACTGGAGCTGGTGAGATTGAACGAGCTCCTCCTTGTTCTGGGATGAGTTTGCCGTCTTTATCAACCATGGACACCATAACACCTTGCTCGTAGCGCGTTTCAATCGTTTTGTCAGGTTGGATGGAAGCCACGTAGTCGTCTGCTTCGATGACAAGGTCCACTGCTCCTTCTATACGTTCTCCGATACCTTCCACCTTACCGCGGTTTCCTTTTCCAGATGGGTTAGCTGATGAGGCGTAGACCATTTTACCTTCTTCCCACAGTTTAGCAGCCAATTGTTCACCAGCTTTACCAAACTTGATGACAAAACAGCTAGTACCACGAACGTCTGTCATGAGCTCTTCACGGCCATCACCGTATCCTTTAAGTTTTTCAAAAGCTTCTAGTTTCCATGGAAGGATACAACCGAGGAGAATGTCTTCGTCCCAATGTTTTTGGTAGAAGGCTTCAATTTCTGGGTTGAGTTGTGCTAAAGCGCGAAGCTCATCCATGCTACCGCAGAGGACAACACCTGGTTTGTTACGGTTACGCTCTTTGGCTGCGAACTTACGCTCAAGTCCTGCTTTATCGCTAGTCATGATAATGTAACCAACTTTTGTAGGGCAAACGATACATCCGCCCTCACCTTTTAAAATGTCATAGCCTTCTTGAGAAAGTGTTCCGTTCCATTGAATGTGTTTTGTCATAGTTCTATTTCCTTTTCTATTTTTCTAATCCTGCCAGTAGGCTGGACGTTGTTTTTCATAGGCAGCAATCAAGTCTTCATACTGCAAAGTAATTCCGATATCATCCAAACCATTTAAGAGCTTGTGTTTCCATTCGCTATCAATTTCAAAAGTGAATTCTCCAACTGGTGAGATGATTTTTTGTTGTTCCAAGTCCACAGTTACCTGGTCAGTTGGTTTGAGCTGAGCTAGTTTCTCTCTAACCTCCCTAGGCTGAACAATAGGTAACATGCCATTATTGAGTTCATTATTGTAATGAATGTCCCCGAAAGATCCTGCAATCACGACCTTAAAACCATAGTCAGCTAGAGCCCAAGCTGCGTGTTCCCTCGAAGACCCCGCACCAAAGTTATCCCCCGAGATGAGAATACTAGCTTTACGATATTCAGGTCGGTTAAAAACAAAATCTGGATCCTCAGTGTAGTTATCGTCCAGATAACGCCAAGCATACATAAGGTACTTACCAAAGCCTTTTTTATCAATCAACTTGAGAAACTGCTTGGGAAGGATTTGGTCAGTATCAATGTTATCATTCATAAGAGGAACGGTCGTTCCCGTATAAACTGTAAATTTCTCCATATCCTCTCCTTACTGGGCCTCTGGCATTTGCCGAACATCTACGAAGCGCCCTGCAATAGCTGCCGCCGCTGCCATAGCTGGACTGCAGAGATGGGTTTTAGCACCAAATCCTTGTCTGTCTTCAAAGTTGCGGTTACTGGTTGAGGCACAGTGGACCCCATCAGGGACCTTGTCAGGATTCATCCCTAGGCACATTGAGCAACCAGGGTCTCGCCACTCAAAGCCAGCGTCTAAGAATACTTTATCCAAGCCCAACTTCTCAGCAGCTCGTTTGACAGGACGAGAGCCTGGGACTACGATAGCCGTTAAGTTGGGAGCTATTTTCTTCCCTTTGACAAATCGAGCAGCCAGTTGCAAGTCACTGAGCCGAGCATTGGTACAAGACCCGATAAAGATATAGCCTAGTTCAATATCCGCTGGCTTTTGACCAGGCTCCAAGTTCATGTAATGATAAGCTCGTTCATCATTCATATCCTTAATTTCTGGAAAACTACTGTCAAAGTCGACGCCCATAGCAGGATTGGTTCCCCAGGTCACCATAGGAGCCAAGTCTGAGACATCCATCCGGATAACCTTATCATAGACAGCATCATCATCGCTGACAAGCGTCTTCCAGTCAGCAACCGCCTCCTCGAAAGCTTCGGGAACGCATTCCCGTCCCTTGAGATAGTCATAGGTAGTCTGGTCTGGATTCATAATTCCCATCTTGGAGCCAAACTCGATGGACATATTGCAGATGGTCATCCTCTCTTCCATGGTCAGTGCATCAATCGCTTGCCCACGATATTCAACTACATAGCCAACACCACAAGCAACGCCGTACTTGGCAATCAAGGCGAGAATGTAATCCTTAGAATAAACTCCTTTTTGAGGAACACCAGTGAATTCTACCAGCATTTTCTTGGGTTTAACTTGCCAGAGTGTCTGGGTAGCAAAGACATGCTCGACCTCACTGGTCCCAATCCCAAAAGCGATAGCTCCGAAAGCTCCGTGAGTAGCTGTGTGGCTATCTCCACAGACGATGAATTTTCCTGGTTGCGTCCGTCCTGTTTCTGGACCTACCATGTGAACGATTCCCTGCTTTTCAGAACCATGGGCAGCATGTTCAATCCCAAACTCCTCAACATTTTCTGCTAGCTTATCAATTTGAGCCTTGGAAATGACATCTCGAATATCGTAGATATTGACCGTTGGGACATTATGGTCAAAGGTCCCAAATGTCAAGTCTGGTCGTCTCAATCTGCGGCCTGCATCTCGTAATCCTTGAAAAGCTTGGGGACTAGTCACTTCATGAATATAGTGCTGGTCCACATACATGAGTTGGGGCTGCCCTTCTTCTCCTGTGATGACATGACGGTCCCATAATTTATCAAAAATCGATTTTCCTGCCATCCATTACCTCCAAATAAAATATAAGGCTACTAGTGTGGTCACCATCCCGAGAAACCAAACTGTTTTGAAATACCATTTTCTAGTCTTGTGGTGAAAGATGATTCCTGCCAACCAGGCACCAAAACCACCACAAGTAAAGGCTAAAATGAGTAAGATTTTCTCTTGGACGCGCCAAGCACCTCTTCTTGCCTTGGATTTGTCAATGCCATAAATCAATAAAATCAGCAAATTCCAAATCAAGAGGGCAAGCGTGATTCCTTCATTCATCTTCATAATCTTTCAATGATGGCTTCTGTCATCTCCTTAGTAGAAGCCTGTCCTCCAATATCTCTTGTTAAAATGCCAGCCGCTAAACTAGCTTCAACAGCACGCTCGATACGCTCCGCATCCTCATAACGTCCAAAGCTGTCTCTCAGCATCATGGCAACTGACAAAATCATAGAGATAGGATTAGCAATTCCTTGACCTGCAATATCAGGTGCCGAACCGTGAATAGGCTCATAAAGACTTGACCCCTTTTCAGAATGACTGGCTGATGGCATAACACCAAGAGTGCCTGATAGAACGCTTGATTCATCAGATAAGATATCTCCGAAAAGATTCTCCGTTACGATGACATCAAACTTAGCAGGATTGGTAATCATAAGCATAGCAGCTGAGTCCACCAACTGGTGTTCCAAGGTTACATCTGGAAAATCTTGCGCAACTTCCTCAGCTACTCTCCGCCAAAGTTTTGATGTTGCTAGAACATTTTGCTTATCGATACTAGTAACGATTTTTCTCCGATTTCTTGCAATTTCAAATGCCTTGCGAATAATCCGCTCTACTTCTTCGTAGCTGTAGTCGTTGATATCACGCGCTTTTCGCTCTTCAAGGATATGATCCCCAAAGTAGATACCACCTGTCAACTCACGTACCACGACAAAGTCTACACCAGCAATTCGTTCTAGTTTAAGTGGTGATAAATGCTTGAGACTATCAAAGATTTTTACAGGCCGAATATTGGCATAGAGATTGAGTTCCTTACGGAGAGCCAGCAAGCCTTGTTCAGGCCGAATTGCCGCCCCATCATACTGGGGACTACCGATAGCCGCAAGGAGAATAGCATCTGCTTCTCTACATGCCTTGAGGGTTTCATCAGGTAAGGGATGCCCCGCAGCATCAATACCTGCACCTCCAAAAGGTCGTCTATCTATCTCATAGTCAAATCCTGTTTTTGAAGCTAGAGCTTCCAGAACCGCTAAACCAGCTTCCATGATTTCTGGACCGATTCCATCCCCTGCTAGAGCTACTATTTTCTTTGTCATAGCCTTCTCCTTTACACACTAGGCATGTCTCGGTAGGAAACGCTATGCCCCATCTCACCTGCATTCTCTTTTTGAACAAAAGTATTGGCATTGATATAAGCAATAGCCGAAGCCTTCAATACATCGAAATCAAGACCTGCTGCGTTAAAGATGGTTTCTGTATCTCTGTTTTCAACAGTAACCAAGACACGAGCTTGAGCATCAATTCCATCTGTCACAGCATTAATGGTATAGGACACCAAGCGGACAGATTGGTTAAAGAACTTATCGATAGCGTTAAAGATTGCTTCAACGGAACCTTGTCCTGTCGCATTGAATTCGACTTTCTCACCATCCATATTGGCTAGGCTAACGAGCGCTTCAATTTCATTGTCTGCATGGGTTTGAAGTTGCAAATCATCAAAGTGGAAGCCTTCTGGATTTTCAACCATGGTTCCAGCTACCAGAGCTCGAATATCTGCATCTGTGATTTCTTGTTTCTTGTCCGCCAGTGCCTTGAACTTAGCGAAGAGTGGTTTGATATCCTCTTCTGTAAAGTCTAGAGCCAATTCTCTTAGTTTCTCAACAAAAGCATGGCGACCAGACAATTTACCAAGTGGAAGGCTATTACTCTTAACACCAACCAATTCAGGTGTGATAATCTCATAAGTGAGAGGATTTTTAAGGACTCCATCTTGGTGAATGCCAGATTCATGAGAGAAGGCATTGCCACCAACAACAGCCTTATTTTTAGGAACTGGAATACCAGAGAAGCGAGAAACCATTTCTGACGTATTAATGGTTTCATTTAGGACAATACTGGTTTCTGCCTGATAGTAATCTTGGCGAATATTGAGCGCCACTGCAATTTCTTCAAGCGCAGCATTCCCAGCTCGCTCCCCAATACCGTTGATGGTTCCTTCGACACGTCCTGCACCGTTCTTGACAGCAGAAAGGCTGTTAGCCACTGCCATTCCGAGGTCATCATGACAGTGAGGTGAATAGATAATCTGACGATCGGTCTTGACATTCTCAATCAAATATTTGAAGATAGCACCGTATTCTTCTGGCGTGGTAAATCCTACTGTGTCTGGGATATTGATATAAGACGCCCCTGCATCGACTGCTGTTTGAACGACTTGCAAGAGGAAATCCAACTCTGTTCTAGTCGCATCTTCAGGAGAGAATTCAACGATTTCAAACTTAGAACGCGCATAAGAAACATGCTCCTTAATAGCTTCTAAAATCTCTTCCTTGCTCTTATTTAGCTTATACTTGCGGTGAATCGGACTGGTAGCGATAAAGACATGGACCTGTGGATACTTGGCATCCTTTAGCGCCTCGTAACAAGCATCAATATCAGACTTGACCGAACGTGCTAGACCAGTCACCGCTGTTTTTTTCAAGACTTTAGCAATCTCCTGAACTGCCTTAAATGAGTCTGGACTAGCAGCTGGAAAACCAGCTTCGATGGCTGAAATGCCCCACTTCTCCAGCTGCCTTGCAATGGCAATTTTTTCCTTGATTGAAAAGTTAACGCCAGGTGTCTGCTCTCCATCTCGAAGGCTGGTATCTAGAAATTCAACTGTTCGCATAAGATTTCCCCTTTTCCAAATATGGTTTAAAAAAACATCTCGCTCAGAAACCCAAGCGAGATGTTGATTTACTCCCGCTTGGTAAGCCAAACAGGACTAATGCTTTTGCACTAGCCCGAGTACCTCAACAACAAAGCAAATTGATTAAACTTAGCTGTTTTCATGTTTGACTTTCTCCTTCGTTTGATATCTTGTTTAGTATTCTAGCATAGGAAAAATCTCTTGTCAAGAAAAAATCCATTATTTTCTGAAAATTTCTTCAGTAAAGAATATTTTGCTAATTGAAAGTATTTAAAATCTCAAGTAAATTTCCCTATTTTTTCACGGTTAGGTTCCAACTTCTTTCTATCAATTTCAGTACCATTTCATCTGACAAAGTATCATCAAGTGCCATACTAATCCAGTAACGTTTGTTCATATGAAAGGCTGGGTAAATTCCCTTTTGCGAAAGCAAGTCAGCCACTTGGTCGTGTTTGAGGTTGACTGCTTCCACTAGCCCTTCTCTCCCCTTATCTAACTTATCCCATGGAATTCTCATCAAAACAGCATACCACTTTTGATTGCCTTCATGACGCAATACAGCAGTATCAGGTGATTTTTCCCACAGATACTCCAGCTGATTCCCATAATCTTCCTGAACCTGAGCCATGATACGCTTAGTCTGAGGACAGATAAAATCCTGCACATCAAAACAAGCCTTCCGAATCTGGTAAAGAATCTCCAAACAAGCCTCACGGACACTTCCGACAAAACTTCCCCGCATACTTTCCATATGTACTTGAGGATAGAGGTCACCCGTTTCCTGGTCAAAGACCTGAAAGCTCACATTATCCGGAGTGATAGAAACTGTCATGAAAAAGTCACCCTGCAAAATCTGGCAACTATAGGTCCAGACTTCCCCACTTTCTACAAAACCATAGGCATGGGCTTTTTCTTTATTAAACTGATAGGATTTAAAAATTTCAAACATAAGTGAAAACTGCTACCAAAAGCTAGCAGTTCCTTTCTATTTTTTAAAAGACAACCTTGGTTCCATGCAATTGTGTCACATCCAGCTGGTCGATAAAGGCTTGACGGTTGTCAAGGTCAATCCCTCCACCTGGTAAGATTTCAATTTTACCAGCTGCATGTTCCAAAATTCTGTGATAGTGAGCAAAACGTTCTTCTAGCGAGTCTCCAGACACACCAGCACGAGTTAAGATACGAGTGACACCAGCTTGGCTGAGCCAGTCAATGGCATCCAACTGGTCTTCATCACTTAATTCATCAAAGGCCATGTGGAAGACAATTTCCATTCCTTTAGATGCGGCAATCAGCTTCTCAAGATTAGCCTTATCCAACTTCTTATCAGCAGTTAATGCTCCAAATACAACACCTTGACTTCCAGCCTGAGCAGTCAAACGAATGTCTTCTAGCATGATCGCTATTTCAAGATCAGTATAGACAAAGTCGCCACCACGGGGACGAATCATGGTCATGATGGTGGTGTCGTAGTTAGCTGCCAGTTCAACCGCTGCCTTGGTCACTCCATAACTAGGTGTTGTTCCACCAACCGCTAGATTATCACAAAGTTCGATTCGACGAGCTCCAGCCTGTATCGCTTTTTCAAGCAAGGTCACATTTTCAGCACAAAATTCGTAAATCATTTGATTCTCCTTGATGTTTTCTTTAAATTTATTATATCATATTATTTTAAATATGCTTTCATTTTTATCAAGGCAAATTACTACTATTTTAACTATTCTTTGTCAGGAATGACTTTAAAAAGATAGTAGGTGATAAAGACAGTCAAGGCTCCCAGACCAATTTTGACTGCTAAAAGAGGGGCAAAATAAATAGAAATCCCCATCAAGATATAGATAGATACGATGATTTTTTTCTTTCGTTCTCGCGCGATTGACTTGGTTTCCCGAAAGTCAGCTACATAAGTCTGATAAAGCTTTGTATGATAAAGCCAGTCTTCAAAACGCTTAGAAGATTTAGAAAAACAAGCGACAGCTAACAAAAGAAAGGGGGTTGTTGGTAAAAGTGGTAAGACAACTCCAATAACAGCTAAAGCCAGTGAAATAAAGCCAATACTGAGATAAATGATACGCATGATTTCTCCTAGATAAATTACTCTTCCTCTAGTTTCGCATACAAGGGGGAAATTTGTCAAGCATCAACAAAAAAGAGCCTGAAATTCATTTTCAGGGCTCTGCATTTTATTTAATTTTCTCTTCTTCGTAGTCGCCATTACTACATACAACCTGCTTGCCACCACCACGGACTTTTTTCTCCACAAGGAAGTGTCCGCATTTTGGACAGTCACGGCCAATTGGTTTGTCCCAGGAAGTAAACTCACATTCTGGATAGCGATTGCAACCATAGAAGACACGATTGCGCTTGGTTTTGCGTTCGATGATTTGTCCTTGATGACAGCTCGGACACTCGACTCCAATCTCTTTGACAATCGCTTGTGTGTGACGGCAGTCTGGGAAATTACTACAAGCATAGAATTTACCAAAACGTCCTAGCTTAATCACCATCGGGCTACCACAAACTTCACAGTCAAATCCAGCTGGCTCATCCTTGATCTGGATTTTTTCCATTTCGGATTCAGCCTTGGCCACTTCTTTAGAGAATGGTTTATAAAATTCATCAATGACACGTTGCCACTGCTCTTTTCCAACTTCAACATCATCCAGTTTTCCTTCCATCTCAGCTGTGAAGGTCACATTTACGATATCTGGGAAATATTCAACAATGAGTTTATTAACAATTTCACCCAACTCTGTTGGTTCAAAGCGTTTAGCTGCCAGACGAACATAGT
Source organism: Streptococcus halitosis (assembly GCF_027691175.1). Lineage (GTDB taxonomy): Bacteria > Bacillota > Bacilli > Lactobacillales > Streptococcaceae > Streptococcus > Streptococcus halitosis_A. The sequence continues at coordinate 1,150,395 of NZ_JAQFBD010000001.1, forward strand.
AGCGTTTTTGGATGGTTTCAATTGTCGGAGCGTAGGTTGACGGACGTCCAACTCCATTTTCCTCCAAGGTCTTGATAAGGGTCGCTTCAGAATAGCGAGCAGGTGGTTGGGTGAAATGTTGCTCTGGCTTGCTATTGACCTGCTTGACCACATCTCCAACAGCCATATCTGGTAACATTTTGTTCTTGTCAGAGTCATTGTAAATAGCAAGATAACCATCAAACTTAACTTGGCTTCCATTTGCCGCAAACTGAACCCCATTTTGAGAGAGCTTAACAGCCATGGTATCAAAGATAGCGCCTGTCATCTGGCTGGCCACAAAACGGTTCCAGATCAGGGTATAAAGCTTGAGTTGATCTTTGTCCAAGTACTTAGCGATGCTTTCAGGTGTGTTGAAGACACTAGATGGACGAATGGCTTCGTGAGCATCTTGAGCACCTGATGCATTCTTGACCCTGCTACCATGCTTGGAATACTTGCTACCAAAACGGTCGTTAATGTAGCTTGCCGCTTCGTTCTGAGCCACAGGACTGATACGAGTCGAGTCTGTACGCATATAGGTAATCAAACCTTGCACGCCTGATCCGATATTGATCCCTTCATAGAGCTGTTGGGCCACCATCATAGTCTTTCGAGTACGGAAATTGATTTTGTTAGCAGCATCCATCTGCATGGTTGAAGTTGTATAAGGTAGGGGCGCATTGCGTTTGCGTTCTTTCTTATCTACCTGGTCTACTGTGAAATCTTTACTAGTCAAATGGGACAAGACTTCTTTGACTTCTTCATTGGTGGTCAATTTCATCTTTTTGCCATTCATACCATAGAAAGAAGCCTGAAATTGCTTGGTACCCTTCTTAAAGACACCATCAATTGTCCAGTATTCTTCCGGTTGGAAGGCATTGATTTCATTTTCACGGTCAATGATGAGCTTAAGGGCAACCGACTGCACCCGCCCTGCTGATAAGCCCTTCTTGACCTTTTTCCACAAAATTGGCGAAATCGAATACCCGACCAAGCGGTCCAAGACACGACGAGCTTGTTGGGCGTCGACCAAGTCCATATCAATCTTGCGAGGTTCTTTAAAGGCATTTTTTACAGCGTCCTTAGTAATTTCATTAAAGACTACACGGTTGGCATCATTCTCGTCCAAGTTGAGAATGTGAGCCAAGTGCCAGGAAATTGCTTCTCCTTCACGGTCCGGGTCACTCGCCAGAAAGACTTTATTGGCCTTTTTGGCTTCTTTTTTCAAGTCATTGATGAGAGGACCTTTTCCTCGGATATTGATATACTGCGGTTCATAGTTATTTTCAATGTCGACCGACATACTGGATTTTTTCAAATCACGGATATGCCCGACACTGGCTAGAACCTTGTAGTTTCTGCCTAGATATTTCTCAATCGTTTTCGCCTTAGCAGGCGACTCCACGATGACTAGATTTTTTTTAACTGTTGATTTTTTCTTCTTTGTTGCCGTAGCCACACTATCACACCTTTTCAAAGTAATAAACTTTATAAAGTGTAAACCATTTTGCCATAACTGTCAAGACTTAGCTCCTATATAGAAGAAAAGTTTATCTTAGTGAACAAATTTCTCCTTAAAATTCAAACTCAGCCAGCACATCTTGACCACTGGAAATCAGTTTTGCTCCCTCTTGGATCAGGTGGTGACAGCCATCTGAATGGCCATCTAAAATGTTTCCTGGAATGGCAAAGACATCACGCCCTTCCTCCATAGCACGCTCACAGGTGATGAGACTCCCTGAACGCATTCTTGCCTCTGCTACAATAACGCCACGGCACAGTCCTGCTATGATTCGATTACGAGCTGGAAAGTGAAATTTCAAGGGTTCCTCACCAGGTCCGTACTCGCTAAGTACCAAATGGTGATTGCCAATGTGTTCCTGCAAACGTTTATTGGCTCGGGGATAAAATACATCCAATCCTGTTCCAATCACTGCAATCGTTCTTCCTCCATTCTGGAGTGCAGCCATATGGGCAGCGGTATCAATCCCTTTGGCTAAACCACTGACAACAATTAACTCGTTTTCCAAACCTTGAATGACTTTCTGAACCGACTTTGCTCCCTGACTAGAACATGAACGGCTCCCTACAACAGCAACTTTCGGAAACTTTAACAAGTCCAGATTTCCTTTATAAAACAAGAGCACTGGAGCATCATAAATCTCACTCAGATCCCGAGGATAACAGTCATCAAGAATAGAAAAGGAGGGAAATTTTTGGAACTCCTTCTCCAACTGTGCATCATCTATCTGGAAATAGCGTTCCATAAAGACTGCAGGATTACGGCATCCCGATATTTCTGCAATATCACCCAGCAAGAGCTCCTGATCTACAGTCTCGTCGTATTCAAGAACAGTTAAAATTTGTTGATTGGTCAGCCCTGCTTTTCTCAATTTGTAAATCTCATAGTTTGTGATCTTCATATACAACTCCATTTCTTTTTCTACTCATCTATCTATTCGTAAAAAAAATAAAAAGAAGACCAAGGATCTTCTTTTTTTCATTTATTCAGCTTTAGTAGTTGACCAGCTACTTTCAATCATCGGTAAGATTGTTTTTAAAGTTTCCCCATCCCCTTCAAGTGAAACATAGCGGATTTTACCATCATTTGATCGGAAAACCCAGGTAACGAGGTATTTCCCTGATTTAGCAATTGCATTGACAACATAGGCTTCATAACCTCCAATGGTCGATTTGGAGCCCCAAACCTTACTGAAATCAGAGCTTTGTTCTTTAGAAGTTAAAATACTAGATGAGACAGTCACAACATCCAGTTTAGCATATTCTTCTTCGCTGATATTAAACTGCTCAGCCTTGAAGGTATTCAGCGTAACAATGTTGATATCTGTTCCATCGCAATACTGTATATCATTTCCACCTTCTACTTCATGGAATCGAACCCATAATTTTGGTACCTTGACAAAGCCATACTCATTCGAGCCGATGATTTGCGTCTCTTCCTTTTTCGCTTCAGAAACAGCAGAACTAGAGCTACTTGTTTCCTGACTGCTAGAAGAACTAACAACCGCAGTCGAACTTTCTTCGGTTGCTGTTTGCGACTTATTGGAGCATGAAGCTAAAAAAGCACTAACAGTAACTACAGTACCTAAAATCAATAATTTTTTCATCCTACCACCTCTCCATCTGCATTATAAGAAAAATAAGAACTTCTGTCAAATTCTTACCTAATCTATTCTGTTAGTTTCCGATTTTATTGCTCACATTTAAAGCAAAAACTCTTGAAAAATCTTCAAGAGTTTTGTTTTTTTTATTTCTATTCTTCATCCATGCTCAAGACGCTAAGGAAGGCTTCTTGTGGGACTTCTACTGATCCGATAGCTTTCATGCGTTTCTTACCAGCTTTTTGTTTTTCAAGGAGTTTGCGTTTACGAGAAACGTCACCTCCATAACACTTAGCAAGTACGTTCTTACGAAGGGCCTTGATATCAGTACGAGCCACGATCTTGTGTCCAATAGCTGCTTGAATCGGCACTTCAAATTGTTGACGAGGAATGATTTTCTTGAGCTTGTCCACGATGAGTTTCCCACGTTCGTAGGCAAAATCCTTGTGAACGATAAAGCTGAGGGCGTCCACCTTGTCTCCATTGAGAAGGATATCCATTTTGACCAGCTTAGATGGGCGGTACTCTGACAATTCGTAGTCAAAGCTTGCATAACCACGTGTCGAAGACTTGAGCTTATCAAAGAAGTCAAAGACGATTTCAGCAAGTGGAATTTGATAGATAACATTCACACGATTATCATCAATATAGTCCATGGTTACAAAGTCCCCACGCTTGCGCTGAGCTAGTTCCATAACTGCTCCGACAAACTCCTGCGGTACCATGATTTGCGCCTTAACATACGGTTCTTCAATGGTCGCAATCTTGGTTGGATCTGGAAACTCAGAGGGGTTTGACACATCCATAGACTCACCGTCAGTTTGATTAACCTTGTAAATAACAGACGGAGCTGTCATGATGAGGTCAATATTGAACTCACGCTCTAAACGCTCTTGGATAACATCCATATGGAGAAGCCCAAGGAATCCACAACGGAAACCGAATCCAAGCGCCTGCGATGTTTCTGGTTCAAACTGAAGGCTGGCATCGTTGAGCTGCAATTTTTCAAGGGCTTCACGTAGGTCATTGTACTTATTTGACTCGATTGGGTAAAGACCTGCAAAGACCATAGGATTCATTTGCTTGTAGCCATGTAGTGGTTCTGCTGCTGGATTGGTTGCCAAGGTAACTGTATCGCCGACGCGAGTGTCTTGAACCGTCTTGATGGAAGCCGCAATATAACCAACGTCACCAGTCGCGAGGAAATCGCGTCCTACTGCTTTCGGCGTGAAAATACCAACTTCCGTCACATCAAAGGTCTTGCCATTGCTCATGAGCTGAATCTTATCACCAGGTTTAACCACTCCATCCATGACACGCACTTGGAGGATAACCCCACGATAGGCATCATAAACTGAGTCGAAAATCAAGGCTTTTAATGGAGCTGAAACATCACCAGTTGGTGCGGGAACTTTCTCTACGATCTGCTCAAGAATTTCTTCAATACCAATACCAGCTTTGGCTGAAGCTAAGACCGCTTCGCTAGCATCCAGTCCGATGACATCCTCAATCTCTGTACGCACACGCTCTGGATCAGCTGCTGGTAGGTCAATCTTGTTAATGACTGGCAGAATTTCCAAATCATTATCCAAGGCTAGATAAACGTTAGCAAGAGTTTGCGCCTCAATCCCTTGGGCCGCATCAACCACTAAAATCGCCCCTTCACAGGCTGCTAGTGAACGCGAAACTTCATAGGTAAAGTCCACGTGCCCAGGTGTGTCAATCAAGTGGAAAATATAGGTTTCGCCATCTTTTGCAGTGTAATTGAGCTCGATAGCATTAAGTTTAATGGTAATCCCACGTTCACGCTCAAGATCCATACTATCCAGAAGCTGGGCTTGCATTTCACGACTAGAAACGGTCTCCGTCTTTTCTAAAATGCGGTCTGCTAGGGTTGATTTCCCATGGTCAATATGGGCGATAATAGAGAAGTTTCGAATCTTCTCCTGTCGTTTTTTTAATTCTTCTAAGTTCATGCTGCTCTTCCTTTCAGGGTATCTATTAATTATAAATTGTTTTTAACATTTTGACAAGACCATACCCTGCTAGGAGTACTAATCTTCGGCAATAAAACCATCATTTTCGATAAAGTGGTGTTCGGTCATACCTTGGTCAGTAAAGACGATCCCATGAAGGACACCACCATAAACAGCTCCTCCATCCATGCCAATCTTGTCATCCTCTTTTATCCAAAGCTCAGCAGTACCTCGGTCTTGCTTGAGCAAACCATAAACCGGTGTATGCCCAAAGACAATGGTTTTTCCAGTATGATTTTCGGCTTCGTGGAATGGTTTTCTGAGCCAGACTTTCTTATAATCTGTTGTTTCATGCCAATCATCCAAAGTTAAATCAATACCTGCGTGAACAAAGATATATTTGTCTGTCTCTACTACAAATGGCATTTGACGAATAAATTCGACCAAGTCTGCTGCTTCAGTCGCAACCCGTTTGGCATCTTCTACGCCATCAACTGGTGCATCCAAAGGACGCCCTAGGATTGAGTTAATGGTTGTATCACCACCATTTCGACGATAGTGGTCATAGCTTTCTTCAGGGTGGTCCAACCAAGTCAAAAACATATACTCGTGGTTTCCTGATAGACAGATAGCCCCTTGATTATCCACCAAGTCCTTAACCATTTCTAGAACACGGCGACTATCTTCACCTCGATCAATCAAATCCCCTAGAAAAAGCAACTGGGTGTGACCATCCCATGTTTTGAGAAGGTCTTCCAGCATACCTGCTTTTCCATGGACATCTCCAATTACATAATAGTCTGTCATTTATTTCATCCTCGTTTGCAATAATTCTCTAGCTTGAGTAAGGGCAGCTTCGGTTACATTTTCCCCAGCCAACATTTTAGCGACTTCCTCTACTCGCTCTTCTAAAGTTAAGAGACGAACAGTCGAAACTGTTGAGTGCTCATCGCTAATCTTCTCAATAAAGAATTGATAATTCGCGATGGCAATTACTTGTGGTAGATGAGAAATAGCAAGAACCTGACCATGCTGACCAATCTTATGAATCTTTTGAGCGATGGCTTGGGCCACACGACCTGAAACACCTGTATCCACCTCATCAAAGACAATACTAGTCTTACCTTCCTTACGAGAAAAGGCGGATTTAATAGCTAGCATGAGGCGGGATAATTCCCCACCGGACGCAACTTTAACCAAGGGTTTAAAGTCTTCACCAGGGTTGGTGGAAATGTAAAACTCAACTGTTTCATTCCCCTCACGGCTGAACTTGCTCTTACTAAAGCGAACTTGAAATTGAGCCTTCTCCATATAGAGGTCTTGCAGTTCTTGTTTAATTTCTGCTTCAAGCTGCTGGGCCAAATCATGACGAGCTGTTGCAAGCTGCCCTGCCAAATCAACAAGATTAACTTCCAATTTCTTGAGCTCTGTTTCCATGTCTTCGGAAGAAAGGTTATTACCCGTCAAGAGATTGTACTCATCCGTAATCTTAGCAAAATAAAGCAGGACATCATCCACAGTTCCACCGTACTTACGGGAAATAGTATTCAGAAGATCTAGGCGATTCTCAACCTGCATGAGGCGATTGCCATCAAAATCTAGATCTTCAATAATATCTTCCAAACGCTTTGTAATATCTTCTAAAACATAGTAGGTCTCTGATAGAGAACTTGAAATTTCACGGTATTTAGGGTCAAATTCTTCGACACTTTCCATGTCATTCATGGCTGAACGGACATTAGCAAGACTGGAGAATTCCTCATTGTCCAACATACTATAGGCATTGGTTAGCGTATCCGCAATGTTCTTATGATTGAGAAGCTTATCTCGTTCTTGGTTGAGAGCCAAGTCTTCACCAGCCTGCAAGTTTGCAGCCTCAATCTCTGCCATTTGAAATTCCAACATCTCAATACGAGCCTTGTGTTCTTGCTGGTTTTTCTTAACTTCCAAAACCTGCTTGCGCATTTTACGATAGGCATCAAAGCTCGTCTGATAGGTCTCCTTCAAGTCCAAGAAAGCTGCATCACCAAACTCATCCAACATCTGGATGTGCAGTTGAGGACGCATTAACTCCTCTTGGTCATGCTGACCATGGATATCCACAAGGTGTTGCCCAATGGCACGCAAGACAGAAAGATTGACCATCTGACCATTCACACGACTAACACTACGACCATTTTGCAAAATTTCCCGGCGGATGATAATTTCATCACCCATTTCCAAACCTTGCTCTTCAAAAAGTTCCTGTAAAAGGCGACTATTTTCAACTGAGAAAAGTCCCTCTATCTCTGCCTTAGGAGCACCGTGACGAATAACGTCTGTCGTTGCACGAGCCCCCAACATGAGATTCATAGCGTCGATAATGATAGACTTTCCAGCACCCGTTTCCCCGGTCAAAACAGTCATACCCTTTTCAAAATTGAGGGAAATCGCCTCAATAATGGCAAAGTTTTTTATCGAAATTTCAAGTAACATACTGACCTACCATTTTTTGACTTGTTCAACAATTTCTTCAGCTGCCTCTGCTGTTCTAGCTACAATTAAGATAGAATCATCATCAGCTAGACAGCTAAAAATCTGTTCAGAAAATGCTTCAACCAACTGACTCTTCACAAAAATAGTATTTCCAGGAATGACAGCAAGGTTGATCATATTTCCCATTAGCTCGGAACTCACAATATTGTCCTCAGCCAACTGCAAACTTTTGACGATTGATTTTGGCAACTCATAGATATATGTGTTGTTCTTCAAAGGAATTTTAACAATACCAAGCTCCTTGATGTCCCTTGAGACAGTGGCCTGCGTAGCAGAAATACCTGCTTCCTTCAAATGCTCAACGATTTCTTCCTGAGTCCCGATTTGGTAATCCGTAACAAATCTTCTAATTTTTTCAAGTCTCTCTTTTTTATTCATCTTTAAATTCTCTATGTGCTCTCTCTACAACTTTTTCTATTTCAGGGGCAACTTGATTACTTGCTCCCTCTTCCTTTTTCAAATATGCCAGAAATTCGATGTTTCCATGTCCACCTTGGATGGGAGAAAAGTCCAAACCAAGCACTGAAAAACCTTGCTTAACTGCCATAGCAGTGACATATTCAAGGACAGTTTGATGAACCTTGGCATCACGAATAATCCCATTTTTCCCAATCTGCTCACGACCTGCTTCAAATTGGGGCTTAACCAGAGCCACGACCTGACCTTGATCAGCCAAGACACGGTGCAATGCTGGTAGAATCAAACTTAGGGAAATGAAACTCACATCAATACTGGCAAAGCTCGGTTCCTGCTCAAAATCAGTCTTTTCAGCGTAACGAAAATTAAACTGCTCCATGCTGACAACCCGTGGGTCTTGACGTAATTTCCAAGCCAACTGATTGGTGCCAACATCGACTGCAAAGACTAACTCAGCACTATTCTGTAGCATCACATCAGTAAAGCCACCAGTAGATGCTCCTATATCAATCGTAGTTGCCCCTTCCACTGACAATTCAAAGACCTGCAAAGCCTTTTCCAGTTTCAAACCACCTCGGCTGACATACTTGAGTTTTTCACCCTTGAGTTTTAACTCAGTATCATCTGGGATTTTCTCTCCTGGTTTGTCAAAACGCTCTCCATTAAGAACAGCCACAACAAGCCCTGCCATAACACCCCGCTTGGCTTGTTCACGTGTTTCAAACAAGCCCTGCTTATAAGCTAGTACATCCACTCTTTCCTTAGCCATTGATTCTCAAACTTTCTACTACTTTCACAATCGATTCTGTTTCAAAGGGAACCTGCTGGGCAATTTCTTCTAATTTTTCATTAGCTTGATCCAAAGTTTCGTTACAAAAGGCAATGGCATCTTGCAAGCCCAACAAGGCAGGATAGGTTGATTTTTCAGCTTGTAAATCCTTTTGTGGTGTTTTGCCGATTTCCTCAAAACTAGCTGTCACATCCAGTACATCATCTCTGACTTGAAAGGCCAGCCCAATCAATTCACCCACAGTTTTCAGTTTTACTTGGATTTCTGGTTCTAATTCAGCTATGATAGCAGCTGCTTGGAAGGGATAAGCTAGTAATTTCCCAGTCTTATTGGCATGAATGGTCTGGAGTTCTGCCAAAGACAAGTGCTGACGTTCACCCTCCATGTCCAGAACCTGCCCTGCCACCATGCCCAGACTACCTGACGCAAGGGATAATTTGGCTATCAAGTCCACCTTGATCTGACTTGGTAAATCTGCCCGCGCTATCAAGGCATAGGGGTCTAGGAACAAAGCATCACCTGCCAAAATGGCCATAGCTTCGCCAAATTTCTTATGATTTGTCAAGCGTCCCCGACGATAATCGTCGTCATCCATAGCTGGAAGGTCATCGTGAATCAAGCTTCCTGTATGAATCATTTCCAATGCAGCCGCCACTTGAGCATGTGCTGGTTGGATAACTACTTGCAAGGCTTCCAGAACTTCTAACAAGAGAAAAGGCCGAATACGCTTGCCACCAGCATGAATGGAATAGAGAACGGACTCTCGCAAACTAGAGGCAAACTGCTGGTCTCCATAAAAATTTTCCAAAGCCGACTCAACAAGAGCTAATTTTTCTTGCTTCTTCATTCAAAATCACTTTCTGTTCCGTCTTCTTGCATGACCTTAACCAAGGTCTTTTCAGCCTTGTCCAGCGTCGCTTGGAGCTCTTTTGACAAAACCATGCCCTTTTGAAAGGCCGCAATCGCATCTTCTAGAGCGATTTCGCCATTTTCTAAACTTTGGACAATGGACTCAAGTTCTGCTAGATTATCCTCAAATTTCTTTTGTTTTGACATCTTTAACCTCTAATTCTACTTGACCATCTCGCATCAAAAGCGTCACTTGGTCTTTTTTCTTCAACTTCTCAACCGAATCCACAACTGACTCTTCTTTTTTGACAATTGCATAGCCACGCGCAACTATTCGACTGGTATCCAACATCAACAAGGCTTCCGAAAGTCTCTTGACCTCAGCAACCTTGGCATCATAAACCAGCGCCATTTGGCTACGAAGGAGCTTGTCCAACTGAGCAAGTTGGTCTTGATAGCGTTGGATTTTGGTTATAGGTGATAATTGGACTAGTTGATGCGTCCTTGCTTGGACTAGCTGTTTGTTATCAGAAATCCGTGTTCGCAAACTTTGTTTTAATCGCAGTTGTAGTTGATCTAACCGTTGCAAATATCCATCATACAAGCGCTCTGGCTGTCTAAAGATAACTGACTGACTACATTTTTTCAGAGCTTCTTTTTTTCTTGACAGGACATTCTGAACTGCTGTTGCCATCCGCTTTTCTTGATTTTGTAAATGGCTCAAGAGATCCAACTTGGTCACAGGCGTTGCCAATTCAGCCGCAGCTGTTGGCGTCGCAGCACGACGATCGGCCACAAAGTCTGCCAAGGTCACATCCGTCTCATGCCCAACACTAGAAATAACTGGCAAACGAGATTCAAAAATAGCCCGTACCACGATCTCTTCGTTAAAAGCCCAGAGATCCTCGATGGAACCCCCACCACGACCAATGATGAGAACATCTAGGTCCTCACGTTGATTGGCACGCGCAATATTTCGAGCAATTTCCTCCGCAGCTCCATCACCTTGTACCTTGGTCGCATAGAGAAGAATGTCGACACCTGGAAAACGTCTGCTGACGGTCGTGATAATATCCTGAATAACAGCACCACTGCGACTGGTTACTACACCAATTCTCTTAGCAAACTGGGGAAGAGGTTGCTTGAAGCGTTCTTGAAACAGGCCTTCTTCTGTCAATTTTTTCTTGAGTTGTTCAAACTGAATCGCAAGCGCCCCAACCCCGTCAGGCTCAGCCTTTTCAATGATGATGGAGTAGCTACCGCTTGGTTCATAAACCTGCACACGCCCAATCACATTGATCTTCATTCCTTCTTCCAGGTCGAAACCTAATTTCTGATAAATCCCAGACCAGATGGTCGCTTGAATAACTGCATGGTCATCCTTTAGGGAGAAATATTGGTGAGTAGGACGTTTACGAAAGTTGGAAACTTGACCAGTTAAATAGACCCGTTCCAAGTAAGGGTCTTTATCGAATTTCATTTTCAGATACTTAGTCAAAGTTGTTACCGATAAATACTTTTCCATCTCCACCTACTATTCATTTTCTTGCTTTTCCATGGGTATTATTATACCAAAAAGATGATTAAAAATCACCTTTTTCCTACTGAAACCAAAGGAAAAATAGAAAAAGGAGGCTAGGCCTCCTCATCTGATTATTTGCTGTTTCGTGCTTCTTCCAAGATCTTTGCAATCTTGGTGGTCAAAAGGTCGATAGCAACGGTATTGCTGACTCCCTCAGGAATGACGATATCGGCATAACGCTTAGTCGGCTCGATAAACTGGTGGTACATAGGTTTAACTACACCCAAGTACTGCTCAATGACACTGTCAAGGCTACGTCCACGCTCCTCCATATCACGCTTGATACGACGAATAATACGCACGTCATCATCTGTATCCACAAAAATCTTGATATCCATCAAATCGCGCAGGCGCTTATCCTCCAAGACCAAAATCCCCTCAACGATAAAGACATCCTGAGGCTCCTGACGATAGGTCTTGCTACTCCGTGTATGTTCTGTATAGTCATAAGTTGGAATGTCCACCGGACGCCCTGCCAACAATTCCTTAATCTGCTCGATCATCAAGTCTGTATCAAAGGCAAATGGATGGTCGTAGTTGGTTTTGACACGCTCTTCAAAGGTCAAGTGAGACTGATCCTTGTAGTATGAATCATGCTCAATCATGGAAATCTTTTCATCAGGAAAATGCGATAAAATGGCTCTTGAAACACTGGTTTTACCACCACCAGAACCACCTGTCACTCCGATAATGATTGGTCTATTTTGCATGCTATCCTCCGTTTTTTTATCCGTCGTCTATTCTATCATATTTTTTTCAAAATTTATAGTCTGATTTGGATAGTCTAGGGGGAAACGATTCCATCCCCACACTCTAGTTAAACTAGCTAAAAACCTTCCTTGGTTTGTAAAAATTGTCCCTTTTTTCTAGAATGGCTAGCAATGTATCTCCCTCAAAGGCAGCCAATTCTTGGTCCGTTTGGTCTAGCTCGATAAAACGACCAAAGCGCACTTCTGTAGCCTCTTCTGGAGTTAGGAAAACTTTGACAAGATCCCCTATTCCAATTTCGAGAGGATGGAGAAAGTCCAGTTGATCAGCCTCCACTTTTTCAGCAATTTCGTCCAAGGTAAGAGCATCCTCCAGTTGTAAACCTGCTGCACTCGTCCGAGTCAAATGGGACATATGGGCCGCATAACCCAGCTTCTCTCCCAAATCAACTGACAAGGTACGAATATAAGTTCCCTTACTGCATTTTACACGAAAAGTGAAACTTGCAAGTTCGCCCTCATAAGAAATCGGACTTGTTCGTTCAAATTGATAAATGGTCACCTGACGTTCTGGACGCTCCACTTCCTGACCAGCACGCGCATACTCATAGAGCTTGCGACCATTGACCTTGACAGCCGAGTACATAGGTGGAATCTGAGTAATAGGCCCAGTCAGACTCGCAATCGCTTCATCGACAATGGTTTCATCCAAGGGCGACAAAACAGGTGTCTCTGTGACCACTTCTCCACTTGCATCCTCGGTCGTCGTTGAATAACCAAGAGTGATTTCCCCCTCATAGACCTTGCCCTCGTCCTGCATAAATTCGACCATGCGGGTCGCCTTGCCAACCGCAATGGGCAAAACACCCACCACATCTGGATCCAAGGTCCCACCATGACCAATTTTCTTGGTTCCCAAAATCTTACGCAGCTTAAAAACCGCATCATGCGAGGTCATCCCCGCTTCTTTTTTTAAGTTGATAATACCGTTCATGTGTTGCTTTCTTATTTCATTCATGAAATATCTTCTTCAAGAATTGTAATGTAATTATCTTTTGTAACAAAAGATTTGCTGCTTTTCTTCTAGTGATGGATATACCTCGTTTATTTCCTTCTCCCGTTTTCATCAAAGTTTTTCTTCAATGCAATCTCTGTTGAAATCATCGCGCCAACTAAAGGGATTGTCTGAATCATCGTGATAATAAAGCCAACAGTACTCATTGTCTCCGTTCCCTTTTCAAAAACAATGGTCATGGCAATCACGGAGAGAGGTGCTGAAAGTAGTCCGCAAAGATACCATACTTTCCCAAGATATTGATTCGCAAACTTCCATGTTTCTTCATTCCTCATGGACCTTTTTGTTCGGTATCCGAATACATAATTGATTTCTTTCGGTGTTCTCCTGAAAAATAGCCAGCCAAATAAAAGCATAGTTAACGGAATAAGTAAAACTACGATTAGCATGAATATCCTAAATCCCATTTAAATCCCCTCCATTACTTTTACCTCTAAATGATAGATTCCGATCATGTCAGCAATCTGCTTGTCTTTTTGATCGATTTGATCCACTAGTTGAGTACGTTCACGCTCAAAATCATCGCGCAATTGCTCAATTTGACTTTGTAGCATTTTTTTACACGTGCGCTAGAACGTGCTATCCTATCAAATACATTTCTTACAAATCGCCCATTTGCATTTTTATTTTCAGGATTGTTACTATGTAATTCTAAATATTTTTTTAATGTTTCTTTTGCAGAATCATGCAAAATGTATTTATCATTTAATCTTTTTTCGTTTATAGCTTTAAGATTTCGTTTTTCGGAATCTGAAATATCCTTCTTGTCAATTTTTTTATTAGCTCTTTCAACTTGTTCTTTTAGATTTTTTTCTCTTACTTCTCTATCCTTTATATACTCGCTATTAGATTTTGCACCTTTACTTTTATTAAGCGATTCATTAGTTGCTGCTAAATTTTCCTTTTTGTTTGTTAAATCTGCAGTATCTATATCAGCAATCTTTCTCCAAGAATTTTCAAAAATTTGTTTACGTGCTACAACGTGATCCAAATTTGCGTTTTCATTTAATTTTAAAGTTTTTCCAGTATATTCATCCTTTAAATTTCCAGATTTTTGCTTTTCTTTCATAGCATTCTTTGCATCAGTATACCTTTTATCTTTCATTATTTTAGCACCCTCTTCTTTTGTATAACCATTAGGATGTTTATCGTTATACTGCTTAAGAAGCGTATCACTTGTCATATCTAAACCAATTTGATTCCCGAATTGATTCCAAATTTCATCTAAAATAACATCTCCTAATTTATCGGGTGAACTAATTACTTTACAATCTACTTCTAATTTCTCAAGATTAGAAAACTCCATTGTAAATTGCTGTTCTAACAGTTCTTCTAACTCATCATAGTTTAAATTTTCGGACTCATTTACTTCTTCAGTATTCAATACTAATAATTCATTTTCCACTGCTTTCTACTCCCCCCTCAATGCTTCGAACTTGGCTTTCATAGTTGGATTTTTACGAGTTAGTTTTTTAACCGAAACATCTTCCAACTTGTTATTAGCGAGGCGAAGTTGGTTTTCGGATGTGGTTAGGAACTTTTTGACATCTTCCATGCGTTTGATGGCCTTGTCGATTTCATCAATAGCTTTACCAAAATTGGTTGAAGCAGAGTTGTAGTTCTTTGCAAAGGCTAGCTTAAAGGCGTCCAAATCTTCCTCAAAATGTGTAATATCGATATTTTGCTCGCGAACCAAGGCCAACTCTTGCTTATATTTCAAAGAATTAAGCGCAGCATTTCGCAAGAGACCAATCAACTGGATAAAGAACTGGGGACGGACGACGTACATTTTCTCATACTCGTGGCTGACGTCCACAATCCCTGTATTAAAGAAGTCGTTATCTGCTTCTAACATGGTCACCAGAACCGCATATTCACAGTTCTTCTCCCGACGATCCTTGTCCAATTCCTTGTAAAAATCCGCATTCTTATGTTTTTTCTCTGTTCCGTCCGCTTCATTTTTCATCTCAAACATGATGGAAATGAACTCTAGACCATTTTCATCAAAATCACGGAAGATAAAGTCACCCTTAGACCCACGCGCAGAGATCTTGTTATCCTTCTCAAAGTAAGCATTTGGAAAGGCAAAACTACGAACCTTGTTAAACTCACTCTCTGCATACTGTTCCAAACTTTCACCGATAGCTTTTGTGGATTGTTGAGCCTTGAAATTCTTGTAGAATTCGACCTGTTCACTGGCAGCCTTAAGCTGGGCTTCGTAATTCTGCTTAACAGAAGCCAAAGACAGCTCATTTTCTTTTTCTTGCAAGAGGAGCTGGTTTTTGACCTGATCACGCTCTCTTTCTAAATCAGAAAGGGTCTTTTGCAGTTGATTTTCATGCTCCAAACGCAAGGTAGCCAGTTGGTTTTCCAAGGTCTGTACTTCCTTGTCCTTTGCTAATAAGGCCTGGTGACTTGCCTGCTCAACTTCTTTCTTAGCTAACTCTTTCTCTGTATCAAAGTTTTGGATTTGACTCTGCAATTGAGCGATTTCTTGATCCTTCTGAGCCAGTTTAGACTGTTGCTCATTCATGGCCTTTTGCTCAGCTAAGGCCAGCTCCTGCTTCATGCGATCGTGTAATTCCTTATCAAACTCAGCCGTTCTCACTTGGGATAAGAGTTCGGCATACTGACTCTCATTTACTGCAAAGACTTCCCCACAGTTGGGACATTTGATTTCGTTCATAACTTTCCTCTTTCTAGACTTCTGTAACCATTATATCATGCTTGAGGGAAAATCAAAAACAGTGAGTCAAAACCCACTGTTTATATCTTTTACTTTAAATTTTTTCCAAGGCCAAGCGCAAATCTTCAATCAAATCCTCTACATTTTCAAGACCGATCGACAAGCGGATTTGGTTTGGTGTGACACCTGCTGCCTCTAGATCTTTTTCTGACAACTGACCGTGAGTGGTTGTCGCAGGATGGACAACAAGAGATTTGGCATCTGCTACGTTAGCAAGGTCAGAGAAGATTTCCAAATTATCAATCACCTTGCGAGCTTCTGCTTCTCCACCTTTAACATGGAAGGTAAAGATTGAACCCACACCTTTTGGCAAATATTTCTCAGCTAAGGCATGATATGGACTGTCAGCTAGTTTTGGATAGTTGACTTTTTCTACCTTAGGATGGTTGACAAGGAAATCAACAATTTTCTCTGCATTTTGCACATGGCGTTCGACACGAAGAGAGAGAGTTTCAAGCCCTTGGAGCAAGAGAAAGGCATTAAATGGTGACAAGGCCGCACCTGTATCACGGAGCAATTGAACACGAACAGCTATAATAAAGGCTGCTGCACCCACATCACGAGTATAGCTCAAGTTATGGTAGCTAGGATCCTCCTCAACAAATTGAGGGAATTTCCCTGAAGCTGCCCAGTCAAAACGACCGCTATCGACAATCACTCCACCAATAGTCGTACCATGCCCACCGATAAACTTAGTTGCTGAGTGGATGACAATATCTACACCGTGAGAGAAGACGTTAATCAAATATGGTGTGGCAAAAGTGTTGTCTGAAACGAGAGGAATCTGGTGTTTATGCGCAATCTCAGCCAATTTTTCCAAGTCAGGAATGTTAATCAAGGGATTCCCCAAGGTTTCAATCAAGACAAGCTTGGTATTGTCATTGATAGCTGCTTCCACTTCTTCCAAATTATCCACATCCACAAAGGTTGTTGTGATCCCATAACGAGGAAGGGTTTCTTTCAAGAGGTTGAAGGTCCCACCGTAAATAGTTGACGCAGCCACCACATGGTCACCTGCGTGAGCAAGCGCCAAAATAGTGTAGGTTACAGCAGCCATACCTGATGCTGTCGCTAGTGCTCCAACACCACCTTCAAGAGCAGCGATTCTTTCTTCAAATGCCGCTGTTGTAGGGTTGGTAATACGAGTATAGATATTGCCTGGTTTTCTCAAGGCAAACAGATCTGCACCTTCCTGCGTGTCATCAAAAACGAAGGATGTTGTTTGATAAATCGGTACTGCACGAGATTTGGTCGCTGGATCCACTACTTGCCCAGCATGTAATTGTAGGGTTTCAAATTTAAAATCACGAGTCATATGACGACCTCCAAATAGCTTCATTAGGGATATTGTATCATCTTGGGCTAGTCTTTTCCAATACCGTTTTTCTATATTTTGATATAAGGAACAACTATGACTAGTCTTACATCTCAAACAAAAAAGCACGATTCACTCGTGCCCGTTTTTTAATCTACATAAGTATCTTCGTTTTTGTTGAGGAAGGCGTAAGGCAAGCCCATCAAGAGACCTCCTCCGATAAAGTTCCCGACAAAGGTTACACCCCAGTGACGAAGAATATTAGGTATGTCAAAATTAGCAATTGAATCTGCTGCAACACTAAACTTAACAATCGCGAAAGAAGCAAAGTTCGCCGCAATGTGTTCGTTTGTTAAGAATACAAACATGTAAATTGCTGATAAGACAAGCCAAAGTTTGGCCCCACCGTCTTTCACCAAAACAAATGAAAGAATGGCAATGTTTACAAAGATATTGGCTAAAATACCTTCAAGTAAGACTAACTCATTGGAACGACCTAACTTCATCTCTACAACCCCTGAAATGAAGCTATCATGTGTTAGATTTGCATATGCTGCTGAGTGGGCAAAGCCCCAACCTGCTATCAAAGCTCCGATGAGATTGAACAAGGTACAGTAAAGTAAAATCTCAGTTGTTTTTCTCCAAGAGATTTTTTTCAAGAAACTACCAGCTGTCAAGAACATCATGTTGGAAGTGACCAACTCAGCATTCAAGAAAACAATGTAGGCCAATCCCCAAGCAAAAACAAATGGGAAGAGAAAACGTCCACTACCTGGAGCGATCTTATTAATCAAGTCAGCCCCAACTGCACCCGCAGCTGTACTAAATGTTAGAAAAGCACCTGCAAACATAGAACGAATCGCATATTTGAATTTGCTTTGACTATAAAGACTTTCTTTCTTCTTACAAGCAAATTCAATCTTTGAGATAAATTCTGAAGAGACCATAGAAAACTCCTAAACTTTTATTTGTGAATATTATAACATAAAGCACGCATTTTGAAAAGCCTTTCTTGTATACGTTTTCTACAAAGAAAATCAAGGCATTGGAGGAATTCCATAAATCTTTCCTTTACCCATTAACAGAAAAACATTTCAATATTTCAAATTGGTCATCCAAAAATTCAAACTCAAATAGGTGCCAGTCATCGAAGGTTTGCTCACAATAACTAACTGTTCCTTGATTGTAGTCAATGATAGGTTTCCCCAGCTTGTTCTTCACATCTTCCTCGCTGACTTCTCCATACATTTCCTTAAGATCAGCTAGCATAAAGTTGATAATTCTATTGAGATTTTCCTGATAATTTTTTGATAACAGTTCAACTTTATCTATAAAGTCACAATCAGGCTCTTTGTCCCAAACAAAGATCACTCCCTCATGCTCATGAGTGTATTGCCGTAAACTCTCATCAAAATTCATTGTTCACTCTCCAAATCATTATCATTTACTAAAAATTTATTAACATTAATCAAAATGTTCACTCGCTTGTTTCACAAACTCGAAAATATTCAAAGATATGGGTTTCATTTCCAGTGAACCTAATGCCCCCAAATCATTCATATAAATAGTGTCGTCAGAATCTTTCTTTATAAAAAAAGCGACATCCCCATCTTGCCCAATCAGGAAAAAATCAGGTTCCCACTCTTCTATTTAGTAGGTGGAGTTTCTTTCTAGCAAATCTAGTCTTGAGTATAAGGTGATGCCTGTATTCTCTATTATCAACTCTCCTGCCTTGTCAATTTTACTCAAGAATTCTGCGTATAGGTTCGGAAGTGCCAAGTCAATCTGATTATTCATTCTCAACTCCTCATCTATTTTTCCTACTGCGAAAGTCCTATATCTCATCTTCACTTAGTTCTCTAAAATGTGAAATATGATATCCAAAATAAGACTTCTCCGATTTTCCTATGAAGATTCAGTGTCCAGCCATATTGGCAATTCCTCCCAAGAATATCATAGGAAGATCCTTGTCAAATGGAGAACTACTTGTTATGTCTTCTTTGAGCGTAACGAAAGACTTTTCTCTTAACTGACTCATTATCTATCCTCTCTTATGCCAGGCATCCTTCGGTTACTTACGATAAACTTTTCAACCTACTGATTAGCTTCCTCTCACATTGAAAAGATACCATTAAAGTTGAATGATCATCTTGCAAGCATCATACATTATCAAATTTTATAGTTTTCAATTTCTTCTCTACTCATGCCTACAAGTTCTGTCGTCCACAAGCCCACATTGTCCGACAAGACTGAATCACAGGTATACTCTTCTTCACCGTCTATATACTTACAGGAAAAGACAAGCTCCCTTGTCGCCGCTTGATAAAATGCCGTGGCTACTTTTTCTAGTTTTTGGGGATTGAAATCAAGTGATAGTTTTTGAGCCATATTTCCTCGTACCAGATCCCAATTTTCCTGCTTAGCCTGATAGCTTTCTCGTATTTTAGACACATAGCCCCTACAAAATGCTTTCAATAAGTCTGTGTTCTGATAAAGATACCGACAGCTAAAATCCGAAATACAACCTGCGTGAAGTAGGAATGTCAGTAAGTCATCCAGACTTTCTGCTACTCTCCCCACTTGGCCCTCACTTCCGATAAAGCCTATGCTGTTATCTTCGAGAAAAACATATTCTCCCCCACTACCGTCTTGAGCAAATGCCTTACAGGCAAGAGAGTATTCCTCATTGTTCCCTGAAAACTGAACTTCACTTATCTTGTCATAAAAATAAATATCACATTCAGTCATCAGTAAGGTCCTTAACTGTTCATTTTCTCTGACTTCTTGTAGCTTATCCATGATCATTCCTTTCTTAAGCTAAACACTTATCCATCTATTACAATTCTAATATGGTAGTTTTTAGTTTCATTCTTTAGATTCTTCACAAGGAGATCATTCTGTTTTGATTGTCCGAAGAAAAAACTGACAGCTTTTCCATCTTTTCTTTCGATAAACAAATGATAACTTGCCCCATTCAATTTGACACTTCGAATATATTTGACTTCAATCCTTCTGATGTTATTCAGCGGAATGATTCTCTTCACAAATACAAAAGCATTGTGAATATAAAATCTCCCATTAGCAATGTGAAACGGGGCAAAAAAATCACCACCACTACGACGGACAATTATAAAACGTCGCCAAAAGATTAGTAAAAGAATAGAGGCTAATAAGTAAAAGGCAAAACTAAAGACAGGACTTTCCCACATCGTTTTCATTCCAAACAAAAAATATTCGAACATGCATCATTCTCCTTTGACTGACGCTTCTATTTGACAAAAACCAGTGAAAAATACAATTCACTGGTTTTTGAGGTTAATAACGTTGTTTATATGGCTTATTAAAGGCGCTTAGGATATCATCAGATGTTTCAGAATAAGCTTTAACTTCTTTAAAATCACCTTTAACAATAATCCGCTCTGTCGCATTATAGTCCACACAGGTCACCAATGTGATTTCTTTGATACCATCACGATCTTCGATTTCATCTACTCGGTCCGGAGTAACGTGTTTAACTTCCGTAATCTCATAAGTATAAACCTTATCCTTATCAGTCAGGTAAATTTTCATACCCGCTTTAGCGTTAACTAAAGGTGAAAAGAGCATTTGACTGGCATTTTCAGCAGTAAAGATATGGTGACTGGCTAGAGAATAGTTGCCCTCTCCCATTTTTTGGTCTGGTTTCATGGTTCCTGCTCCGTAGAACAAGTTTACATTATCCAACCCTTTGAAAATCGGTAGGTTAATCTCCACTTCGGGAATAGCAATTCCTCCAATAACGGGAAGCTTCTGAGCGTCCCACTGAGCGGCTAGAACTGCTTCAGATGAAATAGATTTAACCGAATCAAAATCAAAATTTCCTTCTGTTTTGAGATTTTCATCTATATTTTCTTTAGTAACCTGATTGACTTGGTATTTATTGGTATTCCACACCATAAAGAGATCTCGAATCTTTGAATTAAAAATCAAAGCTAAGGATAAAAGAATTAAGAAAACCGCTAAAATATTGAGAAATAGATTCCTACGCTTATTCTTCTTACTTTTCGTTTTTTTATGAGACATTATGCTTTACCTTCTGTTTCGTTTTCAGTCCCAACTTCTTCTTTTTCTGCCGCATCAACCGTTGTAAAGGTCACAATCTTGGCATCCTGGTCTAGACGCATCACCTTAACTCCCATAGTTGAGCGTCCTGTTTGTGAAATATTGGCAACATTTGTTCGAATCATAACACCTGTATCCGTGATAATCATCAGGTCTTCATCTCCTTTAACAGTGAGGAGACCTGCAAGAGGGCCATTTTTCTCAGCAACATTGGCTGTCTTCATTCCTTTACCACCACGACCTTTTGTTGGATATTCAGTTGCAAGAGTACGTTTACCATACCCTTTTTCAGTGATGATAAGGACCTCGTCCTGGTCAGTGATGACACTAGCACCAACTACAGTGTCTCCATCACGAAGGTTAACTCCTCGGACACCTGTCGCGATACGGCTCATACCACGAACGGCTGATTGATTAAAGCGAACAGCATAACCAAACTTGGTACCAATGATAATATCCGTATCTTCTTCTGTCAGCAAGACATTGATCAACTCATCCTCATCCTTGAGATTCAAGGCTTTAAGTCCATTTTGACGAATATTAGCGAACTCTTTAACACTGGTTCTCTTCACAATACCGTGACGAGTTGTGAAGAAGAGATAAGCGTCATCACTACGTTCAGATTTAACATTAATGATGGTCTGTATGCTCTCCCCTTCATCCAGCTTCAAAAGATTGACAACCGGCAATCCCTTGGCTGTGCGACCGTATTCAGGAATTTCATAACCTTTTAGTCGGTATACACGACCTTTATTGGTAAAGAAGAGCAAATGATCATGGGTGCTGGTTGAAACCAACTCACGCACAAAGTCATCATCCTTAACTCCCGTACCTTGGACTCCACGACCACCACGTTTTTGAGCAGTGAATTCGCCTTGGTCCAAACGTTTGATATAGCCCTTGTTAGAAAGAGTGATTAAGACATCCGACTCCTCAATCAAGTCTTCGTCTTCAAGAGTTAAGACTTCTCCAACCATTAACTCGGTACGACGTTTGTCACCAAATTTACGTTTTACTTCATCCAATTCATCTTTTATGATTTGCGCCACGCGTTCTGGTTTAGCAAGAATATCAGCCAAATCTGCAATCAAGGCAATCAATTCATCATATTCAGACTGAATCTTATCGCGTTCCAATCCGGTCAAGCGACGAAGACGCATATCAAGGATAGCCTGACTTTGACGTTCAGAAAGTTTGAACTTGCTCATCAACTCAGCTTGTGCTTCGGCATCCGTTTCACTAGCACGGATGATACGAATCACTTCGTCAATATGGTCTAGCGCGATTAAAAGGCCTTCTAAGATGTGCGCACGTGCTTCTGCTTTTTCCTTGTCAAAGCGAGTACGACGAACAACCACTTCTTTTTGGTGCTCGATATAAGCATCTAAAATTTGGCGAAGAGACAAAATCTTTGGTACGCCATTTTGAATAGCAAGCATATTGAAACCAAAGTTGGTTTGCATCTGCGTCATCTTGAAGAGGTTATTGAGGATGACATTTGCAGAAGCATCACGCTTCACTTCGATAATGAAGCGGACCCCTTCACGGTTGGATTCATCACGTACAGCTGTAATGCCCTCAATTCGTTTTTCTTGCGCCAAACGAACGATATGCTCATGGACCTTGGTTTTATTGACCATATAAGGAAATTCTGTTACCACGATGCGCTCACGCCCTGTCTTAGTCGTCTCAATCTCTGTTCGAGAACGAAGGACAATGGAACCTTTACCAGTCTCATAAGCCTTATGGATACCTGATTTCCCCATGACAAGAGCACCAGTCGGAAAATCTGGACCAGGCAAGACTTCCATCAAGTCCTTAGTCGTCACTTCAGGATTGTCCATAACCAACTTCACTGCATCAATGGTTTCACCCAAGTTGTGAGGTGGGATATTGGTTGCCATCCCAACAGCGATACCAGTTGCCCCATTGACCAAAAGGTTTGGAAAACGAGCCGGCAAGACCAAGGGTTCACGCTCATTGGCATCGTAGTTGTCTACGAAATCAACTGTGTTTTTATTGATGTCACGAAGCATTTCAAGAGCAATCTTGCTCATACGTGCTTCTGTGTAACGCTGTGCGGCGGCACCATCCCCGTCCATGGAACCAAAGTTTCCATGTCCATCGACAAGCATGTAACGGTAGCTCCACCACTGAGCCATACGAACCATGGCTTCATAAATAGATGAATCCCCGTGTGGGTGGTATTTACCCATAACATCCCCTGTAATACGGGCTGATTTTTTATGAGGTTTGTCTGGTGTAACACCTAGTTCATTCATTCCGTAAAGAATACGGCGGTGAACAGGTTTTAAACCGTCTCGAACATCAGGAAGAGCCCGCGCAACGATAACACTCATGGCGTAATCGATAAAGCTGGTCTTCATCTCCTTTGTCAGATTGACATTCACTAAATTTCTATCCTGCATTAATAAATGCCTCATTTCACTATTAGTAATTAGATATATTATACCATAATTTGTCCTTCATTTCAGTCTTTGAAAACCACTAAAACGTTTACATCGATAACCGAATAGAATATTCGTGACAAAGCTTTTTAAAAGTGATAGAATGAAAGTGTCTGGGGATTACCCTAAAAAAAAATGAAGGAGATGTTTAGATAATGACTTCAACTAAACAACACAAAAAAGTGATCCTTGTTGGTGACGGTGCCGTAGGTTCATCTTACGCTTTCGCACTTGTTAACCAAGGAATTGCACAAGAGCTTGGAATTATCGAAATTCCACAATTGCACGAAAAAGCTGTTGGTGATGCGCTTGACCTTAGCCACGCCCTTGCCTTCACTTCACCTAAAAAAATCTATGCTGCTCAATACTCTGACTGTGCAGACGCTGACCTTGTTGTTATCACTGCAGGTGCTCCTCAAAAACCAGGTGAAACTCGTCTTGACCTTGTAGGTAAAAACTTGGCTATCAACAAATCAATCGTAACACAAGTTGTTGAATCAGGTTTCGATGGTATCTTCCTTGTTGCAGCTAACCCAGTTGACGTTTTGACTTACTCAACTTGGAAATTCTCTGGATTCCCTAAAGAACGTGTTATCGGTTCAGGTACTTCACTTGACTCAGCACGTTTCCGTCAAGCACTTGCTGAAAAATTGGATGTCGATGCTCGTTCCGTTCACGCCTACATCATGGGTGAACACGGAGATTCTGAGTTTGCGGTTTGGTCACACGCTAACATCGCTGGTGTAAACCTTGAAGAATTCCTTAAAGATACTCAAAACGTTCAAGAAGCTGAATTGATTGAATTGTTCGAAGGTGTTCGTGACGCTGCCTACACAATCATCAATAAAAAAGGAGCTACATACTACGGTATCGCAGTAGCGCTTGCTCGTATCACAAAAGCAATCCTTGATGACGAAAATGCAGTACTTCCACTTTCAGTCTTCCAAGAAGGTCAATACGGTGTTAAAAACGTCTTTATCGGTCAACCAGCTGTTGTTGGTGCACACGGTATCGTTCGTCCAGTAAACATCCC
This sequence comes from Streptococcus halitosis, assembly GCF_027691175.1. Taxonomy (GTDB): domain Bacteria; phylum Bacillota; class Bacilli; order Lactobacillales; family Streptococcaceae; genus Streptococcus; species Streptococcus halitosis_A. The sequence goes on from NZ_JAQFBD010000001.1 coordinate 1,175,132, forward strand.
ATTGAACGACGCTGAAACTCAAAAAATGCAAGCATCTGCCAAAGAATTGCAAGCTATCATTGATGAAGCATGGAAAAACCCTGAATTCCAAGCAGCTTCTAAAAACTAATGAAAAGAAGGTTCTCAAATATGGGAACCTTTTTTCTTTTACTGTAAAGGCTTAAACCCTATTTTTCAAAAGACTACTTATCTCAGAAGTTATATATCATATCAAAGACTCAGTTGAAAAACACCTAAATTTATACATATATAACTAAAGAAATGAAATCAACAGTGGTAGATATCATGAAGAAATATTCGTCTTTGGCCCCTTTTTGCCCCCTATACACAAAAAAAGCCTGTCGCACAAGCTCAAATGCTTGATATGACAGGCTTTTTGAAAATTCATTATTTAACAGCGTCTTTAAGAGCTTTACCAGCTTTGAATGCTGGAACTTTAGAAGCTGCGATTTCGATTTCTTTACCAGTTTGTGGGTTGCGACCTTTACGTGCAGCACGCTCACGAACTTCAAAGTTACCGAAACCGATCAATTGAACTTTTTCACCAGCTGCAAGGTATTCAGTTACTGCTGCAAATACAGCGTCAACTGCTGCTGCTGAATCTTTCTTAGTCAATTCTGTAGCTTCTGCTACTTTAGCGATCAAATCTTGTTTGTTTGCCATGTTAACAAATCCTCCAAATAATTTCTGATTAACAAATATAATCATATCCTAAAATTGCCCATAGGTCAAGTCAAAAGCGCCATTTCAAACATTTTTCTCTATTTTTTTAGGAATTATAGCGGATTAGAATTGCCCAAGCATTCTCTCCAGTATGAGTTTGAATAATAGAGCCAGTTTCCAGTACAGAGATTGGTTTCTCAACATAGGCTTGCAATAAACTCTTCATCTCATTTGCCCATTCATTCGTTCCAGCATAGGAAATTCCAATTTCTGCAACTGATTTTTGGGAAAGAGTATTGGTTAATTCCTCAAGCCACTTTTTGAAAGTTTTCGCTCCACGTCCTTTGACGATTGGTTGAAGTTCGTGGTTTTTCATCTGCATCACTACACGAATATTTAATAGTGAGCTTAATAGTCCCGTCACACGTCCAATACGCCCACCTTTCACTAGGTTTTCTAGAGTCGAAACACCGATATAAAGCTCTGTGTGATTCTTCACTTCTTCTATATGTGCTAGAATAGTTTCTAAATCTTTACCCTCTTTAGCAAGTTTTGCAGCTTCAACAACTTGAAACTTCATAGCCTGATCTGTAAAGGAACTATCAATAACAGTCACATCAGAACTTGAGAGACTCGCGCCTTGGCGAGCAGCTTCAACCGTTCCAGACAAGGCATGAGACATATGAATAGCAACAACCTGACTGCCATCTTTTCCCAGCTCTTCAAAGACTTCAGCAAACACTCCTACTGGAGGTTGACTCGTTTTAGGGAGATTCTTGCTTTGTTGCATGAGATGAAGGAATTCCCCCTCTTTTAGATCAGCATCTGAGTAGAGTACGCCATCAATCATAACTGATAAGGGGACAATAGTGATATTTAATTCTTTAACTACTTCTGGTTCGATAGTAACAGAAGAGTCCGTTACAATTTTTACTTGTGTCATAAGTTCAATCTTTCTATTCTTCTCAATAGGATTGGGATTTTTCACTCTTATTATATCAAAAAAATGATAAAAAATCATAAGTAATCCAATTAAAAAAACTGAATTTTTGGTATAATCTATCTATAGAAAAGCGAGGAACAGCTATGATTCGAAAACTTCAACCGATTATTACGATTATATTTGGAGCAGCTATCTATGCCTTTGGTCTCACCTACTTTGTTGTTCCTTATCATCTATTTGAGGGAGGGGCGACAGGTATCACCTTGATTACCTACTATCTTTTTAAAATCCCTGTCTCATTGATGAATCTCTTAATCAATATTCCTTTATTTATTTTGGCTTGGAAGATATTTGGTTCCAAGACCCTCTACTCCAGCCTTCTGGGTTCTATTTCTCTCTCTATTTGGCTCGCAATCTTTGAGCGTATCCCCTTGCAGTTTGATTTACAAGGAGACCTCATCATCGTTGCTTTAGTCTCAGGGGTTTTACTGGGAGTTGGTTTAGGAATTATCTTTAATGCTGGTGGAACCACTGGTGGTTCTGATATCGTTGCCCGTATCCTCAACAAGTACACCAATCTTTCGATTGGGAAATTGCTTTTTGGAATTGACTTTTTCATTTTAATGTTAATTCTGCTTATTTTTCAAGATCTCCGTCTTGTGACCTATACTCTCTTGTTTGACTTCATCATCGCTCGCGTTATTGACCTGATTGGTGAAGGGGGATACGCTGGTAAAGGATTTATGATTATTACTCAATATCCTGACCAACTGGCTGATAAGATTAATGAGGAGCTTGGACGCGGTGTGACCTTTATATCTGGTCAAGGTTATTACAGTAAGAAAGATTTAAAAATTATTTACTGTATCGTCGGTCGGAACGAAATCGTCAAAATGAAGGATATGATTCACAAAATTGATCCTCAAGCCTTTATCACCATCACTGAGGCTCATGAAATTCTGGGTGAAGGATTCACTTATGTGAAAGATTAAAAAAGCTGGGAATTCCCAGCTTTTATTCTTCTTCTGCGAGGGTTGAATGGCGGAACCCGTAAGTAAAGTAAATGACTAGACCAACTACAAGAGCGATGCTAAAGGCAATCCAGGTATCTAGACTATATTGAAGCATAAAGGAAACACAGATAAGAATGGAAAGAATTGGCAAAAGTGGCACCAAGGGTGTTTTAAACTCTCCCTCTTTTGGCATACCCTTATCCTTTCTGAGTTTTATTATTCCGTAGGCTAGCAAAATGAGATAAGCTAGCGTACAGATATTTAAGAAGGCTGCAATACTAGCTAGAGGAAAGACTCCTGCAGCAATGGCTGAAGCAACTCCTGTTAAAAGGGTCGCATTTTTAGGAACGCGACTAGTCTTGCTTAATTGTTTGAAACTTTGAGGTAAAAGTCCATCACGCGCTAAGCTATAAATCATCCGAGATAAAGCATAAGTCATAGAGATACATACGGTTATCAGGGTTAGAATGGCTACAAGCGAAACATAATTTGCTGCCCAGCCGATACCAATACTCCGTAATGAAAATGCTACTGCATCGTCCACATTGAGCTTACTGTAGTGAACAATCCCTGTCAATACTAAGGTTACCAAGGCATAGAGAATGGTGACGATTGTTAGAGAAAGCACAATTCCGCGAGGAATATTTTTTTGCGGACTTTGAATTTCATCAACTGCCATGGAAATTGACTCAAATCCGAGAAAACCAAAGAACATCAAAGATGCGCCCGCTATAATCCCAGTACTTCCACCATATAGTTGACCAAAGCCAAAAGGAGCAAAATTCGACCAATTTTCTGGCTTGATGTACCAAATACCAACTAGGATAAATAAGGCTAGAGCTGAGAATTTCAAGACCACTAAAAGCGAATTAAATCTCAAAGCTGCCTTAGAATTTAATAAAACCAATCCCGTTACCAATGTCAGTACTAAAATAGGTAGAAGATCGATATAGGTACCTTGTTCAGGGTTAAAGGTTCCATTCAAGGCTTGGGGCATGGAGATACCATAATTACTGAGCAATCCCTTAAAGTAAGCTGCCCAGCCAGACGCCACACCTGAAACAGCTGTCATGAATTCCATGATGGTCAACCAGCCAGCAATCCAGGCTGGCAATTCTCCTAAAATCGCATAGAGATAACTATAAGCACCTCCAGTTGCAGGTACACGAGAGGCAAATTCTGCAAAAAAGAGAGCTGATAAAGAAACACATAAGGCAGAAATCACAATGGAAATCACTAGTGAGGGACCAGCTAGAGTAGCCGCCGCTGTTCCTGTAATGGTGAAAATCCCCGTCCCTACCATAGCACCGATTCCCAATAGAATCAAATCCCACAATTTCAAATGGCGACGCATCTCTGTCTGTCTCAGACTAACATCCTTGGTTCTAAAAATATTCATACTTCATCTCCACTAAATGTAATTGTTTTATTTTACCATATAAAAGCATTTTTGTGAATATTTATTAGGTTCTTTTTTGAAAAAAATTCTGAACAGAAAGGATTTCTGTTCAGATTTTGCATTTTTACCCAGTGATTCTTTCAATTAGTTACTCATCAAGCGATTAAGCTCAACAGTATACCCATTGAAAGTTTTTGGGGATTTGGGATTTTTTAAACTTCAAAGTAAGGGAAGGGACGGTCACTATCTAAAGGACGATTTGGAACTTCTTGTTCCAAAATAGCGCGCCAACCTGATACCAATTCTTCAAAAGTCAATTGGGCTTCTGGAGAAGCTGTTGTCAGCTTCCGACCAAACCAAGCCATGGTTGCAGTTTCAAACTGAAGCATAGCGTACTGGATTACTGGTACATTTGCCTCTTCATAATTTTCATTTACTGCACGCGCTACTTCTGCCGCTTGCGGAAGGAGTTGATTGCTGATTTTATCAACAACAGTCGCATCCATCTCTCTCCATGAAAGAAGTTGACCATTTACCTGATAAAAGAGCTCAAAGGTTTCTTGATTTTCCTTGAAATTAGTAAGAACAAAAGCACGTTCCACGGCCTCAGGACCACCAGCAGCTTTTACAGCGTTTATCAAGAGGTTTTGTTCCATTTGTCGCCAATAATCATCTGCTTCTTCTGCTAAATCAATTGTAAAAGGTGGAACAATTTCCTCGACAGGAATTTCACCTTTATTCGCTTTTTCAACATTACCGAATAATTTTTTTAAAAATCCCATTTGCTTCTCCTTTTTGGATTTATCCGACTGAACCTTCCATTTCATAGCTAATCAAGCGGTTCAGCTCAACTGCATATTCCATTGGAAGTTCTTTTGTGAAGGGCTCGACAAACCCCATGACAATCATCTCGGTTGCCTCAGATTCTGATAAACCACGGCTCATGAGGTAGTAGAGTTGTTCCTCTGAAATCTTAGATACTTTGGCTTCGTGCTCCAAAGCAACTTGCGAGTTGTGAATTTCATTAAACGGAATGGTATCTGATGCTGACAAGTCATCCATGATAATGGTATCACACTCGATGTGAGAAACAGATTTCTTAGAGTTCTTGTTGAAAGTTACTTGTCCACGGTAGTCCACCTTTCCTCCGCCTTTAGCGATGGATTTAGACACGATAGAGGAGCTTGTGTGTGGAGCGTTGTGGATCATCTTGGCACCTGTGTCTTGGTGTTGCCCAGCATTGGCAAAGGCGATCGAAAGCATGGTACCACGGGCCCCTTCTCCATCTAGGTAAACAGATGGGTATTTCATAGTTGTTTTGGCACCTAAGTTTCCATCGATCCACTCAACAGTCGCATCTTTCAAAGCTTTGGCACGTTTTGTTACCAAGTTATAGACATTATCAGACCAGTTTTGGATGGTTGTATAACGCATATAAGCTCCGTCCAAAGCGAAAATTTCTACAATGGCAGCGTGCAAGCTGTTGCTAGAATAAGTTGGTGCTGTACATCCTTCTACGTAATGGACGCTTGCTCCCTCATCAACGATAATTAAAGTACGTTCGAACTGACCTGTATTTTCGTTATTGATACGGAAGTAGGTTTGAAGTGGAATATCTACCTTGACACCTTTTGGCACGTAGATAAAGGTTCCACCCGACCATACTGCAGAGTTGAGGGCTGCCAACTTGTTATCAGTTGGTGGTACCAACTTCGCAAAGTATTGTTTAAACAAGTCTGGGTATTCCTTGAGGGCAGAATCCGTATCTGTAAAGATAATACCCAATTTCTGGAACTCTTCCTTCATGTTATGGTAAACCACTTCTGACTCATACTGGGCAGAGGCACCTGCTAGATAAGCACGTTCAGCTTCTGGAATCCCGATACGTTCAAAGGTCTCTTTAATTTTTTCAGGAACTTCATCCCATGAACGGGCTGGTTTGTCAGATGGTTTTTGGTAGTAGATCAAATCATCAAAGTCAATCTCTGACAAGTCTGCTCCCCAGGTTTGCATAGGCATTTTTTTGAAGATTTCATAAGACTTCAAACGGAATTCTAACATCCACTCAGGTTCTCCTTTAGCAGCTGATAATTCGCGAATGACATCTTCGTTCAATCCTTTTCCTGTCGATAGGACAGGCTCTACATCGTCATGGAAACCAAATTTATATTCACCAAGGTCAATTGGTTTTGGTTCTACTCTTTCTTCAGCCATAATATCCTTTCTTTCATTCTTCATTTCTAATGATTCGTAAGACAAAAGAAACTTGTCTTACTGTTTTTCTTGATCTTCAATTGTTTTCTTAAGGGCATTCCAAGCTAGAGTTGCACACTTAATCCGTTGTGGGAATTTGGCAACACCTGATAAGAAAGCTGCATCGCCAAGTTGGTCTTGGCGGTCATCTTTTTGACCTTGAACCATTTCAGAAAAGATGGTTGCAAGTTCTAGAATTTCTTGCTTGGTTTTTCCTAAAACAGCATCTGTCATCATACTAGCCGAGGCTGTTGAGATGGTACAACCTGAATTTAGAAAAGCAATATCTTCCAAACGGTCCTCTGCGTCAAACTTAACAGAGAGATTAATAACATCCCCACAGGTTGGATTGTTGAGGCTGATTTGTTCAGCGTCTTCTAACTTCCCTTGATGATGTGGATTTTTCGAATGATCTGCTACCACTGCCATATAAAGGCTATCTAGTTTAGAAAGTGCCATTGAAAAACTCCTTTGTCTTTTGTAGGGCATCGACTAGTTTGTCACAATCCGCCTTAGTATTGTAGATATAAAAACTTGCACGGGCTGTTGCTGGTACATCCAAATACTGGAGCAAGGGTTGCGCACAGTGGTGACCCGCACGAACAGCCACTCCTTCATAATCCAAAGCTGTTGCAAGATCGTGAGGATGAAGATCACCTAGGTTAAAGGCAATGACACCTGAACGCTGAGCCAAGTCCTGTGAACCGTAAATAGTCAATTCTTCGATTGCCTGCAATTTTGGAAATACGTATGAGATTAATTCCTGTTCATGGGCTTCAATGGCATCCATACCAAGATTTTCTAGGTAATCCACTGCAGCAGCAAGTCCGATAGCACCTGCCATATTTGGCGTTCCAGCCTCAAATTTCCAAGGCAATTCCTTCCAACTAGCAGATTGCTCATAGACGAAATCAATCATCTCACCGCCAAATTCTACTGGAGACATTTGCTCAAGATACTTTTCTTTGCCGTAAAGAACACCGATACCAGTTGGACCAGCCATCTTGTGACCTGAAAAGGCAAAGAAGTCCACATCCAAGTCCTGCACATCAATCTTCATATGAGGCGTAGACTGAGCACCATCCACCACCATAATGGCTCCAACTTGGTGAGCCATTTGTGTGATTTCTTTGATTGGATTGACCACACCAAGGACATTTGAGGCGTGAGCTAGCGAAACAAACTTAACCTTGTCAGTCAATTTAGAACGCAAGTCATCCATATCCAAGGCACCGTCCTTGAGATAAACATAGACAAGCTCTGCTCCAGTCTTGCGACAGGCCTCCTGCCAAGGAATGATATTGGAATGGTGTTCCATGACAGAAATCAAAACCTGGTCTCCCTCAGTCAAAACTTCCTCAACATAACGCGCTACCCAGTTAAGGCTGGTTGTCGTTCCTCTGGTAAAGAGAACTTCCTTTGTAGAGCCTGCATTGATAAACTTACGAATGGTTTCACGAGCAGCTTCATAAGAAGCTGTTGCTCGCTCAGCCAAGGTATGAACCCCACGGTGAACATTGGCATTGTCCTGCTTATAGTAGCGGTTGATTGCTTCCAGAACTGCTAATGGTTTTTGTGTCGTCGCAGCATTGTCCAGATAGACCAGAGGTTCATCGTTGACAATCTGGTCTAAAATTGGAAAATCCTTGCGAATCGCTATATCTAACATAGGCTTCCCCTTAGCGTTTTGACAATTTTTCTTCGATAGTTGCAATCATTTCATCACGAACTTCTTTGACTGGAATCTCAACGATAACAGATCCAAGGAAACCACGAACAACCAAGCGTTCTGCAGTTGCTTGATCTAAACCACGGCTCATGAGGTAGTACATATCTTCTGGATCCACCTGACCGATAGAGGCCGCGTGACCTGCAGTTACGTCATTTTCATCAATCAAAAGAATTGGGTTGGCATCTGAACGTGCTTGGTCTGAAAGCATGAGAACACGGCTTTCTTGTTGCGCATCTGCTCCCTTGGCCCCCTTAATGATGTGGCCAATACCATTGAAGGTCAAGGTTGCTTTTTCAAGGATAACCCCATGTTGCAGGATATTTCCGATAGAATTGCATCCGTAGTTAGTTACACGGGTATCAATCCCTTGTACTTGACGGCCACTTGAAAGAGCTACGGCTTTCAGGTCAGCATGGCTACCATTCCCAATCAAATCGCTATCAAAGTCCGCAACAACATTTCCTTCGTTCATGACACCAATGGCCCAGTCAATGCTGGCATCGTTGCCTAGTTTACCACGACGGCTAATATAGGCCGTGACATTTTCACCCAGACGATCAATAGCAGCAAATTTCACTTGCGCACCAGAACGAGCAATCACTTCGACTGTGATATTGGCAGTTGCTTTGGCACTTACTTCACCGCGTGACTCTAAACGTTCTAGATAACTAATCTTAGAGTTTTTACCAGCGATAATCATAATATGCTTATTAAACGGCACATCACTATCGCTGTCTTGGTAGAAAATACCTTCGATTGGCTCTGTAATTTCCACGTTATCTGGAATATAAAGAACCGCACCACTATTGAAATAAGCTGTGTGGTAGGCTGCTAACTTGTCATCGTCATACTTAACAGATGACATGAAGAATTCCTTAATAAGCTCTGGAATTTCTTCTAAAGCTGAGTGGAAGTCTGTAAAGACTACTCCTTGTTCAGCCAATTCAACTGGAGTTTGTTCAAAAACAGTCTGCGTTCCTACTTGCACCAACTTCAAGTGGTTATCTAAAGCAGTGAAGTCAGGAACATTTGCTGACGGTTCACTTTCTGTGATGGTACCATCTCCCAGATTCCAACGATGGAATTTCACACGCTCAATGACTGGTAATTCCAAACTCTCAATCTTATCAAAAGCTTTTTGACGGAGGTCTGACAACCATCTTGGTTCAGCGTGCATTTCTGAAAAAAGTTTAATAGTTTCTTTAGTCATTTACTTCTCCTAAAAGATACGAGGGAATTACAATTCTTCCTTGTAGTCGTAGCCAAGTTCTTCAGCTAGTTTTGCGTATCCTTCACGTTCCAAACGCGCAGCCAATTCCGGCCCGCCAGAAAGGACAACACGCCCTTCCATCATCACATGTACCACGTCTGGCGTGATATAGTTCAAAAGACGTTGGTAGTGAGTGATAATCATAGCACCAAAACCTTCGCTACGCATGGCATTCACACCTTTAGATACAACTTTAAGGGCGTCAATATCGAGACCTGAGTCAATCTCATCCAAAAGGGCAAAAGTTGGTTCCAACATCAAGAGTTGAAGAATTTCATTGCGTTTTTTCTCTCCACCAGAGAAACCTTCGTTGAGGTAGCGCTCTGCCATTTCTTCTTTCATGTTGAGCAATTCCATTTTCTCGTCTAGTTTAGTGATGAACTCACGAATTGAAATCTTCTCGTCATCTTCTTTACCAGCATTCATGGCTGCGCGAAGAAACTCAGCGTTAGTAATTCCAGGAATTTCTGATGGGTATTGCATAGCAAGGAAAAGTCCCATACGCGCGCGTTCGTCCACTTCCAACTCAAGGATGTTTACGCCATCAAACAAGACCTCACCTTTGGTAACTTCATAGTTTGGATTTCCCATGATAGCGGCAGAAAGAGTTGATTTACCAGTACCATTTGGTCCCATGATAGCGGCGATTTCTCCTGTTTTCAGAGTCAGATTGACTCCTTTCAAAATTTCTTTTCCTTCAATCTCAACGTGAAGATCTTTGATCTCTAATACTGACATGATAATTCCTTTCTTTTTCAGGCCTACTTCCCTTATCCTTAGCGAAATCACTTACATTTCTCTAAAAATACAAGAAAAGGTCCATAAATATACTCTACTAGTATAACAAAAAAAAGCCTAAAAGGCTTTGATTTTGTCTAGAAGCTTGGAGCTAGTCCTTACGATTTAGGTGCTGATCAATGGTGTCTACAATTTTTCCCATCACGTAACTTAACCTAAAATTTCGAAAGAGTAGAATGGCCCAAAAGGCTGCCATGAAATAACGCCCGGTCATCCAGGCTTCATTGAAAAAATAAGTCTCAGCAGCCGTAAATAACGCTATCATAATAAATTGTTGTCTATTCATAAACTTATTGTATCATGAAATCTTTCTTTAGTCTTCCTCTACCTTCACTTTATCAGCCAAAAATTCAAATCCTTCTGGAATCAAACTCTCTTCTTCCACCTCTTGATTGGTTTGAGAAGACTTGTTTTTAGCTGAAAATGCTGCTCGAACCTCTTTCCATTCCTCCATGGAAATGGCTAAAATCTCAGGTGAAAAACCTGCTGCCTGACTGAGGATGTTGCCAAACATGGTGTTAAGATTATCCCGTTTCATAGTTTGCCCTGCATTGAAATTAGACTCAAAGGCTAAAATAGCATGATGTTCATTGGCCGCAACTGGTTGAGAACCAACAAGCAGAGCCTTATCCGGACCAGCTAAGCTTTCGATTACTTCTCCCCATGCATTCTGGAGGCGGATCAAGTTTTGCCGTGCCAAACCAGGATTTTCGACAGCTTCTTGCAGGATAGCCTGAACTTTGTTGCGATCCACTCGATAGACTGTCTTGGAAGTGGCTGGACGGCTAGGGACTGGCACCACTTGTTTAGGAGCTGTTCCAACATTAGCAAGTTCTTGTTTGAGACGAACTACTTCCTGTCTCAGTGCAGAAATTTCACTTTCGACAGCTCCTGAAAGCACTGATTCAGGCTTAATCTCAGCTAAACGAATGGTCATCATCTCAGCATAAATCTTAGGTTGCAGGCTTGCTTTCATATCTGCCAAGCTCACAGTCGCTATTCGAATCATTTCAAAGAGACTTCCCTTAGATAAAGCTAGATTGTCCATAAAAACTGGACTATGATGAGTATTTTTGCCACCTGTCTGAACAACTAGTAGATCACGCAAATACTGCAAGAGATCCGTCACAAAACGAGTCATGCTCTTGCCATTTTCAAATAAAAGATTCAGAGAATCAAGCGCTTTTGAAACATCCTGCTGAGACAAGGCGGCTACATAGTCATCTAGTGCTGATAGACTAATGGTGCCTGTAATCTCCTCAGAGATAGCAGTCGTGAGCTCATTTCCCTGTGTCAAGCTCAAGGCTTGGTCCAGAATAGACAAGGCATCCCGCATTCCACCTTCAGCTCGTCTGGCAATGATTTCCACAGCCTCCGGTTCAGAACTGATATTTTCTTTTTCTAGAATATGATAAATATGCTCCTTGATATCTTGAGTTTTAATCGATTTGAACTCAAAACGTTGAACACGCGATAAAATGGTTGCTGGAATCTTATGCAATTCAGTGGTCGCCAAGATAAAGACAACATTTTGAGTTGGTTCTTCTAGGGTCTTCAAAAGCGCATTAAAGGCTCCCGTAGACAACATATGGACCTCGTCAATAATATAGACCTTGTAACGTGTCAAGCTAGGTGCATAGGTAGATTTGTCACGAATTTCACGGATTTCATCAACTCCATTATTTGAAGCCGCATCCATTTCAATAACATCTTCTAGGCTACCTTCTGTCACTGCCTGACAGATATAGCAGTGATTACATGGTTCTCCATCCACTTGATTTGGACAGTTCATAGCCTTGGCAAAAATCTTGGCTACACTGGTCTTCCCTGTTCCACGAGGACCTGAGAAAAGATATGCATGACTAATCTTTTCCTGCTCGACCGCTTGTTTTAGGGTTTTGGCCACAACCTCTTGCCCGACCAATTGCGAAAAAGTCTGGCTTCTATATTTTCGATAAAGTGCTTGATACATTAGGCTTTCTCCTCAAACATCGTAAAGTCCCATTCTGTCTTCTCAAGCAAAATAGCGACAAATTGTTCCAAGTAATCGCGGTCAATGGCATTATAATCATCAATAAGAGAAGAGTCCAAGTCTAAGACGCCCAGCAATTGACCATTCTTGAGCATGGGAACTACGATTTCACTCTTGGCCTTACTATCGCAAGAAATGTAGTTTGGATAGGTGCTCACATCCCCTACTAAAACAGTCTCTTGAAACTCGGCAGCTTCTCCACATACGCCTTTCCCAAGCGCAATGCGAATACACGAAACGCCGCCCTGAAAAGGCCCTAAAATCAACTCGTTACCATCAAACAGATAAAAACCTGCAAATACAGTATTCGGAAAGCGAGATTTTAGGAGGGCGCTAGCATTCGAAAGATTGGCAAGAACATTGCTCTCACCCTCTAGTAAATAAGAGAGTTCCTCATTCAACAGTTGATAACGTGATTTTTTTTCTGAATCTAACATAAAACTATTATATCAAAAATGAGAAAGAGACAAAAGAAAAATCCCTTGTTTTAAACAAAGGATTTTGTGATTCTCAATTTGATTAAAGTTCGATATCACCGAACAAGTCAGCCATTGAGAATCCTGTTTGTGTTTCTGGAAGTTCGAAATCACGTTTTTCTTGACGTTTTGGACGACGTGGACGAGCAGCACGTTTTTCTTCTTTTTGTCCTTCTTCTTGAGCTGGACGTTCTTCAAGAGCTTTGATAGAAAGAGATACGCGTTCTGCGTCAGCGTTAACATCAAGTACTTTAACAGTAACTTCTTGACCAACAGTAAGAGCTTCTTTTGGATTTTCGATACGTTTGTGTGAAATTTGTGATACGTGAACAAGTCCATCGATACCTGGCAATACTTCAACAAATGCACCGAAGTCAGTCAAACGTTTAACTGTTCCTTCTACTACATCACCTTTAGCCAATTTTTGCTCAACGCCATCCCATGGTCCAGGTGTTGTTGCTTTAAGTGAAAGGGATACGCGTCCTTCTTCTTCATTAAGATCAAGGACTTTAACTTCGATTTCTTCACCAACAGTTACAACTGATTTAGGTGATACGTTACGTTCGTGTGACAATTCAGTCAAGTGAACCAATCCGTCAACACCACCAAGGTCGATGAAAGCACCAAAGCTAGTGATACGAGCAACTTTACCAGTTACGACATCACCAACAGCTAATTTACTGAATACTTCAGCACGAGCTGCTGCAGTAGCTGCTTCAACAACTTCACGACGTGAAAGGATGAAGCGATTTTCTTTAGGATCAACTTCTTTGATTTTAGCATCAAATTCTTGACCTACGAAACGCTCAGTGTTACGTACGAAACGAGTATCCAACATTGAAGCTGGGATGAATCCACGAACACCTTCAAATTCTACTGAAAGTCCACCTTTAACGGCACGAGTTCCTTTAACAGTAACAACTTCTTCTTCGCGTCCTACAAGTTTGTCCCATGCTTTGCGAGCTTCAAGGCGTTTTTTAGATACAAGGTATGTAACTGTATCAGTATCTTTACCAACTACTTGACGAAGTACAAGAACATCCAATACTTCTCCTACTTTCACAAAGTCATTGATATCTGCATCGCGATCGTTTGTCAATTCGCGAAGAGTCAAGACACCTTCAACACCAGTCCCAGAGATTGCAACGTTAGCTTGAGTCGCATCAACTGTCAATACTTCAGCACTAACAACATCACCAGGCTCAACTTGGCTAACGCTATTTAGCAAATCTTCAAATTCGTTCATCTAAAAAATCCTCCAACAATCAAGTCTTTCCAAACTTGACATACTTATAATTTTTTTCCTAAGCACCCGCAAAGACATGTTCATATCGTTCACGTCTTTCAATTATAAAAATAAAATACCCTAAGATATTTTTCTTTTTATCTTGAATTTATTACCTAAGAACTGGGGTAGCTGGATTCGAACCAACGCATGAGGGAGTCAAAGTCCCTTGCCTTACCGCTTGGCTATACCCCATTGATGAATGGAGAGAGAGGGATTCGAACCCCCGAACCCGAAGGAGCGGATTTACAGTCCGCCGCGTTTAGCCTCTTCGCTATCTCTCCAATGTTTAACGAGAACTATTATATCATGAAATTTTCAATAAAACAAGTATTATTTTGTCAAATTATAGTTTTCAATCAAAATTTCCACAGCTTTTTCAAGTTTTTTATAAAAACTATCGACATTTCCATTCTTTATGATGGCAAATTGGTTATCTAATTCGGCAATTTCCCCAATGACCTTTTTCCCAATTGTCAAAATGTATCCTTCATAGCTGTCTTTTCCAACAGTCACTTTTGCATCGGTTAATTGGATTTCAATTTTCTTATCTTTTTTACTCATACTGTACCTCTTTTCACTTTTTCTATTGTACAAGAAAATACTCAAACTAGCAAGAAAAAACTCCATTTCAGCCATTACAACTGCTACGGAGCTCTTCTTTACTTCATGTCTTTTAGTCCACTTTGACAATCCATCCTTCTGGTGCTTCTACGTCACCAAATTGGATACCGGTCAATTCATCATAGAGTTTACGTGTAACAGGACCTACTTCTGTTTCACTATAGAAAACATGGAAATCATCGCCATGTTGGATCCCCCCAATTGGAGAAATGACCGCTGCTGTACCACAAGCACCTGCCTCTACAAAACGATCCAAATTATCGATTGGGACATCGCCTTCAATCGGTGTTAAGCCCAAGCGGTGTTCTGCCAAGTAAAGCAAAGAGTACTTGGTAATAGATGGCAAGATGGATGGACTCAATGGCGTAACAAATTCATTGTCTGCCGTGATTCCAAAGAAGTTAGCTGAACCGACTTCCTCAATCTTTGTATGTGTAGATGGGTCTAGGTAGATAACATCTGAGAAATGGCGTGATTTGGCCAACTTCCCTGGCAAAAGACTCGCAGCATAGTTTCCTCCAACCTTAGCCGCACCCGTACCATGTGGAGCTGCACGGTCGTATTCATCCTGAATCAAGAAATTGGTTGGAACCAATCCACCCTTAAAGTAATTTCCAACTGGCATAGCAAAGATAGTGAAAATGTACTCTTCTGCTGGTTTTACCCCGATGATATCTCCGACACCAATCAAGAGAGGACGAAGATAAAGGGTTCCACCTGTTCCATATGGTGGGACGTATTCTTCATTTGCACGAGCAACTGCTTTACAAGCTTCTACGAACATTTCTGTTGGTACTTGGGGCATCAAGAGACGGTCGCAGGTACGTTGCAGACGCTTGGCATTTTCATCAGGACGGAAAAGTTGAATACTACCATCCTTCGTACGATAGGCTTTTAAACCTTCAAATGCCTGCTGTCCATAGTGAAGACTTGGAGAAGACTCTGAAATATGCAAGGTCGCATCCTCTGTCAATTCTCCTTGATCCCATTGACCATTCTTGTAGTGAGCGATATAACGGTAAGGTAATTTCATATAAGAAAATCCAAGGTTTTCCCAATCAATTGCAACTGTCATGTGTTTCTCCTTTATACTATTCAAACTATGTGTTCTATTCTACACTTTTCTAGTAAAATTTCAAGTATTATTTGTAATTTTCTGAAAATTTTTTCAACATAAAGAAATCAGCCCTCTGGACTGATTCTTTTTATGAATTTGTTTTGTCCTCTTTAAAGACTTCTTTGAGGTAAGCAGCGAAAACTTCCTCATCTGAAATGGTGTCTGAAATAAAGCTTCCATTGCTAGTTCGTTCTGACAAGCTGAGATCTTGCAATCGACTTTCATAGATTGTGCCTTTGTTAGATTGGACAAGTAACGTTTGATCGTTTTCTTCTACTACTGTACTAAAGAGATCACCGATGAAGCCTTGTTCTGCAACTGCTCCTGCTAAGAAGACACGATGCGGTTTGTTTTTTAACTCACGCAAGACTTGTAGTCCTCGTTTGGCACGGCTGGTTACTGGAATTTCGTCAATAGAAACACGTTTTAAACTACCACGTTGGGTCAAGAGATAGAAGGACGAGGTGTTACAGATAAAGGCAGATTGGATGATATCATCTTCTTTCAGGTTCATGGCCTTGACACCTGCAGCCTTGGCACTGACAATGGGAACCTCTTCGATATTGAAACGAAGGGCATAACCGTTTTGACTAATCAAGAGAACATCATCCAGTTTGATTGGTGCTACTGCTACGATTTGATCAGTCTCATCTTTGAGCTTAGCATACTTGACAGACTTAGACTTGTAGGTTCGCCATGGAGAGAATTCTTTGCGTTCTACGCGTTTGATTTGACCAAGACGAGTTGCAGCAAAGTAGGTTGTCGCATCATCAAACTGATCTACTACTTCTGCATAAAGGATTTCTTCATTAGTTTCAAAGTTGGTAATAGACTGGCTCAGATGCTCTCCGATATCCTTCCAGCGAATATCTGCCAATTCGTGAATTGGTCGATAGATGACATTCCCAAGAGTTGTAAACATCAAGAGATGTTGCGTTGTCTTGGCAGATTGTACAAAAATCAAACGATCATCATCACGTTTGCCAATTTCTTCCAGCGTTGAAGCTGCAAAGGAACGTGGGCTGGTACGTTTGATATAGCCAGCCTTGGTTACGCTGACATAGGTATCTTCTTCTGTAATCAAGCTAGCTGTATCAATCTCGATGACTTTTGCTGTATCTTCCAAAGTACTCAAACGTGGAGTCGCAAATTTCTTCTTGACCTCACGAAGCTCTTTCTTCATGAGATTGTACATGGTCCGTTCATCACCAATAATGGCCGATAGCATGGCAATCTTTTCACGAAGCTCTGCTTCTTCTTCCTGCAAGACAACTACGTCTGTATTGGTCAAGCGATACAGTTGCAAGGTTACGATAGCCTCTGCCTGCTCCTCTGTGAATTCATAGCTGACCCTGAGATTTTCCTTAGCATCAGCCTTATTCTCAGAAGCACGGATAAGAGCAATGACTTCGTCCAAAATCGAAATCACGCGAATCAAACCTTCGACGATATGGAGACGCTTCTCGGCCTTTTCCTTGTCAAAGCGGGAACGCGCCAAAATCACTTCACGACGGTGGGCAATATAGCTAGACAAAATTGGTACAATCCCCACCTGACGAGGCGTGAAATTGTCAATCGCCACCATGTTGAAGTTGTAATTGATTTGCAGGTCTGTGTACTTGAAGAGATAGTTAAGAACCAGCTCGGTATTGGCGTCTTTCTTGAGTTCGATAGCGATACGAAGACCATCACGGTCAGACTCATCACGAATCTCAGCAATACCAGCCACCTTGTTATTGACACGAACATCATCGATTTTCTTGACCAGATTGGCCTTATTGATTTCATAAGGAATCTCAGTGATAACGATTTGTTCCTTACCACCTTTTAACTTTTCAATCTCCGTCTTGGAACGAACAACCACGCGCCCTTTCCCAGTTTCGTAGGCCTTTTTGATCTCATCGCGGCCCTGAATAATCCCTCCAGTCGGGAAGTCTGGGCCAGGCAAGAATTCCATCAGTTTATCCACCTTGGCAGTTGGGTGGTCAATCATGTAGACTGTCGCATCGATAACCTCAGCCAAATTATGGGGAGGAATATCTGTGGCATAACCAGCTGAAATCCCAGTCGAACCATTGACCAAAAGGTTTGGAAAGGCTGCTGGCAAAACAGTTGGCTCTTTCTCGGTATCGTCAAAGTTCCAAGCAAAAGGAACAGTTTTTTTCTCGATATCCTGAAGGAGATAACCGGCAATCTCGGACAAACGTGCCTCAGTATAACGCATTGCCGCAGGCGGATCTCCGTCCATAGAACCGTTATTACCGTGCATTTCAACTAGAATCTCACGATTTTTCCAATCCTGAGACATACGAACCATGGCATCATAGATAGAAGAGTCCCCGTGTGGGTGGAAATTCCCCATGATATTCCCGACAGACTTAGCCGACTTACGGTAACTCTTGTCAAAAGTATTGCCATCCTTATTCATAGAATAAAGAATGCGACGCTGAACCGGCTTCAATCCATCACGAATATCTGGCAAAGCTCGGTCTTGAATGATGTACTTGGAGTAGCGACCAAAGCGCTCTCCCATGATGTCCTCAAGGGACATGTTTTGGATATTACTCATATAGGATACAGAGCCCGTAAAATACAAAGGAAATTTATCTTTTTCACACAGTATTTTGGGCGTGTTCAACTCCTTTCAAAGAATATAGAGTAGGTTTTTATAGAATAAGGGATAATTTACAGAAATTAGTCCCGTGTTCAGTTACTATATATAACTAAACTATCTTTTCTGTAGTTTAATCTTTTAAATTATATACTTTATTTAGTTAGTGACTTGAAAGTCTTTCCTCAGCATACTCAATCATCTTCTCAGCCACTCCCTTATCGTAGGCAAAGCTCATCTTTTGAGCAAGGATTTGAGCTTCTCTGTGGAAAAGTTTCATCGTAGCCAATAAAGACTGAGTGACTTTGTCTAAACTTGAGAAATCTAGCAAAATAGAAAAATCTTTTTCTTTCTCAGCAGGCAGATTGTTAAAAAGATACTTGTAGTTCTTGCCGATATCGACAGTCCCCTTATCACTTGCAACCTGCCAAGCCAAGACCTTCAAGAGTTCTTGTTGGCAAATACCGTAGAGATGGTCAGTCGCATAGATGAGCTGATTCCGACAAATGCCCTTCACTACATAGGCAGAAACCCACCAAAATTCATTGCAGGCTTTTTCGAAATCTATCTCACTAGCTGGATTCGTCCAGTAACGTTGAGGACTTGTAGTATAGGACTCAAACAAGCCTTTCTCATCTTTCAAAACTGTATAATCAGCTTCACTATCCACCCACTCTTGGATATACTCTTTAGGACATAAAGTCAAATCAATACGGTTACCATCTTCAAAGAGCATGAGATAAAGACGACGATTGCCTAGGACATTATGTTGCTCAATGATACGTTTGCCAAAGGAGTCCAACCAAGCAAGATTGCTTGTTAGAGTATCTAAGTCATCTACAACATAAACCACGTCGTAATCCTGAAACTCATCTTTTGGTGCTTTTGTATCAGTTCGTGAACCAGACATGGCGACAGCCTCGACTTGTAAAGTTTGGGCAGTCTGTAAAATCACATCGAGCATTTCGGGTTCAGTTCTCATGTTAATACCTGCATAGTTCTTTTAATTTGATTATGTTTTTATAAATTCAATACTTTCATAATTTTTTAATCCCCACTCTTTAAGGGTATCCTTAATAGACTTTTCATCATCTTTGCTAAAATCATCAATAAAAACTTTTACATTTGGCAATATTTCAAATATCCTTTGAAAGTATAGTTTATCTGGGGAATCTTGCTCTTTTAGATTAAAACCAATAAAATAAATTTCACTTACGTCAGAGAATCTTTCCAGAAAGTTTTTCATTGCATCAGATTCCAATCTCTCCTTTACAGGCTTTCTAACAGCCTCAATGCTAGAATCTATATACGAATTTAAAGAAAGTGGATTAAAATCCTCTTTTGCGTCCTCTTCTACATTATGGCCTACCAAATACTCTTTTGTCTTAATACTTCCATGTATGTGAAAAATATCCTCTTCTTTAACTCCGTATTTTTCTTCCAATACCATTGTATAGTTGAATGTTAGATATAGTGCAACTCCCTTTGAGTCTAATACACTTTCCTTAGTAGGTAAAAGATGTTCATACTCTTCCGATTTAGAGATCGTATTGATCCATCCACTAAACAAGCTATTCGTCGCATATTGATAAAAATTTTTTAATGTTTCTGAAAAATCTTCTATATAATATGCTGTTTGAAAACAATCTAAATCTCCTTCATCATCATAGAAACTATTCAGTTCAAATTCGATATCACTTATCTTTGCCAAAGAGTTCTCAAAATCTCTCCAGTCTTTTTTATCTTCAACTATCAATGAGATTAACTCGTAATATTTCTTTGCAACCTCTCGATCATTATACAATTCCTCACCATGATTACCTGTAGTAGAGGAAGGAATCTCAAAATCATTAAAAAAAATATTTCTTATTTCAGATAGTTTATCTAATTCTATATCAACTTGAGAATTACAAAACTGCTGATATACAAATTTTTTAAAATTCAAATAACTCGTCTTTAAACCATGAGCAAGATCAAACCCATTTCCGATAACAAATAATTTTTCCATAACACTCCTTTAATATGCATACATTTCTTAAAACACCCCATTCTCTTCCAACGTAAACTTGACATTATCCTCAATCCACTTGCGGCGTGGTTCAACCTTATCACCCATGAGGACATTGACGCGGCGTTCAGCGCGTGCCAGGTCTTCAATCGTGACACGGATGAGGGTACGGGTTTCTGGGTTCATGGTTGTTTCCCAGAGCTGATCGGCGTTCATCTCACCAAGTCCCTTGTAGCGTTGAAGGGTAGCGCCTTTGCCAAACTGCTTGCGGAGCTCTTCTAGCTCACCGTCGGTCCAAGCATAAGCCACTTCTTCTTTCTCACCTTTTCCTTTAGACATCTTGTAAAGAGGGGGAAGGGCGATATAGACATGACCTGCCTCAACTAGCGGACGCATATAGCGGTAGAAAAAGGTTAAGAGCAAGGTCTGGATATGGGCACCATCTGTATCGGCATCGGTCATGATAATGATCTTGTCATAGTTAGCATCCTCAATAGAAAAGTCTGCTCCCACACCAGCACCAATGGTATAAATCATGGTGTTGATTTCCTCATTTTTAAGGATATCCGCCATCTTGGCCTTGGCTGTATTGATAACCTTACCACGAAGAGGTAGGATAGCTTGGAATTTACGGTCACGACCTTGCTTAGCAGAACCGCCGGCAGAATCACCCTCGACCAGGTAGAGTTCGTTCTTTGCAGGATTTTTAGACTGGGCTGGGGTCAATTTTCCAGACAGCAAGCCTTTGTCTTTCTTGTTTTTCTTACCATTTCGGCTCTCATCACGCGCTTTGCGAGCCGCCTCGCGCGCATCACGCGCTTTGATAGCCTTGCGAATCAGATTGGAAGCCAGTTCACCATTTTCCATAAGGAAGAAGGTCAACTTATCAGCCACAATCCCATCCACAACTGGACGAGCCAGAGGACTTCCTAGTTTGTCCTTGGTCTGTCCTTCAAACTGAAGGTGCTCTTCAGGAACCAGAATAGAAAGAACGGCTGCTAGTCCCTCGCGATAATCTGAACCTTCTAGGTTTTTATCTTTTTCCTTGAGAAGTCCCGTCTTACGCGCATAGTCGTTCATGACCTTTGTAATGGCAGACTTGAGTCCCGTCTCATGCGTTCCACCGTCCTTGGTACGAACGTTATTGACAAAGGACAAGATGTTATCTGAAAATCCATCATTATACTGGAGAGCTACTTCCACTTGGAAACCATTGTCTTCACCTTCGAAGTAAAGAACTGGTGTCAAGGTTTCCTTGTCTTCGTTCAGATAGGAAACAAAGTCCTGAACTCCATTTTCATAGTGAAATTCAATCGCTTCATCTGTTCGTTTGTCAGTCAGAGACAAGGTCACATTTTTTAAGAGAAAGGCAGACTCATTGAGTCGTTCTGAAATGGTATTGTACTTGAAGTCAGTCGTAGAGAAAATCGTCGCATCAGGCATGAAGGTAACCTTGGTTCCTGTCTTAGACTTGGGTGCTGTACCAATTTTCTTCAAAGTCGTGGCAGGTTTCCCACCATTTTCAAAGCGTTGCTTGTAGACTGCACCATCACGAGTGATTTCCACTTCTAGCCAACTAGATAAGGCATTCACGACGGAAGAACCAACCCCATGGAGACCACCCGAAGTCTTATAACCACCCTGACCGAATTTTCCTCCAGCGTGAAGAATAGTAAAGATAACCTCAACAGTTGGAATTCCCATGGCGTGCATACCAGTCGGCATCCCACGACCATGGTCCTCTACTGTTAGACTTCCGTCTTTATTGATAGTCACATCAATGCGATCACCGAAGCCAGATAGGGCTTCATCGACTGCATTGTCCACAATTTCCCAGACTAGGTGATGGAGACCTGCACCGTCGGTCGAACCGATATACATCCCCGGACGTTTACGGACCGCATCCAACCCTTCTAGCACCTGAATGGCGTCATCATTGTAGTTATTAATATTGATTTCCTTTTTTGACACAAGGAACCTCCTATTTGTTCATCTTTTCTATTTTACAGGTTTTCTAGGGATTTTGCAAAGTTTTTCCCGTTCAGCCGTCACAATTTTAAAGGATATTCTCATCATTTCTACACTATTTCATGGTATAATAGGTCTATGATGACATTTGTATTATTAATTTTAGCTTATCTACTAGGCTCAATCCCTTCTGGTCTTTGGATCGGACAAATCTTCTTTCAAACAAATCTGCGAGAGCATGGTTCTGGAAATACTGGAACAACCAATACTTTCCGTATTTTGGGTAAGAAAGCGGGTATGGCAACCTTTGTAATTGACTTTTTCAAAGGAACCTTGGCCACTCTGCTTCCAATTCTTTTCCACCTACAAGGTGTATCACCTCTTGCCTTTGGACTTTTGGCTGTCATTGGACATACCTTCCCTATCTTTGCAGGCTTTAAGGGGGGCAAGGCTGTCGCTACTAGCGCTGGAGTTGTTTTCGGATTTGCACCTATCTTCTGTCTCTACCTAGCAGTCGTATTCTTTGGAACCCTCTATCTTGGTAGTATGATTTCCTTGTCTAGCGTTGCTGCTTCTATCGCAGCCGTTATCGGAGTTCTACTATTTCCACTATTTGGATTTATCCTAAACAGCTATGACCCTCTCTTCATTTTGATTATCCTAGCACTTGCTAGCTTGATTATCATTCGTCACAAGGATAATATCACACGTATCAAAAATAAAACTGAAAATCTTGTCCCTTGGGGATTAAACTTGACACATCAAAATCCTAAAAAATAAAACGCCAGTTTGAAACTGACGTTTTTTTGTATGCTTATTTTGATTTGATATAGTTGATACCATCTGCCTTAGGCGCAACTGCTTTTCCAAAGAAGGCAGCCAAGACAAGGATGGTCAAGACATAAGGGGCGATTTGAAGGTAAACCGCTGGCACTCCTTGTAGAAAAGGCAATTGAGAACCGATAACTGCCAAACTTTGTGAAAGTCCAAAGAAAAGACTAGAAAGCATAGCACCGATTGGGTTCCATTTACCAAAGATCATTGCCGCAAGAGCGATAAATCCAGGACCGACAATAGTTGTCACTGAGAAGTTAACTGAAATAGATTGAGCATAAATTGCTCCACCAATTCCCCCTAGGAAACCTGATATGATAACCCCAAGATACCGCATCTTATAGACATTGATCCCCAAGGTATCCGCTGCCTGAGGATGTTCACCGACAGAACGAAGGCGAAGACCAAAGCGGGTCTTGAAGAGGATAAACCAAGCAAAGAATGAGAAGACAATCGCGATATAACCTAGCAAACTTGTTGACTTGAAGAAGATATCTCCAATCACTGGGATATTAGCCAAAACTGGAAAATCAAAACGTCCAAAGGTCTGGCTTAAATTATCCGTTTGTCCTTTGTTATAAAGAACTTTAACCAAGAAAACTGCTAGGGCAGGAGCCATCAAGTTCAATACTGTACCACTGACAACATGATCCGCACGGAAATGAACTGTAGCGACTGCATGAATGAGGGAGAAAATAGCTCCCACGACACCGGCAACTAACAAGGAAATCCAAGGAGTCGCTGTTCCAAGTTGTTCTGCAAGCTCAAGATTAAAGACAACCCCAGAAAAGGCTCCCATAACCATGATTCCTTCAAGACCGACGTTAACGACACCACCACGTTCAGAGAAGACTCCTCCAATACTCGTAAAAATAAGTGGCGCTGAGTAAATCAGCATAGAAGAGACCAAGAGGGTGAGCAATGTTGTAATAGACATCCTTACTTACCTCCTTTAACTTGTTTTTGGGGTTTGACAAAATGTTCGATAATATAGTGAACACTGACAAAGAAGATAATGGACGCTGTTACAATGCTGACAAGTTCAGACGGAACTTGCGCAGCATTCATACCCGGCGCACCAACTTGCAAAACTCCAAATAAGAAGGCTGCAAAGAGAATACCAATTGGTGAGTTGGCCGCAAGCAAACTAACCGCCATTCCGTTAAATCCGATAGCTAATGATGAACCTTGAACGTAAACGTTTTGGAAAGTTCCAAGACCTTCGACAGCTCCACCAAGACCAGCCAAAGCACCAGAGATAATCATTGATAGGATGATTGTACGTTTTGCTGAAATACCAGCGTACTCTGAGGCATGGGGATTGAGACCAACCGCACGAATTTCAAAACCGAGAGTCGTTTTCTTGAGCAAGAACCAAATCACACCAACAGCAATGATTGCAAAGAAGATTCCGATATTCATACGAGAATTGCCAGTCAACTCAGATAACCACGGTGTTTGATAAGTGGCATTGGCACTCACACGAATCGTTGAGTCTGTACTTTGCATAAAGTCTTTCGGGAAAGAATGAATAAAGGCGTTCCCTACGTACAAAACAATATAGTTCATCATAATGGTTACGATAACCTCTGACGTACCGAGATAGGCTCTGAGAATACCTGGAATAGCACCTACAATCCCACCTGCAATCAAAGCAATTACTACAGTCGCTAAAATCAACATTGGGCGTGGCATGTCCGGATGCGACAAAGCAAACCAACCACTAAGAATCCAACCTGCTAGTGCCTGGCCAGGAAGCCCAACGTTAAAGAAACCTGCACGACTAGCAACTGCAAAACCCAGACCAATTAAGACAAGAGGACCCATGGCACGGAAAATTTCACCAATCCCACGGAGACTACCAAAAGCCGTATAGAACAATTCCTCATAACCCCAGATAGCATCGTAGCCGAAAATCCACATGACGACGGCTCCGAGCAAGATTCCTAAGAATACGGAAATCAAGGGAACCGAAATTTGTTGTAACTTTTTAGACATCACTCTTCTCCTTTCCCAAGTTTCCACCTGCCATCAAGATACCAAGTTCTTGTTTGTTAGTCGTTTCTGGCAACACAATACCTTGAATCTTACCATCATGAATAACAGCAATTCGGTCTGAAACATTTAAAATTTCATCCAATTCAAAGCTGACAACAAGCACAGCTTTCCCGTTATCACGTTCTTCAATCAAGCGTTTGTGGATATATTCAATGGCACCGACATCCAAACCACGAGTTGGTTGGCTGACGATAAGGAGATCAGGATCACGATCAATTTCACGAGCGATAATCGCTTTTTGTTGATTTCCTCCTGAAAGAGCTGCTGCTGGAACAAACTCGCTCGCCGCACGGACGTCAAATTCTTCCATCAATTTCTTGGCATGTGAAGTGATATTAGCATAGTTCAAAATACCATTCTTGCTGAGTGGTTCTTTGTAGTAGGTTTGAAGAGCGATATTTTCTGAAATCATCATCTCTAAAATCAAACCATCACGGTGGCGGTCTTCAGGAACATGCCCCACACTGAGTTCCGTAATTTGTCGAGGATGCATTCCTACGATTGACTTGCCTTTTAATTCAATACTACCAGACTCAACCTTACGAAGACCCGTAATGGCTTGAATGAGTTCAGATTGACCATTGCCATCAATACCTGCAATACCAACAATTTCACCAGCACGAACATCCAAAGAAAGATTCTTCACAGCTGGTACACCTCGGTTTTCATTAACAACCAAGTCTTTGATAGACAAGACTACTTCTTTTGGTTGTGGTGCCTGTTTCTCCGTTTTGAAGGAGACAGAACGTCCCACCATCATCTCAGCCAAGTCCGCATTGGTTGCCCCTGCAATCTCAACAGTCTCAATAGATTTTCCTCGACGGATAACCGTCACTCGATTGGATACCGCACGAATTTCATCCAGTTTATGGGTAATCAAAATAATGGATTTCCCTTCTTTGACAAGGTTTTTCATGATAGCCATCAACTCATCAATCTCTGAAGGAGTCAATACTGCCGTAGGTTCGTCAAAGATGAGGATATCAGCACCACGGTAAAGTGTCTTCAAGATTTCTACACGTTGTTGAGCACCAACGGAAATATCTGCCACCTTGGCAGCAGGATCCACTGCCAAACCATAACGTTCAGAAAGAGCCTTGATTTCTTTAGTAGCTTCAGCTATATCTAACACACCATTTTTAGTAATTTCACTCCCCAAAATGATATTTTCAGCTACTGTAAAAGCTTCAACCAACATAAAATGTTGGTGAACCATCCCAATTCCTAGACTAGCAGCTTTAGAAGGTGAATCTAGTTTGACAACTTGACCATTCACCGCAATTTCACCACTAGTTGGCTCGAGAAGTCCTGCCAGCATATTCATCAGAGTGGATTTACCCGCTCCATTTTCTCCTAAAAGTGCATGGATTTCACCTTTTCGCAGTTGCAAGTTGATCTTGTCGTTCGCTACAAATTCACCAAACACCTTGGTAATATCCCGCATCTCAATGACATTTTCGTGTGCCATATGCTTTTCCTTTCCGAGGTTTATTTTGTTTCAATAAAACCTGCTAATCGTGTTAACAAGTTCTATTGAGACAAAAATTGCCTCAATTCTTAAAGAAGCGACCGATGGTCGCTTCCTAAGAAATGACTTTTATCCATTATTTTTCAGGAACTTTTACGCTTCCGTCAAGGATTTTAGCTTTTGCGTCTTCAACAGCTTTTTTACCTTCTTCTGAAAGGTTTGTTACTGCCAAGTCAACCCCTTTATCCTTCAATGAGTAGACAATAACTTGTCCGCCAGGGAATTCACCTTTTTCTGTTTTGTTGGCAATATCTTTTACAGTTGTACCAACTTGTTTCAATGTAGATACAAGAACGAAGTTTGATTCTTTACCATCTTTAGAAGTGTATTTACCTTCTGCTGCTTGGTCACGGTCTACACCAATAACCCAAACTTTTTCGTTTTCATTTTTGCTTTCGTTCAAAGATTTTGCTTCAGCAAAGACACCAGCACCTGTACCACCAGCTGCTTGGTAGACAACGTCTGCACCTGCAGCGTATTGAGCTGCTGCAATTGTTTTACCTTTGGCAGCATCACCAAATGAACCAGCGTAGTCAACTTGTACTTTGATAGATGGGTCTACTGACTCAACACCAGCCTTAAATCCAGCAGCGAAACGTGAAATAACTTCAGATTCGATACCACCTACAAAACCAACTTGTTTTGTTTTAGTTGTTTTAGCTGCTGCAACACCAGCAAGGTAAGCTGCTTCGTTATCAGCAAATGTTACGCTCGCAACATTCTTTTGATCTTTGATCACATCATCAATCAAGACATAGTTTAAGTCAGAGTGGTCTTTTGCTGCCTCTTCAACTGCATTGTGAAGTGCAAAACCAACACCGAAGATCAGGTTGTAACTTCCAGCCGCTTGTTGCAAGTTGTTAGCATAGTCTGCTTCACTTGTTGATTGGAAATAAGTAAAGCCTTTATCTTTAGAAAGATTGTGTTCTTTACCCCAGTCTTGCAAACCTTCCCAAGCTGATTGGTTAAATGATTTATCATCAACACCACCAGTATCTGTTACGATCGCTGCTTTGGTCTTCATTTCAGATGAAGATGAAGCTGCGTTACGAGAAGAGCGGTTACCACATGCAGCAAGTCCAACTGCTGCCACTGCAACTAGACCAAGGCCTAGCCATTGTTTCTTGTTCATTACTGAACCTCCTAAATAAGATGTGCAACGATGTTGCAAGTATAGATCGTTTGGTCACGTAGACCTCAGCCACTCGAAGAGTAGCTCAGACTAATTTAAGTCTGTAAAAGAGTATGGAAGTAACTCCCCGACCGTCATCTCGACCGTCGATTTATCTTTAGCGACTAAGGTCACTTTTAGATCTTGTTCAAAAAACTCAACCATGACTTGGCGACAAGCACCACATGGTGAGATGGGTTTTTCAGTTTGACCGTAGACAATCAATTCTGAAAATTCCCGTTGACCTTCAGAGACTGCTTTGAAAATAGCTGTACGCTCTCCACAATTGGTCAAAGGATAACTAGCATTCTCGATATTAACACCCGTATAAATGCTACCGTCCTTAGCAACTAAAACAGCTCCGATGGGAAAGTGAGAATAGGGGACATAGGCTTGTTTGCTGGTTTCAATTGCTAGTTCAATCAACTCAGTAGTCGCCATCTGCCAATTCTCCTTTTAAAATCGCAACGCCAGCAGATGTTCCGATACGGGTAGCGCCTGCTTCCACAAAAGCGACAGCATCTGCATATGAACGCGCTCCACCAGCTGCCTTAACTCCCATATCTGGCCCGACTGTTTTACGCATCAACTGAACATCCTCAATAGTGGCACCACCAGTTGAAAATCCAGTTGATGTTTTGACAAAGTCAGCGCCTGCTTTCTGGGATAATTGGCAGGCCACAACCTTTTCATCGTCTGTCAACAAGCAAGCTTCGATAATGACCTTAACCAGCTTGTCACCACTTGCTTCTACGACAGCACGGATGTCCGATTCAACCAAATCCAGATTGCCTGATTTGAGGGCACCAACATTGATAACCATATCAATCTCATCTGCACCGTTTTGGACAGCTTCTTTTGTTTCAAAAGCTTTCACAGCTGAAGTTGTTGCTCCCAAAGGAAAACCTACTACTGTACAAACCTTTACATCTGAGCCTTCAAGCCCTGTTTTCGCATGTTTAACCCATGTAGGATTAACACAAACGCTGGCAAAATCATACTCACGCGCTTCAGATAGCAAACGATCAATTTGTTCTTGGCTTGCATCTTGCTTTAAAAGCGTATGATCGATATATTTATTTAACTTCATATTCGAATTTCTCTCCTTTTCATGAGATGATTTCAATTATTTCCTGCAAACGTTTCACTCTATCATTTATTTTAACATATTTTTGGAATTCTGTAACTAGTTGAGGGGAAATTTTTCCATTTGTATAAACTTTTGCGACAATTTCTCCCTTTTGAACGGAGTCACCGACCTTCTTCTCAAAAACGATTCCAGTTTCATAGTCTAAATCATCAGACTTGACTGCGCGACCAGCTCCCAATCTCATGGCATAGAGACCAAATTCCATCGCTGGAAGGGCTGAAATGACACCTGACTCTTGAGCCGGGATATCTACTACATGCGCCACCTTGACTGGACGATAGAGATCTTCTAAATCACCGCCTTGAGCTGCTACCATTTCTTCAAACTTAGCCAGCGCTTGGCCGTTTTCAAGGTGTTGACGGACTTCTTCAACCGTCTTCTCGACATTTGCCAAACCAAGCATAATCTGAGCTAGTTCACAAATAAAGTGACTAATATCTTCTCGGCCTTTTCCTTGAAGAATTTCAATTGCTTCTAGGATTTCGAGACGATTGCCAATGGCTCGTCCCAAGGGTTGACTCATATCGGTAATAACCGCTACTGTCTTTCGACCAACAGCCTTACCCAAATCGACCATGGTTTGAGCCAATTCCCGCGCCTCATCGACAGTTTTCATGAAGGCACCCTCACCAACAGTCACATCTAGCAAAATAGCATCCGCCCCAGCAGCAATTTTCTTGCTCATGACAGAACTAGCAATCAAAGGAATCGTGTCAACAGTCGCTGTCACATCACGAAGCGCATAGAGAAGTTTATCTGCTTTAACCAGCTGGTCAGACTGGCCAATGACAGATACACCAATGTCCTGTACCTGACGAATGAAATCTTCTTGACTTCGCTCGACTTGGTAGCCCTTGATTGCTTCCAACTTATCTAGGGTTCCGCCAGTATGGCCAAGTCCACGGCCACTCATTTTTGCGACCGGAACACCAAAACTGGCTACTAAAGGCGCTAAAATCAAAGTCACCTTATCCCCAACTCCACCCGTAGAATGCTTGTCAACTTTAACCCCCTCAATGGCAGATAAGTCAAACTCTTGACCTGTCTTGACCATATTCATCGTCAGGTCAGAAATCTCTCGTGTGGTCATTCCTTTAAAATAAACAGCCATAGCAAAGGCAGACATCTGATAGTCTGGAACAGTTCCCGCTACATAGCCTTCTACTAGCCACTTGATTTCATTTGAAGTCAGTTCTTGACCATCTCGTTTCTTTTGAATTAAATCGACTGCTCTCATGCTTTCACACTTCTAAGGATATAATATCCCTTGTCTTTCTTTATAATTTCACAATTTCCAAAAACATCTTCCATCTTGCTTTTGGCGCTCGGAGCACCTTGCTTTTTCTGAATGACAATGGTTAAATCACCTCCATCTTTCAAGAAATCTCTGCTCTTTTCGATAATCTCATGAACAACTTGTTTCCCCGCTCGAATAGGCGGATTGGAAATAACATGGTCAAATTTCCCTTCAACTTGTTCATAGATATTGGATTGGAAAATCGTCACTTCTACTTTATTTCGTTCAGCATTTTGTCGCGCTAAGTCTAGAGCGCGATTATTAATATCGACCATGGTTGCCTGAACTCCATAAGCCTTGACCAATGACAAACCCAATGGCCCATAACCACAACCCACATCAAGGACCGTTTCTCCTTTGTTAACCTCCAAACACTTCAATAAAAGTTGACTCCCAAAGTCAACCATTTTCTTGCTAAAAACACCCGCATCTGTTAAAAAGGTCATATTTTCTCCCAACAACTCCACTCTCAACTCATGAATGTCGTGAGCAGCATCAGGATTTTCTGCATAATACATTTTACTCATAAAACTATTTTACCATAATTTGGCTTGAATTGTAAATCGTTTACAAAGTGATGATCAAATGAAAAAGACTGAAGAATCCTAGTCAAAAAACCTTTTCTTCAATCTCTTTCAATTATTAGAAATACATTACAATCTATCGGGAACTACAAATTATCATAGTCAGGAAAAAACAGTTCGTCTGTAATCAGGCGCATTTTTATTACCATTTCTTAACCTTAAAATACTTTATTATCAACAGGATTCCCAATATGATGTTTAGATAAAAGCCCAACTGATAAGTTTGTGTCAAGATTTCCAAACTTGTCCAAAGTCGTATCAAATCTTCTAGCGACATACGGAATAGATATCCTTCTGTAGCAATCCACAAAATCAAAAATAGATAACTACCAGCAGCAATCCATTTCGTCCACTGCTTTTTTACTAGCCAGGCAATCAAGAGCGAACAGATAAAGACAGCTGTTACAAGGAGATGATCCATTAAGAAGGTAAAACCGTAATAGGTTTCTACAAAGCGTCTACCATTATCCGCATTCGCTCCCCTTATAAAAGGTAGTGTAAAACTTAAAATAAAACAGAGTTCCAATATGTAACATCTCAAGATTTTCATTGTATGCCTCCTATAAGTTGCGAACTAAAAAACCCACTTTTAATAACTGATAAGTCTTCAGAAACAATTCCCTATCTCATCATTAAACTATTCAACCTCCATCTCTATTATACGATATTGACTTACTACCATCAAGAAACCGCTTTATTTTTTTAGCTTTTTATGGTATGATAGACAAAATATCTAGGGGAAAACAATGACCAACGAATTTTTACATTTTGAGAAAATCAGCCGCCATACTTGGCAATCTTTACATCGAAAGACAACACCTCCTTTGACAGAAGAGGAACTAGAATCCATCAAGAGTTTCAATGACCAGATTAGTCTGCAAGATGTGACAGATATTTATTTACCTTTAGCTCATCTCATCCAAATTTACAAACGCACCAAAGAGGATTTAGCCTTTTCTAAGGGGATTTTTCTCCAAAGAGAGAGTAAATCTCAACCCTTCATTATTGGAGTTTCAGGAAGTGTAGCTGTAGGAAAATCAACAACTAGCCGACTTCTGCAAATCCTTCTCTCTCGTACAGTTACTGATGCTACTGTAGAATTGGTGACAACTGACGGCTTTCTCTATCCCAATCAAACCTTGATGGACCAAGATATATTAAATCGCAAGGGTTTTCCTGAAAGTTATGATATGGAAACCTTGCTGAATTTTCTTGATCGCCTAAAGAATGGGCAAGATGTCGATATTCCTGTCTATTCTCATGAAGTGTATGACATCGTTCCAGGAGAGAAGCAACGTGTCAAAGCTGCTGACTTTGTTATTGTTGAAGGCATCAATGTCTTTCAAAATCCTCAAAATGAGCGCCTTTACATTACTGATTTCTTTGATTTCTCCATCTATGTGGATGCTGCTGTCGAGGACATTGAAAGTTGGTATCTGGATCGTTTCTTAAAGCTGCTCAGCTTTGCCCAAAATGACCCCAACAGTTACTACCACCGTTTTACGCAAATGCCGATTGGAGAAGTTGAAGCCTTTGCACATCAGGTTTGGACCAGCATTAATCTCACAAATCTACAAAACTACATCGAACCGACAAGGAATCGCGCCGAGGTCATTCTCCACAAGACTAAAAACCACGAAATCGATGAAATTTACCTAAAAAAATAATTTCCCCTTGTCAAAACCTAAGTTTTCATATATAATGGTATAGTTAGTAAATATGGAGGTAAGAACATTGGCAAACATTAAATCAGCTATCAAACGCGCTGAATTGAACGTTAAACAAAACGAAAAAAACTCAGCTCAAAAATCAGCTATGCGTACTGCTATCAAAGCTTTCGAAGCAAACCCTTCTGAAGAACTTTTCCGTGCTGCTAGCTCAGCTATCGACAAAGCAGAAACTAAAGGTTTGATTCATAAAAACAAAGCAAGCCGCGATAAAGCTCGTCTTTCAGCTAAACTTGCTAAATAAGAAACAGTCCACCGAGGCTGTTTTTTTGTCCTCCATTACGAAAAGGTAGAAAATGAAAATCGCAATTATCGGCTATTCTGGTGCTGGGAAATCAACCCTGGCACAAAAGTTATCCCAGTTCTACTCAATTCCCAAACTGCATATGGACACCCTCCAATTTCAACCAAATTGGCAAGACAGTGATCGTGATTGGATGAAATCTGAGATGAAAAAATTCCTAACCACTCACTCAGACTGGGTCATCGATGGAAACTACTCTTGGTGCTGCTATGAGGAAAGGATGGAGCAAGCTGACCAAATCATCTTTCTCAATTTTTCACCATGGACTTGTCTCTTTCGAGCCCTTAAACGGTATCTCACATACCGAGGCAAGGTCCGAGAAAGCATGGCTGCAGGTTGTCCCGAACGCTTTGACTGGGACTTTATCCGATGGATTCTCTGGGATGGGCGGAGCAAATCCGCTAAGGAACGCTACAAGGGGATTCAAGAAACCTATCCAGAGAAAGTAATTCTCCTCAGGTCTCAAAAGGAGATAGACCACTTCTTAGATAATCTCGCATATAACAAGAAAAACCAACGTACCTAACGTTGGTTTTTTGCTATTACCCAATCACACTTCCGTTTGGTACAGCTGGATCAACTGTGAGAAGGGTTAACTTGCCTTCATGTTCAGCTGAAAGGATCATTCCTTGGCTGACATATTTCTTCATCATCTTACGTGGTTTGAGGTTGGCAACGATTTGGACTTTCTTGCCGACCAATTCTTGCTCGTTTGGATAGTATTTGGCAATTCCTGAGAGGATTTGACGGTCTTCACCATCACCAGCATCTAGGCGGAATTGGAGCAACTTGTCAGAACCTTCCACTTTAGACACTTCTTTGACTTCTGCGACACGGATCTCAACCTTGTCAAAGTCTTCAAACTTGATTTCATTCTTGTTGAGTTTGAGTTCAACTTCATCTGGATTCCATTCTTTTTCAACTGCTGGTTTGTTGCCTTCCATTTGTTCTTTGATATAGGCAATCTCTTCTTCCATGTCCAGACGTGGGAAGATTGGTGTTCCTTTGGCAACAACAGTCACACCAGCAGGGAAATCAGCCAAGCTCAAGTTTTCTAGGCTAGAAACTTCTACTAGACCAAGTTGAGTCAAGACTGCACGACTGGTTTCCATCATAAATGGCTCAATCATGTGAGCTACGACACGAAGGCTGGCTGCCAAGTGGCTCATGACACTTGCCAATTGGTCACGGTGCTCTTCATCCTTAGCCAAGACCCATGGGGCTGTCTCATCGATGTATTTGTTGGTACGAGAGATAAGAGTCCAGACTGCTTCAAGGGCACGTGGGTAGTCAACTGCTTCCATTTGAGTATGGTAGTCAGTGATAGATTGCTCTGCTACTTGTGCAAGAGCATTATCAAACTCTGTTACACCCTCTACATAGGCAGGGATTTGCCCATCAAAATACTTGTTGATCATGGAAACCGTACGGTTAAGGAGGTTTCCAAGGTCATTGGCCAATTCATAGTTGATACGGCCGACATAGTCTTCTGGAGTGAAGGTTCCATCTGAACCAACTGGAAGGCTACGCATGAGGTAGTAACGAAGTGGATCGAGACCATAGCGTTCTACTAACATTTCAGGGTAAACGACATTCCCTTTAGACTTAGACATCTTGCCGTCTTTCATGACAAACCAACCGTGGGCAATCAAGCGGTCAGGCAACTTCATATCCAACATCATGAGAAGGATTGGCCAGTAAATTGAGTGGAATCGAAGAATGTCTTTTCCGACCATGTGGAAGACAGTTCCATTCCAGAATTTATCATAGTTAGCATGATCGTCTTGACCGTAACCAAGAGCAGTCGCATAGTTGAGAAGGGCATCAATCCAAACGTAGACAACGTGTTTTGGATTTGATGGGACTGGTACACCCCAAGTAAAGGTTGTACGAGAAACCGCTAAGTCTTCCAAACCTGGCTCGATGAAGTTACGCAACATTTCATTAAGACGACCATCTGGAGTGATGAAGTCAGGGTGCGATTTGAAAAATTTAACCAAACGGTCTTGGTATTTGCTGAGGCGAAGGAAGTATGACTCTTCAGAAACCCATTCCACTTGATGTCCTGATGGAGCGATGCCGCCCGTCACATTTCCAGCTTCATCACGGAAAACTTCCGCAAGCTGGCTTTCTGTAAAGAATTCCTCATCTGAGACTGAATACCAACCAGAATATTCACCTAGGTAGATGTCATCTTGAGCAAGTAAACGTTCAAAGACTTGCGCCACTACTTTTTCATGGTAGTCATCCGTTGTACGAATGAATTTATCGTATGAGATATCGAGTAATTTCCAGAGTTCTTTGACTCCAACCGCCATCCCATCAACATAAGCTTGAGGTGTGATGCCAGCTTCTTCCGCTTTTTGCTGGATTTTCTGACCATGCTCGTCAAGACCTGTCAGATAAAAGACATCATAGCCCATGAGGCGTTTGTAGCGAGCTAGGACATCACAAGCGATGGTTGTGTAGGCAGAACCGATATGAAGTTTACCAGATGGATAGTAAATCGGTGTTGTAATATAAAAATTCTTTTCAGACATAATTTTTCCTTTCCAGGCTAATGAAACCTGTTTTTCTAACACTTCATTATATCATATTTTTAGTGATTTTCGATAGGAAAATCCATACAAAAACAAGACAGACAAATGTCCATCTTGTTTTTTCTGCTCTATATCTTATTCATAACGAAGGGCTTCGATTGGATCAAGCTTAGAGGCTTTATTGGCTGGCAGGACTCCGAAGATCATACCAACGCTGGCTGACACAGCCAAGCTAAAGAGAGCGATTGGGAGGGACACCCCAACTTCGATACCTGCAATCATATTTTGCAATAGGATACCCGCTAACATTGTCAAGCCTGCTGCACTAACTAGGCCAATGATACCACCTAGCAAGGTCAAGATCATGGACTCAATCAAAAACTGAACTAAGATATTAGCTCGTGTAGCTCCGAGAGCCTTCCGCAGACCAATCTCACGCGTGCGTTCTGTCACCGAGACTAGCATGATATTCATAACACCAGTTCCCCCGACAAAGAGAGAGATTCCTGCGATAGCACTGATAACAGTGGTCATAAAGCCAAAGATTTGTTGCACTTCTTGGAAGGCGGCAGTGGCGTCCGCAACTTGGTACTCCCCTTGTTGAAGACCTGCAATCTCTGTCAGTTTTCGAGCCAACTCTGGACCCAAGGTCTGCGTTAGACTAGTATCATTGACACGAAAGACGATGTTCGAGATTTCATCAGTATTAAAATTGGCTGCGAGAGAGATATTGGTCGTAATTGGAAGTCCACCAATCCCAAAGGCTTTAGCAGTTTTAGCTTCATTGCTAGTATAAACGCCAATCACACGGTAACTAAATTCATTGACAGAGATGACTTGATTAACCGCAGCTTCTGGACTATCAAACAAACTCTTGGCTAATTCTTCATCCAACAAAATCACACTGGCAAATTCCTTGTAGTCTTGCGGTCTTAGACTTCTACCCGCAACGATTTCATTTTCAACTGCGTTCATGTAGGTGCTATTTCCGCCTGTCAGAGTCGCTCGTTCAACCTTCTTATCCTTATAAGATAGGGTAACGTTGGTCGAGTTGGTGACATAGTAACTGTCTACTCCTTTAAGTTTAGCAGCCTCCTTGACCCAAGACTCTAGTGGTTTTGGTGGTTCAACATGAACATCCTCTTCTCTCCCACTGACTGTCAAAGCGGATTGTTTCTGCGTAAAGGAGCCGTCCTTGCTTTTGATAGGAGAGAAAAAGACATGGATATCCTTTTGTGATTTGGTCATGTTTTTATTGACCTGACGAGACATGGAGTCTCCCAGAGCCATGATGACGACGACAGACGAAACTCCGATGATAATCCCGATCATAGTGAGGAAGGAACGCATCTTGTGGGCCATGATGGATGAAAAGGCAAATTTCAGATTCTGCATCTAGTTTTCCTCCTTTTCTACCTGAGCACTGTCTGATGAGATGACCCCATCACGAATGACAATCTGGCGTTTGGCATAGGCGGCAATCTCAGGCTCATGCGTGACCATGATAATGGTCTTCCCTTCCTTGTTTAACTCCACCAACAGTTGCATGATTTGATTTCCTGTCTTGGTATCCAAGGCTCCTGTGGGTTCGTCTGCTAGGATAATAGAGGGATTATTTACCAAGGCACGCGCAATCGCTACACGTTGCTTTTGACCACCTGATAATTCGGAAGGCAAATGATGACTGCGCTCCGTTAGCTCAACCTTTTCTAGAAATTCCTCAGCCAATTTCCGACGTTTTGAAGCTGAAACTCCAGCGTAAATCAAGGGCAATTCAAC
Organism: Streptococcus halitosis; assembly: GCF_027691175.1. Lineage (GTDB taxonomy): Bacteria > Bacillota > Bacilli > Lactobacillales > Streptococcaceae > Streptococcus > Streptococcus halitosis_A. Next base: position 1,212,296 of record NZ_JAQFBD010000001.1, read on the forward strand.
GTTTTGAAGCGCATTGAGCTTGGACAAGAGAAAGAACTGCTGAAAGACAAAGCCGATTTGTTGGTTGCGAACCTTGGCAAGCTGTTTCTCTCCAAGGCCTGCAACTTCTTGTCCTTCAAGGTAGTACTCCCCACTAGTTGGTGTATCCAACATTCCGATGGTATTCATCAACGTAGACTTACCAGAACCAGATGGTCCCATAATAGCGACAAACTCACCTTCTTGAACTTCTAAGTTAATATTTTTTAGGACCTGCAGTTCTTGGTCACCATTTCGATAACTCCTGCAGATATTTTTTAGACTAATTAGTTTCTTCATCAGCCTTCACCTCTTTTCCTTCTTCCAAGGAAGATGTTGGATTACTGATGACCTTGGCACCGTCTGTCAAACCTGAGGTAATTTCTTGGTTGTCTGCGTCCGCATTTCCCAAAGTAACTTCTACCTTCTTCGCTTTTTTCTGGTCGTCAACGATCCAGACATAGTTTTTGTCATTTTCGGTAACGATACTTGTTAAAGGAACAAGGATGGCTTTACTCTTGTTCTTAACTTCAACACTGACAGAGAAACCTTGTTTCAACTCACCGATATCGCTGGTCACATCAACAGTATAAGGGTACTTAGATCCAGTATTCCCTCCAAGGGCTGCATTTGCTGCTTCTCCGTTGTTTTTAGGATAATCAGAAATATAGCTGATTTTACCTGTCCAGCTCTTATCTTGATAAACCTTCGAAGTAAAGGTAACTTCTTGCCCAACAGAAAGATTGGCAAGGTTGTATTCAGACAACTCCCCTTTGACCTGCAAGTTTTCATTACTTACGACATGTACTACCACTTGGCTATTACCTGTTGGCGATTTGGAAACATTACGATTAACTTCAACTACAGTCCCTTCTAGTGTACTGAGGACAGTTGCAGCATCTAGCTGAGCTTGAGCCTTGTTGAGCTGAGCCACAGCATCTGCACGATTATCCTTGGCATCACTGATTTGAGAATCAATAGAAGATACTGAAGAAGTCGCTACTTGCGCCTGTTCTGGGAGTCCAGCTTCTGTTGGAACCTGTGGAGAAGCTGGTGCAGCTGATGCATTTTCACGAGCTTTGTTTAACTCCTCAATATGACGGTCTGCCTTTGCAACTGCACGATCAGCTGCATCGTAGGCAGCTTGAGCATCCGCACTGCTGTATTTGACCAAAGCTTGCCCTTCTTCGACCTTGTCCCCAACCGAAACAAGAATTTCATCTAAATCTCCCTTACTAGCATCAAAATAAACGTATTGTTCATTTTTTGCTGTAACCGTACCAGACAAGAGAACCGATGAAGCAACGGAACCTTCCTTAGCAGTAACGATATGAGAGGTTTCATCCTTGACTGCTGACTGGGAAGGTTGTCTAAAAATTAAAATCCCCGCAGCACCGATAACAATAGCACTGGCAACACCAATCGCTGTGTATAATTGCCATTTTTTTGCCTTCTTATTTCTTTTCATTTTTAAGCTCCTTTATTCTTTTGCCTTACAAAAACCATTATATCAGAAACACCAAACCCAAACAATGACAGTTCAGATGGAAACAATGACAATTCAGGATCATTATTGCGTTCGGTATTCGTTTTTGGATTATTGTGCTAGATATATAATACAATATCTTTTGGAATTTGGCAAGCGTTTTTATAATTTTTTTACCGTAGCAGATTTTTGCATTCAAATAGTAAAAACGATAGAATATGACTATCAAAGCTATAAGGAGTTTTCTATGAGAGAATATGATATCATTGCCATCGGTGGAGGGAGCGGTGGCATTGCCACCATGAACCGAGCTGGCGAACACGGTGCTAAAGCGGCTGTTATCGAGGAGAAAAAATTAGGTGGAACCTGCGTCAATGTCGGCTGTGTTCCTAAGAAAATTATGTGGTATGGGGCGCAAATCGCTGAAAGCTTCCACCACTACGGACCTGATTATGGTTTTACAAGTTCAGATGTGCAATTTGATTTCGCAAAACTTCGTCAAAATCGTGAAGCCTACATCGATCGTGCCCGCTCGTCTTATGATGGAAGTTTCAAGCGCAACGGTGTTGATCTGATTGAAGGTCGTGCTCATTTCGTTGATTCCCACACCGTCAGCGTTAATGGTGAATTGATTCGTGCCAAACATATCGTGATTGCGACTGGCGCTCGTCCAAGCATCCCAACTATTCCTGGAGCTGAACTCGGTGGTAGCTCAGACGATGTCTTTGCTTGGGAGCAACTTCCTGAATCCGTTGCGATTCTTGGAGCTGGTTATATCGCCGTTGAATTAGCAGGTGTTCTCCACGCGTTAGGAGTAAAAACCGATTTGTTTGTCCGTCGTGATCGTCCCTTGCGTGGTTTTGACAGCTACATCGTTGAAGGACTTGTCAATGAAATGGAAAAAACAGGTCTACCTTTGCACACACACAAGGTACCCGTCAAGCTTGAAGAGACGGAGCAAGGTATTACCATTCATTTCGAAGACGGTTCTAGTCACACTGCAAACCAAGTTATCTGGGCTACCGGCCGCCGTCCAAATGTAGACGGTCTGGAGTTAGAAAAGGCCGGCGTTACACTCAACCAACGTGGATTTATCCAAGTGGATGAGTATCAAAATACAGTTGTAGATGGCATCTATGCTCTTGGAGACGTTACCGGTGAGAAGGAACTGACCCCAGTAGCCATCAAGGCAGGACGTACCCTATCTGAACGCCTCTTTAATGGAAAAACAAATGCCAAGATGGACTACACAACTATCCCTACTGTTGTCTTCTCCCACCCAGCAATCGGAACCGTGGGATTGACTGAAGATCAAGCTATCAAAGAATACGGCCAAGATAACATCAAAGTCTACAAGTCAAGCTTTGCATCTATGTACTCAGCCGTTACAAACCATCGTCAAGAATCTCGCTTCAAACTCATCACAGCCGGTGCTGACGAAAAAGTTGTTGGACTTCACGGACTTGGTTACGGAGTGGATGAGATGATTCAAGGATTCGCTGTCGCTATCAAGATGGGGGCAACCAAGGCAGACTTTGATGCTACAGTAGCTATCCACCCAACTGCCTCAGAAGAATTTGTGACCATGCGCTAATTGCCGAAAGAGACCTCTTAAGGTCTCTTTTTACTTGCAAAATCGGCCGTTACAAAATTGTTACCTTATTTTTAAAAATAGGTTGACTTTTCTTTCTAAATTAGTATAATAGTTACTATAATTTTGAAAAGAGGTTAACAGTTTTGAAAAAAGCTCATATCTATGCCATCCCTGCTATCGGTGCTGCTCTCATCGCTGTATTGGCACAAATCAGTCTCCCTATCGGTCCTGTACCTTTCACTTTGCAAAACTTTGCAATCGGTCTGATTGCAACTGTTTTTAGACCCAGAGAAGCCGTTCTATCTGTAGCTCTCTATCTCCTACTGGGCGCCATTGGTCTACCTGTCTTTGCAGGGGGAGGTGCAGGATTCCACGTTTTAGTCGGTCCAAGTTCAGGCTATCTTTGGTTCGACCTTGTCTATGCAGGACTTACATCTTATCTCATCCATCAAAATAGTGGCTATATTCGCATTTTCCTAGCCAATCTCTTGGGTGATTCACTCGTCTTTGTCGGAGGTATTCTCAGCCTCCACTTCCTTGCTGGTATGTCCCTTGACAAGGCACTCGCTGTTGGCGTCCTTCCCTTTATCCTCCCTGACCTTGGTAAGATTATTGCCATTAGTTTCATTAGCCGTCCCCTTCTCGAAAGATTGAAAAGCCTTCCATATTTTTCAAGATAAAAGAATAGTCCAGAACAATTGTTCTGGACTATTTCCTTTCCAATTACTTCCTAAGAACTAACTGAAAATTAACTCTCTTTTAGAGATTATTTATTTTTACGGCTTACAAAGTACAATCCACCAGTCACTGCCATCAAAGCAAGTCCTGCAACTACTGCTACATTAGATGCTTTTTCACCAGTGTTAGGAAGTTGAGGTTTTGAACCTGGTTTTCCTGGTTCATTTGGTTTACCTGGTGTTGGTTTTTCTGGAGTGTGTGTATTTGTGATATTGAAGCCTTCTACTTTAGATGAATAACCTTCAACCGGCACTTCTTCTACAGAGTACTTGATTTCTGTACCTTTAGTATCTTTATAACGCTCAAGACCTGTAAACTCATAAGTCCAACCAGTTGCTTCTGAGGCTACCGCAGTCTTACCAGTGTCTTGACCATCGGCAAGAAGTTTCACTGTGATAGATGCTGGACGGATACCGTCTTTGTTCTCTTCATCTTTCCAGATCTTCTTACCTTTTATAGATGTTTTTTCTGGTGTATATTCATTGGTAATGGTGTACTTACCATCTTTGTCTGTAGTAACTGTTGAGGTATATTCTTTCACAGCCACTTCTTTGACAGTGTACTTGATTTCTTGACCATTTTCATACTTAGGAAGTGCTTTTGATTCAAACTTCCAACCACTTTTTTCTGAAACTTCAATTTCTTGAACGAGTTCTGCTTTTTCGCCTTCACCCTTAAAGATTTGAACTTTCACTTTATCTGTACGTTTGCCGTCTTGGTTGTTGTTATCATCCCAAACCTTAGTTCCTGAAAGGATAACTGTATCTGGATTGTGAGTGTTAGTCACTACTTGACCAGTCACAGAGGCTTCATAGCCAGCTGGTACATCTATTTCATCGATAGAGTAAGTGATTTCTTTACCAGCTTCGTATTGTGGAAGATTGGTGAAGGATGCTACCCAAGTGTTAGCGTCTGTCTTATCCTTAACTGTCAAGGTCAATTTCTTACCTTCAACGGCTACTGGTTTAGATCCATCTACAGATTTGAAAAGTTGAACCGTTACGGACTCAGGACGTTTACCGTCTTGGTTGTTCGCGTCGTTCCATACTTTTGTTACCTTGTAGTCGATTTCTTTTGGTGCATATTTGTTTGTGATGGTAAAGTCTGTAATAGTTGATTCGTATTCTGCTACGGCTTCTTCTGTTACAGTGTATTTGATTTCTTTACCAGCTTTATATTTTGCTAATTTTTCGAATGTAGCAGTCCATGTTCCGTCTGTGGCTGCTTGAACTTCTTTTGATGCGACTTTCTGACCGTCTGCTAAAAGATTGATTGTAATCTTAGTTGGACGTTTGCCGTCTTGGTTATTCGCGTCATCCCAGTTCTTAGTTGCTTTAATGTCAACTGTTTCTGGAGAGTAACTATTTGTGATAGTGAATCCTGATGCAGCGTCACCAGTAACCTTAGAAGTGTAACCAGGAACAGTTACTTCTACTACTGTGTACTGGATAGGTGTGCCGCCTTTATCAGCATCAAGGTCTGTGAAGCTTCCAGTCCAACCGTTTGCGGCATTGAGTTCAAGTGTTTTACCTGTATCTTGACCGTCTGCAAGCAATTTAACTGTGACAGAAGATGGGCGTTTACCATCTTGGTTGTCCTTATCATCCCATTTTTTCGTCACAGAAACCGAAGTTTTCGCTGGTGTGTATTTGTTTGTAAATACAAGATCTTTTGCTTCTTTTGAAACCGTTGCTTTCAATTCAGTCGCACTTACTTTTTCAACCGTTACTTCAACTTCTTGAACTGTCTTATCGTAAGTGATTCCTGCTTCAGATCCAGCAACTTCTGAGATAGTGTACTTGTGAGTTCCCACTTGGCTCTCATCATATGAGATTGGTGAGAAAGTCACAGTTCCGTCAGCAGCGTTTGTAACTGTTTCAAGCTCTTTGTCGCCTTCTTTCAGAACAAAGCTGTATTTACCTGCTTCAAGATCTTTACCTTCAAGAACTTTCTTAGCTCCAAGAGTTACACTTGTAGCTCCTGCTGGAGTGTAAGTGTTCTCGAATACTTTTTCACCGTCATAAGCAACGGTTGCTTCAAGGACACCTTTACCATTGTCCGCTACAGTTACTGTAGCTGTGATGGTTTTCGTATCGTACTGGATACCTGTAGCAGTACCCGCTTTTTCAGCAATCTTATAAGCATAAGTGCCCGCTTTGTCGAATTCCAATTCTGAGAACTTAACGTTTCCGTCTTTGTCATTCTTCACGGTTTCTTTCACATTACCGTCTTGGTCTGTCAAAGTGAACTCAAATTCATCAGCTTTCAACTCACGTCCTGTCAACTTCTTAGTCACTTCGAGAGCTGCTTTTGCTTTTGAAGTTCCATAGCTGTTATTGAATTCTTTGTCCGCTGGGTAAGTCACATTCGCATGAAGTTTTCCTTCGCCATCATCTGTAACTTCTACTGTGACTTTAACTTCAAGATTATCGTAAGTCACACCATCAACAGTCTTACCAGCGTTTGTTTCAACAATGGTATAGTTGTATGTACCAGCTTTAGTATATTCGATTGGAGCGAATGTTACTTTACCATCAGCAGTGTTCTTCACTTTTTGAAGTTCTGAACCATCTGCATCATTCTTCAAGACAAACTCAAATTCATCAGCTTTCAACTCACGGCCAGTCAACTTCTTAGTCACTTCAAGAGAAGCTGAAGTTTTTTCAGCAGCGTAAGTGTTTTCAAAAGTCTTATCATCACCTTCGTAAGACACAGCTGCAGTCAATTTCCCTTCAGAGTCTGCTGTTACAGTGACTGTAACGCCAACAGGATTAGCATCATAAGTAACACCTTTTTCTGTTTTATTGGCTTTTTTCTCAACGATGTGATAGTTGTATGTACCAGCTTTATCAAATGTCAATTCAGAAAAATTGATATTCCCATCTGCATCATTTGTTACAGTTTCAACAACTTTATCTGTCTTGTCATCAAACAAGTCAAATTCAAACTCGCCAGCTTTCATCGCACGACCAGTCAATTTTTTAATTGCTTGGATCTGAGCTTTTGTGTTGTTGCGTTTGTTTGTGACTGTTTTGATAACACCTTCTTGACCAACAGTTACTTTGATTGGAGTAGAATCCAATTGGTAACCTTTAGGAGCTTCAACTTCAGTGATGGTGAATTCACCCTTTTTAACGTCTTCATCAGTGTAGATTTTAGACTGGGCAACACCACTAGCGTCTGTTGTTACTATTTCTTCTTTAGCTGTAGTTGCACCTTCTGGAGGAGTGATTTTAAATTTAGCTCCTGCAAGACGGTCAAGTGATTTTTCATCTACTTTATACAGCGTAATACGGTAACCAGTTTTCAGTTGGATAGTACCACCTGATGTAACTGTTGAGTTACCAATAACTTTTGTAATAGTTTCAGTACGATCATCGCTCACTGGAAGAACTTTATCATCAGCTGTGATTTCAGCATTGTTTTGAACTTTTGTTCCGTCAGCTGGCGCTGTTGTGTTATAGACGATACGGAATGCTGCTGCTTTACCGTTTGTAGCACGGATAGCTTTAGCATTATTAAAGGTAATAGTGAACTCAGTGTAAGAATCATTCCACTTGATTTCGTAGTCTTTACCTGCTTCAAGAGTTACATCGTCAACTAAAGCGTATACCTTGTTGTAGTAACCAGCAGTAACCACGATTGATTCAGGAATGATTTGCATTGGAGAGTAGTCTTTGTCAACCCAGTCGCGAACTACAATCTTGTTGTACTCAGCTTGTTTAGGGTTTACACGAAGATTCCACTTGTGAACATAATCTCCTGATTTTCCAAGGAGAGCTGATTCCCATTTTTCTTTATTGATAGTACCATTAACTTTGCTAATGTTTGTTTTACCAATACCCTTAGAATAGTCCTGTTCTCCACCTTTTTTGAACTTCATCTTAAAATTGACATCATCTTTTGTTTCTGTCTTATCAAGTTGAATTGATTCTTCTTCTGTTTCTTTCTTAGAGCTGAAAGCTACGTAGAAGGTACCTGAAACACCACGAACATCTGTACCACCTTTTTTCTTAAGGTACTCAGCAAGGTTTTTCAAAGTAATGGTAACTTTACCACCTTGGTTGTCACCATTAGAAACAACTGTTGCATCACCTACAGCAGTATCAGTCTCTTTATCTTTGAGTTCAAAGGTTTCAGCACGAACAGATAATGGAGCTGGAATAGTGAATGTAAAGGTATCACCATCCTGCAGTTTTCCATCATAAGCGCTCAAATCAAAATCAGCAGCAAACTTATAGTTTTCGTAAGATTGATTTTGTGGTGATAGGTTGTAAACTCCTTTAGCATCTGGTGTCACAAACTTACCATTATCAGTCTCCCAAATTCCTACTTTGGTAATGACATTTTTAAGTTCTTGTGCTTGAACTGTATTTGTCAAAGCAGCAGAACCCAATAAAACGAGTAGTGGCGTTAAAATATAGAGCCACAATTTCTTAAATTTCATGACTTTCCTTTCTAAATGATTGAAATTGATGAATAGTGCATCTTCTTCTCCCAGTAGGCAACACCCCTTTCAATCGCATGATTTGTTACACGATAACATACTTGTAACACTTGCTTTGAAAAACAATTACACTATTATAGTATTTAAAATATTTATTCAATTCAATCTTTAGCAGGAGTATCATTACTCTTGGTCAGATGGAAATATAGCAAAATATCGTCCATGACTATTGTACTACATATCGTTGAATATTTTTATTAAAATCTTTTTATCTATCAAGTTATTTATTTACACGATGTCAACTTTTTTGATATATTATCTTATAACACCATATAAAAAGTGACTATCCTAAGAATTGTCTGAAAATACTGATATAATAGGAGTTTGCAAATAGTACTAGCTCCCCGTAATAATCTGTTATTTATAATGAATCTATGATATAATAGTCTTATAAAGGCTTTCGAATAATCATCTATTCAGTTTATTTATGCTAAAAGGAAAACTTGGGGTAATACTAAATCTAGTATTTTTAATATTTATAGATAGGAAGGTAAAGCTATGGCAAATAAAACTAGAGAGTTAATCTTAGATGCTTTTATCACTCTTGCAAGGACAAACCCTCAGCGAACTTCTTTTACCATGACTGAGATTGCTGCAGAAGCTGGTATTTCCCGCCAAGCGATTTATCAAAAGCACTTTAATAACTTTGAAGATATTATCGATTATATCCACAAGGAGACTGATCAACAGATCTTTAATAATTTTAACAACTACTGTCCTGAAAGAGATGGCGATCCCATCACTTTCTTAGCGGACCACATTCTTCCTCTCATCTATGAAAAGCGAGAAGTCGTCGGTACCTTGTATACCACACAAGTCGACCCATGTTGGAAGGAGTTTCTGCGTGGAACATACTCTGAGTGGGTACTAAAGAATGTCAATTACCAACTGAAATATAATTTTAGTAAAGAAGACATCGCTTATATCATTACGACCATGGCGATTTCATTCATTGAAGTGTGGATTCGTAAAGATAATCCAATACCACCTGAAGAGTATAGAGAGACTTTCATTCAATTGGCTAAGACTTCTCTCTGTGACTATATTGTGTCATAAAAAAAGAATCTTGAGTTCCACTCAAGATTCTTTTTATTGTCCACCTTTAAAGGCATCCACCATTACCTGAAATTCTTCATTTGTAAGAGTAATTCCCTTGCCCATTTTAGTATGGTCTGGGCTCCAAGCACGAATGTCAAACTTTGCAGGGGCTCCATTAAAGCTGACGCGGTTGATTTCCTTGGTCCATCCTTTTTCATTTTCAGACAAGGTCAGTAAGTGTTCTTCGATTTCAAATGTAAATTCTGCCATTTTGTTCTCCTTTTTAGTTTTCATTAGATTATTCGAAAAATCTTGTAGTTTTTAAGAAAATTTTATATAATGTGGATATATAAGAAGGGAGGATTCTATGAGACAGGCATTCCAACTAGTTCTAGATAAACTACATAGTTTTCTCAATGGGAATGATGATCATCCTCAAATCGAGGACAACTCCCTCACTGCTATGATTGAACAAGCCATCCAGAAAAAGACGGCTGTTCATGTGATACTTGCAGAAACAAGTTTTACGGGTGATATTGTCAAACACGACGTCAATCGCCAACAAATTATCGTCAAGAATTTTTCAAAAAACGTGACTCGAATCATTCGTATCAGTGATATTAAACGGCTTCGTTTCGTTCCCTCAACCGTACAAAAAGCTCAGAAAAGTCTATTTAAGAAAGAGTGAGATGTTCTCTGCATCCCACTCTTTTTCTTAACGGATTTGTTCAAAATGAAGGTGCACTGCGATATGGTCGCCATAACCACTTCTCTCCAAATCGCGTTGCAAACGATAAGAGATATAGTGTTCTGCAATGGTAATGTAGCCAGCTCCAAGTAAGCGGTGCTCAACCATTGATTGGATCATGCTGATAGTGGCACGTTCTACTTTTGCTTCTTCCAAGTCCAAAACGACTTTTTTAGTAACTTGAGCTAAGTTTTGACGTAAGTCATCAGTCAAAACATAAACTGTTTGAGCTGCTTTTAGGACAGCTTGGTAAATTTTATCTGGATCAAATTCAGCAATTTCTCCATTACGTTTGATTACTTGCATAAGGTTCTCCTTTATTCTTTGTTTTCTTTGATTTCAGCCAGCATCTTTTCTTCTTCAGCTGTCAGTTGATAGTTTTCTAGCAGGTCAGGTCTGCGCTCGTAGGTTTTCTTTAGACTCTCATACAGTCGCCACTGGCGAATCTTTTCATGGTGCCCACTCATGAGCACATCTGGCACGACCATGCCTCTATAGTCATAAGGGCGAGTGTACTGAGGATATTCGAGAAGTCCTGAAGAAAAACTATCATCCTGGTGACTAGACTCCTTACCAATCACTTCCGGAATCAGGCGAACGGTCGCATCAATCATGGTCATGGCCGCCAATTCTCCTCCAGTCAAGACATAGTCTCCTAGGGAAATTTCATCGGTTACCAAGGTCTTGATGCGCTCGTCATACCCTTCATAGTGACCACAGATAAAGATCAGTTCCTCTTCCTTAGCCAAATCCTCAGCGTAAGCCTGATCGAACTGTTTCCCAGCAGGATCAAGAAGAATGACACGGGGATTTTTCTTTTCAATAGCATCAAAGGCATCGAAAATGGGTTGGGCCCGGAGTAACATCCCCTGACCGCCTCCGTAGGGCTCGTCGTCAACATGACGGGCTTTTTCAGCGTATTCTCTGAAATTATGGTACTGGATATCCAAGAGCCCTTTTTCTCGAGCCTTTCCAACAATCGAGTGCTCCAACGGAGAAAACATCTCAGGAAAGAGGGTTAAAATATCAATCTTCATCATCTAGTCCTTCTAAGATTTCCACTTCGACCCGCTTGTTTGGAATATCAACATTGAGAACTACTGGCGGAATGTAAGGTAAAAGCAAATCACGCTTACCTTTTCGTTTGACCACCCAGACATCATTGGCTCCAGGTTGTAGGATTTCCTTGATGGTTCCAACCAAGTTATCTCCCTCGTAAACATCCAAACCGATAATCTCGTGATAGTAGAATTCACCATCATCTAAGTCATTTAGGTCTTCCTCAGAGACCTTGAGACTGTATCCCTTGTACTTTTCAATCGCATTGATATGGTACATATCTTTGAACTTGATAATGTCAAAGTTCTTCTGCTTACGATGACTTGCAATGGTCACTGTTTGGACAAACTGATCTTTTTCATCAAATAAAGCCAGCTCTGCCCCTTTTTTAAACCGTTCCTCAGCAAAATCAGTCACAGACAAGACTCGCATCTCACCTTGTAGACCCTGCGTATTAACGATTTTTCCAACATTAAAGTAGTTCATCTTGTCTCCTGTATCTATTTCTATCCTTTATTTTATCACGTTCCAGGGATTTTCACAAGTTGAAGAACAGTGACTGCAATTAGCTTTGAGCGTCTAAAAACTTTTCTAAATCACGTTCATGTTGGTACTTAATGGCAGCCTTCTTATCTTTGTCAAAGATGGCTTTGGTTAGATCAATATCGTTGGTGGTCGCAATTGCGACAGTGTAGTGAATAATATCAGCCAGTTCTTTGGCTAGTTCCTCATTTGAGTCCTGGACACCCTCTTTTCGACCAGAGCGCCCATTCAAGACCTCTGCTACCTCTCCGACTTCCTCCACTAGCTTGATAAAGAGGCCTTCCTCAGTTCGAGATTGCTGGTAATGTTCGAGTAAGTAAGCTTGTAATTGTCTAAACGTTAGATCCTTCATCTTCTCCTCCTCACAAAAAAGCGAGACATCCGTCCCGCTTTTTTTATTTTTCATCGATAACGATTCTTACTTTTTTGTCTTCAGTTGGGACAGAGTAGACAATCGTTCTTATCGCTGAGATAGTGCGACCCTTACGACCGATAACACGACCGACATCGCTTTGGTCAAGATCCAAGTGATACTCCAAAAACTCTGGTGTGTCTTCAATCTTGATAGTTAAGGCATCAGGTTGTGAAATCAAAGGTTTCACAATCGCAATAATGAGATTTTCAATCGTATCCATCTGTCAACCTACTTTAAACTTATTTTGAGAATTTAGAATCGTGGAATTTTTTCAATACGCCTTCTTTTGAAAGGATGTTGCGAACTGTATCTGAAGGTTGAGCTCCATCAGCCAACCATGCAAGAACGCGGTCCTCTTTCAAAGTTACTTGGTTTTCAGCAACAAGTGGGTTGTAAGTTCCAACTGTTTCGATGAAACGTCCGTCACGTGGTGAACGTGAGTCTGCTACGTTGATACGGTAGAAAGGTTTTTTCTTAGAACCCATACGAGTCAAACGGATTTTAACTGCCATTTTTTAATGTCTCTTTTCTTATTTTTTATTTCGGTGAAATAGCTGAGCTATTTAGCACATATTCTATTATAGCAGATTTTCGAAAGGTGTCAAGAAAAAAACTTGACAGAGTTTTAATTTTTTAAACATTTGAAATCCACTCCCTTTTAAGGTACAATGGTAGAAATGAATTTTTGAGAGGTTAACAATGAAAAAACTAGCAACCCTTCTTTTACTATCAACGGTAGCCCTTGCTGGATGTACTAGTATCCAACGTGGTCTCCGTGGCGATGACTATGTTGACTCTAGTATCTCAGCTGAAGAAAGTTCTAAAGCAGCTGCTCAGGCTGCCAAAGATTTGAATGACGCTTTAACCAATGAAAATGCCAACTTCCCTCAACTTTCTAAGGAAGTTGCTGAAGATGAAGCTGAGGTTATTTTACACACAAATCAAGGCGATATCCGCATCAAACTCTTTCCAAAACTAGCTCCTCTAGCCGTTGAAAACTTCCTTACTCACGCCAAAGAAGGTTACTATAACGGCATTACCTTCCACCGTGTCATCGATGGCTTTATGGTCCAAACTGGAGATCCTAAAGGGGATGGTACAGGTGGTCAATCCATCTGGCATGATAAGGATAAAACGAAGGACAAGGGAACTGGTTTCAAAAATGAAATCTCTCCTTACCTATACAATATCCGAGGAGCTCTTGCTATGGCTAACACTGGTCAACCAAACACCAACGGTAGCCAGTTCTTCATCAACCAAAACTCAACAGATATTTCAGCTAAACTCCCTACAAGCAAGTATCCAAAGAAAATCATCGAAGCCTATAAAGAAGGTGGAAATCCGAGTCTAGACGGCAAACACCCTGTCTTTGGTCAAGTGATCGATGGCATGGACGTTGTTGACAAGATTGCCAAAGCTGAAAAAGATGAGAAAGACAAACCGACTTCTGCTATCACCATTGATAGTATCGAAGTGGTGAAAGACTACGATTTTAAATCCTAAATAACCTAAAAAATACAGTATCCGCATTCGATACTGTATTTCTTTTTTCCTCATTTTTAAGTTAGCTTGTTAAAGTCCCAGATTTGGTCCATCCAACCTTCATAAAAGTCTGGTTCGTGGCAGACCATAAGGATAGATCCCTTGTATTCTTTGAGAGCACGTTTGAGTTCATCCTTGGCATCTACATCCAAATGGTTGGTCGGCTCATCCAGCACTAAAACGTTGTTTTCACGATTCATCAAGAGACAGAAACGAACCTTGGCTTGTTCCCCACCTGACAAGACTTGAATCTGACTTTCGATATGCTTAGTTGTCAAACCACAACGAGCAAGGGCTGCACGGACTTCTGCTTGGTTAAGGGCTGGAAAGGCATTCCAGACAGCCTCTAGTGGTGTTTGACGATTGCCACCTTCTACTTCTTGCTCAAAGTAGCCAAGTTCTAAGTAATCACCGCGTTCAACTTCCCCAGCGATTGGTGGGATAATACCCAAGAGAGACTTCAAGAGAGTTGTTTTCCCGATACCATTTGCCCCAATAATAGCAACCTTTTGATTGCGTTCAAAGGTGAGGTTTAAAGGCTTGGTAAGGGGATGGTCATAACCAATCTGCAAGTCCTTGGCTTGGAAGATAAAGCGCCCAGGGGTGCGAGCTGGTTTAAAATCAAAGGATGGTTTTGGCTTCTCACTTTGAAGTTCGATGATGTCCATCTTGTCCAGTTTCTTTTGACGGGACATGGCCATATTACGCGTTGCAACACGCGCTTTGTTTCGAGCCACGAAATCCTTGAGGTCTGCAATCTCTTTCTGCTGACGTTCATAGGCCGCTTCCAACTGAGATTTCTTCATGGCATAGACTTCCTGGAACTGGTAGTAGTCACCAGAGTAACGCGTCAACTGTTGATTTTCCACATGGTAGACGATATTGATTACGTCGTTGAGGAAAGGAATATCGTGCGAAATAAGGACAAAGGCATTCTCATAGTTTTGGAGATAACGTTTGAGCCAGTCAATGTGTTCAGCATCCAAGTAGTTGGTTGGCTCGTCCAGCAACAAGATATCTGGCTTTTCGAGGAGGAGTTTAGCCAAAAGCACCTTGGTTCTTTGCCCACCTGACAAGGCTGTTACGTCTGTATCCATACCATAGTCCATGACACCGAGGGCACGCGCTACTTCATCAATCTTGGCATCCAAAGTATAGAAGTCTCGACTCTCCAAACGGTCTTGGAGTTCACCAACTTCTTCCATCAGCGCGTCGATATCTGCTCCCTCTTCTGCCATCTCCATATAGAGGTCATTGATGCGAGCTTCTGCTTTAAATAGCTCATCAAAGGCCGTACGAAGAACATCGCGCACAGTTTGACCTTCCTTTAGCACAGCATGCTGGTCCAAGTAGCCAGCAGTCACATACTTAGACCACTCCACCTTTCCTTCGTCTGGCAACATCTTACCAGTCACGATGCTCATAAAGGTTGATTTTCCTTCACCATTGGCACCGACTAGACCGATATGTTCTCCCTTGAGGAGACGGAAGGACACATCTTCAAAAATTGCACGGTCACCAAAACCGTGACTTAAATTTTTAACTTCTAAAATACTCATTCTAATTCCTTATCTTGTTTTTATGTAGTCCTTTATAGAGGACCCAAGCCAGATAGCCACCCAAGGTATTGGTCCACAGATCATCAATCTCAAAGACCCTATTAAAATCAAAGAAAAAGTCTAAGACCAGCTGCGTACATTCAATTCCTAAGCTCAGAAGAAAACTGAGAAATAGGATTTTTTTCGTTTTTCGTAAGTTTGGATAAAGGTAGAGCAGTTGGAAGACCAGAGGGAAGAGCAAGAAGACATTTAAAATGTTCTGCAAAAAGATCCAAAGGACTTGTCCCAAACTGGTCACTTCACCCAGATTCCAAAGGGAGTTTAAGGGAGTTAAAAGAAAAACCAGGCGTCCAAAAGTTTGAATACCTGGAGTTTCCACTCCTGTAGGAAGTTGAGGTTGGGGAGTAAAGCAAAAACAAATAATGCAAAGACTGTAAACAGCCACTCCCAATTTCAAGATTAATTCTCTTTTTTTAGTCATTTTATGGATTTACCGCTGCGACTGCCTTCTGGCGGTCACGTTTCATTGTATTGGAGCGCAATTGTCCACAAGCTGCATCAATATCAGTACCATGCTCTTGACGGACAACACAGTTGACCCCTTTTTTCTTGAGGGTATCGTAGAAGGCCATCACGCGCTCTTTAGGACTACGGCTATATTGGTCATGTTCACTAACTGGGTTATAAGGAATCAAGTTTACATATGACAATTTCTTGATGTTTTTGAGCAATTCAGCCAACTCCAAGGCTTGTTCTACACCATCGTTGACTTCATTGAGCATGATATATTCAAAGGTTACACGACGATTGGTTGTTTCGATATAGTACTCAATAGCTGCGAAGAGCTTTTCAATCGGAAAGGCACGGTTAATCTTCATGATGCTTGAACGCAATTCATTGTTTGGTGCGTGAAGGGAAACAGCCAGATTGACCTGTACGCCTTCATTAGCAAAGTCACGAATTTTATGGGCCAAACCTGAGGTTGAAACTGTGATGTGACGAGCACCGATAGCCATTCCCTTGTCATCATTGATGGTACGGACGAAATTCAACACATTGTTGTAATTATCAAATGGTTCACCGATTCCCATGACAACGATATGGCTGACACGCTCGTCCTGACCACGCTCATCAAAGTATTTCTGAACTAGCATGATCTGCGCCACGATTTCCCCGTTATTGAGGTCGCGTTGCTTCTTGATCAAGCCTGATGCACAGAAGGTACAACCAATATTACAGCCGACCTGAGTGGTCACACAGACTGATAAACCGTAGTGTTGACGCATCAACACAGTCTCAATCAACATGCCATCTGGCAACTCGAAAAGATACTTAACAGTACCGTCAGCAGACTCTTGTAAAATTCGTTGTTTCAAAGGATTGACCACAAACTGGTCATTGAGCTTAGCAATCAAATCCTTGGAAAGGTTGGTCATTTCTTCAAATGACTGGACACGTTTACGGTAGAGCCATTCCCAGATTTGATCTGCACGGAATTTCTTTTCTCCCTGTTCTAATACCCATTCTTGCATGGTTTGACGTGTTAAACTATAAATAGACGGTTTCATCTCTTCTCCTTATTCTCTATCTATTTCTGACGAATAACAAAATGGCGCTGTCCCTTGTCTTCTTTCTGAGACTTTTGGTCCTTATGACGACGTCTATTTCGCTTATCCGTATTTGGTTTTCTCTTGTTTTGCGAAGGTTTCTTGCCTCTTCTAGGAAGGTTTTCCTCTTCCTTTTTACGCGATTTCTTGTCAAATGACGCCCGTTTCGGTGCTTGATTTTCTAGGACAAAATAGGCACAACCATAACTACAGTACTCTAAAAGATAGTCCTGTAAGCGACTGATCTTTTCAATTTTTTCCTCTGTTCGATCGTCTTTGTAAAAACCACGTAGGCGGAGCTGTTCATTACTCCAGTCCCCCACGACATAATCAAATTTGGTCAACACTTCTGAGAAGCGTTGATTAAAGACTGTCACATCGAAGGCATCCTTGATATTTTCAACCAAGGTAAAAGCAATCCCTTCAGTCTCAACCTTATCCCCATTTACCTGAAATTCTGGGCCAGGAAACTTGTTATAGTTGTATAATTCAGGTGCAATTTCTTTACGCATAGTCTTCCTTTTCCACGATTACTTAACACTCTATTTTACCATAATTTCTAGCAATTAGCACATTTCTCATAAAAATGAAAAAAGTCTGACGATTTTGTCAGACTTCTGCCATATAAACCAAAAAGAGAAGATTGGCTCTTCCCTTCCTATTTTTTATTTAGCTGCTGCATAAAGCTCATTTACTTTGTTCCAGTTGATGACTGAGAAGAAAGCTTTGATGTAGTCAGGACGCACATTGCGGTATTTCACGTAGTAAGCATGTTCCCAAACGTCCAAGCCCAAGATTGGTTTTTTACCTTCTGAGATTGGTGTGTCTTGGTTTGCTGTTGAAGTTACTTCAAGCTTCCCTTCTTTATTGACAACCAACCATGCCCATCCAGAACCGAAGCGAGTTGTAGCC
This sequence comes from Streptococcus halitosis, assembly GCF_027691175.1. Taxonomy (GTDB): domain Bacteria; phylum Bacillota; class Bacilli; order Lactobacillales; family Streptococcaceae; genus Streptococcus; species Streptococcus halitosis_A. Next base: position 1,230,062 of record NZ_JAQFBD010000001.1, read on the forward strand.
GCTGCTGTAAAGGTTGCTTGGAACTCTTCAAATGAACCAAATGTTGCGTCGATTGCTGCTGCAAGTTCTGCTGATGGAGCAGTTTTTTCAGGAGTCATCCATTCCCAGAAAAGAGCGTGGTTCAAGTGTCCCCCACCGTTATTGATAAGCGCTTGGCGGATATCAGCTGGGATAGAGTCTACATCAGCAAGCAAAGCTTCAAGGTCTTCACCGATTTCAGGGTGTTTTTCAAGAGCTGCATTTGCATTGTTGACATAAGTTTGGTGGTGTTTGTCATGATGCAAGTGCATTGTTTCTGCATCGATGTATGGTTCCAAAGCGTCATAAGCGTATGGAAGATCTGGTAAGATAATAGCCATCTGTAATACCTCTTTTTCTTTCTATATGAAGATGATAACGCAATCATCCTCTTTTTTCAAGTTTTATGCTCATTACGCTTGGCTAGATATCTGTAACAGCGCTCTCTCAAAAAGGTAGCTTTTTTCATAGACACCTGTCTTAATCTGGTAGTCTGTTTCAATCAAATAAGAAATCGCTCGCTTGAGAAAACTCAAAGAAATCCCTCTCGAATCTCTCAGTGCAAACTTGATTTGATAAGGATTAGGATTGCGCCCCAAGTAAGTTCCCAGACTACTTGCAATCTGTGCTTCTGTTTGCCCAGACTCCGACAAAATTTTCACCTGGGTAAAGGTTCGAAACTGTCCTAACATGACCGTTATGAGCTTGATTTCGTCCTCCCCTTGTAAGGTCAAATCTCTAACCAAGTCACGCGCCTGGTCAATCTTCTTAGCTAAAATAAACTGAGTCAAATCAAAAATATTGTCCTGCAAAGTCTTTGGAATAGCCTCGACAATATCCTTCTCCTCAATCATGCCGTCTGATTTATAAGACTGTAAAAAAAGGAGATTTTTCTGGATTTCGCTAAATTGAAAACCAGACTTGATGAGTAGATTTTCAAAGGATTGCCCCACAAACTGCAGACCTTGTTTCTGGCTCCATTTTTGGAAATACTGGCGGAGTTCTTGTTCCTTGGGTTCAATAGCATCAAATACAATCGCATCTCGTTTGAGCAATTTGACCAGCCGTCTTTTACTATCTAACTTTCCTTCTGCAAAAATCAACAACTTTGTTGTTGGTGAAGGGTTATCAAGGTATTCTTCAAACGACTTGAGCTCATCATCTGCTAAAAAGCGTTTCTTGGCTGTTGTGATATCGACAAAATGGTCTAATATCACGATTTTCTCATCCGCAAAGAAAGGGAGACTGACCAACTCCAACTCTAAGTCTTTATAAGCCACTTCTTTCATATCAAAGTAAGCAAAATTGAGATCAGCTGGATCATAACCAATCTGCTTCAACACTTGACTCTTCATAACTTCAAACTGACCCTGATCTGTCCCTGTAAATAGGTTCAAGCTAGATAGATTTGATAAAGTCAACTTCTGACTGTCTTCAATGGCTAGCATCTTCTCTCCTTTCTTCTGATTTTTTATTAAACTTAATCAATATAGCGCAATTTCCCACGGAAATCTTCTAGGCTCTCGTACCCTTTTTCCGCCATAATAGCTTTCAGTTCATTGGTAATGCGTTCAAAAGCACCTACGCCTTCTTTGTGAAGGGTAGTCCCTACTTGCACCATACTCGCACCGCAGAGGATGTGTTCAAAGGCATCACGACCCGTTAGAACACCACCCGTTCCGATGATTTGGATTTGCGGATTTAAGCGTTGATAGAAAGCATGGACATTCGCTAGAGCAGTTGGTTTGATATACTCCCCACCAATACCACCGAAACCATTTTTAGGACGAATCACGACCGACTCGTCTTCTATATAAAGGCCGTTTCCGATAGAGTTAACACAGTTAACAAACTTGAGCGGATATTTGTTGAAAATAGCAGCCGCTTGGTCAAAGTGAACAATATCAAAATATGGTGGCAATTTAATCCCAAGAGGTTTGGTAAAGTAGGCAAAGACTTCTGCCAAGATACGGTCTGTTGTCTCAAAATCATAAGCAATCTGAGGTTTTCCTGGAACATTTGGACAAGAGAGATTAAGCTCTGTCAGTCCATTAAACTCGCTCTCTTGAACTTTTTTCAAGATGGTATGTGTTTCTTCTGGAGACATGCCAACTAAAGATAGGAAGAAAGTACGGTTTGGCTCTTTTTCCTGCAAATCCAAAAGATAGTCCAGATAATAGTCTAATCCATTATTTGGCAAACCCATAGAGTTGATAGAACCAAGTGGAACATCCTGGTAACGTGGCTCAGGATTGCCCTGACGAAAGTCCAAGGTCGCAGTCTTTGTGACAAATGTTCCTGCTGCTGAGTTTTTGACCCCTTCTAGTTCCTCTATCGTCATACAAGCCACACCCGCTGCATTCATCAAGCAATTGTCAAACGCAAAGCCAGCTATTTGTGTTTTCGTTGATACCATGATTCTGATCCTCCAGATTCCTTTTATTTCTAATATTATACCATACTTTAAGATTTTCTCTTTGAGAAAGTTATTTCTAGAGAAAACGTTCGTTTTTTGATAATGCTCTTAGTATTGACTGAATGTAAATTGAAAGAATTTTTAGAAAATTTTCGTTTTTTTCTTTACAGTGAAAAAAATTTCTGCTATAATGGCTCATGTAATAAAATATGACAACAAAAGGAGAACGATATGACATCTGCTAAAGAATATATCCAAAGCGTGTTTGAAACTGTAAAAGCTCGTAACGGGCATGAGGCTGAATTTCTCCAGGCGGTTGAAGAATTCTTCAGCACTTTGGAACCTGTATTTGAAAAACATCCTGAGTATATCGAAGAAAACATCTTGGCACGTATCACTGAGCCTGAGCGCGTGATTTCTTTCCGTGTTCCTTGGATTGACCGTGAAGGTAAAGTACAAGTCAACCGTGGTTACCGTGTTCAATTCAACTCAGCTGTTGGACCATATAAAGGCGGACTTCGTTTCCACCCAACTGTAAACCAAGGGATCTTGAAATTCCTCGGATTTGAACAAATCTTTAAAAACGTCTTAACTGGACTTCCAATCGGTGGAGGTAAAGGGGGATCAGACTTCGATCCTAAAGGAAAGACTGATGCTGAAGTGATGCGCTTCTGCCAAAGCTTCATGACTGAATTGCAAAAATACATCGGACCATCACTTGACGTCCCTGCTGGCGATATCGGTGTTGGTGGACGTGAAATTGGTTACCTTTACGGACAATACAAACGCCTTAACCAATTTGATGCTGGTGTCTTGACTGGTAAACCTCTTGGATTCGGTGGTAGCTTGATTCGTCCAGAAGCAACTGGTTACGGTTTGGTTTACTATACTGAAGAAATGCTCAAAGCCAACGGTAACAGCTTTGCTGGTAAGAAGGTTGTGATTTCAGGTTCTGGTAACGTAGCCCAATACGCTCTTCAAAAAGCGACTGAACTTGGCGCTACTGTTATCTCTGTATCTGACTCAAACGGTTATGTCATCGACGAAAATGGTATTGACTTCGATCTTCTAGCAGATGTGAAGAATAACCGTCGTGCACGTTTGACTGAGTACGCTGCTGAAAAAGCCACTGCTACTTACCATGAAGGTTCTGTATGGACTTATGCTGGAAACTACGACATCGCTCTTCCATGTGCGACCCAAAACGAAATCAACGGTGACGCAGCTAAACGTCTGGTTGCTCAAGGAGTTATCTGTGTATCTGAAGGTGCTAACATGCCGAGTGACCTTGATGCGATTAAAGTCTACAAAGAAAACGGAATCCTTTACGGACCAGCCAAAGCTGCCAACGCTGGTGGTGTAGCTGTATCAGCACTTGAAATGAGCCAAAACAGCCTTCGCCTCTCATGGACCCGTGAAGAAGTTGATGGACGTCTCAAAGACATCATGACCAATATCTTCAGCACAGCTAAAACAACCGCTGAAACATACGGTCTTGGTACTGATTACCTTGCAGGAGCTAACATTGCTGCCTTTGAAAATGTAGCAAACGCTATGATTGCACAAGGTATTGTCTAAGAAATATGCTAAAAACCTCAATCAAAACGATCGAGGTTTTTTTGAAGCTTCATCTTCTATCAAAACTTCTTCTTCCATAGCATTTTTTATTTTTTTGCCCAAAGATAATAACGTTTCTACATCAGAGGGTTTGCTTGTCCCGAGAGGATTCCAAGTAGAAGATGATAAATTTTCATATTCCTTAGACCGAACTCGAAATTTAATGTTATTCCCCTTGGTGTCTATGTCTACATTTAAGGCTCTCGCCCCCAGTTTAGGCTCCTTATTTTTTATCCTACAGAAAATAACTTCTCCTGATACAATCTCCTTTCCATCACACCGAATCCTAATATTTCTTCCAGATAATTCTACGACAAAATTCTTCACTAGACTACCTTGTATTTTTTTAATTAAAAGAAAACTAATACCAAAAAATACTAATACTATCGTATAAAGAAAAAGAGGTTGTGATTTAAAAAAATCATTCAGTTTTAAATAGAATATAGCCAACTGTATTCCCAATACAGGAAGCATGAGGAACATGGGAAAAAGGATACCAATTATTATATCTGATTTTGCTGTTGTCGCTGTAAATTCATATCTTTCCATCAATATCACCTTTATAACATTTCCTTTTTATAGGACATTAATCCCATACTAAGACGGATGCATCAGGGAGTTCAATCTCCCTTTCCCCTAGCAAAAATAAATTTTGAACTATTCTAAGGATATTGTACCACTATTTCTGCAAAAAATACCTTAGCAAACATAATCTCCTTCCACAGATACATCATCGCTTTATCGAGCGTTGGAGTTTGATTGACATGATTCTCTAATCAAACTCCAGAACTTTATGATGAAAATCTTATGGAACAACTGGAGACACTTTATAAATTTTCTCTTTTCAATTATAAAGAAAAACCGCTACTCCTAAGAATAGCGGTTTAATCATATTTTTAAGCTACTAAAGTAGTTGCTCTATTATTTAAGAGTAACTGAAGCTCCAGCTTCTTCCAATTTAGCTTTGATTTCTTCAGCTTCTGCAGTTGGAACGCCTTCTTTGATGACACCTGGTGCACCATCAACAAGTTCTTTAGCTTCTTTAAGTCCAAGACCAGTAATTTCACGTACAGCTTTGATAACGCCAACTTTTTTGTCACCAGCAGCTGTCAATTCAACGTCAAATGAATCTTTAGCAGCACCAGCGTCAGCAGCACCAGCTGCAGCTACAGCTACAGGAGCAGCTGCAGTTACACCAAATTCTTCTTCGATAGCTTTTACAAGGTCGTTCAATTCAAGGATTGAAGCTTCTTTAATTTCAGCAATAATGTTTTCAATGTTCAATGCCATTGTTATTTCCTCCAAATAAGTTTTTAATTATATAATAGTTTTTTCGTAGCTATGCTACGCTGCGTAGCTTAAGATTAAGCTGCGTCTTCTTTGTTGTCTGCAACCGCTTTGACTGCAAGAGCAACGTTGCGCACTGGCGCTTGAAGTACAGAAAGGAGCATAGAAAGAAGTCCTTCGCGGTTTGGAAGAGTTGCAAGAGCAACGATTTCTTCTTTAGATGCGACAGCGCCTTCGATTGCACCACCTTTGATTTCAAGTGCTTCAGCGTTTTTAGCAAAGTCGTTCAAGATTTTCGCTGGCGCGATAACATCTTCATTAGAAAATGCTACGGCAGATGGTCCAACAAATACTGATGCAAGATCTTCAAGACCAGCTTTTTCAGCTGCACGACGCAAGATTGAGTTTTTAATAACTTTATACTCAACTTCGCTTCCACGAAGCTCACGACGAAGAACTGTATCTTGATCAACTGTCAAACCACGAGCGTCTACAACGACGATAGATGCAGCAGCTTTCATTTTTTCAGCTACTACGTCAACTAGTTCCGCTTTTTTAGCAATAATTGCTTCACTCATTAGTGTGTTCACCTCCGTAATTATTTTGCTTGGGGAATTTTTTCAAAAGAAAAACGCGCCCAAACCTAGACACGAAAGTACAATACGCTTCTTTTTACATGATACGTTTTGTCCTCGGTAGGATCTTTATGAGTCGAGCTCCCCTACTGTCTTAGGCAGTTTTTTCAAACCGTATATAAGTATAGCATAGACAAAAAAAGAATGCAAGATTTTTGCAAACTTTTTTTAAAATTTTTCGTGATTTTTCTGTTAAAGTTCTACTGTCAGGACTTGACCCTGCTTAACGACCTGTTCTCCAGCGATATAAACATCATCAACATCACTGTCTTTGACTGCATAAACTAGGTGAGAGAGCATATTTCCCTGAGGTTGGAGATGGATTTTTCCTTGAGGATTAATGACCAGAAAATCTGCCTGCTTGCCGACTTCTAGGCTTCCTATCTGCTTTTCCATTCCTAGAACCTTAGCTCCTTCGATTGTCAGTGCCTTAAGGGCTGTTTCGATAGGAAATTGGCTGGCATCTCCACTCTTCATTTTCTGAAGAAGAGCTGCTATCCGTCCTTCCTCGAACATATCTAGATTGTTATTGGAAGCAACCGAGTCTGTCGCAATTCCGACTGCTACTCCTGCTTTTTGGAGTTGGATGATTGGAGCGATCCCTGAGGCCAGTTTGAGGTTACTGATAGGATTATGGGCGATAGCCACTTGAGAAGTTGCCAAGCGTTCAATTTCTCGCTCGTTTAACTCGACCCCATGAGCAAAGACAGACGGATGATCTAAGTAACCTAGTTCTTCTAGAAATGCGAGGGGGCGTTTGCCGTATCGTTTCAGGATAATTCCTGATTCCTCCTTAGTCTCCGCCACATGAATATGGATAGGAATGTCCAGCTCTTTTGCCATATCTAAGCTCGCTTCTAGCAAGTCTCTACTACAGCTATACGGAGAATGTGGAGCTACCATAACCCTGAAATTTGAATTTTTATATCCTAAGATTTCTTCTATAATGGACCGTGTTCTACTTATAGTCTCAGCAGTTGTTTCTGTCTCTGAAGAAAAGAGGGTCGGTGAGAAATAACAACGCATCTTAGATGCCTTGACTGCCTGATAAATTCTCTCAATATCCACACCATTGGGATTATACATATCGTTGAAGGTTGTTGTCCCTGACTGGAGCATCTCTGTCAGAGCTTCTTTGACTGCCTTGGTAGTCATGTCGGGAGTAAATCCTGCTTCTGCCGGCCAGATATAGTCATTGAGCCATTCATGGAGGTTGCTATCATCCCGGATCCCTCGCAAGCCTGTCATAGCAGAATGGGTGTGGCAATTGACCAAACCAGGCATGATCCAGGCTCCCTGATAGTCTATAATCTGCTCAGCTTGCTCTAAAATCTCTGGCTCCTCTTGGCCGACATAGACGATTTGAGAGTCCTTAACGGCTAAGACACCATCCAAATAAACATGGAAATCTTTGTCACAAGTCACGATATTTACATGCTGATAGACTTTCATTGTTTTCTCCTTCTAAGACCCTGATTTTTCTAGCTATTGTAACAAAAAAGTTACCCGAAGGCAACTTTTTTCCATAATATTTCAAAATAGAAAGGATTATTCAGAGCTAAAAGCCGCAGCTTTTTGCATTTGGTAATACTTGCCCTTTCTAGTCATGAGGTCCTGATGGTTACCATACTCAACAATATCTCCATCTACCAAGACAAGAATCAAATCCGCATCCTGAATAGTTGACAAACGGTGAGCAATGATAAAGCTTGTGCGCCCCTTCATGAGTTTGGCAAAGGCATCCTGGACCAGCACTTCTGTCCGTGTATCGATGGAGGAAGTTGCCTCGTCTAAGATAAGAATCTTTGGGATAGCTAGAAAGACTCGGGCGATAGTTAAGAGCTGGGCTTGCCCAACAGAGAGGGATTCTCCTGCATTTTCCAACTTAGTATCGTATCCCTGTGGCAACTGTTTAATGAAAAAATCTGCGTTGGCTGCTTTGGCAGCAGCAATCACTTGTTCCCGACTGGCATCAGGATTTCCAAAGGCAATATTGTCATGAATGGTTCCTTGCTTGAGCCAGGTTTCTTGGAGCACCATGCCAAACTGCTGTCTCAATGACGCTCGGGTATAATCATAAATGGATTGCCCATCTAACAAGATATCTCCCGAGTTAATAGGATAAAAACGCATGAGGAGATTGATAAGAGTTGACTTACCAGCACCTGTCGGACCAACGATGGCCACCTTGCTACCAGCTGGGATATCGATAGACAAATCCTTAATCAAGATCCTTTCAGGATTGTAGCCAAAAGAGACCTGTTTAAAGGAAATAGCTCCCTTCACTTGGTCACTGGTCAAGACTTCCTTACCTGTTTCAGCCACCTCTGGACTTTCTAAGACAGCATAGACGCGCTCTGCGCAAGCGAGAGCACTTTGCAACTCGGCTAAAACAGAAGAAATATCATTAAAGGGCTTGGTGTACTGTTGGACGTAATTCAAAAAAGTCACTAAACGTCCGATGGTCAAGGTGGACCTCATCATGATACGATAAGCTCCTACTCCAGCTAAAAGCGCATAAATGAGCGCATTGACAAAGCGAGTCGAAGGATTGACCGTTGATGAATAAAAGATGGCTGATTGAGAATATCCTGAGTAGTTGGCATTCGCCTCGTGCAGTCTTCGGATAAACTCTGTCTGAGCATTAAAGGACTGGATAATAGTCTGCTGGCTAAGCGATTCTTCAATTAACTGAGTCTGAATTCCCCTCGTCTCTGTTTGCTTCTGAAAGAGATGATAGGAACGTTTGGCAATAAAGCGTGAAATCACCATAGACAGGGGCGTCAACAGCAAGACCAAGAGGGTCATGAGAAGGTGAATTTGGAGCATGGCTAGAATACTAACCAAAATCATCAAGACACCAATGAAAAATTGGTTAAAAATCATGGTCAAGCCGGCTGCCAGCTGTTCTATATCCGTGGTCACACGACTGACCATCTCTCCACTGCCCTGCCGATCCACAAAAGCAATCGGTAAACGATGGAGCTTATGAATGATTCGCTCTCGCAAATCTCTGGTATAAGAGAAGATTAGGCGATTATAAAGAAGGGGATTTGCCCATTGTACCAGAGTATTTCCTATGACTACCAAGATCATCTGGATGAAAATCTGCCAAAAAACTGGTGATGAACCAGCCACCAGGACCTGGTCAATGACCTGTCCAATCAGAATAGGTAGGTAAATTGACAAGCCAACTTGGGCAATAGTTCCTAGAAAGGCTAGGAAAAGGAGGAAGGGATGGCTTGCTAAATCTACGGCTAAACGTTTGAGCGTCTGGTTTGCAGTTTGTCGTTTCATGCTAGTCCTCCTTTCCATGTTGGGATGCATTGATTTCACGATAGACTTGACTAGTCTTCATCAAATCCTCGTGCTTGCCAACAGCTAGGAGCTCACCTTTTTCCAAGAGGAGAATCTGGTCAGCCATCTGGAGTGTCGAAGTCCGTTGAGAAATCAAGATTAAGCTCGTATTTGGCAGATTTTCTCGAATGGCTTTCAAGAGCTTGGACTCAGTGATGGTGTCCAGTGCCGAGGTCGCATCATCTAGGATGAGAAATGGAGCTTGGCGCAAGACTGCTCGTGCGATAGACAGCCTTTGTTTTTGTCCGCCTGAGAAATTTCGACCTCCTCCCTCAACTAGGGCATCCAAAAGTCCTTCCTTTTCACTGACAAAATCCTTAGCTTGTGCAATCTCCAAGGCCTGCCAGAGTTGCTGATCAGACACTTCTTGATTGAAACCCAAAGTCAAGTTGGAACGAATAGTTCCTTTAAAAAGTTCAACTTTTTGGGGTACATAGGCAATCCAAGATCGCCATTGCTCCAAATTACGAGGACTACGTCCATCTCGATAAAGGTAAATGCTCCCCTTGTCTGCTGGATAAAGACCAAGTAAGACTTGCACCAAGCTTGATTTACCTGAACCCGTACCCCCAATGATACCAAGGATTTGCCCTTGCTTCATATTAAAGGAAATATCTCTCAGAGAAGGTTGAGCCGCATCAGGATAGGTAAAGGTTAATTCTTTGACTTGCAAAACCCGATCACTGGTAACTTGTTTTTGTTCTAATTCTGAATGAATATCCTCTGGAGCTTCGGCGAAGACTTCCTCGATTCGCTTGGCTGAGATATAGGATTGGTTGAGGGAATTGATCAGCATGGCGAGCTTAACCAATTCCACCAAAATCTGCAAGAGGTAGTTGATAAGAGCAATGAGGGCACCTTGACTGAGTAAACCTCCTTGAATAGAAATATAGCCCTGCCAGATGATAACGAGGAGAGTCCCATTGACAATCAGATAGGTCAGAGGTGTTAACAAACTAGACCAGAAACCCGTCTTTTCTTGCAATCTAGCATAAACTTGGTTAAGAGTTTGAAAAATCTGTAACTCTCGTTTTTCTTGACCAAAAGCACGAATAACTCGCATCCCTTGCAATTGCTGGCGTGTTTCCTGAACCAGCTGATCCGTCTTCTTTCTGAGACTACTGTAGAGAGGATTGACCAGTCGAGAGAGACCGACAATGACAATCGTCAAAATGACAACCATAACTAAAAACCAGAAAGTTAGCTCAGCCGAGATGCGATAGGCCATAAAGATAGCCCCAAAGACGATAATAGGCGCTCGCAAAAAGAGGCGCAGGAATTGATTGATACCAGTCTGTATCTGGTAGGTATCCGAAGTCAAGCGAGTCACCAAGCTAGAAGTTGTCAGACGATCTCTGCTATCCTTGGGTAAGGAAAGAATATGACGATAAAGGTCATCTGTCAGTTCCTTGGCGAATCCAACCGCTGCCTTGGCTGAGTAAAACTGGGCTATCAAGGCCACTAAAACGCCAATCACTGCAAAGATAAGGAGCAGGCCAATCTGCATCCAGAGGTGTCCCTGATCTCTCTGGGGCAAGGACTGGTCAACAATCCCAGCAATCACCATGGGAACCAAGAGTTCAAAAACAGCTTCTAGCAGCTTGAACAGGGGTGCTAGAATCGACTCTTTGATGTAGGGTTTGAAGTAAGATAGTAAGTGTTTCATAAATCCCTTCTATTCTTATTCTGGAAATGAAGAAAGTGGGAAGCCCCACCCTCTCAGTTTTATTTGTTTAAGTAAGGTAATAGATAGCCATATCCTGCTTTTTCCATCTCATCCTTAGCTACAAAACGCAAAGATGCAGAATTAATACAGTAACGCAGGCCACCTAATTCCTGAGGTCCATCTGTGAAAACATGACCCAAGTGAGCATTTCCTGACCGAGAACGAACCTCGATTCGCTCCATTCCATGACTCAGATCTTTGTAATAGTGAATCAATTCCTTAGAAATCGGACGACTAAAACTTGGCCAACCACAACCTGAGGCAAACTTATCCTTAGCGAAAAAAAGCGGTTCACCCGTCGTGATGTCTACATAAATCCCTTCTTCAAAGGTCTGGTCATAAGCATTACTAAATGGAGCCTCTGTAGCAGCTTCTTGCGTAACACGGTAAGACTCTTCAGTTAAACTTTCCTTTAACACCTCTTGACTAGGCTTTTCATAGTTAGATGCGTCAATCAATGGCTTCTCAGCATCGGTCACATCGATATGACAATAACCTGAAGGATTTTTCTTGAGATAGTCTTGGTGGTAGTCTTCAGCCAAAATGTAGTGGCGAAGTTTCTCCACTTCTACTGCAATCTTTCGACCCAGCATACGCTCCTGCTCCTGCACCACTGTGTAGATAGCTGGCAAGTCTGCTTCATCCTGATAATAGATCCCCGTTCGATATTGGCGACCACGGTCATTCCCTTGTTGGTTAATAGACAAGGGATCAATAACACGGAAATAATAAAGTAAAATTTCTCTAAGTGACACTGCCTTCTCATCATAAATTACTTGAACAGTCTCTGCATGGTCTGTTTCCTTGAGCAGCTGGTAATTGGTTGTTTCGACTTGCCCATTAGCGTAGCCTACACTGGTAGCTAGCACTCCCGAAATTCGGGAAAAATATTCCTCTAAACCCCAAAAACAACCACCTGCTAGATAAATTTCTGCCATCTTTATTTCTCCTTTATCAAGTTTTTAACTAATACTCTTCGAAAATCTCTTCAAACCACGTCAGCTTACATCTGCAACCTCAAAACAGTATTTTGAGCTAACTTCGTCAGTTTCATCTACAACCTCAAAACCATGTTTTGAGCAACCTGCGGCTAGCTTCCTAGTTTGCTCTTTGATTTTCATTGAGTATAAACTTCTTTTCAAAAAAAGGATAGGAAGCCCTCTGGTCAAGAGTTTCCCCATCCTATCTTCTATTCTTTACTTTGTTTCGACACGGACACCTTGGGTATCAACATTCAAATCATGCAGTTTGCCTTTGAAAGACTGCTTTTGCAATTCTGCCTTAATCGCCGGCATCTTGTCATGAGAAGCCAAGACCATAACTGTCGGCCCTGCTCCAGAGAGATAGGTCGCATAGGCCCCATTCTCTTTAGCTACTTGCTTAATCGTCGCAAATTCACGGACCAGACTTTGACGATAACGCTCGTGGAAGAGGTCCCCCTCGATTGCTTGTCCAGCTGTCACCATATCTCCTGCTAACAAGGCTGCAACAGCAACATTTGCGATAGAACTAGCTGCAACTGCTTCCTTGTAGGGCAATTTTTTAGGCAAGACACCACGACTGTCTCGAGTACGCAATTCATAGTTTGGAATGTAGGCTAGGAAATCACATTCTGGGAAGTCTGCTACGATAGCAGAGACTTGCCCTTCAACGGAACTTGCAATAACGAGTTTACCATAAATAGCTGGAGCCACATTGTCAGGATGTCCTTCAATCTTGGTCGCCAGCTGCAATTTGTCATGGTCAGATAAGTTGAGCTTGGCCAGTTGGTTGGCCAGTTCAATCCCAGCAACGATAACCGAGCTAGAAGAACCTAAACCACGCGCCAGGGGAACATCACTGATCATTTTCAAGCGTCTCGGTTGCAAATCAGGCGCAATTTGCAAGGCAATCTTAAGCAAAAGATTACGCTCGTCATGGGGAATCCATTTGCCAATCTGGTGTTCAATCAGCCACTCATCTCGTTCTTCACAGACCTCAATTTGAAGATACTTGGTAACAGCTACACCGACCGAATCAAAACCTGGCCCGATATTGGCACTGGTTGCAGGTACAATAATCTTCATCCTATTCTCCTAACACCTTGAAGGTATTCAAGAGGTCAAATTCTGAAGCTGTGGCCAACTCAGCTGAAACATTCTCAAGTTGTGCTTTATTGATCTTATGAGTGATAATCACTACACGTGCCTTGTCACCCTCTTTGCCATCTTGGAGGATTTGCTTGAAGGAAATATCTTGAGCATTAAAGATTTCAGCCAATTTCAAGACCTGACCTTTTGAGTCTGGCGCCAAGATTGAGAAGTAATAATTAGCTTTGACATCTTCTGGATTTGCCAAGACAAGTTCACAGCTATATTCGTTGAAGTCTTTGCCAATGGTGGCATCATTCAAGCGACGAACGATACGGACAATGTCCGCTACAACACTTGTTGCAGTTGGTTTTTGACCAGCACCTGGTCCGTAGTACATAGACTCACCGATACCAATAGATTCTACAAAAACAGCGTTCATTACCCCATTCACACTGGCAAGTGGATGGGCTTTAGGAAGGAAGGTTGGAGTTACTTCCGCAGCAATACCTGAAGGAGTTTCCTCGATAGAACCTACCAATTTCACTACATAGCCGAGGTTTTGGGCAACAGCTACGTCTTCTGGTGTGATGTTGCGGATTCCCTTGTGGGCTACATCGTCAAAGGCAACCTTCATGCCAAAGGCAAATTGGCTCAAAATCACCATCTTATAAGCTGCGTCAATCCCATCCACGTCATTTGTTGGGTCACTTTCTGCAAATCCAAGTCTTTGAGCTTCAGCCAAAGCATCATCATAAGACCAGCCTTCTTCGACCATTTTGGTCATCATAAAGTTAGAAGTTCCGTTAACGACACCAAGAACGCGCGTGATTTTATCAGAAGCCAATGAATTTGCTAGAGTGCGGAGAATTGGAATCCCACCAGCTACTGCTGCTTCGTAGTAAAGTGCTACATTATGATTTTTAGCGATTTCTAACAATTCTGCACCATGGACAGCCAAAAGGTCCTTGTTAGCAGTAACAACGTGTTTCCCAGCTTCTAAGGCACGAGTGATAAAGGTTTTAGCTGGTTCGATACGCCCCATCAATTCCACTACGATAGTAATGTCCTTGTCTGATAAAATATCGTCTACATTGGTTACAAAGTTAAAGTCATTTCCTGCCGCAAGCAAGCGATTCTTTTCATCTTCATCCTTGACCAATACCTTGGCCACTTCAATCTCCGAATGAGCTGACTGAACGATTTTTTCTCCATTTTCCTTTAGGAGGAATGGCACACCACTTGCAACGGTACCAAATCCAAGTAAAGCAATTTTAACTGTCATGTTTGTCTCCTAGAAATTTTCTGATATAGCCATTATAACAGAATTTTGCGAAAATTCCTAATATAGTAAATCACTATTTCAGTCTGGTAAAGAAAAAACGAATCCCATGATTCGTCTTTCCTGATAAATGAAAATTGATTTCTAAAAACTATGAATGAATTTTTTGAAGACCGAGAACTGCATCGTGATTGATCAAGATTTGCCCATACTCTTGCAAGACTGAACGACTGATATCACTGTCGTCTGCAAATTCACGCATACGAGCCAAGAGCCAGGCTGGATATGGACTAGGATGGTTTTCCACATCAACTAAGATTGTCAAATAGTAGTGTCCATTCATCTTATAGAGTTCAGATGTTTCCATCTGGTAGTTAACCGTCTTTGCAAAAGCAACCAAGTCAGCAAGACTTGTAAAACGCAGGATATAGTAGATATAAGGTTCTTTCTTACTCTCAGTCTCCGTTTCTGTTTGCTCTTGCTCTTCTTCCTTTGCTTCGACCTGCTCTAGAGATTGGATAGCTTCAATATCGTCCTTGGTCTTGTCTGCAATGCTCTTTTCCAAGGTTTTGAGAAATTCATCCGGCGACATTTGGGCTAATTCTTCCATATCTGGTAGGTCCGCCAGATCCTCAAAATCTAAATTTTGGTCAATCTTGGACTTGGTCACAAAGACGTCGACCTTATCAGGTTTTGGCGTCACACGGAAACTCAGCATACCACTATCCAAGAAATTGTCTGGCATCTCTAATTCATCTAAAATAGCATAGAAAAACTCTTCTGTTTTTTCCTGAGGAACGAGAAAGTCTGCAATTTCCATTCCCCGATCCATCAAATCATCTAAAGTCATCGTGATTTTCAGTGTTGTATCACTAATTTGTTTCATCTTCATATCTAGTAACCTCATACTTTCAGTCTATCTATTATACTAGATTTTTACGATTTTATCAAAAGAATGAAGCGAGAATGTGATATAATACTAGATATGATTTTAGATTTAAGAAAGAAAGTTCAATGAAAAATATAAAAGTAAATGCCTTGGCCAGCTTGCTGGTCAATATTCTCAATATCGTTTTTCCACTGATAACCAACCCTTATCTGACGCGGATTCTCAGCAAATCCAATTACGGTTATTTCAATACGGCCAATACCTGGGCTAGCTTTGTTATTCCACTAGCTGCCTTTGGGATATACAACTACGGGATTCGAGCTATCAGTAAGGTCAAGGATGACAAGAATAAAATCAACTACGTCTTTTCTAAGTTGTTTTATATCTCGGTTTTTACCTCTCTCCTGACCACTGGTATCTACTTCCTCATTATCTTCTTTGACACCAGCATTGAGAATCTGAAAGTCCTCTACTACATCCTAGGGGCCCAAGCACTCTTCCAATTTCTCAATATCGAATGGATGAACGAGGCTTATGAAAATTATGCCTTCATCCTCTATAAAACATTAATTATTCGAATTACCATGCTGGTCGCTATCTTCGCCTTTGTTAAAACGGCAGATGATATCGTTCCTTATGCTATCGTTATGACAGCGACCACTATCCTCAACTACCTGCTCAGTTTTCTTTGGATTAAGAGAGAAGTTTCTTTTGTTAAGATTGGTTTCGTCGAATTAGCTAAAGCTTCTAAACCACTCTTTACTATGCTTCTCTTAGCAAACGCTAATATGCTTTATACCTTGCTAGATAGAATGTTTATCACCAAGGGACCAGATGAAAACTACATTTCTTATTATACAATTGCCTATAGTATCGTCATGTTGATTGCCAGTGTCTTGAGTGGAGCTATCAACGTCAGTATTCCGCGCCTTGGCTACTATCTCGGTAAAAAGGATTACAAGTCCTATAATTATCTCGTGAATCAAGCGGCATCCTTATTCTATTTCCTTATGGTTCCAACTAGTATCGGGATTATGATATTGGGACGGTACGCAACTGTTATTTATTCTTCTGAAAAATATCTTGAAGCGGGTATCGTAACTAGCGTCTTCGCTTTTCGTACCATCATTTGGGCTATTGAATTGATTCTTGGTAAACAGATTATCTTTATCAACGACCATGAAAATCGCTTAACCGCCTTCTACTTCCTTGGTGGTGGGGCCAATATACTATTAAATAGCATCTTGTATTTCAATAATATTTTTGCACCTGAGTACTACATCGCTACGACCATTATTGCAGAAACTATCGTTGTTTTACTTGAAATTCATTTTATCAAGAAACACCAACTGATTAGTTTAAAAGAAATTTTTATAACCTTAACACGTTATAGCCTCATATCCCTTGGTTTTATCCCAATCTTTTATATTTTCAAGATGATTTTCCAAATCAATTCCTACACAGTAAACTTCGATATGATTCTCATGGTTCTGTCTACCATAGCAACTTGTGGCATCTATTACCTCTTGACCCTCTTTATCGCTAAAGATAAAACACTCCACTATGCTCTGAACTTAGTACTTGCTAAAATAAAACGAAATTAAAAAAATCCCCTACTGATAAATTATTTGCCAGTAGGGGATTCCTCTTTATTCGTTTTCTTTCTTTTCAGAAGCGTTGGCTTCTAGATTTGAATCTTGTTTAGGTTGTTCAACAATAGAGGAATTAGCTTCTTGTTTCTTTTCTGGCTTGACTGCATCGCTATACACAGCAGTAGCAACAGCCTGTTTCCAGATACCTTCTTCGTTTACTTTGTAACCATCAGGTGTTGTTGCATTCTTCAATAAAGAACCATCAACTTGGAAATAGTACCAGTTACTATCAAGCTGTTTCCAACCAGTTTGCATAGCTCCTGTTGAATCAAAGTAATATTGATCACCATTTACTTTATGAAGGCCAACCAACATGATACCATCTTCAGGATTTAGATAATACCAGACGCCTTTGTCTTTTATCCAGCCAGTTTTCATGGCTCCGTTTGATTCAAAGTAACGATAATGATTATCAAACCATTTCCAGCCAGTTTGCATGGCACCAGATCCACTAAAGTAATATTGTTTACCATCTACTTGATGGAGGCCGACTAACATAACGCCTTCCTTACCTTCAAGATAATACCAGGCATCACCATCTTTCAACCAACCAGTTTGGACTGCGCCAGACATAGCGTAATAATGCCAAGAATCATTTGACCACTGCCATCCAACTTGCATGATACCTGAGGATTTGAAGAAATAGGTTTTACCGTCAATTTCTTTAGAGCCTACAGCCATGATACCTGTTTCTGGATCCAAATAATACCATGATTCATTATCTTTCAACCAACCAGTTTTCATAACTCCAGAACTTGCAAAATAGTTCCAGTGACCATCAATAAAGGCCCAGCCTGTTTGCATGGCACCACTGACATTCAAATAGTAACGGACACCATTGATATCTTGGCTGCCAGTTAACATGATGCCATCTTTATCCAAATAATACCATGTTTCCTGATCCTTGATCCAACCAGTTTTCATAGCTCCAGAACTTGCAAAATAGTTCCAGTGACCATCAACAAAGGCCCAGCCTGTTTGCATGGCACCACTAGCATTCAAATAGTAACGAACACCATTGATATCTTGGCTGCCAGTTAACATGATGCCATCTTTATCCAGATAATACCATGTTTCCTGATCCTTGACCCAGCCGGTTTTCATAGCTCCAGAACTTGCAAAATAGTTCCAGTGACCATCAACAAAGGTCCAGCCAGTTTGCATGACACCTTCTTGATTAAAGTAGTACGTGCTTCCATTAATATTCTTTTTACCGACAGTCTTTAGCCCATCCTCATCATAGAAATACCAATCAGAATCAATCTTTTGCCAAGTTGAAGGCTTACCTGCTGCTTGGAGTGCACCACTTTCGCTAAAGAACATCTTCTTGCCATTATAGACTTGATGTCCTGTTAGCATCTTCCCATCTGCCGCAAAGAGATACTTTTTCCCTCCAATTTCAGAGAGCTCGCTAAATCGTCTAGCACCATTTGATTGGATATAATACCAAGAGTCATCTAGTTTGAACCAACCACCAGTTTGCATTTTACCATTTTGGTTCAGATAGTAATCATTCCCTTTGGCATTTTCTCCCCAGTCGTCGTTAAGGTGAAGCCAGCGACCTGCTTGCATTTGTCCTTTTCCATTAAAGAAGTAAGTGGCTCCGCCAATCTCTTTCCAGCCGATAGCCATTTCTCCGTCAGTCAAACGATATTTCCAATAACCATCTTCTTGATACCATTTTTCGTCAACTACAGGGATATCAGGGAAGGTATTTGAAACATTAGCAAATCCTTTATCGCTAATATCAAAAACGGTAGCATCTTGAGTTTGGCTAGCAGCATGAAGAACCTGAATATTTTTCTTCTGAAGGTATTCTCTGGTTGAAGCAACATTAATATCTCCACCAGTTGTCTGAATAACCATTTTTGGTGATAAGTTTTCAAGGAAATTAATCGTATTTGAAATTGTCGCATCATAATGGTGGTTCCATTTCATCATATCAACCTTGCCGATAACTGGACCTAACTTATCTTCTGCTCCCTCGGCATTATCCAAATCTCCACCAAGATAGATTCTCTTTCCTGCCACAGTCACCACTGAAACAATGGAGTTGGAGTTATCATCTCGAACTCTTTTCAGATTCCCATCAGCATCATATTCATTCTTATAGTTATAGAGTTGGATATCCATATCACCTAATTTAAAGTGACTATCCTCATCTGTAATATTCTGAATAAGAGTAACCCCTCGTTTTTGAGCCGCTCTCAAAGCATTATCATAATTAAAAAGATTATCCCAAAGTCCCCAGTGTGAGGTGATCCGATCATCTGAATATTTTTTCAAATAAAACTTACCGACTTGATATCGATTGAGTATTTCATCCGCTCCACCAATATGGTCACTATGGACATGAGTTCCTAGAATAAAATCTAATTTTTTTACACCTATTTGATCCAGGTGGCGAATCAAGCGATCTTCCAATACTTGATTATTTCTCATGGAAATTCCCCAGCGGCTTGGATAGCGTGGGTCACTCCCATCAGGGAAATCATAGTCTTCTCCCATATCAATCAAAGCATAATGACCATTACTTTCCAGAAGGATGGCATCACTTCCAGATTTTGCTTTAGTATTTATGAAATGGATACGATTGACCGAACCTGCAGAGATAGTATCTGCATCTACTCCTTGCGATAACTGAATCAGTAATAGAAAGAATGCGAGAACACTATATCTAACTGATTTTAATAACCATTTATTTTTCAT
The DNA here is from genome assembly GCF_027691175.1 of Streptococcus halitosis. GTDB lineage: Bacteria > Bacillota > Bacilli > Lactobacillales > Streptococcaceae > Streptococcus > Streptococcus halitosis_A. The sequence goes on from NZ_JAQFBD010000001.1 coordinate 1,249,719, forward strand.
CTTGAAAACTCCTTTATCTTAACAATAAGCAACTTTTACTAATCTAATCAATCCAGTAGTTTTTATCCCCTCCTGGGACTTGCTGCTCAATAGGGGGTGGAGTCATATAGTTTTCTCCAAATTCGTAGACAAGTACTTCATGGTACCTTCTCGGAACCTTGACCACAATGTTTTCATAAGGCATATCAATCAAATCATAGAGCCATTCTTTTTTTATACCATTTGGATAATAAGGGTCATAGATAGTACAAGTAAGATCTGTTGCTTGATCTACACTATACTTCAAAGCAAGGCTCTCTAATTTTTGATTCCATAGCTGTGGGGAAGTTAAGCGGAAAATAGCTGATCCCATATAACGAGGGAGGTTTTTAAGTCCCCCATTCTCAGACTTGATCCCTTTAAAATTCAAAGAAGAAAGACGAATCAAATATTTGTAGAGCCTCATTTTCTTACGGTCACTTTCTTGTGTTACGACACCATCATATGGAAAAATGTCAACACAAGTTCCCAATACGACCGTTGGGTCTACGAGGTTAGCATCTCGACGAGTCCTTACATCATAGACTCTCATATAACTGTATGGGTATCCCTTTGTTTCTCTGAATGAAATCAATTTGTAGTAGGGATGATTTTCATTTTGTAAAACCTTATACAGTTTTTCAAATTCATCACGCGCCAAGGAAATATCTGTATCATCATCCCAAGGGATAAATCCTTTATGGCGTACAGCTCCTAGTAAGGTTCCAAAATCAATAAAGTATTTGATTTGATGTTGTTCACAAAGCTCATGTAGATACTTTAAAATATCCAATTCTACTTGCTTGATTTCTTCAAGAGTTAAAGTTCTTTCAGACATAGGTTTTATTCTCCTAAATTTGACTATATTTTTAAACGTTTCTTAATCCCAATCCCGTCATTTAGACCTTTTAACAATCTTCCATAATTTAAAATCATGATGAGATACTCTTTGTTCAACCGGTGGCAATTGCATATAGTCTCCGTAGTCTGAGGTCAAAATTTCATGATAATTTTTCGGAATGGTAAATTCCTTACCTTCAAATGTTCCAGTAGTAGCTTGTTCCAGCCATTCACGTCTCCACACTGGTTTGTTCATATCTTTGTAGATAAGATAATCCACTTGCTCATAATCTGAGACTTTACGGGATTTTGCAAGCTCTTCAATCTGGGCAACGTATTTGTTCGTATTGGTGAAATAGAAAATAATAACTGACACATAGCGTAGCAGTGAATTCAGTACACTTTTCGTATTAGTAATGCCTTTAAAGGTGTAGCAACTCAATTGACGTTTCTTTATCAGTTTCGTCATCTTGTTTTTAAATTCTACGTCATCCTCGTAGCCATCTACAGGGAAAATATCTACATAGATTCCCATATTGGAATCGATGCGAACATCTTCTTCTAGCAAGTAGGTATGGTTATCCTGCACTTTCATGAAGGGATAGACATAGTTGAGATTGTTTTTATAAGACATGACCTCGTAACGTTCATCAGGGTTAGCGATAAGGTAGTCTTGCAATTTTTCATAATCTTCTCGTAACATGCAGATATCCATGTCATCATCCCAAGGGATAAATCCTTGATGGCGAACAGCACCAATTAGACTTCCATATGCTAAGAAATACTTAACCCCAATTTTCTGACAAACTTCATGAATATACTCCATGATTCCAAGTTCCATCTCTTGAATTTCATTGACATCTGTTACTTCTTGGTACCGAACTCCTTCATCCCGTTTGCAGACTACGAGTCCATAGCCAATCGCTAGCCAGAAGATGATATTAATAAAGTTGGTTGAATACATAATCTGACTTTCAAATAATTGACCAAACAAGATACCGAAGAAAAGGATCATGATCAATTTATCAGTATTTTTCTTTGAAACAATCAAATACGTTAAAAAGCGCTTGATGACATAAGCCAGTACAAGAAGGAAGGATACCAAACCTAGAACTCCCGAACTGACAAATATGGTCACAAAAATGTTATGGAAATTCCCACCGATAAGGGAGTTTTGAATCTCAAATTTACTGAAATATTCTGTATAGTAATCTGGAACATTTCGTACACCATAACCAAAAATTGGTTTTGTACTTCCCATCTTGATGGCATTTTTCCAAATATAGGTTCTACCACTTGGTGTTGTTTCGATCAGATGGAGCTCACCGTTCTTCTTAGTAACAGACGAATCTGTTTCAGCATAGGATTGTCCTTTGTTTAAATCTAAGACAGTCGCTGTTTCAGATGAGATATAGATTGAAGTTACATAGCTTAATCCAATATTAGTTGCAGTAATCAGCAAACCAGCAACTATAAAAGTGAGGAATCGTTTAACGATACTTCCTCTAGTAGCAAAGAAACTATAGAGTCCAATCATGAGAAGTAAAGAAAGTAAGGCTCCTCGACTTTGCATCGTAGCGAAGTAAACGAATTGAATCACATTGTTCAGTTTAAGATAAACAGAATATTTACTTCCCTTATGGATCAAATACATAGCCAAAATAATGCTAATGTATGAAAATATCGCACTTGCATTTGGATTGACAATCCCCCACAGACGTCCATTCATGACACCATAGTAATAAGATTGTTCACCAATCTTAAATAGGATGAGGACTCTACTTATCAATAAACCAAACGCAAAAATTGCTGAAGAAAAAGATACAATTTGAACCGTATAGGCAATCCAGTCAAATAATTTTTTAAGTTGCCCTGATTGTAACATGGTAAATAATAAAACATAGGTTACCATGAAGAGAATTTCAATCACATTTCCAATCAGATGTCCAGAGCGATTGAAGACAGCAGATAGCAGGTGACTTCCAGCTAAGAGTCCAAATAAGGATAGAAATTTGCGATCTACTGTGATTTCTTTCCACTTAAACAATAAGGTATAGCAAATATAAAGCACTACAATCGCGGACAATCCCTTGTAGAGGGGATTTGCTATCTTATAAACCAGTGAACTCATACTTAAAATCGAAATGAAAACAAATAGATACGCAATCCATGGTTTTGATTTTTCAAAGTATTCATCCATTTTTGAAAAATTCATTTTCAACTCCTTCTCATGATATTAGTTTTTTAATCCAACAATTTTCTTATATAGCCATGGAGAAATGACAAGTGAAAGGATCGCTACCTTGCGAAAAGTAGTGAAATAAGCATCCTTCCATATTTCGCGTCGATGCTGAACAATCCAAGTCCTCAGCTCGACCTTCTCCTTTTGATACTCTTCACTTGAAGTAAAGATAATTTTATCGTAAACTGTGATGTACGACCAACATTCTCTATTTTTTAATTCATATTTTAAATTAGGAAAGACTTGTGAAACTTGAGCAATTATTTGCTGATAAACTTCTATCGTATCAAACACATGCTGATTAACAGATGTTGTTGCACTTCCCTCACGATGATCATAATAATAAACAGGCTTGTCAATAAATACGCTACTGCATCTTGTCTTTAGTAGCAATTCAGTTAAAAATAAGGCATCTTCAGCTAGGTGATAATTTGTATTAAACCTTTCATCCGCAAGCAGGTCTCTCTTAAACAGTTTTGCAACTGGAAAAAATGACGTTCTGGTGGTCATCAGTAGTTCCTTCATGGTTTCTTCTGTTGACCAGAGTTCTGTTTTTCCAGAATGTGGAGGTAGGTCTGTTACAACGCCATTTTTAATATGGTGCAGAGGAGCAATAACAAAGCCTACATTCAACCCCTCAACTGCACTAGCTAAAGTAGCTAGGTAATCCTGGGTAACGAAATCATCGCTATCAATAAAGGTAACCCAAGAACCCGTCGCTAGCTGAATTCCCATATTTCTAGCATTTGAAACACCAGCATTTTCGATATGATGAGCCTTGATATTCCCATACTGAGATGCTAAGTGATCACAGATCTGTCCGCTGGAATCAGTAGAACCATCGTTGATTAAGATTAACTCAAAATGGGCATAAGTCTGTTGAAGAATCGACTCCACACATCGCTCCAGATAGGCTTCTACATTGTAGACCGGAACGATAACGCTTATTTTTTCTCCCATCATGCTCCATATTCTCCCTTGTATTCTGTATAAGACTTATCCATATCAGCTATGACAGCATCATGATGCGGTACTTGCTTGTCCGCTGGTGGTGGTGTCATATAGTCCCCAAAAGCAGTTCTGAGATAGGCATCATAGCCGACTGGGATGGGCATCTCTGTTCCTTCAAATGGCAAGAAAAGATTGTCTTCAAAGGATGCGATTGGGTATTTGTTTCGCATGTAGCCGGGACCTGAGCATAATTCCGTAATTCCATCGCTCTCAGCCAGACCATACTTGGTCATTTCTTTTTCAGCTTTTTTCCAAATGCGATAACGTAGAGATTTTGGAGTCAGGCCGAGTAAGATGCGACTTCCCCATTTCATGACTGCACCATGCTTTTCTGGGATAGTTTGGGCGCAAAAGAGTGAATAAATCAAGGCCCAACGAACCTGTTTCTTACGCTCAGCCGGATTTTTAGGATAATAATCCAAAGGTAACACATCCAAGGCCAAACCGTGGGGCAAATCCAAATCTTTCTGATAAGGCTTGATACAGGTGGTTTCCTTGTCACGAATGGTAATAAAAAGGTTACGGTCTACAAAATCCTTGTTACTCTTTGACAAGAAATAACGCTCATCTGCATAACGGGGCCACAGTTCTGCTAATTTTTCATAGTCCTTGCGGGGCATGAAAAAGTCTAAGTCATCATCCCAAGGAATGAAGCCCTTATTACGAAGGGCGCCAATAGCTCCTCCTCCACAGAGGTAGCACAACAAATCATGTTCTTTACAAAATGCGACGAAATATTCAGCCATTTCCAGGCTACGAGCCTGAATCGCTTTCAAATCACTCATATCTCTCCTCTTCTGTCCAATAACGAGTTATATCATTTTATTATACCATAAAAAAGCCTTAAAAATCTATCAGATAGTAAGAAAAACCAAAGCTCAGACCACCATTTCACTAGTGAATCAAACTTTGATTTTCATTTATAGCCTTTTATCTCATCCCCATTTGAGCAAGTTTGGTTTGGTATTTATTTTGATCGACAAGAAGTCCTTGCCCTCCATAGACATCATAAGCATCTACCCAATCACCAAGTTCTGGGACGGTGAGTCTTTCAATTCCATTTTGAGCACCTTCTAGAACAGATAAGCCATTGGTCAACAAGAAGCTATACGGTAGATTTGTTGATGTCATGCCAAAGACTTTTCCAAGTGCCTCAGAACCTGTGAAGAGTTTGGTTGGATCTTTGATTTGCTCAAGAACTGCTGACATGACTTGTTGTTGTCTCTTGGTACGACCATAGTCCCCTTCATCATCATCACGGAAACGAGCATAGTTCAGCAAGGTGGATCCATTCATCTGCTGTTTTCCAACTTTGATAGTTTGAGTTGGGGACTCTGTCTCTGTTGCATGAAGGTCATCTCCAACTGTGGCTTCTGTCAAAGGTTGACCATTCAATGTTGAGAATTGGGCATCAATCGTTACTCCGTCAGGGAAGAGGGTATCAATGGCTGTTGCAAAGGCCTGGAAGTCAACTAGAGCATAGTACTTAATATCCAAATCAAAGTTGTCTTTTAGAACCTTGCGGACCATTTCAGCCCCTTTTTGCCCTTCTTGTTCCCCAAGTTCATAGGCAACATTTAGTTTGTTATCCATTTGTTTCTGGCCATTTACAATCTTACTATACCCGTCGATATAAACTAAGTTGTCACGCATAAAGCTGACTAGCTTGATCTTTTTATCCGATCCGCTGACATTCAGCACCATGATCGTATCGGTACGGGTTTCTGCACTATTTTGACCGATACGGCCATCTGTCCCCATGACTAGGATATTCACACCGTCTTTGGTATCCTGACCGTTAAAGACCTCTACTTGAGCCGCCTTGGCGTCAGCTGGCTTATTTGTTGGATTGGCCGCTGACTGGAATCCTCGAAGAAACATTAAAATCATCCCTGCAGCCACACATGTAATCAACAGCAAGAACCAAGTCAGTATTCGTTTGAAGCGAATTCTTCTTTTTTTCTTTTTGACTTTAGGCAGAGGAGCTACCTTTTCACGTCTCTTAGATCGACTTCTACTGCCATAAGTCGGAAGATCAATATCTCTACCCCAAGTTTCTTCTTTTTCCTCTTGGTAGAAATGGTGAACTTCAGACTTGGGACCTGTCATTTTTTGTTGCAGATAATCAAACTCCCTCCGTTCACGGTCGTTGAGGTAATGAATATTTTTGAAGAGATAGTCATAACGTAACTGCTCGTGATGACTTAAAGGATTTTCTTTGCTCATTGACTCTCCTTTTCTAAATCAGTTATGGTAAAAATTGGGTAGGTTCCCAGAATCTTGTGCTGGATCCCAATGGCCTCTAGTTCTTGTCTGGCAAAATGAACCAGTTCTTTGTCACTATAGTCCACATCAATAATGAAAAAGTATTCTCCTAAGGCTGTTTTAAGGGGGCGACTTTCAATCTTTGTTAAGTCAATCCCTCTCCAAGCAAAAGTCGAAAGTGCCTTGTAAAGAGCACCAGGTAGGTTGTCTGGTAAGGTCAAGGCCAAACTCATTTTTTCAGCTTGTGAGTTCAAAGGAATCTTCGGTATCTCTGCCCCTAACACCCAAAAACGTGTGAAATTGGCTTCCATTTCCTGAATATCCTCTGCAATCAATTCCAATCCATATTCTTCAGCTGAACTTCTAGGAGCAATAGCTGCGTATGGCTGGTCTGGATGCTCTGAAATAAAGCGAGCTGCATAGGCGGTACTGGCTGTTACCTCAATTTTGGCCTCTGGATAGTGCATATCGATGAATTTCTTTCCTTGAGCCAGAGCCTGAGGATGGGAAAAAATCTTCTCAATTTTTGACTGACCTGGAACTGCCATCAGCTGCTGGTGAATGGGTTGAACAATTTCTGCAACTGCTTGGATGCGAGCCTGGTGAAAAAGGTAATCCAAACTTTCATGGACACTACCTTCAATGGAGTTTTCAACTGGTACCACAGAATAGTCCACCAAGCCCTGTTCATAGGCCTTGATGACATCTGTGATATTGGCAAAAGCCTGCAATTCCTCTTTGGGAAAGGCTGTCTGCACAACATGATGCGAAAAAGATCCCTTGGGACCTAGATAGGCAATTTTCATCTCAGTTCCTCTATAATTTCCTCTGGGCTTAGCTTGGTCACATCCAGAACTTGACTGGCTATTTCCTCATACCAAGCTTGTCTTTCTTGGAAAATAGCTGCCAGTTCTTCCTTACTATTATTTAGAAACAGTGGGCGCTGATTGTCCTTGTCAGCTGCGATACGTTGGTAGAGGGTTTCAAAATCGGCTTTCAGATAGATGTTATCGGGATTAGTCTTGAGCAAGTCACGATTTCTCTGAGAAATGACAACTCCTCCGCCAGTTGACACAACTCGGTCCGTTTTTAGTAAGGCAGCTAGGACTTCTGACTCTACTTGACGAAAGGCCACTTCTCCTTTCTCAGCGAAGAAATCCGCAATGGACATGCCCAAACGTTCCTCGATTAAGGCATCCATATCGATGTAGTCTGGGTCCAATCCTCTTGCAATAGTCGATTTGCCAGCCCCCATAAAGCCTAATAACACCTTAGCCATGAATCAAGCTCTCCAAATCATCAAAGAAGCTAGGATAGCTGGTATTGATGGCTTCAGCACGGTCAAGTTCCACTTCTCCATCAGCAACCAAGAGGGCTGCGATAGCTGTCATCATGCCAATTCGGTGGTCACCAAACGTATTGACTCTAGCGCCATGAAGGGTTGATTTCCCTTTGATAACCATTCCATCTGTAGTAGGTGTGATATCCGCCCCCATGCTATTTAAGGCATCTGCCACCACTTGAATGCGGTCGGTTTCCTTGACCTTGAGTTCCTCAGCATCCCTAATGACCGTTACACCTTGCGCCTGTGTCGCCAAAAGAGCAATAATCGGCAATTCATCAATCAAACGGGGAATCAAGGCTCCACCAATCTCTGTCCCTTTCAAGTCTGAAGACTCAACAGTCAAAGTAGCAGATTTAGCGACTGGGTCAATTTCAGTTATTTCTAGTTTTCCACCCATGGCACGAATGACATCAATAATACCAGTACGCGTTTCATTAATGCCCACATTCTGCAGCACCACACGAGAATTTGGAACAATCAAACCTGCGACCAACCAAAAGGCTGCACTGGAAATATCTCCTGGAACAACTACCTTTTGTCCGTTCAGTTTTTGTGGTCCTTGAACTGTGATTTTTTTGCCATCCACACTTAAATGACCACCAAATTGCTGTAGCATATCTTCGGTGTGGTTGCGAGTACATTCTTTCTCGATAATAACGGACTCCCCCTGAGCCTGCAAGCCTGCAAATATCAAGGCAGACTTAACTTGAGCAGAGGCGATTGGCAACTCATAGTGAATAGGTGTTAGATTTTTTGTTCCTTTGAGGCGAAGAGGAGGCAGGTCTCGCTCAGTTTGCCCTGAAATACTAACGCCCATTTTTTTCAATGGAATCGTCACACGATCCATAGGACGTTTGGAAAGACTATCGTCTCCGAACATCTCTACTTCGAAGTCTGCACCAGCAAGGACACCTGAGATCAGACGAATCGAGGTGCCAGAATTTCCCATATCCAAGGCGTTTTGCGGAGCTTTTAAGCCATCCATGCCTACACCTTGAATGGTAATGACTCCATCTTTGTCCTCAATTTCAACACCAAGGTCACGAAAAACCTGCATGGTTGAAAGTACATCCTCTCCACGCAAAATATCATAAACCTTAGTCTCGCCCTCAGCCAAACTTCCAAAAATAATCGAACGATGGCTGATAGACTTGTCACCTGGAACCCGGATACTGCCATGTAAGTGGCGAATATTTGTTTTTAGTTTCATAGTTGACCTCATACTTGCAATACTTTTTCTTATTTTATCACAAAAAAGCCAGAAATTCCTGAAATTTCTGGCTTTTATACAGATAAAATACTATTTCAACAATTCTGAAACAGGTTCAAAGACAATTTTTTCAATGTCTGAAAGGTATATAGACAATTGTTGCTGTTTGGCAAAGAAATCTGACAAAAGAGCGTTCTCTTGGATTTGCTTACTGAAAGACTGCATCTTTTCTTGGAAAGAGGCGTCTGGCATTTGTCCCGTTTGCGCCATGACTTGGATTTCTTGCTGGAAAGCGAGATAGTCTGCAAAAATCTTGCTAGCTTGTTCATCAGCTTGGATGGCATCTTTTGCTGCCTTGACCGCCTTGTATTCTGGTAATTCGCGTAACCCACGGCTGAGTTCATTTGCACTATCGTAAATATTTGACATGATTTTCTCCTTATTTGATGACGACTGTGTAGTCTGTATTTTCTGTAATTAAGCGCTCAGCTCGTTCCAGATCCTGAGCATTTTTAAAGGAAATTTGTAGAATCCCGTGAACATCCTCACGGTTTTCTTCGTTGATGTGAATGTTGACCAAGGAAGTTCCACGTAGCAATTCCAAAATCCGCAAGATGACATCTTCTTCATCGGGAACGTCGACATAGAGGTCGTAAGAGCTATCCACACCACCACGCTTATGGATTTCCATAGCCTGCCGTTGCTCACGTGCTTGATTGAAAAAGTTCCAAATTTGCTCTTCATCTCCCTTGCTGATAGACTGACCAATCGCTTCCAAACGCTCCTTGAAATCCGCAATTCGCTCTAGAATGGTCTCACGATTAGACAAGAGAATGGAAGTCCACATACCTGGCTCACTCTCTGCAATCCGAGTCATATCTCGAAAACCACCCGCTGCAAAGCGCCTTGCCATTTCATGTTCTTGAGCATAAACTGCTGTCTGCTCCATAAGGCTGGAAGCCAGAATATGAGGAAAATGGCTAATCTGAGAAGTCACCCGATCATGCTCCTTGGCATCAATCTCGATAAAACGAGCATGAAGGCCTGAAAGCAGATCCTTCATTTCCTCAAGTGTGTCAGGACTTGTCAGGCTCGAAGGTGTGAAGATATAGTAGGCATTTTCAAAGAGATTAACATCCGCAGAGGCAGCCCCTGTCTTGTGGCTACCGGCCATGGGATGGGCCCCGACAAAGCGAACAGGATTGCCAGCTAAATGTTCCTCCGCCGCATCCACGATGGCTGACTTGGTCGAGCCTGCATCCGAGATAATGACGCCTTCTTTCAAGTCTAAATCTGCCAACTCCTTAATAAAAGCAATGGTCTGCTTGATTGGCAAGGTCAGGATGATGACATCTGCTAGGGGAGCGAAACTGGCAAAATCATCCGTCGCACGGTCAATCATCCCCCGCTCCAAGGCAATGTCTCTCGAAGCCTGACTGCGATTATAACCCAAAATTTCATAATCAGGATGATCACGCTTAATACCGAGTGCCATAGAAGCACCAATCAAACCGAGACCTGTGATATAGATGGTTTTTGCCATAAGGACTCCTTAATAGTTCTTTGTATAGTCTCGGTGCTTGGCAACTGCCTCTTTTAATTCCTCTAGATTGTCAGATGAGAATTTTTCAAGGATTTCTTGCGCCAGAACCGTTGCCACAACAGCTTCCATGACCACACCTGCTGCTGGAAGGGCGGTCGGATCACTTCTCTCCACGGTTGCCTTGTAAGGTTCGTGGGTTTCGATATCCACACTCATGAGTGGTTTATAGAGAGTGGGAATGGGTTTCATAACACCACGAACAACAATGGGTTGCCCATTGGTCATGCCACCTTCGAAACCACCTAGATTATTGGTACGGCGAGTATAACCGTCTTCTTTAGACCAGAGAATTTCATCCATAACCTGGCTGCCTTTTCGGTAACCAGCTTCAAATCCAAGACCAAATTCCACCCCTTTAAAGGCATTGATAGAGACAACTGCTTGGGCCAATCGCGCATCTAATTTTCTGTCCCATTGGACATAGGAGCCAAGGCCAACTGGAACGCCTCCGACGACTGTCTCTACAACCCCACCGATGGTATCACCGTCACGTTTGATTTGGTCAATATAGTCCTTGATTTCTTGTTCCCGTTCTTGGTTGACAATAGAAACTTCAGACTGGGCAGCTCGTTCCTTAATCTCAGCGACTGTCAGATTTTCAGGTACATCGATTTCCTTGCCACCAAAAACCACGACATGGTTGGCAATCTCCATATCCAGCTCAGCTAAGAGACGTTTGGCTACTGCCCCAACTGCCACTCGCATGGTGGTTTCACGAGCTGATGAGCGCTCCAAAGAATTTCGCAAATCATCAAAACGGTACTTGATGCCCCCAACCAAATCGGCATGACCGGGACGTGGATGGGTGATTTTTCGTTTGCTTTTAAGGCGGTCTTCAATGTCCTCTGCAGACATGATGTCCAGCCATTTTTGGTGGTCTTTGTTGATGACATCCATGGTAATAGGAGCCCCTGTCGTTTTCCCGTGACGAACGCCCGAAGTAAAGACAACCTGGTCACTCTCAATCTTCATACGACCACCACGACCGTAGCTACCCTGACGGCGTTTAAGGTCTCCATTAATATCCTCAGCCGTCAAAGGAAGTCCAGCGGGAATTCCTTCAATGATAGCCGTCAAACGAGGACCGTGTGATTCTCCTGCAGTTAAATATCTCATACGTTCTCCTTATTTTACCAAGTAGTCTTTCATCTCTTCCAGAGAAACTGGGTGAATGGTCGCTGAACCAAGCTCTGGTACCAAGACCAATTTCAAGGTGTTGCCACGCGCTTTCTTGTCATGAGTCAAAGCCTGATAGAGCTTGTCAACATTCCAGTTTTCATAGTCAATAGGTAAACCAAATTTCTGGCACATCTCTCTAATGGACTGGGTTATTCCTTCTGGCATAAGACCTTTTTCCTCAGCAACCTTGGAAATCTGCACCATCCCCATGGCCACGGCCTCGCCATGCATGACCTTGCCATAACCAGCAGTCGCTTCAATAGCATGACCAATAGTGTGCCCAAAATTGAGGTAAAGGCGAACACCATTGTCCAACTCATCCTCGACCACCATCTTCCGCTTAACCTGACAAGAATGTTCAATCAAAGTCTCTGCATGCTCCAGAATGCTCTCAACAGAACCATCTATCTCCGTCAAGAGAGCCCATAGTTCTGGATCCTCAATCAAACCATACTTAATAACTTCACCCATCCCTTCAATCAGCTCTCTTTTCCCGAGTGTTTCAAGGACAAGCGGATCAATCAGAACCCCATCTGGTTGGGCAAAAGTTCCCACCATATTCTTAGCAAAAGGAGTGTTAACACCCGTCTTTCCACCGATAGAAGAATCAACCTGAGCAGTCAAACTAGTCGGAATCTGAACAAAGTGAATGCCCCGCATATAGGTAGAGGCTACAAAACCAGCCAGATCCCCAACAACACCTCCACCAAGAGCCACAATCCCATCGCTACGAGTCAACCCCTGCTTGACTAGAAATTCATAGACTTTCTGAACAGTTGTTAAATTTTTTCGTTCTTCGCCTTCTAAAAAGTCAAAAACAGCTACCTGAAAACCAGCATCTTCTAGGCTGAGTTTAACCTTCTCTGCATAGAGAGAAGCTACATGGTTATCGGTTACAATGACCACTTTTTGAGATTGCCAGAGTTCTCGCAACCATTGACCAGCCTGAGCTAGACAACCTTTTTCAATCTGAATATCATAAGGATGATGCGGAATATCGATTCTGATTTTCATAGGAGGGTCTCCTTTTCACTATTTATATTTTTCTGTTAAGGACTGCCAAATTTCTTCTGTCGGCATTTCTTTACCTGTCCACAGTTGAAAAGCTTCAGCAGCTTGATAGAGCAACATTCCCAGACCATTGACAGCTGGATTGCCCTGGCTTCTAGCCCATTTCAAAAATGGTGTCTCAAAAGGTTGGTAAATGATGTCTGCCACCAAGAGAGCCTCTGGTAAGACTATGCTTTCAGGAACTGTGGATGCTTTGCCATCCATGCCCACACTGGTGGCATTGACTAGTAAGTGCGAATCGGCAATCCTTGATTGCAGTTCAGAAACATCTTCTAAAGCATACAAGTCCACTTTAAAACCTGTTTGCTCCTGCAACTTGTCTAGGTAAGGTCTTGTTTTTTCCATGGAAACTGAACGAACAAAGACAGAAATCTGACTGACGCCGTCCAAAATGGCTTGTGACAAGATTGATTTGGCCGCACCACCTGCGCCCAGAATGGTCATTTTCTTATCCAAGATTGTAAAAGAAGGCAAGCTCTTAAAGAATCCCTTGCCATCTGTATTATATCCAATTAAAGTGCCATTATGATTGACAACTGTGTTGACTGCCCCAATCAAACGAGCCTCATCACTCAACTTATCCAGATAAGGAATCACTTGCTCCTTGTAAGGCATGGAGAGATTAATCCCAAACATCTGGTAACGGCGAATATTGGCAACTGTTTCTGCCAAGTCACCCGCTTCAATCTCCCAAGCTACATAGACACCATTGGTAGCTGTCGCCTCAAAGGCCCTATTATGGATAAAGGGTGAAATAGAGTGTTTGATGGGATTGGCAACAACTGCAGCTAAACGTGTATAGCCATCAAGCTTCATCCAAAATCTCCCTGATTTTTTTCATGTTTGATAACGAAATCTGGCCTGGGGCACTCGCTTCATCCAGACTAGCAAATGACCAACTTGAACCCGTCACATCTGAAGTAATGCGTGATACCTTGCCCATTTTCCCCATGGAAATGGTCACGTACTCTTGCTCAGGATTGAGTGTCTTAAATCCTCGTGTGTAGTTCATCAGGTCTAAAACATCCTGCTCCGTATGGGCCATAACTGATACCTTGACCACTTTCGGAGAGAGACTGGTCAACTCAGACAAAATCTCCATCATATTTTCAGGTGTCTCCTGGAAATTATGGTAACTCAAAACGAGATTTGGAAAATCCAACATTTCCTCAAAAACATCCTTGTAGCTGAAATACTCGAAATCAATATAGTCTGGTTGATAGAGTTGCGCCACTTCCTTGATAATTTGAACATACTCTTCTGAGGAAAGTTCGATTTCTCCTCCCTCAGCGCGAGTCCGAAGGGTAAAGACCAGTTCGCGTCCTGCAAATTTCTCAAAGATAGCGGGTGCTACCTGTAAAATAGCGTCCTTTGTAAGAAAGTCCGCACGCCACTCAATGATATCGGCATCTTCATACCTAGTAGCATCCAGTTCTTGCGCTTCTTCTAAACTTCTTGGCATCACTGAAACGATTAATTTCATCTACTAACCTTCATACTAATCACCTTGAGGTAATTACTGCTTTCATCTTTTTTATTATAGGCAAAGTCTGCTGGAAGACCATATTGGTTCAAGACCTGATACCTTCTTCCTGCAAAACCTTTATCAATTTGTTCTGTAAATTTCTGGCGGGAAACATTGGCAGCATTGGTACTGGCAATGATAATGCCTCCCGGATTTAAAATCTCTAGACTCTGGGAAATCAACTTGTGATAGTCCTTAGCTACAGAGAATGTTTGTTTTTTATTGCGGGCAAAGCTAGGCGGATCAAGAACAATCACATCATAGGATAAGCCTTTTCGCTTGGCATACTTGAAGTACTCAAAAACGTCCATGACAATAAAACGATGATTGTCCGTGCTAAGTCCATTTGCCTGAAAATGAGCTTCTGACAGCTCTCTAGACCGTTTGGCCAAGTCGACAGAAGTCGTCTCACTCGCACCTCCCATAGCTGCAGCAACAGAAAAGGCAGCCGTATAGGAAAACATATTGAGCAAGGATTTGCCCATGGCTAGACCGTCAACCAAACTCCCACGAACCTCATGCTGGTCCAGGAAAATCCCTGTCATCAAACCATCATTCATAAAGACTTGATAGAGCACGCCATTCTCAAGAACAGTAAAGTAATCTGGCGCTTCCTCACCATAAACAGAGGCAGACTCGTAGTCTAGACCTTTAAAACGAATCTTCTCATAAGCCCCCAAGACCTCAGGAAAAACTTCCTTAAAAGCCTTTACTATCAGCTCATGAATCTGGTAAACAAAGGAGTTGTACCAAGAAAAAACAGCATAATCTCCATAGAGATCAATCGTCAGCCCACCAAAACCATCTCCCTCTTGGTTAAAGAGGCGAAAGGCAGTTGTCAGGTCATCTTGATAATAAGGCTTTCTAGCTTCCTTGGCCTTACGAAACAGAATTTCAAAAAAGGCTTGGTTGAAACGAACCTTTTCCTTGCTGACCAACCAACCGATTCCCTTGTTCTGCTGGGAAAGATAGGCGCTCCCTAAAAACTTCCCGTCTTGACTAAGAACTTCTACTGCCTGATCCGTCAGATCAATATCTGTTAAATCACTCGCTTCCAAAAGAACTAGACCCTTAGCTAGCTTTTTTTCAACACGTCTGCTGACCCTAATTCTATTCATAGTTACTATTATAGCAAATTTTGTGACAATTCTCAAAAAAGAAACCGTTTAACCATATGTACTTTAGTTTACTGAGTGTCATTTTTGTTCAAATAAGTATATGCCATTTACTTTTTCAGCAAAACATCCTCTCCCTTGTGATGGAAATAGAGATTTTATTCGCTAAAAATAGACAATTTCAGAAATGAGTATAGAATCTTGCGCAAACGTTTGCCTAGTTCTAAACTTTATGGTAGAATAAAACACAACATTGATAAGCAAGAGGAAAAACAATGCAAAATCAGACACTTATGCAATACTTTGAATGGTATTTGCCTCACGACGGTCAACACTGGACGCGACTGACAAATGATGCAGAGCACCTAGCAAACCTTGGTATCGGCCATGTCTGGATGCCACCTGCCTTCAAGGCAACCAACGAAAAAGATGTCGGCTATGGTGTTTACGATCTTTTTGACCTAGGCGAATTTCACCAAAAAGGGACTGTCCGTACCAAGTATGGGTTTAAAGAAGACTATCTTCAAGCCATTCAAGCCCTAAAGGCACAAGGAATTCAACCTATGGCCGATGTGGTGCTCAATCACAAGGCTGCTGCCGATCATATGGAAGCCTTTCAGGTTATTGAAGTGGACCCTGAGGACCGTACCGTTCAACTAAGCGAGCCCTTTACTATCAATGGCTGGACTCACTTTACTTTCGATGGTCGCCAAAACACCTACAATGACTTTCACTGGCACTGGTACCACTTTACAGGTACGGACTACGATGCAAAGCGCCGTAAGTCTGGTATTTACCTGATCCAGGGGGACAATAAAGGTTGGGCAAATGAGGAATTGGTCGATAACGAAAACGGTAACTACGACTACCTCATGTATGCTGACCTGGACTTTAAACACCCTGAAGTCATCCAAAACATCTATGACTGGGCTGACTGGTTCATGGAAACGACTGGTGTAGCTGGTTTCCGCTTGGATGCCGTTAAACACATTGACTCTTTCTTCATGCGCAATTTTATCCGTGATATGAAGGAAAAATACGGTGAGGATTTCTATGTTTTTGGGGAATTTTGGAACCCAGATAAGGAAGCCAATCTAGACTACCTTGAAAAAACAGAAGAACGCTTTGACCTTGTCGATGTTCGTCTCCACCAGAACCTCTTTGAAGCCAGTCAAGCTGGAGCAAGTTACGACCTTCGTAACATTTTCACAGATAGCTTGGTTGAACTCAAGCCTGACAAGGCTGTCACTTTCGTTGACAACCACGATACTCAACGAGGACAAGCCCTTGAGTCTACTGTTGAAGAATGGTTTAAACCTGCAGCCTATGCCCTTATTCTATTACGCCAAGATGGTCTTCCATGTGTCTTTTACGGAGACTATTATGGTATTTCTGGGCAATTTGCTCAACAAGATTTCAAAGAAGTCCTTGACCGCCTCCTAACCATCCGAAAAGACAGGGCCTATGGAAAGCAAACAGACTACTTTGACGATGCCAACTGTATCGGATGGGTCCGTTCAGGCGCTGAAAACCAATCCCCAATCGCTGTCCTTATCTCAAATGACCAAGAAAACAGCAAAGCTATGTTTGTCGGTCAAGAATGGGCTGACCAAACCTTTGTTGACCTCCTTGAAAATCACCCAGCACAAGTTACAATCAACGCTGACGGTTATGGAGAATTTCCAGTAGCAGCGGGTTCAGTCAGTGTCTGGGCAGCAAAATAAACCTATCAAGTACAAGCCAGATCCAATCGGATTTGGCTTTTTTGCAATCACAAAAAGATCCACCCAAGTGGATAGATCCTAAATGTTTTCTTACAATTTACCTGCTACTGCATCCAACAAGTCTTGAATCTTCGCTTGGTTGCTTCCTCCTGCCATGGCCATGTCTGGTTTGCCACCACCACGTCCATCGACGATTGGAGCCAATTCTTTGACAAGGTTTCCTGCATGCACATCTTTTGTCTTGCTAGCTACAAGAACGTTCACCTTGTCACCGATAGCTGCAACTAGGACAAGCACGTCTGAGTAGTCTTTTTGTTTCCAGTTATCCGCAAAGGTACGAAGGGCACCTGCATCTGATACAGAAACTTGGCTTGCAATGTAACGGTGACCGTTGACTTCCTTCACATCCTTGAAGACATCACCTGCGGCTGCTGCTGCAGCTTTTTCCTTCAATTCTGCATTTTCTTTTTGGAGCTGACGAAGTTGTTCTTGAAGTCCTTCAACCTTATGAGGTACTTCTTTGAGTTGAGGTGCTTTCAAGGTTGCTGCGACTGCTTTCAAAGCATCTTCTTGTTCGCGGTAGGCTTCAAAGGCTTCCTTACCAGTCACTGCCAAGATACGGCGAGTTCCTGATCCGATTCCTTCTTCTTTGACAATCTTGAAGAGACCAATCTCAGAAGTGTTGCCAACGTGGGTACCACCACAAAGCTCAACAGAGTAATCACCGATAGTCACAACACGAACTTCTTTACCGTATTTCTCACCAAAGAGGGCCATAGCTCCCATTTCTTTAGCAGTGTCAATATCTGTCTCAACAGTTTCTACAGCAATTGCTTCCCAGATTTTCTCATTGACCTGTTGTTCAATGGCACGCAATTCTTCAGGAGTTACTGCTTGGAAGTGTGTGAAGTCAAAGCGAAGAAATTCGACTTCGTTAAGGGATCCTGCTTGTGTCGCATGGTTTCCAAGGATATTGTGAAGGGCTGCATGGAGCAAGTGAGTTGCTGTATGGTTTTTCATGACACGGTGACGGCGATTGGTATCGATGGCCAAGGTGTATTCTTGGTTCAAAGCAAGCGGTGCAAGAACTTCAACCGTGTGAAGAGCTTGTCCGTTTGGCGCTTTTTGAACATCTGTCACTGTAGCTACAAGGTTTCCTGTAGCATCCAAGATTTGACCATGGTCAGCTACCTGTCCACCCATTTCAGCGTAGAATGGAGTCTCTGCAAAGATCAGAGAGGCAGTTCCTTCTGAAACAGCTTCAACTTCAGCATTGTCAGCTACAATAGCCACCAACTTAGAAGGCAATTGACTAGCATTGTAGTTGAAGACACTTTCCACTGTAATGTTTTGGAGGGTTTCATTTTGCATTCCCATTGAGCCGCCTTTGACAGCTGACGCACGCGCACGTTCTTGCTGCTCTTTCATGGCTGCTTCAAAACCTTCACGGTCTACAGTCATACCAGCTTCTTCAGCGATTTCTTCTGTCAATTCAACTGGGAATCCATATGTATCATAGAGTTTGAAGACATCTTGCCCAGCGATAACGCTTTGTCCTTTAGCTTTCAAGTCAGCTACAATGGTTTCTGCAAAGTGTTGACCTGAGTGAAGGGTACGAGCAAATGACTCTTCTTCGCTCTTGATGATTTTTTCGATAAAGTCACGTTTTTCAAGCACTTCTGGGTAGTAGCTTTCCATGATTTTTCCAACAGTTGGAACGAGTTTGTAAAGGAAAGGCTCGTTGATGCCCAATTTTTGACCGTGCATGGAAGCGCGACGGAGGAGACGACGAAGGACATAGCCACGTCCCTCATTTCCAGGAAGAGCACCATCCCCAATGGCAAATGAAAGTGAACGGATGTGGTCCGCAATGACCTTAAAGCTCATGTTATCGCCATCTTGGTCGTAGACCTTACCTGACAATTTCTCAACTTCACGAATGATCGGCATGAAGAGGTCTGTTTCAAAGTTTGTCTTGGCTCCCTGGATAACTGCCACCAAACGCTCCAAACCAGCGCCCGTATCAATGTTCTTGTGTGGCAATTCTTTGTATTCGCTACGAGGAACAGCAGGGTCTGCGTTAAATTGTGACAAAACGATGTTCCAGATTTCGATGTAACGGTCGTTTTCGATATCTTCTGCAAGAAGACGAATACCGATATTTTCTGGGTCAAATGCTTCTCCACGGTCAAAGAAGATTTCTGTATCAGGTCCAGAAGGTCCTGCACCGATTTCCCAGAAATTATCCTCGATTGGGATCAAGTGACTTGGATCTACACCAACAGCAATCCAACGATTATATGAATCTTTGTCATCAGGGTAATAGGTCATGTAGAGTTTTTCAGCTGGAAAATCAAACCATTCTGGGCTTGTCAAGAGTTCATAAGCCCAGGTGATAGCTTCATCACGGAAGTAATCCCCAATAGAGAAGTTCCCCAACATTTCAAACATGGTATGGTGGCGAGCCGTTTTTCCGACATTTTCAATATCGTTAGTACGGATAGCTTTTTGCGCATTGGTAATACGTGGATTTTCAGGGATAATGGTTCCGTCAAAGTATTTCTTAAGGGTTGCTACCCCAGAGTTGATCCACAAAAGAGTTGGGTCATTTACAGGAACCAAGCTGACTGATGGTTCTACAGAGTGTCCTTTGCTTGCCCAGAAATCAAGCCACATTTGGCGAACTTGAGCACTAGATAGTTGTTTCATAATATCTCCTTATTACTTGTTTAATTTGATTGGCTTTCCAGCATCTCCACATAGTCAATTGCGACACAGAGGGAAATGACTAGGTCTGCATAAGAGTCTTCATAGACGGTTACGGTGTAAGTTGAGGTCAAATGGAAAATCTCTTTCCGAATCTCGGCAATCACTTGGTCGCGGTCATCCAACAATTTGAAATTCAAATCCCAAATATTGCCCTCGATACGAAGCCCTAGATCATCAAACTCATACTTATCTCGAAAGAAGGTCAACTTCTTACGAATGACGAAATTGGAACCGTTTCGTAACTGGATATTAAAGCGAGGAAGTAAGGTGAAAAATTCTTTACTGATCTCACTGACTTGCTCACCATAGGCGTCATAGATGGTAAATGTCTTAGGAATTTGGAAGAAAGATCCCTCCACCTGATAGTTCACTACCCCTCTATCATCCTTGATATCAAAGCGTTCGCCTCCAAGACGAAACTTTTGTTTCACGAGAAATGTCTTCATAAACACCTCCAAAAATCAAAAGACAAGCTCATATCACGAAGGGCGAAAAACCGCGGTACCACCTTCATTCAATGAACTTGTCATTCTCAAAATCTTATGCAATTGTCTGATTGAGTAGCATGATTTCCTACCTTAGATGGCTCGCAGCACCGCCAATTCTCTGGACTAAGATGGAGAGAAAACCAATTCTCAACTTTCTTATTATATCGTTTTTTGGGTTCTGCGTCAACTGGGAAAGCTGACAAGAAAGCATATCTTCTACTTCCGATACATTTTAAACTGTAGGAAGAGGTCGCTGTATTTTCCTGTCCATTTATGGTCAAATTTCTCATAAACTTCTAGGTTTTTCATGGTATCAGCGTCTGGATAGAAGGACTTGTCTTCTTTAGTCTCCTCTGGGAGCATTTCCTTGGCTGGTAGGTTCGGTGTTGAGTAGCCTACATACTCCGCATTTTTGAGAGCATTTTCGGGTTTCAACATAAAGTTGATAAAGGCATAGGCCGCATCTTGGTTTTTCACGGTTTTTGGAATGACCATGTTATCAAACCAGAGATTGCTGGCCTCAGTCGGAACGACATACTTGAGGTTAGGATTTTTCTCCAACATCTGGCTAGCTTCTCCTGAGAAGGTCACCCCGATAGCAGCGTTGTTCTGAATCATGTAACCCTTCATCTCGTCCGCCACAATAGCCTTGATATTTGGAGTCAATTTGTAGAGCTTATCCACTGTCTCTTCCAACTGCTGAGGATCCTTGGAGTTGAGACTGTAACCAAGTGAGTTAAGCCCGAGTCCCAGCACCTCACGCGCTCCATCAAAGAGCATGATGGAATCCTTGTATTCTGGTTTCCAGAGGTCATCCCAATGCTCAGGCGCCTCCTCTACCATGGTTTCATTGTAGACAATTCCCAAGGTCCCCCAGAAGTATGGGATGGAGAATTTATTGCCCGGGTCAAATGACTGGTTGAGGAACTCAGGTCCGATATTTTCGATTCCTTCAATTTTTGAATAATCAAGCGGAACCAAGAGGTCTTCGTCCTTCATCTTGTTGATCATGTATTCACTTGGGATGGCAATATCATAGGTCGTTCCACCCTGCTTGATCTTGGTATACATGGCTTCGTTGGAGTCAAAGGTCTCGTACTGAACTTGGATTCCTGTTTCTTCTGTGAATTTCTCCAAGAGTTCTGGATCGATATAGTCCCCCCAGTTGTAAATAACCAATTTCTGACTATCTCGGCTATTAATTTTACTATCTAGATGAGTCGCAATCCCCCACAAGACAAGGATAATCGCTACAATTCCTGCTAAAAATGAATAGAGTTTTTTCATGCTTGCTCCTCCTTCTCACGTGAGATAAAGTAATAGCCAACAACTAGGATAATACTAAAGAGAAAGACAAGGGCAGACAGGGCATTGATTTCTAGGGAAATCCCCTTACGAGCACGAGAGTAGATCTCAACCGAGAGGGTCGAAAAGCCATTTCCCGTCACAAAGAAGGTCACGGCAAAATCATCCAGCGAATAAGTGAAGGCCATGAAATAACCTGCAATGATAGACGGTGTCAGGTACGGTAGCATGATTTCCTTAAACATCTGAAACTGGCTGGCTCCCAAGTCATAGGCCGCATGAATCATGTCATCATTCATCTCCTTGAGACGAGGCAAGACCATCAAGACCACGATAGGGATGGAAAAGGCCACGTGACTAGATAGAACCGTCAAAAAGCCAAGTGAAAACTTAAGCTGTGTAAAGAGAATCAAGAAGCTGGCACCAATCATAACGTCAGGCGCAACCATGAGGATATTATTGAGTGATAGAAAGGCTTCTTGGTATTTCTTACGAGACTGGTAGATGTAAATAGCACCGAAAGTCCCGATAATGGTCGCAATCAAGGCAGATAGAAAGGCCAAGAAAAAGGTTTGGGTGAGGATCAACATGAGACGGCCATCACCAAACATGGTTTTAAAATGGCTCAAGCTAAAGCCTGTAAAGCTATTCATATCATCCCCTGCATTAAAGGCATAGCCAATCAAGTAAAAAATTGGCAAATAAAGGATTATAAAGACAAATGCTAGGTAGAGATTGGCAAATTTTTTCATCGTTCTCTCCTTTCCTTGGTCACCCACATGGTGATGAACATGGTTAGGATGAGGATCACACCGATGGTAGAACCCATACCGTAGTTGTCATTGGTTAGAAAGTTCTGCTCAATAGCCGTTCCCAGCGTGATAACGCGGTTCCCACCAATCAAACGTGTCAGCATGAAGAGACTCAAACTAGGGATAAAGACTGATTGGACACCACTTCTCACACCGTTCATCGATAAAGGGAAGATGACATGGCGGAAGGTTTCCCACTTGGTCGCACCGAGGTCATAGCTGGCATTGATGAGATTGTTATCCATATCATCCAAGACATTAAAAATCGGCAAAATCATAAAGGGAAGCTCGATGTAGCTTGCGACAAAGATAAAGGAGAAATCGGTAAAGAGCAACTGCTGTGAACCGATTCCGATAAATTCCAAAAATTGATTAATAGAGCCATTCTGACCAAAAATCCCGATAAAGGCATAGGCCTTAAGGAGCAGATTAATCCAGGTTGGCAAGATAATCAGCATGAGCCAGAGTTGACGGTGCTTGAGACGAGTCAAAAAGAGGGCTGTTGGATAGCTGATGAGAAGCGTCACCAAGGTTACAATCCCCGCATAGAGTACAGAGTTGAAGCTCATTTTGAGATAGGTCAAGTTTTGTGACGCAAAGTAGGATTTGTAGTTTTCTAAACTAAACTGCCCTTCGATGTTGAAAAAGGATTGTCCAAAAATCAAGGCCAAGGGTGCGAGAACAAAGAGGGCGATCCAAAGCATATAGGGCACTACAAAGAGTTTAGAGGTTGTTTTCTTCATCTCTTTCCTCCTCGATCGCGTTAATCAGACCTGCTTCTTGCTCTTCGATTTCTACGTATTCTTCAATACGAGCATCGAACTCTTCTTCGGTTTCGTTGAGACGCATGATATGGATATCTTCTGGTTCAAAGTCCAGACCGATTTCCTCACCCACAATGGCCTTACGAGTCGAGTGAATCATCCATTCATTTCCGAGTTCGTCATAGGCGATAATCTCGTAGTGAACCCCACGGAAGAGTTGGGTATCCACCTTGACTTGGAGCTTGCCTTCTTCAGGAAGGGTAATGCGCAAGTCCTCTGGACGAATGACAACCTCAACTGGCTCATTTGGCTTCATTCCCCCGTCGACTGCTTCAAAGCGTTTGCCGTTAAACTCAACCAAGTAATCCTCAATCATGGTTCCTGGCAAAATGTTGGACTCACCGATAAAGGTGGCAACAAAATGGTTGATCGGCTCATCATAGATGTCCACAGGTGTTCCAGACTGGACAATCTCGCCATCATTCATAACGAAAATCCAGTCACTCATAGCAAGAGCTTCTTCCTGATCGTGAGTGACAAAGACAAAGGTAATCCCCAATCGTTGTTGCAGTTCACGCAGTTCGTACTGCATGTCTGTTCGCAATTTCAAATCCAGAGCTGACAGAGGTTCATCCAACAAGACCACACGGGGTTGGTTGATGATGGCACGGGCAATGGCCACACGCTGGCGTTGTCCTCCAGAGAGTTTACGAATGGAACGCTTCTCGTAACCTTCCAACTGAACCATCTTGAGAACTTCCGCTACACGCTGCTCGATTTCTTTCTTGTCAATCTTACGCAAGCGGAGTGGAAAGGCAACATTTTCAAACACATTCATATGTGGAAACAAGGCATAGGATTGGAAGACCGTATGGACATCTCGTTTATTAGTTGGGATATCGTTGATCCGCACCCCATCCAGTAAAATATCCCCTGTCGTCGCATCCAGTAAACCTGCAATGATATTTAGAATGGTTGATTTTCCTGAACCAGATGCGCCCAAAAGAGTGTAAAATTTCCCTTCTTCCAACTCAAAGTTGATGTCTTTGAGAACCTTGGTGTTGCTGTCTTCAAAAACTTTAGAGACGTTTTTGAATTCAATAATTGGTTTTTTCAATTGTCATAAATTCCTTCTTTTTCATAAATTAACAGATCAGGGCTCTGTCAGGCCGCTACTACCTCGTGTAGGAGATTGAACTGCCTACATACATCTTCACTCACGATAGGCTTTCACCCCCTTTACAATGGTTATAGCAGCAACTTTTCTACCCCAACCTTATTCCTTCTCACCCAAGATTCGGACTTCTCTTTCAAGAGTGACACCTGAGTGTTCCTTGACTTTTTCGATAACAGATTGGATCAAGTCCTCGTAGTCTTTGGCTGTTCCGTCAGCAACATTGATCATAAAACCGGCATGCTTTTCTGATACTTCCACACCACCGATACGATAGCCTTTCAAGCCAGCCTCTGAAATCAACTGACCTGCAAAATGCCCCACTGGTCGCTTAAAGACAGAACCACAAGATGGGTATTCTAATGGTTGTTTGAGTTCACGTAGGTGCGTCAAGCGGTCCATTTCTTGCTTGATAACCTGATGATTTCCAGGAGATAGGGCAAATTTAGCTGACAAAACAACTGCTCCAGAATCTTGAACAGCTGAATGACGGTAACCAAATGCCAATTCCGTGGCAGATAAGGTCTCGATTTCCCCTTCCTTGGTCAAAACTTGACAAGACTGCAAGATATGAGCAATCTCTCCTCCATAGGCACCCGCATTCATAAAGACTGCTCCACCGACGCTCCCTGGAATGCCACAGGCAAACTCGAAACCAGTCAAACTATGACGAAGGGCAATACGTGTCGTTTCAATCAAGTTGGCCCCAGCTTCCGCTTCAATGGTATAACCATCAACTGAAACGTTATTGAGCTTGTCACACAAGATGACAAATCCACGAATTCCACCGTCACGAACGATGATATTGCTGGCATTCCCTAGCACCATCCAAGGAATACTCTCTTGATTGGCAAATTGAACGACACGCGCCATCTCATAGCGATTGCGTGGTAAAACCAGATAATCCGCTCGTCCCCCTACCTTAGTGTAGGTATAGAGCTTCAAGGGTTCCTTAAAACGAATATCAATTCCTTCTAATTGTTCTTGTATTCTAGTTACTAATGTCATATCTCTCATCCTTTTGTAAAGTGATTTCATTATACCATTTTTAAAGATTTTTGACGACTGGAAATTTCTGTATCCAATCTTTACATAAAAAAAGAGGTCATCCCTCTTTTTATGATTTTTTCCAAAATGTAAATTTTGTCAGCCAGATAAAGACTAAAAGTTCTACGAGAAGAACAAACTCAACTAGAAGCGGATTTGCAATCCATCCCACTTGAGATAAGGCTGGAGCCAAGTCAAACAAGGCATGCAAACCATAGGCAGCAAGGAGGTAGATCCATTTCTTTTGACGGACACTTTGATAGACCCAGATGGAAAGACCAATTTGGAGAACTAGGGCAAGTACACGCTCAACTCCTAGTAAATAAACCTGCCATACAGAAAGAGACTGAACCGTTTCGAGTGTAGACTTTGGAAGAAGATTGGCTACATCAGTATTTGAAGACTGGATGAGTGAAAAGAGAATCAAAAGACTGATCAAGCTTCCCATTCCGAGATAGAGCATTTCCAAGCCCCCATGTCCCAAACCATAGGCCAAAGCATCTCGATCTTCTAGCTTTCTCTTTTTCTCCAACCATTTAAAAAAGACAAGACGAGCTGTTTCCTCAAAGAGGGCCGCCATGGCGATTCCATAAAGCACATATAAGAAAGGCTGCTCCTGCATAAGCGGAATGGTTCCATCTTTTTGCGGATGGAGTATCAGAAGGTGAACCATCTTCTCTAACACTTGAGAAGAAACAAAAAATGCGATTGCCCCCAAGCCCATCACTGCAAGAGAGATTTTAAACCGTTTTTTGGCATACCAAGTCCCACCTACTAGAATGAGAACCAAAGCGATCATGGTAAGGATAATATGTACTGTCATTTTTTTCTCCTATTCTGACTTATCAATATCTTTCTTCATCTCGTCAACGTTAAATTTGGCAAATAAATACTGGCGATCTTGGACTGGAAAACGTTGGTCCAACTGGTCGACTGCCCCAACCTCAATCATTCCTTCTTTGATAACAAAGTCCATCACATGCCCACCAAAGGTCAAATCATCTGAGATAAAATGCAAATGGTAGCCTGCAACACTCACCCCATGGAAAATCTCCGGTGTCCAAAATCCAACAATAGTTCCCGATACATTTTCACGGCTATATTCAGGTTGGTGAGTCGCTACATCAGCAAACTTAGTATCAGGTGTGGATTTGGGAATCATCCGTACGTGCATTTGTGAAAATTCACCATGAATCTTGATGGAACGAAAAAGATTTTCCCCATCATAATAGGACTCAATTCTTTTTTCCAATTCCTTATCTGTCATCTCAAAGCGCTGACGAAAAATCACTTCTGCCTGATGAGGAACCACTGCTGCATAGGGAATAAGAGCATCCGCTGCCACCTCGACGATTTCAGGCGTTTTACCAGATCCCTTGGCTTGATATGCCTTACCATCAAGGACAATCAACTCCCCATCAATCGAATCCAATGTCCCCAAGCCGAGGTCACCATGTTCCAGCAACTCTCCCACTGTCATGGTTCCACCATAGAGACCTGCCATTAGGGCACCTAAAGTATTGTATTGAAATAATTTTACCGGTTCCTGCACTTTTCTATCCATTCTCTTTCTTATCTTTTATTCAATGAATCATCATACTTTCTAAGTATACCACATTTGCTCCTAGTTGTGAAAGGGAGAAATGCTTTTCCCATTGCAAAGGAGGCAAAAAAAAGGTACAATGTAACAAAATCAACGGAGGTCTGGAATGAAGAAAGAAAGTAAATACCAAGCAGTCGTTTCCTTTCTAAAAAAGGGTATCGAATCAGGAAAATTCCCAACAGGTAGCCGGCTTCCCTCTATCCGTCAACTGAGCCAAGACTTCCACTGTAGCAAGGACACTATCCAACGAGCCCTGCTGGAATTACGCCATGAACAATACCTCTATGCCAAACCCCAAAGTGGCTACTATGTTCTGGAACAAGGACAGCACCAAGACTTGAAAATCGAAGTCACTGACGAACACGCTAGTGCCTATGATGACTTCCGACTCTGTGTCAATGAAACCCTGATAGGCCGAGAAAACTACCTCTTCAACTATTATGACAACCAAGAAGGCCTTGAGGAACTGAGACAATCTGTCCATCAACTTCTTTTCAACCAAGCCCTCTACTGCAAACCCGACCAACTGGTTCTGACTTCTGGCACCCAGCAAGCTCTCTTTATCCTTTCTCAGATCAACTTTCCGAGCGAGGGAGCGGAGATTTTGGTCGAACAACCGACCTATCACCGAATGAACCGCCTCTTGGTCGCTCAGGGATTGGCCTACCAGACCATTGAACGCCGTATTGATGGCATTGACCTTGAAGAACTGGAAGAACAGTTCAAATCTGGGAAAATCAAGTTTTTCTACACCATTCCTCGCTTTCACTATCCCCTAGGTCATTCCTATTCTGATCAGGAAAAAAGGGCTATTCTGGATCTAGCAAACCAGTATGGTGTTTACATCGTAGAGGATGACTATCTAGGAGATTTAGACCCTAAAAAAGGGCAAACTTTCCACTATCTGGATACAGAGGATCGGGTTATTTATATCAAATCCTTCTCAACAAGTCTCTTTCCAGCCCTTCGTATCACCGCTCTCATTCTCCCAAATGCCCTAAAAGAGGCTTTTGTTTCCTACAAAAATATCCTGGACTATGACAGCAATCTTATCATGCAAAAGGCACTCTCTCTTTACATCGACAGTCAGTTATTTGAAAAAAATCGATTGGCCCGTCTTACCCTTCAAGAGAACTATCAGACTCAGATAAAGAAAGTGCTTGAAAGGAACACCTGTCCCTTGCCCTACTATCCTCTACACGATGGCCTTCTCCTTGATTTGAGAAACTATCCTAAGATTGCCAGTCTCAAACACAGCTCACTCAAACTAGACTTTTTTGAGAAGGCTTATTTGGACGCCTGTCCTTATCAGTTCGCCAAAGTCTCTCTCGAAAATCTAGAAGAGTTATTAGAATACCTAAAAGCAGAATTGGATTAAAGTCCAACTCTGCTCTTTTCTTATTGTTCAACTTCTGTTAGTTTCGCTGCTTTTTCTAGATAGCTTTGATATGTTCCGTCATCTTTCAGTTTTTGGATAACCTTATCGACTACTGCTTTCAAGTCTGATTGATTCTTCTTGATAGCAACAGCATTGGCTTCGCCATCTTTCATCGTCAAATTAACAGTTGCAACGGCAAGATCTGAGTTTTTACCTGCGTAGCTAAGAGCAACTGGTTCATCCATATGAACAGCATCCACTTTTCCAGCCTGCAATTCATTGACTGCTTCCCCCATATTGGTCAAGGATGTCAATTGGGCATTTGGCAATTGTTCCTTGACCATAGTTTCTGGAACGGTTCCCTTTTGAGCAGCAATATTCGCACTTGCGAGGCTTGAAAGATCCTTGTACTTATCTAAATCGGCTTTTCTAACCAAGAAACTCATCTTGTTTTCATAGTAAGGGATTGAAAAGTCAAAGACTTCCTTTCTCTCATCTGTGGCACTAATTCCTGCAATGGCTAAGTCAGCCTTTCCAGTTTGAAGGCTAGTCAAAACATTGTCAAAACTCATGCTAGAGATTTCAAGTTTAACCCCAAGCTCATCCGCAATCGCTTGAGCCATATCAATATCTGCCCCAACCACTTGGTTTTTACCATCTACCAAGGATTGGAATTCAAATGGTGCATAGTCTGGACTGGTCGCAACGACTAGCTTTCCTTTTTGTTTGATAGCGTCCACAGCAGACTGGGAGCTATCCGTTCCTGACTGGCAAGCTACCAAAACCATGCTGGCAAGCATGCTACATACAACTAACATCCATTTTTTAAATTTCATAAATAAACGACCTTTCTGTTATTTCTGAATAATTATAACTCTTTTAAAAATAGTTGTCAACCCTTTTAGAGATTTTGATTGCAAAATAATTCTTTTCATAAAAAGAAGACTGATTTATCACAATCAGCCTTTTATTCTGTATATTTAAACCGTTTCTTATAGCTCGACAATCTTCCCTGTTTCAAAGTAAACAACCCATTCACAAATATTTTTAGCGTAGTCTCCGATACGTTCTAAGAAGGAAATGACCTGGAAGTAATCACGGCCTGTAACGATGGCTTCAGGATGTTTCTTAATTTCTTCTGTAGCCAAATCACGAATGCTATCAAAGTAATGGTTGATTTTTTCGTCCATCGCTGCTACTTCGTAGGCTTGATCCACCGAACCGTTCAGATAGAGATCTAAAGCCGCTTCGACGAAGTTTTTCACATCGCGTCCCATCTTTTTGATCTCTTCTTCAACTGCAGGAATGCGTTGTTCCCCCTTCATACGAATAGTTGCTTTTGCGATTGACACTGCATGGTCTCCCATGCGTTCCAGGTCTGATACTGCCTTAAGAACGGTCAATACAGTACGGAGGTCTTGAGAAACAGGTTGTTGAAGCGCGATCATTTCAAAGGATTTCTTTTCGAGTTTCACTTCATATCCATTTACTTCTACATCTTCCTCAATAACTTCTTTTGCCAAATCACGGTCATGTGTGACAAAGGCACGCACTGTACGATTGATTTGTGAGAGCACTTCTTGTCCCATGGCATAGAACTGGTTGTGCAATTTCTCCAAATCTTCTTCAAATTGAGATCGTAACATCATTCAACTCCTTATCCAAATTTTCCTGTAATATAATCTTCTGTTTCCTTGTTTTGTGGGTCTAGGAACATCTTCTTCGTATCGTTAAACTCAATCAAATCCCCATCTAGGAAAAATCCTGTTTTATCAGAGATACGAGAGGCCTGTTGCATCGAACGTGTTACCAAGAGCATGGTGTATTTATCTTTCAGACCATACAAGGTTTCCTCAATCTTACCAGCCGAGATAGGATCCAAAGCTGAAGTCGGTTCATCCAAGAGAATAATCTTGGGACTGGTTGCTAAGACACGGGCAACACAAACACGTTGC
Source organism: Streptococcus halitosis (assembly GCF_027691175.1). Taxonomy (GTDB): domain Bacteria; phylum Bacillota; class Bacilli; order Lactobacillales; family Streptococcaceae; genus Streptococcus; species Streptococcus halitosis_A. The sequence continues at coordinate 1,280,162 of NZ_JAQFBD010000001.1, forward strand.
TGTTGGCCACCTGAGAGACCAATGGCTGAATCATGCAAGCGATCCTTGACCTCATCCCAAATAGAAGCGCGTTGCAAGGCTTTTTCCACCGCTTCATCCAAAACATGTTTATCCCTGACTCCATTGATACGTAAGCCGTAGACAACATTTTCATAGATAGACATAGGGAAGGGATTGGGCTGTTGAAAAACCATACCGATTTCCTTACGCAATTCAACCGTATCGGTACGTGGACTGTAGATATTGTGGCCATTATAAATCACTGTTCCAGTTGTTGTCACCTCAGGATTTAGATCGCCCATGCGGTTGATGGCTTTGAGCAGGGTGGACTTTCCTGATCCAGAAGGACCAATCAAGGCGGTTATTTCCTTAGGTTGGAAAGAAAGGGAAACACTATTCAAAGCCTTCTTTTTATTGTAATAAACGGACAGGTCTTTAACCTGCAAAATCGGTTCTGTCATACTGCTTCCTTTCTAACCAAAGTGTCCCGTTACATAGTCATTGGTTGACTGTAACTTAGCATTTTGGAAAATATTGGATGTCTTATCATACTCAATCAAATCACCTAAGTAGAAAAATCCTGTGTAGTCACTTGCACGCGCAGCCTGTTGCATACTGTGGGTAACGATGATGATGGTAAAGTCCTTCTTCAATTCCAACATGGTTTCTTCCAGTTGGGCTGTCGCAATCGGATCCAAGGCTGACGCCGGTTCATCCATCAAGAGGATATCTGGCTTGACAGAGATGGCGCGAGCGATACAGAGACGTTGTTGTTGTCCACCAGAAAGCATCAAGGCTGATTTGTGGAGGTCGTCTTTGACCTGATCCCAAAGGGCAGCCTGTCTTAGAGAGGTTTCTACAATTTCATCAAGTACTTTCTTGTCCTTAACACCTGCACGTTCATGAGCAAAAGTGATGTTGCGGTAAATAGACTTGGCAAATGGATTTGGACGTTGGAAGACCATTCCGATATGCTTGCGCATCTCATAGACATTGATTTCTGGACGGTTGACGTCAATCCCTCGGTAGAGGATTTGACCTGTTACCTTGGCAATATCAATGGTATCATTCATCCGATTGAGACTGCGAAGATAAGTAGATTTCCCTGATCCAGAAGGACCAATCAAGGCTGTAATTTTATTTTTTTCAAATTGCATATCGATGCCCTTGATGGATTCATTTTTACCATAGTAAACATGTAAATCCTTGGTAGAGAGGGCCACTTTTTCTTCAGGGAAGGTGATGATATGCTTTTCATCCCAGTTATATTTTGACATGGCTTCTCCTTTAGGCAGCGGTTAATTTCTTGTGTAAATAGCTTCCGAGTTTGCGTGCTCCAAAGTTAAAAATCAAGATAAAGATGAGGAGCACTGCGGCAGAACCAGCAGATACAATGGTAGCATCAGGAATGGTTCCCTCGCTATTGACTTTCCAGATGTGGACAGCCAAAGTTTCTGCTTGTCGGAAGATTGAGATAGGACTGGTAACACTGAGGATATTCCAGTTAGACCAGTCTAGGGCTGGAGCGGATTGTCCTGCCGTATAGATAAGAGCGGCGGCCTCACCAAAGATACGGCCAGATGCCAAGACAACACCCGTTACGATACCTGGAAGGGCTTCTGGAATGACAACATGAACTACAGTCTCCCAACGAGAAATTCCAAGAGCCAGACCAGCCTCACGTTGTGTATGGTGAACGTGTTTTAAACTGTCCTCAACATTTCGAGTCATCTGAGGGAGGTTAAAGACCGTCAAGGCCAAGGCACCTGAAATGATTGAAAATCCATACTCAAACTGGACTACAAAAATCAAGTAACCAAAGAGACCTACAACGACTGATGGTAGAGAAGACAAGATTTCAATACAGGTTCTGACAAAATTTGTCACAGGACCCTTTTTTGCATATTCAGCTAGGTAAATCCCAGCCCCCATAGACAAAGGCACAGAGATAATCAAGGTAATGACTAAAAGGAAGAAGGAATTGTAGAGCTGAATCCCGATACCCCCACCTGCTTGATAAGAGGAAGATTTCCCAGTCAAGAAGGACCAAGAGATGTGAGGTAACCCTCTCACCAAGATATAGAGAATCAAGGATGCCAAGATGGCCACGATGATACCCGCGATGGTATAGAGGACAGCTGTTGCAAGTTTATCTAATTTCTTAGCGTGCATAGTTTTTCTTTCCTCTTTCTTTCGTAATCAATTTAATCACACTGTTAAAGGCCAAACTCATCAAGAGCAATACCAAGGCCAGTGACCAGAGAACGTTATTATCAACCGTTCCCATGACGGTATTTCCGATACCCATAGTCAATACAGATGTCAAAGTCGCAGCTGGTGTTGTTAGCGAGGTTGGGATAACTGCTGAGTTTCCGACCACCATCTGAATAGCAAGGGCTTCACCAAAGGCACGTGCCATCCCAAAAACCACTGCAGTGAAAATACCTGAACGCGCTGCTTTCAAGGTCACACGCCAGATGGTTTGCCAACGAGTGGCTCCCATAGCCAAACTAGCTTCGCGGTAGTGACGAGGAACCGCACGCAAGCTATCGGTTGTCATAAAGGTTACTGTCGGTAAAATCATGACAAAAAGAACGAAAATCCCTGACAAGATCCCAAAACCAGTTCCACCAAAAACACTGCGGACAAAGGGAACTACGACCTGCAAACCGATAAATCCATAGACGACTGAAGGAATACCGACGAGAAGTTCAATGGCTGGTTGCAAAATCTTTGCACCCTTTGGTGATACTTCAGTCATAAAGACTGCAGCTCCGATAGCAAAGGGAGTTGCGATGAGGGCTGATAAAATCGTCACAATAAAGGAACCCAAAATCATTGGAAGGGCACCAAATTGTTTCCCAGAAGGATTCCAAGTTTGTCCAAAGAGGAAATCAAAGATGTTGACCCCATTGACAAAGAAGGTCGATAAGCCTTTTTGGGCTACAAAAATCAAAATCATCGCCACAATGATGACAATCAAAGAAAGGCAGGTGAAGGTCAAACCTTTACCAAACTTCTCAAGGCGAGAGTTCTTTGAAGGAGAGAGTAATTTTTTAGATAATTCTTCTTGATTCATTATTGACCTCCTTCTACTGCTGTAACGGTACCTGAAGCATCCTTTTGGACTTTCATTTCATTGATAGAGATATAGCCCATGCCCTTAACAATTCCATTTTGGGCTTCATCTGAGAGGACGAAATTCAGGAATTCAGCAGCTAACTCATTTGGCTGACCGAGTGTGTACATATGTTCATAAGACCACAAAGGCCAGTTGTTGGTCGTTACATTTTCAGACGTAGGTTCATACCCATTCAGTTTCATGCTTTTCACGGAATCATCTACATAGGCAAAGGCTAGATAAGAAATGGCTCCAGGAGTTTGGGATACAATGGACTTGACCATCCCGTTAGAATCCTGTTCTTGGCTCTGCATTGCCGATTGGCCATTCATAACGACCGTATCAAACGTCGCTCGTGAACCAGAACTTGCTGCTCGGTTGATGATTGAAATGGCCAGGTCTTTGCCCCCAACTTCTTTCCAGTTGGTCACTTCACCTGTAAAGATTTTGCGAAGTTGCTCGGTTGTGAGATTTTCAACATCCACTTCTTTGTTTACAATCACTGCAAGACCAGCCACTGCAACCTTGTGGTCTACTAGAGCCGAAGCATCGATTCCTTCTTTTTCCTCTGCAAAGACGTCAGAGTTCCCGATGTCAACTGCTCCAGACTGGACTTGGGAAAGTCCTGTACCCGATCCTCCACCTTGAACATTGACTGTTTTTCCGATGTTTCTAGAACCGAATTCATCTGCTGCTGCTTCGACAAGAGGTTGAAGAGCTGTTGAACCAACAGCTGTCATAGATTCTCCACGATCAATCCAGCTAGCGCATCCTGCTAGAGAACCTGCCATCAAAAGTGCTGCAAGAGACATGACGAGCTTTTTTCTTTTTTTCACTGTTATTCTCCTTGAACATAATGATAAATGTTCTGATTTCTTCCGTTTGTCCTGATCATCCAATTATCATCAATGATTGTCCCGCTTTATTTTATCTAGACATTCTTAGGAGCGGACAATTCCATCGTATAATATAAGCAATAATGAAAGACTATCAGAAAAAACTCATACTTCCACTATAACATAGAATAGGCTCTTTGACTAGCTTTTTCACTTGAATCTGAGCCCTTTTGGATAATAATTTTTCAAAACATTTCCCGTTACCTTGGCAAAGCCTAATCCGTTTCCTTGAACCACAACTTGGTACCAGCCATTTGGTCGAGCTTCAGACAATTGAACGGTCTCACCAGCCACATATTTTACAAAGTCCTCATCATTGATTTCGACACTTTGTTTTACTTGGCTTGGTTTCAAGGCCAAACCGAGAGCAAAGCTTGGTTCAAAACGTTTCTTCTTAAACGTCCCCAGATGGAGCCCATTTCGGGCAATTTTGAGCTTCCCTAGATCAGGTAGCATCTCTGGCAAGAGATAGAGCTGATCTCCAAAAGTCCGCAAGATACCAGTTAGATTGACCTGCAAGTGTTTTTGGGCAAAATCATGCCACAAATCCAGTTGTTCACGACTGAGATTGCTCTTGCTGGCTTTGAATTTAGGTGCTGGATTTTCTCCCTTAAACTGCAAATGGGCAACAAACTGACCTTCTCCCTTAAAATGGTGAGGGTACATTCGCGCCGTTTCAGGAAGTCCAATTCCTGCTACCATACCGTTCACATGCTCGACTGGAAGCAATTCAAATTCATAAGTATCCAGCAACCAGTGGACGATTTCTTCATTTTCCTCAGGTGCCCAAGTACAGGTCGAATAGACCAAACGCCCACCATCTGCAAGCATGGTCACTGCATCTGCCAGAATTTCTCTTTGCAAACTAGCGCATTGACTCGGATAATCGGTACTCCAATAATCCATGGCATCTGGCTGCTTACGAAACATCCCTTCACCCGAGCAAGGTGCATCAAGGACAATCACATCAAAGTAACCTTTAAAAACCTTGGCTAAGCGGTCAGCAGATTCATTGGTCACGACAACATTTGTCGCTCCAAATCGTTCCATATTTTCCACTAAAATCTTAGCACGCTTGCTTGAAATTTCGTTGGAAACAAGGACTCCTTGATTAGCCAGATAAGCTGCTAGTTGAGTGGATTTTCCACCTGGTGCTGCCGCCAAGTCCAAGACCTTCATGCCAGGACTTGGTTGAGCTACCTGGGCCACCATTTGGGCTGCAGGCTCTTGTGAATAAACGAGACCCGTAACGTGCTCTGGAGATTTCCCAGAAACTTTTCCATAGTGCCCCCAAGGTGTACGAGGAATGACATTAGCAAACGATAGCTGACTTTCTTTTAAGGGATTAACCCGAAAAGCCGAAACCGCTTCCTGCTTAAAAGAGGCAAGAAAATCTCTTGCCTCATCTTCTAGTATCGCTTCATATTTTTCAACAAATCCTTCTGGAAATTTCATTTAGTTCTCTTTCCTTTCGTAGATATAAGACTGAATCTCTTCTTGCATCTCGATTGGCACCATCATGACAGGCTGACGCGTTTTAAAATCAGCGGGATCACCTGATACCGTAAGAAGACGATAACCCAGACTTTCCCCTAAAATACTAGCCGCAGCGTAATCCCATGGCTGTAAGTAGGTAATATAAGTCAGAAGACGACCCGATAAAACCTTAGCAAAACTAATGGCCGCACTGCCATAGACACGGACTCCCAATGCTGCTCGGCCCAAATCCGCCAAGCCCCACTCATTGGTTTCAAACATACCTGAGTTACCGGCAACTAAAAATTCTTGAAGAGGTTTCTTTTTAAAAGTCGGTAAGGGCTCATTATTACGACAAGGAGGAAAGGCACCACCACCATGGTAACAATCACCTTTCATGACATCATAGATGATGCCAAATTTGCCCACACCATTCTCAAAATAAGCCAACATAACGGCAAAATCTTCCTGCTGGGCGACAAAATTATTGGTACCGTCAATGGGATCAATCACCCAAACAGAACCTTGATCGACCGCAGCACGCAAACAGCCCTCTTCCGCGCAAATCAAGTCTTCAGGATAGGATAACTTGATTCGATCAACCAAGAGTTGCTGGACCTCCTTGTCCAAACGTGTCACCAAGTCTGTAGGGGAAGACTTGCGCTCAACCTGCAAATCTTCTTTCATGTGAGTCAAAATATAGTCAGCAGCTTCCTGCACAATCTGTTTGGCAAATTCAAATTTAGTTTCCAAGAGAAATCTTCCCTTCCCCTTTTTCCTTGGCAGCCTGAACTGCTCGGTAAAGCGAATAGCCACTAACTGTTTCAAATTCTCGTCCCAAACGTTTCTCTTCACTCTTGCTTGGCACAACCAATTTGAATTCCTTGTAAGACTCTAGCAGTTTTTTAGCTTCTACCTTATCTTCATAGGCAGCTTCAACATCATTAAAAAAAGAAAGCACTGAAGCAAGTTCTTCAGTGCTCCACGACAAATCTAGTGGGTAACTATACTGTTTGTTCATCTATCCAATACCAGCTCTCAATGTTGCTTCTTTTAGTTCTTGTTTACGGTAACTACGAGGGAGAAAAGCACGAATCTCATCTTCATTAAAACCAATTTGCATGCGTTTGGTATCTGTAATAATTGGGCGACGCAAAAGACTAGGATATTGCTCAATCAACTGAAGCAACTCCGATACCGAGATACTCTCTACATCAATATCCAATTTTTGAAAAATTTTTGAACGAGTTGAAATGATGTCATCAGTACCATTTTCGGTCAAGGAAAGAATATGTTGTAATTCTTTTCTTGTTAAAGGACTAGTCATAATATTATGCTCTTGAAAGGGCACTTTATGCGTCTCTAACCAAGCCTTTGCCTTACGACATGATGTACAACTCGGTGATAAAAATAGTGTAATCATGCTTTTCTCTTCTTTTATCTATACTTGCTATTTCTATTATACAAAAAAATAAAGCGCTTGACTAGGTATTTTTAGAAAAAAAGCCTATTTTTTCATAGAAAATAGACTGTTTTCTGCAAAAATCTCCTGCTTTGCAAGTTTATCTTTAGGATAACCTAACAATAAATAGGGAGCAGAACGACTTCTCTCGTTTTTTATTAAAAATACAGAATGTTATCCTCTATTTCCTTGAAGCTTTAACAAGGAGGAAACCGAATATTCCTTCATACAAAACAAAGAAAAGTAAAAAGGCATGGAGGAAGAAAATCTCTGGCAAAATCAGAATAACTGGATCCTTGGCTGGATCAAAAAGCCAGGTATCATCTCCCACGAAGAGAATCTGATGGAAAAGAGTAAAGAATTGCTCAAAACCAATCAACACTCCTACAAGCCCAATGACTAGAGGCAATAGCACTAAAGTCAAGATATTTTTACGATATAGGGGCAAAAAGCCTTTTTTCACAATCTTTCTAACAAAGAAATAAAAACTTGGTAGCGTCACTAGGGCAACTAGCTGAACTAAGTGGAAGAGATTCTTCACCACCGCAAAGTGGTGTAGACCTGCCGCTGATGAACGAAAATCTGGCATCTCTAAGACCTGACTAAAGGGATTAGTCAGGTAATTCATCAAGATATGAAAATTGTACTGAATGGTTTCTGGCTTTAGATAGACTCGATCCGCTAAGTTCAGCCACTCAATTTCCAAAGGATAGAAAATCCATGCCAGATAAATGGTTAAGAGAATAGACAGGGAGAGGAGAAAGAGCATACTTCCCCAAAAGGTCAGTTTAGTTTTCATCAAAATTCCACTCCGCAAGGCTAGAAACTACATGAGTTGGTGCGATTGGCAAGTCCGCCACTTCTTCTGCTTTGGTAAAACCTGTGGTCACCAAGAGCGTTGGAATGCCATTGTCAATCCCTGCTCGAATATCAGTCAAGTAGTTATCCCCGACCATGAGCAAGTCTTCTCGATCTATACCCAGATGTTCCACGGCCTTTTCCATGATGATCGCATTCGGTTTTCCGATATATACTGGTTTGACCCGTGTAGCGACTTCAAGAAGTGTAATTAGTGAACCAGCACCAGGCAAGAGACCTCGTTCCGTCGGGATATTGAGGTCAGGGTTGGTTCCGATAAAGTGAGCCCCCTTTTGAATGGCTAGAGTTGCTGTCGCAAATTTTTCATAGTCAACTTGCCAGTCCAGTCCAACTACCACATAGGCTGGACTTTCCTTGTCTTCCACATAACCAGCAGCCTTGATAGCTTCCTTGAGCCCCGCTTCGCCGATGACATAGACTGTCTTTTCCAGTCCTAAGTCATTCATATAGTCGATGGTTGCCAAGGTTGCTGTGTATACAGTCGATAGAGGCGTGTTGATATTAAAATTCTGAACCAACATCTCTTGAACACTCTCAGGAGTACGAGTTGTATTATTGGTCACAAAGAGGTAGGGAATTTCTCTTTTTTGTAACTCATGGACAAAAGCCTCACCCGCGGGAATTCGGTCTTTCCCCTTGTAAATGGTTCCGTCTAAATCAATTAAATAACCTTTATAAGCCATATCGTCCTTTCTAATTGCCTTCAATTTCTTGCCAAGTAATCATAGCTTGGGCATTGATCTCGCCATCACTAATAATCTCATGCTTGCTTTCTAGTCCCTTGAGTTCATAAGCTGAAGCAATCATACCACCTGGCCGCACTTCTTTGACATATTTGAGATTGATTTTCTTTGGAATATACTTGGTCAAAAAGTCTGCTCCCATAACCTCAAAAATCCAATCTAGGTATTTGCTATTATTGACATGACCATTCATATCCAAGTCGTAAAAACGAACATGGTAGTCTTTACTGATCGGATCTTCTAGATTTGCATACTTTGGCCCACGGATGAGTTTTTTATCAAACTCGGACTGATAAGGAGCAACAATCTCCGGTTCGACAGCATGAACTTTACGACTGTCTCGGTCCATCAGAACAAAGGTTGCTACCATGCGAATGATTTCTTGACCTGCTTCATCATAGATAGTGAAACGGCGGTAGCAAAAAAGACGATTGTAAGTCAACGCTTCTGTTTCAATCGTAATCTCCTCAGCAAAGCGAGGCAAGCGAACCACGTCAATCGCATAGTCTGTAATAATCCAGACCAGATTGTAACGTTCTAACACATCCTTGTCACTAACTCCCAGTTCAATGGACTGCATACCTGATACTTGCAAGGACAGCAAAATCACATCTGGAAGTTTGATATGACCGTTCATGTCCGCCATATCAAAAGGAATTTTCATTTTCATTTGATAAGTTAAGCCCATTGTTCTACTCCAAAATAAATCGTTCTGCTACAGTGTCTCCCAAGAAGAGACCCCTCTTTGTCATTCGGACACGATCACCGTCGATCTGCATGAGTCCTTGTTGAACCAAGTCTCTGATGATCTCGCCATAAAGTCCATCAAAGGACCGTCCAAATTTTTCCTCAAATCGCGCCATGGAAACCCCAGATTTTTTCCGGAGGCCTAGGAACATTTCTTCTTCCATCTGTTCCCTTTGACTCAGGTGTTCTTCTGTTATCCGAGCATTTCCTGCCTCTACTGCGTTGAGATAGTGGCGGATAGGCCCGTGGTTTTTATAGCGCACCCCGTTCACATAACCTGAAGCACCCGCACCGATACCATAATATTCGGCATTGTCCCAGTACATGAGATTGTGGCGACTTTCAAATCCGGATTTAGAGAAATTGGAAATCTCATAATGCTCAAAACCAGCTCGCTCCAGTTCTGCGATGATGTACTCAAACATCTCCGCTTCTAACTCTTCCTTGGGTAGGGGCAACTTCCCTCGTCGCATGCGGTTCATAAAGACCGTATGGTTTTCCAAAATCAAGCTATAAAGGCTCATATGAGGAATATCAAGCGAGATAGCCTTAGCTACATTGTCCTTGACCTGAGCCATAGTTTGACCTGGAAGAGCATAGATTAGATCGATGGAGATATTGTCAAAACCAGCCAGTTTGAGGCGGTCGATATTTTCATAAATATCCTTCTCCAAGTGACTACGCCCAATCTTTTTCAGCATTTTATCATCAAAAGTCTGCACACCCAAGGAAACACGATTGACTGGTGACTGCTTCAAAACCGCAATCTTATCCGCATCCAAGTCGCCTGGATTGGCCTCAATGGTCAACTCTTCCAAAACTGACAAGTCCAAGTTTTTAGTTAAGCCATCCAGGAGCACTTCTAATTGCGGAGCTGACAAAGCCGTTGGCGTCCCACCTCCAATGTAGAGAGTTCGTAACTTTTGGATATCATAAGAACGAAACTCCTCTAGCAGATGCTCCAGGTAACTATCTACTGGTTGATTCTTAATAAACACTTTTGAAAAGTCACAATAATAACAAATCTGTGTGCAAAAGGGAATATGCACGTAGGCGGACGTTGGTTTTTTCTGCATAGTATTTATTATACCACAAAGACAGGTTTGCAGATAAAAATCACCATCTCCAAAAACCAGAGATGGTGATACTTTATACTTCAGTAATATTGATGATAATTTCTTCTTGATCTTCAGCGACGTCTGGAGTTGTTGACTGTTCTTGCCATTGCTCCTTGAGATTGTTAAAGGTTTCCTTTGACGCTTCTGTCGCTTGTCGAGCACAGGTTTTAGCTTGGTCAAGGACACTATCAAAAGTAATTTCACCAGATTCTACTTGTTCCTTTGTTTTCAGCACAAAGTCAGTTGCCTGTTCCTTCACTTCTGTTAGTTTTTCACAAACCTGCTCTCTAGCATATTCTGGATCTTCTCTCAAATCATCTAGAAAATCCTGAGCTTGACTACAAACTTGCTTGCCCTTGTCACTCGTCAAAAACAAAGCGAGAGCTGCACCTGAAACAGTACCTAAAAGGATAGAGGATAGTTTTCCCATAAGATTTCTCCTTTTTTATTTTTTGAAAAATTTACTTGCGACACGAAGAGCGGACAAGCCTGCACCTGTTTTAATGGTCTTTGAACCAGCAGATGAAGCTTTTTTGCCTAAGACACGTGCATGTTGGTTGAGGTCAGATACTGACTCAGACAAGTCCGCCACCGCCGTAAAGAGTGGATCAATCGTCGCAACTTTGACATTAATATCATCTGCCAACACATTGACCTTAACCAACAATTCATTGGTCTGATGCAAGGTAACGTTCACATCTGAGCTCAACGTTTTGATGGTTTTCTCTGTCTCATCAATCATACGACCTGCTTTTTGAATCGTGATTGTCAAATAGACCAAACAGACAATCAAAGCAATCGCAACAAGTATATATGCAACTTCTAACATTTAGTTTTCCTCCTCTGTATGATAGAAAGGGGCTTTCTTTCGATTTTGATAAAGTATGATAAAAATACCGAGTCCGATAAGGACAACTGATAACCATTGGGAAACTCGCAGACCAAAGAACATGAGACTATCCGTCCGCATCCCTTCGATAATCATACGACCAAAGCCATACCAAATCAAGTAGAATGCCGTAATATGACCACGTCTGATTCCCTTTAATTTTCGTCTAAAAATCAGAATCAAAGCAAATCCGATCAGATTCCAAACCGACTCGTATAAGAAGGTCGGCTGACGGTAGCTACCATCAATGTACATCTGGTCACGGATAAAGCCTGGCAAATAATCCAGACTATCTACCGCTGCACCGTAGGCTTCTTGGTTAAAGAAGTTCCCCCAGCGCCCTAAACTCTGGGCAACCATGACGCTTGGTGCTGCAATATCTAAGAAATCCCAAGTATTAATCAGCTTTCTATCTGCAAAGATATAAAGGACAATAGCGCCCGCTATCAATCCTCCGTAAATGGCCAAACCACCATTCCAGATGGCGATGATTTCACCTGGATTTTGCAGATAATAATCTAAACGAAAGAGTACGTAGTATAGCCTAGCACCTAAAATAGCTACCGGAAAAGCAATCAGAATGAAATCCAAAATATCATCTGACAGGATTTTCTTTTTAGGAGCTTCCTTCATGGCAAGGTAGACTGCCAAAACCAAACCAGCCACAATACACAAAGCATACCAACGAATAGAAAAAGGACCGATTTCAAATGCGACTGGATTAATCATTTTTCACCTCATTTTGAGCGATCAGACTTGTCAAGCGTTCTTCAAATAAACGTGTCGCATCAAAGCCCATTTCCTTAGCACGGTAGTTCATAGCAGCCGCTTCAATAACAACAGAAATATTGCGTCCTGTTTTTACTGGGATTCGGATACGTGGAATGGCTACACCAGAAATCTCGATTTCTTCAGCATTATTTCCTAAACGATCGAAGGTCTTATGCGTATCATAATTTTCCAAATAAACTGCTAGTTGAACTTGTGAAGAATCCTTAACTGCACTTGCTCCGTAAAGACTCATCACATCAATAATCCCCACTCCACGGATCTCAAGTAAATGCCTCAAAATTTCAGCTGGCTCTCCCCAAAGGGTCATTTCGTCTTTTGCAAAAATATCTACACGATCATCTGCCACCAAACGGTGTCCACGTTTCACAAGTTCCAGACCAGTTTCACTCTTACCGATACCGCTATCCCCTTGGATCAAGACACCCATGCCATAAATGTCCATCAAGACACCATGAACACTGGTCCGTTCTGCCAAACGAGAATCCAAATAGCTAGATAATTCTCCTGATAGGCGACTAGTAGCTGTTCGACTGGTTAAAATCGCAATCTTACATTCCCTGGCAGCTTTCAACATTTCTTCTGGAACTACTAAACCACGCGCAACAATAACCACTGGTGTTTCTGGTTGAAACATCTTGGTCAACACCTTATAACGGTTGTGAGAAGACATGGAGACTAAATAAGACCATTCCTTCATTCCCAACAGTTGCAGCCGCTCCGGAGTATAGTAATCAAAATAGCCCGTCATTTCCAGACCTGGTCGAGAAATGTCCGCAGTATTGATTTCTTTTTCAAGTAAATCGCCTTCACCGTAAACAATGTCTAATCTGAGCTTTTCAATGACTTCTTTTACTAAAACCGACATAATTTCCTCCTTCAATCGAGTTCTCCCTACTATTATATCAAATTGTGGTAGGAAGTTTCCTTTTTTTGCAGGATTTACAGTATTTATTTGGAAATCATAACCACCTGTCTAACGGGTGGTTTGCACCAGGGCTATAAGCCCACATTACCGGCCAGCGCCTAAAGACGCTGGCTTTCACGTTGTTCAAGCCTCATTGCTCTTGACTCGTCACTTGTCTCTTAAAGAGACCTTGGTACTACTTACCACTATCCCTAAAGGGATCCTCATATTCTTTTACACTTAATTTATCTAGTGCTATATCATGTTTTACTCGTTCTCAAATTTTTATACTCGTGAAGAAATCATCCACTGGATAATTTCTTTAATCTTGGATATATTTCCTAATTGTGGCTTCATTAAGTCCTACTGTACTCACGTAATAACCTTCTGCCCAAAAATGCCGGTTGCCAAACTTGTACTTAAGGTTGGCGTGTTTGTCAGACATCATGAGTGCACTTTTGCCTTTTAAATAACCCATGAAACTTGAAACACTTATCCTTGGTGGAATACTTACTAACATATGTACATGGTCTGGCATTAAGTGACCCTCGATAATTTCAGCTCCTTTATAACTACATAATCGGTGGAATATTTCTCCCAAACTACTTCGATATTGATTATAAATGATTTTTCGTCTATACTTAGGGGGAACACAATGTGATATTTACACATCCACTTTGTGTGTGATAAACTATGTGCCTTTTGTGCCATATTTTTCTCCTTTCGCTTTACAATTGGCTTGAACACCTTTATTGTATCGCGTTTGGAGTTTTTTGGTATAACCTTCGACGCGCACCCGCATAGCGGGTGGTTTATTTGTCTCGCACCTCACGGAGCGAGACGGACTAATAGTCACATAAGAAAAAAGACTAGATTTCTCTAGCCTTTCATTTCAAATTAGAATTTTTTACGTTTACGAGCTGCTTCTGATTTACGTTTACGTTTTACAGAAGGTTTTTCATAGAATTCACGTTTGCGTGTTTCTTGAAGAGTACCAGCTTTAGTAACCGCACGTTTGAAACGACGAAGTGCATCGTCAAGAGATTCATTCTTACGTACTACTGTTTTAGACATTTTTTTCACTCCCTTCAAGTTCAAGATCTATTCCATTTTACACACAAAGTGAATAATTGTCAAGAGAAAAGCAACCATAAACTTCTATTATTTTTACTTTCTTCTTTTGAAGATGAAATAAATCACTAAGATGCAGAGAATCAAGCCCAAAACAGCTGGTTTTACAATCGATATACCACTTCCTCCACTAAATAAAAGACTATGGGCAACCTTCAGAAACGCTCCGATCACTACTGTTGCTAATAATCCATACCAACGTCTACTCCATGTTAAGGATATAATCGCCGTAAAAAATGCTAGAATCGTCGCCAGAATGATAACTTTTTCAATACTCCATCCGCTCGTAAAATAAGTCTTCTCAAAATTCAAAAACTCAATTACTTTTACATCAACTATTTCCGGCTTTGGGAACCAAAACATGCTAGTAAATAGGCAAAATATAGAAAAGAAAATCAGGCTATAGGATTTTTTATAAGCTCCCATTACAATTGGAATAATAAAGAGAGGGCGAATATACCAACTCAGAGTATTCTGGTGTCTAGTAAACGCCCACTCAAAGAAGCTCGTATCTGATAAAAAAACGACAATGGTAGCAATCGTTAGAAACAAGAAAACAATCCCACCTATTTTATCTAACGTTTTTATTTTCATAACTTTTCCCTTCTTGAATTCATAAAATTAATCTATCCATGGCAGATTCCCACTAAGTGAATTATCAACCGCTAATCGTTTTAGTGGTAAAATATCAATGTTCTTCCAACCACACTTTTATTCTATTGTCAAGATATCTATTTGCTCATCGTTAACGATAATTGCTTGGTGGTTATGAAGCGGTAGCAATTCAAGCTGCTTTTTATACATTTCAAAGGTATTTTTGCTACTATCAGTAAAAGGTTCCTCACCATAATGTGGAAGGATGTAAAAATCCACTTCATCCAATCCCGTTGTATCAGATAACTCTGTCGCTACCGTCTTGTCGTCCATGAGTTTATTGTAGTCAATATCCTTGGCTGTAATGATAGCCCCTGCTGATTCTCCCACATAGATCAGCCCATCTCTTATTTGTTCTTTGATAAGAGATAGGAGTTGTTTTTTCTTTAATTCTTGCAACAAATAAAAGGTATTTCCACCTGAGATATAAAGAATCTTGCTTTGGAAAATCTTTGCCTGCGCGGTTTCTCGATCACAAGAAGCAATATCCAGAACCTCTATCTCAAAGCCTAAATCTCTGAATGTTTGCTGAGCCTCATCGATATAGGCAGTATAATCCTCTTTATTCCCAGCGGTAGGAATAAATAAAACCTTATTTTCTAGATTCTTTTCCTTTGCATAATCTCTAAAAAGCTTTTTGACACCAGCAAAGTATGAACATAAAAATAATTGTTTCATGATTGTACCTCCATTAATGTTTAACAATTTTATAAAGGATCCACGATCCCTTTCTTTGACTAGTTACGAGCTCAAACCCTACTGATAACAAGAATCTTCTAAATGCTTCTTCGCTTTGGATCTCTGGTAAAAAGTAAGACAACTTGTTATATTCACAAGCCAGTAAGAGCATCCCGTCTGATTTGAGTATTCTTCTAAGTTCCATAAAAGAAGCCTCTAGGTCCCGCCAATGAAAATGAGTTTGAAAGGCTGTGATTAAATCAACACTTTCATCAGAAAAGCCTGTCTCCCTAACGTCTCTTCGTTCAAAATTTAGATTAGTCATCTCTACCTGTTTGGCTTGAGCTATTGCAGTATCTGAAATATCGATTCCAGTTATGGTACTTTGCGGAAAAGTTTCTTTCAGCAGGATGGTTGAACGACCATTCCCAACTCCTACATCTAAGATTACAGGGTAAAATGTCCTATCCAGATGACGAATTGCCCATACAAACATAGGGAGATAGGTTCGATTCCACAATTTCATCATTCGTTTTCCTAGAAAGCCCGAAGGATTCTTTGATTGCTGAATTAAGCGACTAAACAGAAACATTAAAAGTAAAAAACAAATAAAACCGATTATATAAATCAAAGTTCGAGCCTCCCCGTATAGCTATATTATACCACTTTAGCAGGATAGTGAACATTTGAAGTAAAAAGCCACTCACTCCAAAGAGCAAGTGGTTCTTGTCATTTTACTTTTCAAGCAAGCTGAGCGCTTCAGCATCCGCAATAATGGTCACGTCAGGGTGGTTTTGTAGACTACTTGCTGGGAGCTTCTCACTCACTGGGCCAGACACTGTTCCAGCAATGGCTTCTGCTTTCGACTCACCGTAAGCAAAGAGAATAATTGACTTAGCATCCAAGATGTTTTTAATTCCCATTGAAATAGCTTGAGTTGGGACGTCTTCAATCTTGTCAAAGAAGCGAGCATTGGCTTCGATAGTAGACTGGTCAAGTTCTACTAGATGCGTTTGGCTATCAAATGGAGTACCAGGCTCATTAAATCCGATATGTCCATTGCGACCAATTCCCAAGATTTGCAAATCAACAGGATGGTCAGCCAAAATTTGATTGTAGCGTTCAACTTCTTCTTCAGCATTGTCCTTAACCCCACGAGGCAAGAAACTTTCTTTAAATGGTTTTTGGTTGAACAAGTTTTCCTGCATGAAGTAACGATAAGACTGTGGATTGTCCCCATCAAGCCCTACATACTCATCAAGGTTCACACTGGTTAGATTTGAAAAATCAAGGTCACTCTCAACGATTTCCTTGTAAAACTCAAGCGGGCTGCTTCCTGTTGCAAGTCCTAATGTTTGAGCACCATTGGACAATTTTTCCTTCAAAATCTCAAAAGCTACTTTTCCACCTTCGACTTGATTTTCAACTTTAATAACTTTCATTTTATATCCTCCATATTTCTATATTCATTATATGGTATAGACCAATTTTTGTCAAGTGAAAACGATTTAATTTCTAAAAAAAGAGCACCCAAACTTGAAACATGTTATAATGGATAGGATTAGAACTTAGAAAGAATGATGAAAAAATGAATACTGCTGATTTTGATTTCCACTTGCCTGAGGAATTGATTGCCCAAACGCCTCTTGAAAAACGTGATGCATCTAAACTCCTTATCGTTAATCGTGAAACGGGAGAAATGCAGGATAAACATTTCCACTCTATTATCGACATGCTGGAACCTGGTGATGCCCTTGTCATGAATGACACTCGCGTTCTCCCTGCCCGCCTCTATGGTCAAAAGGAAGAAACGGGAGGCCATGTGGAACTTCTCCTGCTCAAAAATACTAGTGGTGATGAGTGGGAGGTTCTCGCTAAACCTGCCAAACGCCTCAAGGTCGGTACTCGTGTCAGCTTTGGAGATGGTCGTCTCAGCGCTGTCGTTACGGAAGAATTGACCCACGGGGGCCGCATTGTCCGCTTTGAATACCAAGGAATTTTCCTAGAAGTTTTGGAAAGTCTCGGTGAAATGCCACTACCACCCTATATCCACGAAAAACTAGATGACCGTGAACGTTATCAAACGGTCTACGCTAAAGAAAGTGGCTCTGCTGCAGCACCGACTGCTGGATTGCACTTCACCAAAGAACTGCTAGCAGAAATCCAAGCCAAAGGTGTCTATCTGGTCTATCTCACTCTCCACGTCGGACTCGGAACCTTTAGACCTGTCTCTGTTGACAATCTGGACGAACACGAAATGCACTCCGAATTCTACCAACTTTCTGAGGAAGCAGCTGCCACCCTTCGCTCTGTTAAGGAAAATGGAGGTCGTGTTATTGCTGTTGGAACTACTTCGATCCGCACACTGGAAACCATCGGTTCCAAGTTTGATGGGCAAATCCAAGCAGATTCTGGTTGGACCAATATCTTTATCAAACCAGGCTACGACTGGAAGGTTGTGGATGCTTTTTCAACCAACTTCCACCTACCCAAGTCAACTCTTGTTATGCTAGTTTCTGCCTTTGCCGGTCGTGACTTAGTCCTAGATGCCTATCACCATGCCATCCAAGAACACTACCGCTTCTTCAGTTTTGGAGATGCCATGTTTATCTATTAAGAAAATCCCTATTAGGTTTCCTAATAGGGATTTTTCTAATTATTCCATACTAAACTTTGGATCTTTCAAACTCTGAACACTGGCATTGATAACTGCTCCGATAATCAAAATCTTTGCAATGAGAATAAACCAGAACATCATGACTACCACGATAATGGAACTGAAAAATCGAACGTCAACCAGATGATTGACATAACTATTGACGTAGACAGAAAAGATATTCAATAAAAAGATAAGAGTTAGCAAGACAAAGATACTTCCTGGTAAAACATAGCGGATTCGTGGTGCTTTTACTTTTGGAAGGAAGTAATAAATCATAACCAGAATGGCAAAGATCAAGGCATAGACCAGAGGGCCTGTAAAATCTTGCAGGTAGGAAAATAGCGGACTGTCTGATTGCCAGTAAGTTTTGAGGAGGTTGAGCAACATACGACCAAACATACTCAAAAACAAGGCTAAGGCAAAAAGTATCTGCAAGCCGAAACTAACAAGTAGACTCATCAACTGATGGGAGATAATTCCTCGACTCTTGGTCACCCCATAGGCTTTGTTAAAAGCTTTTTGAAGGAAATCCATTGATTTCGAAAAGGTCCAGAGTGCAGATAAAACGGCAAAACTCAGCAAACCAGTTGATGGTTGAGTCAGAACTTCTCGGACAATCTTGGCGACCACATCATACACCGTATCAGGCAAAAATTCCTTGATCGTCAGTAAGAAATTTGAGACCGGAATCTGAAAATAAGGCAAAATATTGACCATTATCATCAGCAAAGGAAAGATTGAAATCAACCAATAGTAGGCAACCGCAACACTGGTCAACTCGCTATCAGATGCTTGATAATAATGCAAAAAAGCTTTCAATAAGGGCCTGTCCATCAGCTCTTTCCACCACTTTTTCATGTTTCATCCTCCGTCATTTTCTTCATCGTCTAAGTTCTTCTGATTAAATCTAGCATATCATAAGGCAAGGTATTTGCAGCCTCTTTCAGAGAATAATTCTCTAAATTATTCACATTTTGGCGTAGTTTTTTGGCATACTTGGCTGTTATCAGTTTAGCTTCTTCGTATTCAAAGATTGCCTTACGTTCGAGATAGTAGCCTCGTAGCATTTCATCAATATTGTTTGGCTTGATGCGATTGATAACCCGCTCAACAAAAGCACCGCTTCCGATAATGGCCGTCTCGCGTAGACGAGACTCTTGCATAAAGCTAATCAGAGAACTCTTGTAAACCCCTTTGAGGTTTTCTAAACTCTCGATAATCAGCTCTGTATTTTCCAAATACAACTCTGCAATCTGATCATAGTCAACTGCTAGTAGTTTACGCGATTCTTCATTCATCCAACTACGGAAAGTTTTGCCAAAGGTAAACATTTCATGGAGTAGAAAGCGCAGTATCCGTAAGGAAACTAGGAAGTAATAAGTCACTCTAGAAGCGAAATTCCGATTGATACTCTGCTCCATGTTTTTTAGGTAACGCTGGTAAACTCGATAGCCACGCTCACCAATTCTATTTTCCTCGTAGGCTTGCTCCAAACCATCACTCTCAATACTCAAGATAAGAAGTTTGAGGGACTCCCAGTCCTCTTGGACTCTCTTATTTTCCAGACTAAGGATGAGGTTTTCAATTCGACCATGATAATTATCAATAGCTGCATAAAGAGGAAGTTTATTCTTGTGATGGTCTAGCTCTTTTTCTAATTCTGCAGCCACATCATTCAAAATCGCAATATGCATCAAATGATCCTTGCTTTCCTCTTGTTCTTCAGATAAGTGAGGGAGGACCAGTAAACCTGTTAGAAAGCTTAATAGTGTAACGCCTGCTACAAGGAAGAGTAACAAAGGATATTCCTGCTCCAAATGACTTGGTATGAGGAGAATGGTCGCGATAGATACTGTCCCTTTGACACCAGAGAAGGTCAAAAGAAGCATATCTTTCATGTACTTATGAATTTTTTTCTTGAGTCGACGCGTCCTCACAAAGTAAAAACCAGCAATCATGACAAAGCGGATCGCAAAAAGCAAGAAGGTCAGAACGACAACTGAAATCAGTAAAAGAAGGGGATTGTAGAGAGAATTAGACAAAATCGGCTCCGCTATCAACTCTAACTCCATTCCCAAGAGAACAAAGACTGATCCATTTAGCATAAAGGTCACGGTGTGCCAGACGGTCTCCGTCACGGTGTCAACTTGAGCCTCAAGGAGCGTAATCTTCTTAAAGCGACTGGCCTTCAAAATACCTGCAACCACTACTGCGATAATCCCTGAAACATGAAACTCTTCTGCGATAAAAAAGGTCATGAGTGGCAAACTTAGCTCTAGCAATAGTTCACTAGCTATGTCTATCGCTCGCACACTCAATAAAAAGGTATGCAAGAAACGATTGACCATAGCCGTCACAAAACCGACTACAAAACCACCAAGGATAGAAAGTGCTAGGGAAGTTCCTGCTTGGCTGAGAGAAAAAGTTCCTGTTGTCCAAGCAGCAAGAGCCATCTGAAAGGCAACCAAACCAGAAGCGTCATTTAAGAGCCCTTCCCCTTTTAGGATATTGGAAACCCGTTTAGGAAAACGAAAACGTTCAGAAAGAGACGCAAAGGCAACTAAATCTGTTGGGCCAAGTGCCGCCCCAACTGCTAAACAGGCAGCTAAAGGAAGAGTCATCCAAAGGAAGTGAGCCATGCCCCCCAAGCTTAAGGTCGAGATAAAAATCACAGGGAAGATCAGAAAGACGACAATCCGCCAATGCTTCAAAATGGACGTAATATCCGCTTCTTCTGCCTCCCGGAAAAGTAAGGGACCAATAACCATGGCCAGAAACAGCTCCGTATTGAGATGAAAATCCGCATCAGGAACAAATAAGCCAATCCCAATCCCCAAAAGGATTTGCACAAGAGGAAGTGGCAAAAAAGGGAGAAGTTTATTGGTCGTAGTTGAAATGATTAAGACAAATAAAAATAGAATCAAGTAAATGAGTAATTCCACACAATTCCTCCTTAATCTTTTTTACAACAAGATTCAAAAATCTCCTTTTGCTCTTGGATTTTCTGATCAATCTTAGAACAGTCTTTGTGCTCAATTTTTTTCTGGCATCGTTCCATTTCAAGAGCCACTAATTTTTTCTTGATTTTAAGCATTTTCTTGCTCATATGTGCTTCGTCGAGCACTCCGACTGCTCGCTCGTGATGCGTTGACTCGACAAAATTATGGCGCATTGCCTCAAGCTTCTCACGAAGGTATTGTTTATCCATGTCTATACCTTTCTAATCTTTCAATCATAACTAAAAACGGTGGATTGTTAACTTGGTTGAGAGTTCGATAAATAACAGCTGTATACTCTTGTTGGTTCAACTGGCTAACAAAATCCAACACAGCATCCCTCTCGGTGTCTCCTCCTTCATGACCATAGTAGATCATGATAGCAATCCGTCCCCCTTTGACAAGCAAATGACACAGCTTTTCTAAAGCTTTGATAGTAGTCTGAGGTTGTGTGATGACAGATTTGTCAGCAGAAGGCAGGTAACCCAGATTAAAAATCCCTGCCTTAGCTTCTGTCACAAACTGGTCTAGTGTCTCATGACCTTGCAAGATTAACTGGGCATTTGTCATTCCAGCCTGATCCAAACGCTCTTGCGTCTTCCCTAAAGCCTGCTCCTGGATATCAAAGGCATAGACTTGCTTGGCTAGCTTAGCTAAAAAAAGGGTATCATGGCCATTGCCCATGGTCGCATCCACTACGATATCCTCTTTTGTCACGACTTCAGCCAAAAAATCATGTGCCATCTCAAGTGGTCTTTTCATTTTTAAACTCCTGTTTTACAGCCTTGCATCCTTGCACACTTCCGCGGCGTCGCATCTCATTCTCTATGCTATTCAAAACTTCCCATTTATTGAGGCTCCACATGGGACCAATCAGCATATCTCTAGGTGCATCTCCTGTAATTCGATGGATGACGATATGCTTGGGAATGATTTCTAGTTGGTCACAAATGACCTTGACATACTCATCCTGACTCATCAGTTGCAAGCGTCCTTCGTGGTAATCTCGCTGCATCCGTGTATTGGTCATGAGGTGAAGCAAGTGCAGTTTAATTCCTTGAATATCATTATCCGTAACACAGCGACGGACATTTTCGACCATCATCTCATGAGTCTCACCGGGCAAACCGTTAATCAAATGGGAAACAATCTCAATCTTAGGATATTTCCTCAAGCGTTTGACCGTTTCCACATACAATTCATAAGAATGGGCACGGTTAATCAGGTCAGAGGTTGCTTCAAAAGTAGTCTGCAAGCCCAATTCAACTGTCACGTGCATACGTTCCGATAACTCAGCCAAATATTCGATGGTTTCGTCTGGCAGACAGTCTGGGCGCGTTCCTATATTGATCCCTACTACACCTGGCTCGTTGATAGCCTGCTCATATCGTTCCCGAATCACTTCTACCTTTTCATGGGTGTTGGTAAAGTTTTGGAAATAAACTAGATACTTTTTAACATCTGGCCACTTGCGGTGCATAAAGTCAATTTCCTTATAAAATTGCTCACGGATAGGAGCATCCGGTGCTACGATGGCATCTCCAGAACCTGAAACCGTACAAAAAGTACAACCACCATGAGCTACAGTTCCATCCCGATTGGGACAGTCAAATCCCGCATCAATAGGAACTTTGAAAGTCTTTTCTCCAAAAAGTTTTCGATAATAATCATTCAAGGTATTATAAGATTTCATAACTTTCATTATAACAAAAAACACCTACAATCTCAAAAGCCTGACTTTCAAACAAATTCCCTTGTTTCTCATTTCCTTTAGCGTTTTTTTATGATACAATATGGGTATGATTTTAATGAAAATAGCATCTATTTTATTATTGATATTAACCTTGGTGGTTTGCTTTATTGTCACCAAGCTTTTCGGACTTAGGAAAATAGGATTTAATTTCGCGGATCTAGCTTTTCCACTTTTGGTATTCGAGTACTATCTGATTACTGCTAAAGCCTTTACCCACAACTTTCTACCGCGACTTGGTGTTGCTCTTTCTCTCCTAGCAATCCTCCTAGTAGTCTTTTTCCTTGTCAAAAAACGAAGTTTTTATTACCCTAAATTCATCAAATTTTTCTGGAGAGCCGGTTTTCTCCTTACCTTAATCATCTACATAGCAATGATTGCCGAATTGATGATGGTAAAATAATTACCAACCCAGTATTAAATGCTGGGTCTTTCTTTTACTCCTATATCTAAAAAAGACCAGAGGAATCCTCTGGCCTTTTTATCACAGATTAAACCTAAGAAAAATAAATGGAAACTATCTTTCTCACGCTAGATTATTTATTTTTACGGCTTACAAAGTACAATCCAC
Organism: Streptococcus halitosis; assembly: GCF_027691175.1. GTDB lineage: Bacteria > Bacillota > Bacilli > Lactobacillales > Streptococcaceae > Streptococcus > Streptococcus halitosis_A. The sequence goes on from NZ_JAQFBD010000001.1 coordinate 1,303,628, forward strand.
CAGTCACTGCCATCAAAGCAAGTCCTGCAACTACTGCTACATTAGATGCTTTTTCACCAGTGTTAGGAAGTTGAGGTTTTTGTCCTGGTTTTCCTGGTTCATTTGGTTCACCTGGTGTTGGTTTTTCTGGAATGTATGTATTTGTGATATTGAAGTCTTCTACTTTAGATGTGTAACCTTTAACCGGAACTTCTACTACAGAGTACTTGATTTCTTGACCGTCTTTGTAACGATCAAGGTCTGTAAACTCATAAGTCCAACCACTTGCTTCTGAAGCTATTGCAGTTTTACCAGTTTCTTTACCATTGGCAAATAGTTTAACTGTAATAGATGCTGGACGAGCGTCTTTATGGTTTTCATCACCTTTCCAGATCTTCTTACCTTTTACAGACGCTTTTTCTGGCGTATGGGTGTTGGTCACATTCATACCAGTTTCAGTAGCTGTGTAACCTGTAGGAACACCAACTTCTTTGACTGTGTACTCGATTGTCTTACCATTTTGGTAACGGTCCAGATTAGTAAATTCATACTTCCAGCCTGTTTCCGCTGTGACTGTAGCTTCTTGGCCAGTTTCTTTACCATTCGCAAGTAGCTTCACTGTGATAGATGCTGGACGGATACGATCTTGGTCGTTATTGTCAATCCAAGTCTTTTGTCCACTTACAGCAATTTTTTCTGGTGTATATTCATTGGTAATGGTGTACTTACCTTCTTTTTCTGTGGTGATTGTTGAAGTATATCCTTTGACAACCACTTCTTTGACTTTGTACTCGATTAGTTTACCATTTTCATACTTAGGAAGTGGTTTTGATTCGAACTTCCAACCAGTTGCTTCTGATACTTCAATTTCTTGAACGACTTTGTCGCCATTAAGAATTTGAACTTTCACAGATTTAGTACGTTTGCCGTCTTGGTTGTTGTTATCTTTCCAAACCTTAGTTCCTGAAAGAACGACTGTTTCTATGTCATGAGTGTTTGTCACTACTTGACCAGTCACAGAGGCTTTATAGCCAGCTGGTACATCCACTTCCTTGATAGAGTAAGTAATTTCTTTACCAGCTTCGTATTGTGGAAGTTTTGTGAAGGATGCTACCCAAGTGTTAGCGTCAGTCTTATCCTTAGCTGTCAAGGTTAATTTCTTACCTTCAACAGCTACTGGATCTGCATCTCCTACTTTTTTATAAAGTTGAACCGTTACGGACTCAGGACGTTTGCCGTCTTGGTTGTTCGCATCGTTCCATACTTTTGTTACCTTGTAGTCGATTTCTTTTGGTGCATATTTGTTTGTGATGGTAAAGTCTGTAATAGTTGATTCGTATTCTGCTACGGCTTCTTCTGTTACAGTGTATTTGATTTCTTTACCAGCTTTATATTTTGCTAATTTTTCGAATGTAGCAGTCCATGTTCCGTCTGTGGCTGCTTGAACTTCTTTTGATGCGACTTTCTGACCGTCTGCTAAAAGATTGATTGTAATCTTAGTTGGACGTTTGCCGTCTTGGTTGTTCGCGTCATCCCAGTTCTTAGTTGCTTTTACATCAACTGTTTCTGGAGAATAGCTATTTGTGATAGTGAATCCTGATGCAGCGCCACCAGCAACCTTAGAAGTGTAACCAGGAACAGTTACTTCTACTACTGTGTACTTAATAGGTGTGCCGCCTTTATCAGCATCAAGGTCTGTGAAGCTTCCAGTCCAACCGTTTGCGACATTGAGTTCAAGTGTTTTACCAGTATCTTGACCGTCTGCAAGCAATTTAACTGTGACAGAAGATGGGCGTTTACCATCTTGGTTGTCCTTATCATCCCATGCTTTCTTCACAGAAACCGAAGTTTTGGCTGGTGTGTACTTGTTTGTAAATACAAGATCTTTTGCTTCTTTTGAAGTCGTTGCTTTCAATTCAGTTGCACTTACTTTTTCAACTTTAACTTCAACTTCTTGAACTGTCTTATCGTAAGTGATCCCTGCTTCAGATCCAGCAACTTCAGAGATGGTGTACTTGTGAGTTCCCACTTGGCTTTCATCATATGAGATTGGTGAGAAAGTAACACTTCCATCAGCAGCGTTTGTAACTGTTTCAAGCTCTTTATCGCCTTCTTTCAGAACAAAGCTATATTTACCAGCTTCAAGATCTTTACCTTCAAGAACCTTCTTAGCTCCAAGAGTTACACTTGTAGCTCCTGCTGGTGTGTACTTGTTGGTGAAGACTAGGTCTTTTGCTTCTTTTGAAGCCGTTGCTTTCAATTCAGTTGCACTTACTTTTTCAACCGTTACTTCAACTTCTTGAACTGTCTTATCATAAGTGATTCCTGCTTCAGATCCAGCAACTTCTGAGATAGTGTACTTGTGAGTTCCCACTTGGCTCTCATCATATGAGATCGGTGAGAAGGTCACAGTTCCATCAGCAGCGTTTGTCACTGTTTCGACAACACTACCGTCTTCTTTCTTCAATTCGAAGCTGTATTTACCTGCTTCAAGGTCTTTACCTTCAAGAACTTTCTTAGCTCCAAGAGTTACACTTGTAGCCCCTGCTGGAGTGTAAGTGTTCTCGAATACTTTTTCACCGTCATAAGCAACGGTTGCTTCAAGGACACCTTTACCATTGTCCGCTACAGTTACTGTAGCTGTGATGGTTTTCGTATCGTACTGGATACCTGTAGCAGTACCCGCTTTTTCAGCAATCTTATAAGCATAAGTGCCCGCTTTGTCGAATTCCAATTCTGAGAACTTAACGTTTCCGTCTTTGTCATTCTTCACGGTTTCTTTCACATTACCGTCTTGGTCTGTCAAAGTGAACTCAAATTCATCAGCTTTCAACTCACGTCCTGTCAACTTCTTAGTCACTTCGAGATTTGCTTTAGCATTTGCAGCTTTGTAAGTATTTTCGAAGTGTCTTTCATCGTTGTCATAAGAAACAGTTGCTTTCAGAGCACCATGACCGTCATCTGTTACTTCGATAGTCACTTCCACAGTCTTATTAGAATAAGTGATACCATTCTCGATTTGACCAGCTTTGTGTTCGTAGATTGTATACTGGTAAGTACCAGCTTTCTCGAATTCTAAATCCTTAAACTTGATGTTTCCATCTGCATCATTTGTAGTTTTTTCTACGGGATCACCTTCGTGATTTAGCAAGGCGAAGACAAACTCGCCACCTTTGAGCGGCATTGGAGTATTGGTGTTCTTATTGATAAATGATTTAGTTGCAGAAACTGGAGCTTTGACTTTTGCAGGGTTGTAAGTATTGGTGAAGGTTGTGCTATTAGCTGTACCATCACTGCTGTAATCAACAACTGCAGTCAGTTTACCATGACCGTCATCTGTTACAGTTACTTTAGCTGTGACTGTCTTAGAATCGTAGGTAATACCATTTTCAGTTGTACCAGCTTTTACTTCCTTGATAGTGTAAGTATAAGTACCTGCTTCATCGAAGGTCAATTCATGAAACTTAACTTTTCCATCTGCATCATTTCTCTTAGTTTCAACGTTACCAACTTGGTCTGTCAACGTAAATTCGAACTCATTTTCTTGAGCTCCTGTCGTACGACCGGTCAACTGCTTAGTCACTTCAAGAACGGCCTTAGCATTAGTTGCTTTATAAGTATTTTTGAATGTCTGAATTCCACCATCAGTAGCTCTATTCACTGTACCAGTAAGTGATGGTACAAGATTAGAACTAGGTGCTGAAGAGACCAAATTAGCTGACGGAAGTGCCACAGCAGTAATAGGATGATACAATACTGTCGCAACCAGTTTACCTTTTCCATCATCTGTTACACTTACTGTGACTGGTACTGTTCTAACATCGTAAGTCACACCATCGATGGTTTGACCAGCATTCACTTCAACAACAGTAAATTCGTATTCACCCTCTTTATCGAAAGGAATATCTTTGAAGACTACGCGACCAGCTGCATCGTTCTTAGCTCTTTGAACTTCTTGGCCATTTTTGTCTTTCAAGATAAATTCAAATTCTTCGTTTTGAAGAGGTGTTGGACGACCACCCACCAATTCTTTTTTGACTTCAATATCAGCCTTAGTTGGTGAAGTACCATAGGTGTTTGTGACAGTTAAATCAGCTGTTTGATTGGCTGTATAACCATCTACAGCAGTGACAAGATTGCCATCTTCATCGACTTCCATCACACTATAAGTGTACTTCACACCGTGCTCATCAGTCTCAGGAAGGTCTGTCCATTCGACAGTTCCATCTGTTTTGGGAACTTCTTTTTGACTAACACCAACTACTTCTTCAATCGCTCCACCTTCTGGCGTACGATAGAGTTTGAAGTAGACTGTTGGACGAATGTTTGTATTACCACCAGTCCAGACTTTATTAGCCGTCACGTTTGTCTTTGGAACTTCGTAAGTGTTGGTGACTTTGTTGTTTCCGTTATAGGATACAACATAGCTGTTGTCGCCTACTTTGACTTTCTCTCCTTCTTTCAGAGGAAGACCCGTCTGGTCTTCAAGTTCTCGAACAGAATAAACTAGCTTGCTTCCATCAACATCACGTTCAGGAAGTTGATTTTTCCATTTATAAGTGTAAACACCATTAGACTCTGTCACTTCAGGGGTGTAGTTCCCAGTAACAGGTTTTGCATCTGCAACAGTTTGTCCTTCTTTGTGCACATACAAACCGAGTTTGACTTTTTTGTAGTCAGTTGCTTTTCCGTTTACCCAAGTCTTGTTTGCTTCAAAGTCAACTGTCACACGTTTGTTAGAGATATTGAGGGGAACACCCTTTCCATCTTTCATCTCCACTTCGAACTCTTGACTATTTACCTGATAGCCTGATTTAGGAGTTTTTTCTTTAACGATATACTTACCATTATTGAGAGCCTTTGAGACAGCTATCCCATCCGCATCTGTTGTAACGGTATCAACCAAATTATTAGTGGTTTTCTCACGGATTTCAAAGACAACGCCTGCCAACTTAACAGTTGCATCCGCTTCATCGTATTTTGTGATTTTGATCTTACCAGCAATATCAGCTGTGACTGACGCACCTACAGATTTAACCGTCTTTAAATTAAACGTTGCTTCTGTTCTGGTTCCAATACTACCTCCGTAGTTTTCCCAAATAAGTTGTGGTTGATTATCAATCAAGTACTGCGCTGAGTTACTTATCATTGAAGTATCTGCTGGTGAGGACGTATCATACGTTAAAAAAAAGCTCTTTGTACCCATATTAGTCGGCATGAGCAACTCAAATCCTCGTTTCCCGTTGACAAAGGTCAACAAAGCTTTTTTATCTGAGTTAGCCTTGTATACCTCCGGATCGGTTGTGATTTCGTATTCATCACCTAAATGTTTAAGAGCAGATGAATTCGTATTCGTCGTTTCGAATTCCGCTTCATGCATATAGAAAGTACCTTCCACATAGTTAGCAAAGGCTCCCTTTGAAACGTCATCTGTAATCTTCACCACATGTCCAGTCATATCTTTCTTAGCGCGATTAATTTTCATTTGAAAATGTGCTCTCGCCTTATTGTTATCGTTATAACCGTACTTTGTAATAGTTTCTCCAATCACGTCAGTCTGTTCATATTTATTCACTTTATACGTGATGGTCTGTTTTTTACCATCTGGTAAAACATAGGTAACCGTTTTCCCCTCTTTTTTGAGCGTTTCAGTTGCTTCTGCAACAAAGTCCCCACGAATATTTTGCTTGTCCTCCACCTTTTCGTTGAAAGTAAATACCAGCTGATGGTTAGCATTATCCACCTGGACAGTCCCCATTTTGGTATTTGATGTCGAATCAATCAAATCCAGACTACCATCCGTCAAACTCAAGTTATTTGGAGCTTTTACGATAAAGTAATCACCATTCTTGATTTCATTAACTGCCACATTGGGAAATGAGAATTTACCCGAATATTTCAATTTCATCGAAGTATCATTTGAACCATGAATTCCTTCAGTCTCACTTCCTGTAGATGCTATAGTAATCTTCAAGTCATCTATTTTGACTTTACTCGTGATATCAGTTGCCGCATGTGCTTCACCCGCCGGGAAAAGCATCATCAAGAATAAAAGAGGGAATACCAGAAAACCGAGATATTTTTTTATCTTATCCATTATGACCAACCTTTCTATTTGTATATCGATAAAAAATTAAGTATTCAATTCTACGTACGCAACACCTCCACAATATAGTGACGTATCCATAATAACACCATGCTCTATTCTTGATAAAATTATATTCACTTACAGCACATGATATAATAGACCTTATCAAGTTTATTATAACATATATATTTTAATTGATTTATTTCATTACTAAAGAATTTATTTACGAAATGTCAACTTTAAAGAATCCATTCCTTTAATATTTCCACTCCCTTTCAATAAATAATGTCCCTTTATTCATAAAACTAAATATAACCAATTTATCAATCTATATACTGTTATAAGACTTAACATAGTAGAAATATATTAAAATAAAAGTTTAGAACATAACAAAAAGTGAACTAAACAGAATTCTGATTGTCCCAGAATAGTTTGGTTCACTTTTTATTTAATCTATTAGATTTTCAAAATTCATAATGAAGAGTTTTTAAAATATAAATCTATTTTGTCCCCATCTCTTCATATCGTAGAAATTCTAATCCTCTTTTTTGCCTTTAGTGGCTACTAGTCCTGCACTCAAACCAAGAAGAGCTAAGCCTGCTGCTACTGCTGCTTGACTTTCTGCACTTCCTGTATTTGGCAACTGCTCTTCTTGAGCTTGACTAGCTGCATTTGAAGCAATTTCTTTTGTATCTGCCTTTTCTGATACTTGTGGTTTTGTAGATTCTTGAGGTACTGGTTTGGTCGTTTCACCAGCCGTACCTACTTCTACGATGCGATCCTGAGCCACGACTTTATCATAGCTTTCTTTTTCAGTTCGTTTGCCATTTTCAACTTCGATCAAGTGAACACGGATACCTTTTTGTCCTTCTTGGAGAACACGGGTTTGACCTGCTGGAAGCTTATCGTTCTTTTGTTCCTGAACCTTGAAATCAATTGTTTCTTCTTCAATTACAAGTTCTGGTCTGTTAAGGACAAGGTTCTTCACTTCATCTTCTGGAAGGGAGGTTCCTGGTTTCGTTCCAACTTCTACGATGCGATCCTGAGCTATAACTTTATCATAGCTTTCTTTTTCAGTCCGCTTACCATTTTCAACCTCGATCAAGTGAACACGGATACCCTTTTGACCTTCTTGGAGAACACGAGTTTCACCTAGATACAACTTATCAGACTTACGTTCCTGAACCTTGAAATCAATTGTTTCTTCTTCAATTACAAGTTCTGGTCTGTTAAGGACAAGGTTCTTCACTTCATCTTCTGGAAGGGAGGTTCCTAGTTTCGTTCCAACCAAGACGATGCGGTCTGTCGGAGCCTCTACCACTTCACGAAGTTTTTCTTCCTTACTTCCATCAGGATTAACCGCTGTAAAGATCCGTTCCTTACCAACTTTTCCTTCTTGTTCTACACGAGTTTCACCTAGATACAGTGTTGGATCCTTTTTCTCAACTGTCTTGTAGGCCAAATCTTTTTCAACAAATTCGAGTTTTGGAAGATCTTCTTGCACAGCAGCAACAGTCTTCTCAGAAACTGGTTTTTCTTTAGTCAAGTGGATACGGTATTCCTTGACTTGTTTTCCACTTTCTGAAACAAGACGAACAAGTACTGGAAGGCTATCGTCTCCACTATCTACAACTGTTGAAGCTACTTGATTGCTTTCTTCGACTGAAACTTTTGGACGTTGACCTTTATAGGTGATTTGGTAGTCTTGACGATCTTCAGCGAAGTCAGGAAGTTCTTTTCCATCTACAAGAATCTTCGATTGCGTACTTTCTTGAGGCAATTCGCTTGGCGCAAGGAAGGTCATCTCAATCATCGCAACACCCTTCTTATCCGCTTTGCGCTCCATACGCCATCTCATGGCTTTGGCTTTGACAGCTTTAAAGGTAACGTTAATTTCATCACCGGCTTCAATGTCTTTATCCGCACGATAAGGAACAGCTTCCCAATTTTCTGGATTGTTGAATGGATGGGCTGCATCATAGGCTTGGTAGTTTGAATAGTAGGTAGGAACTTCAAATTCTGGGCCAATATAGCGTTCTAAAACGAGTTTAGATGGGGCATCCGTACCACTATCTGCAAAGAAATGGAGTTTGGCTTGCGCAACAGTCCGTTCGACAATCTTACCATTTTCACGGAAAATCACACCTGCTGATACTTCTGGGTTAGAAGATGGTGTTGGAGACCAGTTTGTCCAACGACGATTTTCTGAATGATTTCCGTCATTGAGATAGTCCACACGGTCATGTGAACTTGGATCAATATCATTAGTTGCGGAAGCAAAGGCCTGGTTACTATTTTCATCATACTCTGGGTTATTTGAGAGAGCTTCGCCTAGTTTGTCTGTCACTCGTACAGTGAACTCAGCAACAAGATCACTACCAAGGACATGGCCTCGAACGGTAAATTGACCTGCTTTTGTCAGCTTTTCTTCTGGAACTTCTTCCCATTCAACTGCCAAGTCTTTTGTTTCGTAACCGTCTTTACCTGTGAAGTAAACAGGAACCTTAGTTGGCAATTCAAGTGGTTGCCCTACTTGTAGCAAGCGAGCTTGTTTGACCGCAGCAACTGGTTTACGAGAGAGCAAGTCTTTATTGCTTGTAAAGTGTAGACGGTATTCTCCTAGGATATCACCATTTTCAGCCTTCGCGATAACACGAACTGGCTCACCTTCACGAACACTTGGAACGACGGTAGCGAGACCATTGTTGCTAACACTTGCTGTTACTGCAGGAACTTTTCCATCTACAGACTCAAGGTAGTAGTCTGTCAAATCTGGGTTAAAGTTTGCTAAGTCTTTACCGTCAACTTGGATTCTCGTTTGTCCTTGTTTGGCTGCTGCGACTTGTTTCGCAAAAATTTGTACTTCTGTGATAGACGTTCCTTTCTTGCTATCAAGTCGAACCATACGAATGCGAACCGCATAGGTCTCAACTTTATCAAAGCTGAAATGATTCATTTCTCCAGCTTTTAATTGAGCTGGTGCTTTGAGATTGCTTACCTCTTTCCAGTTTGCAGGATCGTTAAAGGCATGGTTTTCCTCACCTACAAAGCTAGGGTTTTTAGGGGCTGTTGGAACAGTCTTACCAACATAATACTCAATCACATAAGACTTCGGTACACCAACTCCATGGTCTTCGTGGAATCCGACACTTAAATTATCAACCGAACGTTTGCTCAAGATACCTGAATCTCCGAATAGGACACCAACTGAAGCTTCTGGATTACTACGATTCCAGTTTGTCCAACGATTAGCTGGGCGGTCATTAAAGGAAATCAATTTATCGTTGACGTTTGAAACAGGGTCACTCGGATTTGAGTCTGAAGCAAAGGCCAGTGGCAATTCTGAACCGGTCCATTGATCAGAAATATTTGCTCCCTTCTCAGTTTGAGCAGATACGCGAACATGAAGTTTAGTTGTTAATTGCGTACCTTCTAAGCGACCATTAACTGTAAAGACACCTTCCTTGGCGTATTGCTCTGGACGAATCGTATCCCAAGTAACTTTAGCTGATGAAACGTGACCATTTGAATCGTAGGTGCGAACACTTTCTGGTAATTGTGGCGCTTCTGCAATTGGGGTCGTCACACTGACTTCTTCAACTGAAACGATGCCTTCTACAGAGACTTTTGCACGCGCTTCAAGATCAAGACCTTCAACTTTACCTAGAACTTCAAAAGTTTGATAGTGGTCGAGTTTTTCTTTTGGAATGGCTTGCCATGTGACTTTGTGGGCTTTAGGGAAACCTTTGTCATACTCAACTGTTACTGTTGATGGAAGAGTAGGTTCTTGATGCAAGTCTGTTACTACGTTTACTGGCCGGATAGCTTGGGCTACTTTTTTCTCAGTATTGGCCTGAATCGTGAGATCGATTTGACCTGTAGCCCCCTCATATTCTGCTTTGAGAGTGACTGTTCCTGGCTTATGTAACTCAAGCATTCCTTTACGAACTGCGACTTCCCCTTCACCACTTGTAGAGAAGTTCACCTTATCTGCTGGTAGAACTGCTTGTGTTCCATCTTGATAGTGAGCACGAACCGACAATTTGACTGTTTGGTCTTCTTTGAGAGCATCAGCTTTCTCCACTTGTAGGCTCAAATGATCAATTTTTGGCGCTTCTTCGAGGAACTGAATAGCATACATTTGAAGAGGGCCACCATCATTTGGTTGAACAAAGATGCTTGCACGCATGCCGTTTGCTGCGCTTGCTTGGACTACAGTAACATCCGCATTTTCAGCACTTGCTGCGACTTTTGGTAACTTAGCTCCATAAGCAAGAGTGCGGTATTGCATTGGTTTTTGACTAGTAAGTCCTGTGACAGCTTCATCACCAACCGTCACAGTTGGCACTACAGGTGCTGCAGGCTCGCCTTCTTCTACTACAAGGGTAGCATGAATGGTTTCGCCAGCTAATTGACCACTCATTTGTATACGTGATCCTGCGACTGAAAGTTTGGCTTTATCTGCCTCCACGATCTCCCACTTATCAACTTCGTATTCTTGAATGCTTCCATCCGTTACAGCGATAGAAACGTATTTATCAACTGCATTCAAATCTGTTCCTGGGGCAACACGTTTTACAGTAGGCAGTTCTTTCGCAATTGCTAGAACCTCAACACGAGCCTCTACCTCTCGTCCGTCAGCCGTGCCTTTGACCGTTACAATACCAGGCTTGCTCACATCAACTGAAGACCAAGTTACTGGACGTTTTTCACGACTGCCATCACTGTAGATAAAACCGACTGTCTTCGGCATTTTTGGCTCTTTCTCAATAACAGTACGTACTTTTGGTACCTCTGTTCCTAGAACGGTCTTTTCTTGGTCTTCTTTTTTACCTGTAAAGACCGTTACTTGACCAGATTTCAAGAGATCTGAATGAGCTGTTAGTGTGAATTTACCTGCTTGTTCAGTTGATTTAACAATGGCAACCCCTTTACCGTTAAAGGCTCTACGGATCCAAGAACCATCTGGTTGCGCCTTGTAGCGTTCACGGCTGGCTTGTTCCCCATTGTCGACACCGACCAGTTGACCCTGTCCATGCAATTGGAAACGAACCAAATTATTGGCAGTTGGTACCACATTTCCTTCACTATCTACGATTTCGTAGTAGATGTAGGTCAAGTCTTTTCCATCTGCTGCGATTGCATGTTCTTCCTTGACGAGGCGAACACCTGCTGGTTGGCCTGCAGTAGTGATCTTATCACGTGCAATTTCTTTTCCAGCTTCATCGCGAGCTACAGCTTCCAAAGTACCTGGTTGGTACGCAACCTTCCACTCAAGGTAGAGTTCCTTGGCATTGGCACCTTCTTGGTAGGTACGGCCATCACTAGTTTGTTTTTTGTTGAACTTCTTAACTCCAAGAGATTGACCATTTAAGAACAATTCAACGCTGGCAGCGTTTGAGTAAGCTCGAACTGGGATTTTTCCGTCTGAATCTTCAACTTTCGATGCCAATTCTCTATTTTCCCAGTTCCAGTGAGGAAGAAGGTGAACCATTGGTTTCTTCTTGACAGAAACCCATTGGCTTTGGTAGAGGTAGAAGTCATGTTTTGGAATACCGGCTGTATCTACGATACCAAAGTAAGAGCTCTTAACGGGAGTTTGGTTTTGATTGTGCCATGGTGTAGGTTCACCGATATAGTCCGTACCTGTCCAGATAAACTGTCCAGCATAGCCAGCGTTGTCACGGTCAAAGGTCCATGAAGCGGTTGCCGTTTTACCCCAACCAACACGATCATTTCCATAATCTGACTGTTCATAGTTACGATAAGCTTGGTTGCTATGTACCAATTCTTGTTCAGGACGATAATAGCTACCGCGTGTACGGGTTGCTGAAGATGTTTCTGAACCATAAATCAACCAGTTTGGATGTTTCGCACGAAGTTTCTTGTAGTTGTCTTCTGAGTAGTTGAAACCAACTGCATCCAGTTCATTAGCAATTTTCTCATGATCACCGCTACCATCACCAAAGCGGAACTTATCTGCTCCCATGGTAACATAACGTGTAGTATCAACATCTTTAATCACTTTTACTAAGCGTTTAACCGTTGCAAGAGAGTGAGCCTTTCCATCTGCTTCACCAATTTCATTCCCGATAGACCACATGAAGACAGCTGGGTTATTTTTATCTCTTTCGACCATGGTACGAAGATCGTAGTCAGACCATTTTTCACCTTTTCTAGCTTCTGGGTGAGTGGCATCTTTTTCAAAGAAACGCCCGTAGTCATAAGGTTTCTTTCCATTATACCACGTATCAAAGGCCTCTTCCTGAACCAGCAAACCAAGTTCTGCTGCGATTTGCAAAGTCTGTGGACTTGCAGGGTTATGAGTTGTACGGATGGCGTTAACGCCCATCTCCTTCATTTGTTTGAGACGACGGTATTCTGCCTTATAGTTTTCTTCTGCTCCAAGCGCTCCGTGGTCATGGTGCAAGGAAACACCATGGAATTTAATGCGTTCACCATTCAAAGAGAAACCTTCATTTGGAGTCCAATGATAGTAACGGTAACCAAACAAATCTTTCTTAGCATCGACTAATTGACCATCACGGTAAACACGCGTAATCAATTCGTACAAAGCAGGTTTATCATTTAAAACTGTCCAGAGTTTTGGTCTTTCAACTTCTAGAATCGCATCAAGGCTTGTTGACTCATGTGCTTTCAGGGTACGGCTAGCTGTACGAACCAAGCCTGTTACAGCCTGGCCACCACGTTCAACGATTTGATACTCTGCCACCAGTTCATGGTCTTTATCATCTGTATTGACGATTTTGCTGGCTACATGAGTTTCAACCTTGCCATGTTGCTGTTCTTCCAGTTTTGGTGTTAAGATAGTTGTTCCATTTTTCTCAACATGAACCTTATCTGTCACTTGCAAGGTCACATCACGGTAAATACCGCTACCAGAGTACCAACGGCTACTTGGTTGTTTGTTAACCGCATGGACAGCAATCACATTCTCACGACCATCTTTGTGAAGGTATTTGGTGATATCGTATGAGAACTGGTTATAACCATTTGGATAATGCCCCACTAACTGGCCATTGACATAGACTTGAGAGTCCATATAGACACCATCAAAGGTCACACGAACATTTTTCTTGAGATCTTTTTCATCAAGTTTAAAGGTCTTGCGATACCAAGCTTCACCACCATTGAGCTGTCCACCCTCATTTTGGGCAGGTGACTGATGGTCAAAATCGTTAAAGATACTCCAGTCGTGTGGGAGATCCAATTTTTGCCATGTTGATACATCGGCATCTGATTTCACAGCTTCTTTAGGATTCGCATTGAGTTTAAAGTGCCAATTTTGATTAAAATTCACTTTTCTATCTTCAATCATTTGATTTACTTCTTCATTTGTCGCAGCCTTCAAATCTTCCTTAACAGGTTTTTCTTGACTTGAAGCTTGAGATTCTACCTTTGGTGCTGTTTCTTCAGGTTTTAGAGATGCTTTCTCCTCTTTTGGAACTACAGGTTCCTCTTCTTTCACCTCTGGTTTGCTTGCTTCAATGGGAGCAGCTTGACTTTGGTCGACACTTGCAGCATCCTTGTGCTCTGCTACAGTTTGATCTCCTTTTTCCTCCACTGCCGGACTTTCCTCTTTTGCTTGTTCCACAGTGTGGGCGATAGAAGTTTCATCCGCGAAAACTGGTGATTCTCCAATGACACTTCCTCCAAATAGAACCGCACAGGTTCCAATCATGACAGAGCAAGCGCCTACGGCAAACTTACGAATGCTGTAGACTCTTTTACGATTCCAATGGCCTTTTTCCATAAAATCCTCCTTTAGTAACCGCTTCCATTTCATTGTAAGCGTATTACTTTTCCATAGTCTTTTACCCTTATTTTATAAAATAATATAGGAAATTTCAATACCCTAAACACAAAAAATCATATTTTTGATTGTTTTTTCTAAAATTTGTAGAAAAGTTTAAAAATCTGAATGTAGATTTAGTGAATGGTTTTACTAAAAAAGGCGGTGGGACAGAAATCGATAGACAAAGTCTCGATTTCGTAGTCCCAGCCTCGCGAGGATGATTAGGAGCTTTTTGGAGTCTAAAAGACGAACAAAAAGTTCAATCAGCTAACGCGTCAAAGTTTGATTGCTAAAAAAGTGAGGTCGGGATCTTTTGTCCCAACCTCTTTTACGGACTATCAAACTGATATTTCCTTATAGATTATTGACTAGATTTTCCCTTTTCCAAAAGATTGACCATCTCATTTTTACGCTCTTCTAGCTCGGCAATTTGCTGGAGTAAAAGTCCTGAAAAATCACAATTAAGCTCTTCAGTTTCGCCACTATTATACCAATCCAAAGCTACTATGTGATTGTCCTTATCAAAGCAGAAAATTACATCTCCATCACCGATGATAGACAGAAATGGAATATAATCCTCAAAGCCCAGAGCGTGTAATTCCTTGGTTTTAATTCGAATATCTAAGAAATCTGGGATGCCATTTGCAATTCCCAAGACCTTAATACCTCGACAGAAAGTCCAAAAAGGGGCTACATCGTAAGCCTTGGCTCTTGGCCATAGCTCTTCCCTGACTTCCATAAAGAGACCTCCCAGAGATGACATGGTGAATTCCCTGAAATCTCCTGGCAGACGAATGCCGTATTGATTTTCAAAATCCTGAACATCTTCTTCCGATGGTTCATTACCCATGCAGGCGACAACCTGATAAGTTTCCTTATCATAGTGACGAAAATACTCATAAACTTCCTTGAGTGCCATTATTTTAATCCTTTTTACTCAGAAATAGTAACTACAAATCCATCTGGCAAGATGACTTGCTGACCATCTTCAAACTGGCAATGACTCGCTAAATCAACTGAATCTCTGTCTAAGATAACATTCTCCTTAGACTGATTAAAGATAGCCTGAACTTCTTTTCCTTCGTAGGTCCATTTCAAGGAAAGAACATATGGTTTCACTTCTTGCAAGCTATATGAACCATGCTGAATAATGCTTGCAACTCCTTTACGGACTTGGATTAATTTCTTCATGAAATTCAGCATATCATTGTCCTCAGACACACGGTCCCAAGGCATGACACGACGGCAGTCGGGATCTGGTCCACCTATTAATGCAAGCTCTGTTCCGTAATAGATACAAGGAGTCCCTTTTTGAAGGTAGAGGAAGGTTAAAGCAGCCTTGACATGTTGCACATTGCCTTTGGCAGTTGTGAGGATACGCTCTGTATCGTGAGAATCCAGAAGGTTAAACATCACTTCTGAGATTTGTTGCTTGTAGTACATTGACTGGCTATTGATTTCTGAAATAAACTGCTCTGTCTTTTTATGCTGACGCAAGAAATAATCCTTGATACTTTCAGAGAGCGGGTAGTTCATGACAGCATGGAACTCATCCCCTTTTAGCCAAGGTTGAGACGTATGCCAGATTTCACCTAAAATATACAAATCAGGCTTTTTAGCGAGAACTGCCTTTCTAAAATCTTTCCAGAACTGATGGTCAATTTCATTGGCAACGTCCAAACGCCAAGCATCGATATCAAAATTCTCAATCCAGTAGGTCGCAACACTTAAAAGATAGTCTTTGACTTCAGGATTTGCTGTATTTAACTTAGGCATATAGCTAGCAAAGGCAAAGGTATGATAAGGGAGTTCTCTTGGATTCTGAAGTTTATCCTCTGTAATTGGAAACTCTTGAATATGGAACCAATCTTTATAAGGAGAATTTTCTCCATTTTTTAGAACATCCTGCCATTGGGCAGACTGGTAGCCGATATGATTGAAAACAGCATCTAGCATAATCTTAATGCCACGTTTATGGGCTTCCTCGACTAGATTACGAAAGACTTCCTTGTCTCCAAAGTGACGGTCAATTTCAAAATAATCCGTCGTATCGTACTTGTGATTGGTCGTTGCTTCAAAAATTGGACATAGGTAAAGTCCAGTGATTCCCAAATCTTTAAGATAGTCTAAATGGTCAATAATCCCTTGTAAATCTCCACCAAAAAAATCATCCATGTTAGGTGCAATGACAGCATCCCACTCTCGAGCTCCATCTGGAGTTAGATTAGGATTTCCATTAGCAAATCGTTCTGGGAAAATCTGATACCAAACGGTATTTGAAACCCAGTCAGGAACTTGGCAACCATCGATTTCGTGAATATAAGGAAGCTTGAAACCATTTCCTTCAGCATCCAAGTTTTCTTGAGTATGTTCTACGCAACCCTTATCACCGTAAAAAACACCTTGACCTTCTTTATCAAGGAGCTCAAAGAGATACTGAATGCGAGCAAAATCAACAGAGACCGTAACCTGCCAATAGTCAAATAGGGCATCTGAGGTTACTTTAGTCATTTCTTTCTTGGCTTCATACTTATCCTCGATGAAGATAAAGGGATCTCCATAATGTAAAATGACCTGCTGGACATCATCTTTCTTGGTTTTGATTCGGATATGTAACTGACCTTCTTTGTAAAGATAAGCATACTCTGATTCTGGTCTATGATAAATGGCTGTCAATTCCATGTCTTGTCTCCTAAATAATCATCATCAACAAAAACGCAAACGTTTTCATAACTAACAGAACTAGTATACTATTTAAAGATCCGATTTGCAATTTTTATACCAGTTTTACGATAGATATATAGATGGACAAGGGTAAAATTGAGTAGAATCTTTATGAGCTTTAAAAGAGAGTTTCCATGAACCGGAAAACTCTCCATCATTACGAATCAGATGATTAGAATAAATGCTATCTGATATCTTTAATCTTCTAAAATGAAAATTTCTTCAACATGTAGTTGTAGCAACCTTGCAATTTTCATTGCTAGTTCAAGTGTAGGATTGTACTTGTCATTCTCGATAGCAATAATGGTTTGTCGACTAACGCCTAATATTTTTGCCATATCTTCCTGACGTAGTCCTTCAGACTTTCTTAGCTGTTTGATATTATTTTTCATACAGCATTAGTCTTTCTGAAAACAATAAATGCCAATTGCCAAAACTACGATAAGGATAACAACCATCAAAATTACTCCTTGAACAAGTTTATTAGGTTCTTTAAAATCTTCATCACCATCAACCATTTTCTGTTTTATGGCAATTTGTGTAAATCCTTGAACAGAAATAGATAAACATAAAATCAGACATGGTAACATTTCAAGTTCAATGCCTTTTGTAATAGATTGATAAATATTAAATACTGTCCATCCACATAAGCCAAATAGAGCCGTTTTATAACCCCATTCCTCAGAACGTAGCTGAATCGCTCTGTCCATTTCATCCATTTTTCTCATAGTCCTGTTCCTCCAATCTGTCAAAACAATGTCAAGAGCTCTTTACATTTTTTATTATACTCTAAATCGATGAAATGTCAAGATGTTTTAACATTTTTAGGCTTTTTTATTTTCTTCTATTCTAAGAATATTTCTAACTCTGATTTACAGCCTAGTCAATCCGACAAAGGGCAAGTTCTTTTAATCCTCTGTCGTAAAGGAAGGTTAAACAAAAGTTGTCTGTCATATTTTGAAGCTTGTGTTTACTCATTCCTCTAGGCAAAGCTATATCGCACCATTCTCTCGTTGCCAGAGAAAATAGCTTTTGCTTACCCTTCCAGTCATCATTCTTAAATAAGGGGCTCAGGATAAGATAAGGCGAATCCGTAAAAATTCCATTGACACCAGCTTTTTTGCCTAAAGCCTTTAAATGTTCAGATTCTAATAACTTTTCGATAATACGACCATCACTAGAGATTTTAACAAGAGCATAATAGTCCATGCCCCATTTATTGACAGAGGTTTGACTTTCTCCAGAGCTAAAGGCATAGAGCTCTTGCTTCCAAGATTTCATACTATCGATTTTAGGACAAAAACTTGAGTTCGTGTCGTGGTGGTTTAAATCTTTTTTATCAATATGCGAATAAGTGGTCCACTTCGCCTGCTTTTTCTCTCGATCAAATTCTAAAAGGGCAAAGTTTCTTGCCTGATTTGTATAAACTTGATTTTCAAAACACACGGGTATCTGGTCGCTATCTGATACGATTTGAAAATATCTCTCTTGTGCCTTTTTAGGAAGTATACTTTGCGGATCCTTTATGGCAATAATTTCTGGATTAGAAAAATCACCAGTATAATAGACTATTTCCTTGCCAGCCTTGATGATGCCAATATTTTGTCCATCTGTAAAGAGTAGAGGCTCTTCCTCCCAAACATGGTCACAATACCAAGCATCTATCTCCTTCACACCCAAAGGTGATACTTCAAGCAGACAGTAGAGATTGAAAGTTTCCTTCTCACTGGTCAAGACAAAGGCTCTACCATCATGTAACATGACAGAATTGAAAACACTATTGTAGTCCTTGTCTAGTTCCCATTTATTCAATAGACTTAACTTTAACTTCCCCATTTTCTCTCTCCTAATCCATCACCACTCGTTGATGGCAAATAGAATGGCTGATCTAATATTTCTTAGCAATTGATCTGAAAGTTCATCGTATACTTGACCCAGTCCCTTATCTTGTGCCAGCCATCCAGGTTCATCATTCCAGGAGCCCATTCCTCCAAAAACATCCGCTGAGCTTGCAGCTCTAAATATGCTTAGATGTTGCAGTGGAATTTGAGGTTCTGCCAGCCCTTTACCAGATTCTGGGTCTAGCAAACAGTTTCTAGCAGATTGAAAGACTTTGGCAAAGTTGTCACATTCAATTTTAATTGCTAAATCTTCTATACGAGTCAATATGTCCTTAAATTCTTCGATATTATTTTCATAGTGGGGAATGTCTTGAGAAGACCTTTCCCATTCATACTCGGTGTAGGTAACATCCCAGCCCCTACCTGCGGAAGCAGATTTCCAATTTGGTAGGAAATAACCTGCCTTCCCATCTTTATAAAAACAGAGAATTGAACTCTGTGTCGTATTGGAGAAACCTAAAATACCTCTGTCATTTACTGAGATAGGGCAAAATAATTTTAAGTCCTTCAACCCTTTTTCCTTAAGATTTTCAAACCAATCAGATACAGATAGTTCTATAACTTCCCCCTTTTCTGACGGCAAAATTTGAAAGCAAATCTTATTGATATATTGGTCAGGATGATACAAGATTGCCTGATCAGTTTTTAAAGCCTTCCTAGCTGCTGCCACGATACAGGCTATTTGGTACATTTGTCCATTCATATGATCTCATCCATTATCCCTTCAATCAGATTTGTAAGGCTTTCAGCCGCATAGATCACCTGGTCAGGATCATGGATGTAGCAAATAACCTGACCTTCCTGACCCTCCTGGTCTGGATCAAAATCCAGCATAAGATAACAAGAGTCACAATACTGAGCAAAAGGAAGCCATTTTTTATTAAAAAGATAAGGCTTAATTCTACTATCATGCATGTTTTCTAGGTCTTGACTAGAAAAATAGTCGGGAAATTCGGTTAACAGAGCATCTCTATTTTGAAAGTACTTTTTACAAGTCTCAATTTCCTGTAGACTCATGAGAGAAAAAGTCAAATCTCTCTGGTCAATTACACAAGGTAAAATAGAGAGGTATTTACTCCCATTTTTATAGCTATAAAGCTCTTTGAAGTCACTAGGTAGACGAATGCCAAATATTTCCTCAAAGGCTTGAAGCTCTTCCTCAGAAGCACCAGAAATGCCCTGATAATCTTCCAGATATCCTTCCTCTACAGGATCATCCAAATCCCAGTCTTCAAAACACTCACAAATATAAGTTTCTATTTTTTTAACTTGGTCAATTAGTTGCATAAGAGCCCCCCTTTTTGATTTCTCTTAACCTTCAAGAATTTCTTGTAAGTGTCTAGACATATTGCAGATAAATTCTTT
Source organism: Streptococcus halitosis (assembly GCF_027691175.1). Taxonomy (GTDB): domain Bacteria; phylum Bacillota; class Bacilli; order Lactobacillales; family Streptococcaceae; genus Streptococcus; species Streptococcus halitosis_A. The sequence continues at coordinate 1,323,501 of NZ_JAQFBD010000001.1, forward strand.
AAAGCTACAAATATCACTTATAGTTTCGTGTTCCTCATCGTAAAAAGCTACTTTACTTGTCTTTGGATGCCAAATGAGATAGATATGAGTATAATCTCCGGTTGACCGTGAAATACGGAGAAATTTTTTACGACCTTTTTTTAAGGGAATTGTTTGCATGAGAGGGAAAAACTCTATCCACTTAAAATCACAGTTAGTAAGTTCAAAATATAAGTCTTGACTCATGAGAAAATCGGTAAGTTCCCGAGGCAGTTTAAATGGTTTTAGTTCATCCAATTTATTGCATAAATTATGAAATTCTACTGGCTCTAGTTTTTTAAAGTATTCTGCCATCTCTTGATCCCCCTTTTCGATAGCGATACTATAAGGTCTCATACCATCTTTTTCAGTGAGAGTCACGTCCGCCCCGTGCTCTACAAGGTATTTACACATATCTAGGTCAACATATCTTGCAGCTACACTGAGAGGCGTTGGCTTAAAGGGATAAACCGAGTCGGAGGCATTATAGTTTATATCAACTCCATTTTTAATAAAAAAATCTAGCACCTGATAATTTCTATCTGCAACAGCTCTCCTAAATGCTTTTCCGCCATATTTTTCGACACTATGTCCTAATGCATGGATAATAGCTAGATTATCAAATTTATTGCCAAATAAGGCTTCTTGAAAGGCTTCCGACTTTACAGCATTTACACTATTAATCTTTGCTCCATGTTCCATAAGATACTTGATGAACGTACCATCACAATACCTGACAGCCAACAAAAATGAAGGGTTATTTTTTACATTTAAATGAGCCCCCTTTTCCACTAGCCATTTTAGGGAGTCAAAATTTCCTGTAATCAAGGATAAATCAATTGGGCTTAGAGAGGTATACTTGCTGATTTCTATTTCTTGGTCAATATCCCAACCACTTGCAAGATATTGGTCTAAGGCCCAGGTGTCTCCCTCTATGATGTCCTTAACAAGTTGTGGAACCGATTTAAATTCTCCAATATTTTTTAATGTAATCATTGTCAAACTCTTATTCTTTTTACCGCTTATAACTTGGTTCTTCTAAGTCAATTGGTTTAGGATTTTGCTTAATCCAAGCAAGAGCCAATTGGCAGAGGCGATCCAGACTGGCTTCATCATCATTCTCTTTGCTATGGATTTGTGCAATGACTTGCTTGGCTTCTTCTAAGTCAGTGTCTGAAAGTGGAGTTCCTAGAGAAAGATAGTGAGGAATAGCCTGTAGCATCTTGCGGTAGTCTCTGTCCCAGTTGGCCCCACCATTGCGATCCAGTTCATCACGAACTCTGCCTGGTATACGGATAACTTCCCCCTGAACAGTTTTGGCTGGCCCACTCGAAGGGATTAAGAAGGACCAAAGTTCCTCATATTGTTCCTCCCAACTACCTTCTTTTACGAGAATCGGAGAAACTCCATCGTGAGTTAATCTTTTTTCTACAGGCTTGACATCGAAGAGCTCATAGAGCTTCGCTAAGCCTTTATCTGCAGCCTCTATGTAGTCAGGATGGATACCTTCTCTGTGAAATTCAAAATCCTTACCAATTTGTTCAACTTTTTCCTTCATTTTAGAGGTTTTCTTAGCACCTGCTTCTAGTAACATAGAGGCAATTTCAGCAGTTTGGGCAATATAGATTCCCCGACAAACCATCAAGACTGAAGCTAGTGGAGTTCTTCCCATATCATTCTCTACATTGACATTTGCTCCCTTGTTAATCAAAAATTTGACTGTTTTAGGATGAAAAAACTCAGCTGCCATATGTAGAGGGGTCTCGCCATATCTATTGGGCTTTTCAATGTCTGCCCCCAATTCACACAAGAGTTTTACTGTATCTCTACCCAAGATTGCTTGACGGTATAAAGGAGTCCCTCCATAATAATCAGGAATATTGATATCCAAGCCCTTTTCGACAAGCCAGATAACCAATTCATCCGGGACTCCTCCCATATGCAGAGGTGTACATAAGCTAAATCTTCCATCATGGGCGGTTAATTCACAACGATCATAGACTGCTTTAAGGGCTTCAATATTTCCTTCATCCATTAAATCCTTAAACTCTTTTGGTAATGTAACTCTTTTCTTTGCCATCTTTAGTTCCTTTCTTCTGATTCAGCATCTAGGGCAAGCCAATGAAGTTTGTCAACCGTTTTCAAAGTCAGGACTTGTCCATCATAATCATTTTTCAACTCAAGACCGTTTTGCTCAATAGATATATGATTGTACCAGTGGTCTAGGCTGGCGTATTCCCCCATATGAATATTGATGAGGATACTCGTTATGGGATTCCAAGTCCCTTTCTTAACTGTTTCTGCTAAGAGGTAGTAAGCATCTAAAAATATGAGATTTCTCCCATAGATCCAAAAGGGCAGATCAAGCCCCAACAAAGGCAACTTGGCAGAAAAAATCTCATCACCGTGTGGTGGAACGGTTTCATAATGAAATTCTATCTCACTGCCATAATAGGCAATCAGGGCTCCCTGACATCCGATATTTTGAGGAATCCCTTCCTCAGCTACAATAAATTCCATGACCTGCTCCTTCTATTTTGACTTCATAAGCTTCTACTATAGATATACTTTTAGTTATGTTAGACTCGGAGTTTATTCTCTCTTTAATCTGCTTTCTTATCTCAATTATACTCCAAAACTATCAAATAGAGATAAACTACCAGTATTTTCAGGGATTATTTTTGATCAACAACTTCTCCTTATTAAAGCAAAAAGCCATTCCTCAAGGGAACAGCTTCATCACTTATAATTAAAGATTCCCCCTGCCAACTTATCGGCTAATTTGGGGAAGAGTGTATAAAACTTATGGGCTAGGTTCAACAAAACTGGGAGATTGAGTTCCCGTTTGTTTTTTCCTATACACTTAACAATCTTTTTAGCGACTGCATCTGGTTCTAAAAGAAAGCGGTCAACCGAATTGAGGTAGGTCCCATCTGGGTCTGCCTGGTCAAAAAATCCTGTGCGGATTGGACCTGGATTGACCGTCGTTACATAGACACCGTAAGGCATGAGTTCGAGGCGCAGAGCATTTGAAAATCCAATAGCCGCAAACTTGGTCGCTGAGTAAAGGCTGGACTTGCCAGTCGCTATCAAACCTGCCATGCTGACAATATTGATGATATGGCCTTTTCGGCTTTCTTTCATACGAGCTGCAATACGACGAGACAGATTCATCAGGGCAAAGGTATTAACCTCAAACATCTGGTGAATGTCTTGATCAGAGATCTTGTCAAACTCTTCAAAAATACCATATCCTGCATTGTTAATCAAGACATCAATCTTGCCATAACGGATATAGAGGTCAGCTACCAGAGTTTCTAGGGCTGAGTCATCAGTAATGTCGATTTCAATCCATTCCACATTAGGATGATTTCCGTAGAGTTGTGCCAGTTTTTCCTTGTTTCTACCTAGCAAGATCAATTGGTCATTTGGCAAGAGTTTGACCATTTCTTGGGCTAAGCCACCGCTAGCTCCGGTAATGAGAATAGTACGCATACTTATCCTTTCTCAATCTTCTAGATTTCCACTTCTTCCAAGTCTTTGACGACATGGACATTTTCAAAGACACTAGCAGCATCTTTCTTAAGCTGACTAATATCCTTTGAGAGGAAGCGGGCACTGATATGATTAAGCAAGAGGCGTTTGACACCAGCTTCTGCTGCTACTTGCGCTGCCTGCATGTTGGTTGAGTGGCCATGATTGCGGGCAATTTTTTCATCGCCCTTGCCATAAGTCGACTCATGGACAAGGACATCAGCATTGACAGCTAGACGAACACTGGCATTGGTTTTTCGAGTATCACCTAAGATAGTGATAATCTTACCAGGACGGGGAGCTGAGATATAGTCTGAAGCCTTGATTTGAGTCCCATCTTCTAGAACAACATCCTGACCGTTTTTGATTTTCCCAAAAAGCGGGCCAAATGGAACACCAGCAGCCTTAAGTTTTTCAGCATCCAAGGTCCCTTCAAGATCCTTTTGCATGACACGATAGCCAACACAGAAAATAGTGTGATCCAGCTCCTCTGCATACACCGTGAATTTATCGGTTTCAAGGATTTTCCCTAGAGAATTTTGATCAAACTCATGGAAATGAATGCGGTAAGGCAGACGAGAACCTGACACACGAAGACTGGTTAAGACAAAGGACTTGATCCCTTGAGGTCCATAAATGTCCAAATCTGTCTGCTCTTCATTAGCCTGAAAGGCACGACTAGAAAGAAATCCTGGCAATCCAAAGATGTGGTCTCCATGCAGGTGAGTGATAAAGATTTTGCTGACCTTACGTGGTCGAATCGTGGTTTCGAGAATGCGATTTTGCGTTCCTTCTCCACAGTCAAAGAGCCAAACTTCGTTAATCTCGTCCAAGAGTTTCAGGGCGAGGCTTGAAACGTTGCGGGCTTTGGAGGGCTGACCAGCCCCCGTTCCTAAAAATTGAATATCCATTTGATACTTTCTAATTAATCAATATATAACATGGCTGTGCGGTTTTCCGATCGGAAATAGCGCTTGCCAGAAAAAGCAACAGCTTCTTGTAATAAATCCTCTTGGCTATAACCTTTGAGACGTTTGCGACCATCAGCCAAGCTTTCCAAATCTGTCAAAGCTGTGAGACTCTCCACACTAACAACTTCTTCGTCTCCGGCATCCTTCATGTAAATCTTTCCAGAATCTTCAAAGACGAGCTGATGGGGGAAAATTTGCGCAATCTCAAAAAGCAAGTCATTCGAGATTTCCTCTTCATTTTCAGAGAAAATCCTTCCCAGTCCTTCACTCTCGTAGCAAAATCCAAAAGATTTGCCAGATAAATTAAGACGAATAAAAGGCTTATTTTCAAAGGTGAAACTTGGCTCAGCATTGTAGAGGTTCAGTTCATGACTGAGTTCTGCAAAATAATCTGTCGCAGCTTCAGGACTCTTTTTCTGGTAGAGTTCAGCAAAGTAGGCGTTAACTACACTCGGTGGAGGTGTGATGAGAGCCAACTGCTCTTGCTCTGTTTTGCCAGCTAGAAGTTGATCTAGATAGATCTTATCCAGACTTGTATAACCTCCATACTTTAGAGCCAACGTTTTAAAATCAGTCATAAAATTCCTCTAACCTCCATTTATTTTTCTCGGAAATGTAGCCTGTAATCACTTCTCCATCATCTTGGTAGTCACGATCTTCAAGAATCGCCACACTTTCCAAATCATGAATCTTGTAGGATTTTGAAAAAGGCACGCGCAGGGTAAAGGCTTCAAAAATCTCCTTGATCTTCTCCAAAAACAATGCTTGCAAGTTCTCACGACTATCCTCAGACTTGGCAGAAATGAGGGCATACGGCGTTTGAGTAGGCGTGAAATCCTCCACCAAATCCGCTTTATTATAAAGGGTCAGACGAGGAATATCCTCCATATCCAAGTCTTTCATAATAGACAGAACCGTTTTTTCATGCTCCACGTGATAAGGATTGCTGGCATCGATGACATGAACCAAAAGATCCACATGCTTGCTTTCTTCCAAAGTCGACTTGAAACTGGATACCAATTCAGTCGGTAAATCTTGGATAAAGCCAACCGTATCAGTTAAAGTCACCTGTAGATTGCCTCCCAGATGGATGCTTTTAGTTGTCGCATCCAGAGTCGCAAATAGCTCGTCTGCTTCGTACTGGGTCTTACTGGTCAAGGTATTCATGATGGTTGATTTCCCAGCATTGGTGTAACCAATCAAACCAATCTTAAAGGTACTCGACTCCAGACGTTTTTCTCTAACTGTCGCCCGATTTTTCTCAACCACCTTGAGCTGGCGCTCGATATCTGTGATTTGATTGCGAACACTACGACGGTTCAGTTCCAGCTGGCTTTCACCAGGTCCACGGGAACCAATTCCCCCAGCCTGACGGCTGAGCATAATCCCCTGACCAACCAAGCGAGGTAAGAGATACTTGAGCTGGGCCAGGTGGACTTGGAGCTTCCCTTCATGGCTTCGAGCCCGCATAGCAAAGATATCCAAAATCAACTGCATACGGTCAATAACCTTAACTCCCAGAACTTCTTCTAGATTGACATTTTGCCGTGGAGTCAAACGATTATTGACAATGACAGTAGTAATTTCTTCTGCATCCACCATCCGCGCAATCTCTTCCAACTTACCAGAGCCAACGAAGGTCTTGGAGTCATACTTTTCCCGTTTTTGCCTGTAGCTATCCACAACGACTGCCCCAGCTGTCTTGGCTAGACTGGCCAATTCTTCCATAGAAAGGTCAAAATTGTCCATGCCCTGCAATTCCACACCTATGAGCAGGACGCGCTCCTCTTTTTTCTCCGTTTCAATCATTTAAAAACTCCTCTATCTGGCTTAAAATACGGTCTTGAACTCCAGGCTCTCCTATCTGATAAAAGGTGACCTGCATGCGATTACGAAACCAGGTCAACTGACGCTTGGCAAAACGACGAGTCGCCTGTTTGAGACTCTCGCTTGCTTCCTCAAGAGTTTGCTCCCCACGGAAATAAGGAAAGAGTTCCTTGTAGCCAATGCCTTTAGCAGCCTGCACATCCGGGTAATGATCAAAGAGCCACTTGGCCTCATCCAAAAGCCCAGCCTCAAACATCAGATCTACTCGGCGATTGATACGCTCATAAAGCTGACTGCGTTCATCATCCAAGCAGATAATCAGCGGTTGATACAAGGTCTCTTGATTTTCCAAATCCTGACCAAAATGGGCAATTTCTAAGGCTCGCATGGCACGACGACGGTTAAACTGGGGAATTTCAAGACCTGCTTGCTCCACAAGATGGGCTAATTCCTCATCTGATAAAGGCTCTAAACTAGCTCGATAGGCTAAAATATCCTCATGAGGTGTTTTCCCACCTAGATGATAGCCTTCAAGCAAGCTCTGAATATAAAGCCCTGTGCCACCAGCAATAATAGCAAGCTTACCACGGCTTTGAATATCCTCAATAGCCTTCTTAGCTTCTGAAACAAAATCAAAAGCCGAGTAAGACTCGGTCACCTCTCTGACATCAATCAAATGATGAGGAACAGCAGCTTGCTCCTCTGGGCTAGCCTTGGCCGTCCCAATATCCAACCCTCTGTATACTTGCTGACTGTCACCGCTGACCACCTCTCCACCAAAGCGCTTGGCTACTTCAATAGCAAGGGCTGTCTTCCCAACAGCAGTCGGTCCAACAATCACAATTATTTTTGTTTTCATCTTTTTTCCTTGAAAAATTCCCATTTTTTCGTTACTATTATTATATCACAAAAAGGTCAGTCAGAAAAATGCTACCTCTTGAGGAGCCTGACTGTTCGGGAAGATAAAGGAGGAAGACTCATGGCTAAAGGATTCGCTAAAGGTCTTGTAACAGGTGTCGCAGGCACTGTCGCTGCCGTTGCAGGTGCAGTATACGCAATTAAAAAGAAAGTGATTGAGCCAGAAGAGCAAAAAGCAGCTTTCATCGAAGAAAACCGCAAAAAAGCAGCTCGCCGCCGCGTATCACATTAAGCAACAAAAGAAGTTGAGAAATCTCAACTTCTTTTTATTTTCTTTTATACTCAATGAAAATCAAAGAGCAAACTAGGAAGCTAGCCGCAGGCTGTACTTGAGTACGGTAAGGCGACGCTGACGTGGTTTGAAGAGATTTTCGAAGAGTATTAAATAGCTAGGTCAAACTTCAGCTGTGGCTTGACTGGATCATAGTCAACTAACTCAAAGTCTTCCGCTTTGATATCAAAGAAATTGGTCCCATCAGGAACATTTAAAACCAAGCGAGGTTGGCAGTTTGAAGGCTCACGACGGAGCAATTCCTTAGCTTGTTCAAACTGATTATCATAGATATGAAGGTTGTTGATAAAGTAAAAGAACTTCCCAACCTTCCATCCAAAATGTTTGGCAATCATCATCTGTAGAGCCACATACTGCATAGCATTAATGTGGTGGGCCACCAGCATATCATTCGAACGCTGGGTCAAGGTCGCATCCAGATAGATTTCCCCATCTACTCGACGAACATCAAACATAGTCTGAAAGGCGCATGGAAGAAGGCCGTCTGTCTCTTCAAAAGCTTGGTAATCCCAGAGTGAGATGATATTGCGACGATTCCAAGGATTGGCTTCCAACTGCTTGAGTATCTTGTTAATGATATCGTGCTTCTTAACGACCGCACCATAGCGCTCACCGATGGTTCCCGTATCTCCCACTTCCCAGTCATTCCAGTAGTGGACATTGTACTTGTCATTAAGAACTTCTAGGCTATTAGACTGATCCTGGTAAATCCAGAGGACTTCTTTGATGGCGGATTTGATTGCAATGGGACGCAAGGTTGTAATGGGGAATTCCCCCTTGGCCAAGTCATACTCCGCAAAGGCACCCGTTACGTACTTAGAATTAGCAACAGTCCCATCTTTGTACTTGGGACGAGCCTGCTCAGAAAAGACACCGTCTTTGAGGATTCGTTCAATATTCTCTTTAAAAATCGTATCTGCTTTTGTCATTTACTCTCACCTCATTTATTTCCTAACTAGTATAGCATAAAAAAAGAAAGGAGGAAAATCACTGGCTTTAAAGTAGTGTTTTTCTCCTTTTATAATCCTATTGCAATACAAGTGATGCTGCTCCGATAACTCCAGCGTCATTTCCTAGAGTTGCGAGAGCTAATTTAGTTGATGTGCGTACTTGTGGGAAGGTATTTTCGTCATAAACCTTTTGAACACCTTGTAGAAGGAATTCTCCCGCAGCTGACACACCACCACCGATAACGATAGTTGAAGGGTTGAGGATTGAGCCGATGTTGGCACAAGCGATTCCCAAGTAACGTGAGAAGTTACGGTAAACGATCAAGGCAAGGTCGTCTCCTTCTTTTGCAAGGTCGAAGACAGTTTTAGCAGTTACTTCTTCACCGTCGTCAATCAAGCGTTTCAAGGCTGCATCGCCTTCATATTCATCAGCGTAACGACGAGTCAAGTTGACAATCCCTGTTGCTGAAGCAACTGTCTCAAGACAGCCTTTTTTACCACAGGTACATGCGATTGGTTGGTCAAAGTCAACAGTGATGTGACCAAGCTCACCGGCAGCACCAGCAACACCGTGAAGCAGTTTGCCTTCTGCCACGATACCACCACCAACACCGGTACCAAGTGTCATAAAGACAACGTCTGGTTGGTTTTCACCAGCACCCATCCAGCGCTCACCAAGAGCAGCAACGTTGGCATCATTATCAATGAAGAATGGAATACCCAAGGCTTTTTCAATCTTTTCTTTAATCGGTTGAAGGGTTTTCCAGTTTAGATTGTAGGCACCGATAACAGTCCCTTTCTCACGGTCAACCACACCAGGTGATCCCATTCCAATCCCTCGGAAATCCGTAGCTGACAATCCAAGCAAGTCCAAACGATGCTGAATAGACTCAATCATATCATCTACAATATGGCTTCCTTCGTCCAAAATATTGGTCTTGATAGACCATTTTTCTTGGATTTCTCCCTCTTGAGTTAAAATTGCAAACTTGATAGATGTTCCACCAAGGTCAATCCCAATAATCTTTTGACTCATCGTCTTCTCCTTTTTAATTGAAAATGCTTACAGATATAGTATAACAAAATCGTCTGTTTTGTGCAAAGGTTTGCATTAACTTCCTAGAAATTATTCTGATTTATTGTTTCCAAAGGCCAGAACCATCTACGTAGTATCTGCCACCATCAACTCGCTCATTCTTTGCCATTTTACCATCTGATTTCAAATAGTAATTCCCTTGCCAAGTATTACGAGCGTATGAACCATCTGATTTTAGGTAGTACCATGCTTGATAACTGGTGTCATAAACCCATTCACTTGCTGCCATCTTACCATTCGACTTGAGATAATAGCTTCCTTGCCAAGCGTTGCGGGCGTAAGCTCCGTCCTCTTTTAGATAATACCACGATTGATAATAGGAATCATATAGCCATTCACCTGCTGCCATCTTACCATTTAATTTAAGGTAGTAGCTCCCCTGCCAAGTACTTCTCGCATAATAACCGTCGGATTTTAGATAGTACCAAGATTGATAGCTAGCATCATAAATCCACTCGCTGGCTGCCATCTTGCCATCTGACTTAAGGTAATAGCTACCTTGCCAAGCATTCCTAACTGCATGCCCATTTTCAGCAAAATAATACCAATAACCGTCCTGTTTGACCCATCCGCTAGCTGTGACATTGGATTGCGAACCCGACTGGCGTGGTTTAAAGACTCCCCGAGGTGCATTGGCACGTTCACAAGCTATCCCATCACCATCACGATCTAGTTTAGAAGAGTAACCTGGTTCTCCTCTATGAATATCAGAGTAACCATTTTCCCATGCTTCTCTACAACTAGAAAAATGAATATTTTCCTCTGCAGTAACTGGTTCGGTAAATAGTCCCCAAACTAGAAGGGCAGCAAAAGCCACTTTTAGCAAAACTTTTTTTTCATTATTCTCTCCTTTTTTGATACCGTTTTCGCTTTTATTTTACCAGACTTATTCCAGCAATTCAAGAAAACTTCTAGTCTTTTCTGCAAACTCCTTCGGTTTGTCAGTGTTCAGTGTGTGAGGACCGTCAGGAATAATCTGCAACTTAGAATCTGACATCAATTGATGAAGGCCTCTCATAGAACTGAGATTAGGCTTGTCTTGGCTACCACAAATTAGCAAGGTTGGATAGTAACAATTCTGTGCTACTTGGGTTAAATCAAGTGTTTTCAATTCCTCAGAAACACCAACCATGAGAGCTTTGTCTGCTCCCTGCTTTTCAAAAAAACTTTTTGGAAGTAGTTTAAAAATCATCAACTGGATTCTAAACAAGATATTACCTGCTAGTTTCACTGGACAGCCTGACAAGACTAAACCTTGAAGATTTGGCAAATCGTAACTTGAAAGCTCTAGTGCAAGAGTAGCACCGAGGGATAAACCGATTAAAACAAAAGGTTTCTTCTCCTCTGATAGGTATTTAGCTATCCGTTTTTTGGCTTCCTTATAAGACCCAACCCCCGTAGGAAACAATTCAAGGGCCTCAGAAGGATAATTGGCAAGTAGATCCTGAACTTCCTTCCAGCTTGTGGCCGTCTGACCTAAGCCATGTAAAAATATCAATTTCATTTATTTCTCCTTCAATAACAACTCATACAAGCCTCTGACTGCATTACAGCCATAGACAGCTTCTGCTTGGTTCAAGTCTGCCAAAGTCAGAATTTTCTCTTCTACCTGTCCTTTTCCTAGCAAATGCTGACGATAGATTCCTGACAAGATGCCAAGATTGATAGGCGGTGTGTAGAGCTTCCCGTCAATTTTCAGAACCAAATTCCCGATAGACGTTTCCAAAAGCTCCCCTGCTGCATTATGGTAAATGATTTCCTGTTTACCTAGACTTAAGTGTGGTCTATGAGTTGTTTTAAAGTGGGTAAACGCCTGATTCAAATCTGCTTCTTGCAGGCAGAGTTTGGCTTTGCAGAAACTTGGACTGAGGGGTGTTAAGATTTGCCGACTGAGTTCCATCTCTCCAGATTTGCTGAGACTAATTCGCAAACGGTAGTCTTGGTGGGAATCACAAGCTTGGCACTCTTCCTCTATCTTTTGTCTCAGTTCTTCTGGATCAAAAGGATAGGCAAAATAACGACTCGCCTTTGTCAGTCTTTCCAGATGTTGATCTTCAAACAACAGTTGTTTTTGGCTGATTCTCCCAGTTGTAATCAATTTGAAACGAGCTTGTTTACGATAGAGAACAGCCGCCTTTTGATGAACCTCTCGGTATTCAGATTCCCAAGTACTATCCCAAGTAATGCCACCACCCACTCCATAGATGGCTTTCCCTTGATGCAGTTGGATAGTCCGAATGGCGACATTAAAAATCCGTCGCCCATTTGGAAGCAAGAGACCAATAGTTCCACAGTAAACCCCTCTAGGTTGAGGCTCCAAGTCCTTGATGATTTCCATGGTAGCAATTTTCGGAGCTCCCGTTATGGATCCACAAGGAAAGAGAGAGCGAAAAATGGCAACCAAGTCCACATCCAATCGTAACTGACTCTTGATGGTCGACGTCATCTGCCAAACAGTTGAATACTGCTCCACTTGGCACAGACGTTCTACATGCTCACTGCCCACTTCAGAAATACGGTTCATATCGTTGCGCAAGAGGTCCACAATCATCATGTTTTCAGAGCGATTTTTAGGATCCTGTTCTAGCCAGCTAGCTTGGGCAAGATCTTCTTGGTCAGTCACTCCACGCTGGGTTGTTCCCTTCATTGGTCGCGTTGTCAACTCACGGTCATTTTGCTCAAAAAAGAGCTCTGGACTCATGGAAATCACTGCCATCTCGTCATGTTCAATATAAGCATTGTAGCCCGCCTCCTGCTCTACCACCATACGATTGTAGATGGCAAAAGGATTGGCGCTTAAGTCTTGCTTGAGTTGGACAGTGTAATTTACCTGGTAGGTGTCCCCCTGACGCAAATGATGGTGAATCTGGGCAATAGCTTTTTCATAGTCCTCTGCAGATGTTTGTTCCCGCCACTTTGAAGGCAAATCTACTTCCTCATAAGTCAGAGGAATAGGCGATGTTGCCACCCTATCGTGAACGGTAAAGTAAAGCAAGTACTCTCCTAGTAGAGGAACCTTGTGAACTGCTAATTTCTCCTCAAATGCAGGTGCAGCCTCGTAACTGACATAGCCCACCACATAATAGCCTTGCTCTTGGTAGCTTTCCACTTGTGCCAGCAGGTCCGTCACTTCTGCTAAATCTCTCGTTTTCAACTCTTTAATCGGTTGGGTAAAGGTGTATCTCTCCCCCAAAGCCCTAAAATCAATCACTGTTTTTCTATGCATATCTTAAGTATAGCACAAAAAGGCAGATACAGACAAAGCTGATCTACCTTTTTTCATTTTACTAGTCCTATCTACTATTTAGTGAATAAATCTCCAGTAAATCCGTCTGATTTCTGCAAGAGTTGTTTGTAAACTTTCCATTTAAGATTCACTGTATTATCAAATTTATTACCTTGAAGGTCTTTTTCAACTGCAGCATCGAATAGCTCTTGAAGTTTTTCATATGTTGAAATCTTTTGACCATCAATTTCAATTTCTACAAAACCTTTCTCAGCTTTAGCTCTGACTTCTTTATACCATTCTTTCTTCCACTCTTCTAATGTATTAAATCTACCTTTAGAAACTTTTTGGATGATAAAGTTATCACCTAGACCTACGTTACCGACTGCTTTAGATTCTTGTTTATACTTGTTAGATGCATACCCTAAGAATCCATCAAGGTAACCGTAGTAGCCCCACATACGGAATGTATTGTGTTTGAATGAGATTGAGCCAGCCGTACTCTTACTTGTGTTACCACCGTAAATACCAGTCATCATATTCACAACAGTATAAGCAGAATCGAATCCTTCAGTACGGTAATGACCATTACCTGGTAGCCCGTGTTTAGTAGCGAAGTTGTTATCTACAAGTTGATCAATAGCTGTCAGTTTCATACTCTTCTCATCATCATTTAAATCACGAACTAAATCCCATTGGTGTGGTGCACCTTCTAACTTATTGTAGCTCGCTTTTTCGCGATATTTCTTATCGATTTTCTTGAACCACTTATCGTTAGTTCCAGTATTTTTCTTGATGACAGATTCTGCTTCTAAGTAATCAAGCATCATCATTGATTCGTTATAGTTCTTCATGTAGTGATCAATCTTCTCACGACTACTTAACATATTAGGATCATAGTTATAAATTTGTGTACCGTCATTTTTACGTTCGTACGCCATATTCAATCCAAGTGAACCATATTCACCATTATAGTTCGTAAGTGATGGAGATTGTAGCATACCTTGAGCAAATGATTCAATATCTGTTCCTTCACGATGACGCCATGTTCCTAAATAGGCCATACGGTCATTGATATGAGTTGTTTCGTGAGTGAATGCAGATGTACCATAATCACTAATCATACTAGAAATGATGTAGTATACAGCTTCTGAGTTTTGTGGATTAGAGAAGATATAAGCATACGCACCCATACCGTTATATCCGTGCCATTTACCTGTAGGTCCATAGAACTCCCGAACTGGAGCATAGTCACCATTCTTATTATGACCCATTCGGTCAGCCCATCCATTACCTGGAACATCTTGGTTATCCCAAATTGCTGATGGAACCATGTTTTCAGATTTCAACAACTGATTACGTACATTATCAGCAGCAAGTCTTGACCAGAAGTCTAAGTAATTAATTTGCTCTTGAGCACGTAAGTCGATTTCTTTCTTAAACGCTTCACGTTCAGATTCTGTATTCTTACCATATTTCTCAAATGCACTAAACGCTAGCGTATTGTACGTTGAAATTAAGAACATGTGAGCCTTCTTCGTATTCAGAAGTGGTAAAATGTATCGACCATGCTCGCCGTTATTTAAGTTTTCATATAAGTGATATTTCTTATTAGCAAAATCAGGATTAGATGATTGTTTCTCAACTACATAGTTAGTATGAGAAATAGCTTTCTTATACCATACATTCATATCAGTATCTTCTGTAAAGAGTTTCATGTTATATGTTAAGAAGTCATTTAAATTACCTTTACCTGTTGCTCCCGCAATCACATCACGATAAGCATCTTGAGTTCGGTCTCCTTTCAAGAAATGTTCACGTGAACCAATTTGAATCAATCTATCGATAACACTAACATTCTTACCATAGAAATCAGGCTTGAACATCATAAGGTCTTTAATGCTCATATCATTGTATTTAAATCCATAATAACGATTTAAATAAGTAAGAGCCATCATAATTTTAGCTTTGTTGTCTTCTACTTTTTTAAGAAGAGCTTTCATGGCAGCTTCATCACTATTCAATTGATGGTCTTCGTTTTCGGCTAAAGCTTTGACTAATTTATCCAAATTAGCTTTCGTTTCTTCAAAGCTTTCTTCAAGGAATAGATTTTTAATATAACCATCTTTACGACCATCAGTATTTTCTTCAGCTTTACCACGTTTGTCCATTAACGCACGCACTTCAGGTGAAATCAATTCAACACCTGATAATTTTGCTTTAATATCGTTGATTAATTGTGTTCTATCTTTAACAACCATATTCGGTGTATAAACGACGTCACCAAGACCTTCGATACTATATTCACGAACTTGTTGGACTTGAGAATCAGCTTTACGTGTGACAACTTTTTCTTCCTTAGTACCATCTGCATAGTGAATCATAATGTGACTAGTATCAGATAAGTCTGTCACGAATTGACCATCCTTCATACCTGTCACAGATAATACTTCTGTAGTTAATAATTTAGATCCTTCAGGAGTCTTATTACCTTGATTCACAATCCACTCTTTATTGTAGAACGGTTGAAGTTTTTCAACATTTCGGTAAGCAAGTTCACGTTCTGCATTATAATCTTGAGTAGTTTTGTACGTGTCTTCTTTATACGCTACGTGATTTAATTTATCAGTCAAATATGGTGTGATTTCATATTTATTGGCTGTGATATTGAACGAAGCAATCCGTTTATCCGCTTCTGCTTGGTCGACACCCTTAATCTGTTTTGAACGGTTATAAGAAACGTTACCTGATGCAACATCGTTCACATACACATTGTTCTTGAAGTAATCAAATCCGAAGTATGGGTCACCTGAGTCAACTGACCCTGAACCATACATCATTTCACCATTTGTCACTTTCATCATGCTGACGTTATTTTCAACCCAACCCCAGTCATAGTTTTCGTGAATTAAACCACCGCTTTGATTATTGGTTTTGAGTGTCAATGTCCCTTTGGCCACAGATTTAGTTAAACGACCTTTTTGTTTAACATCATTTGGATTTCCACCATGGTTGACTTTGGCAATCAATCCACCAAATTTAGCATTGTTGGCTTTAATGTCAGTTTCAACATAAGAACTATCTACATTGCTTCTCCAGCTTTCACTTACAAGTCCACCAGACCACCAACCTTTGTTACCCACGCTTTCGATTTTACCGATAAAGGCTACATTACGCATATTGGATTCATCTAGTTTGTTGACCATACCTGTAACGTCGTTATTACCAACCACATTACCCGTAACCTTAATATTCTCAATCGTTGAGTTCTTAAACATATCTCCAAGTGGAGCTGTTTTATCAGCCCACGGCATATTGATATTCACATTACCAAAGTTGATGTCATGAATATGAGCATTTTCAACACGGTTGAACAATGGTCGAGCTAGATTGTGAATGGTATAACGTTTATCACCTTCACTATACAACTTACCTTTAAAAATGTTCGTCACGTATTGTTTATTCGGAGTCGGAACATTTGCTGCATTAAGATCCGCACCAAGTTTAAACTCACCCGTTGGGTTAGCTTGCATATCTTTTACAAGCTCATTGAAGTTGTAATATACATTACCTTCTTTTAATTTTTGTTTTTCAAAGTAATGAACATACTCTTCACTGAAAGTATCATCTGCTCTACGTTGAACTAAGTTTGGAGCTTTTGCTACCACTTTGTACAATGTTTTTCCATCGACAACCACTTCTTCAACAGAACTTACCGTAAGTCTTGTTGTCTTATTATCATGAGTTGTCACTCGTAAGTAAAATGGAGCAACGTCTGTCGGTTTTTCAGTAAGTAAGCTCTTATCTGTTTCAACACCAGCATCATCCACACTCATCAAGCTTGTTTCTTTGATGTTTTTGATTTCAACTTTTTTAAGGTCAAGTCTTAGCGGTTCTTCTTTCAGAACCTCTTCCTCATCACCCTCACCACGGTCATAAACCATCTTCGTTTCAAGTTTATAATCCTTGTAGTACTGTAAATCTGTCAGGGTAGTTGTCAAGTCGTCTGGTGAAACATTCAAGGTTTTGACAATCTCATCACCTTTTTTCAGAGTTAAGGTAATAGATTTAATGGCTGCCTTACTTGGATTTTCTAGACTATACTTAACATCTGAAGTACGCTTCAAATCCTTAGGCTCAACTGCTGTGATGGTCAATACTGGTTTTTCAAAGGTCTTGGTACCACGTTTCAAAATTTTGTCTTGAGGTGCCTCAAGGATTTCCTCTGTAACTTTTGGAGCGTCCTCTGTTTTAACTCCCTTAATGGTATTAAAGGTTTTGGTGATTTTTTTCTGGCCTTCTTTTCCTTCTTGAGCTACAACTTCTAAGCCTTTTTTCAGTTGGTCATCTTCTTTAACAACTTCCTTAAATGGAATCTTTTCAAGACTTTCTTCTACAAGAGTTCCTTCAATTGGTTTTGTCCCACGACTTACCTGTTGGTTTACAGGCTCCTTGGTAACTTCTGTGCTAGTTGAAAGAACTTGGTCAGTTTTAACACCTTCTACTGTTTTATAAGTTGTTTTAGTAACTTGACTACCTTTTTCACCATTTCTTACGACAGTTTCTTCGTCCGTATACTTGGTTGGATCCTCAGTCGTTTCAGTTTTGTAGTCTAGGTCTGTAGTCGATGTTTCAACAAGGGTTCCCTCAGTTACTTTGTACTCAGGTAACTGTTCTTGTACAAGAGCTTGACCTACTTTACCTTCCTCTTGTGTACCTTTTACTTCTACTGGAGCATCTGGTAATGTTGGTTGAGTTAAAGATTGACCTTCTTTACCTGCCTCTTGAGTTCCTTTAGACTCTACTGTAACCTCTGGTAATTCGGGTTGCGTTAAAGATTGACCTTCTTTACCTGCCTCTTGAGTTCCTTTAGACTCTACTGTAACCTCTGGTAATTCGGGTTGCGTTAAAGATTGACCTTCTTTACCTGCCTCTTGAGTTCCTTTAGACTCTACTGTAACCTCTGGTAATTCGGGTTGCGTTAAAGATTGACCTTCTTTGCCTTCTTCTTGCGTACCTTTAGCTACTTGGTGAGTTGGTTCAGCTTGTGGTACTGGAGTTGGAGCAGGTTGCACCTCTTTCTTAGTTCCGACTGCAATGACTTGCGACACAGGATTTTGGAATACTTGGTCTTCGATGACTTCTCTAACTTCTTGACCATTGACCATCGAAACTTTGGTTACAAGACGACGCTGACCATTTACTCCGGCTGTGACGATACGAGTCTGTCCTTCTGCTAGATTCGCATCTGGGCTTGTGACCGTTTCAAAAGAAATCTCTACCAAGCTCTCTTCCTGTCTAGCCTGAGGCTTCTCAGAAACTGGTTTTTCTTCAACCGCAGGCGCAACTGGATTCTCTACTACAGATTTTTCGACGGCAATTTCCGAAGCAACAGCAGGTCTTTCCTGAGTTACTCCTGTTTTCTCGATTTCTTTTGAACTTTGCTTTTCTACTGGCAACTGAGACTTTTCAGCTGAAGCTGGTCTTGATGGATGGAGTTCCGCTTCCTTGAAGTAACCGATGTACTCATAGCCATCAATATGAATAATTCCTTCAGCCAAGCCTTCATGTGTAGAGGCTGAAATAGTTTGGTTATAAGAAAGCAATTCTTTATTTTCAAATGCAAATGTCCCATAAGGTACAAAAGTGCTGGCTCCCAAAGAACCAATCAAGAGAACACCTAGGACCTCTTTGTGACCTTTTTTGGATACCAAAAAGACTGCTAGTGAGGCTGTTGCCAAGCCAAGACCAGCCAAGGCTAGTTCTTTACTTCCTGTGTAAGGAAGTTGTTGACTGTTAGTTGCTTTCTTGCGATAAACTACATAGAGAATATCTTCATCTTGAAATTCTGTAGGAACTTCATGGTGAATCAAGGCTTTTTCAGACTCAGTCAATTCCTGCTCCGCCAGATAACGGTAATGAACGCTATGATCTCCGCCAACTTCATTGGCTTGCACCTTATCTACTGAAAAGGTACTAGCACCAAAAAGGAAGGCCCCGATGGCTACAGGACCTACCCCAACAGTTAGCTTACGAATCGAATATTTGGTGATTTTTTCTAGTTGTTGTTTTGTTTTTCTCATTCTCACGACTTTCTGATAGAATCTTGTGGATACTGCGCACGCGCACCTCCGATTAATTTTGGACGACTTGCAAGAGCCGTTACATGGGCATGCCCAATTTCTTTAAAAAGAGGGCGAATCGGAACCTGAACATGCTTGACATGCATGCCAATTGCAGTGTCTCCGATATCCAATCCAGCATGAGCCTTGATAAATTCGACCTCAACTGGATCCTGCATAAACTTGAAGGCTGCCAACTGACCTGACCCTCCTGCATGAAGTGTAGGAAGGACACTGACGATTTCCAGACCAAACTGCTCTGCCACCTGACGTTCCACGACGAGGGCCCGATTGACATGTTCACAACCTTGAACAGCTAGATGAATTCCTTTTTCCTCTAGGATATCTAGGATGGTTTTCACGATGATTTCCCCAATTTCCTGGCTGGATTCCTTACCAATCTGACCACCCATCACCTCACTAGAAGAAAGGCCCAAAACAAAGATAGCTCCTTGCTTCAAATTAGCCTTTTCTAATACATCTTCTACAATCTGGCTTGTTGCTCTTTGAATGTCTTTTTCCTTCATACTTGATACCTCTTTTGTCACTATCTATCATATCTTTTTTTACTGATTTTATCAAGGCCAACTAATCATTCTGATTTTTAAAAGCAAAACTCCCAGAATAGACTGGGAGTTAGCTTGTTGCGATTTTATTGAGGTATATTTCAACTGTCGTTCCTTTTTCGGGTGCAGAATCAATCTTCATCTGGTAATTGTCTCCAAAATGAAGTTTGAGTCGTTGGTCGACATTTTGAAGGCCAACTCCCCCACGTTTGAGCTGACTTTGACTACTATCGCCAGCAGCTTGGAAACCAACACCATCATCCTCAATGCAGATGACAAGCCCTGTATCCTTTTTCTGAACAGAGACTTTAATATGGCCCTGACCTTCCTTCTCCTTAATGCCATGGTAAAGAGCATTTTCTACAAGAGGTTGTAACACCAGCTTGGGTAAGACTAGGTTACCAAAAGCAGGATCTTCATCAATCTCATACTCCAGCTTATCACCATAGCGTTGTTTCTGGATAAAGAGATACTGGCGGACATGATTGATTTCATCAGAAAGAGAAATCAAATCCTTTCCTTGATTGAGCGCCAAGCGGAAATAGATTGCCAGAGACTTGGTCACCTGAACCACTCGCTGACTATCCTGAAATTCAGCCATCCAGATGATAGTGTCCAAGGTGTTATAGAGGAAATGGGGGTTAATCTGACTTGACAAGGCTTGAAGCTCATACTGCCGGGTCGCTTCTTCCTGCCTGCGAATAGCTGCCATCAGCTGATCAATCTGATCCAACATGGCATTGAACTGACGAGTCACTTCTCTCAGTTCATAGGCACCAGCTTCCTTGGCACGCAGATTTTGTGTACCAGAAGCAATTTCCAGCATGGTTTCTCTCAAATCCTTCAAAGGGGCAATCCAGCGCTTGAGACTGAACCACACCAAGCAGAGACAGGCAAGAAGAGATAAGGCACTAGCACCAAGCAAGGTCCACATGAGTTGACTCCGAACCTGGTCTAACTTCTCAAGTGAAGACACTCCAAGCACTGTCCAATCTGTTCCTGCAATCTTTTCCTGACTGACATAGGATTGGTGATCCAGCGTATAGCCCTGTCCCGTCTCGATGTAGGGTTTCATGGCCTCCATTTCACTCGCTGAGCTATAGACAGTACGTTTAGGATGGTAGACAAATTCATGATTTTCATTGATGATAAAGGCAAAACCCTGCTGACCCAATTGGAGTTGGTTGAGATAGGCTTCTAAAGTTTCGTAAGAAATATCCAAACGAAGCACGCCAAGATTGGCCCCCTTTGCATCAACAAGTTCCTGAGTAACAGAAATGACCCATTGACTATCTGATTTACGAGCTGGGGTTAAAACTGGCTTAGCTCCCTGATGAATAGCCTTTTGGTACCAATCCTCAGCCATCATATCTGAGGAAGTTTTCATCTGCACACTGTCATCTGTAGAAATAACCTGACCGGATTTAGTGACCAGTACCACCGTTTTCAAGTCCTGATCTGCCTTTAAGATGGTCAAAAACAAATCTCGGATTCCCTTGGTTTGGTCTTGACTAGGATTCTCAGCATAGGCTAAGACATCCTTCTGCTGGGTCAAACTGGTAGAGGTGGTTTCTAATTTTTTGATATAAGACTGAATAAAGTGGCTAGTTTGGCTAATGGTCGTTTGGCTATTACCCTCAATAGTGGCCTCAATGGCTGATGAACTAGATTGATAGTAGAAAGTCCCAACCAGAGCTAGTAGAATGAGAAAGACCAGAAAGATGGAAATAACCATTCTGACTAAAAGAGAAGAACGCTTCATCGACCTTCTCCCTTCTTAAACTGACGAGGTGTCACACCTGCAATCTGTTTAAAACGTTGGGTAAAGTAGTTCATATCTTCAAAACCAACCTTCTCTGCGATCTCGTAAATCTTTAAATCCGTGGTCAGAAGTAAGAGCTTAGCTTGTTTGACACGCTCCCTCACCAGGTAATCCTGAAAAGGCAAACCCAACTCTTTCTTAATCAAGGAACTCAAATAAGTTGGGCTAAAGCCCAAATCACTGGCCAAGCTCTTTAAACTAAATTGACTGTCAGCCAGATGGGACTGGATTTTCTGGGCCAGGTTTCCCTCAAACTTATCAGTTAATAAATCTTGTAACTGCTCTTCCTTTTCTTCCTTGTCTAGTTTTTGCTTGATTTTCCCCAACATTTCCTCAATATCCTGACGCGAAAAGGGCTTGAGCAAGTAGTCATCCACACCGAGTTTGACAGCAGACAAGGCATACTCAAAATCATCGTAACCTGTCAAAAAAACTAGGTGAACCTGAGGATAGGTTTCTCGTACCAGACTAGCCAACTGGATGCCATTCAGCTGAGGCATGTTAATATCGGTTAAAATGATATCTGGCACCTGCTTTTGAATCAAGTCCCAAGCCTGTCTTCCATTTTCAGCCTGACCGATGATTTCCATATCGTAGGCTGCTACATTGACCAGCTTGCTCAAACCTTGTCTTACCAGATACTCATCTTCTACGATTAAGATTGTGTAGGTCATGCTCTGCTCCTTTACCACTTACTAGTATCAGTATAGCAAAATTCTCCTCTAACTGCTTAGGAAAGACTTCTTAATCAACATAATCTAGTAAATAGGCATAGCCTTTTTCTTCCATTTGGTCTTTGGGAATAAATCGGATAGAGAGACTATTGATACAGTAGCGTAACCCCCCCTTGTCCTCTGGTCCATCCGTAAAGACATGGCCAAGGTGAGAATCTCCAACTCGACTTCTCACTTCCATGCGCGTCATATTGTAAGACTTATCTTCTTTGTAGGTGGCAACATCTGGGCTGATGGGTTGGGTGAAACTAGGCCAGCCACAACCAGACTCAAACTTGTCCTTTGATGAAAAGAGGGGTTCGCCAGTGACAACATCCACATAGATACCAGATTCGAATTTATCCCAGTAACGGTTTGAAAAAGCTCGTTCTGTTTGATTTTTCTGGGTGACAGCATACTCCTCAGGTGACAAGGTCTTTTTCAATTCTTCATCGCTTGGTTTAGGATATTTGCTGGCATCGATGACGGGATAGGCAGCCTGATTGACATTGATATGGCAGTAGCCATTTGGATTTTTCTTGAGGTAGTCTTGGTGATAGTCCTCCGCCACCACAAAATTCTTCAAGTTTTCCTTTTCAACTGCCAGAGGTTGGTCGTATTTCTTAGCCACCTCATCAAAGACTTGGTTAATCACCTCTAAATCCTTGTCATCTGTGTAATAAACACCGGTACGGTACTGGGTCCCCACATCATTTCCTTGTTTATTTTTGCTTGTTGGATTGATAATGCGGAAGTAATGAAGCAGAATTTCCTTGAGGGAAATTTGATTGGCATCATAGGTGACATGGACAGTCTCCGCATGTCCTGTTTGGTTAATCAATTCGTACTTGGTTGTTTCTCCTCTACCATTTGCATAGCCTGAAACGGCATCTGTCACTCCATGTACGCGTGAGAAGTATTCCTCCACTCCCCAGAAACAACCTCCAGCTAGATAAATTTCGTGCAAGTCCGCGTCTTTGCTCACTTCTGTTTTTTTCACTGTTTTTCCTCCTTGGCTAACTGATGCTTTCTCAATTTGCGAGCTATCTGTCTGCCCTGCATTTCGCATCAATAGAAAATAGAAACCGGTTATGGCTAGGAGAATGACCCCTGCCAAGACAAAAAGTTTTACTTTATCATTCATGACCTTTTCCCTACCCCATTTCGTTCAATGTCTTTAAAATCATATCCTTATCCATAAAACCTGGTTGCGTTTTGACCAGCTTGCCTTCCTTGTCTATAAAGGCTTGAGTCGGGTAAGAACGGACACCATAACTTCCCAAAAGTTTGCCTGATGGATCAATTAGAACTGGAAAATTTTTATAATCTAAGCCCTTGTACCAGTTCTTAAAGTCCGCTTCTGCTTGTTCTCCCTTGTGTCCAGGAGACACCACTGTCAAGACCACATAGTCATCACCAGCTTCTTTAGCAATTTCATCCGTATCTGGAAGGCTGGCTAGACAGATGGAACACCAAGAAGCCCAAAATTTGAGATAGACTTTCTTGCCCTTGTAATCAGACAAACGATAGGTCTTGCCATCTACACCTGTCAGTTCAAAATCAGCGACTTCCTGACCTTTAGTCGCAGTTTTCGAACTAACTTGTTCTGTTTTGGATTGCTCCTTCATAGTAGACTCGTCTGACATGTTTTTAGCCGAACAGGCTACCAAGCAACAAATTGAGCCTACTCCAAGGAGACATGTTTGCCATTTTTTCATTTCTTTTTCCTCTCTATTCAAATAATGTAGTCAAAATGGAAGCATTTCCCAAAAGCACCAAGATTCCCATCACGATAATGAGAAAACCACCCACTTTTTTGAAGGTTCCGAGATAAGGATGGAGTTTTCGGAAATGTTTCAAAACATAGCTGGAAGCAAGAGCTAGAACCAAAAATGGTAGCGCCAAACCCAGCGTGTAAATCAACATGAGACCAGCACCCTGCCAAGCTCCTGAACCACCTGAAGCCGCCAAGGCCAAAACAGACCCCAGAACCGGCCCCACACATGGCGTCCAAGCAAAACTAAAGGTTAACCCCAGTAAAAATGCCTGACTATAGCCGTTACCCTTTTGCCCTTGTCTCTTTAATTGTAGCCTTCTTTCCTTGTAAAGTCCCTGCAAATGTAAAACTTCCATCTGGTGCAAGCCCAAGAGAATGATAATCGCACCCGTCACATACTGAAACCAAGAAGCATACAGCAAATTGCCTAAAAAACCAGCTCCATAACCCAGTAAGATAAAAACAAAGGAAATCCCCGCTATAAAGGCCAGAGTTCGCAATAAACTTACAACTGAGATTGAAAATTTTCCGCTAGAAGCCTGAGCATCATTCTTATCATCCAATAAGACTCCTGCATAGACTGGCAACAAGGGTAAAATACAAGGAGAAAAGAAGGAAAGAATTCCAGCAAGAAAAACACTAATAAAAAAGATTACATTGTCCATATCTTTTCACCCTTCTTTCTTTTGATAAGTCTATTATAATTCCCAACTCTAAGAAAAAACAGGGACAATGATAGGGAAAAATAGGAATTTAATCAGTTTATTCAGAAATCTGGCACAAAAAAAGCCAGACAAGGTCTGACTTTGATAGAAACAGAAAAGAAAATCACCTATCTTCCCTGCTTATCTGGTAATAAATAAGGTCCGCAACGTAGTCTTTTCTCTCCACACCATTGGCAATGGTTTTTAGATAAGACATTCCCGCTTTTTCCATAACACGGCCTGAAGCTGGGTTGAGACTGGCGTAACGAGCTCTGACTTTTTGAAAACCTGCTTGAGTAAAACAAAAGTCTAACACAGCTTTTAAGGCCTCTGTCATCATACCACGGCCCCAGTATTCCTTGCCTAGCACATAGCCAATTTCACAACTTAAATCTCCCTCGTGCATTTCAATGATACTGATATCTCCTATCACTTGCTCCGGGTTTTCTTTGAGACAAATGGCCCATTTGTAATAGTTGGGATTTGCATAGGAGGCAACCCAATTTCGAATCGAGTTCCGAGTCACCTCAACATCAGGATGAGGATCCCAGGTGACATAGGTCAGATTCTCAGCAGATGAAGCCCAATTTTGAAACATGGCTTCCGCATCACTCTCCACAAATCTTCTCAAAATCAAACGTTCTGTCTGTAATATTTGCGTACCGATTGCTTTCATAATGTTACCTCGCTTTCTAAGCTTAAGGCTCAAGCTAAAAAGGTCCCTCGGACCTTCTTCGCTTTCTCATTTCTAGGCTCAGGGTAAAAACCTCCACTGGAGGTTATTCTTGCTCTCGAGTTTCAAGGCAAGAAGCTAAAAAGGTCCCCCGGACCTTTTTACTCCCAAAAGTCATCAAATACGGTGATTGGTAGGTGGCGTTTGTGTTGGCCTTTGTGCCACCAGTTTTCGATAGTCGCTTGGGCTTCTGGGCTGATTGTTTTTCCTTCTAGGTAGTCATCAATCTCTTCATAAGTGACTCCCAAAGCTACTTCGTCTGCAATACCTGGTTTTTCTTCTTCCAAATCTGCTGTTGGGATTTTTTCATAAAGGGCTGGGTCTGCACCAAGTTCCTTCAAGAGTTGTTTTCCTTGGCGTTTATTGAGGCGGTAAAGAGGGAGAATATCTGCACCACCGTCACCAAACTTGGTAAAAAAGCCTGTGATATTTTCCGCAGCATGGTCTGTTCCAATGACAGCTCCACTATGGGCACCCGCAAGGGCATATTGGGCAATCATACGACTACGCGCCTTGATATTTCCCTTGTTAAAGTCTGAAACAGGACTTCCTGTCGCTTCGACTGCAGCTGTCATGGCATCAGCTGATTCCTTGATATTCACAACAAAACTGACATCTGGCTGGATGAAAGCAAGGGCTTTTTGAGCATCTGCCTCATCTGCTTGCACGCCATAGGGCAGGCGGACAGCGATAAATTGGTAGCTGTCATCTCCTGTCTCTGCTCGCATTTCTTCCATAGCTAATTGCGCCAAGCGCCCTGCTAAGGTTGAGTCTTGTCCTCCAGAAATTCCCAACACAAAGCTTTTAAGAAAGGGATGTTTTTTTAAGTATTTCTTTAAAAAATTGACAGAGCGACGGATTTCTTCCTGAGCGTCAATCACTGGTTTGACACCTAGTTCTTGGATAATGGTCTCTTGCAAACTCATTCTTCTTCTCCTTCACCAAGGGCTTCTTTGCGCATCTTGTCAATCAAGTCCATTTTGTCCTGCCAAATATCACGCGCCAAGTCTACCGGGTAATGTTGCGGATTGAGAACCCGTTTATACTCATCCCAAAGCTTGTCAAATTCCTTACGGGCATAATCTTGAATCTCAGTCAAACTAGGCAGGTTGTAAACTAATGTTCCTGCTTTGAAAATATCCACCAAGAGAGGAACGGCGTCAAAATTACGAACGGTTTTTTTGATATAGGTATAGGTCGGATGGAACATCTTGATTTCAGTCATGTCACTCACATCCACACCATCATAAGTAATGTAGTCACCTTCTGACTTGCCTTTTTCACGACTGGTAATGCGCCATACCTGCTTCTTACCTGGCGTAGACACTTTTTCAGCATTATTAGACAGTTTGATAGTATTGCGCATCTGGCCATTCTCATCTTCGATCGCAACAATCTTATAAACTGCACCAAGAGCAGGCTGGTCATAGGCAGTAATCAGCTTGGTTCCCACACCCCAGACATCAATCTTAGCCTTTTGCATCTTGAGGTTGAGGATAGTATTTTCATCTAGGTCATTTGAAGCATAAATCTTAGCCTCTGTAAAGCCAGCCTCGTCTAGTTGCTGACGAACTTTCTTGGAAATGTAGGCAATATCCCCAGAGTCAATCCGCACACCCATAAAGTTAATCTGATCACCCAGTTCACGCGCCACCTGAATAGCAGCTGGCACACCGATGCGAAGCGTATCATAGGTATCTACTAAAAATACACAGTCACGATGGGTTGACGCATAAGCCTTGAAGGCTTCATAGTCGTTTCCATAAACCTGTACCAAGGCATGGGCATGAGTCCCCAATACTGGAATACCAAAGAGTTTCCCTGCTCGCACATTGCTAGTTCCGTTGGCTCCACCAATCACCGCTGCTCGTGTTCCCCAGATAGCTGCATCCATTTCTTGCGCACGACGTGTCCCGAACTCCATTAAGGGTTCATCCTCAATGACCGAACGAATACGTGCTGCCTTAGTCGCTATCAAGGTTTGAAAGTTAACGATGTTTAAGAGAGCCGTTTCGACCAATTGACATTGGGCTAGAGGCCCTTCCACCTGTACAATCGGTTCATTGGCAAAGACCAAGTCCCCTTCCTGAGCAGAACGGACTGTCAACTCCAACTTGAGATTGCGGAGGTAGTCTAAGAACGCCCCATGATAACCAAGCGACTCCAAATAAGCAATATCGCTATCTGAAAAGCATAAGTCTTCAAGATAATGTACAATTCTTTCCAAACCAGCAAAAACTGCATAACCGTTGTTAAACGGTTGCTGGCGGAAGTAAACCTCAAAGACCGCCTTTTTATTGTGAATCCCTTGGTCAAAGTAAACTTGCATCATATTGATTTGGTACAAGTCCGTGTGCAATGTCAAACTATCATCTGGATACATCTGTTTTCCTTCTTCCTTTTTTACAAAGGTATGAACGTATTCTACCACTTTCACACCATCCGATAAATTAGTACTATTATAACACATTTTACTGAGATTGATAAAAAGATAACAAGCTATTCTCCAGTCTCCAGTTCATCCATATCTTGCTCAAACTTTTTTTGAGCCCATTCGCCATAACTTTTAAGGCCTAGATTACCGATAAAAACCCAAGGAAGGTAAATCAGATAAGTAATGGCCCAAGCAGATAAGTATTTAAAGTTCAGAGGATTGTGCTGATAAATTTCGATATTGAATTGATAATTCTGCAACATCAAGAGAGTCGTAATAGCGAGAGTTACCAGCAAACACCCCCCAATCGTAAAATGAAAACGACTATAGTAGGTCACTCCAAGTTGTCGTGCACGATTGAAAAAGAAGAAAATTCCTAAAAGAAGGGTAACCAGAAGAATATTAGGATTAAAAAGAGCAGGTGCTAATACAGCCACCAAATAACTTAGCAGAATGAGCCCGATAAACATATAAAAAGACTCTGTCCCAGCTTTGTTAATCAGTTGTTCTTCTCTTTCGTCTAGTAATTGATAATAAAAAAATCTATTTTTCATCTTCTTCCTCCCAAACTTGCTGATTTCTGCGATTCAAGTATAGGATAACTCTATCCATAGAATAACTCCCAACGAGATAGATGATAACTGCTAGAACCACTTTTAGGGAGTACTTCCAAGTCAATAGACTGACCAGTTCCTCGCGATTGCCTACGATATCAATCAATAAAATCACTATAGAAAATCCCAAAGCAGATAAAATTCTTTCTTTTCCAGTATTCTCAACAATATCTCTAATGTCAATTCCAACATACATGCGGCGAATAATGGCATACAAACCGACTCCAATCAATAAAAGTAATTCTGGTAAATAGGACAGAAGCGTTAAATTGAAGATATAAAGTTTGGCAAAAATTTCCAGTGCTAAAAATAGGCACATTCCCAAAAGAATTTCTCCTGAAATCTTTCCATCCAATTTTTCCGTACGTTCATCTTTGATCACAAGTTTTTTTCTATTTTTCATCTTCTTCCTCCCAAAATAGTTGGTCTAATGTTTTTCCTAAGCGTCTGCAAATGGACTGGCAAAGCGAGAGACTCGGATTGTATTTTCCAGCTTCAATCAAGCCTATAGTCTGCCTAGTAACACCTACAGCCTCTGCCAAATCCCCTTGTGTTAAGTCAAGCTCCACCCGAGCTAATTTTAATTTTAAATTTTTAGCCACTAGCGTCCTCCTTCACATTTTTAAAAAGTTGCGCTTCTTTTAAAAACATTATACCATATATCTAACTTAATGCAATATATAAATGTCATTTTGTAAGATTTTATTAACAAAAAACTCTCTACCACAGAAAATAGAGAGTTTAGAATTTAAATATAGGATTTCAAAATATCGACGACATCACTTCTTTTCTTGACCTGATAGGCCCTGATTCCCAATTTCTGGGCTGCGCTTGTATTGTCCTCAATATCGTCTAGAAAGATACAATTTGCGGGATCTAACTGGTATTTGTCAAGAATCTCCTTAAACATTGCCAAATCAGGCTTTATAGCTTTTATATCACAGGATAGGACAAAGCCATCTAAAAGTTCTTTTAAGGGAGACAGTTGCTCTTTCAGCAAATCATAAAATACCTTTGAGGTATTGGACAAGACAAAGATGCGATGCCCCTTTTTCTTTAGTTCTAACAAGACAGGAAAGACTTCCGTATAGATATCAATGTAGCTAGGCCAATTCCAGATAACTTCTTCGACCTTCTTTTGATAGGTACTTCCAATCATGGACACAACTTTAAGCACTAATTCTTGTCTCGTCATGGTACCAAGATCTAATCTTTCCCAAAGCTCCGACTGAAAGATAGTCTTATCTAACATCAGATAATCTTTCTTCGTATCCGAAACGCCTTGTAAAATCTTATCCTTGTTCCATTCTAATAAGACGTTGCCCATATCCAATATTATGTCCATTTGCCCACCTCCATAATGATGTGAAAAATCCCTCTTTGCTTTATACTTTCATATTCATCTTACAAATCCTTTTGGTAATAGTATCTTTGTCCTGTATAGGGATAGTTTTGCAAGGTAAAGACTTCCTTGTAGCCATGGCTTAGATAAAAATCTGGTGCTTGAAACTGGTAAGTATTCACGAAAGCAAACTGACAGTTTCGTTTCTTAGATTCATTTTCAGCTTGCTCCAATAGTTTTGAACCGATTCCTTGTCCTCGTAATTCCTCTTTCACAAACAAATATTCGATTTCCAACCAGTTTCCGAAAGTCTCAGCTACTAATCCTGCCATGAGATTACCCTTTTCGTCTTCAACATAAAGGTTCAGGGGCTCGCTTTCAGCCTCTTCTCTTTTGGAACGATTATAAGCACGAATCAAATCCCCTATTTCTTGCGCTTTATGCGACTCCTTATTTTCCAATCTAAAATGCATCCAAACCTCCTTAGAACTGTTACAGCTTGATTATAATCTTATTTCAATAGACTGTCAAACTAGAAAAAAACTCACCAAACTGAGTTGATGAGTTCATGATTTATTTAATAAATGTATTAGCACTTTTAGAATATCTTTAATTTAGATATTATAAGCCAAATCTTGATTCATTTTAGAAAACGAAATATTAAGCTTCATCTTCCTTTTTGCGTTTTGCAATCAAACCTAGACCTACCAGACCAAGTGCAGCACCAAGAGTGACAACTTCAGATTTAGATTGTTCACCAGTGTTGGGCAACTCACGACCCTTAGATTTTTCTGATGTTGATGGTGTCGGTGGTGTTGATGGTGTCGGTGGTGTCGGTGGTGTCGGTGGTGTTACCTTGTTATTAAACTCGGTATCGGCTGGCAACTGAGTAGTTACAGTCAACACTCTACCATCCTTCTTCACTTTAATACCAACAGTAGCAATCATGCGATCGTACTCAATACCAGCTTCCGTACCTTTCACTTCTTCTACATGGTAGATATAAATTCCTTCCTCGCCACGTTTGAATGTAAGAGCTGAAAATTGAATCTTACCAGTTACATCGTTGGTTACAGTTTCAATCACATTTCCTTTTTCGTCCTTCAGAACAAAACTAAACTCACCAGCCTTCAATTCACGACCTTCAAGCTTCTTAGTAAAATTGAACTGCGCTGTGACTGGTGCTACCGCATAGTTGTTAAATTCGCTATCAGCTGGCATAACAACATTGGCTGTCAAGACACCTGTTGTCGCGTTCTTAGTGACGTTAACAGTCACTTCTGCGTTCATGGAATCATAGTCAATGTCTGTATCTGTTCCGGCTACTTCACGAACGGTATAGGTATGAGTTCCTTCTGCTGCGTAGGAGATCGCGTCAAATTGGATCGTTCCGTCAGCTTTATTCTTCTTCGTTTG